>JAACPW010000014.1 GCA_009995225.1 Sphingomonadales bacterium | reverse complement strand
TCACCTGACCCATCGACCGCTCCAAAGCACACTCTTAAGAGCACGCTTAAGAGCGCTCGCTGCCTAACCAGGCAAGGCGGCCCCCGCCGGATGGATACGCAGAAATGCGCCACGTCAGACTTTCGTCATTGGCCCCCGGTGTCGGTCCTTCGTCTGTATTATTGGCAAGAATTCGCATTCCTATGGCCGTGCGAACCGTAAACGTGCCGTCCATGACCGGAACGCCAGGCATGGAGTCTTGCCCTGCTTCACCGGCTGCTTCTGCGGCACCCATTGCGGCGAGATTCGCGAACGCGCCTGCGCCCAGCATAGCGGCGAGCCCGCCGCTTTCCGGGCTCTGCGCGGCGAACCCCGGCGCATTGACCCGCATTTGGCCGCCGTTGCGCAGGAACACCTGCACGAAGGGGTTGGCCTGCGGGAACCCTTCTATCACCGGAAAGCTGAAGTCATGGCTCATCGTGCCTGAAATGCGGTAGCTGACATCAAAGACCCCGTCGCCCTTGTGGACTACGCGTTCCCAACCTTTTTGGCGCAGGAGCAGCCTGACAAGTTCCTCGGCCGCCTTGGGATCAGTCGGATCGATGCCGCCCATCAGTGCGGCCATCTGCTGTGCCTGGTTTTTGGCCTGCTCGTCGCGCTCGGCAGCGTCGGCCTCCCAGGCTTCGCGCTGCATTGCCTCTTCTTCAGGCGTGCAGGTGCGGGTTTCGTAAGTGTCTTCGTCCATGCAACTGGCGGTGAAACTGTCGGAATTGCCGGCACCTGTTTGCGCAAGTTTTGACAGCCCGAGAAAAAAGATTTCGCCTTCGTAATTGAAGGTAAAGCTGTCGGGTCCGGTAATAGCGAGTTCGGATGTGAATTTGCCCGGCGACATGAAACAGCCGGACAAAGCCAGTGTGAACACCATCAGCACTGCTGCGACGCGAAAACGAATGGTCGAAAACTTGGTCATGGTATCTCCCCCCCTGACCCAGCTTTTATCCCCGCGTTGCCACCGCATAAAGCGCAATCGCAGCAGCGTTTGAAACATTCAGGCTCTCGATTGCCGATGAAATCGGCAATTTGGCGAGGACGTCGCAATGGCCAGCAATATTCTGGCGTAGGCCTTCGCCTTCGGCGCCCAGCACGATCGCAAGCGGCCCGGTGGGCATAACGTCGGCAAGAACCGCATCGGCTTCGCCTGCGAGTCCGATGCGCCAATACCCGGCCTCGGCCAATTCTTCGAGCGCGCGTGCCAGATTGACGACCCGCACCCAGGGGACCGTTTCAAGCGCGCCCGAGGCGGCTTTTGCCAGCACACCGCCTTCCGTAGGGGAATGGCGGTCCTGCGTTACAATTGCCGCTGCGCCGAAGGCCGCAGCCGATCGCAAAATCGCACCGACATTGTGAGGGTCTGTGACTTGATCGAGCACCACGATTGGGCGCGCGGCATCGCCATCTGTCACTTCATCAAGGAACACGTCTTCCAGTGCAGCGCATTCGAGCACCAGCCCTTGGTGGGGTGCATCCTTGGCGACAAGGCGCGCCAGATCGGCTGCCTGTGCGCGTTCGAGCGGGAAGCCTGCGGGCAGTTCACCGTCCAGGCTTTCCAGACCCTCGGGCGTCGCCCACAGCTTGCTATGCTGGCGCTCGGGGTTTCTGAGCGCGGCTTCGACCGCGTGGCGGCCCCACAGGCGCACCTGCCCAGTGCTGGCACGGCCCGATCCGCGTCCGCCCTTCATCCGACCGGCACGGCCTCTCAGCGCACGTTTGCGTTCTACCATGGCGTTCATTGCTCCTTGCTCGCAAGCTCAAGCGCGCCCCCTGCCAGCAGGGGCATTGACAGGCAAGCAGTGCTTCGCCAAAGGGGCGCCTCTCGGCAGCGGGGCCGGCAACGGACTCGCGCAATTTCAGAGTGTGAAGCACTCAGAACGCCCCCCTCATAGCAGGGGACTGTGTGGACAGGTGGCCGAGTGGTTAAAGGCAGCAGACTGTAAATCTGCCCGCGCAAGCGTACGCTGGTTCGAATCCAGCCCTGTCCACCACTTTCCTTTCAGACGAAGCCTGTTTGGCGCATCGGAAGCGATGTCGGTTTGCTCTGCGACACAACGACGTCTCTTTGACACCCTACATCTGTTCAATATGAGGGGCAGATGGCTCGATTGATATTGTTCAACAAACCCTACGGCGTTCTATCGCAATTCACTGACCGCGGATCGCCGACGCTTCGAGCGACGCTGTCTGACTTCATTACGGCGAAGGGCGTTTATCCTGCTGGACGACTTGATCGTGATAGTGAGGGTCTGCTGCTTTTGTGCGATGATGGACAGCTTCAGGCCCGGATTGCTGACCCCCGTTTCAAATTGCCGAAGACTTATCTGGTGCAAGTCGAAGGCAAGCCACACGATGAAGCTCTTGAAGCCTTGCGCAAAGGCGTCCAGCTTAAGGACGGCGTGACCCTGCCGGCAAACGTTGAATCGATTGATGCACCAGGTCTGTGGCCGCGAGATCCACCGATCCGCCAGCGCAGGACAATTCCCGACTGTTGGTTGAAAATAACTATCCGTGAAGGACGCAATCGGCAGGTGCGCCGTATGACGGCGGCGGTCGATCTCCCCACCTTGCGGCTGGTGCGATGGTCAATCGGGGATTGGACCGTGGCCGGAATTGCCCCCGGCCAGACCGTAAGCACCACCGCTTAACGAAGGTGCCGGCCCTCACGCATCGATATCAAAGCCGAGGCTGCCTTCGTTGTATAATGCGGCGATCAGCTCAAGCGTGTCGGAGGAAAGGTCGTGTCTCGGTGAAAGTTCTGTTTCCTGGCAAATCGCTTGCGCGAAAGTCGCTGCATCATCCGTGCATTCGAAACAATGCCCATCGGCAAAAAGCATGACAGCCGAATCCTGCTCACGCAGGTAAGCAAAACGGCTGGCTGGATTGCGGATCAAGGAATGGCCGTCCGCCAAGAGCTGACCGATATCGCGGGCCGCAGCGGTCTGCTCTGGCTTCCAGTCGATCTCGGGATTCTTCGGGGCTGTGTTGAATTGCCCAAACCAGCGCGCGAACTGCGAACGATCAAGCAGCGTCTCGGCGATCATGCCCTGCAACTGCGCGATTGCATCAACGCTGATTTCGCCAGGATTGTCTTGCTGTGCAAGATGTGGATCGGTGTATCGATCGCTGTCTGACAGATCGGACACCATGTCGTCGGCCCAAGCTTCGATCAACTCAGCCCGCGACGGTGCACGAAAGCCGATCGAATAGGTCATGCAATCATCGCCCACGGCAGTGCCGCGATGGGCAAAGCGTGGCGGAACATAAAGAATATCACCGGGCTCGAGGATCCATTCCTCGGTGGCTTCAAATTCCGCGAGCAAACGTAGTCCATCATGCGCAAGCAAGGGCGTATCTTCGTCGCAAAGCGCGCCAAGTTCCCAGCGACGGCGGCCAAGCCCCTGCACAAGGAACACGTCATAATGATCGAAATGCGCGCCCACTCCGCCGCCATCGACGGCGTAACTGACCATCACGTCGTCGATCCGCCAATTAGGAACGAAGCGAAACGGATCAAGCAAGGCGGCCACGGCGTCCAGATGGTGATCGACCGATTGCACAAGCAAGGTCCATGGACCGCGGGCCTCTTGCGCGAAACGGGTTTCCGGCAACGGGCCGTGTTCAAGTTCCCACGCGTGATCGCGGTGCGTTATGAGGCGCGATTCTACCAGTGGTTCACACGCCAAGCCCGCCAATTCGTCCGGGTCAACCGGATTGAACCACTGGGCCCAAGGGGCCCGGATCAGAAGGGGTTTCTTTTGCCAATAATCCCGCAGAAATGCCGCTGCATCAAAATCCTGCAATGTGAAACTTGCAGTAGTCACTTGCGGTTCTTGCGTGCGGCATAACGCGCATCGCGGGCAGCTTTCAGTTCGGCTTCGCTTTTCTTGGACGGCGGCGCGAGAGCTTCCAACCGAGCGGCCTCTTCACGCTTCGCCTCGGCCTTTTTCTCTTCGACGAGACGTTGCTTTTCCTCGCGCGCCTCACGCGCCTTTGCAGCCTTGGCTTCGGCGGCGGCCTCACGCTCGGCACGGCGAGCCATCTGTTCGGCCAACTGCTCTTCGGTCAGTTGCGGCACTGCCTTCATCTTGGCCAGTGCCTTGTCCTTCGCCTTAGCAGATGCCGTAGCTCTGTCCTGAAAGCTTGGCGCCTTGTAGCCCTTCATGTGTCTTTGCTCCTGCCGAAATGCGCGTCGCAAATCGGTTTGTGTGTGTAATGTTCAAAGGCCGTGCTCCAACGGAACGTCCCGGCTCTGAAGCCGATAACCTCCGCACTCTATACGGGCGCGGGTTCGGCGAGTGAAGCACGCCCGTAGTCGATTACGCCGACAATCAACAGACCCGATTTCGGTTCGCTGCGTAACATTTCCTTGCCGAGGGGGGGCTGAGCCATTGCAGACCAGCGGTAAGTCGGAAGAATTGCCGGGGCCGGGCGGCTTGTCCCTAGCCGACAATGAAAGCCCAGTGACAAGCCGATTTTCGATGCAAGCACGCACCGCCAGCGCAATTACACCCTTGGGATGATGCCGTGTTCTCTCACGATCCAGCCGCAGCGGGGGTTGCGGCGGTGACGGCCGGACAGTATGGCCCGCCTCCCATGCAAGAAAGACACATGCAGGAAATGCAAGCATCGCCCTTCGGCCGTCCGGTTATCTCCGCCACAGGGTTGTTTACGCCCGCGGAAAGCATTTCAAATGCGGAACTGGTGGCCAGCTTCAATGCCTTTGCAGATCGTTACAACGCGGATCACGCGGAGGCGATCGCTTCAGGGTCCATGGAAGCAATGCCTCATTCCTCGGTCGAGTTTATCGAGAAAGCGAGCGGGATTAAGGCCCGACATGTCTTGAGCAAGGCAGCGATCCTTGACCCCGAGGTCATGTGTCCGCGCCTGCCTGAGCGCGGGGATGCCGAGTTGTCGATCATGGCTGAAATCGGCGTGGCCGCAGCACGGCAGGCTCTTGATCGCGCAGGCCGTGACGCGAAGGATGTTGATGCGGTGCTGTGTGCGGCTTCGAACATGCAGCGCGCTTATCCGGCGATGGCGATCGAAATCCAACAGGCACTGGGTATCGATGGTTTTGGCTTTGATATGAACGTCGCCTGCTCTTCGGCAACCTTCGGTATCCAAACAGCAGCAGACTATATTCGCGCCGGCAACGCGCGCTCGGTACTGGTCATCAGCCCGGAGATTACGTCGGGCCATCTCAACTGGCGCGACCGGGACAGCCACTTCATTTTCGGTGATGTGGCAACGGCGGTGCTGGTGGAGGACGCGGCCATCGCGCCCGCGTCCCACTGGGAAATTCTGGGCACCAAGCTTAAGACTGTCTTCTCCAACAATATTCGCAACAATTTTGGCTTTCTCAACCGTGCGTCACCCGAAACCGAGGGCGCCGCTGACAAACTGTTCGTGCAGGAGGGCCGGAAGGTCTTCAAGGAAGTCGTGCCGATGGTGGCGCAGATGATCCTTGAGGAAGCTGAGCGGCTCGGACTCGATCCCCATGCCTTGCGACGGTTGTGGCTGCATCAGGCCAATGCCGGGATGAACCGGCTGATTTCTCAGAAGGTGCTGGGCCACGAGGCTAGCGAGGACGAGAGCCCGACCGTGCTTGACACGTATGGCAACACCTCAAGCGCGGGCTCGATCATTGCGTTTCATCTGCACAACGAGGATTTGGAAGCGGGCGATACAGGGCTGATTTGCAGTTTCGGCGCGGGCTATTCTGCGGGCACTGTGTTTGTGCGGAAGGCGAAGTGAGGGCCGAGTCTCTTGCGGCCACGCGCGGCACTCCCTAGAAGCGCCCCGATGGCAGGCGAAATTCTCGATAACAAAGGCCGTGGCGGGGTTGGCTGGGAATGGCCTGCAATCCATCCGGAAGGCCGCAAGCTCGGCTTGATCGCGGTCGCCGCCAGCCTGTTTTTCCTGTTCGCACTCGATTGGGCGATCATTGGCTGGCCCCTTCTTTTCTTGAGCTTCGGTGTGTTCGCGTTTTTCCGCGATCCCGAACGCGTCGTGCCACAGAACGACGCGGCAATCATCGCGCCTGCCGACGGGATCGTCACACTGATCGAAGAGGTCCAGCCGCCTGTGGAGTTGCAGATTGATGATGGTTCGGGCGTTGCGGGGCTACCATCAGGTCTGGTGACACGAATTTCGATCTTCATGAGCGTGTTTGACGTCCACATCAATCGAACCCCGATCGGCGGAACTGTGCGGCGCGTCGTCTACATTCCCGGGCGCTTCATGAATGCCGAACTCGACAAAGCGAGCGAAGAGAATGAGCGCCAGCACATTCTGATAGAGCAAACGGACGGCATGAAGCTTGGCTTTACGCAAATCGCAGGCCTTGTTGCCCGCCGGATCGTCCCCTTCGTCAAGCCTGGAGACATGGTTGCCAAAGGTCAGCGGGTGGGCCTGATACGTTTTGGCAGCCGTGTCGATATCTATCTGCCTGCCGGCACTGATCCCAGTGTGATGATCGGTCAGACCACAATAGCAGGCGAGACTGTTATCGCCCAGATCGGTCAACGCGGGCTGATCGAAGGAATTGCTCAATGAACGATAATTCTGCGCAACGTCGCGGGCGCAAGCTTCCTGGCGCGCGATTTTTCCCTGCGCGCCTCGGCCCGAAGGCGGCCGAGGACGAAGATGTCGTTGCCGCGCCGCGCAACCTTGGCGGCGGGCTTAGCCTGAGGGCGATGCTGCCCAATGCTATCACGGCTGCCGCGCTGTGCTCGGGTCTGACAGGCATCCGGTTCGCTACGGAAGGGCAGTGGGGCTATGCCATCGGACTGGTGTTGCTGGCTGGCGTGCTTGACGCGATGGATGGACGGGTGGCGCGCATGCTTAACGCGCAGTCACGGTTCGGTGCGGAACTCGATAGTCTTGCAGACTCGCTATCATTTGGTGTGGCTCCGGCGCTGATACTTTTCATGTGGTCGCTGCAGGATTGGCCGCGATTTGGCTGGTTCGCTGCACTCGCCTTTGCGATCTGCTGTGCGCTGCGCCTTGCCCGCTTTAATGCGCGGATTGATGTTGACGAGCAGCCACACAAATCTGCGGGTTTTTTGACCGGCGTGCCTGCGCCGGTTGGGGCAGGATTGGCTTTCACGCCGTTCTATCTCTGGCAAGAAACAGGCATCGCCCTATTTCGCGACCCGGTTTTGATGACAGTTTGGCTGACTGTTATCGCAATTCTGATGATCTCAAACATGGCAACGCTGAGTTGGGGGTCGCTACGTCCCCGTCGCTCGATCAGACTGCCCTTGATTGCTTTCACCGCCTTGGCGTTTGCTGCCTTGTTGGTCGAACCGTGGTGGACTATGGCGGCAATCAGCATTTTCTATCTGGTTTTGATGCCTTATGGCCTAGTCAAATATGGGCGGATCAAGCGGCGGCGCGCACTTGATCGACATGCCAACGCATCGGAGCCGAGCGAACTATCGGTGTAACGCTCCGGGGGGCGGATCGCCCATTTTGACGCAATCGTACGTCAACTGTGTTTGCCGGGGAATTGCAGATCGCCCGGATCACCTCGCCCTCCTGCATCAGCTGCAGGTAAGCAGCGCGTGCATCACTCAGGCAAGACGTAATTGTCGTCACGGCGATAATGCCGGTGAGCGTAAACAGCAGGGTAATGGCGAGAGTGAGCATAGCGAAATCTCCGCAATTGTTCGTTCTTTGTTCGCTTCATCTGTTCACCACCTGTTCCATCATGTCAAGCATGCATTCCGACCGGCCAGAGTGAATTTTTAACAGGCACGCGCAATCAAGGGTGGATTTGTGCCGTCTTCACGACCATACACCCGCTTGCTTGAGGTGAGGCGTTGAGTCTTCGTCAGGAGCAAATTCACATGGAAGGCGCTCATACCGGTGCCGTTTGCGGGATTTCCGCACACGCGGTTCCAGCCTTCCAGAGGATCAACCGGAAAGGAATTACTTATGGCGGCACCTGTCGTCACGATGCAGCAATTGATCGAGGCCGGCGCACACTTCGGCCACCAGACCCACCGCTGGAACCCGCGCATGAAGCCGTACATTTTCGGTGCGCGTAACGGTGTTCACATCATCGACCTTTCGCAGTCCGTGCCGTTGTTTGCGCGTGCGCTCGATTTCGTCGAATCGACCGTGCGTTCGGGCGGAAAGGTGCTGTTCGTCGGCACCAAGCGTCAGGCACAGGAACCGATCGCGGAAGCTGCGCGGATGTCGGGCCAGCACTTCGTCAATCACCGCTGGTTGGGCGGGATGCTCACCAACTGGAAGACGATCTCGGGTTCGATTCGTCGTCTCAAGGCGCTTGAGGAAATGCTCTCGGGCGACACCTCGGGTCTCACGAAGAAGGAAGTTCTCCAGCTTACGCGCGAGCGCGAAAAGCTTGAAGCTTCGCTCGGCGGTATCCGCGACATGGGTGGCATCCCGGACGTGATGTTCGTTATTGACGCCAACAAGGAAGATCTGGCGATCAAGGAAGCCAATGTGCTCGGCATTCCCGTGATCGGCATTCTCGATACGAATGTCGATCCCTCGGGCATCGCCTTCCCGGTTCCGGGCAACGATGATGCAAGCCGCGCTGTGCGTCTTTATTGCCAGGCGATCGGTGAAGCTGCGATGGCCGGCAAGGGCAAGGGCAAGTTCCAGTCCGACGTGTCGAGCGATTTCGGCGCGATGGCCAACCCCCCGGCCGAAGCTGCCATGGCTGAAGAGCCAGCTGTGCAGGATGCCGAAGCCTGATTTTGCGCGGGCAAGGGGAAGGGGGGATAATGCTCTCCTTCGTCAATCGCCCGTCACATTAATACTTTAGCGCGCCCGGCATTGCCCTCCCGTCCGGGAACGGCAGGCCGGGCGCCCGAACAACACACGAAAAGGAATTTTGCATGGCCGATTTTTCCGTCGCAGACGTGAAGAAGCTGCGCGAGCGCACCGGCGCTGGCATGATGGATGCCAAGAAGGCGCTGACCGAAGCGGGCGGCGATATCGAAGCTGCGGTTGATGCCCTGCGCGCCAAGGGCCTTGCTACCGCCCAGAAGAAGTCAAGCCGCACGGCTGCCGAAGGCTTGGTCGGCGTTGCCGTGTCCGGCACCAAGGGCGTTGCCGTGGAAGTGAATTCTGAAACCGATTTCGTCGCCAAGAACGAGCAATTCCAGAGCTTCGTTCGTAATGTGACGGCTGTTGCGCTGGATCTGGGCAATGATGATGTCGAAGCTCTCAAGGCTGCGGCCTACCCCGAGGGCGGTACGGTTGCAGATAAGTTGACCGATAACGTCGCGACCATCGGCGAAAACCAGCAGATCCGCCGTATCAAGACCGTTTCGGTCGAGAAGGGTGCGGTCGTGTCCTACATGCACACCGCTGCTGCCGAAGGCCTCGGCAAGATCGGTGTGTTGATCGGTCTTGAAAGCGATGCTGGCGCCGACGTGCTCGAGCCGTTGGGCAAGCAGCTTGCCATGCACGCTGCTGCCGCGTTCCCGATGGCGCTTGACGCTAACGGTCTCGATGCTGAAGTGATCGAACGTGAGCGCAAGATCGCTGCCGAAAAGGCTGCCGAAACCGGCAAGCCCGAAGACGTGCAGGCCAAGATGGTTGATGGCGCTGTCAAGAAGTTCGCCAAGGAAAACGCGCTGCTCAGCCAGATCTTCGTGATGGACAACAAAACCGTTATTGCCGATCTGGTCGCACAGGCCGGCAAGGCAGCGGGCACGTCGATCGTGCTCAAGGACTATGCCCGCTTCCAGCTCGGTGAAGGCATCGAGAAGGAAGAGGTCGATTTCGCGGCGGAAGTGGCGGCGACCCTCAAGGGCTGACGTCCTCATTGGAATTCAGATGCGGCCGTCGCAGCACTGTGCTGCGGCGGCCGTTTCCTTGAAGGCTTTGCCAGCTTACCCTTTGCGAATTCGCACTTTGCCCGTTAAGTGCGCCCAACCCAGATCACTTTCCCGAGATTCAAGCCGGAGCCGAGCCCGACATGTCCCTGCCCACAATCAAGCGCGTGCTCCTGAAACTTTCGGGTGAAGTGCTCATGGGAGACCAACAGTTCGGGATTGACCCAGCCTTCGTTGCCGATCTGGCCAAGGAGGTGAAGTCGGCGAAGGAGACCGGACTTGAAATCTGCCTCGTAATCGGGGGGGGTAACATTTTTCGCGGCATGGCAGGTGCTGCACAAGGCATGGACCGGGCGCAAGCTGATTACATGGGCATGTTGGCGACGGTGATGAACGCGCTCGCCATGCAGAACGCGCTGGAACAATTGGGCGTTGATACCCGCGTTCAAAGTGCGATTCAGATGGATCAGGTGTGCGAACCGGTAATCCGCCGCCGGGCAGAACGCCACCTTGAAAAGGGGCGCGTCGTAATTTTTGCCGCTGGGGTGGGCAGCCCCTATTTCACCACAGACAGCGGCGCGGCCTTGCGCGCAGCAGAAATGAAGTGCGATGCTCTACTCAAGGGCACCAGCGTGGATGGGGTTTACGATGCCGACCCCAAATATAACCCCAAGGCCATCCGCTTTGACACGGTCAGCTATGACCGCGTGCTTGCGGATAATCTGAGGGTGATGGACGCTTCTGCTGTGGCTTTGTGCCGCGATAACAAAATCCCGATCGTGGTCTTCTCTATTCGCGAGAAGGGCAACCTTGCCCGCGTGCTCGCGGGTGAGGGTGTGCAGACCATTGTTCAAGACAACTGAAGGATACTCCAGCCATGCCGCAATATGACAAGGCCGATGTCGAACGCCGGATGAAGGGCGCCGTCGAAGCGTTGAAGAGTGATCTTCAGGGCCTGCGCACGGGCCGTGCCAACACCAGCCTGCTCGATCCCGTGATGGTCGAGGTCTATGGTTCGATGATGCCGCTCTCGCAGGTCGCTACCGTCTCCGCGCCCGAGCCGCGCATGCTGAGCGTGCAGGTGTGGGACAAGTCGAACATGACCCCGGTGGAAAAGGGCATCGCCCACGCCAACCTCGGCCTGAATCCCATCATCGATGGACAGACCCTGCGCCTGCCGATCCCCGATCTGACGCAGGACCGCCGCAAGGAACTGGCCAAGCTGGCGGGGCAGTATGCTGAAAAGGCCAAGATCGCGATCCGTAATGTGCGCCGCGATGCGATGGAGAGCCTCAAGACCGACGAAAAGAAAAAGGAAATCTCCGAGGACGATCGCAAGCGGTCCGAAGAGCAGGTACAGAAGCTGACAGATCAATATGTCAAGGAAACCGACGAGGCTGCGGCCAAGAAGGAACAGGAAATCCTGACGCAGTGATTTTTGGTTCGGGATCTTAGGAAACAAGCTTGGACCAGTCGCGCGCCCGACATGTCGCCATCATCATGGATGGCAATGGCCGCTGGGCCAAAAAGCGGGCCTTGCCGCGTGCCGTCGGCCACCAACGCGGCGTCGAGGCTGTGAGACGGTTGGTGCGCTCGCTTGCGCCCACCGGTCTGGAATGCCTGACGCTTTATGCCTTCTCCTCGGAGAACTGGAAGCGTTCGGATGACGAGGTTGACGATTTGATGAACCTGATGAGGCGGTTCATCAAATCCGATCTGCCCGAATTTATTGCGAACAACGTCAAACTGAAGATTATTGGTGATTGGCAATCCTTGGCGCCCGATATCGTCGCCATGCTTGAGGATGCATTGGCGCAGACTGCCAATGGCCAGCAGACGTTGGCGGTAGCTCTCAATTATGGCGGGCAGCACGAAATCGCGCGGGCTGCGGCGAAGGCGGCTGTCGTTGGTGACGTTACGATAGAAAGCATCGCCGTCGCGCTCGACACCGCAGATTTGCCGCCGCTTGATCTGCTGATCCGAACAAGCGGCGAAATTCGGCTGTCGAACTTCCTCTTGTGGCAGGCGGCTTATGCCGAGATGCTATTCGTGGACACGTTATGGCCCGATTTTGAGCCTGCGCATCTGCGCCAGGCCCTCGACGATTTTGCCCGGAGGGAGCGGCGTTATGGTGGACGGTGAAGCGCGAGTGCGCGACCCCAGAGCGGGAATAACCGATCTGCCGGTACGGATGGCTTCCGCGATTGTGATGCTTGTTTTGGCCGGCGTGGCGCTGTGGCTGGGCGGATGGTTCTGGACCGTGTTTGTGGTGCTGATTGCTTGCGGCGTCATATGGGAATGGAACAGGCTGATCGAGCGGTTCGGCATGGGCAGCCTGGGAGAGACTATCTGGTTCTTTGCCGGTGTGCTGTACGTTGGCGGCGCAGCCACCGCGATCATGGCCGTGCGCAATGGGCGACAGGTTCTCCCGCTTGATCCCGGGCTTGCAGGCTACGCACCGCTGGGCGTGTTGATGGGCTTCATCCTGCCCGTAGTGGCAGTTGATGTTGGCGCTTATTTTGCCGGGCGTGCGATCGGTGGACCCAAGATTGCGCCGAAGATCAGTCCCGCGAAAACTTGGGCCGGATTGGCAGGCGGAGCTTTGCTTTCTGCGCTGGTGAGTATGGTGACCGAGGTGCTCGATATAGGGCCTGGGGCATTCATATCCGGCTATACCGCTGTGGCGTTGGGCGGAGCAGCAGTGAGCGGCGTCATTATCGCTGTGCTGGCACAGGCCGGCGATTTCTTCGAAAGCTGGATGAAGCGACGCGCCGGTGTCAAGGATTCAGGTCGCCTGATTCCGGGTCATGGTGGGCTCTTTGACCGGCTCGACGGGTTCCTCTCGGTATTCTTTGTGCTGTTTGTGATTGCCACGGCAGCCACTTTGCTGGGATGATGCGGCAATGACCCGTTCGATTACCCTGCTTGGCGCAACCGGATCCATTGGCGCGTCGACGCTCGATCTGGTGCGTCGCAATCGTGATGCGTGGCAGGTGGATGCGCTGACCGCGCAATGCAGTGCTGCAGAATTGGCGGCGCTGGCGATTGAATTCGGGGCGAAACTGGCCGTTGTTGGTGACGAATCGTGTCTGCCTGAATTGCGTGAGGCCCTTGGCACTAGCGGCATTGAGGCGGCAGGTGGCCGGACGGCGCTGATCGATGCCGCGTCGCGACCGGTCGATATGACGGTGGCGGCGATTGTCGGTTGTGCGGGCTTGGCGCCTGTAATGGCGGCGGTTGAACGCGGCGGCACAATCGCGCTTGCCAACAAGGAGGCACTGGTTTCGGCAGGCGAAGTTCTGATGCAGGCAGTCGCCAAGCATGGCGCCACTTTGCTGCCGACGGACTCCGAACACAATGCGATTTTCCAATGTCTCTCCGGAAATCGGATCGACGATGTCGCCAGGATAACTCTGACCGCAAGCGGTGGGCCATTACGCACATGGAGCGCAGCGCGCCTTGCCGCTGCCACGCCCGCCGAAGCGGTGGCTCATCCCAATTGGTCGATGGGCGCCAAGATCAGCGTCGATTCCGCGACCATGATGAACAAGGGCCTGGAATATATCGAGGCCTATCATCTGTTTCCGGTCGGCCTCGACCGCCTTGGTATTGTGGTCCATCCGCAAAGCGTGATCCATTCTATGGTGGAATTTCGTGATCGGTCGACTTTGGCGCAGCTTGGGCCGTCTGACATGCGGGTGCCGATCGCGTCGTGTCTGGCATGGCCGCAGCGGATGGAAACACCCCTAAGCCCGCTCGACCTGGCGGCCATAGGCATATTGACCTTCGAGGCGCCCGACGAGGTGCGTTTTCCGGCGACGCGGCTTGCGCGCGAAGCGATCCGCGTTGGGGGCTCTGCTCCAGCAATTCTCAACGCCGCAAATGAGGTTGCTGTTGCGGCCTTCTTGGCTGGTCAGATCAGGTTCACGCGGATCGCGGCATTGGTCGAAGAGACGTTAGCACGAACGAATGATGCCCCACGGCCGGTCAACCTTGAAGAGGTGTTGGCCGTCGACCAGTCTGGACGGATGCAGGCAATGAACCTGTTGGAGACCAACGCCCTTGTTTGAATCGCCCCCTTTCTGGATGTACGTTGTCGGCTTTATGCTGCTTTTGGGTCCGCTCGTGACGCTGCATGAACTCGGACACTTGCTGGTCGGCCGCTTGTTCGGCGTAAAGGCTGATGCGTTTTCGGTCGGCTTTGGCAAAGAGCTGGCAGGCTTCACCGACAAGCGGGGCACCCGCTGGAAACTTTCGGCCTTGCCACTGGGCGGATATGTTCAGTTCAAGGGTGACATGAACCCTGCGAGCGTGCCTGATGCCGATGCGCCGGTGGAGGAAGGCAGTTTTCAGCATGCCGCCTTGTGGAAACGGGCGTTAATCGTTGCGGCGGGGCCGATCACAAACCTGGTCATTGCCATTGCTATCTTCGCAGCCTTCTTCGCCATCATGGGCAAGCCGGTGATTGTCGGCGGACAGGATTCCCGGACCATTGGCGCGTTTACTGAAGGCAGCGTCGCGCAAGCGGCGGGGCTCGAAGTCGGCGATGTCGTGGTTTCCATTGACGGGCGAGCGATCCGCGATTTCACCGAACTTAAGACCAAGGTTGCTCTTCATCCCGGCAAGCAAATGGTCTTCACAGTCGAGCGCGCTGGTGACTCCATCGAGTATCCCGTGACGACTGCCCGGATTGAACGCACAGACAATTTCGGCAATGTGAGCACCGAAGGATTGATCGGTGTGGCGCCCGCAGGCGGCAAGTACGAACTTGAAAAGGTTGGGATCCTTGAAGCCATTCCGCTCGGTGTCAAGCAGAGCTGGGACTTCTTGGGCATGATGATTACCGGTATCCAGCAGATCGTCACTGGCGAACGCTCGGTCGATGAGCTGGGCGGACCGCTCAAGATTGCAAAATATTCCGGCGAGCAGATGAGTATGGGTGCAGCAGCGTTCATTCATTTTGCTGCGCTGATCTCGCTTAATTTGGCATTCATCAACTTCTTGCCAATCCCCGCGCTCGATGGTGGTCACCTGATGTTCTACGCGGCCGAAGCGATCCGCAGGAAGCCGGTGGGGCCACAGGCGACCGAATGGGCCTACAGGACAGGCATTGCGCTGGTTTTGATGCTGATGGTGGTGGTGACGGTGAATGATATCTTCTCGCTGCCGATTTTTGGAAGCTGACCACTTGAGCGCGGAGTTTGCGTCATGATGCGCTGTTTTGACGGGGACAGCACGACGGTGTGAGCAGGTCCGGCGTCCACCTGGCTTGATTGCGGTGAGGACATCGGGCAGAGGCGGGTTCGTGGGGCATGGGTCGATTAAACTCGGCGCGAATGGTGACTGGCAAGGCTTGACGACGTGGGCCGCAGGGTTGGAAACGGGATTTTTACTGCATGAACCGATTGAGCAAGACCAGCCTAGCGCCGGTCATTTGCAACCCTTCCTCTACGCGCGGGCCTATGCGGCTGGCGACTGTGTTATGCTGCGGGTCGATTCTCGCAGGCATGCCGGCGATGGTGAGCGCGCAGGATGTGGGCACAACACCGGCCACGCAATCCGCGACGACGCCGGCTGAGACGCCTGCACCGAATGCCAATACCATCCGCAGTATTGATGTGGTCGGGGCTGAGCGGCTCGAAGCAACAACGATCTTGAGTTACATCCGCCTGCGGGTGGGACAGCAATATACCGCTGTTGCCGCGGATGAAGCGTTGAAAGATCTCGGCGCAACAGAATTGTTCGCGAATTACGCGATCGACAACAGAAACGGTAATGTCGTGATTACCGTCACCGAAAACCCGGTGATCAACCGCATTGTTCTTGAAGGTAACGAGCGGCTCAAACCCGACAAGATCCTGCCCGAGATCAGGCTGTCGCCGCGCCAGATTTTTACGCGGTCCAAGGTCCGCGCGGATGTTGCGCGCATCATTGAGCTCTACAAGCGCCAGGGCCGATTTGCCGCGCAGGTCGAACCGAAGATGGTGCAACTGCCGCAGAACCGGGTCGATATCGTTTTCGAGATTACGGAAGGGCCAAAATCCAAGGTTCGCCAGATCAATATTCTCGGCAACGAGAAATTCTCCGACGGCGATCTTCGTGGCGAGATGGTGACCAAGCAGGCGCGGCTGACGAGCTTTTTCAGCTCCAACACCAGCTACGATCCTGACCGTCTGGCGTTTGACCAACAGAAGCTGCGGCAGTTCTATCTGACCGAAGGTTATGCCGATTTCCGCGTCGTTTCGGCTGTCGCGGAACTCACCCCTGACCAGAAGGACTTCATCATCACCTATGTGGTGGAGGAGGGCGAACGCTACACCTTTGGTGACGTCAAGGTGGACAGCCAGCTGCGTGATTTCGACAGCGATGTGATGAGCACGCAGCTGCCGATGAAAGATGGCGATTTCTATAACGCGAAGACGGTCGAGGACACGGTCGAACAGCTGACAGAGTTGGCGGGACGTTACGGCTATGCCTTCGCCGACGTGCAGCCGCGCTTCAATCGCGATCCTGACAATCTCAAGATGAATGTGACGTTCGTTCTGCGCGAGGCGCCGCGCGTTTATGTCGAGCGGGTCGATATCAACGGCAACACCCTGACGCAGGACAAGGTGATCCGGCGCGAATTTCGTCTGGCAGAGGGGGACGCCTTCAATTCCCTGGGCGTTCAGCGGACCACTGCGCGCATCAATTCGCTCGCCTATTTCCAAGAAAACTTCGAGGTCACACAGACCCAAGGCAGTGCGCCTGACCGGATCATCCTTGAGGCGAATGTTGAAGAACGTCCGACGGGTGAATTGCAATTCTCAGCCGGCTTTTCCTCGATCGAGCAGTTCATTCTGGCAGGCAGCATCCGGCAGCGCAATTTTCGCGGACGCGGGCAGACGATCGGGCTGAGCGTCAATTACTCGCAATTTTCGCGTTCGGCACAGGTCAGCTTTTCGGATCCCTATATCTTCGACCGCAACATTTCGGGCGGAGTTGACATATATCGCCGGGATTTCAACAGTTTCAACTTTACAGGCAACAACCGCAACACGACATTCCAGCAAGCCACGACAGGGTTCTCGATGCGTGCGGGCGTGCCGCTGACAGAATACATGTCCCTGGTTGGCAGTTATACGCTCAACTACGAAGACGTGTCGCTCGACGAGAACCTGTTTTTCTCGGATACCAATGGTGACGGCATACGTGAGTGTGATCCGTTGCGCGCCGGCCGCTTCCTTTGCGATGCCATCGGTACGCGGCTCAGTTCGATCGTTGGCCTCAGCCTGAATTACAATTCGCTGAATTCACGCATTCGCCCGACCCGGGGCAGGACCGTTTCGTTGAGCGGTGAATTTGCGGGGCTTGGCGGGGATGTGCGCTATGCGCGGTTCCGCGGTCGTGCGCAGCAGTTCTGGAATGTGGGAAGCTCCGGTTTTATTTTCTCGCTTCTCGCCGAGGGCGGTACGATCATTCCCCTGCAAGAGCGCCCTGGCCCTGGCGTGGACGATGTTCTGCTGACTGATCGCTTTTTCCTTGGTGAGCCTCAGTTCCGCGGCTTCGCGATTCGTGGGGTTGGGCCGCGTATCCTGACGCAGCAGTCGATCCTCGACGAATTTAACCGGCCGGTGCTCGATGCCGATGGCAACCCAACCTTCATTACCGAACGCCGAAACGTGCGCGACGACGCCATTGGCGGACGCAATTATTATCTCGGACGCGCAGAGCTTGAGATTCCGTTGGGCACAGGCGCCCGTGAACTTGGGTTGCGGCCTTCGATCTGGGCTGACGTTGGCGCGCTGTGGGGCGTGGAAACGCCTGTCCTGACAGTGAACCCGGGTGGAACGCAGCTGGTTAATGAAAGCGGTCAGCCACTGTTCACGACGCCGCCTGAAGGGGGAAGCTGCAATTCTGCCAACAGAGTCGTGACGACCAGCCCGTTACAAGCTGACGGGTCGCCGAACTGCCGCGAAATCCAGGGTGGCACCAACATCCGGGAGCAATTCCTCGGCAACTCGCCGAGCCCACGTATCACCGCCGGGATCGGCGTGAACTGGAACTCGCCTTTTGGACCGTTCCGCATCGACTTCGCCCAGACCATCCGCAAGGTTGAAGGTGACGACGAGCGGCGCTTTACATTCAACGTAGGAACCCAATTCTGATGACACGTCTCACCAAGCTTCTCGCACCGGTTGGCCTTGTGCTGGCTGCCACTGTCGCCCTGCCTGCTCAGGCCCAGGTCGATGGCCGCATGGCTTCAGTTGACGTCACGCGCACCATCATCGGCACCACCGCTTTTCAAACCGCCTACGAACAGGTCAACACGACGTACGCCCAGCAGAACGAACTGCGGCGGACAAAGGCGCAGGAGCGCCAGGCGATGCTCGCCAAGTTCGACACGAACGCTGACAAGCAGGTTGATGAAACCGAGCAGGCTGCGATGCAGGCATCGGCCGACCTGCCCAAGCTGCAGGCGCTGGAGCAGGAAATTCAGGGTCTTTCGAATCAGATCGACGGTGCTCGCGTTTACGCGATCGAGCAGATCATCGTTCAGTATGGCGCGGCTCTTCAGGAAGTTGCCACCGCTGATC
Source organism: Sphingomonadales bacterium (assembly GCA_009995225.1). Lineage (GTDB taxonomy): Bacteria > Pseudomonadota > Alphaproteobacteria > Sphingomonadales > Sphingomonadaceae > Erythrobacter. The sequence continues at coordinate 76,858 of JAACPW010000014.1, read as the reverse complement.
AGATCAAGGTTGTCATCGATCCTGCAACAGTGCTTTTCGCCGTTCCCGAAGCTGACATCACGCAAAAGGTGACGGCTGCGCTGAATACCCGCGTCCCCACTGTCGGCGTGGTTCCACCCGCAGGCTGGCAGCCGAGCCGTGAAGGCGCGCAGTTGTATCAGGAAATCCAGCAGCGTCTGCTTGCCGCACAATATGCGCAGGCCCAGCAGCAGCAGCAGGCTACGCAGCAAGGCAACACTGCCGCGCCGGTCGGCCGCTGATTTTCGCGGAGATTATATCATGAGTGAAGCGGGTAACGTGTCAGCAGAGGTGCTGGACTACGACATCGTCAAGATCCTCAGGGCCTTGCCGCACCGTTACCCGCTGCTGCTTGTGGACCGGGTCAAGTCGATCCTGCTTGGCGATCGCATTCATGCGATCAAGGCCGTGAGCATGAACGAACAGTTTTTTCAGGGCCATTTTCCCGGCGCCCCGATCATGCCGGGCGTTCTTCAGATCGAGGCGCTGGCACAAGCCGCCGGCATTCTCGGGATTGAGACAATGGAATTGGCTGGTACCGGCAAGCTGGTGATTTTTATGGGTATTGAGAACGCTAAGTTCCGTGCGCCGGTGACACCGGGATGTCTGCTGGATCTTCATGTGGAATTCACGCAGAAGCGGAGCCGCGTTTACAAGTTCAAAGGTGTCGCCAGCGTTGAAGGCAAGACCACCTGCGAAGTGGAGTTTACCGCCATGATGACCGATCCCCCAGCCTGATCGATTAGGCCGCGAACAAAGCTTGCATTGCGCAGCGTTCCCGACTAACCGCCCCGCTTCCCATTCATAGCAGCGCCGGTCGGTACCGGCGCCACGCTGCAAAGGACACGATCATGAAGGCCGAAGGTCACCCCGCATACCACCTGATCACGGTCAAGATGACCGATGGTACCGAATTCCAGACTCGCTCCACCTGGGGTAAGGAAGGCGATGTGCTCGCGCTCGAAATCGATCCGCTGAGCCACCCCGCCTGGACCGGTGGCAAGCAGCAGGTGTCCGAAGGCGGTCGTGTTGCGCAGTTCAACAAGCGTTTCGGCGGGCTCAGCCTCAAGAAGTGATTTCGGGTTCGGTGCGGCTTCGGCTGCGCCAACTGGTTCGCGGCCTTCGGGCTGCGTGAGGAGGGCGGCCTGACGGGGTCGCCCTTTTCGTTTTGGCACGGCTAACCTTGCCAGGGTTTTTCGCGGTACCATTTGGTAATCACGTACTTGACCCCTTTCCTGACCTTCATGCCATGGTGAAGTGTCGCGTGGTTGACCCCGCCATCCGGCAGACGGTTGTCCCAGCACAAAAGTTTGCCCAACTCCGGCTGAAAGGTCTTGTCGAGCAGCTTGAAGCGCGTCGCACCGCCAGCGGTAACGTCATTAAGATAGATCATAAACGTCCATGTGCGGTTGCCCGACAGCGCACAGAATTTGTGAAAATCGCGACCCGATGGCGCAAAAAAATCGGTGTGTGGTTTGAACTCCTGCCCTTCCGCGTAGCGTTGGCCTTGAAGAGGCTCCCCGTAGGCGGGGTCGATGCCGGACAAAGCGGTTAGCTGTGTCTCAATGCTCTGCACAGCGCCCGCATCTGCTGGCAGATCGCAGGTTTCGCTGGTCCGGAATTGGGCATCTCCGTTGTCGTCTGCGATGGTCGAGGGGCGGCGGCCTGCATCGATGAGGGTGACGAGGGCTGCGGCCAGATCAGCCGACACAAAGTGTTTGTGCTGGAACACTGTGGCTTTGACCGAGGGAACGCGTTGAACGCCAACACGGGTCGCGATCTGTGTGGCGATTGAGTCGGAAAAGCTCTTCATGGCATTCCCGACGATAGATGCGGACGGGCTCTTGGCAACGATTCACGGCACTGTGTAATAATCTTGCGTGTGTGATGTCGCAAAGCAGTTTTCACTTCCCTGGTGGAGGTCTTTGTGCAAGAGGCTCGCCGTCCTCGTCAGCGCACTTGACGGTGTGTCTGCCATGCGTAAACCGCGCTTCTTCGCGCGGGCTTGGCAGCGACCGAAATGGTGGTATGCGAGCAGGGGCGTGTGGCGATCATAGCTCAGTTGGTTAGAGCGCCGGTTTGTGGTACCGGAGGTCGCGGGTTCGAACCCCGTTGATCGCCCCATTTTCCCCTTGCTGCTTGGCAGTGCCGTGCCCGACAGGGGAGATGACATGACAGCTTTCTGGGCTGAGCCTGATTTTGACGCGCACGAATTGGTGCAAGTGGTTCACGATCGGGCGAGCGGGCTGACTGCAATTATTGCAGTCCATTCTACCCATCTTGGTCCGGCAGCTGGTGGCACCCGCTTTTGGCATTACAACGTTCCGGCGCTGGCCATGAGTGACGCCTTGCGTCTTTCGCGTGGGATGAGTTACAAAAACGCGATGGCCGGCCTGCCGATGGGCGGCGGCAAGGCTGTTATCCTTGCCGATGAGCAGCGGATCAAAACGCCGGAAATGCTCGCAGCTTTTGGCGACGCTGTCGAAGGCATGGGCGGGCGTTACGTCACGGCCGAGGATGTCGGCATTTCCGAAGCTGATATGGTTACCGTATCGCACAGGACGGACCATGTTTCGGGACTTCCTGTTACAGGGCAGGGGCGTGCGGGCGGCGATCCAGGGCCGTTCACGGCTTACGGTATCTATCTTGGCATCAGAGCCGCGGTGCGACACAAATTGGGCCACGATAGTCTTGGCGGCGTGCGCGTTGCTGTCCAAGGCACAGGCTCGGTTGGTGGCGGGGTTGCCCGCCTGCTGGCGCGTGACGGTGCAAGATTGACGCTGGCTGACATTCATGCCGAACGTGCCGCAGGGTTGGCTGCCGAGCTTGGCGGCACAGTCGTTTCGTCGGAAACGATCATGGGAACGGCATGCGACGTGTTCAGTCCGAACGCTTTGGGTGCAATTCTCGATGACGCTGGCATTGCTGCGCTTGATTGCGCGATTGTCGCAGGGGGCGCCAACAATCAGCTGGCCCGGCCCGAACATGGGGCAGCGCTGGCCGCACGCGGGATCCTGTACGCTCCGGACTATGTCATAAACGCCGGAGGAATCATCTCCGTTGCTACTGAATATCTTGCCCGGCGCAACGGAAATTCAGGCGACGTTACAGAGGTGAACACGCTGGTCGAAAAGATTCCGGGCCGGCTCGAGTCAATCTGGCAAGAAAGTGAGAGCACCGGTGTGTCGTCGGATGTGGTGGCCGATCGCATGGCGCAAAAGCTGATCGGGCGCGGCTGAAGCATGTGCATGGCCGGGAACGAAAGCCCCGTTGCATGAATTGCAGTCTTGTCCGGAGCGGGTGTAAGGCTACAAGCCCGCTTAGACACATATAGCCATGCACATTTACGCCAACCCTACCCGTTTTTTGAGCCTCGCACGATGGCTTATGCCGCTTCTGTTCTGGAGCGGCCTCGTATTGTCGCTGGGTGCGGTCGCGTGGGGACTGTTCATTGTTCCGCCCGACCGTCTGATGGGCGAGACCGTGCGGATCCTTTTTATCCACGTACCTTCGGCCTGGCTTGGAATGGGAGGCTGGACAGGAATTGCGCTTTCGTCCGCGATGCTGCTCATTTGGAAACATCCGCTAGCTGCGCTGTCCGCCCGCGCAATTGCTGTGCCGGGAATGGTGTTCTGCGCCATTTGCCTTGCCACAGGTTCGATCTGGGGCCGGCCAACATGGGGAACCTGGTGGGAATGGGACGGGCGCCTGACGTCGATGTTGGTGCTGCTGTTTCTCTACGCTGGTTACATCGCCCTGACGGAGGCGGCTGAACGCGAAGGTTCTTCGAGCAAGATTGCTGCGATTTTCGGGTTGGTCGGCGCGATCAATGTTCCGATTATCAATCGCTCGGTCGTTTGGTGGAACTCGCTGCACCAGCCTCCCAGTATCACCGCCGGGAAAAGCGCAATCGAGGCGACGTTTCTTGTGCCGATGCTGGCAGCGGTTGTCGGCTTTTCGCTCTTGTTTGGCGCAATCGTCCTGATGCGCATGCGTGCATTAATTGCACAAAGCCAGGTTGAAGCCCGTTTGCGCCGCCGCGCGCTCGATGATGATGTAACGGCACCAGTCCCCGCGATGGAGCAGGCATGATGCGCGAAGAACTGAATCAGTGGGACTTCGTATGGCTTGCCTATGGCGTGGGAGGGATCGCGCTCGCGCTGCTCATCATCTGGGCGTGGCGTTCGATGGTGCGCGCTGAAACGCGGCGCGATGCGACGCGGCGTCGTTGAATGGAAATTATGGCATGAAAGCAAAGCATCAACGCCTGGTCCTTGTGATCATCGCCCTCGTCGCGATTGTCGGGGCAGGTTTGCTTGCGGCATGGTCGCTGCGCAATCAGGCAAACTATTTCTATTTGCCCGAGCAAATGGCTTCCGAGCCGCCTGCGGTAGGGCAGGCCGTGCGCTTGGGCGGAATGGTTCAGGCCGGCTCGATCAAGACCGAGGCTGACGGCGTCACGGTCAACTTCATGGTAACCGGTAACACCGCCGATGCGATTTCTGTGCGGTACAGCGGCATCCTCCCCGATCTGTTCGTCGAAAATTCAGGCGTCGTTGCCGAGGGAAGCCTCAGGCCCGATGGCGTTTTTCTGGCGACAAACCTGTTGGCTAAGCACGATGAAAATTATGTTCCGAGAGAGTTGGAGGGCATGGGAACACAGCAAGCGGCCAAAATGGCAGCGGACACAACGGTAGGGCTGAATTAGCGCCGTGGCACAAATGAGGGCCAAGTCATGATTCCTGAAATCGGTTTGGCTGCCCTGTGGCTCGCGGCCGCACTGGCGGTATTGCAGATTGCCTCGGGCGCGTTTGCGCTCAGGGCAGCCGGTGGCGAAGTCAATCCTCTCGCGATCTATGCGCGGCCTGCTGCGATCGTGCAGGCGTTCCTCGCGGTGCTGGCCTTCCTTATGCTGCTTTGGGCATTTGCGATCACTGATCTTTCGATCAAGCTGGTTGCCAGCAATTCCCATTCGATGAAGCCGATGCTCTACAAATTGACCGGCACATGGGGAAACCATGAGGGTTCGATGCTACTGTGGGTCGGCGTGCTGGCGCTTTCGGGTGGAATGCTCGCCGCATTCGAAAGGCGTTTGCCCGAACGCACTATGGGAGCGACACTGGCGGTTCAGGGCTTCGTGGCGCTGGGCTTCTATGCCTTTCTCCTCTTGTCCTCCAACCCGTTCGAGCGTTTGCCCGTCCCGGCAGCGGAAGGCACGGGTCTCAATCCCCTGCTGCAGGATGTTGGTCTCGCAATTCACCCGCCCACGCTTTATGCGGGCTACGTCGGGCTTTCTGTGGCCTTCAGCCTTGCGATGGGCGCTTTGTTGACTCGGGAGGTCAATCCCTCCTTTGCCCGTGTGATGCGCCCGTGGGTTCTGGGCGCCTGGGTGCTTTTGACATTGGGCATTACCGCTGGGTCCTACTGGGCCTACTACGAACTGGGTTGGGGTGGATGGTGGTTTTGGGACCCCGTCGAGAATGCTTCGCTAATGCCTTGGCTTGCGGCGACGGCGCTGATGCATTCGGTAAGCGTCCTGGCTGCGCGTGATGCGTTGCGTACGTGGACCATCATGCTGGGCGTACTGGCGTTCTCGATGTCGATGCTGGGAACCTTCCTCGTTCGGTCGGGCGTGTTGACCAGCGTTCATGCCTTTGCCGTGGATCCGGAGCGTGGGGCCTTTATCCTCGCTTTGCTGGGGCTCTACATTGGCGGGGCCTTTACAATTTTCGCGCTGCGCGCCGGTGCGGTTTCGGAAGGCAAGCGGTTTGCCGTCAGCAGCCGAGAGGGCGCGCTGGTGTTCAACAATGTCATGCTTTCCGCGATCCTTGCGATCGTCTTGCTTGGTACGCTTTATCCGCTACTGACCGAGATGTTCGACGTGCGCGTCTCTGTCGGACCGCCGTATTTCAATCCCGCCTCGGCCATCTTTGCGGTGCCTATGTTTCTTGTCATGGCGGTTGGCCCGCTCTTGCGTTGGAAGAGCGACAAGCCTGCCCGCCTGCAATTCGAGCTGGCCCTTATCGCTGCGCTTTTCATTGGTGTGATCGCGGTGGTGAGCTTCTTTGGTCAGTTTCCGCTCTTGCCGTTGCTTGGGCTGGGTCTGGCTGCGGCCCTGGGTGTGGCGGCATTCCTGCCTCTGCGTGGACGCGCTATTTCACGCGTACCGGTCGCGACTTGGGGCATGGTCATCGCCCACTTCGGCGTAGCTGTTTCGTTGTTCGGCATGGCCTGCGAGGGTGCATTTTCGCAAGAGCGTCTCGCGGCCGTTGCGCCTGGCGGCACTGAGCAGATTGGCGATTTCAGCTTCACGCTTGAAAGTGTAACCCCCGTTGCCGGGCCGAATTGGACCGCGATCGAGGCGCGGCTGGCAATAAGCGAGGATGGCGGCGAGCCGGTTATCCTTACTCCCCAAGCGCGCAATTTCTGGTCGCCGCCGCAAGCCACCAGCGAAAGCGCGCTGCTGACCCGTTGGGATGGGCAGCTTTACGCCGTGATCGGCAATCAGGCCGAAGACGGACGATGGCAGATCCGCGTTTGGTGGAAACCGTTTGTGACATTCATCTGGTATGGCGGACTCCTGATCGGACTGGGCGGTATTCTGGCGATTGCGGGCCGGGTAAAGGTTGATGTCCGGCGCCGCAGGGCGGTTGCCATGGGAACGGTTCGCCGCAGCGATCTTGAGGCTCTGGATGCCGCCTCTCCGGTTCCGGCGGAATAGCGGGATGCGTTCACGCCTATTTCTATGGTTGCCGCTCGCCCTGTTCGCGTTCTTTGCCGGGGTCGCGGGCTACATGCTGACGCAGGACAAGGACGAATTCGTCGAAAGCACGATGATCGGTGAACCACTGCCTGAATTTGCCCTTGAGCCTGCGGTTGCAGGCTTGCCGGGCGCGAGCAAGGCGCACTTCGTGGGGGGCAAGCCCCGGCTGCTCAACATCTGGGCGAGCTGGTGCCTTCCCTGCATTGCCGAAGCCCCCCAATTGGAGGCGTTGCAGGCCGAGGGTGTTGAAATCATCGGTATTGCGATCCGAGACCGCCCCGAAGACGTCAGCAATTTCCTTGGTCGTTACGGCAATCCCTACGCCGCCATTGGCAGTGATAAGATTTCCGAGGTTCAGTTGGCAATCGGCTCGTCCGGGGTGCCCGAGACCTTCGTCATCGACGCAAATGGTGTGATCCGGTATCAGCATATCGGCGACATTCGCCAGGCCGATGTACCCATGCTGCTTGGCGAACTGGATAATGCCCGATGATCTCTCAGCGCAAGATCGGATGGTTCTTCGTCATGCTGATGGCTGTCTTGACTGTTCCGTTGTCGGCGCAGGATTCTCTGCCGCCTGCGCCCTATGCGTACAACCAGCTCGATGACCCGCGCCTGGAGTCTGAGGCGACAGCGTTGATGCACAGTCTGCGCTGTCTCAAATGTCAGTCGCAGAGCATCGCTGATTCCGACGCGCCGATGGCAGGCGACATGCGCCATCAGGTGCGCAGCCGTATTCTTGCAGGCGAAAGCCCGAGCGAAATTCGAAGCTGGCTGATTGCGCGTTACGGCGATTACGTGAGTTACGAGCCTGAAGTCAGCGCGACAACATGGCCGCTGTTTGCAGGCCCGATCGTGCTTCTGTTGATTGTGGCAGGCGTCCTTCTGAGACGGTTGGGCAAACGGCGCTGCGATGCAGGAGACGCGGCATGATCGGTGGATGGCTGGCCGTAGGGGCCTTGGCGCTGGCGGCATTTGCGCTTGCGGTGCTGCTTTTGAAATTGCCGCGCGAAGGCATGGCACTGTTTGGTGCGGTGTTGGCTATCGGCCTTGCAGGTTATGCCTGGCAGGGCTCGCCGGGGCAGGCCTCCGCGCCCAAGACCCCAACGGCACAAGCATCCGGTCAAGGTGAAGCGATGGTCGAAGGGCGATCCGCGCTTTTTTCTCGCACCCTTCCGGCGCCTGATTATCTGATTACTTCGGATGCCTTTGCCCGCCGCGGGCAATTTGCCGATGCAGCGTCGCTGCTCCAACGCGGACTGACCGACAATCCGCGCGATACCGAAAGCTGGCTTGCGCTCGGTCTTGCTCTGGTCGGGCACGCCGACGGTTTTGTCACGCCGGCAGCTGTGCAGGCCTTCGGCCGTGCAAAAGCGGTTGATCCGAGCCATCCCGGAGCAGAATATTTCCTCGGTTTTGCCTATCTGCAAAGCGGCGAGATCGTTGCGGCGCGAAATGTATGGGCCGGTCTGCTGCAAAATTCACCCCCTGATGCGCCATGGCGCCAGGGGCTTGAAGGCGAAGTGGCTCGGCTTGACGGCATGATTGCCCGTGCGCCGATGCTGCAAGGGCAATGACAGCTCGGTTACCGGCATACGTGGGGTACGCCGGTAATGTTGCAGGTGCGAACGGGCGGTGCTAGGCGCGCGGCCTTACTGGCCTGAAGCGTTTCGGCAGGATGGGCAGTACCGCATGATACGGGAAATCCGATCGACATGAGCAGCACAGCCAACCCCACCGACCCAGTCCCGGCGCAGAACCATGCGCAGGGGCACCGCGCGTCGACAGGCTCTCTTGCCATTGGCGCGGTTGGCGTGGTGTTCGGCGATATCGGCACCAGCCCGCTTTATGCCTTCCGGGAAACCTTTGCATCGCACAACGGGGTGCCGGGCATTACGCCCGATGCCGAGCACATCCACGGTGTATTGAGCCTTGTGTTCTGGTCGATGATGATGGTTGTGACGGTCAAATACGTTCTCACAATCATGCGCGCCGACAATCAGGGCGAAGGCGGGAGCCTGGCGTTGCTCGCCCTGATCAAGCGCACCTCGGACAAAGCTGGTTGGACCGCGCCTCTGGTGCTGCTGGGTGTGTTCGCGACTGCGCTGTTTTACGGCGACAGCATGATTACACCGGCGATCTCGGTTCTTTCCGCGACCGAGGGGCTGCAATATATTGTGCCAGGTTTCAAACCATGGATCGTCCCAACCGCCGTGGCCATCTTGTTCGGCCTGTTCGCGATCCAATCGCGCGGGACCGAGCGGGTTGGCAAGCTGTTCAGTCCTGTCATGCTGACCTACTTCGTCATGCTGGCGACGCTGGGTGTGATGCACCTCAGCGCCAATCCCGCCATCATTCTGGAAACGATCAATCCGCTCAACGCGCTGCGGTTTTTTGCCACGGATGGACTGGTCGCCTTCATCGCGCTGGGCAGTGTTGTGCTGGCAGTGACCGGGGCTGAGGCACTTTATGCCGATATGGGGCATTTCGGGCGAAAGCCGATCGCGCTGTCATGGCTCAGTTTCGTCTTCCCGGCACTGATGCTGAACTACATGGGGCAGGGCGCGCTGATCCTGTCGCAAACCTCGCCCGAAGCTGCATCGGCGCTGATTCAGGATCCTTTCTTTTTGATGATCCCTGACCTTGTTCGTGTGCCTGTGGTTATCCTCGCCTTGCTCGCGACGATCATCGCCAGTCAGGCCGTGATCTCGGGAGCGTTCAGCCTGACCCAACAGGCCATCCAGCTTGGCTTCATCCCGCGCATGGAAATCCACCACACCAGCGCATCGGCTGCGGGGCAAATCTACATCCCGGCGATCAACTGGGGCCTGATGGTCATGGTCATCCTGCTGGTGCTGTTCTTCCAGTCATCAAGCAATCTGGCGGCCGCTTATGGCATTGCGGTCACCGGTGCGATGTTCATCGACACCCTGCTTCTGGCGGCTGTCCTGTTCGCGCTGTGGCGTTGGCCGGTGTGGAAGGCCTTGCCGCTGGTAATCGTTTTCCTGATCGTGGACGTCGCGTATTTTGGCGCCAATCTCATCAAGGTCCCGCAAGGCGGGTGGGTGCCGCTGCTGATCGGGTTTGTGATCTTCACGCTTCTGACCACCTGGTCGCGCGGGCGTGAGCTGATGCGGGCCAGCATGACTGAAAGCGCGCTTCCGATCGAAATCTTCGCCAAGAGCGCGCAGAACTCGGCGACCCGCGTGCTGGGTACGTCCGTGTTCATGGCCTCGACCAACTCGGGCGTTCCTTCGGCGCTGCTGCACAATATCAAGCACAACAAGGTGCTGCACGAGCGCGTGCTGATCCTGACCGTGGCGGTGCAGGGGATGCCCTATGTCGACGAGTCCGAGCGTTACGAGTGCAAGGATCTTGGCAACGGATTTTACCGCGTGACGATCAATTGTGGCTTCCTTGAGGAAACCGACGTGCCCAAGCTGCTCGGGACGCTCGATCTGTGCGGCGGCAAGTTCGACATGATGCACACCAGCTTCTTCCTGTCACGCCAAACGCTGCTGCCGTCCTCCAAGCCGGGCATGGCGATCTGGCGCGAGAAGCTGTTTGCTTGGATGCTGCGCAATGCGGCGAGCGCGATGGCGTTCTTCCGGCTGCCCACCAACCGGGTGGTCGAACTGGGGAGTCAGGTGGAGATATGATCCGCCCAGCTTCGTTCCCGATGCACGCCTAACCAACCTGCAACTGGTCACGAAGTCGGTGGCTCGTCCTTCAGCACATCGGTCTTGTCCTCGAAGCTCAGCCCATGCTTCAGCAGCATCGGGATCTGGCTGAAGGTGAACAGGAAGGTCAGCGGCAGAAACACCCACAGCTTGGCCCACAGCCAGCCTTCGAAATCCAGCTGCGCGCGCAGCACTTCGTTGAGAACAGCCAGCGCGAGGAAGAATCCTCCCCAATTGCGCGACAGCTTGAGCCAGCCTTCATGCGACAGCCCTTCAAACGCCGCCTCCAGAAGGACTTTCAGCAACGCGCGCCCCTGCGACCAGCCCACCAGCAGGACAACGCCGAAAGTCGCGTAAATGATCGTCGGCTTGATCTGCACGAAAGTGGGATCGCCGAAAAAGATCGTCAGGCTGCCGAAGCCGACGATCAGTGCGGTCGAGAACCACAGCATCGGCGAAACCTTGCCCAGTCGCCATTTCGACACCACCAGCGCAATCACGGCAGCGACCATGAAGGCGCCGGTGCCGTTGATGATCGCGCCGATCTCTCCTGCTGCGCTGGTTTCTTCCGGCGCGCTCCAGCGATAGACGCCGAGGAACACTGCCAGCGGGCCGTAATCGACCGCGACATTGATCCAGCTTGAGGCGGCTTTTTTGGTTTCGGGATCACTCATCACGCCACTCCGGCAATCACGCGGGCGACCAGATCGGGGTCGAACGGGCGCAAATCTTCCATCTTTTCGCCGACGCCGATCGCGTGGATCGGCAGGCCGTATTGTTCGGCCGCCGCCACCAGCACTCCGCCGCGCGCGGTGCCATCGAGCTTGGTCATAATCAGGCCGGTGACGCCCGCCACCTCCTTAAACACGTCGATCTGGGCGAGCGCATTCTGGCCATTGGTGGCATCGAGCACCAGCACCACATCATGCGGCGCTTCGGGATTGAGGCGGCCGAGGACGCGGCGGATCTTCGCCAGCTCTTCCATCAGCTCGGTCTTGTTCTGCAGGCGGCCTGCCGTGTCGACGATCAACGCGTCGATTCCGGTGTCGGTCGCCTGCTTCACCGCATCGAATACAATCGCCGCCGGATCGCCGCCTTCGGGCCCGCGCACCAGATCGACGCAGATGCGGCCCGCCCATGTCGCGAGCTGGCCAATCGCGGCGGCGCGGAAGGTGTCGCCTGCGGCTAGCAGCACGCCGTAATCATCTTCCTGAAACAAGTGCGCAAGCTTGGCGATGGTAGTGGTCTTGCCGCTGCCGTTGACCCCGATCACCAGGATCACCTGCGGGCGCGGGAAGGCGGTAATTTCGAGCGGTTTGGCCACCGGCCGCAGGATCGCGGCGATTTCCTCAGCCACGGCTTCCTTCAATTCGCGGGTGGTGATCTCAAGCCCGAACCGCTTGTCGGACAGACGCGCGCGGATGCGCCCCGCCGCTGCCGGGCCAAGATCGGACATGATCAGCGCATCTTCGACTTCGTCGAGCGTCGTATTGTCAAGCTTCGCGCTGCCCCCCACGCCGGAAAGGTTGGCGGTCAGGCGTTCGGAGGTCTTGGCAAAGCCGCCCAGCAGGCGCTGGCTCCAGCTGGTTTCACTCATTGGAGCAGGCCCTCCCAGACCTTGCAGACATTCACTTCGATGATGTCGCCCGCGATGCTTGCAGCAGGCAGGGCGACGCGGGCATAGTTCGGGGCATAGCCCGTGCCATCGCGTTCGGCGAGGACGGGGAGAGTTTCGCCCACAAGGCCTTCGAGCCACACGGCGCGGCGGGCGGCGGCGCGGGCGCGCAGGTCGGAAGCGCGGGTCTTTACCACATCGCGGGGCACCTGCGGCATTCGCGTGGCCGGCGTGCCGGGGCGGGGGGAGAACGGGAAGATGTGGGCATGGACGATGTCGAGATCGTCGATGATCGCGAGGTTTGCCTCATGGTGGTCGGCGTCTTCGGTCGGGAACCCTGCGATCAGGTCCGCGCCGATGGCGACTTCGGGGCGCAGTGCCTTGAGCCGGGCAACCAGATCAATGGCATCCCGGCGCAGATGGCGGCGCTTCATGCGTTTCAGGATCAGATCGGCGCCGTGCTGGAGACTGAGGTGAAGGTGCGGCATAACCCGTGGTTCGTGCGCCAGCAGGTCGAACAGGTCGCCGTCAATCTCGATCCCGTCCACCGATGACAGGCGTAGGCGCGTTAATTGATGAAACTCATCCAGGATGGCCCGAACAAGCGTGCCGAGACGCGGCGTATTCGCAACATCCTGTCCCCAGCTTGTAAGATCGACACCTGTGAGGACTATTTCCTTTGCCCCTACAGCAAGGTGATTTCCAACTTCCTGTAGGACTTCCGCGACAGTCAACGAACGGCTCGCGCCGCGCCCCTGCGGTATCACGCAAAAGGTGCAGGCATGATCGCAGCCGTTTTGCACCGCGATAAAAGCGCGCGTGCGGGCAGGGGCTGTCGGGGGCGCATCGGCGGGGACGTTCCAGGCTCTCGGGTCAAGCTTGACCGCGTTGCCGATCAGCGCGTCGACTTCATCCATCGCGCCAATTTCGGCGCGATCGATCTCTGCCGCGCAGCCGGTCACGACCAGCCGCGCCGCCGGGTATTCGCGCCGCGCACGGCGGATCGCCTTGCGCGTCTGGCTCAGTGCCTCGCCGGTCACCGCGCAGGAATTGACCACCACCAGATCGCGCTCACCTGCCAGCATGGCGCGCATCCGTTCGCTTTCCGCAATATTCATGCGGCAGCCAAGGCTGATAATCCGGGCCTCGTTCAAACCTGCGCCCTCGCGCTGTAATCATCCCAGTCGAAGGTGCCGCGATAGCTTTCCGCGGCCGGCCCGCGCATCAGGATCGTCCCGCCCGGCGCCCATTCAATCTCCAAGTCGCCGCCCGGCAGTGTGACCCGCACGGGGCTATGCACCAGCCCGCGCCGGATGGCCGCCACGGCTGTGGCGCAGGCGCCGGTGCCGCAGGCACGGGTGAGGCCCGCGCCGCGTTCCCACACGCGCAGGCGCAAGTGATCGGGCCCTGCAAGGCTGGCGACATTCACGTTCACCCGTTCGGGAAACAGCGGATCATGCTCGATCACGGGGCCGATGGTCTCAAGCGGCACCGCATCGGCATCATCGACGAAGAACACCGCGTGGGGATTGCCGACATTCACGGCCATCGGATTGTCGAGACTGCATTCGCCTTCCGTCCATCCGACCGGCATGGCAGAGCTGTCCATCGCATAGGCCAGCGGGATCGCGTCCCAATCGAAACGGGGCGCGCCCATGTCCACCTGCGCGCCGCCTTCGTGGGGCTCAAGAGCGATCGGACCGCCGCCGGTTTCGATCACCGCCGGTTCGCCATGCAGCAAGGCAACCGCGCGCGCCGCATTGCCGCACGCACCCGCTTCGCTGCCGTCAGCGTTGAAAATGCGCATCCGGAAGGCGTGCGTCTCGCTCGGTTCCAGCAGCACCAGTTGATCGAAGCCGATCCCGGTGCGCCGGTCACCCAAGCCGCGCGCCACTTGCGGCGTCATCGCCGGCAGGGGAGCGGCACGCGCATCGAGCACGACGAAGTCATTGCCGAGCCCGTGCATCTTGATGAAGGATATCGCCTGCGTCACGGGTGCGCATCTATGCACGCGCGGCTCTTGCGTCCAGCCCCGCGCGAGCAGGGGCTCGCGAAAGCTCAGGGCCGTGTGGCGCGGTAGAACGTCAGGTCATGATCTGTGGCGGTCTGGGCCGGTGCCATAATGCCGGTCAGACGGCCTGCCGCCTTCAGTCGCGTGCGCACCGCATCTGCATCCTCGGGCAGGCCGTAGAAATAGCCCTGCGCCTTCAACCGACCCATTGATTTCAACGCTTTGAGGATCTGTTCATCCTCCACGCCTTCCACAGTCAGCGGCAGATCGAGCCCGCGGCCCAGCGAGACGATGGCTTCCACGATCCGCGAACGTCCGCCCGGTTCGCGCAGTTCACTCACGAAGCTGCGGTCGATCTTGAGCCGGTCAAACGGCAGGTTGCGCAATTGTTCAATGCTGGAATAGCCCGTGCCGAAATCGTCGAGGCTGACCTGCACGCCCTGATTGCGCAGGGACATGATCATCGAACGGACCAGGCCGATATTCTCGTGCAGGCAGCTTTCGGTGATCTCGATTTCAAGCCGCTGCGGGGGAAAGCCCGCCGCAACCAGCTTTTTCAGCAGCCGCTGGGCAAACCACGGGTCGCGCAGTTGCACGGGCGAAATGTTGATCGAAAGCGTCAGGCTGTCGTCCCATTCTTTCGCGTCGGCGAAGGCCTGTTCCATCAGCCGTTCGGACAGTTCGTTGATGAGGCCGATTTCCTCGGCAATCGGGACAAACGTATCGGGGCTGATCACACCGAGCTGCGGCGAACGCCAGCGGGCCAGCATCTCGAAGCCGACGAGCGCGCCGCTGTCGAGATCGATTTGCTGCTCGTAATAGGGGACAAATTCGCCGCGGGCGAGACCACGCCGGATGCCGGTTTCGAGCTGATTGCGGAACCGCAGTTCGCTCTCCATGCTCGGTTCGAACCAGAAGTAGCGGTTCCGGCCCTGTTTTTTTGCGTGATACAGCGCCATGTCGGATTGTTGCATCAGGGTGCCGGCATCGACTACCAGCCCGATCGTGCCGTCGGGGTCATGGTCGGCGGCAAGACCGATCGACAGGGTCAGTTCGACGGTGACTTCCGGCAGGCGAAACGGCTGTGCGAGATTTTCAAACATCCGGATGACCAGATCGTCCACCCGTTCGGCGTGACCGGCGGGGAAGGGCATTACAAAGGCGAACTCGTCGCCGCCAAGACGCGCCAGGCGCGCCTCGCGCGGCAGCAAGGCGCGCAGGCGATTGCACAGCATCACCAGCACCGCATCACCAGCGGGGTGCCCGTGGATATCGTTGATCTGCTTGAAATTATCGAGATCGATCATGCAATATGCCACAGCCTCGCCGCGGGCTGCCGCGCGGGCGCGCACTTCTTCGGTAGCGGTCAGCATACTGCGGCGGTTCAGGCAATGCGTCAGCGGATCGGTGGCCGCGAGCTGATGCGCGCGCTCTTCCGCCCGGCGCCGCTCCGCGATTTCGCGGGTCAGTTCGCGGTAACGCCGCCAACCGAAGATGATCAGCGCAATATTCAGCAACAGGGCATTGATGAGGACGATATCGGGACGCGGTCCGTTGCCGAACATCGCATCCATCACCTTGGGCAGCACCGACCCACCCGTACCGACCAACAAAATGATGGCGGCCGCAGCGATCCCCAGCGCCACGATATCGCGGTCTGCGGCCTTCAGCGGGTTTTCGGGCTCGTGATCAGTCAAAACCGTTGCCTTGTCCATCTGGCGCGAAATGCCTGACCGTGATGCCAGTAGCGCCCTCACGCGATACATCGCAGATCGCACTAAAGATCGGGTTAATCTGTTCCACTAGCAGGTTGCCAGCGATCGAGGCTTGGCGAGGCGGGGCCGGGCGCGCTACGGCGGTTTTTTGTTCTGCTGCAAGGGAGCACGCTGTTGGCATGGCCTACTGGCTGATGAAATCCGAACCGTTCAAATATAGCTGGGATGACCTCGTCGCAGAGGGTGAGGGCACGTGGGACGGGGTGCGCAATTACCAGGCGCGTAACAATCTCGCCGCGATGCAGGTGGGGGACGAGGCGTTTTTCTATCACTCGCGCGAAGGGCTGGAGATCGTGGGGATCTGTACGGTCAGCGTCGCAGGCATCACCGATCCGACCGATGAATCGGGCAAGTGGGCCGCGGTCAAGATCAAGCCCAAAGCGAAACTCGCCCAGCCCGTCACGCTGGTCGCGATCAAGGCCGAACCGCGTCTCAGCGAGATGCAGTTGATCAAGCAATCACGCCTTTCGGTGTGCGGGATATCTCCGGCCGAGTGGGCAATCATTGGCGAAATGGCGCAGGACTGATCGGTAATGTGCCCCATTTGAGGGCTATTTTTCGGTTCGCCGCACGCACCACACCGCTCGGCTTGCGGATGTGTGATGGTTGGAACATTGACCCCTCGGTTCCTCTTTATCTCTGCAAGCGGCACGAATGAAGCCGTTGATTTAAAGGAGATAAATCATGGGTAAGCTGACCGAAACCATCAAGGGCACCGCTAACGAGGCCATCGGCAATCTGAAGCAGAAGTCGAATGACCCTGCAACGCAGGCCGAAGGAAAGGCGCAGGAACTGAAGGGTGAAGCTCAGAAGGCCAAGGGCAAGATCCAGGGTGCCATGGGCGACGACATCTGATCGCGCGCACCATCGAACAACAAAAAAGGTCGCTCCTTCCGGGGCGGCCTTTTTTGTGTCAGGCGGTCGCCTGCGCGCGGGCACGAAGGCCGGTGATCGTGGCGCCGCTGGCGGCGATCCGGTCAAGATCAGTAAGAACGTGGATGAGCCGCAAGCCCGGACGAGCCTTGGCTTCATCCAAGGCAGCAAGAAACTGTTGCGTCGTGTCCACGCGCGCGCTCCATGCGCCGTAGGCTGCACCGAGCATGGCAAAATCGGGGTTGCGCAACGCCGTGGCGGATACCCGGCCCGGATATTCCCGCTCCTGATGCATCCGGATCGTGCCATAAGCGCCATTGTCGATAATCAGGATGATGATGTTCGCGTTATATTGTGCGGCGGTCGCCAATTCCTGCCCGTTCATCAGGAAATCGCCATCGCCTGCCACGGCAACGATGGTGCGATCGGGAAAACGCAACGCCGCCGCCACGGCGGCAGGCACACCGTATCCCATCGCCCCGCAGGTCGGCGCAAGCTGGCCAGGATAGGCCTCGTAACGCCAGTAGCGGTGCCACCAGCCCGCAAAATTGCCGGCGCCGTTGCAGATCATGGTGTCGTCGGGCAGCGCCGCGCGCATCGCCTTTACGCAAGCGGCCAGATCCATCGCGGCATCTGAGGGCTGCAGGGTCGACCAGTCCAGCCATTCGCGGTGCGCCTCGGCGCCGGCATCGAAGGATATGGTACTCTCATCCTCCCACAGGGCCGCACATTCGGCGAATTCGTCGATCGAACAACACAGCGCCAGATCGGTGCGATAGACGCGGCCCAGTTCCTCCGGGTCGGGGTGGATGTGGACGAGCAATTGGCCGGGGTGTTCTAATGTGGGCACCGCATACCCGTCCGTGGTGGCTTCGCCGAGACGCGCGCCGACCGCGATGACCAGATCGGCGTTCCTGACCCGATCGACCAGTTTTGGGTTTGGCCCGTAACCCAAGTTCCCGGCATAGACCGGGCTATCGGGCGCAATCGCGTCCTGGCGGCGGAAGGCGGTGGCGACTGGAAGCCCGATACGTTCGGCAAATGTCTGGAAATAGGTCCGCGCCTTGGCGTTCCACCCTGCGCCGCCGATGATGGCGATGGGGCTGGCCGCATCGCCGATCAGATCGAACAGCGCCTGCATGGCGTCTGGGCAGGTGGCTTGCGCGACGCGGGTGACGAAGGGACGCGATTGAATGG
The DNA here is from genome assembly GCA_009995225.1 of Sphingomonadales bacterium. Classification (GTDB taxonomy): domain Bacteria; phylum Pseudomonadota; class Alphaproteobacteria; order Sphingomonadales; family Sphingomonadaceae; genus Erythrobacter. Next base: position 58,926 of record JAACPW010000014.1, on the reverse strand, counting down.
CAGCGGAGACCTGCTCGACCAGCATGTCTTCCGGCAGGGCCAGCACCACCGGGCCGGGCCGGCCATTGATAGCGACCGCATAGGCGCGGGCGATATATTCGGGAATGCGCGCCGGATCGTCGATCCGGGCGGCCCATTTGCAGACGGGGGCGAAGAAGGCCGGGAAATCGACCTCCTGAAAGCCCTCACGCCCCTGCATCGGCCTTGCCACATCGCCGACAAACAGGATCATCGGTTGCGAATCCTGATGCGCGACATGGACACCGATGCTGGCGTTGGTGGCGCCGGGGCCGCGGGTGACGAAGGCGATGCCGGGCCGCCCGGACCCTGCGGCGTTCATGGTGCCATCGGCGCAGGCCATGAACGCGACACCGCCCTCCTGCCGGCACGTGATCACATCGATTTCGGGCCGGTCGGGCAGGGCATCGAGCACCGCCAGAAAACTTTCGCCGGGGACGGTGAAGATCCGCTCGCATCCTTGCGTGGCAAGGCAATCGACCAGCAGGGCAGCGGCGCTACGGGTGGAATCGTGCATTGGTCTTACTCCCGACATCTGGTTCTGCGCCCCTACAGTCGGGCGCGGCGGCGCGCAAATGCGTCTGTGTTCCAGCGCACACTCGCATTGTCCCACGCTGCGACAGCTTGGCCGCAAAGCATTTTCAAAGGTTAAGAAAGTCTTAAAGTCTGACACACTAACGAAGGAGAATCGCAGATGCGTCGCAGCCTGGTTTTGACCGATGAAACCGCCCGCCACTGGTTCCGGGCAAGCCTGCCTCCGCATGTGAAGCGCGATCTGCTTCCGATCCCGGCGGAGGCGCTGTGGCAGCTTACGCGTGCCGATGTCCGCGGCGTTGCCAGCACCTATGTCGCGATGACTTTGGCGATTTTCGCCTTCATCGTTTAAACGGCGCCAGGTTCCCGCAACGCTTCGGTCGCGTGCAGTTTGCGCGCGAGGCTGGCGGAAAAGAAGCACAGCACCAGGCTCAGGAGCAATTGCTCCTGCAAGGGAATGCCGAGCGGGCCGAGCGCCCCTGCAAGTCCGGCACCGATCACCATGAAAACAGATGATATGAAGTTGTTCGCCGCGACCGAGCGCGACGCTTCGGACTTGTCCACGCGGGTCGTCAGAAACGCGTAGAGCGGCACCACGAACATGCCGCCGGCAATCGCGATGAACAGCAGGTTGGCGGTCAGCGCCAGTGCCAGCGGTTGCGCAAGAAACTCCCAGACCGTGAACAGCTCACCGGTCGGCTGGAGGTTCCAGACCCGGCATAGCGCGTAAAATACCACCAGCAGCGCCGCCAGAACCAGCACCGCTCGCGAAGAATAGCGCGCTGAAATGTCGCCTTTCAGCAAAGCGTTGATCGAAACCGAGCCAATCGCGATGCCCGCCGAAAAAGCCACCAGCAGCACAGCGGCCACCTGCTTGTCGGCCAGCAGCACATTCTTGGCGAGCGGAATGAACTGCACCGAGAGGATTGCGGCGATGGCCCAGAAATAGCTGATGGCCAGCACCGAATAGCGCAGTTCGGGATTGCCCATCGAAAAGGCGATCAAGGACCGCGACGCGCGCACCGGGTTCCAGTCGACCTTGGTGTCGGCACTCTGGGCCGGGGCGGGGGGCACGAACCGGCAGGTTGCGTAACCCACCAGCGCGATCACGATCACCCCGATGATGCTCCACATGATCGGCATGGCCCCGCCGAGCATCATGCCGACAAGGATCGCCACATACGTCCCCGCTTCGACGAGGCCGGTGCCGGCCAGCACTTCGTCCTTGTGCAGATGCTGCGGCAGGATCGCGTATTTGATCGGCCCGAAGAAGGTCGAGTGCACCCCCATCGCAAACAGCGCGACGAACATCAGCGGAATGGCGAGACCTTCGATTTGCACCCCGCGCGATGCCAGCAGCAGGCCGGTGGCCCCCACACTCATGATGAGGATTTCGGCAAGCTTGATCCATCGGATGATCTTGGTTTTGTCGCGCATATCGGCAAGCTGACCGGCCGTGGCGGAAAACAGCACGAAGGGTAGAACGAACAGCGCGGTGGCAACCCCGCTGATCAGCGTCTCCATCTCGGGCGAATCGTAGACCTGATAGACCACGAACAGCACCATCGCGTTCTTGTAGAGATTGTCGTTTAGCGCGTTGAGTAGCTGGGTCAGGAACAGCGGCAGAAACCGCCGCTGGCGCATCAGGTGGGTCGAAGTTGTCATGCGGTTGTTACGCTGGTGCATCCCTGTGATTTATCGGCACATAGCGCGAGGGCGCGCTTTCACAATAGCGCAAACCTGTCAGATCATTGTCGGGGACTGTGCCGAGCAGGGGTTTTGCCGCGCCACATCTGGCGCTAGACACAGGGCTGATATGTCAAGCCTGCCCAATATCCTCACTCTGTCACGCATCTTCGCGGTGCCGCTGCTGGCGTTCTTTTTGTGGTGGCCGGAGTGGCGGCTGGGCTATCTTATCGGCTTCGGGCTGTATTGTGTGATTGCGCTGACCGATTATCTCGATGGCTATCTCGCCCGTGCGCAGGGAACCGTGTCGAAGATGGGCACGTTTCTCGATCCGATTGCCGACAAGATCATGGTGGCGGCCGTTATTCTCGTGCTGACTGCTCAAGGGTTTCTGCGCGGGCCCTATGCAGGCGATGTCCATGTGATCGCGGGCCTTGTGATCCTGGTGCGCGAGATCGCTGTTTCGGGCCTGCGCGAATTTCTGGGCGGGGCGCAGGTGTCGGTGCCGGTGTCGAAACTGGCCAAATGGAAGACGACGTTTCAGCTGGTCTCGCTTGGCGCGCTGATCCTGGGCGGGGCGGTGCATGGGCCGCCGTGCCAGGCGGTGGGGGACATGTGCGCGACGGTGGGGCAAAGCTGGGTGCATTTGTTGGGGCTTGTCAGCTTGTGGACCGCCGCTGTGCTGACCTGCGTGACGGGCTGGGACTACCTCCGTGTTGGTCTCAAACACATGGATTAAGGCTGGAACGGGCTTTGCGCTTTCGATACACTGCGCAGCCATGGGACCACTGGAATCGCCTCCTACAGGTGCTTATGTCCGTCTGCTGGCCGACGAGGCGAAGCGGCTTCAGAACGAGGCACGTGGAGCGTTTGAACGGGGACACTATACCCGCGCCTCGGCATTGATCGGCGATGCCGAGCTTCTTGCCGAAGATGTCCACTGCCTCGTGTGCGATATCGAGCGACACGAAATCGGCGATTTGGACACCATTACCGCTTACGATGTCAGAGCCATGCCGCTGCCCCAATCTCCGCGCCATCATCCGATCTTTGCGCTCCCATCGCGCCGGATCCGCATGGCGCTGGGCGCCAGCTTGTTCATGAGCCTTGCGCTGGCAGAGTTCTGAGCCAGGCGAACCCAACGCCGGGCATTATCCTGCGCGCAATTCCTCGGCGAGGAGCAGGAAATCGGCTTCACGCGGAGAGTTTTTGCGCCAGGCGAGCACGATCTCGCGTTTGGCGGTAGGGCTGTCCACTGGCCGAGCAACCACCTGCGTTCCGGCCAGAATGCCCGCCTTCAGGGCCATTTCAGGCAGCATGGTGAGCCCCAGATCATTGTCGACCAGTTGCACCAGCGTGTGCAGGGACGTTCCGATCATCGCGGCACTGGCACGCAGCTCTGCGCGGTTGCAGGCGGCCAGCGCATGATCGCGCAGGCAGTGGCCGTCCTCCAGCAGCATCAACCGCCCCTGATCGATCATGTCAGGCGAAATGCTCGGCGGCGGATCGCGCGGATCGTCCTTGGGGAAGGCGATGAACAGCCGGTCGTCCGCAATGTGTGCGATCGTGGCATCGCCTGTGTCGAAGGGCAGGGCCAGCAACACGCAATCCACCCGCCCGTGGCTGAGCGATTCGAGCGCATCGTGACTGGTTTCCTCACGCAGCAGCAGCTTGAGATCGGGCCGCTCGGTCCGCAGCCGCGGCAGGACGCGCGGCAGCATGAACGGCGCGATGGTGGGTATCACGCTCATGCGCAATTCGCCCGACAGGGGTTTGCCCGAGGCCTGTACCAGATCGGCAAGTTCCTCCGCTTCGCGCAGGAGCCGGTTGGCCTTGGACACCACCTGTTCGCCCAATGCGGTAAACCGGACCACCCGGCGCGAACGTTCGACCAGCGTCACGCCGAGCAACGATTCCAGCTCGCGAATGCCCGCCGACAGGGTCGATTGCGACACGAAGCTGGCTTCGGCCGCCTTGCCGAAATGGCCATGCTCATGCAGCGCAACCAGATATTGCAGCTGCTTGATCGTGGGGAGGTAGGTGGACACCGGCGCGCTCTATTCGGCTGCCAGCGCGTCAGGATCGGCATCCGCGTCGGAATCGGCCTGCATTTCGGCCGCGGGCGCGGTTTCCGGCACCACCACATCGTCGATATGGGTCATCTTCAACCTCCCGCGCTCGACCGCGAAGGCAAGCTTGCCTTCGACCAGATCCAGCGCGTCCTTGCCAAACACATCGAACCGCCAGCCCTGCAGCACGGGCAGATCGCGCGCGCCGGCAGCCAGGGCTTCCATTTCGTCCGCACGGGTCAGCAGGCGCGGCGCCACATCAATTTCACGGGCGCGGATTTTCAGCAGCAGCTTGAGCAGATCAGCCACCAGCGCGCCTTCCCTGCCCAGCGGGGCGCCCTGCTTGACCTTCTCGGGCATCTCCGACTTCGGCAGCGGTTCGGCATCGGCCAGCACCTTCATCAGCCGCTTGCCGATGTCATTGTCCCGCCATGCGGCTGAAAGCCCGCGCACCTTGGCCAGATCGGCCTGATTCTTGGGCGGGTGCGAGGCGACGTCGGCCAGTGTCTCATCGCGCATGATCCGGCCACGCGGAATGTTCTTGTGCTGGGCCTCGCTCTCGCGCCACGCGGCCAGCGCCTTCATCCGTCCCAGAACCTGCGGATTGCGCCCCGACTGGCGGATGCGTTTCCAGGCCTGACCGGGATCGGTGATATAGTTGGACGGATCGGCGAGTTTTTCCATCTCGGCGTTCAGCCACAAACCGCGCCCGGTTTTGATCAGCTTCTTCAGGATGCGGGGGAACATCGTGGCCAGGTGCGTCACATCACCGATGGCATATTCGATCTGCCGGTCGGTCAGCGGGCGGCGGCTCCAGTCGGTAAAGCGCGCGCCCTTGTCGATGGTGAGACCCATCCAGGTTTCGACCAGATTGGCATAGCCGATCTGTTCGGACTGGCTGATCGCCATCATCGCGATCTGGGTGTCGAAGATAGGATGCGGAGTCTTGCCGGTGAGGTTGACGATGATCTCGACGTCCTGCCCGCCCGCGTGGAAGACTTTCAACACGTCCCCATTCTCGCACATCAGGTCGAGCAGCGGGGTCAGGTCAATGCCGTCCGCCATCGGGTCAATCGCGGCAGCTTCTTCGGTATTGCCGATCTGCACCAGGCACAGTTCGGGCCAATAGGTGTTTTCGCGCATAAATTCGGTGTCGACCGCGACGAATTCGGACTGGGTGAGACGGGCACAGAGATCGGTCAGCGCTTCAGTAGTGGTAATCAGCGGATGGATTTTCATATCATCTTTTCGCGTTCCGGGCGGAGTGCCGCCCTCGGGATTGATCCCAGTTCAGCTTGCCCCTTCGCCAAGCACGGCTTGACAAAGCGCAAGGCTTCCCCTGTTAGCGCGCCGACGGCGGAGCAGGGCTCCAAAAGCGCAGCGCGAGCGCGCCCTAGCGTCATAGCCGTGAACAGGACAAGAGTTTAGATGCACCCCTATCGCACGCATACTTGCGCACAGCTTTCTTCCGCCAATGTGGGCGACACCGTTCGTCTGTCCGGCTGGGTCCACCGCAAGCGCGATTTCGGCGGGCTGCTGTTCGTGGATCTGCGCGATCATTACGGCATCACCCAGATCGTAGCGGATGCAGATTCGCCCGCGCTGGCGGTTCTGGATCGGCTGCGGGTGGAATCGGTCGTCACCATCGAAGGCGCGGTCAAGGCCCGCTCTGCCGAGACAGTGAACCCGCGACTCGCCACCGGCGAAGTGGAAGTTTATGCGCGCAGCATCACGGTGTTGAGCACTGCCGAAGAACTGCCGCTGCCCGTGGCCGACGAACAGCCTTATCCGGAAGATATCCGGCTCAAGTACCGCTTCCTCGATCTGCGGCGCGAGACGCTTCACAAGAACATCATGACCCGTGTGGCGGTGATCGCCGATATGCGCGCAAGGATGGGCGCGGTGGGCTTCAACGAGTTTTCCACGCCGATCCTGACCGCATCCTCGCCCGAAGGCGCGCGCGATTTCCTCGTGCCGAGCCGCATCCACGCGGGTAAGTTCTACGCGCTTCCGCAGGCGCCGCAGCAGTACAAGCAATTGCTGATGGTGGCGGGCTTCGACCGCTATTTCCAGATCGCGCCGTGCTTCCGCGACGAAGATCCGCGCGCCGACCGTCTGCCGGGCGAATTCTACCAGCTCGATCTCGAAATGAGCTTCGTCACGCAGGAAGAAGTGTGGGAGACGATGGAGCCGGTGATCCAGGGCACGTTTGCCGCCTTTGCGGGCGATAAGCACGTGACCCCGTCGGGCGAGTTCCCGCGCATCCCCTATGACGAGGCGATCCTGAAATATGGATCGGACAAGCCCGACCTGCGCAACCCGCTGGTCATTAGCGATGTGTCGTCGCACTTCACGCAGTCTGGCTTCGGCCTGTTCGAAAAGATCGTCGGCGGCGGCGGTGTGGTCCGCGTGATCCCGGCGCCCGCGACGCATGAAAAGAGCCGCAAGTTCTTCGACGAGATGAACGACTGGGCGCGCAAGGAAGGCTATGCCGGCCTCGGCTATGTCACCCGCAAGGGCCGCGAATTCGGAGGGCCGATCGCCAAGAACCACGGGCCTGAACGCATGGCAGAACTCTACGCCGAGCTTGGCCTTGGCGAAAATGACGGCCTGTTCTTTGCTGCGGGCAAGGAAGCCGAAGCCGCCAAGCTGGCTGGCGCGGCACGCATCCGGGTAGGCGAGGAACTCGGCCTGATCGACGAAAGCCGCTTCGCGCTGTGCTGGATCGTCGATTTCCCGTTCTACGAGTGGAACGAGGATGAGAAGAAGGTCGATTTCAGTCACAATCCGTTCTCGATGCCGCAGGGCGGGATCGACGCGTTGAACGGTCAGGACCCGCTGACGATCAAGGCCTTCCAATACGATCTGGTCTGCAACGGCTTCGAAATCGCGAGCGGCTCGATCCGGAATCACATGCCCGAGACGATGGTCAAAGCCTTCGAGATCGTCGGGCTGTCGAAGGCAGACGTCGAGGAACGCTTCGGCGGGATGTATCGCGCGTTCCAATACGGCGCCCCGCCCCATGGGGGCATGGCCGCGGGCGTCGACCGGATCATCATGCTGCTGTGCGGTGCGAAGAACCTGCGCGAAATCTCGCTGTTCCCGATGAACCAGCGCGCTGAGGATCTGCTGATGGGCGCGCCCAGCCTGGCAGAGCCGCGTTCCTTGCGCGAACTTCATATGCGGGTTGTCGAGCCCCCCAAGAAGGACGGCGCCTGATTTTTCCACCGGACTTGGCGTACGCGGCGCCCCTTGTGGGCAGCGTGCCTCAAGCCCACTTGCGCTTGCCCACGCCCTTCTTTAGGGCGGAGGCGACATATTTAACCCCAATTCAAAAGGGAATACCATGAGCGATACTGCCGACCGGGTGGCCAAGATTGTCGTCGAGCATCTCGGCGTAGAAGCTGACAAGGTTACTCAGGATGCCAGCTTCATCGATGATCTCGGTGCAGACAGCCTCGACATTGTCGAACTGGTGATGGCGTTTGAAGAGGAGTTCGGGGTCGAAATCCCTGATGATGCTGCGGAAAAGATCACCACCGTTGGTGACGCAACCAAGTATATCGAAGAACATAAGGGCTAAGGGCCCGGCTATCCCGTCTGTCCCTGGTCCTGCGCCTGTCGAAGGACCCAAGGGCCGTTCATTGTGCTTGCACGGCGACGGAAGGAATTCGGGATTTTGACAGGCTCAGCCCGGCGGGTTGAGCCTGTCTTGCGTTTTGGGAGAAGTTGAATGCGCCGTGTGGTTGTTACCGGGCTTGGGCTTGTCACCCCGCTCGGGGCCGATGTCGAAACGACGTGGGCAAACCTGATCGCAGGGGAAAGCGGAGCGGGGCAGATCACCCGTTTTGATGCCTCGAACCAGAAATGCACCATCGCCTGCGAGGTGAAGCCCAAGGATCATCCTTGGGGCTTCGACCCTGACAAGCGCGTGGATCACAAGGTTCAGCGGCAGGTCGATCCCTTCATCATTTTCGGGATTGATGCGGCCGGGCAGGCGTTGGAAGACGCAGGCCTGACCGATATGACGCAGGCTGAGAAGGAACGCACCGGCTGTTCCATCGGTTCCGGGATCGGCGGCCTGCCGGGGATTGAACTCGAAAGCGTCAACCTCCACGAACGCGGGCCCAGCCGGGTTTCGCCGCATTTTGTGCATGGGCGGTTGATCAACCTCATCACCGGACAAGTGCAGATCAAATACGGCTTCATGGGGCCCAACCACGCCGTTGTGACCGCCTGTTCCACCGGCGCGCATTCGATTGGTGATGCGGCGCGCATGATCATGGCCGACGATGCCGACGTGATGCTCGCAGGCGGCGCGGAAGGCACAATCTGCCCCCTCGGCATTGCCGGGTTCGCGCAAGCCCGTGCGCTCAACATGAGCATGAATGACCGACCGACCGAAGCCAGCCGCCCCTATGACAAGGGCCGTGATGGCTTTGTCATGGGCGAAGGCGCAGGCGTGATCGTGTTGGAGGAGTATGAGCGTGCCAAGGCCCGCGGCGCGAAGATTTACGCCGAAGTGACCGGCTACGGATTGTCGGGCGATGCCTATCACGTCACCGCGCCGCATCCCGAAGGCCGCGGGGCGGAACTGGCGATGCGCATGGCGTTGAAGAAGGCGGGCCTGGGGGCGGGCGATATCGACTACATCAATGCCCACGGCACCAGCACGATGGCCGACACCATCGAACTGGCCGCGATCAAGCGCGTGCTGGGCGATGATCTGGGCGGTGCGTCGATGTCTTCGACCAAGAGCGCGATCGGTCACCTGCTGGGCGGAGCAGGCGCGGTGGAGGCGATCTTCTGCATCCTTGCCATGCGTGACGGGATCGTTCCGCCGACGCTCAACCTGCATGATCCCGATGAGGGAACCGAGGGCATCGATCTTGTGCCGTTGGTGGCGAGGAAACGCGAAGTGCGCGCGGTGCTGAACAACAGCTTCGGCTTTGGCGGCACCAATGCGTCGATCATCATGCAGAAGGTCGATTGATCCGGTGATAATGGTTCGGCTGGCCCTTCTGGGGCTCGGGGTCATCCTGGCAGCCGTTGTGCTGGCATGGATGTTTCTGGGTTCGGCAACGGTTTCCAAGGAATCCAGCTTCACCATTCCCGCAGGTGCATCGGTGGCTGCGGTGGCGGACAAGCTTGAAGCCGAGGGACTGGTTTCCTCGGCGTCCGGCTTCGTGCTTCAGGCCCGCATCTTTGGTTCCGAAAGCCCGATTCAGGCGGGCGAGTTTCTGCTCACGCCCGGCATGAGCCAAGGCGACATCCTTGCCGCGTTCCAGTCGGGCGATGTCATCCGACGGTTCGTCACGATCCCCGAAGGAATGCCGTCGATCCTCGTGTGGGAACGGCTGATGGCAGAAGACTTGCTGACCGGCGAAGTGGCGATCCCGCCCGAAGGCTCGATCCTGCCCGATACTTACGCCTTTGAACGCGGCCAGACCCGCAAGAGCCTGGTCGAACAAATGCAGGCGGCCATGGACAAGGCGCTGGCCGAGGAATGGGCTGCGCGCAAACCCGGCATCGCGGTCGACACGATGCGTGATGCGCTGATCCTTGCCTCGATTGTCGAAAAGGAAACGGGCAAGGCGGAGGAGCGCCGGATGGTGGCCGGCCTGTATTCCAATCGTGTGCGCACCGGCATGAAGCTACAGGCCGATCCGACGATCATCTATCCCGTCACCAAGGGCAAACCATTGGGCCGGCGGATCAAGCAGTCCGAGATTGCGGCGGTCAACGGCTACAATACCTATACCCGCATTGGCCTGCCGACAGGGCCGATCACCAATCCGGGGCGCGCCAGCATCGCCGCCGTGCTCAACCCGGAAGCCACACAGGCGCTCTACATGGTGGCCGACGGAACCAGCGGACACTGGTTTGCGAGCACCCTTGCCGAGCATAATGCCAACGTGGCCAGGTGGTACGCGATCCGGCGCGAACGGGGCGAGATGTAACCGCGTATCCGTGGCCAACCCCTTCATCCTCACGGCGGCCCTTCCGCCCGATCTGGCAGGCTATGCCGAAGGCCTGCGCCGCGCACATTTCCCGCCTGAGCGTAACCATTTGCACGCCCACGTGACGCTGTTCCACGCTTTTGCGCCTTCGTTGCTTGAGGAACTGCGCGCGTTTCTTCCGAAGCTGGCGCGCGAATTTGCCGCTCCACAAGGCGCAGTGAAGGGCGTGATGGATCTGGGCAAAGGCACGGCCATTGCGCTGGAGGCGCCCGAACTTCTTCATCTGCGCGCCCTGATTGCCGATCATTTCCACGGCAGCCTGACATCGCAAGACCTCCACGAGCCGCGCCCGCATATCACCATCCAGAACAAGGTCACAAAGGGGGAGGCGCGGGCGCTTCAGGCCAGCCTTGCCCCTGCGCTTGGGCCATGGATCGCCAAAGGGCGTTTCGCCTTTCCCGCGCTGGAACTGCACCTCTATCGTGGCGGGCCGTGGGAGCCGGTCAAGACCTTCGCATTTCGGGGGCGCGTGCGGTTATGAATGGTGCATCAACAGGGCTTGACCCCGCGCTACGCTCGCCCTAATTGCGCGCCTCACCCGGGCCGACACCCGGTGTCGAATCCGGTTGCGACCATCGTACCGGATGCCCACGGGGCGGAGTAGCTCAGCTGGTTAGAGCAGCGGAATCATAATCCGCGTGTCGGGGGTTCGAGTCCCTCCTCCGCTACCAAGCGTTTCGGTCAAGCCAGCTCGGCGCATAGTCGTTCGCGTTTGATTTGTTTTCCTGTCGGCCAGGTCGATATCCGATCCTCGAGGATGCCCTTCAAGCGCGGCGGGATATCGCCTTTCCAACTGGAAAAGAGTTGATTGTCGCTAATTGGTGTCCTTATGGCCGGGACGGCGTCAGTGGGGTCGAAATCTTGCACAAAACACAATCGGGCCACAGCGATCGCATTTCGTCGACCGGCCGGTCGGTCATCGGGCTGCTGCTTGGCGTGGGGTTTTTTGTCCTCACCGCCTATGCCGCCTACGTCAATGTCAGCGCCATGCGGGATGCCGATGCGCGGATCCGCAACACGCATGAGGTGCTGTCGACACTTGATGCCCTCATGGTCGCCACGCTCAATGTTGAGACGGGTCAGCGCGGGTTCGTGCTGACCGGTAAAGATCAATATCTGGGGCCTTACCGCGAAGGCGTCAGAGATTCGCGCACCAACCTGAATGTTCTTGAGACGCTTACCCAAAACAGCGAGGCCGGGAGCAGTAATCTCGCCTCCCTTCGATCCGCGATTAATGCCAAATTGCAATTCTCGGAGAGCGCAATCCGTATGCGCCAGGAGGAAGGTGTCGCGGCGGCCATTGCGTTGGTTGACGGCGACAGCGGGAAGATCGCGATGGATGCGATCCGCCGGCAAATGGATCAGATGATCCGGGTGGAAGACCAGGAGCGCGAGCAGCGTATCGAGGAACTGGCGTCCGCTTCGCGTGCGGCTGTCGTAACCGCGCTTGCCTCCAGCCTCATCGGCGCTGCGCTGACGGTCGCGATTTTCATCATGTTGGCAAGAAACAACCGCACCCGCGAGCGGCAGAGCTGGCTTCAGACCGCGCAGGTCGAATTGAGCGAAGCAATGCGGGGCGAAAAGACGGTTGAGCAGGTGGCTGCCACCGTGCTCTCGTTCCTTTCCGAACGGACCGCTGCGAATGCGGGCGCGCTCTTCAAGGGCGAGGGTGGCATCTTCAAGCGCGCGGCCCTGCTCGGCGTGGCGGACAGCGGATCGGTGCCAGAGACATTCAAGTTGAACGAGGGGCTTCTCGGCAAGGTTGCCATGGATGCGCGGGCGACCAAATTGTCTGACGTTCCGCCCGGCTATCTGAAGATCGGTTCGGCGTTTGGCAGCGATGCGCCCCGCCACCTCGTCGTCGCGCCTGTATTTTACGAAGGGCAGGTGAATGCCGTCATCGAACTCGGCTTTTTCGACGAGATCGATGACCTTTCCCTGGAACTGCTCGACAGGGTTTCGGGGGCGATTGGCGTTGCCCTGCGATCGGCGCGCTTCCGGGAACGTCTGCAAGAAGCGTTGGACGAAGCCCAGCGGCAGGCAGGCGAGTTGCAGGCTCAAGGTGAGGAACTGCGGGTCAGCAACGAGGAGCTTGAGGAACAGGGGAACGCCCTGAAGGAAACGCAGGCGCGCCTCGAACTTCAGCAGGTCGAACTTGAACAGACCAACAGTCAGCTTGAAGAACAGGCACAAACGCTGGAGGCCCAGCGCGACGATCTGGCGCGCGCTACAGCATCGCTTCAGCTCAAGGCGCAGGAGCTTGAGCAGGCGAGCCAGTACAAATCGGATTTCCTCGCCAACATGAGCCATGAATTGCGCACGCCGCTCAATTCGCTCCTGATTTTGTCCAAGCTTCTTGGCGACGACCCCAACGGCAATCTGACCACCGAGCAGGTCAAGTTTGCGCGTACCATCGAATCGTCCGGCAATGATCTCCTGACGCTGATCAACGATATTCTCGACCTGTCGAAGATCGAGGCAGGGCACGTGACCATCGAAGCGGCACCGCTCATGCCAGAGCGCCTTGCTGCGGATTTGCGCAAGGTGTTCGATCCGCTCGCGCAGCAGCGGGGATTACAGCTTGTTATCGACGTTCAGCCGGACATGCCCGCATCCTTCGAAACCGATCGTACGCGGCTTGAGCAGGTGTTGAAGAACCTCCTGTCGAACGCGATCAAGTTCACCGAGCAGGGCAGCGTGACCCTCAGCATGGGCTTGGACGCGAAGGGCACGCTTGAATTCAAGGTTATCGATACCGGCATAGGAATTGCCGATACGCAGCGCGAGGCGATCTTCGAAGCTTTCCGGCAGGCTGACGGAACCATCAGTCGCAGGTTCGGCGGGACCGGGCTGGGCCTGTCGATTTCGCGGGAGCTGGTCCGCCTTCTGGGCGGAACCATCCAGCTGGAAAGCCAGCCTGGCAAGGGCAGCACTTTCATCGTCAGCCTGCCCGCTGCCTACGATCCTGCAATGGTCAAGCCGCGCGCGCTTGCGCCGGTCCGCGAAACGGCTTCCGGGGAGCCCGCCGCACCTCCGCCATCGGCCACGGCGTCGGATCTGGTTCGATCAAGACCGGCGATCGTGGAGGATGATCGCAAGGACCTGTCGGAAGGCCGACAAGTGCTGCTCGTGATCGAGGATGATCCCGACTTTGCCGGAATCGTAGCCGACCTCGCCCGCGAAATGGGGTTCCAGTGCATCGTTGCAGGGACGGCCGAGGAAGCGATGGCGCTTGCGAGCGAATATCGGCCCAGCGCGATCGTTCTGGATATCGGGCTGCCGGATCAGTCTGGTCTCACGGTCCTCGACCGGCTCAAGCATGAGGAGGAGACACGGCACATCCCGATCCACGTCATCTCCGGGTCCGATCAGAGCCGGACCGCGCTGGCGCTCGGCGCTGTCGGGTTCCTCGAAAAGCCTGCGCCGCGTGAACGCCTTGCCGAGGTCCTGGCCGACTTGCAGGACAAGCTGGCAGCGCGGGTGCGCCGGGTGCTGATCGTGGAGGATGACGAGGTCCAGCGCGAAGCGGTCAGCCGATTGCTGTCATCGCAGGATGTCGAGACCGTCGGCGTCGGCACGGCGGCTGAATGTCTCAGGGAATTGCGCGGCGGGCATTACGACTGCATGGTGCTCGATCTCACCCTTCCGGACGCGTCGGGCTTCTCCCTGCTCGAGGAGCTCAGCGATGACGAAACCAGAACGTTTCCGCCGGTGATCGTCTATACGGGCCGCGATCTTTCGCCCGAGGAAGAGCAGCGCCTACGCCGCTATTCCAGTTCGATCATCATCAAGGGCGCGAAGTCGCCCGAGCGTCTGCTCGACGAAGTGTCCCTGTTCCTGCACCGGGTCGTGTCGGATCTGCCCCCTGAGCAGCGGCAGATGATCGAGAAGGCCCGCCACCGCGATGCGGCGCTGGAAGGGCGGCGCATCCTCATTGTCGAAGACGATGTTCGCAACGTGTATTCGCTTACCAGCATCCTCGAACCGCGCGGAGCGGTGACGCGGATCGCCCGCAACGGGCAGGAGGCGCTGGACGCGCTAGCAGAAGCGTCCGATGATGCATCCAAGACGATCGATCTGGTGTTGATGGACGTGATGATGCCGGTGATGGATGGCCTGACCGCGACGAGCGCAATCCGAGATCAGCCTCGCTGGAAGAAATTGCCGATCATCATGCTGACCGCCAAGGCGATGCCAGACGATCAGCAAAAATGTATCGAAGCGGGCGCCAATGATTACATGGCCAAGCCGCTTGACATCGATAAGCTGCTTTCGCTGGTTCGGGTCTGGATGCCACGGTGACCGAGAGCATCGAAGATATCGAGATCCGGTTGCTGCTGGATGCGGTGTACCACCACTATCACTACGATTTCCGCAATTATGCGCAGGCATCCATAAAGCGGCGTCTGCTTCAGGCGCGGGCGCAATGCGGCTTCGATAGCATTTCCGAATTGCAGTCGGCAGTCCTGCATGATGACACCATGCTGCCTCGTCTTTTGAACTTTCTGACTGTGCAGGTGAGCGAAATGTTTCGCGACCCAGCCTATTTCCGCGCCTTGCGTGAAAAGGTCGTGCCGCACTTGCGCACCTATCCCTCCCTCAAGGTCTGGATTGCTGGCTGCAGCCATGGCGAAGAGCTTTATTCGCTCGCGATCCTGTTCGAGGAGGAAGGGCTCGCCGACCGGACGATCTTCTATGCAACCGACATCAACCCGTCGGCCTTGCGTTCGGCCCAGGCAGGCATTTTTCCTCTCGATCGCATCCAGCTGTTTACCGAAAATCATCGGTTGTCCGGCGGCCATTCGTCGCTGTCCAAATATTACACTGCCGATTACGATCGGGCAGTCTTTGACACATCCTTGCGGGACCGCGCCGTCTTCTCCGATCACAGTCTGGTGACCGATTCCGCCTTTGGCGAAATGCATCTGGTCAGCTGCCGCAATGTCCTCATCTACTTCAACCGCGACCTGCAGGACCGCGCGGTGGGCCTTTTCGGCGAATCCCTCGTCCGTGGTGGATTTCTCGGGGTGGGCTCAAAGGAAAGCCTGCGCTTTTCCTCGCACGCCGATCTTTTCGCCGAATTCGTTCGCGAGGAACGGATCTACCGGAGAATCGCGCAATGAACCTCGAGGCCATCGTCATTGGTGCCTCTGCGGGCGGCGTGCATGCGCTGTTGCAGGTGCTTCCCGCGCTGCCTGCCGATTTTCCGGTGGCTATATTGGTCGTGGTGCATGTTCCGCCCCGGCGCGACAATGCCCTCGTTGCCTTGCTGGCAGAAAGGTGCCGGTTGCCCGTGAAGGAGGCCGAGGACAAGGAGCCGATGGTGCCCGCCACGATCTACATGGGGCCACCCGATTATCACCTGCTTGTCGAGAACGACGGGACGTTGGCCCTGTCATCCGACGAGACGATCAATCACTCGCGCCCCGCGATCGATGTTCTGTTCGAAAGCGCGGCCGATGCGTTTGGCGCGCGGCTTGCCGGTATCATCATGAGCGGGGCAAACCATGATGGGGCAATTGGATTGCGTGCCGTGTACGATGCGGGCGGCCAGGCGATTGTGCAGGCCCCAGCCACAGCGGAGGTGGCCTGTATGCCCGAAGCCGCTCTGGCCGCTTGCCCCGCTGCGCGCGCCATCAACCTTGAAGACATGCCGTCTGCGCTGAAGGAGATGTTGGACCGATGACCGATACTCCCAAATTCCTGCTGGTTGACGATCTTGAGGAAAATCTCTTTGCGCTCGAGGCGCTTCTGGCGCGCGAGGGCCTTGAGCTGCACCGTGCACGCAGCGGTGAGGAGGCGCTCGAACTGATATTGGAGCACGAATATGCGCTTGCGCTGCTCGATGTGCAGATGCCTGGCATGGACGGTTTCGAACTGGCCGAAATCATGCGCGCCAACACGCGATCGCAGCATATTCCGATTATATTCCTGACTGCGGGAAGCGGTGATGCGACACGCAAATTTCACGGTTACGAAGCGGGCGCGGTCGACTTCATCAACAAGCCGATCGAACCCACGATCTTGCGGTCAAAGTCGAATATTTTTCTCGATATGTTCGTTCAGCGCCAGCAGATCGTTGTCCAGCGTGACAAGCTGGCGGCTATGACGGCCGCATTGCAGACCGCCGACCAGCAGAAGAACCGATTTCTCGGGGTGCTCGCGCATGAGCTGCGGAACCCGCTGGCTATCTTGTCCTCTGGTGTTTCCCTGCTTGAACTACCGATGGACGATCTCGACACCGAGGCCGTTCGCAAATCCATGCGGCAGAACGTCAGCCACATGACCCGGCTCATCGACGACCTTCTCGATATCAACCGCATCGAGCACGGCAAGATTTTGCTGCGCAAAGAAACGCTCGACCTCCTGGACATCCTGCCCCACTCGCTGGAAATCGCCCAACCTGCGATCGACGCAGGAGGCCATGAGCTTGTCGTATCCTTGCCTGACGAACAGATCACATTGGATGCCGATCCGGCACGTGTCGTCCAGATCGTTGGCAACATCGTGGGCAATGCGGCGCGCTACACACCGCATGGCGGCCGGATCGAAGTCATGGTTTCGAAAAATGCCACCCACGCGGTCGTTACAGTCGCGGACAATGGCGTTGGCATTCCGCCAGAACAACAGTCGATCATCTTCGAGATGTTCGGCCAATCGGACAATGTGCGCGGCATCAGCGGTGGCGGGTTGGGGATCGGGCTCGCTTTGGTGAAGCAGCTTGTCGAACTGCACAGCGGGGAAATACGGCTCGTCAAAAGCGTGCCGGGTGAGGGCAGTGTCTTCGAAGTTAGGCTGCCGGTCATTCGATAGGTTCGTTGCCATCAGTTGCAATGGCAAGGGTTTTGTTTCGATTTGCCGTGCTGCCATCACCGCAGGCGCAAATGGAGACAGATTTGCCATCGCGCCCGTGCTGCAAATTTTTTCTCCAATGTTTTAAAAGCCTTGCGCGCCCAGCTGCCACGCTGGCGGCCACGACAAGGGCAGGGCCGGTGGAACATTGAGCGCTCCATCCTTCTTGTGATCGGGTGAGCCATCTGAAACCGAGATGGCCTTTCATCCTGAAGGAGCTACCCTATGAACGCTGATACCACCGCGCTCGGAACGCTGATCGATACCACTTACGATTCCGTCGAAGGCTATCGCAAGGCAAGCGAAACCGCGAAATCTCCTGAACTGAAGCGCATTTTGTCCGAGCAGGCTGTAAAGCGCCAGGGCACCCTCGATAAGCTCAATGCCGAACTGACCCGTCTTGGCGGCGAGCTGATGACGAAGGGCACAGCAACCGGCGGTCTGCACCGTTTGTGGCTCGACATCACCAACCTGTTCGAAAGTGGTGACAAGGCCGCTGCCGAGCGCGCCGAGGAGGGCGAGGATTACCTTGCCGACAAGTTCGAAGAGGTGCTCAAGCGTGCCGACCTCGATCCTGTTACCCGGACCGTCGTCCAGACTGCTCTCGGCGAAATTCGCGAAGGCGAGCGTCTGACGGACCGCCTTGCCGATCAGTACGACTGATATTCCTCACCGGCGGCGCGCATTCCCCCCCGATTACCTCCGCGCCGCCGGCCCTGTGCCCCGTTCCTGCCTATCCTAGGATCCGTCATGCCCAGCAAAAAGACCCCCGCCGCGTCATCGCCTGCAACGCAAAACACGCTTCGCGCGCATCAGCAGGGAGAGGGCGCTGCGTCCTTCGTCGATCATGCGGGTAATGCGGGCGAGCTGCATCAGGACATTGCAGCGGACGCCGATCACGGTGACGGACTGGCTCACCTGACGGACAATCACGGCCACCGCATCGCCGACAACCAGAATTCGCTGCATGCTGGTGAACGTGGTCCGACGCTGCTGGAAGATTTTGTCTTACGCGAAAAGATCTTCCACTTTGACCACGAGCGTATCCCCGAACGCATCGTCCACGCGCGGGGATCGGGGGCGCATGGCACCTTCGAAGTCACCCGCGCGATCCCCGAATGGACCCGCGCCGGGCTGTTTCAGGAGGTCGGTACCACCTGCCCCGTCTTCGTCCGTTTCTCGACCGTTGCGGGTGGCGCAGGCAGCGTCGACACGCCGCGTGACGTTCGCGGCTTTGCGGTCAAGCTTTACACGCAGGAAGGCAATTGGGACCTCGTCGGCAACAATATTCCGGTGTTCTTCATCCAGGATGCGATCAAGTTCCCCGATCTGATTCACAGTGTGAAGATGGAAGCCGACCGTGGCTATCCGCAGGCGGCCAGCGCGCATGACACCTTCTGGGATTTTGTCAGCCTGATGCCCGAGTCCATGCACATGGTGATGTGGGCCATGTCAGACCGCGGCATTCCGCGTTCGCTGCGCATGATTGAAGGCTTCGGTGTTCACACCTTTCGCTTCATCAATGCAGAAGGCGAGGGGCGTTTCGTGAAGTTCCACTGGAAGCCCGTGCTCGGTCTGCAAAGCACCACCTGGGACGAGGCCGTCAAGATCGCTGGCGCCGATCCCGATTTCCACCGCCGCGATCTCTGGGAAGCTATCGATGCAGGCGACTTCCCGCAATGGTACCTTGGCGTGCAGATTTTCGACGAAGAATGGGCCGCCAAGCAGCCCTATGACGTGCTCGACGCGACCAAGCTGATCCCCGAGGAAGAGATCCCGGTCGAAGTGATCGGTCGCATGACCTTGAACCGCAACGTCGACAATTACTTTGCCGAGACCGAGCAGGTTGCCTTCCTTCCCACCAACATCCTCCCGGGCATCGATTTTTCAAACGATCCGCTGCTGCAGGGCCGCCTGTTCAGCTACCTCGACACGCAAAAGTCGCGGTTGGGGACGACCAATTTCCACCAAATCCCGATCAACGCGCCCAAGTGCCCGTTCCACAACATGCAGCGCGACGGGATGATGCAGACGCTGGTTCCCACCGGCCGCGCGAATTACGAGCCAAACACGCTGGCTGAGGCTGGCGAGGATGGTGGCCCTCGTGCGTGCCCTGAAACCGGGTTCAGCTCTTTCCGCGAAAACGCCGAGCGCAACGATGCCACCGCCAAGATGCGGGTGCGCGCTGAATCCTTCGCCGATCATTACAGCCAGGCTCGCATGTTCTACCTCTCGCAGACCGAAAACGAACAGGCGCATATTGCGTCAGCCATCGTCTTCGAACTGTCCAAGGTGGCGATCCCGCACATCCCGCCCGCCGTGATCGCGCGGCTGCGCAATATTGACGAGGATCTGGCCAAGCGGGTGGCCGAAGGGCTCGGCATCGATCTGCCCAAGAAGGCCAAGGCTGCCAAGGAGCCGGTCGACATGGGCACCTCCGACGCGCTGTCGATCCAGAAGAGCGCGAAGCCCATGTTCAAGGGCCGCAAGATCGGCATCCTGTTTGACGAAGGTTCCGGCAAAGACACGATCGACACGATGGTGGCCGATATCGAAAAGCAGGGTGGCACCGCCTTCCTTGTGGCACCCAAGATCGGGCCGCTCAAGGTCAAGGGCGGGACATTGAAGGCTGATGGCCAGCTTGCCGGGACGCCTTCGGTGATGTTCGATGCGGTGGTGGCGATCCTGCTGCCTGAACGCGCCGAGAAGCTGGCGAAGGATGTCGGCGCGGTCGCGTGGTTTGCCGATGCCTGGTATCACTGCAAGACCATCGGTGCGTGCGGTGGAACGCGTCAACATCTGCTGCCCAAGGCCAATATCGAGCCCGACGATGGTATCGTCGATCCCGAGGACTTCATGAAGACCGGCCCAATCCGCCATTGGCACCGCGAACCCAAGGTCCGCGATCTGGCATAATCCGACCCGATCCCGATCAGGCCGCCGAACACCGCATCAACGGTTCTCGGCGGCCTTTTCAGCGGATTGCACAAAAAAACGACGCGGGAGATGTTCTCCCGCGTCGTTTTTTTTCGTCCGTCAGATTGGTGGTTTACAGCCGCACGTCGGCCACCTTGTCCTTGTAATCCTCCTTCGGATCGATCCCGAGCAGCATCTTGATGCCCGCCACGATGGAGGAGGCATCGATCCAGACTTCGGCGTTCTCGGGATCGAGGCGGATCAGGGCGACCTTCGGATCGTCCTTGCCTTCATACCAGGCGGAAACGAAGCGGTTCCACAGGCGGTCGATGGTTGCCGCATCGCGGGTTGTGGACAGAGTGCCGTGGACGGTGGCCCAGACATCGTGGCCTTTGGCGGCAAAGTGCGCCGTGGCGCGGGGGGTGGTGCCGGCGAGTTCGGCCTGCTGGATCAGGCGGTAGAGGCCATTGTCGGTCGATGTGAAGAACCAGACCGGGCCATGATATTCACCGCCGTCGTAATTCTCGTCGTCGAGTTGGGCTGTCATCGGCCGGGCGTGGGCATCTTCGCCCTCGGCCATGCCCAGGAACATCGTCCTGTCGCTCTTGAGAGCCTTCCAGAACTTGGTCCGGATTTCCGCGTCGGTCGCCATCGGTATTCTCCTTGCTGTATTGCAAAGAGCGTTAGCGCCGACGCGGATAAATGTTCCGGATCAGAAGACTTCGAAGAGACCGGCTGCCCCCATGCCGCCACCAACGCACATGGTGACGACCACGTACTTGGCGCCGCGGCGCTTGCCTTCGATCAGCGCGTGGCCGGTGCAGCGTGCGCCGGTCATGCCGTAGGGGTGGCCGATCGAGATCGAGCCGCCGTTGACGTTGAGGATGTCGTTATCGATGCCCAGCGTGTCGCGGCAGTAGAGCACCTGCACCGCGAAGGCTTCGTTGAGTTCCCACAGCCCGATGTCGTCCATCTTGAGGCCGGTCTGTTTGAGCAGTTTGGGGATCGCAAACACAGGGCCGATGCCCATTTCGTCAGGCTCGGTGCCAGCAACGGCCATGCCGACATAGCGGCCCAGTGGTTGCAGTCCCTTTTGTTCGGCCAACTTTGCTTCCATCAGCACGGACGCGGATGAACCGTCCGAAAGCTGCGAGGCGTTGCCAGCGGTGATGCACATGTCCGGTCCCATCACCGGCTTGAGGCTCTGCAGCCCTTCCAGCGTGGTTTCGGGGCGGTTGCCTTCGTCCTTGGTCAGCGTGAATTCGCGCTGGCTGACTTCCTTCGTCTCCTTGTCCATCACGTTCATCGTGGTGGTGACGGGGACGATTTCGTGATCGAACTTGCCGGCCTGCTGCGCGGCCGCGGTGCGCATCTGCGACTGGTAGGCGTATTCGTCCTGGGCATCGCGGCTGATGTTGTAACGCTTGGCCACCGTTTCGGCGGTCTGCAGCATCGGCATGTAGACATTGCCGTGCATCGCGAGCAGCGACTTGTCGATCGACACGCGCATTTCCGGCGTCTGGACCATCGAGATCGAATCCTGACCGCCGCCGACGACGATATCCATGTTGTCGACGATGATCTGCTTGGCAGCGGTCGAAATCGCCATCAGGCCGCTCGAACACTGGCGGTCGATGGTCTGGCCCGACACGGTAACGGGGCAGCCGGCGCGCAGCGCCACCTGGCGGGCGATGTTACCGGCTTGGGTCCCTTGGTTCAGGACAGCGCCCCACACCACGTCGTCGATGGCGCCAGCTTCGATGCCCGCCCGCTCGATCGCGGGGGCAAGGCTGTATGCGCCAAGCGTGGCGCCGGGGGTGGCGTTGAACGCCCCCTTGTAAGCGCGGCCAATGGGAGTGCGGGCGGTGGAAACAATGACGGCTTCACGTGCCATGATAGAGGGTATCCTTGTTTTCGTTTGTCAGCCGCTGCCCCGACACGCGCCGGGGCAGCGATAGGAAGGTCACACGAAGTATTGCGTGATCCATTCGCAGATCAGGGCGGGCTTCTCCTCACCCTCGATCTCGAGCGTGATTTCGCAGGTCTGCTGCCACTGGCCGGGACGCTTTTCGATCATCTCGGTCAGCTTCCAGTGGCCACGGATGCGCTTGCCAGCGCGGACCGGCGCGATGAAGCGCGTCTTGTTGCCGCCGTAGTTGACGCCCATCTTCACGCCATCGATGCGCGGTGCGCCGCCCTGGGCGCCGAGATAGGGGATCAACGACAGCGTGAGGAAGCCGTGGGCAATCGTGCCGCCGAACGGCGTCATCTTGGCCATCTCTTCGTTGACATGGATGAACTGGTGGTCCCCCGTCGCCTCGGCGAACTGGTTGATGCGTTCCTGGCTCATTTCGGCCCATTCGCTGGTGCCAATATTTTCGCCGACCTTGGCGGCCAATTCTTGCGGGGTCATGGGGCTCCTCCTCGATTGTCGTCGGCGGAATCCCGTGCCCGCCGCGCTCGTTTCACTGGGCTACATGGCGCATCAGCAGGGGTAGTGCAACGCCTCCGGCTATGCCGCTACGGCACTGCGCATTGTGTTTGCGATAGCTGCCTTGCGCGACACGCTGCGCTCCAGCAGCCCGCGCGCCGAATCGATCCTGAGGCAGTAGGTGTTGAGCCCGATCTGCAAGCCCACCAGCATCAGCATGACCGGCTGATACGCGATCCCCTGAAAGGTTGCGCCGACAAGGTAGATGATGGCGCTCATCTGCAAGGCCGCAGCGAGCGGTGCGATCCAGCGGGTCGCCTCATCCCCGGCCGTTTTCCAGCGGCGCTGGAGGCGCTCCATCTGCCACAGGCCGATGCCATGCAGCGCAAGCCAGATCATCAGCCCCGGCCAGCCCTGTTCCCCCAGCATCTCGAAGAACGACGAGTGATAGGCGCGCCCCTCGTCCACCACCTCGCTGTAGGTGACGCTGGTGGTGTTGCCGTCGACCTGCTTGACCGGCATGACATAGGCAAAGCGGTTGCCGCGGTAAGCATCGAATCCGCCGCCTAGGGGCTTTTCGCCCACATAATCGAGCGTCCATTGCCACACCGCCACGCGGGTCGACGCACTTTCATCGCTGCTCGGCTGAGCCAAAGTGGCCATGCGGTCGTAATAGCTTTGCGGCAGGAAGGGCACTGCGGCAAGGCCGAGCACGCCCGCGCCAGCGATGAACAGGAACCGCCGCTTGGTATAGCGCAGCATCAGCCCGCCCAGCGCCGCGATGCACAGCAGGCCGGTACGCGCCTCGGTGCCGATCGGCACGAGCAGGCAGGCAAAGGTGAGCGCTGCCGCAAACCCCGTTACCAGCCAGTGCGGGCGGAAAACGGTGCCATATTTCACGAACCACCACAGCATCGGGATCAGACCGATGGCCACGGTGGCCAACGTCGAGCTTTCGTAGATGCCGCTATTGTCGTTCACAAAGAATTTGAGGTTCTGATACCCGCCGCCGCCAAGGATGGTCTTCATCCCCGTGCCGATCACGATCGTGGCAACTGACAGCAGCAGCACCAAAGCAAGACCTTCGATCCGGGCGCGGGTGGTCAGCGTCAACGGCAGGAAAATCGCGAACAACAGCGCCTTCCAGACCCAATCCCATTTGGTCTGTGCGTCTGCGGGGAAATCGGCCTGGCCGGTGGTCCACCAGCAATAGGCCAGCAGCAGACCCATCAGCCCCTGACGCAAGGTGAAGCGCGCGCCTTCCTTGCGATCGAGTGCGATCCAGCCGCCGAACGCGGCGGCAAAGGCGATCAATGAAACCGGAAGGGCCGCGATCAGCGAATAGCCGATCCGCTGCGGCGCGAGAATGTCGATATAGACATACAGCAGCACCCACAGGAACGGTCGCCTGAGGCCAAGCACCAGCACGTATCCGATGAAGGCGAGGAAGACGAGATCAAGCATCGGCGGACGACGTGCCGTCTGCTTGGGGTTGTTCCACCGTCTTTGTTCGGCGGGCGGCATTGCGGCCAGCGACGCTTGTCGCCTTGCGATTGGCGTCCGTTTCGGCCTTGATTTCGCCGATCAGCGGATCGACGTCCAGGCCTTCGCGAAGCATCAGGCGCAGCAAGGCGATCGCCAGCAGGCCGTGCCCAAGGGCAAGCGCGAAATAATCGATCATGGGACAAGGTTTCCGGGCCGGGCCATGCGGCAGCATTACGCGCTGGCAGTTGACGCCGCGTTAAGCACGGCTGCGATAGAACAATCATCATGACCCGCGTTTTGCATGTGCTCGACCATTCGCTTCCGCTCCACAGCGGTTACACCTTCCGCACCCGCGCGATCCTGAAAGCGCAACAAGGGCTGGGGCTGGAGGTGCGCGGGATTACCGGGCAACGGCATAATGCCGAGGCGGCGCTCAATGGCTCGCCCGAAGAAGCGGACGGCCTTCTGTTTCACCGCACGCCGGGCACACCGTCCGGACCGCCGCCCTTGCGCGAAATGGGCGAGATCGAGGCGCTGAGTACAGCGATTCACGCGCTTGCCGCAGAATGGCGGCCCGACATCATCCATGCCCATTCGCCGGCACTTTGCGGCGCGGCCGCCAAGCGCGCGGCGCGGGCGCTGGGCATACCTTTCGTCTATGAAATCCGCGCCTTCTGGGAAGACGCGGCGGTCGGCAATCTGACCGGCACCCAAGGCAGCATCAAATACCGCCTGACCCGCGCGCTCGAAACGCAGGTCGCCAAAAGCGCCGATGCCCTGTTTGCGATCTGCGATGGATTGAAGGACGATCTGGCCCGGCGGGGCATACCGGAAAGCCGCATTCATGTGATGCGCAACGGGGTTGATCTGGAATTGTTCGGTGATCCGCCACCGCGCGATACGACGCTGGCCGCCGATCTTGGCATAGCCGAGGGCGCGCCGGTGATCGGCTACATCGGTAGCTTCTACGCCTATGAAGGGGTGGACGATCTGATCGCCGCCATGCCCCTGCTGCGCCAGTCGCACCCGGATGCACGGCTGCTGCTGGTCGGGGCAGGCCCGATGGACGCCAGTTGGCGCGCCGCAGCGGCGGCACTGCCCGAACCGGACGCCGTGATCTTCACCGGACGCGTGCCGCATGCCGCGGTGGAGCGATACTATTCGCTGGTCGATGTGCTCGCCTATCCGCGCAAGAGCCAGCGGCTGACCGATCTGGTTACGCCGCTCAAGCCGCTGGAGGCGATGGCGCAGCGGCGACTGGTGGCGGCGTCCAGCGTGGGCGGGCACCGCGAACTTATCACCGACGGTGAAACCGGCACGCTGTTTGCACCCGATGACCCGGCTGCCTGTGCCGCTGCGCTTGCCCGCCTGCTCGATTCGCGCAACGCATGGGACGCGATGAAGGACCGCGCCGTTGCCCATGTCCGTGCGCGTCACGACTGGGCCGCCAATGCGCGAGATTATCTCTCTGTTTACCATCTGTTGCTAGCCCCGACGCAGGGCGGCGCACAGGGGCGTGTCGCCGCAAGGGCAGGATAACGGGCACATGAAGTTGGGGCAGCACGATCGGGCGGAACAGCGCAAACGCGGCAAGGCATCGGGGCGCACATCGCGGTCGCTCGCGGGGCACCGGGCTTTTGCCCCCATGCTGGGCCTGTGGGGTATGATGCTCGGTGGGCTGACGGTTATGGTTCTGCCGGCCACGCTGGTCGCCCCGGGTTCTGACGCGACCCGGCTGGGGGCTGCGGGCCTTCCGATACAGGCAATTGCGGCAGGCTTTTCAGCATTGCTGATTGGTAGCGGGCTGTTTGCATTGGGAAAAAGCCTCCACCGCCGCGCACGGCGCGCCGTCAAAACGCCTTCCTTGGCTGAATGGTCGATCCGCGCCATGCGGCCGATTGATCCGGTTCGCGATCTGGGCAGCCGCAGCCTTGACGATCCGCTCGATGAAACCCCCATTATTGCTACCGCCGTGCCCGAAGCAGAGCTCAAAGCTGACCCTGAAGCTGACCCTGAAGCTGACAGGACGGGACCGGTGCAAAAGCCCGGTGCAGCGCCGCGAGAGCTAGATTTGGCGGACTTTGCCGAACTGCCCGGGCGCAACGCGGTTTGGGTTCAGGACGTGACCGAGCTTCACGAGGTCGCCCAGCCGGCCCAACAGCCCGCTGGCGAAGACCGCGCCGATCTTGCCGTCATCAGCACGCCGGTCACGTCGCTGCGCAAATCCGCGCCTGTGCCTGATCCCGGAACCGCCGCGCTCGCGCGCTTGCGTGCGGTTGCGCCTAGTGAGCTCAGCATTGTCGAAATGGTCGAACGCTTCGCTGGTGCGCTTCACGAGCATCGCACCAGCCCTCCCACCAAGGCGGTGTCGGCGGCTGATCTTGCTGCCCGCGAGGCCGCACTGGCTCAAGCTCTCAAGGCGCTTGCTGCGCTAAGCGGGGAAAGTCTGGGCGATGATGCGCGCGAACCCCTGCGTTCCGCGCTGGCGGGTTTGCAACCTCGTCGCGGGACCGCCTGAGCCTTTAGCCCGACGCAAAACCTGCAACCAAATCGGGCCGATCATGCATTATGCGCAATCTAACGATAGTCTGAATAGGTCTGCGAGAAATATTGCTTCGCGCAACCCCATTGCATAATCCGCTTCCTGTCGGCATGAGGGGGCCGAAAATGGGCTAGAGCGGACCTGAATGGGTCTGGGCGTGCCTGATTGACCTGCCTTCAGGCGTGTCCCCTGCGTGAGCAAGTTTGCCGCAGGTTGCGCGGCTGTCGGCATCTGACAGATCGGATGTTTGCCATGGGATACCCTTCCTCCCAGGGTCTCTATGACCCCGCCAATGAACACGACGCCTGCGGCGTCGGCATGGTCGCGCATATCAAGGGCGAGAAAAGCCACGCGATCATCGCGCAGGCGCTGGAGATTCTCGAAAAGCTCGATCACCGCGGCGCCGTGGGTTCGGACCCCTTGCTGGGGGATGGCGCGGGCATCCTGATCCAGATTCCCGATCCGCTGATTCGCGGCTGGGCGCAAGGCGCTGGCCACGATCTGCCGCAACCGGGCGATTACGGCATCGCCATGTGCTTCCTGCCGCAGGACGAGGCCGCGCGCGATTTCGTCAAGGCGCGGATGGAGGCCTTCACCGCCAAGGAAGGCCAGCGTTTCATCGGCTGGCGCGATGTGCCGACCACCATGAAGGGTCTGGGCGACGCTGTGATCGCATCGATGCCGGTGATCCAGATGGCGGTGATCGCTCGCGGGCCCACCTGCGCCGATCAGGACGCGTTCGAGCGCAAGCTGCTGACGATCCGCAAGCAGGTGCAGAACCCGCTGGCGAGCCTGGCTGAAAAGCACGGCCTGCCGCATCTGACCGAAACCTATCTGCCCAGCTTTTCGACCCGCACAGTGGTTTACAAGGGCCTGCTGCTGGCAACCCAGGTGGGCAGTTTCTACGACGATTTGCGCTCGCCCGATTGCGTTTCGGCGCTGGGCCTTGTCCACCAGCGTTTCAGCACCAACACTTTCCCCAGCTGGCGGCTGGCGCACCCGTTCCGCTTCATCGCCCACAATGGCGAGATCAACACGGTGCGCGGCAACGTCAACTGGATGAACGCGCGCCGCCGCACGATGGAAAGCGAACTGCTCGGCCCCGATCTCGACAAGATGTGGCCGATCATCCCGCACGGGCAATCGGACACCGCCTGCCTCGACAACGCTTTGGAACTGCTGATCGCGGGCGGATATCCGCTCGCCCATGCGATGATGATCCTGATCCCGGAAGCCTGGGCCGGCAATGCGCAGATGACGCCCGAGCGGCGCGCGTTCTACGAATACCACGCTGCGTTGATGGAACCGTGGGACGGCCCCGCCGCGGTGTGCTTCACCGATGGCCGCCAGATCGGCGCGACGCTGGACCGCAACGGGCTTCGGCCGGCGCGCTTCTGCGTCACCAAGGACGACATCGTCTGCCTCGCTTCGGAAAGCGGCGTGTTGCCGTTTGCCGAAGAGGACATCGTGCGCAAGTGGCGGCTCCAGCCCGGCAAGATGCTGCTGATCGATCTCGATCAAGGCCGCATCATCGAGGATGACGAGCTGAAGGCGGACCTCGCCAATGCCGAGCCCTATGCCAAGTGGCTGGCGCAGGCGCAGTACAAGCTCGAAGACATCACCGACATCGTGCCCGAACTCGCCGCGATCCCCGCTGAGGAAACCACCCTGCTGCAACGCCAGCAGGCTTTCGGCTACACGCAGGAGGATATTGCCCGCTTCCTCGAACCGATGGCGGTGGATGGCGATGATCCGATCGGGTCGATGGGAACCGACACGCCGATTGCGGTTCTGTCGGACCGGGCACGGCTGCTGTATGATTACTTCAAGCAGAACTTTGCGCAGGTTACCAACCCGCCGATCGACCCGATCCGCGAAGAACTGGTGATGAGCCTGACCAGCATGATCGGCCCGCGTCCCAATCTGCTGGGCCGCGATGCCGGCACGCACAAGCGGCTGGAAGTGCACCAGCCAATCCTGACGAACGAGGATCTGGCCAAGATCCGCTCGGTCGAAGAGGCATTGGACGGCGCCTTCCGCTGCGCGACCATCGACATGACATGGGATGCCAGCACTGGAGCCGAAGGCCTTGAAATGGCCCTGAAGGAAATGTGCTGGGCCGCGACCGAAGCGGTGCTTCAGGATCACAACATCCTTGTCCTGTCGGATCGCGGACAGAGCGAAAGCCGTGTGCCAATGCCGGCGCTACTGGCGACCGCAGCGGTGCATCATCATCTGGTGCGTCAAGGCCTGCGGATGCAGACCGGGCTTGTCGTGGAAACCGGCGAAGCGCGCGAGGTGCATCACTTTTGCGTGCTGGCCGGCTACGGCGCGGAAGCGATCAACCCCTATCTCGCCTTTGAAACCATCGAAGCCTCGCGGGTGAAGCGCCATGCCGATCTGCCGCCCGCCAAGGTGCAGCAGAACTTCATCAAGGGCGTGGGCAAGGGCATCCGCAAGGTCATGTCCAAGATGGGCATTTCGACCTACCAGTCCTATTGCGGCGCGCAGATTTTCGACGCGGTAGGGCTTTCCACCGCCTTCGTCGAAAAGTACTTCACCGGCACCGCCACCACCATCGAAGGCATCGGGCTGGCCGAAGTTGCCGAGGAAGCCTTGCGCCGTCATGGGCAGGCCTACGGCGACAATCCGCTCTATGACGGGATGCTCGATGTCGGCGGGATCTATCAATACCGCCTGCGCGGTGAGGAACACGCCTGGACCCCGCAGAACGTCGCACAGTTGCAGCACGCGGTGCGCGGCAATGATCCCAAGAACTACGCCGAATTTGCCGCGAGCATCAACGAGCAGTCCGAACGTCTGCTGACGATCCGCGGGTTGCTGGAGTTCAAACCGGCCGCCGCCCCGATCCCCTTGGACCAGGTCGAACCGGCGGTGGATATCGTCAAGCGGTTCTCCACCGGGGCGATGAGCTTGGGCTCGATCAGCCACGAGGCGCACTCGACCATGGCGATCGCGATGAATCGCATCGGCGGGCGTTCGAACACGGGTGAGGGCGGGGAGGAGCCGTTCCGCTTCACCCCGATGGCGAACGGCGATTCGATGCGCAGCCGGATCAAGCAGGTCGCCTCGGGCCGCTTCGGCGTGACAACCGAATACCTCGTCAATTCGGACGATATCCAGATCAAGATGGCGCAGGGCGCCAAGCCGGGTGAGGGCGGGCAGTTGCCGGGCCACAAGGTCGACAAGCGCATCGGCGCGGTGCGGCATTCGACGCCGGGCGTGGGGCTGATCTCGCCCCCGCCGCACCACGACATCTACTCGATCGAGGATCTGGCGCAGCTGATCCACGACTTGAAGAATGTGAACCCGGTTGCGCGCATTTCGGTGAAGCTGGTGTCCGAAGTCGGCGTTGGCACGGTCGCAGCGGGCGTTTCCAAGGCGCGTGCGGATCACGTGACGATTGCGGGCTATGACGGGGGGACCGGCGCATCGCCGCTCACCTCGCTGACCCACGCAGGGTCTCCGTGGGAAATCGGCCTTGCCGAAACGCAGCAAACGCTGCTGCTCAACGATCTGCGCGAGCGGATTGCGGTGCAGGTCGATGGGGGCCTGCGCACCGGGCGCGATGTCGCCATCGGCGCGCTGCTGGGCGCGGACGAATTCGGCTTTGCCACTGCGCCCTTGATAGCCGCGGGGTGCATCATGATGCGCAAGTGTCACCTCAACACTTGCCCCGTCGGCGTCGCCACGCAGGACCCGGTGCTACGCGCGCGCTTCACTGGTCAGCCGGAGCACGTGGTCAACTACATGTTCTTCGTCGCCGAGGAACTGCGGGCGATCATGGCCGACATGGGCATCCGCACCGTCGCCGAAATGGTCGGCCGGGTCGACCTGCTCGACACGCGCCGGATGGAGCGCCACTGGAAGGCGCGCGGGATCGATCTGTCGAAGATCCTGCACCGGGTCGCAATCAAGGACGGCGCTTCGCTGCGCCAGCGCGGGGTGCAGGATCACGGGCTCGAAGGTGCGCTCGACAACCGGCTGATCGCCGATTGCCGCGCCGCCATCGACACCAAGGCGCCGGTGCAGATCGCCTACGACGTGCGCAACGTGAACCGCACGGTGGGCGCGATGCTTTCGGGCGAAATCGCCAAGGCGCATGGCCATGAAGGCTTGCCGGGCGACACCATCCGGATCAATCTGACGGGCGTTGCCGGGCAGAGCTTCGGCGCGTGGCTGGCGCACGGCGTCACGCTCGATCTGGTCGGCGATGCCAACGACTATGTCGGCAAGGGCCTGTCGGGCGGACGCATCATCGTGCGCCAGCCCGCCGCCGCGCCGCGCAACGCGCAGGACAACATCATCGTCGGCAACACCGTGCTGTACGGGGCGATTGCGGGCGAGGCCTATTTCAACGGCGTCGCGGGTGAACGTTTCGCGGTGCGCAATTCGGGCGCGATTGCGGTGGTCGAAGGCACCGGGGATCACGGCTGCGAATACATGACCGGCGGCGTGGTGGTGGTGCTCGGCAAGACCGGGCGCAACTTTGCGGCGGGCATGAGCGGCGGGGTCGCCTATGTCTATGACGCAGATGGCGTGTTCACCGATCTGGTCAACCACGCGCAGGTCGATCTGCTGCCGATTGCGGCGGGCGTGGATGCCGAGGAAGGGACGGGCCGCCCGGCCCAGCGCCCGCGCGGCGTCAATGATTTCGGCATGGCCGACATGCTGCGTCACGATGCCGAGCGGTTGCGTATCTTGGTAGAACGCCATCAGCTTCACACCGGCAGCAAGCTTGCAGCCAGCCTGCTGGCGGATTGGGACGCGGCGCTGACCCGCTTCGTCAAGGTGATGCCGCGCGATTATGCCGCAGCGCTCAAACGGCTCGAGGCCGAGCGCCACGAAGCCGCCAGCGTCGCTGCCGAATAGATTTCAGGAACGAGACAATACAATGGGCAAGGAAACCGGATTTCTCGAGCTGGACCGCCGTGATCGGGATTATCTCGATCCCAAGGAGCGGCTGAAGAACTACCGCGAATTCATCATCCAGCCGGATGAAAGCACGCTGGCTGGGCAGGCCTCGCGATGCATGAATTGCGGTATTCCGTACTGCCATAACGGCTGCCCGGTGAACAATCTGATCCCCGACTGGAACCACCTCGTCTACGAGGCGGACTGGAAGCGGGCGTTGGACATGCTGCACAGCACGAACAACTTCCCCGAGTTCACCGGCCGCATCTGTCCCGCCCCGTGCGAGGCGGCGTGCACGCTCAACATTGTCGACCAGCCGGTGACGATCAAGTCGATCGAATGTGCGATCATTGATCGCGGGTGGAAGGAGGGCTGGGTCAAGCCGATGATCCCCGCGAAGAAGACCGGGAAGTCGGTTGCGGTGATCGGTTCGGGCCCCGCAGGCCTCGCCTGCGCGCAGCAACTCGCGCGCGCCGGGCATAGCGTCACCGTGTTCGAAAAGAGCGACCGTCTGGGCGGGCTGCTGCGGTACGGCATCCCCGACTTCAAGATGGAAAAGCACCTCATCAACCGGCGCGCTCAGCAGATGGAAGCCGAAGGGGTGACGTTCAAAACATCGAAGGAAGTGGGCGTCGATATCTCGTTCAAGTCCCTGCAGGAAAACTTCGATGCGGTGGTGCTGGCCGGCGGCGCGGAAGATGCGCGCCCGCTGTCGATCCCCGGCGCCGAAATGCCCGGCGTGCGCCTCGCGATGGAGTTCCTGACACAGCAGAACAAGCGCGTTGCGGGCGATGACGAGCTGCGCGCCGCGCCGCGCGGCAGCTTGACCGCGACCGGCAAGCACGTGGTGGTGCTGGGCGGCGGCGACACCGGCAGCGACTGTGTCGGCACCTCGAACCGGCAGGGCGCCACCAGCGTCACGCAGCTCGAGATCATGCCCAAGCCACCCGAGAAGGAAGACAAGGCGCTGACCTGGCCCGATTGGCCGATGAAGCTGCGCACCTCGTCGAGCCATCAGGAAGGCGTGGAGCGTGACTGGGCGGTGCTGGCCAAGCGGGTAATTGGGGATGGCGAAAAGGTCACGGGCCTCGAATGCGTCCGCGTCGAATGGAAGGGCGGGCAGATGCAGGAAATGGCGGGAAGCGAATTCGTGATCCCGGCCGATCTGATCCTGCTGGCCATGGGCTTCGTCGGGCCGAAGAAGGCAGGGCTGCTTGAACAGGCGGGCGTCGCGCTCACCGGGCGCGGCAATGTCGAGGCGGATACCGAACGCTATGCCACCAGCGAACCGAACGTGTTCGCCTGCGGCGACATGCGGCGCGGGCAGAGCCTGGTCGTGTGGGCGATCCGCGAAGGCCGCCAGGCTGCGCGCGCGGTCGACGAGGCATTGATGGGGGTCAGCGAACTGCCGCGGTGATTGCGGCCCGCCGGTGCCGGGTACAAGCTAGTGACAGCGGGGCTGCCCCGGAACCAGCGGGTCCGGACCTGCGGGGACGATACCCGTCGGATTGATGTGCCGGTGGCTTTCGAAATAGTGATGCTTGATATGATGGAAATTGACCGTCTCGGCGATGCCGTCGATCGCGAGGATCCGGCGCGTCAGGGCGGCAAGATTGGGGTAGTCGGCGATCCGGCACAGGTTGCACTTGAAGTGCGTGTGATACACGGGATCGAATCGTATCAGGGTGGTCCAGAGGCGAATATCGGCCTCGGTCAACTGGCCGCTGACCAGCCATCCCTTGCCATCCAGGCGCGCTTCCAACTCATCGAGCATCGCAAATAGCGGTTGCACGGCATCGTCGTAGGCGCTCTGCGACGTGGCGAACCCGGCCTTGTACACGCCGTTGTTGACCGCATCGTAGACCCGGTCGTTCAGCGCATCGATCTCCTCGCGGTGTTTCGCCGGATACAGATCAAGGCGCTTGGCACCGCAATCGTCGAAGGCGCTGCCGAGCATCCGCATAATGTCCGCGCTTTCATTGTTCACGATCGTGACCGTGCGCGTGTCCCACAGGACTGGCACTGTGACGTGGCCGGAATAGTCCGCTTTGGCGGCCGTGTAGATCTGGTGCAGATGGTCTGCGCCGCACAGAGGATCGGGCGTCACGCAGGTGCCTTCGCGGAACGACCAGCCGCCGTCGCGCATCAACCAGTGCACCACCACCAGTTCGATGGCTTCCGTAAGACCATTCAGGTGCCGGACGACATTGGCGCGGTGCGCCCACGGGCAGGCGAGGCTGATATAGAGCCGGTAGCGGCCGGGTTCGGCTGCAAAGCCGCCTTCACCGGTGGGCCCGGGAGCGCCATCCGGCGTGATCCAGTTACGAAACGCGCTTTCGTCGCGCTCGAACGTGCCGGTGTCGTCGTCGTTATAGTCCCATTCGTCGTGCCAGACGCCGCTTTTGAGATAACCCATTTTCCGTCCTGTCTTTGCTCTGTCTGTAACAAGAGCGCCGCGCACGATCCGGTGTTCCCGCGTCTCAGCTTGGATAGGGGCGAAGGGGGGCAGGGCGAAACTTCACCGGGACGGACGGCGACCGTGCGCGTCCCGGTTGCAAGCCTCAGTCGTCGAAACCGACGAACCGCGCCGCCTCTTCCACCGGCCTGCGCAGCGACACCACCGCGTTGGCCGGGAAGTCGGGATCGGGCCAGCCCAGCGCGACCGCTTTCATGATCACCTGATCTTCGGGGATGCCGGCATGTTCGCGCACCACCGGGCTTTGCATGATGCCTTGCGAATTGATCACGCAGCCCAGCCCCTTGCTCCACGCGGCATTGACCAGCGCGGTGGTGACGGCGCCGCAGTCGAAGGCGGTGTCATCGCTGCCTGAAAGTTCGCGGTCGTAGGTCACGATCACGCACACCGGCGCATCGAACTGGCGAAAGCCGCGCAGCACCCAGTCCTGCCGGGCAGCCTTGTCGTCACGCTCGATCCCCATCGCGCCGAACAATTGCTTGGCGACTTCGACCTGCCGGTCGCGGTGGACGCCGGCAAAAGCCTCACCCCGGCGAAACTCGCGGCTGTCGGGTTCGCCTGCCAGAATGCGCTCGGTGTTGCCTTGGCGGATGCGCGACAGCGGTTCGCCGGTGATGACGTGGAAATGCCAGGGCTGCGTGTTCATCGAGGTGGGCGAGCGCATCGCAAGGCGCAGCACATCTTCGATCAGCGCGCACGGCACCGGCTTGTCGAGGTATCCGCGAATAGACCGCCGCCCGAGGACGATTTCGGCATAAGTCTGATCAGGCGTGCCGCCCATTGTGTCTCTCCCGAATCTGGTTCGACAGGGGGTAGCGCAGGGCGCGCACGCCTCAAAGAGCGTTCGCGCCCTGTGAGCGGGTCAGGCCGCCTTGGCGAGGCCCAGTTCCAGCCGGTCCCAGATTTCCACCAGCGACAAGGTCAGCTCGTCCATCATCGCATCGGTGTGATGCGGGCCGGGGGTGAAGCGAAGACGTTCCGTCCCACGCGGCACCGTGGGGTAGTTGATCGGCTGCACATAGACGCCGTATTCGGCCAGCAGGATATCGCTGATCTTCTTGGCGTGCACCGGATCGCCCACCATCAGCGGAACGATGTGGGTGACGCTGTCCATCACCGGCAGGCCCGCTTCGGCAAATTTCAACTTGAGCATCGCAGCGGCGCGCTGCTGTGCGTTGCGCTCGACGCTCGACCCCTTGAGGTGGCGGACCGAGGCCAGCACACCTGCCACCAGCACCGGCGAAAGCGAGGTCGTGAAGATGAAGCCCGGCGCGTAGGAGCGGATGCAATCCACCACCTTGTTCGACGCTGCGATGTAACCGCCCATCACACCGAACGCCTTGCCCAGCGTGCCTTCGATGATGTCGATCCGGTGCGCCGCGCCGTCGCGTTCCGAAATCCCGCCACCGCGTGCGCCATACATCCCGACCGCGTGGACTTCGTCGATATAAGTCAGTGCATTGTACTTGTCGGCAAGGTCGCAGATCGCATGGATCGGGGCGACATCGCCTTCCATCGAATAGACGCTTTCAAAGGCGATCAGCTTGGGCGTATCGACGTCGATGCTCGCCAGCAATTCTTCCAGATGCGCAACATCATTGTGGCGGAACACCCGCTTGTCACAGCCCGAATTGCGGATGCCGGCAATCATGCTGGCGTGGTTCAATTCGTCAGAGAAGATCACGCATCCCGGCAGCAGCTTTGCCAAGGTGGAAAGCGTCGCATCGTTTGACACGTATCCGCTGGTGAACAGCAGCGCCGCGTCCTTGCCGTGCAGGTCGGCCAGCTCGTTTTCCAGCTGGATGTGCAGGTGGGTGTTGCCGCCGATGTTGCGGGTGCCGCCCGACCCTGCGCCGACATCGTGCAGGGCGTCTTCCATCGCGCTGATGACCTTGTCGTGCTGGCCCATGCACAGGTAATCGTTCGAGCACCACACAGTGATCGGCTTGGGGCCGTTGTGCCCGTGGAAGCAGCGCGCGTTTGGGTAGGCGCCCTTGTTACGCAGAATGTCGATGAAGACCCGGTAACGGCCTTCCTCGTGCAAACGGTCGATCGCGGAGTCAAAGATCTGGTCGTAGTTCACTCGCGGCTCTTTGTGTTGTGGCGGGGGATGTCTGATCCTGACCCGCGCATTTGTTCCGAACGTCTGCGCTCTTAACCCACAAAGCGACTAAACGTTTCGTGTGTTTTTAGGTCAGGGTAATCGCATTTGCCACAATGATGTTTGCGAGCGGCTCGCAAGGCTTGGCCAGCCTTCGTCTGAAATCAGAACGCTTCGGCGGCGCCAAAGGCGCGCTGCGCGAGCGCGGCCTCCAACCCGTTTGCGCCTGGGAGCGGTCCTGTGACCACGAAGCGGTTCGGGCCGGACGCGGCAAACGCCTGCGCTTCGAGCAGGTCGGCGATCCGCCGTGCGATCCCGTCCGCTCCGTCCACTTGCTTCACATCAGGGCCGAAGACGGCGGCGAGTTCCTCGGTCAGCAGCGGGAAGTGCGTGCAGGCGAGCACCAGCGTATCGATGGCGTCCCCGCCCGGCATCGCGGCAAGCCGCGCCTGAACGTCAGAGATCAGCGCAGAGTCCACAGCCTGCCCGCGCAGCTTGGCTTCGGCGGCGGCGACAAGGCCGGGAGCGGCCACCCGCAGCAGGCGCTTGCCGCCCGCGAATTTCGCTTCGAGATTGTCGACGTAGGCCTGCCGGATGGTCGCTTCGGTGCCGACGAGGCCGATGGTGCCGGTTCGGGTCAGGGCAGCGGCGGGTTTGATTGCTGGAACGGTGCCCACTACCGGAATCTCCAGCACATCGCGCACCATGCCCAGCGCGATGGTGCTGGCGGTGTTGCAGGCGATGCAGACAAGACGCGGGCGGAACCGTTCGGCCATGCGCCCCAGCAGCCCCGATACGCGGGCGGCAATCTGCGCTTCGGTCTTGGTGCCATAGGGAAGGCCGGCCAGATCGGCGGCGTAAATCACGGGCGCTCGCGGTAGAACCCGGCGCAACGCGTCATACACGGTCAGCCCGCCGACCCCGGAATCGAACAGCAGGATGGGGGAGGCATCGTCCAAGTTTCTCAAAACCCCGATCGCCCTGAGCTTGTCGAAGGGCTGTTTTTCCTTAGAGACTGATGCGCTAGAAGAAGTGCGGTGCTTCGACAAGCTCAGCACGAACGGAGAGTGTCTTGGAACCTGTTTTCGCCGCGCTTTTGGGCTTTGCCCTCGGCTCGATCCCCTTCGGCCTGATCCTGACCCGCGCTGCGGGCTTGGGGGACGTGCGCGACATCGGCAGCGGCAGCATCGGCGCAACCAATGTGCTGCGCACCGGCAACAAGGGGCTGGCGGCGGCCACGGTGCTGCTGGACGCGGCAAAGGCCGCTGTGCCGGTGCTGGTGGCAGGGGCGGTCTGGCCCGATCCTGATGGTTTCATCGAAGGCGTCGCAGGGGTTGCTGCGGTCGCTGGGCATTGCTTCACGCCCTGGCTCGCTTTCAAGGGCGGCAAGGGTTTTGCGAGCGCCGCAGGGGCGCTGGCCGCGCTGGCCTGGCCCGCGATGCTAGCCTGCGCTGCGATCTGGGGGATTACGCTGTATCTCAGCAGGATTTCATCGGTCTCGTCGATGGTCACGGTCGTCGCCGCGCCTTTGGTGGCGTGGGGGCTGGGCTATGCGCAGGTTATCCCGGCGCTCATCGCGATTGCCGCGATCGTGTTGATCCAGCATCGCGCCAATATCGGCCGGCTGATGCGCGGGGAGGAGCCGCGCATCGGCTCCAGCAAACCGTAATGCAGGGCCGCACCTGATGGAGCCGCAGGGGTCGCAGCCGGCGCTCAGCCAACAAGAAGCCTTCGCGCGCATCCGATTGCTGCGCTCACCCAATATCGGGCCGGTCAGCTATCGTCAGCTTCTGGCGCGCTTCGGCAATGCAGGGGCGGCGCTGGACGCCTTGCCTGATCTTGCGAGCCGGGGGCGGGGGCCGTATCGCCCTGCGAATGCCGACAGTATCGAGCGTGAAGTGCTCGCGCTGCGCAAGGCGGGTGCGCGATACCTGTTTCACGATCAGCCCGATTATCCTGCGCTGTTGGCAGAGCTGGAGAGCGCGCCACCGATCGTTACGTGCCGGGGTAACCTGCTCATCGCATCGGCGCCATGTGTCGCACTGGTCGGCGCACGCAATGCCAGCGGCGCCGCAGTCAAGCTGGCGCGCGATTTCGCTGCGGCGCTAACCGAGGCAGGGTTCATTATCGTCTCGGGCCTCGCACGCGGAATCGACGGGGCGGCGCACGAAGGGGCGCTTGGCTATTGTGACAACTCCACCATCGGCGTGATCGCCAGCGGCATCGACATCGCTTACCCGCCACAGCATACCGCCCTTCAGGAGCGTATCGCTACCGAAGGCCTGCTGATCGCCGAACAACCTCCCGGCACCGAGCCGCGCGGGCGGCATTTCCCGTCGCGCAATCGCATTATCGCAGGGCTGGCCCTGGGCACGCTGGTGGTTGAGGCCGCGCCGAAATCGGGCAGCCTCATCACAGCCCGGCTGGCGGGCGAGGCGGGGCGGGAGGTCATGGCGATCCCCGGATCACCGCTGGATGCGCGCGCGCTGGGGTGCAACCAGTTGATCCGCGAAGGCGCGGTGCTGGTGCAGACGCCGGACGATGTGATCGAATTGCTGCGGAGCTTCACCGGGGCGCCGCGATCGCGCTTTCGCGTGTCGGATGGCGGCGCGGA
Organism: Sphingomonadales bacterium; assembly: GCA_009995225.1. Classification (GTDB taxonomy): domain Bacteria; phylum Pseudomonadota; class Alphaproteobacteria; order Sphingomonadales; family Sphingomonadaceae; genus Erythrobacter. The sequence goes on along the minus strand of JAACPW010000014.1, from coordinate 20,247 downwards.
CTTCGACTATGCGGAATTGAGCAAGCTGCAATGGGGCGAAGCGCGCGCGGATCTCAGCAATGACATTGCCAGCCTGCTGACAGGAGCGCCGATCGCCGTGGACGAATTGATCCGGCAATCGGGCGCCAGCGCCGCAGAAGTGCACATGGCGCTGCTGGAACTGGAGCTTGCAGGCGAGATTGAACGCGAAGGCAGCGGGTCGGTGCGGCGCGGGGCCTAAGTGCCGCCGCGCCGCACCAGATGTTTACGACTTGGGCGGAACCACAACGCCGCACGCCATGCGGTCGCCGCTGGACGCCATCGCCATATAATCATCGGCCCCGGCGTGAATCATCACAGCCGTGCCGTCAGCATCGGCGAGTGTGTAGGGGTAGCGGTTGTTGTCAGCGCCGCCGACATTGATCTGAGGCACGAATATCTCGGCTTTCGCGGTCCCCTCGGCAGTCACGTCGACATTGGGCAAGTCGCCCACATGGTAGCCACCTTCGGTCATGAAGCCATGTTCGGCATCCAGCGGATTGAAATGGCCGCCAGCCGCCTTGAAATCGGGCGTGCACATGCCCTTTTCATGCAGATGCAGCCCGTGCGGGCCGGGGGTCAGGTTCTTCAGATCGAGCACGATCATCACGCCATGGAGCGTTTGCGTGAAAGTCGCGGTTCCGGCGTCCATGCCCTCAGCCGTTGTGAGGGACGCAACCTTGGTTTCGGCCGGCGCCTGCGCGGTGATCGGGGCCGCAGCCAGCAGGGCGAGGGCGGATAAGCCAAGGGCGCGGATCAGGTGGGATGGGGTCATCGGGATTCTCCTTGATGTCGCGTGATATAAGCCGGTGGGGGCCTGGTTGTTCCGCAACCCATGGCCGGCCGCGCCCCATTACGAGGGCACCAGAGAGTTGGATCGGCATGGGATCAAGGCCCTTACCGTCGCTTGCGTTTATGCCTTTGCCATTGCCTTGCGGGCGCGGCTCCGCCACGGAGAGCCGCATTTCCCCGCTTGACGCACAATCGCCACGCGCTCCACCCTCGCGCGTACACACGTAAGGGATACACCGGCACCATCATGCAGCTCGTCATCGTAGAATCGCCCGCCAAGGCCAAGACCATCGAAAAATATCTCGGCAAGGACTTCAAGGTTCTGGCCTCCTACGGCCACGTCCGCGATCTGCCGCCCAAGGATGGCAGCGTGAAGCCCGATGAAGACTTCGCGATGGATTGGGAACTGTACCGGGACAAGCAGAGTCGCTTCAAGGAAATCGCCGACGCGGCCAAGGGCGCAAGCCGCCTCGTTCTGGCGACTGACCCTGACCGTGAAGGCGAAGCGATCAGCTGGCACGTGCTCGAACTGCTGAAGAAAAAGAAGAGCGTGCCCGCCAACGTGCAGCGCGTCACCTTCAACGCGATCACCAAACAGGCGGTGACCGAGGCGATGGCGCGCCCGCGTGAGCTCGATCAGCCGCTGATCGACGCCTATCTGGCGCGGCGGGCGCTGGACTACCTGTTCGGCTTTACCCTTTCGCCGGTGCTGTGGCGCAAACTTCCCGGTGCGAAAAGCGCGGGCCGCGTGCAATCGGTCGCGCTGCGCCTGATCGTCGAGCGCGAGCGCGAGATCGAGGCGTTCCGCGCCGATGAATACTGGAGCGTCGTTGCGCGGATGATGCACGACGGCACCGAATTCGATGCGCGGCTGGTACGCTACAAGGGTGAGAAGCTGGAGAAGCTGAGCCTTGGCGCTGAAGGCATCGCGATGGAGGCCAAGGCCGCTGTCGAAGCCGGGCGCTTCACGGTTGAAGGCGTCGAAACCAAGCCGGTCAAGCGCAACCCCGCGCCGCCGTTCACTACATCGACCCTGCAACAGGAAGCCGCACGCAAGCTGGGTTACTCCGCGCAGCACACCATGCGCCTCGCGCAGAGCCTGTATGAAGCGGGCGCGATCACCTATATGCGGACTGACGGCGTGCAGATGGACATGAGCGCCATCCACGCCGCGCGCGATGCCATCGCGGCGCGCTTCAGCGAGGATTACCGGCCCGAAAAGCCGCGCATGTACAGCACCAAGGCGAAGAACGCTCAGGAAGCGCACGAAGCCATCCGCCCGACCGATTTCACCCGTGACCGGGTGGGCGCGGGCGACGAAGGCAAGCTGTACGACCTGATCTTCAAGCGCGCGATGGCGAGCCAGATGGCCACTGCGCAAATGGAACGCACCACCGTCACCTTGCGCGATGCGACCGGGAGCCACGAATTGCGCGCCACCGGGCAGGTGATCCGCTTCCCCGGATTTCTTGCCGTGTATCAGGAAAGTTTCGACGATAGCGACGATGAGGATGGCAGCCTGCTGCCGGTAATGAAAGCGGGCGATCTGCCGGCCAAGCGCAACGTCGATGCCACGCAGCATTTCACCCAGCCACCACCGCGCTTTTCGGAAGCGTCGCTGGTCAAGCGGCTGGAGGAACTCGGCATCGGGCGTCCGTCCACCTACGCCTCGACCATCCAGACCCTGCGCGACCGCGCCTATGTGCGGATGGAGAAGAACCGCTTCTTCGCGGAAGAATCGGGCCGGTTGCTGACTGCGTTTCTCGAACGCTTCTTCCCCACCTATGTCGCCTATGATTTCACCGCCGGGATGGAGGACGAACTCGACGTCGTCTCCGATGGGCGCGAGGATTACAAGCTGCTGCTCGCCCGCTTCTGGAAGGACTTCAAGCCCAAGGCCGATGAGGTCATGGAAAAGCTGCCCTCGGAAGTGACCGAGGCGCTGGACGAATACCTGTCCGACTTCCTGTTCCCGCCGCAGGCCGATGGCGCTGACCCTCGCACCTGCCCGCTGTGTGCGAGCGAGGGCCGCGAGGGCGGCCGATTGGCGCTGCGTGGCGGTAAATTCGGTGCCTTTGTCGCTTGCGCCAACTACCCCGAATGCAAGTTCACCCGGCGCTTTGCCCAGCCGGGCGCGGATGGTGCGGATGGGGCCGATGATGGCATCCTGGGTCAGCACCCCGAAACGGGCGAGGATATCCACCGCAAGACGGGACGCTTCGGCCCCTATGTACAGATGGGCGAAGGCGACACGATCAAGCGTGCTTCAATCCCCAAGGATCTTGATGATTTCGATCTGGACTGGGCGGTCAAACTGCTGGGTCTGCCCCGCATCATTGGCGCACACCCGGATACAGGAAAGGAAATCGAAGCCAATATAGGGCGTTACGGGCCTTATTTGCGGCACGATGGTAAGTACGGCAAACTCGCCAACACACGTGAGGTGTTTGAAGTGGGGATGAACCGTGCGGTTGATCTGCTGGCCCAGGCCGCCAATCGCGGCGGGGCCTCGCGCGGCACTTCGGAGCCCATTGCCACCTTGGGCGCACACCCTGTCACCGGCGGGGAGATCAAGGTCATGCCGGGCCGCTATGGCCCTTACGTCACCGACGGCACCACCAACGCCACCATTCCGCGCGATGCGAAGCCCGAGGATGTGACCATCGAACAGGCGATCGAACTGATCGATGCGCGGATCGCCAAGGGGCCGCCTGCCAAGAAGGGCAAAAAGAAAGCCGCGCCCAAGAAAGCAGCGGCCAAGAAGCCTGCGGCCAAAAAGGCGCCTGCCAAAAAGCCTGCTGCCAAGAAACCGGTGGCCAAGAAAACCCCAGCCGAGGCGAAGGCACCTGCTGCGAAGGCCTGACAACACGACGAACCGAGGCCCGGCGCTGCGCAAAAAGGCCACGCCGGGCCCGTCACGTTTGTAAATAATAAAGCATTTGGACCCTACCACGGTGACCGGAAAAAGGGCTCCCGCCGTGATAGAAATCGAAATCCAGAACGAGACCCACCAAACCCAGAGCCGCATACGCTTTGCCGCGGTGCCGCGCATCGGGGAAGGGATACGCCTGCGCGAGCCTGATGGCATGTGGGCCAGCTATGACGTGCTCGACGTGTGGTATCAGAAGGCCGAATTTGGCGATGTGTGGATGCCGTATCTGCATATCCGCGTGACGCCGGGCGAGGCGGTCGGCACGCTGGACGACGCCGATCCCTATTCGGATGATTTTGCTGCTCAGGCCTATCAGTCGAGCTATTCGTCTGCTGGCGGAGTGCGATAATCATGCAGAACCTGATCAAGCGCAATTCCGGCCCCAATCGCCGCACCGGCATGGAGGGTAAGACCCTTGCCGAAAAGCTGGCGCAGAATGAGGCGAAACTGGCCGCGCAAGATGCCGCGTCCGGCGCTGGATCTGCGCCGGCTCCCCTTGCGCCAACGCAACCTGCCGAATCCGACGAGACCGCTGCGATAGTCGCCGCGGCCAAGGCGATGCGGGATCGCTACGCCGCGCAGCCGGCACCGGCTTCCACGGCAAAGACATGTCTGATCGTTGATGACAGCCGCGTGATCCGCAAGGTTTCCAGCAAGATCGCGCTCAGCCTCGGCTATGTGCCGCTAGAAGCGGAAAACGGGGAGGAAGCATTGGCGCGGTGCAAGAAATCGATGCCCGATCTGGTGCTGACGGACTGGAACATGCCCGAAATGGACGGGATCGAATTCGTCACCAAGTTGCGCAGCATCCCCACGCCCAAGGAGCCGGTGGTGGTGTTCTGCACCTCGAATGGCGAGGCGAAAGATATCCATGATGGCATCGCGGCAGGCGCAGACGATTACATCGTCAAGCCGTTCGACGAAGCGGCTTTGAAAGCGAAGCTGGAAAAGCTGGGTCGCGGGTAATCCACCGGAAAATAACAAGGGTTAATAACAGCATCGCTGGACAATGCGGTAGCTGTCTGCGAACCCCCGCGCTCCCAAAAGTCGGGTGTTTCGAGACAGAAGGCGGCCCGATGGCTACATCGATTGATGATTCCAATGGGCTCAGCGTAGGCCAGATCAGTTTCCGGCAGCTTGCCGATGCGATGCCCCAGATGGTGTGGTCGACGCTTCCGGACGGCGCGCATGATTACTACAACGCACGGTGGTACGAGTTTACAGGTGCTCCCAAAGGTTCAACCGATGGCGAGGGCTGGAACAACATGTTCCACCCTGATGACCAGGACGGTGCATGGAAGGTGTGGCGTCAAAGCCTTGCCACCGGTGAGCCCTATGAAATCGAATATCGTCTGCGCCATCACAGCGGGGAATATCGCTGGACGCTGGGCCGTGCGCTGCCTGTGCGGGCCGAGGACGGAACGATTATTCGCTGGGTTGGCACCTGCACCGATATCAACGAACACAAGCGGACGGCCGAGCTGAATGCGGTTCTGAGCCGCGAACTCAGCCACCGGATCAAGAACATCTTTGCGGTCATCGGGGGGATCATCGGCATCTCGGCACGTCAGTTTCCCGAGATGAATGTTTTGGCGAGCCAGCTACAGGGGCGTGTGGCAGCCCTTGGCCGCGCGCATGATTATGCGCGTCCGCATAGCGAGCTGAGTGCCCCGCATGGCGGCCCGCCCGCCTTGTCGGAATTGTTGCGGCAATTGCTGTTGCCTTATCCTGCCCTTGATGAAGGGCGGGTGGCGATTGAAGGCGACCGGGTGGCGATTGACGATCGTGGAGCCACGCCGCTTGGTCTGGCATTCCACGAATTCGCCACCAATTCGATCAAGTACGGCGCGCTTTCTGCGCCTGAAGGAAGGTTGCGCATCGAAGTGCTATCGAAGGATGGCAACGTGGTGATAACGTGGATCGAGACAGGCGGGCCAGTTGTTTGCGCGCCAGAAAACTCCGGCTTCGGAACGCAGCTAACGGAAATCGCGATTGTTTCCCAGCTTGGCGGCACAATTGATCGCGAATGGGCGCCCGAAGGGCTGCGGATCACTGTGAGGGTACTGGAAGAGCGCCTGAAACGCTAAAATTCAGGTGAAGCAGCGAATGCATTCGGGCGCTTCCTGTGTGTGCCCGCGGCGACGATCAAGAGCATAGCTGACAGCCGATAACAGGCTTGTTGATTCGGCAGGCTTGTTAATCACGCCCACAGTGCCCGCTACTCCGTCACCCAGCACAAGGGGGTTGGCGGTAACAAACAGCACGGCAGCATTGAATTCGCTGGATAGCCGAGCGCCAACTTCCGGCCCGGTGAGCCCGTCGCGCAAATGCAAATCCACAAGCGCAAGGGCCACGCCCTTTTCGGCCTGGGTCATGGCGGCATCAAGATCGGCGGCGATACCGCAGACCTCGTACCCATGACGTTCCAAAATGCTCTTCATCTCGAAAGCGATGAAAAATTCGTCTTCTACGATGAGGATGGGCTCGGACATGGAACGCAAAGACCGCAAACGTCTGTAGAGTTCCCTCCTGCAAACGATTTTTTGCCGTGTGTCGTTTGCCGTAAGACCGTGATGCTAAGTACGTCTGCGCCAGATCGCGCTTCACCGCACCCAATCGAGCCCGATTTCCTCGAAAATCTCCTTGTCTTCGGCCCAGTTCTCCAACTGCTTCACATGGAGATAAAGATGCACCGGAACCCCCAGAACCTCTGACAATTCCGCCCGTGCCGCCGCGCCGATCGCCTTGATGCGCGCGCCGCCCTTGCCCAGCACGATCGCGCGCTGCGTTTCGCGGGCGACCACGATCTGCTGGTGGATTTCGATGCTGCCGTCTGCGCGCACCTCGTACTTCTCGGGCCGCACTGCGCTGTCGTAGGGCAGTTCCTCGTGGAGCTGCTGGTAGAGCTGTTCGCGGGTGATTTCGGTGGCGAGCAGGCGTTCGGACACGTTGGAGACCTGATCTTCGGGATACATCCATTCCGCCTGCGGCATCATGCCCGCAAGCGCATCCTTCAGTTCCGGCACGCCATCCCCGGTCAGCGCCGAGACGAAGTAGATCTCGGCAAAATCGACCTTGCCGCCCAAATCCTGCGCCAGCGCCAGCATGGGTTCCTTCTTGGAACGGTCGACCTTGTTGATGACCAGGATCTTGCGTTCCGGGCGGCCTGCAAGTGCCTCCAGCAGGGGCTCCAACTCGTGACGGCGCTGTTTGATCGGGTCGACCAGCAGCAGCACGGCGTCGGCGCTTTCTGCGCCCTCCCATGCGGCGCTGACCATCGCGCGGTCGAGCCTGCGGCGCGGTGCAAAGATGCCGGGGGTGTCGACCAGCACCATCTGCACCGGCGCGCCCGCCAGTTCATGCAACGCAATGCCGAGCATCCGGGCGCGGGTGGTCTGCGCCTTGGCGCTGGTAATCGCGACCTTCTGGCCGACGAGCTGGTTCACGAGCGTCGATTTGCCCGCGTTGGGCGCGCCGATCACGGCGACCATGCCGCAGCGGGTGGCGCCTGATGGGGTAGGGGGTGTTTGTGTCATGCCTCGCGCCATAGCGATCCGGCCTGCATTTGTCGAAGCCTCGCCTGGGTCTTGCGGGCGATTTGATGTGGGACAGCCTTGACCAGTGCGGCGCCAGACCCCGGTTAGACCCCGTCTAGACCCCCTCCAGCCTGCCGCATTGCGGCGCAAAGGCCATGTTTCACGTGAAACATTACAGGAACATTGGCGGCAATATGTCTTGCAGGGATGTTATCCGAACTGTTCCAGAAACGCCTTGGCCGCCAGTCGTTCAGCCTCGCCTTTGCTGGTCGCGGTCGCCTCGGCCGCGCCGATATTGCGAACGCTGACCTGCACGGTAAAGCGAGCGGCGTGGTCCGGCCCGCTGCGGTCGATCACCTCGTACAGCGGCGGCGCGCGGCGGTTGCCGGCAGCCCATTCCTGCAGCGCGCTTTTGGGATGTTTGGCCTTGCCTTCGTCACCTTCAAGCTCGCCTGACCACAGCTTGTAGATCATCGCTTGCGCCGCATCGAAGCCGTTTTCGATGAAGCAGGCCCCGATCAAGGCCTCCATCACATCGCCCAGGATCTTGTCACTATCGGTCCCGCCATCATCGCGCGCCTGCTTGCCCAGGCGGATGTGGGGCGGAAGGTTGATCGTCCGGGCGATTCGCGCACAAGTGGCCCCGCTGACCAACGCGTTCAATCGCTGCGAAAGGCGACCTTCAGGGGCGTCGCCTGCGCGGAACAGCCAACTGGCAACCGATAGGCCCAGCACCCGGTCACCCAGAAACTCGAGCCGTTGATAATCCGCCGCCTCTGCGCCGGAACCGTTGAAGCTGCCGTGGGTGAGCGCCTCAAGCCACGTGGCTTCGCTGGCGATGGCGAACCCTTGTCCTTCGAGCCACTCGCGCGTGGCCGGCGCAAGCCCGTTCACAACATATCTCCGATGCGGTCCCAGCGGGCGGCCGTGAACCAGGTCCAAGGCCTGCCCCAATCGGCGCTGCCGTTGGTCGACCAGACGATGATCGCCGCGCGCCCGACCAGCAGGTCTTGGGGAACCATGCCAACCCCGTCACCCGCGACGGCGGGAAAGCGGCTGTCGCGCGACGAATCGCGGTTGTCGCCCATCACGAACATCCGCCCCTCGGGCACGGCCTGTTCGGCGAAGCTGTCATAGGGCGTCATGCCGAAATCGAGCGTTGTGTGAAACGTGCCGTCCGGCAATGTTTCGCGAACGGCCGTATAACGACATACGTTGGTTACACCCGTCCCCGTTCCTGTCCCCAGTCCGAGATCGCCGCCCCACGCACAGCCGGTGTTGGCCGACTGCGGCAAGGCCACATCGGCCGTGCGTTCGCGCGGCAGTCGCACGCCGTTCAGGATGACTGCGCCGCCGATCACCGCGACCCGATCACCCGGCAGACCGATCACCCGCTTGATATATTCGCGCCCGTCAACCGGGTGCTTGAAGATCACGACATCACCCCGCTCGGGCGCACGTGCCAGCAGCCGCCCATCGGGCAGCGGCAGATCGAAGGGCAATGAATGACGCGAAAAGCCATAGGGCCACTTGGCCGCGAGCAGATAATCGCCGTTCATCAGGCGGGGCAACATGCTTTCGCTGGGGATCGAGAAGGGCGAAAACACAAAGATCCGGAATGCCAGCACCGCCAGCAACAGCTTGACCAGAAACCAGACGAACCCGCCCCAGCTTTCACGCGTTTGTGCGTCATCTGCGTCGGGCTGTGTTCCCGCAAGCGATTGGGTCTTAACATCCATTGCCTCTGCCCTTACTCGCAGCCGCACACTTGCGCAAAGGGGAACGGCGATGAGCACCACGGACATTCAACCCGGCGAAACCGCCATCGCCCGCGCATGGCTCGCCTTGCGTGCGTTGCCGCAGCCGACCTTGGCAGATCTGTTCGGCGCCGACGCGGATCGTCCTGCGACGCTCACCCGGCGCATTGGCTGGCCGGTTGAACCCGGCAGTACGGCTCAGGCAGGGATGCTGATAGACTTTTCCAAAACCCATTTGAGCGATGCGCTGCTTGCCGCCTTTGAAACGCTGACTGAGGCGGCAGGCTTTGGCCTCGCGTGCGAGGCTTTGTTCGATGGCGGAATAATCAACGTCACCGAAGGCCGCGCCGCGACCCACGGCGCCCTGCGCGGCAGCGGCACCCCGGCGCAGGTTGAAGAGGCAGAGGCGCTGCTTACGCGCATGGGCATGCTGGTCGAGGCGATCCACGATGGCGCCCTGGACGAGGTCAAGCATTGTATTGCGATAGGGATTGGCGGTTCAGCCCTTGGGCCGGCGCTGGCGATCGACGCGCTGACCCGTGACGGGGCGATGGTCGATGTCCATGTGGTGTCCAATATCGATGGATTGGCGCTGGAACAGGCCTTTGCCGCCTGTGATCCGGCCACCACCCTGATTGCGATAGCATCGAAGACCTTTACCACCATCGAAACCCTCACCAACGCCAACAGCGCGCTCCGGTGGCTTGCCGACAACGGCGTGGAGGATCCCGGCGGCCGAGTCATCGCGCTTACCGCGTCGCCCGAAAATGCGGTCGAATGGGGCGTCGACGAAACCCGCGTCCTGCCTTTCACGGAAAGCGTCGGCGGGCGCTATTCGCTGTTTTCCTCGATCGGTTTTCCGGTTGCTTTGGCCATCGGCATGGAAGAGTTTCGCGCGATGCTGGCGGGCGCCAAGGCCGTGGATGATCACTTCCGCGAAACCGAGGGCTGCGCCAACGCGCCGTTGCTTGCGGCCTATGCCGACCAATATTACACGCGGCTGCGCGGCTGCCAGACCCGTGCGGTTTTCGCGTATGACGAACGGCTTGCACTGCTTCCATCCTACCTTCAGCAACTCGAAATGGAATCAAACGGCAAAAGCGTGACGGTAACCGGCGCGCCGGTTGACGGACCGACGGCGGCGGTGACGTGGGGCGGGGTAGGGACGGACGCGCAGCACGCGGTGTTCCAGCTGCTGCATCAAGGCACGCATCTGATCCCGGTCGATTTTCTGGTCAGCATCGGACCGGGCGATCAACTCGATCCCGCGCATCACCGGATCTTGTTGATGAACTGCCTGGCGCAAGGTGCGGCTCTGATGGCAGGCAAGCCGTCGGACGATCCTGCGCGCGCCTATCCGGGTGACCGGCCCTCGACGACCTTCCTGATTGATGATTGCGATGCCGCAGCGTTGGGGGCGTTGATTGCGTTTCACGAACACCGGACCTTTGCCAATGCGGTGCTGATGGGGATCAACCCGTTCGACCAGTTCGGCGTGGAATTGGGCAAGGCGATTGCCAAGCAAATCGAATCCGGGGAGGGCGAGTTTGACGCAAGCACGAGAGCGCTGCTTGCCGCAGCAGGCCTTGGATGAGTGTTTGCCGGTGGGGCGCGCAAGGCATGCGATCCGAAGGCATTGCGCCATCACCTTATGTTGTTCCCCGCCATTGGTAGGGGATTTCGTCTACGCGCAAGTTAAGTGCAGCTTGTGAAGCTGAGCGTGCAAGAATCTGCCGATTTGAACGGTTCACCGCGTTCGAATTGCGCGTAATCTGCGTTGCCGTATTATGACAAGGAGCGGCGTCGCCTCTGACGCCGCTTCTGATATGGCAAGGCTGATCTCATGAAATCTGCGCTCATCCTCACAACGCTTGCAGCGCTCAGTGTTGTTTCAAGCCCTGCCATTGCGGGCAATGAACCGCAAAATGATGGCACGGCCCGGTCAAAGGTTAAGCCTGCACGCCTGATCGAATTCACAGGCGACCGCGAGTTTCTCAAGGAAGCGTCGCGGCTGCGCGTTTGGCGCAGCGAAGTCGGATTTACGCTTGATGTCGGTTCGGACGGAGCGCCGGTCGATTGCAAGTTGAACGACGAATTTCGGATGAATTACGTCAACGACAAATTGTGCGCGGTCTTGTTGAAGCACCACACGTTCGAGCCGGCGCAGAATGCCAATGGCAGTACGGTTGAGGGGATTTATGAGGGTCGCCTGAACTTTCTCGAGATCCGGGAAAAAGATTGATCTTGGCCCGTTGAGCGCGCCTGCAAGCGCGCTCATTCCATGACGCACGCCGAAAGACTTTGACTTTTTTCGATGTTACCCCCTATAGGCGGATCATCGAAGCGCGCTGGCCATGCGTGAAGCGGCGGATAGCGTGAAGCATTCGCCCCGGCCGCACTTCGGTTCTACCTCAAGACTTCCCTTTTCACGCGGGTGGTTTCAACCCCCGCGCCGCGCGTGCCATCCGTTTGGGATTTGCCTGCGCGCGTCGCAATTTTTTGCGAGTTTTTTCTATGACAACTTTTGCCGAACTCGGACTGTCGCAGCCCGTTCTTCAAGCCCTCGACCTTAAAGGCTACACCACACCCACGCCGATCCAGGAACAGGCCATTCCGGCCGTTCTCAAGGGCCGCGATCTGCTTGGCATTGCGCAGACCGGCACGGGCAAGACTGCTGCCTTCATGCTCCCCAGCATTGATCGTCTGCGCGAAGCGGACAAGCAGATCCCGTTCAAGTCCTGCCGGATGCTGGTTCTGGCGCCGACGCGCGAATTGGCGGTCCAGATTTCTGATAGCGCCAAGGATTACGGCGCGCTTGCCGGCCTCAAGGTGCAATGCATCGTTGGCGGCACATCTGTCGGTAAAGATCGCAACAAGCTGCACCGCGGCACCGATATTCTTGTGGCCACGCCGGGCCGTTTGCTCGACCTGATCGACCAGAAGGCGCTGAACCTTTCTGGCATCGAAGTGCTCGTGCTCGACGAAGCTGATCAGATGCTCGACCTTGGCTTCATTCACGCGCTGCGCAAGATCCGCGAACTGGCACCAAAGGATCGCCAAACGCTGTTCTTCAGCGCCACCATGCCCAAGGCGATCAAGGAACTGGTTAGCGGCTTCTGCAACAATCCCGTGCAGGTATCCGTGACTCCGGAAAGCACCACAGCAGAACGGATCGACCAGTACCTGTTCATGGTTCAGCAGGACGAAAAGCTGAGCCTGCTCGAAATGATCCTGAAGGGTCGCCACGAAGTCCCTGGCGCGGTTGAGCGCGTTCTGATCTTCACGCGCACGAAGCATGGTGCCGACCGCGTGGTCAAGAAGCTCGAACAGGCTGGCATCCCGGCCAACGCGATCCACGGCAACAAGTCGCAGCCGCAGCGCCAGCGCGCGCTGGAGGAGTTCCGCAAGGCCCGCGTGCCGGTGCTGATCGCCACGGACGTTGCCGCGCGCGGGATCGACATTCCCGGCGTCAGCCACGTCATCAATTACGAACTGCCCAATGTGCCCGAGCAATACGTGCACCGCATCGGCCGTACCGCGCGTGCGGGCAAGAGCGGGATCGCGATTGCCTTTTGTGCCGAGGATGAACGCGCATATCTGAAGGATATCCGCAAGGTCACCGGCGCCGAGCTTGAGCGGCTGGCATTGCCGGAAAACTTCCGGGCCGTGGTGGAAGGCGAAGGCCCGACCAAGCCTGCTGCCCGCACTCCGATGAAGCGCGTCAATCCGCGCCCGCTCGGCCAGCGTCCTCAGGGTGATCGCAAGTCGCAAGGTGACAATCGTGGCGAACGCCGTCCACAGCAGGGTGATCAACGCCGCGACGCCAATGCGCCGCAAGGTGAACGTCGTCCCCAAGGTGATCGCAAGCCCCAACAGGCCAATGGTCAGGGCCGCCCGAGTGGCAATGGCGGCGGCGATCGGCGTCATCCCGGCGGCGGCGCTCGTCCCGGCGGCAACGGCGGCGGCGGCGGTCGTGGCCGTGGTCGTCCCGGCGGCGGCGGTGGCGGACGTCCGCGTGCTGCCAGCGTCTGATCGCTAGCGCAGGTTCAATAAACAAGGCGGGGGCGAAAAACCCCCGCCTTTTGTTTGTCGGAATGCAGCCTTTTCGTGCCAGCACGGTTGTCGCCCCCGCCGTGTGCGGCCATATGCGAGGCCGACACCACGGGAGCGCATGATGGCTGACGATTACGACTTTGACCTCTTCACCATCGGCGCAGGTTCAGGCGGGGTTCGCGCCAGCCGTGTGGCGGCCGCCCACGGCGCCAAGGTGGCCGTGGCCGAGGAATACCGCGTCGGCGGCACTTGTGTCATTCGCGGCTGTGTTCCCAAGAAGATGCTGGTTTACGGCGCGCATTTTGCCGAAGACCTCGTCGATGCGCAGCACTTCGGATGGACCATCGGCGAGAAAAGCTTCGACTGGGCAGCCTTACGCGATTCGGTGCAGACCGATATCAGCCGGCTTGAGGGGCTTTACGGCCAGACTCTTGGCAATCACGATGTCACCATCTTCAACGAACGCGCCACCATCAGCGGCGCACATGAAATCACGCTGGCGAGCGGGAAGGTCGTCACCGCCGGGCACATCCTGATCGCCACTGGCGCGCGCCCTTTCGTGCCGCAATTTCCGGGCAGCGAGCATGTCATCACCTCGAACGAGGCGTTCCATCTCGAAAGCCTGCCGCGTCGCATCCTGATCGCGGGTGGCGGCTACATCGCCAATGAATTCGCGGGCATTTTCAACGAATTCGGCTGCAAGGTCACGATCGCCAACCGGTCCGACACGATCCTGCGCAGCTACGATTCGAGCGTGCGTGACCGTCTGCTCCAGATTTCGATGGTCAAGGGCATCAACTTCCTTTTCCATGCCGAGTTCGAAAGCGTTGAAAAGCAGGGCGACGGCACGCTGCTGGTCAAGCTGACGGGTCAGGATGCGTGCGAATATGATGTCGTGATGGTGGCCACGGGCCGCGTTCCCAATGTTGAAGGGCTCGGGCTGGAAACCATCGGCGTCGAAGTCGGCAAGCGGGGCGAAATCGTGGTCGATGCGTTTAGCCGCACCAATGTCGATCATGTTTATGCCGTGGGTGATGTGACGGACCGTGTCCAGCTTACCCCGGTGGCGATCCGCGAAGGTCAGGCCTTTGCCGATTCCGTGTTCGGGGCGTGCGAGCCTTATGCAGTCGACCATTCCTGCGTTCCGAGCGCCGTGTTCAGCCACCCGCCGATTGCCGCTGTCGGCATGACCGAAGGCGAAGCACGCAACACGCTGGGCAATATCAAGGTTTACCAATCCGATTTCCGGCCGATGAAGAACGTGGTGGCAGGGCGGAACGAGCGCAGTCTTTACAAGATGATCGTCGATGCGGCGAATGACCGGATCGTGGGCATCCACATGATCGGCCCTGAAGCGCCGGAGATCATGCAGGCCGCTGCGATTGCGGTGAAGGCTGGCCTGACCAAGGCCGATTTCGACGCAACGGTCGCGATCCACCCGACGATGGCGGAAGAACTGGTGCTGTTCAAATAGGCGTCACGCGCCAAGGCGGTCGGGGCTGAACATTGCCGCTGACAATCCCGCTGAGGCGCAGTCTTCGGGGAATGGGAGGCCCAGCACTTTTGCTGCGGCGATGCGTGACAGGGCGGGGGCGGTCTGGAAGCCCGCGCCACCTTGCCCTGCTACCCACACAAACCCAGGCGCGCCTGCTGCATGGCCGATGATTGGCAATTCGTCGGGTGCGAAGCTTTTGAGGCCGGCCCAAGTGTGGCCGATGGGGCGTATGGGCAGGGTGGTGGCCTGCTCGATACGGTTTGCGGCGATGGCGATATCGCATTCTTCAGCTGCGGCGTCGCAAGGGCCCGACGGGGTCTGATCCATCGACGAGGCCAGCCACGCGCTCCGGCCTTCGGGCAGAAGATAGAAGCCTTCGCCCACCGTCTTGGTGAAGGGCCATAGGCGCACATCCTCACCTTCGGGCGCGGCGAAGCGGATGACCGTTCGGCGCCGCGGCTGGATGCCGACAGGGGTAACACCCGCGAGGCGTGCAATCACGTCCGCTCAGGCACCTGCGGCATTGACCACGATCGGCGCGGTGAAGGCACGTGCCGCTGTTTCGACGCGCCAGCGGCGGCCTATCCGTGCAATCGCGCTCACCCGCGCGCCAGCGATCAAGGCGCCGCCCCCGCTCCGCAAGGTCGCCATGTGGGCCTGCAGCATCGCGTCGGTATCAAGTTTCAGCGCGCCGTAATCCACCAGCGCGGCATGGCAATGCTCCGACCCGACCCTTAATACCGGCATCAGCGACTGCGCGTGCTCACCTGAAAGGCGCGCATAATCGCAGCTGAATTGATGGTGCACTGCCTCCAGCGCATCAAGCGCGGGTACCTGCGCTGCGCTGGCGATATGCAGCGCCGGATGCCGCATGCCGAAGTCTGCCAAGGCGCGCAGGCTCAGCGCGGTCAACGCCCGCACGCACTGCTCGCCCAAGCCGAAATGCGCAAAAGCGACGCTCCGGCCCGATGCGTGATAGCCAGGGCCGCTTTCGGCTTCCAGCACCGCCACACGGCCATGTGCCGCGAGCCGCGCCGCGCAGCTCAATCCGGCAATCCCTCCGCCGATCACCACGAAATCGATCTGTTCCATCTGCACGGGTCTCGTCTATTGCCTTGCGGGCGGCAAGGTGTCTTCATAAGCCGGCCAGCGAAACGGGGGAACGTGATGCGGCTTGCAGGAAAAACGGTTTTGCTCACCGGCGGCAGCGCAGGGATCGGACGCGAGATCGCGCGGCAGATGAAGGCCAAAGGCGCGCATGTGATCCTGACCGGCCGCGATCCGGAAAGGCTTGCGGCCATGCGTGCCGAGGGGTTTGAGGCGGTTACGGCCGACCTTTCCCACGCGGACGGGGTCGATGCTCTGGTGGCTCAGTTCGCTGGCAGGGAGATCGATGGTCTGGTCAACAATGCCGGGCAGTTGGTCGATCACGATTTTCGCAAATCCGCGCCCGACGCCGATGCGGCGGATGAGGGTATCTATACCAACCTCTCCGCGCCAATCCGGTTGATAACCGCGCTGCTTCCAAGTCTGCGCGCGCGCCCCGAAGCGACGATCGTCAATGTCACCAGCGGATTGGCCATCGCGCCTGCCGCACGCCAGCCGGTCTATTGCGCGACCAAGGCGGGCTTGCGGTTTTACACGCTGGCTCTGCGCGAACAGATGAAAGACACCGCAGTCACGGTGATTGAGGCGCTGCCGCCGGTCGTCGATACCCAGATGAATGATGGTAACCCGATGAAAAAGATGCCACCCGAAGAATGCGCGCGCCAGATCGTCGCCGCGATCGAACAGGGCCGCGACGAGGCCAATATCGGCATGACCCGACTGCTGCGCATCGTGGCTTCGATCTCGCCCGCACTGGCACGGCGCATCACGCTGGGGTTCTGACCGCTACTTTTGTCACGTTGACGCTGCGGGCTCGCTAAGGCAACGCGGTGCGCAAGAGGATTTGATGCAAGAGGAGCGACCGCGTGTCCGCCAACATCGCCGAAATGGAACGTCGCCGCGAAGCTGCCCGGATGGGCGGCGGGGCCAAGCGCATCGAGGCGCAGCACGCCAAGGGCAAGCTGACCGCGCGCGAGCGGCTCGATGTGCTGCTCGACGAAGGGAGCTTCGAAGAAGTCGACACCTATGTCGAGCACGACTGCACCGACTTCGGCATGGAAACGCAGCGTATCCCTGGTGACGGCGTGGTGACCGGCAGCGGCACCATCAACGGCCGGCTGGTGTATGTGTTCTCGCAGGATTTCACCGTGTTCGGCGGTTCGCTGTCGAAGCGCCATGCCGAGAAGATCTGCAAGGTCATGGACGCCGCGATGAAGGTCGGCGCGCCGGTGATCGGCCTCAACGATTCGGGCGGGGCGCGGATTCAGGAGGGCGTGGCGAGCCTTGGCGGCTATGCCGAGGTGTTCCAGCGTAATGTCCTCGCCAGCGGCGTGGTGCCGCAGATCAGCCTGATCATGGGGCCCTGTGCGGGCGGGGCGGTTTACTCGCCCGCGATGACCGACTTCATCTTCATGGTGAAGGATTCCAGCTACATGTTCGTCACCGGGCCGGAGGTGGTGAAGACCGTCACCAACGAGGTTGTGACGCAGGAAGAGCTGGGCGGGGCGATTACGCATACGACAAAGACCAGCGTTGCCGACTTGGCTTATGAGAACGACATCGAGGCGCTACTTGCGACCCGGCGGTTCTTTGATTTCCTCCCCTTGTCGAACCGCGAAGGCGCGCCTGAACTGCCGGTCAGCGATGCGTGGGACCGGCACGACATGAGCCTCGACACGCTGATCCCCGATAATGCCAACCAGCCCTATGACATGCACGAAGTCATCGCCAAGGTGCTGGACGAAGGCGATTTCTTCGAGATTCAGCCGGCCCACGCGGGCAACATCCTGTGCGGGTTTGGCCGGGTGGAAGGCCGCACCGTTGGCGTGGTGGCGAACCAGCCGATGGTGCTCGCCGGCGTGCTCGACATCAATTCATCCAAGAAAGCCGCGCGCTTCGTGCGCTTCTGCGATGCGTTCGAGATTCCGATCCTGACCTTCGTCGACGTCCCCGGTTTCCTCCCCGGCACCGCGCAGGAACTGGGCGGGATCATCAAGCACGGCGCGAAGCTATTGTTCGCCTATGCCGAGGCGACCGTGCCCAAGATCACCGTCATCACCCGCAAGGCTTACGGCGGGGCCTATGATGTGATGGCATCGAAGCACCTGCGCGGCGATTTGAACTACGCCTGGCCCACGGCGGAAATCGCGGTGATGGGCGCAAAGGGCGCGGTGGAGATCATCTTCCGGCAAGACCGCGGCGACGCGGCCAAGATCGCGGAAAAGACCAAGGAATACGAAGACCGGTTTGCCAACCCCTTCGTGGCGGCTAGCCGAGGCTATATCGACGAAGTGATCCACCCGCATTCGACGCGGCGGCGGATTGCGCTGGGGCTACGCAAGCTGCGGACGAAGCAGTTGGAGAACCCTTGGAAGAAGCATGATAATATTCCGCTGTGAGTAAGCGCGCCGTCCCTATTGTGCTGCTTCTCGCGGCCATCGTTTTCGCGATAATGTTCTACAGCGGAATGTTCATGCACGGAGATCCCATCCAATGAAACTCGGCCGTCTCAATCAGATCGGGGTCGCCGCACCATAAACCACCCACGTCACCCTGAACTTGTTTCAGGGTCCATCCCGCCCCACGCACCGGCGGAGCAGGCCGAAGAATGGATGCTGAAACAAGTTCAGCATGACGGGAATTGAGAGAGGAATGCGCCAGTGAAACTCGGAAGACTGAACCACGTCGGGGTCGCCACGCCCTCCATTGCGGACTCGATCGCGTTCTACCGTGACGTGATGGGCGCGACAAAGATCCACACCCCCTTCGACCTTGAGGAGCAGGGCGTGAAGGTCTGCTTCGTCGACACCCCCGGAGCCGATGGCGCGATGAACGGCACGCAGATCGAGCTGATCGAGCCGCTGGGGGAGGCCTCCACGCTCGCAGGCTTCCTCGCCAAGAACCCCTTGGGCGGGCAGCATCACCTGTGCTTCGAAGTGCCTGATATTGCCGAAGCCCGCGCCGAGTTTGAGGAGCAGGGCAAGCGCATCCTCGGCCCCACGCGCATCGGCGCGCACGGTACCCCGATCTTTTTCGTCCATCCCAAAGACATGGGCGGGATGCTTACCGAGATCATGGAGACCCCGCGCGAGGACGCGCACTGGTCGAACTGAAATAGAACCGTTCGGGCTGAGCTTGTCGAAGCCCTGCACTTTTTTTAAAAGCCCGGCGCGAAGGAAGAACGGCCTTTCGACAAGCTCAGGGCGAACGGGAGTTGTCTGGAAAATGTCCTACGAAACCATCCGCGCAGAACGGGAAGGCCCGCTGCTGACCATCACCCTCAACCGCCCAGAGCGGCTCAATGCCATGGCCCCGCAAATGGCGGACGAGTTGGGGCAGGCCTTCTATGATCGGGGCGATGCGCGTGCGGTGCTGATCACGGGCGAGGGCAAGGGCTTCTGTTCGGGCGCGGACCTGTCGGCGCGGGGAGCTGGGAGCGCGCTGGGCAGCAAGGGCGGCAGTCACGAGGCGCTGATCAATCACTACAACCCCGCGATCAGCCAGCTCATCCGCGCGAATGTGCCGGTGATCTGTGCGGTTAACGGCCCGGCGGCGGGCGTGGGGTGCTCCCTCGCGCTGGCGGCAGATTTCACCATCGCTGGCCGCAGCGCCTATTTCCTGCAAGCCTTCGTCAACATCGGTCTGGTGCCCGATGGTGGGTCGACCTGGCTGCTGGCCCGCGCCATCGGCCGCGCGCGCGCCACGCGTATGATGATGCTGGGCGAAAAAATCTCGGGCGAGCAGGCCGAGGAATGGGGCCTGATCTACAAATGCGTCGACGATGCCGACTTGACGACAGAAGCCCGCGCACTGGCGGAGAAGCTGGCGAACGGCCCGACCATCGCTTACGCGCAGATGAAACGCAATTTGGCCACTGCGCTCGACAACAATGTGCAGATGGTGCTGCTCGCCGAGGCCGAAGCGCAGCGGGTTGCGGGCGCGAGCGCCGATGCGATGGAGGGCGGGATGGCCTTCCTCCAGAAGCGGAAAGCCGAGTTCAAGGGGGTGTAAGCCTTTGCCAAACCAACACCCGTTCGCCCTGAGTTTGTCGAAGGGCTGTTCTTTTTCGGGTGCGTTGCTCAAGAAGCAGGGCAGGGCTTCGACAAGCTCAGCCCGAACGGATATGTGATTGCCATGACCCAGAAACCAACCCTCTCCGACTGGAACGCCCTCGCTGCCAAGGAAGTGAAGGGCCGCGACCTGACTTGGCAAACGCCTGAAGGTATCGCGGTCAAGCCGCTTTACACGGCCGAAGACCATGCCGACTTCGACCCCGGCCTCCCCGGCTTTGCGCCCTTCACGCGCGGGGTGAAAGCCTCGATGTATGCAGGCCGCACGTGGACCATCCGGCAGTACGCAGGCTTCTCCACCGCCGAGGAATCCAACGCCTTCTACCGCCGCAACTTGGCGATGGGGCAGAAGGGGTTGAGCGTCGCCTTCGATCTCGCCACCCACCGCGGTTACGACAGCGATCACCCGCGCGTGGTCGGCGATGTCGGCAAGGCCGGGGTGGCGATCGATACGGTTGCAGACATGCAGATCCTGTTCGACCAGATC
>JAACPW010000021.1 GCA_009995225.1 Sphingomonadales bacterium | reverse complement strand
CGCCGAAGCCGAACAACAATACTATGCCATGCTGGACGACACCGCCATGGCAGCATAACTTAAACCAGATGGCCTCCGGCAATCCCGGGGCGGTTCACAACAGCCTCGTGGCGCGAGGCAAAATCCGCTATTGGGGGCTGTCGAACATTCCTGCCTGGTTCGTGGCGCAACTTGCCACCCTGGCGCGGGTGCACGGCCTCACAGCGCCAATCGGGCTGCAATATTTCTATTCGCTGGTCGAGCGCGGGGTGGAGGACGAGCACGTGCCTCTGGCGCGGGAATTTGGAATGGGTATCATACCATGGAGTCCGCTCGCCTACGGCCTTCTCACCGGCAAGTATGATCGCGCGATGGTCGAGGCCGGTCTCCCGCGCACCGGAGGCGTTCCCGACCACGGGGGCATGCTCGGTGGCCGATCCCTTGCGTACAAGCAACGGCAAGGTGCCATCGCTGTTGCGAGAGGTGCACGCAATGGCAACAAAGTGTCATTGAAACGCGTTTCGACCGTCGCGACATACAGGCCTCTATGAGGCACGCTTACCAATTTATGCCCAAGTCGGCATCTTGTTGAATTCTAGGAGCGCCCCGGCTAGATTGGGTCTGTCGACTAATTCAGCCGCACTCGGAGCCCACATGACAGTTCAAGTCAATATAACGCCCAACGGGCGGATGAGCCTCCCGGCTGACATCCGTAAGCGGCTCGGGCTCGTCGGCGGCGGCGCGGTCTATCTGTATGAGACGCCTGATGGTCTCGTGCTGCGAACGGCCGCTCAGGCTGTTGCGCGCGCGCAAGCCTTGGCGAAGCAATACACCGAAGGAAACCCGGATGCGTCGGTCGATGCTTTCCTCGCCAAGCGCCGCGAGGAAAGCGGAGAGTGAGCGAGATCGTATTGGATGCCTCCGCCCTCATTGCCATGCTTAAGGGGGAGAAGGGTGCTGATAAAGTCGCCGCGGCAATCGCAGACGCCCGGATCTGCACGATCAACTATGCCGAGGTGGTCACCCACTTCATCCATCTTGGCATGCCCGAGCGCGAGGTCGACGCCATGCTCGATCCGTTGCCGATGACGATTGTGCCGACCGATAAAGCTCTGGCGCAAATGGCCGGGCGTTTGCGGGCGGTCACTGCCGATCACGGGCTATCGCTTGGCGACCGCTTCTGCCTTGCGCTGGCGCAACGCGATGGTCTTCCGGCTTGGACCAGCGATCAGAGCTGGAAGGCAGTCGCCGATGCGGTCAAAGTCAAGGTCGTTGCTATTCGATGAGGCCCAACGGGTAGGGCGGTTGTCACTTCACGGGTAATGAGCCGCCATACTCCTGCCTGACAGCTTCGGTGGGTTTCTCCCCGGAAGCGGAAATTCGCAAACCGCGCCCGTAGCTGCCGTTCATCCGGGCGCGCGGCCATGACGGAGTTCCGGGTCATCCACGCGCTGGTATTCAATAGATAGGATTTGCGCGCCGAGCAGACCGGCAGGATTGCCGATTGCTAAGCCCCGTGGCACAGCGGGAGCGCCAATGCGTTGAGGGTCTATAGTCGACCTTGGGCTAGCGTGTTCGTGTGGCTCGGTTCGCCAGACGGATAGCGCGAAGGCTGCCAGATGACGCAACTGACATGGTTGCCGGCGATGGAGATACGAATGCGAAATGCGGCAAGAATGCTCAGCGCGTGGCTGGTCGCGGTCTTGGTCGTTGGTTCCGTCGGCACCGTTGCCGCGCAGGAAAACGGATTGGCGCTCAGCTATGCTGAGGCGCAGGCGCGGTTTCTCGACCGTTCAGATGCAATCGACGCGGCCAATTTCGCCGTGCGGGCAGCCGAGGCGCGGCAGGAATCGACCCGCACGCTGGGCCGGCCCGAAGTCGACGTCGAAGCACAGGTGCTGGATTTCCAGAAGACGCTGGTTCTGCCGTTGGGATCGCTCGAACCGGTGGCCAATGCATTCGGCATTGCCGATCCGCTGCGCTTCCGCATCCGCCGCTTTGTGTCCCGTCCGATCGTCACCGCCACGATGCCGATCTATGCGGGTGGGAAGATGGACGCCGCCCGCACCAGCGCGGCGAGCCGCCTTGCCATTGAGGAAGCCAATCGCAACGAGGCGTCGGAACAGGGTCTGGCGCAATTGGCCAATACCTATTTCGGGCGACAATTGGCTTCGCAGGCGCTGGAAATCCGGCAGGATGTGGTCGCCGGCATCCGAGAACATGTGAGCGCCGCGCGCGCGCTCGAACGCGAACAGCAGATTGCACCCGCCCAGCGGCTCCAGGCCGAAGCTGCTTTGGAGGAGGCGTTGCGCGAGGCCGAGAAAGCCGGGGCTGATCTGGCCGCCGCCGAGATCGCGCTCGCGGGCCTGCTGCGGGCTCCGGCGCCCGTGCAGCCGACCACCCCGCTTGGGGTTCCCGACGTGCCGCTGCCGCCGCTTGATGAATTCCTTTTCGCTGCAATGGAAAATCACCCGGGCCTCAACCGGCTTGAGGCCAACGTGAAGCTGGCAGGCGCCGGGGTCACGGCGGAAAAGGCCGCGCTGCGGCCGGATGTATATGCGCTGGCCCAGTATAATCTCGACCGGGAAGACACTCTGGTAACCGATCCCGATTTCATTTTCGGGGTCGGGGTCAAATACAAGATCGCCTCGGGCATGGGGCGGCGGTCCGCCGTCAGCGCAGCGCGTTCGACGCAGGATCAGGCCGAGGCCGGGGTGCGCGAGGCGGAGGTCCAGATTGAAACCGGGGTCCGGATCGCCCATGCGCAGGCGCTTTCGGCCCGGCAACGCCATGCGCTCTATGGCCGCACGATTGCTGCTGCGGACGAATCCTTACGCGTCGCCGACCTTTCGTTCCGCGAACTGCAAGGCACCAGCCGCGATGTCACCGACGCGCAGCTTGCTGCGGGGCGGGTGCGCGTCGAACAGGCTCGGGCGGCGCACGAATATCTCGAGGCGCTGGTGTCGCTTTTGCAGGTCAGCGGCCAGGTCGATCGCCTGCCCGATTTTCTGCCGCGCCCGGCACAGGAACAGGACCAGCATGACCGCGACTGAAACACAGCCCGCACTGGAAAAGCGATCGCTGGGCCGAAGGTGGGGCGCCGCGCTCGGGGCACTGGCGGTAATGATTGTCGCCTTCGGTCTCTGGCTGGCGTGGAGCCCGCAGGAAGGGCAGGTGCAAGGAATTGTCGATGCGCGCGAATACCGCGTCGCCAGCAAGGTCACAGGGCGGCTGGCCGAAGTGCTGGTCGATGAAGGCGAGGCGGTAGTCGCCGGCCAATTGCTTGCCCGGATCGACAGTCCGGAAGTCGATGCCAAGGAAAGACAGGTCGCAGCGGCTGTGGAGGCGGCCGAATCGCAGGCCGACAAGGCCCGCACCGGTGCACGCCCGACCGATATCGCCGCGGCCGAAGCACAGTGGCGGCGGGCGGCGGCAGCGGCCGATCTGGCACGCGTGACCTTTGAACGGATTAATCGTCTCGCCAATGAAGGGGTGATCGCCGGGCAGAAGCGCGACGAAGCCCGCACCAACATGGTCGCCGCCCAACAGACGGAGCGCGCGGCGCGGTCGCAATATGATACCGCCCGCTCAGGCGCGCGCGTCGAGGACCGGCGGGCCGCCGTCGCTCAGGCCGATCAAGCCCGCGGTGCAGCCGCCGAAGTCGCGGCCGCCAGCGCCGAGACGCGCATCGTCGCGCCTGCCACCGGCGAAGTCGGTCGCCGCCTCGCTCAGCCGGGCGAAATCGTCGGCGCGGGCTATCCGGTGCTGCTGCTGACCGAGGCGCAGTCCCCGTGGGTGACGGTGACTTTGCGCGAAGGCCAGATGCAGGACGCGAAGATGGGCGCCGAATTCACCGGTATTGTCCCCGCGCTCGGCAGCAAAGCAAGCCGGTTCAAGGTCAGCTTCATCGCTCCCGCGGGCGATTATGCGACCTGGCGGGCCACGCGGCAATCGGAAGGCTTCGACGTCAAGGGCTTCGAGGTGCGGCTCACGCCCGTAAAGCCCGTCGCAGGGCTGCGCCCGGGGATGTCGGTGCTGTTTGACTGGCCACAATGACCCGCCCCGCCACGTTCCGGGCAAGCATCGCGCGCGAATGGCGATTTTTGGTGCGCAACCCGTGGGATATGGCCTTACTGACATGGCTGCCGCTGCTGCTGTGCGGCGCAATCGCGTGGCAGTTTTCCGGCGGCGTGATCCGCGATCTTCCGGTATTGCTGATCGATCAGGACAACAGTGCGATCGGCCGCGATCTGGCGATCCGGATCGAGGCCGCGCCCGGGCTTACGTTGGCAGGGCGGGTCCCTGATCTTGGCACTGCCGAAACGATTATCCGCGCAAAGCAGGCGCAGGCCGCGTTACTGGTGCCGCCCGATACAGCACGGCGCGCGCTGCAGGGACAGGCTCCGGTGATCCTCTATTTCAATGCGAGCTATCCTGCCGCCGCCGCCGCCGTCCAGCGCGAGGCAGGCGCTATCGTCGAGGCCGCCAATGCGCGGCTGGCGGCGGAACGGATCGCAGCGATCGCCGCGCCCGATAGCGTGCGCCCCCCGCCGGTGCATGCGGTGACGTCAATAGCCTGGAATGCGCCCGCCAGCCAGGAATTGCAGTTGGTGAGCCTGCTTCACCCGGCTCTGCTGCACCTGCTGTTCATGCTGGCGGTCGTTTCCGCCTTCGGACGCGAATTGCGCGACGGCAGCATCGGCGAATGGACCCCCGGCATCGCCGCGCTGGCGGGCAAGTCCATGCCTTACCTTGCCGTGTTCATGGGCTGGGGCTTGCTCGCGACGTTCTGGCTTGCCGGGGTGCGCGGCTGGCATTTCGTCGGATCGTTCAGTTTGTTCGTGACAGGATATGCGGCGATGTATCTCGCATATCTCGGGGTGGCGGTGCTGCTGACAGGGGCAACCCGCACCCTTAGCCAGTCGCTGTCAATCACGGGGCTCTATGCCGGTGCGTCCTTTGCCTTTGCCGGGGCGATCTTCCCGCTGGAACAGGCCAGCGCCTTCGCACGGGTCTGGGCGAGCGCGTTGCCCTATACGCATTTCGCCCGGTTGCTGGTCCGGACCTGGATTGCCGAGGGCAGCACGATGGCGGTGGCAGGGCCGCTGCTGGCGATGCTGGGCATCGCGCTCGTCACGGTAGTTCCCGGCGTGATCCTCTATCTGCGGGCCGCGCGCGATCCGGGCAGTTGGGGGCGGCGCTGATGTGGGCGGCTTGCCGGGCACTGTTCGCGGCGATCATGGCAGATCGCGCCGCAGCCCTGCTGCTATTTGCCGCGCCGCTGATCTATGCGGGGTTCTATCCCAGCGCCTATACAGGCGAAGTTGCGGTGCGGGCCCCGGTGGTCGTGGTCGATCAGGATCGCAGTGCGGCCAGCCGAAATCTCGTCATCAGTGTCGGCGCCGTGCAGCAAACGGCCATTGCTGCCAGCTTGCCCGATGTCGCCCATGCAGAAAGCTGGATGGCCGATGGGCGGGCCGTAGCCGCGCTCGTCATTCCCGAAGGCTTCGGGGAGGATATCGCCCGCGGCGAGCCTGGCACCGTGGTGCTGATCGGGCATGGTGCCTATCTGTTGCGGGCCTCCGGTGCACTTGCCGGGATCGGCATCGCGCTTGGCCAGACCGGACGGGAGGCAGCCCGCGAACAGGCACGTGCCGCCGGACCGCCGGCACCGCCAGCGCTGGCGCTGCAATCAAGGCCGCTGTTCAATACGCGCGAAGGATACGGGGCAGCGGTGTTTCCCGGTGTGGCCTTCGTCATTATCCACCAGAGCCTGCTGCTCGGACTCGCTCTGCTGGCAGGCACCGCACGCGAACGGATGGGCCGCGACATGAGGCTGACGCGGCGGCAGTTAGCAGGTATCGCGCTGGCGGCGAGCCTCATCGGACTGCTTGATGTGGGTTGGTTTGTCGGCATGGTGTTCTGGTGGCACGACTATCCGCGCGCGGCAGCACCTTTACTGGATGTCGCAATCGCGGCGATCTTGTTCGTGGCCGCCACGGTAGCGGCAGCGCTCGCGCTGGCCAGCATCTTTCCTACGCGCGAACGCCCACTGCAACTGGTGCTGCCAATCTCTTTGCCCCTGTTTTTTCTCGCAGGTCTTTCATGGCCAGCCGAAGCGACGCCTACGGTGCTGGTGGCACTTGCGCGGTTGTTTCCGACGACATCCGGATTGGAACTGATGGTAGGCATGAACCAGATGGGCGGCTCCCTTAGGGATTATTGGCATGATGCGCTCAACCTAGGGCTGCTTACGTTGCTATTTGGGATCTTTGCGACGCGACGCTGGACATCAGGGCTAGAGGTGGAGCGAGGAGGCTAACTGACCCGCATCGACTTCGCGGACGGCGGCATGTCGATTTTCCACCCAACCCCGGTCATGAGCGGGGCCGATGCGCCAATCTGAGAGCTGACAGGCAACTCCAACGGATTTCTCGCCAGCAGCGGAAATTCTGAAACCGACCCCATTCCGGTCATCGGTAAAATGCTGTAATCGGCTGCGTATGGTTCAAGCCCCCTCGAAATCTGAGCGTATGGAAATCCGCAAAGCGATCGGGAATCGATCGATCCCCGGTCCAGACACCGGTGTTCGTCCTCGCGGGCCGGATTACTTGGTCGCGCACGCCTGCTTCGATTGCCGAAAGTCATGGAAGATTTCAAACGAGAGCAAGGCAACCTGCCCCCAATGCGGCGGGGCGTTGCATTGGATGGGGCGAGCATTCAAAGCGCCGAAGATGTCCGACCTAGAGCTATGGAAGAAGGTTGAACTGCTTTGGGCAGCCGGTTTCAGGTTTATTTCAAACTCGGGCTGGCGAGACGTTGAGCCGTATCCAGAGCGGCTCCGAGAGGTCGCAGCGTTCATTGAGCGCAATCCTGAGCACCCATTCAGAGTGAAACGCTAGCGGCAGAAAACCTCCCACAAGCGGCCATGAGCGGTGCCCCTGGGCGATCCTAAAAGCAGCCCTTCGGCGTGAGCGGCCTGAGCACCAAGGACGGCTATCGCGCTGCATCTGGAGCGTAAGGACGACGTGGCCGGGTTGGCCCCCGTTCTTTCTTTCCGGCCAATCATGGCCTTGGAGAAAGAAGATGACCTACTCTCACCTCGATCCGGCATTGCAAAACCGGGTCTCTTGGAATGCCGGCAGAACCGTCGGCACCAAGCGGCCGCTCACTCAGAAGCAGATATGGGCGATCCGGTTCTTTTTTGACCGCGAGGAGCGGCTTCGTGACCGCGCCCTTTTCGACTTTGCGATCGACAGCAAACTGCGGGGCTGCGATTTGGTGAAGCTCAAGATCGGTGACCTCTTGGCCGGTTCTGAAGTCCGCGACCGCGCAATGATCATCCAGCGGAAGACCGGACGACCTGTGCAATTTGAAATCACCGCGGACACCCGCACGAGCCTCGCAACATGGCTGCTGCGGCGCGGCGGCACGATTGATGACTTCGTGTTCCCAAGCCGGATCCATTCCGGCCAACCGATGAGCACACGGCAATATGTTCGCCTCGTCGACGAATGGCTCACCGCGGTCGGGTTGCGGCGTGAAGACTACGCCACCCATTCCATGCGGCGCACCAAGGCGGTCATGATCTACCGGACGACCGGAAATCTGCGTGCGGTGCAAATCCTGCTGGGCCATTCCAAGATCGAGAATACCGTACGGTATCTCGGGGTCGACGTGGAGGACGCTCTTGTCCTCGCGGAACGCATCGAGATCTGACAACATTTGCGGCCGTCAGGCGAGTTCCGATGGCCGCTTTTGTCGATTTCCGAAGATCACCGAACCGGCAACAGGTGGGTGGATAGCTGACCGGCTGCAAACAAAATGGTCATTGCAGAAGCTGCGCGACGGAAAAGCCGGCATAGGTGCCGAGTGCCGTGCCAAGGAGGCCGACCAGCACGCCCGGGAGCGCAAGATTGGGGCGCCCAACACCCTCCGCTATCGCGGGCGCAACGGCGCTTCCTCCGATGTTTGCGACAGATGCGACTGCGATCACTTCGGGTTCGATCCGCAGCAACACACCGAACCCTACAAGAACGATAGCGTGACAAAACAGAATGGTCGCGATGAACCCGACCATCGCCATTCCCAAGGAGCGAGCCTCGACCAGTGCGGCAACATCCGCGCTGGCACCAACTACGACCAAGAAGAGCAACAGTCCGGCCATCCCCAAGGACGGCGCTAGCGTCAGTCGGTCGATCCCCGGCAATTGTGCGACAAGAAGGGCGATCGTCGTCACGATAATGATACCGGGAACGGGAAAGCCGATTTCCCCGAAAAAAATCGCCAACCCATCAGATAGCAACACTGCGATCGCAGCCATGGCCAGCGGCGCTGTGACCTGAAAGACAGTTGGTCGCTGCAGAGTTTCGTCTTGGTGCGGGTTGGATGCCACAGGCTCTGCGCTGGGCTGCAGGTTGGGGTAAAACCGTGTCCTTCGCATGAGCCCAGGAAATGCCAACAGCATCATCAGCCACAGAACGGTAATGACGTTGTCGACCAATATGGCGACGACATACAGCGAACCCTGGCTTTCCATGCCGTAGGCAAGCGCTACCGCGTTGAAGTTGGCGCTGCCGCCAATGTAGGTCGCGGTGAACATCCCAGCGAGCGCAGCAAGGCTGCTGTCGGGTATCGCGATGGGCACGAGATATGCCGCAACGAAAGCGCCGATCGCGACACCGACGGCCCCCAGAAAAAACGCCAGCACCATCGCGCCACCGGCTTTTAGCAGCGCGCGCAGATTGGCTTGCAAGAGGGCCAGAAAAATCGCGCCTGGCAGTATGAAGCCGAAGACGGCATCGTAAATCGGCGTATCGTTTCCTGGCGTCGGGATAATGTCCAAATTCGCCAGCAAGGCACCAAGTAAAAAGGCCAGAATTGCCGATCCAACCTTGCGAAGTAATGGCCAGCGAGCCGCCCATTCGGATATTGCAACGACGGTAAGCAGCGCCACAAGAACCGCAAAGGGAGAAACTAGAAGGCTGGGCATTGGCGAGCGCTCTGATCGATAGTGGTGGGATAAACGAAACGTGGCCCCACAGCGTTCTTCGCCAGAAGCATACTAGTTGAGCTTCAATAATTGTATGACGGCAATTAGATCACATTTGGCCCTAAGTGAAGATCAGCTTCGGGGTCGCTTCCAGAAAGGCAGGAATTGTTCAGAAGCGAGGCAAAGCTGCCAGCTCTCACCGTCGCCCCGTGCTTGACACGGGGCTTGGCTTTATCTTTTTTCTGCGTTGGCGCGATACCCGGCGCATGGAGAAGGGTGGCTGGGTCTACATTATGGCCAACCGCTATCGCGGCGGGATGTATGTCGGCGTGACTGCGGATGCGCTCACCCGCGTTTATCAGCACCGCGAGGGTACGGGTTCGCGCCACGTCGCTGATTTCGCAAAGACGCGGCTTGTCTATGTCGAACGCCATGATGCCATCGAATGCGCCATCGCGCGCGAGAAGCTCGTCAAGAAATGGCGGCGGGAATGGAAGTTCGCGTTGATCGAGGCTGATAATCCTGAGTGGCACGATCTTTGGGAACAATGGTTCACACCCCAGACCGGGCAGAAATAGCCAAGCCCCGTGTCAGGCACGGGGCGACGAAAAGGGGACCGTGCGCCCTGGGGTCGTATCCCGAACGGCAGCTTTTTTCTGTTGTGCAGCAAAGCCGCCGCTACGCCTGGCTCTCCCGCGCCACTTCCCGCCAGCCGATATCACGGCGGCAGAAGCCGGTGGCGAAGCTGATACGGTCGACGGCGGCGTAGGCATTGGCCTGCGCCTCGGTGACGCTCGCGCCGGTTGCGGTGACAGCCAGCACCCGTCCGCCGTTCGCCACCAGCGCCCCATCCTTCAGCGCGGTGCCCGCGTGGAACACCTTGGCGCCTTGGCCTTCCGCGTCATTGAGCGCAATCGCACCGCCTTTCTCGGGCGTGCCGGGGTAGCCCTTGGCTGCCATCACCACAGTCAGCGCGGTCTGGTCACGGAACGACAGCGCCGTTCCGGCAAGTTCCCCCTTGGCGCAGGCGAGCATGATCGCGGCGAGATCGCTTGCCAGCCGCATCATCAGCACCTGACATTCGGGATCGCCGAAGCGGGCGTTGTATTCGATCAGCTTCGGACCCTCGGGCGTAAGCATCAGGCCCGCGAACAGCACGCCGGAATAGGGGGTGCCGTCCTCCCGCATCGTTCGCACGGTCGGTTCGATGATCTCGGCCATGACGCGGACCTGTAGGGCGGGTGTCAGCACCGGGGCGGGGGAATAGGCGCCCATGCCGCCGGTGTTGGGCCCCACATCCCCATCGCCCACGCGCTTGTGATCCTGCGCGCTGCCGAAGGGGACGATCGCGGTGCCATCGGTGAGCGCGAAGAAGCTCGCTTCCTCGCCGAGCATGAACTCCTCGATCACCACCTGCGCGCCCGCGCCGCCGAACGCGCCGCCGAACATGTCGGCGAGCGCCACCTCGGCCTCGGCGAGCGTCTCGGCGATCACCACGCCCTTGCCCGCCGCCAGCCCATCGGCCTTGAGCACATAGGGCGCAGCATAGCGGGCGAGCGCGGCACGGGCCTCTGCCAGCGAGGACGTTCGCATGTAGCCTGCGGTGGGGATGCCCGCGCGCGCGCACAAATCCTTGGTGAAGCCCTTGGAGCCTTCGAGCTGCGCGGCCGCTTGCGAGGGGCCGAACACCGGCACGCCTGCAGCGCGCAGAGCATCCGACAGGCCATCCACCAACGGCGCTTCGGGGCCGATCACGACGAGGGCGATGGCGTGGGCTTCGCAAAAGGCGATCACTGCGCCGTGGTCCGTCACATCGAGCGGCACGCATTCGGCTTCCTCCGCGATGCCGGGATTTCCAGGGGCGGCGTAAAGCTTTGTGACGCTCGGGGATTGCGCCAGCTTCCATGCCAGCGCATGTTCGCGGCCCCCCGAACCCAGAAGCAGGATATTCATGGCCCCTCCGCCCAATGACATTGCCGATGCCGGGCTGGTAGCGCGCGCGCGGCAGGGCGACAACGCCGAGCCGTTGTCGATCACCGAAATATCCGCGCTCCTGAAGCGCACGGTCGAGGATCGCTTCGGCTTCGTGCGGCTGCGCGGCGAATTGTCGGGGGTGAAGCGCGCGGCGTCGGGACATTTCTACTGCGCGCTGAAGGATGACGGCGCGGTCATCGACGGGGTGATGTGGAAGGGCAACGCCGCGCGGCTGAACTTCCGCGCCGAGGATGGGCTGGAGGTGATCGCCACCGGCAAGCTCACCACCTATCCGGGCCGCTCCAAGTATCAGATCGTCATCGATTCGCTGGAACTGGCGGGCGAGGGCGCGCTGCTGGCGCTGCTGGAAAAGACCCGCGCGCGGCTGGCAGCCGAAGGCCTGTTCGATGCCGCCCGCAAGCGCCGCCTGCCCTATCTGCCCCGCGTGATCGGCGTGGTGACATCGCCGACCGGCGCGGTGATCCGCGATATCCTGCACCGGCTGGCGGATCGCTTCCCGAGCCATGTCGTCATCTGGCCGGTGCTGGTGCAGGGGAACGGCGCGGCAGAGCAGGTCGCTGCTGCGGTGCGGGGGTTCTCCGCGCTCGAGCCGGGCGGCCCGGTGGCGCGCCCCGATGTGGTGATCGTGGCGCGCGGGGGCGGGTCGATCGAGGATCTGTGGAGCTTCAACGAAGAAGCCGTGGTGCGTGCCATCGCCGAATGCTCGATCCCGGTGATCAGCGCCGTGGGCCACGAGACGGACACGACGCTGGCCGATTTCGCCGCCGACCGCCGCGCGCCGACGCCTACCGCCGCTGCTGAAATGGCGGTGCCGGTGCGCGCCGATCTGGCGCTGACACTGGCCGATCTGGCCGCCCGCCAGCGCCGCGCGGTCTATCGCCCGGTCGAACTGGGGCGCGAACGGCTGGCCGCGCGCGTGCGGATGATGCCGCGCCCGGAGAACCTACTCCAACCGCAGGCGCAGCGGCTCGATGACCTATCAGAGCGGCTGCGGCGGGCCCTGAGCGATCGTTCGGCCAAGGGGCGCGAGCGGCTGGCAGGCGTTGCCGCACGGCTTTCGCCCAGCCTGCTGTCGCGCTCCGCCGCCGAGGCGCAGCGGCGGCTGGATCGTGCGCGACTCAGTCCCGCACTGATCGAACGGCCCTTGCGCAACGGTGCGGACAGGCTCGCCGCGCTTAGCCGCGTTATGAGCCAGCTGCACCCCGAAAAGCCGCTGGAACGCGGCTATGCGATCATCCGCGATGGGGACGGGCGCGCGCTGACCTGCCGCGCCGATGCGGCCGGCAAGGCCGCGCTAACCCTGCAGTTTCGCGACGGAACGCTCGATGCCGTACCCGCAGCAGGCGCGCCTGTGCCATCACCACCCACTGTGTCACCCGCCGCGCCGCCGCGCAAACGGGCCGCACCACGCGCCCCATCGCAAGATGATTTGTTCCGGTAGCCAGGCGGTGCTAACATA
The DNA here is from genome assembly GCA_009995225.1 of Sphingomonadales bacterium. Lineage (GTDB taxonomy): Bacteria > Pseudomonadota > Alphaproteobacteria > Sphingomonadales > Sphingomonadaceae > Erythrobacter. The sequence continues at coordinate 18,563 of JAACPW010000021.1, read as the reverse complement.
AACCCTATGCTGATGACTCCATCCGACAAGGCCGCCAGACTTTACTACGGCCCCTCCAGTTTCCGTGTGCTGCGATCAGGGAGCCACGTGCTCTGCGCCGTAACGGGAGTAGCGATCCCTCTGCCCGACCTGCGCTATTGGAGCGCCGAGCGGCAGGAGGCCTATGCGACGTGCGAGATCGCGACGCGCCGCCTGCTCGGCCTCGACTCCGCCTGACCTGCGAACCGGACGTATGAACCGGGCGTGGTTGACCGCGCCCGTTCAAGGGCCGAGGGCCGCGCGCCTATGCTTCGCCTTTTGATCCTTGCACTTGTCGTGGTCGGGTTGGCGCCCGGAACTTTTGTGCGCACGCCGATCGGTCTGCGCAGCGATGTTGCGGTCGTGTCCGTCACGCCCCTGTCCACTCGCGCAGGCGTGTCGGGCGAGCTTACGCTGACGGGCGCGTGGGAACTGAAGGCGGGGCATGGCTGGTTTGGCGGCTTTTCCGCGCTGGCTGCGCGCGGCGGTGCTGGCAGTGGCGCGGGCGGCGGTGAAGCGGCAGCCCTGCTGGCCGGGACGGATCGCGGCTGGCTGCTGGATCTCGACCTGAGCGGCGATGTGCCGCGCGCCGTCCCCGGCAGCTTCAAGCCCTTCAGCAAGCGGACCCCGGGGCGCAAGGAGGTGGTCGATCTCGAAGCCCTGACCCACGATCCGGCTACAGGCACCGTGTGGGCCGCGTTCGAGAACGCCAACCATATCACCCGGCGCGCCCCCGATGGCGCCCGGCGCACCCGCGCCCCGCACGCAATGGCACACTGGAGCGCGAATAGCGGGCCGGAAACGATGATCCGCCTGGCGGACGGGCGCTTTCTGGTCATTGCCGAAGGGACGGTGCGCGGCAGCGACACGGCCCATGAAGCACTGCTGTTCGAGCGTGACCCGGTGGAGGCCGGCACACCGCTTTCGTTCCGCTTTGTCGCTCCGCCCGATTATGACCCGGTCGATGCCACGCAAGTGCCCGACGGGCGCGTGCTGATCCTGCTGCGGCGGGTCGAATATGCGATTCCCGTCCGCTTCGACACGGCGATCGCGGTGGCCGATCCGCGCAGCATCCGCGCCGGGCGGCCGTGGCGTGCACGGATCATCCAGCGCCTTGGCGGCGGCATCTTTGCCGACAATTTCGAAGGAATCGCCTTTGTGTCATCAGCCCGAGAGCGATCGCAGGGGAGCCTGTGGCTGATTTCCGATGACAACTTCTCGGTGTTTCAGCGCAGCCTGCTGGTGCGGTTCAACTGGGATGGCCGCGCCGCACTCAGCCGCGCGGCACCCATCCGCCCTGGTAATCGAATCGGCCCCAACGAAAAAGCGCCCGGAAGTCCGGACGCTTGATCGTTTCGTCACCGCCCCGAAGAGCAGGCAAATCTCAGGCTGCGGCTTGCGCCTTGACCAGTTCACGCTTCACTTTGAGCGCGTTGGTCGACAGCTTTTCGTCGCGGGTCTTCATCAGCCAGTTGTCGAGGCCGCCATTGTGCTCAACCGAGCGCAAACCGTGGGTCGACACGCGAAACTTGAAGCTGCGCTCGAGCTTTTCGCTCATCAGCGTCACGTTCTGCAGGTTGGGCAGAAACACGCGCTTGGTCTTGTTATTGGCGTGGCTGACATTGTTGCCTGTCATGCGGCCCTTGCCGGTCAGTTCGCAGATGCGCGACATGGTGTTTCTCTTCTCGTAAAGTTCGGGTCTAATCCGGGAAAGCGGGCCGCATAACCGGCGAGGTGCGAATCGTCAAGCACGATGCGCCCTTTGCGACCGGCGCTTCGACCTGACGTGTCTGCGGGGCGCTTGATCGCATCGTCTTCTGTCATGATGGAACATCGTTGGTCCCGATTGCCCTGTACCTTCGCGACCTGGGCGGGGGTGTCTCCGCATGAGGGCCAAAAGGAGAATCTTAATGAAGCGCATTATCGCCACCACTCTCGTCCTTGCCTCTGCCTTCGGCCTTGCGGCATGTGACGTCGATCAAACCGAAGAAGGCGAAATGCCTGAAGTAAGTGTCGAAGGCGGCAACATGCCGGAATTTGACGTCGAGACCGCCGACGTGGATGTGGGAACCAAGGAAACGACGGTCGAGGTTCCCGATGTCAATATCACAATGCCCGGCGATGCCGAGGGTGAGCCGGTCACCGGCAACGAATAATACCGCGCTGACTGCGCATCGAGGGCGCGGGGCATGAGCGACGCGGGTTTCCGCAGCTTCATGCCCCGCGCCCTTTTGCTTGCCCGCGATGCAGCCGGTGCGGGTGAAGTGCCCATCGGTGCCGTGATCGTCAAAGACGGGGTTGTCATCGCTGAAGCGCACAACAGCCCACGCGCTGACCACGATCCCACCGCCCATGCCGAAATCCTGGCCATCCGCCGCGCAGCACAGGCGCTGGGGGATGAGCGCCTGACAGGGTGCGAGCTCTGGGTAACGCTTGAACCGTGTGCGATGTGTGCCGGCGCCATCGCCCACGCCCGGATTGCGCGGCTTTACTATGCCGCCAGCGATCCCAAGGGCGGCGCGGTGGAGCATGGTGCGCGAGTGTTCGCGCAAGCGCAGTGCCTTCACCGTCCCGAGGTTTACAGCGGTATTGCAGAGGCAGAGGCTGCAGCACTGCTGCGGGCATTCTTCCGCGATCGGCGTTCGTGAGAGATCTGAGGACATCGCGCACAACAGCTTGCGTTCCCGTCAAGGAACACTGGCAAGGGGCAGGTCGCTCGGCGCGGCGTGACGCGCCCGACATGTGAAGGGCCCTTGCCAAGGGCAACGAGGCGCCGGAGATTTATCCGACGCCTCGCCGTCTTTGTGTCTTACCGCAGATCGAAGCGGTCGAGCATCATGACCTTGTCCCAGGCCTTGGCAAAGTCCCGTGCGAACTTTGCCTCGCCGCCTGCGACGGCATAGGTTTCGGCCACAGCGCGCAGCTCGGAACTGGAGCCGAACACCAGATCGACTTCGGTGGCCGTCCACTTGAGCGCGCCGGTGGCCCGGTCACGCCCTTCATAAAGCCCCTTCGTCCCGGCCGGCTTCCAGGTGTTGCCCATGTCGAGCAGATTCACGAAGAAGTCGTTGGACAGCGTGCCCGGCGTGTCGGTGAACACGCCGTGCTTGGCGCCGCCGGCGTTGGCATCCAGCATCCGCATTCCTGCCAGCAGCACGGTCATTTCCGGCACGGTCAGGCCGAGCGTGTCGGCCTGATCGACCATCATCTGCGTGGGCGTCAGGCGGGCCTGATCGCTGGTGAAATTACGGAAGGCATCCGCCGCCGGGCGTAGGAGTTCGATGCCCTCAGGATCGGTCTGCGCGGCGGTGGCATCGACCCGGCCGGGCGTGAACGGCACGGTGACGGTGTTGCCCGCCGCCTTGGCCGCATCTTCCACCGCGACCACACCGCCCAGCACCACGAGATCGGCGATCGACACCTGCTTCGCGCCCGCACCGGCGTTGAACCTGGCCTGCACGCCTTCCAGCGCCGTCACCACCTTGGCGAGCGCTTCGGGATCATTGACACCCCAGTCCTTCTGGGGGGCCAGGCGGATGCGCGCGCCGTTGGCACCGCCGCGATTGTCGGTATCGCGGAAGGTAACCGCCGATGCCCATGCCGTGCGCACCAGATCGGAACGCGACAGGCCGGTGGCGCGGATCGCGTCCTTCAGGCTGGCGACATCGCCCGCCTCGATCATGGCATAGTCCGCCTTGGGCAACGGATCCTGCCAGATCAGGTCTTCCGCCGGCACTTCAGCGCCGACATAGCGCGCCTTGGGGCCGAGATCGCGGTGGGTCAGCTTGAACCACGCACGGGCAAAGGCGGCGTCCATCGCGGCCGGATCCTTGGCCCAACGGCTGGTGATCGCGCCGTAGGCCGGGTCATAGCGCAGCGCGAGGTCGGTGGTGAGCATCACCGGCGCATGGGTCACGTTCGGGTCATGCGCATCGGGCACGACCATAACGTCGGCCGCGTTGACCGGTTCCCACTGCTTGGCGCCGGCTGGGCTGGTGGTCAGCTTCCATTCGAAACCATACAGGTTTTCAAGGTAGTTGCTGCTCCACTGGATCGGCGTGACCGTCCACGCGCCTTCCAGACCGCTGGTGGTCGCATCCTTGCCAGCGCCGGTGCCGCACGAATTCTTCCAGCCAAAGCCCTGCGCCTCGACACCCATTGCCGCAGGCTCCTTGCCAAGACACGCTGCCGCTTTGCGGGCGCCGTGCATCTTGCCGATGGTGTGCCCGCCGATCACCAGCGCGGCGGTTTCTTCGTCATTCATGCCCATCCGGCCAAAGGTGGTGCGGATCTGCTGGGCCGACTTGAGGATGTCGGGATTGCCTTCGGGCCCCTCGGGATTGACGTAGATCAGCCCCATTTCCGATGCTGCGAGCGGTGTGTCGAGGTTTTCGCCCTCGGCATTGCGCTGCGATGTCAGGAACTTGGTTTCCGGGCCCCAATAGACCAGCTCCGGCTCCCACGCGTCCGCCCGGCCACCGGCATAGCCGAAGGTTGTGAAGCCGGTGTTCTCCAGCGCGACATTGCCGGACAGGATGATCAGGTCGGACCACGAAAGGGCCGCGCCATACTTCTGCTTGACTGGCCACAGCACGCGGCGGGCCTTGTCGAGATTGCCGTTGTCGGGCCACGAATTGAGCGGTTCGAAACGGATCTGGCCGCCAGCCGAACCCCCGCGCCCGTCGCCCGCACGATAGGTGCCGGCCGAGTGCCACGCCAGGCGGATGAACAGGCCGGCATAATTGCCGTAGTCCGCCGGCCACCACTCCTGCGAGTCGGTCAAGGCGGCGTTGATAGCCGCCTTCACGGCCTGGAGATCGAGCTTGGCGAACTCGGCCGCGTAGTCGAAGTCCGGGCCGTGGGGATCGGCGTTGTATTCGTTCTGGCGCAGGCGGGTCAGGTCGACCACGTCCGGCCACCAACCCTGCACATTGCGCGGTGCGGCCTCGGTTTGCGGCATGGCGGCGCGGCCCATGCCGGGCTCGCTGAAGCCCGGAGGCGTTGCAGCGGCCGGTGCGGCCAGCAGCAGGCTGGAGGACAGGAGCAATAGCCCCTTCAATCGATCAGTCATGGATAAACCCCGTCTATGTTGTCCGTTGGTCACGCTATGGCTGGCCATCACGACATGTGTCGCGATCAGTGCCAGCCCTGCGACTTGAGGGCGACTAGGGCAGGTCGACGCTCCGGGAAAACGGCTTGTCGCGATAACTGTGATGCGATTTGGCGATGACGCCCGCTTTCTCATGCCGTTGGTCCTGTTTCTGCATACCGGCTTTGCTGCATGCCACCTGCGCGTATTCACCACCCCTGCACTTGCGAGCAGTCGAAAGCTGTGGGGCGGCATTTGCGTGCTTCCTGCAACAATGCACTGGATCTTGCACATAAATGCGTATGGCGGGGGAGAGGTGGGAGCACCGGAAAATGGATATGCATCCGCAGACCAGTTGCTGCGCGATATTCCGGACGATCAAGGAGTGGCCGCTCTTGATGTCGTGGGCCCTTTTGCGATGGTCTGGTGTGATCGCTTCGTGTCACGGGCGCGGCTCATCGTGCGTCGGACACGGCTTTCATCGCCTGCCTTGATCCAGACACATGTGAACCGGTCGGCGGTTGGCAGAGCGGCAAAACCACTCAACCTTTGTTACAGGAACCAAGCAACACAAAGGAATTTGCCATGAAGCTTCTTCAGACCTTCCTCGCCGGTAGCGCTCTTGCAATGGCCACCAGCGCCGTCGCACAGATGGCGCCGCAAGACATGGCACCGGCTCAGGGTGCGGAAACCACAACCCAGGCGCCTGCCGAAGGTACAACGCCGGTTGACCGGATGACCCAGGCCCCTGCACAAAGCGCACAAAGCGCAGACTTCAGCGATGAGCAGATCGAGGGGTTTGCCACGGCTGCCCTGAAAATTCAGGCAATGCAGAACGATCCGGCCGCCAATGAGCAGCAGATGGCGGCCGCCGTGACTCAATCCGGTATCGATTTGCAGACCTTCAACGCCATTGGTGCTGCAATGCAATCTAACCCGGAAGTGGCGCAGCGCGTTCAGACGGCGGCACGCGAAATCCAGCAATCAGATGGCTGACATTTCGCGCAGTGTCTGAGCACCCGTGACGTCCGAAGACCCCCCGCTGTAATCCAGCGGGGGGTCTTTCTCGTCTGGGGCAAAGCCTGCGCTGCTGTGCTACCGATTCTCGGCAGGGCGCCGGCCCGCCTCCAGAATCGGAAGGCCTGCTTCGGTGGGAACGTAAATGATCTTGCCCTGCGATTGGGACAGATTTTCGATGTAGAGATACCGCAGATAGCCCTCCGGCCCGCCCAGCCCGTTGGCGACGATGCGGTTGGCTTCGGCCACGCCCTTGGCGCGTTCGACTTCGGCCTGCGCGAGCAGCTTGGCGCTTTCCAGCTTGGCTTCAGCTTCCAGCGTGGCGATCTGGCGGTTCTGGCGCGCTTGCGCGAGTTCCGCCTCACCTGCGGCTTCGGCGTTCCAGACGCGCATCGAATTATACGCAGCGCATGAGCCCAGCCCCCCGCCGACCACCAGGATCAGCAGCAAGGCAATGCCGACCACGAGGCTCCAGACATTGTGTGTGGCATTCATGGATTATGCGGCTCCTGTCCGTTGAAAGGGTCAAAGGCCCCGCCAGATTTTGGCCGGGACACCATCTTTTGCTCCCCAGCGCGACGGGGTGCAACGCACCGGGCGGAATGTTTTGGAATAGCACAGGCGGATTTCCTCCAGCCAGCCACGGGCGTTCAGTTTTACCCCGATGGCCTCTTCGCGCCAGCCCGGATTGGCATCGGCCAGCGCCGCGCGGATGCGGCCTGCGGTAAGGCCATCTTCGCGGCTGATGCGGTCGTAATCGGGCAGGCGCAAACCCCCGCGCAGAATGCCGATCACCTTGAGGTAACTGGCCGGGCGTGTGACCATGCAACTGCCATGTTTGGCCCATTGGCGCGCAATCAGGCGCTCGGACGGCATCAGGCACATGTTCGCACGGATCTGTGCCGGGGTTAGCGCCGTGTTGCCTGCGCACCATTGCGGCCAGCTTTGCCCGCTTTCCGGCCAGAGCCCGTGAACGACAAGCCCGAAGGTGCCATTGGCTCCGGCGCATTGCAGCGCGTGGCGGCGATCCTGCAGGCGCGGTTTGCAGAACTCCGGGCTCCAGCTTAGCGCCAGCGTGTAGCCGGTGATCGGGAGCGTGCGGCGCGGGCCATCGGGCGACACCTTGGGGACGGATGTGACCTGCGGCGTGCGGCATTGATAGGCCTGCGCCTGCGCTGCGACCGGCAGGGTCAGCGCAACCGCCACACAGATCGGCGCCAGCAAGCTATTCGAACACCGCAGGCCCATCCTCCTCCGCGTCGTGCTGGCGTGCAAACCAGCGGTTGCTCGCGGGCGTGAACAGCATCGCCACAGCGACCAGCGCCAGCACCAGCGCGGTCAGCCATGCCTTGTCGATCGCATTGCCTGCCGCGATCAAGCCGATCCCTTCAGGAACGTTCAGAAGCTTGCCCAGCGCCAGCACCGTCACCATCCAGCGCGCAAACCGCACCGCCGAAAGCCACACCATCGCCACCGGGATCAGTGCAATCGACAGCCGCGCGCTGAGCGCCACGATCACGGCATCGCGCGACCATTCGATGCCGGGCACATTGGCCGCGAAGATCCTTTGCAGCGTGGCAATATCCTGCAGCCCGTCCAGCATCGTGACCACGGCGCCGGTAAGGAAAGCTGCCGCAAAGACATTGATGCTCATCGGCCGCGCGCGGGAAGGCGGTATCATGCCGGGGAGAAATCCAGACCGATGTCTGCGGCAGGGGCGCTCTGCGTGAGCCGCCCGACCGAGATGTAATCGACCCCGCTGGCCGCCTTGGCGGCAATGGTGTCGAGATTCACCCCGCCGCTCGCCTCGGTCGGTACGCGGCCTGCGACCATCGCGACGGCGGCGCGCAAGGTGGCAGGGTCCATGTTGTCGAGCAGCAGGTGATGCGCGCCTGCGCTGAGCGCCGGTTCGATCTGGTCGAGATTGTCGACCTCGCAGATGATCCGTGCAACCCCTGCATCGCGCGCGCGCCGCACGGCCTCGCCGACGCTGCCGGCGACCGCGACATGATTGTCCTTGATCATCGCCGCATCCCATAACCCCATGCGGTGATTTTGCGCGCCCCCCATGCGGGTCGCGTATTTTTCAAGGAAGCGAAGGCCCGGAATGGTCTTGCGGGTGTCGAGCAGGGTGCAGGCGGGGTTGCCATCGGGCCCGCGCATGGCGGTGACATAGGCCTGCGTCAGCGTGGCGATGCCGGAGAGGTGCTGGACGATGTTGAGCGCGCTACGCTCTGCCGTCAGCAGCGCGCGTGCGCGGCCTTCGATCCGCATCAGATCGGTGCCCGCAGGCACCTTGTCGCCATCATGGACGAGGGTTTCAACGGTGCAGTCCGGGTCGAGCACACGAAAAAAGGCTTCGGCCAGCGGCAGGCCGGCGACCACGATCGGATCGCGGCTGTCCATCACGCCAGTGAAGCGCGCGCCCTCTGGGATCACGCTTTCGCTGGTCACATCACGCCCGCCGCCGGGGAGCCCTTCGCCGAGGTCTTCGGCGAGGGTCTCACGGATGAACTTGGCAAGGTCGAAGCCGGGGAGGGTGAAGGTCACAAAACTACTCCGTTCGCCCTGAGCCTGTCGAAGGGCCGTCCTTTACCTTGGTAAAGGGAAAAGCAGTGCTTCGACAAGCTCAGCACGAACGGGATTGAGGTTAGTGCACAAACCTCGCCACCACGTCTCTGTAAGACCGCGAAACCTTCACCTCGGCGCCGCTTTCCAGCACCAGGAAGCATTCGCCGTTGGTGTGCGGCTTTACCTGTCGCACCAGATCGAGATTGACGATGGTGGAGCGGTGCACGCGCTGGAACTTGCGCGGGTCGAGCCGGCGCTCCAGATCCTTCATCGTTTCGCGCAGTACCAGCGAATTGTCACCGGTGGAGATGATCATGTAATCGCCAGCGGCCTCGATATGCTCGATGGTGTCGACCTCGACGCGGAAGATCTGGCCGCGGTCCTTGACGTTGATGAGCTTTTCGAAGCGGTCGGCGCTTTCCGCCGCGGGCGCTGTGGTTTCGACGAAGTCTGCCGCACGCTCGGGAGCGATCTGGTTGAGCACGTCGAGCAATTGTCCGGCATCTTCGGCCGACTTCTTCTCGGCCAGACGCTGACGCACGCGTTCGATGGTGTCGGCGAGCTTCTGTTCGTCGACCGGCTTCATCAGGTAATTGACAGCGTTGGCTTCGAAGGCGCGAATCGCGTGCTCTTCGTAAGCGGTGACGAAGACGAACAGGGGGGGTTCGATCTCCATCACGCCTTTCACGACAGAAAAGCCGTCAAAGCCGGGCATCTGGATGTCGAGAAAGACCAGATCGGGCTTCTCGGTCTTGATCTTGCGGATCGCTTCGCGGCCATTGGCGCAGGTGTCGATGATCTCGACATCCTCGAAAGCCTGAAGCCGCAGTTGCAGGCCCTGGATGGCCAGCTTTTCGTCGTCGACGAGGATGGTTCTGATGGTCATGCGGGATTTCCGATCGTTCGTTGCGGGGGGTTCAACGGGACGATGTTGCCGAATGTTCCGTCAGCCGTAGGGGCAGGGGCCCCCGAAGCGGGCAGAACGGATTCGGCAACAGAGGCCCGGGTGAAGGGGATTTCAATCAGTACGGTGAAGCCGCCCCCAGCTTCCGAACGGGTTTCGAACAGGTGTCTTTCGCCATAAGCCTGCGCCAGACGATTGCGAATATTGGCGAGGCCCACGCCGGTGGAAACGGGACACCCCGGTGCCGGTGTGCCTGAGGTATCGGCGGCGATGCGCGCGGCAAAGCGTTGCATATCCTCGATACCCGGCCCTGTGTCTTCCACCGTAAGCCGCAGCCGATCCCCGATCACCCGCGCGGTCAGCGCGATCCGTGCGCCCTCTTCCTGTGTGCTGACAGCATATTTGATCGCGTTTTCGACCAGGGGCTGCAGCAACATGGCCGGCAGTTGCGCAGCCAGCGCGGCATCATCGATGTCGAAATGGGTGCGAAGGCGCTCCTCAAACCGCATCCGTTCGATATCGAGGTAGAGCTGCAGGGTTTCGACCTCCTGCGCCAGCGTGACCTGACTGCCCGGTTCCGCGATCAGCGTGTGCCGCAGAAAGCCCGACAGGCGCGTGAGCATCGCATTGGCAGGCTCGGTCTGCTTCAGCAGCACCAGCGTGCTGATCGAATTGAGCGTGTTGAACAGGAAGTGCGGATTGAGCTGGTATCGCAGCATCGCCAGCTGCGCTGCGGTGGCCTGCGCTTCGAGCCGTTCCAGCCGATCGGCCTGCTGCTCCACCGTCAGGAAAAAGTTGATGGCGTAGTACAATGCGCTCCACCCGCCGAGCATGATCAGCGGGATATAGGACAAGCCCACAAACCGTTGCGCAAAGGTCGTGTCCCGGCTGACCCCGTAATAGATCCCCTGCACCCACGTATCGATCGAGGTGTGAAGCGTCACGGCGATCATCAGCACAAAGGCCGTCAGACCCCAGGTGACAATCGGCTGTTGCCTGATCAGATAGCGGTAGATCACGGAAAGGATCAGGCTGATCGAGAGCCCGATAATGGTGGTAATCAAGACCAGCACCAGCAGAGCGAGCGGTTGGTCATTGGAGAGAGCAACAACGCCGCGATAGATGAACGCGCCGGTCCACCCGGCCAACTGGAGGTTCCAGAACGCCCGGTTCTTGCTGGCGAAAAAAGGCGCCGCCTGGATTTGGAGCACTGCCATAGGTAGTCGGGTCTAGCTCATTTCATCGCAAACCACACCGCAAATTGCGGCCGCCGCCGCTGGCGTGCCACGTCCCGGCGCAACGATCAGGGGCGGGGCTGGGGCAAGAGGCCGCCGGCCGGGTCAATTTCACGGCGGAAATGCGTGGCCCAGTCGGCCTTGCCCGCGCGGGCCATCTGCGCCCGTACCCGCGGGACTTCACCTTCCATGGCCTCGGCCCGTTCGTCCCAACCTTCATGATTGCGCCGCAGCCTGAGGCCGGAATCATGCCTGGCGCCCCAGCGTTTCATGAAATCGACCGCGGCTTGCGGATCGTAGCCTGCATTGGCGAGCAGCCACGGCGCCAGCCGGTCGGCCTCGCGCTCGATCCGGCGGACGTAGTGCGGCTTGCGGCCATTGGTATCGAGCCAGGCATCATGGCCCAGCACATTGTGCGCCAGTTCATGTGCAACCAGCGCGGCAAACAGCGGTTCGTCCTCGTAGGCGAAGGCGGGAAAGCCGATGCCGATCACCACCCGCGCACCATCTGCCACCGCCGCCTTGCCTTCGCCCATCAGTTCAAAGCGCGTGGCACAGACCTCCACCGGCCAGAGGCGGGTTTGCGCGCCATCGGCAAAGGTGATTGCGATGCCGCCATGTTCGGTCAGCATCGCATCGATATGATCGTGCGCGCGCACCAGCCTTTGCCATTCCATTGCCGCGCCGGCGGGCCAATCATTGGGATCGAAGCGGTCGAGCCGGTCGATCTCGCGGTTGCGGGTGAAGGCCCCTGAAAGCGCGGAGGGCGATCCATGCGCGGCGGTCTGCACGGCAAAGTCGCGTGTCAGGCCCAAGGCCGCGCGGGCGATATCGGGCGCGCCGTAACTCGCCATATCCTGCAATTGCAGCCCGATCGAAGGCACGACCCGGGGGCAGAACGGCGCATTGCTGCGGGCCAGATGCCAGCCTACATCCTGCAGGCGCTGGTCGGCGTCCTGATAGCGGGCGATGGCCGCGCGTTCAGCGGTGTAGTCAATTTGTGGCGGCGCGTCTGGCTGGGTTGCAAGCAGAGCGGCCAGCACGAACGCGCGCATCAACCCGCCTCACTCAACCGGCGTCGGGCGATGCGGCAAGGGCGGCCTTGAGCTTGCCATAGCCGACTGCTCCGCCAATCGGCTTTTGCCCTGCGATCCACGCGGGCGTGCCGGTGAAGCCCAGCGAACGGGCAAGGTCGAGGTTGCGGGCAATCTCGGTCGAAACCGCATCGGACCCTGCATCGCGCGCGGCCCGGTCCATATCGAGCCCGGCCGCCTCAGCCGCCGCGCCGACATCGCCGGTGGCGAACATCGCTTCGTGGAAGGCGCCGTACTTGCCTTGAAGGCCTGCCGCCAGCCCCATGCGCGAGGCGCCATCGCTGCCTTCAAAGATCGGCCATTCGCGGATCACGACCTTCAGATCGGGGTCTTCGGCCACCAGCCGTTTCACATCCTTCAGGCTCGCCTCGCAATAGGGGCAATTGTAATCGGTGAATTCGACCAGCACCTTGCTGCCGTTCGGGTTGCCGAGCACCACGCCGGGGAAAGGCTCGAAGACCTGATTGCCCATCTGGGCGAGCCGCTTGCCGGCTTCCTGTTCTTCGTAAGCCTGCGCCATCTGCGGCAGCAGGTCGGGATTGGCGAGCAGGAAGGTGCGTGTGCGGTTGTCGGCCAGCCCGGAATAGGACCACGCCGCCGCGCCCAGAAAGCCGAACACCAGCGCCATGAGGGCGGTCAGCAAGGTCGCAGTCAGCGTGCGCGGCGCATCAGCGGCCGGGTGGGCAGGGGCCGGATGAGCAGAGGACGGGGTGGACATTCAAATGGTTTCCGTTGGTGATCGGGTGAAGCAATGCCAGCCTAACGCCGGTCGCGCAGCCGTTCCAGTTCGGCGCGGGCTTCCAGCGCAACATCCTGTGCGCGAATCCAGTCGGGCGACCCGTAAGGCAGATATGCTTCGGCTGCCTGCGCATTGGCGAGGGCTTGGGGATATTGCCGGTTCATCACCTGCACTTCGGCGCTGGCAAGGCGCGCGCGCGGCGTGTCACCGCGCGCTTCGTAAACCACGCCAAGCTGATACCAAGCGAAAGGGTTGTAACGATCCTTCTGGACCGAAGCGCGCAGCACCTTTTCCGCCTCGATGAAGTTGGCCTTGTCCTCCGTCGCGATCAGCGCATGGCCCAGCATCCCGGCAATAAGCGGGTGCGCGCGCGTCAGGTCGGTGGCGCGGCGCAACGGCGCAAGCGCCTCGTCAGGGCGCCCGGATTCGAGCAGCACCTGACCCTTGAGTTCCAGAAACCACGGATTGTCAGGCTCGGCAGCGAGCAGCGCGTCGGCTTCGGCCAGTGCCATATCGACCCGCGCTTCCTTGTGATAGGCATAGGCACGGGCATAACGGGCCGGGACGCTGGTATCGGTCAGGGGATAGGCGTTGAAGGTGCGCTGCGGTTCGGAGAGGTAACCGAACAACTTCGCCTTTGCCCGGACAAAGCGTTCCTGCAACGCCGGATCGGGCGGCGTGTCCCAGGCCGCGTCCCGCTCCATCAGGCCGCGCAGCACCTGAATACGGTCACCTGAAAGCGGGTGGGTGCGCGCATAGGCGGCTTCATCGGCCTGACTGTATCCGGCGCGGATTTCGTTGCCGCGCAGTCGCTCGAAGAACTTGACCATGCCCTGACCGCTGATGCCTGCGCCGGAAAGGTAGCGCGCCCCGGCAAGATCGGTGGAGGCTTCCTGATCGCGGTTAAAGGCGAGGAAGCTGCCCATCGCCGCCTGTTGTCCGGCGGCGATGATTCCCATCGCGCCTTCGCCCGCGCCGGCCAGCGCCGCGCCCACGCCCAAAATCAGGGACAGGATCGAAATATTGGTCGCTTTCTTGGTGCGTTCGTTAAACCGCACCGCGTGCCCGGCGGTAATGTGCCCGAGTTCGTGGGCAAGCACGCCCTGCACTTCGTTGGCGGTGCCCGCTTCGTTGATCAGACCGGAATGGACATAGATCGCCTGCCCGCCCGCAACAAAAGCGTTGATCGAGCCATCATTGATCAGCACCAGTTCGACATTGCCCGGTTCAAGCTCGCTCGCCTCGATCAGCGGGGCGGCCATGTCCTTGAGCAGTTCTTCAGTCTCGGCATCGCGCAGGATCGACTGCGCGGCGACAGGCTGCCACGCGACCACCGCGCTCGCAAACAGGGCGAGCATAAAGGCGAGGGGGTTAGGGCGACCGCGCATGGGCACGACCCTACCGCCATTATGCCTGAACGCAAAGTGAAGCCCGCGCCGGCCGGCGCGGCATCAGCCGAACAGCTTGCGGGCCGCGCGTTCGATCAGGGCGACATCCTCGGGCACTTCGGCCAGTATTTCCGCGCAACCGATCTCGTCCCGCCGGATCAGCACCAGCGCAAATTCCGCGTCAGCACCATCGAGTTGTTCAAGCGAGATCGCCTCCATCGCACGCAATTGCTGCGCCAATGCTTCGCGCACGGCAGCGGCATCCTCGACCGGTTTGCCCTGTTCTTCGCGGCGCAAGCGGCGTTCCGCCTTGACGATCGCCTTCACGCCGCCTTCGGTCTCGGCCAGAACGCCCGCCAGCGATCCCCGTGCCAGGCGAAGGCGGTGGGCATGGGTCAGCACGGCGGCATATTCGGTCAGACGGGTCTTGTCGTAATCATGCCCGAACACAAGCTTGACCACCGGGGTCATCGGCGCGCGATCCTGCACCGTCAGGCCGCTTTCCGCGATCAGTTCGGCGTAATCATCGGGCGCAGCCTGCGCGGCGATCGAGAAATCATAGGCGCGGCTGACAGCGGCATAAAGCGCGCTGCGGCTGCGATCTTCGGTGTTGTCGGCGGCGCGAGCGAGTTCGCGGGCCACGGCGAGGCAATCGTGAAGCCCTGCATCATCGGGCAGATCATCGGTGAAGGCATCGACTTCTTCTTCGTCTTCTTCCTCGGCCACGGGATCGGCGGCAATGGCCGTCAGCGCCACCGTTGCGGACGCGGGTTCCGGCTCTGGTTCAGAGCCCAGATCGTCAAGGGCGTGATCCGCGTCCACGGCTTCGTCTTTTTCCGGCATCGGTTCAAGGCCGGTCAGGTCGATGGCCTTCTTGATCGGCGCTTCGATGTAATCGGCCAGTGAGGCAAAGCTGTAGCCGGCAAGATCGCCTTCGCCATCATCCTCGTCGTAATCTTCGTCGTCTTCGTCACCAAGGCCGAATTGGCTGAAATCCGGCAATTTTGCTTCGCCGTCTGGCTCGAAATTGTGGAGGGAGAGCCGCGCGTAACCATCGTCATAGCCGTCCGAAAGGCCCTCCAATCTGTCGTAATCGCCGACAGGTTCGCCCTCGTCGCTTTCGTGCCCGGGCGAATCGGCCCATTTCGTGACCGGATCGGCGGCGCGCAGCCGGGGTTCGGTGCCGATTTCCAGCTCCGCGCCCAGCTCAAGCGCCTGATCGATTTCGAGCAGCAGCTCGTCCGCGGTCAGCTGGTCGGCCATTTCCTTCCAGTTGATCACGCCATAGATGAAATCGATCGTCTCATCGTCGCTCGAAAACGGCAGCAGGATGCCGCGATACAGGATCGCAACGCCGGCGTGATTGACGAATTCCGCCTCAAACCCGATCGGCGCCTGATTGGCGAGGATCTGCATGTAATGATCGGTGATGCGGCTCAGCAAGGAGCGCGGCGGAACGTCCGAAAGGCGGTTGATCACACCGGTGGCTCCGCATTCCAGCGCGAGCTTTGTGCCCAGATAGCACACGGCCGGATTGTCGACCCCATGGCTGAAATCCAGCAGAACCGAATGGGGGCCGAAATCCGGGAGATTTGCCGGATCGAGATCTTCGATATTGGGGAACATCAGCTCGCCCAGGAGGCTGGCCCAGTGGTTGTAGGCGCGCACCTGCATCCGGCGTTCGTCCTGACCGATGGCATGGGGAGGCCCATCGTGGCTCCGGGCCGATTCGCCGCTCTCGTCATCAGAGGCGTCCCATGCCCGATCCGCATTCGAATCGGGGTCAAAGGTGCCGCGCAGAGTGTCCATGGCTGTATTTCCGCCCCTTGGTGATCCAGTTCCCGTCAGGTTCTGGCGCGGCGTGGTAAACATCCCGTTAAATGGCTTGCGGAATGTTGAGGGCAGCCGCCTAGGGAGTCAGAGGAAATACCGCATCTTGATGGACATGCGGCTGACGCCTTCGCCTTGCGTGAAAACGGCGTCGTCGAATTTGGGCGGGGCCATCTTGACGGGCGCGTCGCGCGAAAAGCCGTAACCTTCCTTGGGCATCATCCCCATTGCCCGGTCGGCCTTGCCGTTGTCGTTTTCGTCATGGAGCAGCGCAATCGCGTATTCACCCGGTTTGACTCCGGTGAAGTGGATTTCGACCTTGCCGGACGCGGGCACAACCATGCGATGCGCGGTCGGATCCTTGATGCACTTGGGAAACACGTCCGCGCGGGTTGTCATGCAGGCGCGCACCACGCCATGAGTTGATCGCAAATCGCGGACGGTGATGAAAACCTCGCCCCCCTTTGCCGGTGCCGCAGCAAGGGTGCCGGCAAGGCTTGCGCCGATCCCCGCCAGCGCCAATGCGCATGCTTTCAGGGGGTGAGCACGCGGGCCTCGTGCCCGGCTTCGGCCACGATCCGCCGCGACAGGCCCCTGTCGGTGCCGCACAGCCTGTCCCAGACGCGGAAATATAGCCCGAAGTTGCATCTGTATTCCTCGTGATGGCGCTCGTGATGGCTGGCGGTTATCAGCCAGTTCCCCAACGGGGAGTGAACGAACCAGCGCGGGAACATCTCCCACCCCATGTGATTGGTCACCCCCATCACGGTTGCCACACCCAGCACCAGACCAAGCACCGCGATGTGGATCGGCACCAGAAACACCAGCGCCGGTATCACGACCGCGCCCGTCAGCGCCTCGATCGGATGGAAGCTCATGGCGGTCCACGCGGTTGGCGGGCGGCTGTGATGATGCACCGCGTGGGCAAGGCGGAACCATTTGGGCCGGTGCATCCAGCGATGGCTCCAGTAGAAACAGGTGTCCTGCACCAAGAGATAGATCAGGAAGGACAGCGGGTGATACCACAGCGGCAGGCTGGCCCAACCGCCGGTGATCGCAGTCCACCCGTGGTGATTCCAGCTCCACAACACGATCCCGGCCGGCACGCCGTAGATCGCCGCAGACAGGAGCGACCAGCGCACTTCGCGAGCGATCTGCGCGCCTTTACCCTCGTAGAGGCCGGGCCGCACCTTGGCCGTGGCGAAAGCGAACAGGCCGCTGGTCAGAAGATACCGCAGCGCCACGATCAGCGTGACAGCGATGCTGACAAACAGCAGCGCGAGCGGAAGGGGCAGATCGGCTGAGAACATGGCATCAGGCTATGCCGCAAATACCTGCCCGGTGACAGGGCAAACTCGTGCCCCGCCTACGCGACCGTGTCGAGCGATATGCACAGCGGATCGAGCAGCGCCATGTGCCGCCGCATCGCGATCCGCGCCAGGTTCTCGATCTGGGTCTTGCGCCGGGCCGCGGCCAGCGGATCAAGTGCGGCCGGGCGCAGGATTTCGGCATCATAGCCATCCGCAACGATCACGCCGCATGTCTGCGGGCGATAAGCCTCGCTCTCCAGCGGTGCGCGGTCCAGCCCCGGCGGCAGGCCCCAGTAAAAGCGGTCGCAGAAATCGAGGTAATCGGGCCATTTCGCATCGCCCAGCAAATCGGCGCGCGCGACCTTGATTTCGACAATCACTACAAGCCCCTTGGCATCGATCCCCATCAGATCGGCGCGGCGCCCGTTTTTCAACGGCACTTCGGACAGGCACCAGATGCCGTTGCGTGCAAACAACCGCCCGATCCCGCGCGCGACATCGGCGGCGCAAAAGGCGGGGGAGGCATGCGAATCAGACGAGACAAGGGGCGCGCTGGACATGCATCAGCGTTGGAACGAAGGAAGAACGCAGTCAAGCCACGTTTGGACGCGGTCAGGCCGGGCGGGCGGGCGAAAGGACGCTCACCATCGCGACGCGCGCCGCATGAAATTCGCGCCAAAGTGCCAGCGCCGGGGCGGTCGTGTCCTGCCCGCGGCGTGTGAGGGTGGCGAGGGCAGCCAGTCCGCTTTCGAGCATAGCCGCGCAATCGGCGGCGGTTTGCGCCACCAGCGCACGCTGCTGCGGCGTCGCCCGCGCGATCACGGCCCCAAGCTCGCCACCGATCTCCACCCGCTCTGGCGCGAGCCGGGCAAGTAGCGCCAGCCCGGCGGCCTGCCCGTGGAGCGCAATTAACGCCTCGGCCAGTGCTTCAGGGGCGGCATCCTCCGAGCGCAACGAGGCGGTATCGGAGAGAATCGTCTGGGGGGGGAGTGTGGCCATGGGGGAAGCCTATGCCCGCGTCCTTGCCGATTGGTTAAGCCAACCCGTGCGGATCCTGCGGTCAGACGAGTCGGCGCGGGCGACGGCACAATTGTGTGGCGCGGCGCGATGCCTCTTGCTATGCGCTGCGCCGCCCGCGAGTTCACCTCGTGGCGCAGAGCACCCGTAGCTCAGCTGGATAGAGCGCTGCCCTCCGAAGGCAGAGGTCACAGGTTCGAATCCTGTCGGGTGCGCCATATTTTCAATCACTTGCTGTTGATTTTCCGCTTCTACGGAATGCGGTTCCGGTGTTTCTCCGGCGTTTTCGCTGGAACATCCAAGCTCATCGTCCCGTTCGGCAATTCAGGTCCGCTTACGGGTTAAACGTGT
>JAACPW010000001.1 GCA_009995225.1 Sphingomonadales bacterium | reverse complement strand
CTTCATGTTGCCATCCGAAATGACAATCAGCGATCCGACCTCCATGTTGCTGCGGAAGGTATAGATCTGCGACATGTTGGGGTCGTTGCCATGAGCATCGGGATGGTCTTGCCGCCAGCGCTCCTTGATCGCCTCCCAATCGTCGAACCGCTGATCCGACCAGTCGACTTCGCCGCCCCATCCAAGGACTACGTAGCCTCCCTCCAGCGCGCCTTGGTAAATGGCATCATCTTCGGACGCCCAGCTCCTGCCAAGCGACATCTTGAAGATCTTTCGGCTTCCATCGAACGGCGGAAGATCATGCGAGAGCGCGCGGCCCTTGTTCTCGCCTGCGACCCGCGCCATTTCCTTGAACACACCATCGCGTGCCACCAGTGAGAAGCCCGTAGTGTCGGGCGAGCCTTCGTCACCGGTTTCCGCCTGCTGTGGCCGAAGCCCCTCGACGAAGTCTTCGTAGCTGAAGCTCTGATGGAAAGTTACGAATCCGATCCGCCCCTTGCGGGACAATTCCTGATAGCGCAGCATCAATTCGTCGCGATCGGCGGGGACAGTGCCATCGCACAGCCGCACCGCCTCGCTGGCCGTGGCATAGGTCTTGCCGGTGCCGGGCGGGCCATAGAGAATCAGGTTGGTTGGTTTTGCCCCTATCGCGGGCTTGCCTTCGGTTGCCGGAGCCATCTCGCCCCCTTTCGTGCTCACGATCTCAAAGCCTAAGCGCTGCAAGATCCCGTTTGCGGCCTGCTCTCCATAGCCGCCGTAAAACTCCTTGGCGCTCTGCGGCTTGCCCTCGGGCATGAAGCCATAGGCCGCGCCAACAATTGCCTTGGCCGGGAACAGAAACCCTTCCGGCTCCCGCCGGGTCCAATAATCGCGCGGCTTGCCGAACCGGTATTTGGCGAGGAAGGCCTCGACGCCGATCTCCTCGCACTCGTCCATGGCCTCCTCAACTGCTTCGCGCGTCAGGTCCGACACTTCCGGTTCCTCCCAGTTTTCTGCCATGGCAACCCAGATGAAACCTTGCACATCGGTCAGGCTGCCGGTCCGCCAGTTCCAGTCATCGAGCTGGTCACGAATCCGGTTCATCGCCCACTGGAACTTCTCGAAGTCCGCCAGCTCGAATTGCGGTGAGGCGAAGAATTTGTGTCCCATCAGGGCCTTGCCAAGCCGGTCGAAGGTGCGGACTTTGAACCAGCAGGCATCATTCACGTTGACCGTGCCGTAAACCGAGATCGCAATGCTGAGCACCTCGCCCCGCCGCATACCCGGCAGGCCTGCTTGCTTCAGGCTTTCAAGCTCTCGGGCGCTTTCCAGCAAGCCTTGGTTGTCACCAGCTTCCAGGCGCGCCAGGCGGGCAACCGTTTCGTAGAAGCGGGTCTGGAGATCGGCAGGTGCCTTGGAGATTTCCGCCTGCGTGCGCCAGCTGAGCGGGAGGCCCTGCTGTGTGCCCTGCACCAGCGCCTTGTAGACTGCGCGGCCGCATTCTTCTTCGGTCTGGTCGAAATTGGTGGCAGCGGCGATCACGCTGTCGCGCGCATCGCGCTTGTAGCTGCCCTCGGTTTCCCAGAACTGGCCTATCTCTTCCGCGAAGCCTGCGAAGTCGGGCATCCGTTCCTTGAACACGCCCATCATGCGGTTAACTTCGGAGAAGAACTGATCATCCCCCAGTTTTGGGGTTCTGGGTTTTCGACCCGCCTGATCATCGTCGCGATAACGCTGGTAAAAATTCAGGGTGGCCCTGTAACTTGCGAGGTTGGAATACAGGTCCCCATCGATTGGGAGCTTGGAGGGGTTGGGTGCCTGATCGCGCTTGTCCTGAGCGGAGTATTTCAGCGTTGCAGCGATGGCGGTGAACTTGTCCCGGTCAAAATGCTCGTCAAGATCGCCATACGCCTGATCAAGTCGGCGGGCCTGGGTCATCTGGGTGTTGACAGTGTTCTCCGCATATCCCGCACGGGTCAGCCACAGCTTGAAATCATCTTCCTTCATTGGCTTGTTTCACCCGTCACGCCGCATACCGCCCATCTTTCAGCCGACGGGCCATGCCGATACCAGCCAGCGCCTCGAGCACGGGACGGACAGTGGCGGCGCGCTTGCCCTTGAAGGAACGGGCAACGTCCTGCGGTGCGAGCGGCGTTTGTGCGGTCGAGAGTATCGACTGCACTGCGCTGACCTGTTCGGGCAGCGTTCCGGGCCATGGGATGATGTTGTCCGGCACATGTTCGGCTGCGAGCACGGGCTTTGCCGGTTTGACGCCTGACCCGGTGTCGAGCCAATCGTCGGACGGCGGGTTCTGATATTCGGGGCGCAGCCAGCGGATCAGGCCACGGGCTTCCTCGGCGGCGCGTTCCTTGTTGAGCGCAACGAGGCGGATGAGGATTTCCTCATCTGAGAGGTCAACGGGCCAGCGATAGGCTTCGGCAACCAGCGCATCGATGGCGTCGTGGTGCTGGCGGATCAGGGTGACGAGCCCGCGATCATGCATGTCGCGCTCGGCCTCGGTCAGCGCGCGGCCCTCCCGCAGGGCTTCAAGCACATTGTAAAGCTTAGTGAGGGTCAGGTCCTCGTGCTCTTTCAGAACCCGCTTGCGCAGCGCATCGAGTGCTTCGGCCTCGGCCCGGATTTTGTCCTTGAGCGATTCGTCAACGTCCCTAGGGAAGGGAAAGGGGTCAAAGCACGCTGTCTTATTGTAGCGCGGACGATCCTCCAGTGTCCCTCCAGCCTCAAGTGCCCACAGTACACTGATCCGGCTCGACAGCACGCCGAGATGAAACGCATCATCGAGTGCGATACAAACCAGCATGTTATCCGGAAGGATCGACATGGCCAGGAACTGGAACACCCGGTGTTTTGCGGTCTCGATGGTGGCGATGTAGCGCGATACTCCGCATAAGGCCTTGCGGATTTCAGGACGTGGTTTGCCGAAGAGCCACCATTTTTCAGCATATTGCTTCGCGTCGGTCGTCTTGCTCTTGGAAGCTTGCCCATCACGCTGTGGTCGAACTGCATGCGAGAGGTGCTGATAGATTGCCGGATGCTTGTTGCGCACTTCGGTCTCGCTGAGGCCGTAGAGGTCGATCACCTTCACCCCGCGCGGGCGCGCAGCGAGATCACGGCCATTGCGATAGTCGAAGATCACGGCATCGCCATCTTTAACTCCGGTGCGGATGTTGGCTGGTTGCTTATTAGTGATTTGAACCGACAGACCCTCTGCCTGCTCCGGCGTCACGATGAAGCCATTGCCCATCAATTGAACGCCTCGAGAAGCGAGCTTGTCGTTCGCCTTGAGCGGGCGGGCCGAGGAAACATCGGCCCCGATCCGCAGATCAGCGCTTATCAGGCCCATATTGATGCCAAACGCAATGGTGTGCGGCGCGCCGCTTTCATCAATGACGGTTTGCACCATTCCCGGCTCGCGGCCTGATTTGCCCTGCGGTTCAGCCACCGTCATGGCGATGCGCACGGCGGCACCATCCTTTTCGTCCACCCATGGATGGTTCGGAATGGCAAATCTCAGGCCAACGCCGCTCTTCGCGTCGAGATGTTTGGCAATCACCCGGCGGCTGAACACCTGCGTGATCGAATTGGTGGTGACGAAGCCGAACCGCCGCGTACCCGCCTTGCGAACCGCCGTTGCCGCCTTGTCCCACCAATGCATGACAAAATCGGCGCTTTCAGGCACATCAGTGGTGGCGAACAGCGCGTCGAAATAGCCATCTCCCAAACGGTCCCGCACGTCCTTGCCGCCAATGAATGGCGGGTTCCCGACAATAAAATCGGCCTTGGGCCACTTCGCCGCACGGGGCTTCACGTAGCGATACACCTCAACCCGCGCGCCCTCGTCGGGCACCTTTTTGCCCGTGACGGGATGGAGCTTCATCGTCTCGCCATCCCAGCGAGAAATGGGCTTGCCCGCGTCATCGCGTTCAAGAAGCTTGTCGTCGTAGTCAATCAGGGCATCGCGATGTTCAATCGTCCGCACGTCGCGCAGGATGGGTTCGGGCGGCGTGCGGTCGGCACCATTCACGCGGAAATGCCATTGCAAATAACCGATCCACAGCACCAGTTGCGCAATTTCGACGGCACGTTCGTTTACCTCAATCCCGAGGAAGTTTTCGGGCGTGATGGTGTGGCCGGTTAGCTCGGCGACATATTGGTCGTCGCCCAGCTCGACCAGCAGATCGAGCACCTCGCCCTCAAGCTCCTTCATGCGCGCCAAGGCGACATAGAGGAAGTTGCCTGTGCCGCAGGCAGGATCGAGCACCTTCGTCTGGGCAAGCCGAGAATGGAATGCCTCGACAAAAGCCTTGGCCTCGTCCTCCTTCCCCTCTTCGATCAGGGTCGCCGCGGCTCCGCGTACCCCGTCCCAATCGGCGCGCAGCGGCTCCATGATCGTGGGGCCGATCAGCCGCTCGACATAGGCGCGCGGGGTGTAATGCGCGCCAAGCTTCGCCCGCTCCTTGGGGTTGAGCGCGCGTTCCAGCAGCGTCCCGAAGATCGCCGGCTCCACCTCGGTCCAGACGTGCTCGCCCGCCTTGATCAGCACTTCCAGCTCTTCTGCATCCAGCGGGATCGCGGTGCGTTCCTTGAACAGATAGCCGTTGAATTTCTTCAGCGGCACGCCCAGCGCAGGGGAGAACTCGCCCTTGTCCATCGCCGCCCACAGTGCTGAGAGCTGATGCTCCAGATGTTCGGGGTGTGCGCGCTGGTCTTTGAGGAGCTGCGTAAATTTGCCTTCCGGGATCAGTCCGCTGTCTTCCGCGAACATTGTGAACAACACCCGCATCAGGAAACCGCTGGTGGTCTCCGCATTATAGCCCCGCTTCTCAAGGCGCCGGGCGACTGTGGCCAGCAGATCGGCAATGTCGCGGGTAACACGAGCAGCGCGGGCAGCGGGGTCGAGGCTCTTGGGATCGGTCCAGATAGCGCGGAGCCGCTCTCGCACGTCGTCGTCGTGCAAATCCTCCAGCATGATCCGGTAGCGCGCCCGGTCGGGGAACTGGGCATAGGCTTTGCCGGTCCCGGTGAAGTCGGCATAGACCTCGATGCAATAGCCGATGTCGGTGACGAGCAGGATTGGCGGCCAGCCATGGTCAACGGGAAGCGCCTTGGCATAGCGTTCGGCCTGGCCCTTGGCCTGCACCATCGCCTTGGCCCAACCGGGAGTGCCGCGCCGGGCGGTGCCACGCTTGACGCGGGCGCTGGCGGTCTGGCCGAAGATATCGAGATCGTCCTCGCCTTTATCCGCTGCCGCGCGGTCGGCCTCGCTGCCCTGCTTGGCTTCGAGGATGTAACAACCGCGCTTATAGCAATCGATGCGGCCGAAGCTCTGTGTGCCGTCGCCATTGTCCTGAAAGACGCGGCGTTCGAAGACATAATCGTTATGCACGTCGTCAGTGCGGCTGCCGGTGGGCGGTTCTACCTCTAGCAGATCGCACAGGCCGTTGATAAAGCTCTGCGTATTGGCAAGCTCACTGCCGCCGGTATCGCGCCACTGGGAAATGAATTTGTCGATATCGGCAGGGGTGGTCATCGGGAACACGATAAAGCACAGCCGCCCCGCAACGGCAACGCGACTTGTGTTGCGATGACAAATATCGATCTAATTGAAATCGGACGAGTTCATCTCGAATAGCAGGTTTGATTCGGATTGTTGACGCGTTTGACTGACCGGCCCGTTACGCTAGCGATACTTTGGCTACGCTGCGCTTTCCTCGCAGCAAAAGCTTGTTGCCTGACGGCAATCTGATGTCTCTTTGATCTGCCTCGCAAGCGCAGCCGATGGTCGGTTGCCGCAATCCGGGGCAGCCCATGAGCGTTATTCCGATCCGATCCGAAGCATCGTCGCGCGGCGCGCGCATGTTGCGCACGGCTTTGGGCGTAGAGATTGCTCGCTGGCTCGAAGAACCCGCAGTGATCGAAGTCATGCTCAATCCGGACGGTCGACTCTGGGTCGACCGTCTCGGGGAAGGCCTTGCCGCAACTGACTGCCTTATGGGCGCCGCCGATGGCGAGCGCATCATTCGACTGGTCGCGCACCATGTCGGTTCCGAGGTTCATGGCGGTGCTCCGCGTGTTTCGGCAGAGCTGCCCGAGGGCGGGGAACGCTTTGAAGGGCTCCTGCCGCCGGTGGTTGCAGCGCCCAGCTTTGCCATTCGCAAGCCTGCAGTCGCGGTATTTACGCTGGCTGACTATGTCGCTGCGGGCATCATGGCAGACTGGCAGGCCGATTTGATGGCCGATGCCGTTGTGTCGCGGAAGAACATTCTGGTCGCTGGCGGTACTTCCACCGGCAAGACCACGCTTACCAATGCGCTGCTGGCCGAAGTTGCTTCCAGCTCTGACCGCGTCGTCCTGATCGAAGATACGCGCGAACTGCAATGCGCCGCGCCCAATCTCGTATCGCTGCGGACCAAGGATGGCGTTGCCACCCTGTCCGATCTGGTCCGCTCGGCCTTACGTCTTCGGCCTGACCGTATTCCAATAGGCGAAGTGCGCGGCGCAGAAGCGCTCGACTTGCTCAAGGCCTGGGGCACCGGACATCCGGGCGGGATCGGCACGATCCATGCTGGGACTGCGCTAGGCACGCTGCGGCGGCTCGAACAGCTGATTCAGGAAAGCGTGGTCACTGTGCCGCGCGCGCTGATCGCCGAGACCATCGACGTTATTGCTGTGCTTGTGCGCGATGGCACCGGACGGCGGCTGTCCGAACTGGCCGAGGTCCGCGGGCTCGATGCGGCAGGCGAATATGTCCTCGCGCCACTTTCCCCAACTCAAGGAGACCCTTCGTGATCCGCATTTTATCACGGGCGCGCTCGCGCCTGTCGGCTCTTGTCTTGACTACCGGCGTGGCGCTCGTCGTTACAACGCCCGCCCACGCCGCCGGTTCGTCCATGCCATGGGAAGCGCCGCTGCAGGCGATCCTTGAATCGATCCAGGGACCGGTCGCCAAGATCGTCGCGGTGATCATCATCATCGCCACCGGGCTGGCATTGGCCTTCGGCGACACGTCGGGCGGGTTTCGGCGGCTGATCCAGATCGTTTTCGGCCTGTCGATCGCCTTTGCCGCATCGTCTTTCTTCCTCTCCTTCTTTTCCTTCGGAGGCGGAGCGCTCGTCTGATGGAGAGCGGCGCTTCCTCTCTTCCCAATGGCTTCGTGGTCCCGGTCCACCGAGCACTGACCGAGCATATTCTGCTTGGCGGCGCACCGCGAGGGCTGGCGATCGCCAACGCGACACTGGCCGGAGCCATCGGGCTTGGCCTGCAGCTGTGGATCGCAGGGCTCGTTTTCTTCGCGCTTGGCCACATGGTGGCGGTCTGGGCAGCGCGGCGCGATCCGCAATTCGTGGATGTGGCCCGGCGGCATCTACGCTTTCCTGCCCATTGCGGAGTGTGAGGGATGTTCTCGCTTCGCGAATACCGAAACAAGGCCGACAGGCTCGCGGACTTCCTGCCTTGGGCAGCGCTCGTTGCGCCCGGCGTCGTCTTAAACAAGGACGGCAGCTTTCAGCGGACGGCGCGCTTTCGTGGGCCAGACCTCGACAGCGCAACGCCTGCCGAACTGGTCGCAACCACCGCGCGGCTCAACAGCGCATTGCGGCGGTTGGGATCTGGCTGGGCGATCTTCGTTGAAGCGGTGCGCCGCCCTGCGCTGGACTATCCGGTCTGTGACTTTCCCGATCCGGCATCGGCGCTGGTCGAGCGCGAACGCGCCGCACAGTTCGCCGAAGAAGGCGCGCATTTCGAGAGCCGCTATTTCCTTACCTTCCTGTGGATGTCGCCTGCCGAAGAGGCAGCGCGTGCGGAAAGCTGGCTTTATGAGGGCAAGGCTGAGAAAGGCATTGTCCCACGTGAATTGCTTGACGGCTTCGTGGATCGAACTGACCGTCTGCTGCGCCTGTTCGAGGGCTTTTTCCCCGAAGCCCAATGGCTCGATGACGGCGACACGCTGACCTATCTTCACAGCTGCATCTCGACGCGGGTGCAGTCCGTCCGCGTTCCCGAAACCCCGATGCATTTGGATGCGCTGCTCGCCGACGAGCCGCTCACTGGCGGGCTTGAGCCGCGTCTAGGCGCGGCCCATCTGCGCACACTGAGCGTGATCGGCTTTCCGAGCGCGACCTTTCCCGGCCTGCTCGATGAACTCAACGCACAAGGGTTCGCTTATCGATGGTCGACCCGGGCGATCATGCTCGACAAGAGCGACGCCACGCGGCTGCTCTCCAAAATCCGCCGCCAATGGTTTGCCAAGCGCAAATCGGTCGCCGCGATCCTCAAAGAGGTGATGACCAACGAGGCCTCGGTGCTGGTCGACAGCGACGCGGCCAACAAGGCCGAGGATGCCGATACGGCCTTGCAGGAACTGGGCGCGGATCATGTCGGGCTGGCGCTGGTGACGGCCACCGTCACCGTCTGGGACGAGGATGCCGCGCTCGCTGCTGAAAAGCTACGTCTGGTCGAGAAGGTCATTCAGGGCCGTGATTTCACCTGTGTGACCGAAGGCATGAACGCGGTCGAAGCCTGGCTCGGATCACTGCCGGGGCACGTCTATGCCAATGTCCGCCAGCCTCCCATCTCCACGCTGAACCTGGCCCACATGATGCCGCTATCGGCGGTCTGGGCCGGGCCGGAGCGCAATGCGCATCTTGATGCACCGCCGCTCTTCTATGCGAAGACCGAAGGCTCGACCCCGTTCCGCTTTTCGCTTCATGTTGGCGATGTCGGGCACGCTCTGGTGGTCGGCCCGACCGGCGCGGGCAAATCGGTGCTGCTTGCCATGATGGCAATGCAATTCCGCCGGTATAATCGCTCGCAAATCTTCGCCTTCGATTTTGGTGGCTCGATCCGCGCGGCAGCGCTCGCTTGCGGCGGTGACTGGCAGGACTTGGGATCAAGCCTTTCAGAGGACGGCGACGAGGCCGTGATGCTGCAACCGCTCGCGCGGATCGACGAGCCGGGAGAACGCAATTGGGCGTCCGAATGGCTGCAGGCCATCCTTGCTTCCGAAGGCGTCACCATCGATCCGGTCACCAAGGACCACCTCTGGTCGGCACTGACCTCGTTGTCGACCGCGCCAATTGCCGAACGCACGCTGACGGGCCTCGCCGTCCTGCTCCAATCGCAGGGCTTGAAGCAGGCACTCGCGCCCTATTGCATCGGCGGGCCATTTGGGCGCCTGCTTGATGCCGAAAGCGAGCGGCTTGGCGAAGGCAGCTTCCAGGCCTTTGAGACCGAGGGGCTGACCGGATCGGCCGCGGCACCGGCGGTGCTCTCCTATCTCTTCCACCGGATCGAAGGGCGGCTCGACGGGTCGCCCACGATGATCATCATCGATGAAGGCTGGCTGGTGCTCGACAGCCCGGCCTTCGCTGCGCAATTGCGCGAATGGCTCAAGACCCTGCGCAAGAAGAACGCAAGCGTCGTCTTCGCCACGCAGAGCCTTGCCGATATCGAGACATCGGCGATTGCGCCCGCGATCATCGAAAGCTGCCCGACCCGTATCTTCCTGCCCAATGAGCGCGCGGTCGAACCGCAAATCCTGAGCATCTATCGCCGCTTCGGTCTCAATGATCGCCAGATCGAAATCCTCAGCCGGGCAACTCCCAAGCGCGACTATTACTGTCAGTCAGCACGCGGCAACCGTCTGTTCGAGCTGGGTCTTGGAGAGGTCGCGCTCGCCTTCACCGCCGCCTCGTCGAAGAGCGACCAGCTCGCCATTGCGCGGATCATCGAGAATTCCGGCCGCGCAGGGTTCGCCGCCGCCTGGCTGCGCCATCGCGGCCTCGACTGGGCTGCCGACTTGCTCGGTGCCCGCGAAGCAAAATCCCTTATCCCCAGCCCCCAACAAGGAGACCTCCCATGATCCCCCGTAAATACCTCCGCTGCCTTTTGACCGGTGTCGCGCTTGCCTGTGCTGGAACCGGCGCTCTGGTTTCTGCGCCCGCACACGCGCAGTTCGGCGGCATTGTTTATGATCCGACGAACTATGCCCAGAACCTGCTCACCGCTGCGCGCACGCTTGAGCAGATCAACAATCAGATCCGCATGCTGCAGAACCAGGCGAACTCGCTCGTCAACGAGGCGCGCAATTTGCAGAGCCTGCCGCTTACCGTGCTCCAGCCCCTACAGGACCAGATCCGGCAGACCCAGCAATTGCTGCAGCAAGCCCAGCGCATCGCCTATGATGTGCGCGCAATCGAAACCACCTTCGATGCGCAATACAAGAATATCCCGCTGGGTGCCTCGCAGCAGGCGATGGTCAATGGCGCAGAGGCACGCTGGCAGAACAGCGTCGCCGGGTTCGAGGACGCCATGAAAGTCCAGGCGGGCGCGGTCGCCAATATCGAAGGCTCGCGCACAGCGGTGAATGAACTGGTCAGCGCCAGCCAGTCGGCCACCGGCGCCTTGCAGGCCGCGCAGGCGGGCAACCAGCTGCTGGCGGTGCAGGCAGGCCAACTCGCCGATCTCACCGCGACGCTGGCGGCGCTGAGCCGGGCGCAAACGCTCGATGCGGCAGAGCGCGCCGCGGCCAAGGCGCAGGCGCGCGAACAGCTGCGGCGTTTTCTGGCCAATCGTCCGCGCTACCTGCCCAGCGGGTCGAAGTAATCGGCCATGGACAGCAAGCTCTTCGCGCGCATCGGTGCCGCCGTCTTCGTCGGGCTCGCCTTTGCCATGACGCTCGTGCAGATGCGCGAGGAGCCTGCCCCGCGCGCGGGCCCCGTGCCAATCGCATGGGTGCCCGACGGCGACCCGCTGCCCTTACAGATCAAGGCCTGCGCAGAGATGGGCGAACTGGCGCTGTCCTCACCCGATTGCCGTGCGGCCTGGGCCGAAAAGCGCCGCCGCTTCCTGGGCGTGGATCATCCAGAGGCCTATTCCGGGCTCGCCGATCCTCCGCCGCCGGACGCGCCGCACCTCCCGGTGTCAGCCCCGGTTGGCGACCAACGAGGGGAGGACTGACATGGGCGGCACCGGCGTCGTCGATCGCTTTCTGGCGATCTTCTCCCAATATATCGACAGCGGCTTTGGCCTGCTCTCTGGCGAGGTCGCCTTCATCGCGACCACGCTGATCGTGATCGATGTGACGCTGGCTGCCCTGTTCTGGAGCTGGGGCGAGAATGACGACATCATCGCCCGGCTCGTCAAGAAGACGCTCTTCGTCGGCATCTTTGCCTATATCATCGGTAACTGGAGCGCGCTCGCCAACATCATCTTCAACAGCTTTGCAGGCCTAGGCCTCAAAGCCAGCGGTTCGGGGCTGGGTGCCGCCGACCTGTTACAGCCCGGGCGTGTGGCCCAGGTCGGGATCGATGCCGCCTGGCCGCTGATCGAATCCATCGCCGATCTGATGGGCTATGTCGGTTTCTTCGAGAATTTCCTGCAGATCATCATCCTGCTGCTCGCCTGGGCGGTGGTGATCATCGCCTTCTTCATCCTCTCGATCCAGCTCTTCGTCACGCTGATCGAGTTCAAGCTGACCACGCTCGCTGGCTTTATCCTCATCCCCTTCGGTCTGTTCGGCAAGACCGCCTTCCTAGCCGAGCGTGTGCTCGGCAATGTCGTGTCTTCGGGCATCAAGGTGCTGGTGCTCGCGGTGATCATCGGCATCGGCTCGACGCTCTTTGCTGAATTCACCAGCGCGATCCCCGGCGAGCCGACCATCGAGGATGCGCTTGCCATCGTGCTTGCAAGCCTCACGCTTCTCGGTCTGGGCATCTTTGGCCCCGGCATCGCTAACGGCATCGTCGCAGGCGGGCCGCAATTGGGCGCTGGCGCAGCAGCAGGCACCGCCCTGCTGGCGGGCGGCGCGGCGGTGGGCGGTGTCGCTGGAGCCAAGCTGGCTGGCGGGGCGGTGGCGAGCGCCGCCTCGTCGGCCGCGCAAGGCACATCGCGCGCCGCAGGCGGAGCAACCATGGCCTATGCCACCGGTTCCGCTGGCAAGAGCGGCGGTGCGGCCGTCGCAGGCGGTATGGCCGGTGTCGGCCGCGCCGCAGGAGGCGCAGCCATGTCGCCACTGCGCAAAGCGGCAGATAGCGCCAAGAGCAATTTCCGCGAGGGTGCACGGGCGTCGGTCGGCAATATGGGCGGCCGCATTGTGCCTGCACCAGGCACCACGCCCTCCGGTCCAGCACCCGAAAACGGCCCGCCCGCCTG
The DNA here is from genome assembly GCA_009995225.1 of Sphingomonadales bacterium. Taxonomy (GTDB): domain Bacteria; phylum Pseudomonadota; class Alphaproteobacteria; order Sphingomonadales; family Sphingomonadaceae; genus Erythrobacter. The sequence continues at coordinate 232,576 of JAACPW010000001.1, read as the reverse complement.
GGCCAAATCCATGAAGCAGCGCCAGAGCCTCGGCCACTCGGCCTCGCTCGCCGCGCACACTGTGCGCTCCGGTGACGGCCACGGCGCAGGCTCCTCGATCGACACCAAAGAGAAGGACTGACCTCTCATGTTCAAACGCCCCTCGATCCGGTACGGCAAGACACCGCAACCCGAGACGCCCTATCAGCGCGCGGCACAGGTCTGGGACGAGCGCATCGGCTCGGCCCGCGTGCAGGCAAGGAGCTGGCGCTATGCCTTTTTCGGCGCGCTCGGCCTGTCGGCGGCGCTGACCGGCGGTCTCATCTGGCAGAATGCGCGCGGCACCATCGTCCCCTGGGTGGTCGAGGTCGACAAGCTTGGCGAAGCGCGCAGCGTCGCGCCTGCCAATGCGGAGTTCGCGCCGACCGATCCGCAGATCGCCTTCCACCTTGCCCGCTTCATCGAACATGTCCGCGCCATTCCCGATGATGCAATCGTCGTGCGCGAGAACTGGCTCAGGGCCTATGACTTTGCGAGCGACAAGGGCGCGCTGGCGCTCAATGACTATGCGCGCGCCAATGATCCCTTTTCCGTGATTGGACGCGAACAGGTGGCCGTCGATGTCACCAGCGTGATCCGTGCTTCGCCAAGGAGTTTCCGGGTGGCCTGGGTCGAGCGCCGCTACCGCGACGGCGCGCTCGCTGAGACGAGCCGCTGGACCGCGATCCTCGGCATCACCGTGCAGCCTCCCAATAATCCCGATGCGCTCACCAAGAATCCACTCGGTATCTTCGTCACATCCATCAACTGGTCAAAGGAGCTCGGCTGATGTCCCGCTCACATATTGTCTTCCGCAAAGTTTTCGTCAGCCTGCTTGCCGCGACCTCGCTGGCGCTGGCCGTCCCGGCCTCGGCGACCCCGGCCCCCTCGGCTGCGGCCATGCAGTTAGCCTTGGCAGCGCTGGTGAAAATGCGCCCGCTCACGGCGATCCAGACACCCGATGACATCCACCTCCTTTCGCGGCAGGCCTCCCCCACTGCCGCGCGCCGCTCCCGCCCGTCTGACCCCGAGACGCAAGTGGGAGCGGCAAATGATGCTGCCCGTATCCAGCCCGAGGATGCAGGTTTCCAGAATGCGATCCAGCGCTATGCCTTTAGCGAAGGAGCGCTGTTCCAGATTTATGCCAAGCCAGGGCAAGTGACCGATATCGCGCTGCAAGAAGGCGAGCAGCTGGTCGGCCCCGGCCCGGTTGCGGCAGGCGATACGGTACGCTGGATGATCGGCGATACGCTCAGCGGATCGGGCTCCACACAGCGGGTGCATATCCTCGTCAAGCCGACCCGGGCTGACATCACCACCAACCTTGTCATCAACACCGACCGGCGCACCTATCACGTCGAACTGCGCGCCAATGCCCGCGTCTACATGGCCTCGGTCAGCTGGTTCTATCCCGAAGACGAGCTGATCGCATTGCGACGGGCAGAAGCCGAAGCCGTGCGCACGGCGCCGATTGCGGATGGGTTCACGATCGAAAACCTCAATTTTGATTACCGGATATCGGGCGACAAACCCGATTGGCGGCCGCTGCGCGTTTTCGATGATGGTCAGCGCACGCTCGTGGAGTTCCCGCCCGATATTGCCCAAGGCGAAATGCCGCCCTTCTTTGTCATTGGCGAGGAGGGCGAGGCCGAACTGGTCAATTACCGGGTGAACGGGCGCTATTTGATCGTCGACCGGCTGTTCCATAAGGCCGAATTGCGTCTTGGCGCAGGGCGCAGGCAGGTACGCGTCAAGATCACCAACCGCGCCCGGAGCGAGTGATGAACAGCGAGCCTGCTCCCGAACGCCCCGTCGACGCCGAATCCATCACCAGCCTGCGCGGCGAGGGCCCGCGCGTCGTGCGGCTGTCGCGAAAGGCAATTGGTATCGCCAGCGCCGTCGGACTATCGCTGGTGGGCGCAGCTTTGCTCTATGCGCTGCAGCCTGCCTCGCAAGGGAGCGAGGAGGAACTGTTCAACACCGATGGTGTCGCGGTGGCCGACGGTCTGGCCTCGGCCCCGAGGGATTATTCGCAGGTGCCAAGGCTTGGACCGCCGCTTCCCGGCGATCTCGGCAAACCGATACTTGATGCGCAAGAGCGCGGGGCTGTCGCAGCCTTGCCGCCTGTGGGTGCACAACCGCCCCCGCCGCCGCCGCAGGGCATCAGCCCAGAGGAAGCGGCGCGTCAGCGGATCGAACAGGAACGCGAAGCCGCACGCGGTAGCCGCCTGTTTTTTGGCGGCGGAACGTCCGCGGCCAGTCTGGCGCAGGCGCTGTCTCCTTCCGCGCCAGTGCCTGCACCAGCTCAGGCTTCGGTTTCTGCCGCACAGCCTGCTTTTCTTGATCGACCCGCTGAGCGCCGCACGGTTTCATTGCAGCGGCTCGATGCCGCACCAACGGGAGCCTTGTTGCAAGCCGGTTCAGTCATCCCCGCCGCACTCATTACCGGTATCCGCTCCGACCAGCCCGGCCTTGTGACCGCGCAGGTCACTGAAAATGTCTATGACAGCCTGACCGGACGCCGCTTGCTGATCCCGCAAGGCGCGCGCCTGATCGGCGAGTACGAATCCGATGTCGGCTTTGGCCAGCGGCGCGTGCTGCTGGCGTGGAACCGGCTTATCCTACCGGATGGTCGTTCGATCGTACTGGAGCGCCAGCCTGCGGCAGACCCATCCGGCTATGCCGGCCTCGAAGACGGGGTCGACTATCACTGGGGCGGCGTGCTCAAGGCCGCGCTGGTCTCGACCTTGCTGGGCGTCGGTAGCGACCTTGGTTCCGGCAGTGACAGTGATTTGGCGCGGGCGCTGCGGCGCGGCAGTCAGGACAGCGTCAACCGCACAGGCGAACAGATCGTCTCGCGCGAGCTCAATATCCGCCCGACGCTGACTATACGGCCGGGCTATCCAGTGCGGGTGCTGGTCACCCGTGATATCGTACTGGAAAGTGCATCGTGACCAGGCTCAAGCTTTCCGACATCACCGACGAGAAGCCGGTCAAGCTCACCATCGAGATCCCCGCCCGGTTGCACTGCGATCTGGTAACCTATGGCACCGTCCTGAATGGCGGAGAGGAGCTAGGTGCACCAACACCCGAGCAGTTGGTCGCCCCGATGCTGGAGCGGTTTATGGCGACCGATCGCGAGTTCGCGAAAGCGCGGCGGAACATTCAGCCAGCGCCGGTTAGCGGATAGCGTTCATCGAGCAGCTTGAAGAAGCGGGCGAGTGCGGGATTATCGTTGTCCTCGCGCCACCAGGCTGCAAAATCGAGATGCGCAGCACCGCTTGGGTCGGTTATCTCGCGGAACAGGACATCGGGCCGGACAGCGCCGGTCGCGCTTTCGGGGACCACGGTGATGAACTTCCCGAACGGCACCATAGCGGCGATGGTCTCTGCGCTCGTTTCCTGGGTGATGATGTTGGCCTTGAAGCCATGGCTGCCAAGCCGCTGGCGGATCACTTCGGAGATTCTGGGCCCGCTACGGTCGCGCGGCATCACAAACACTTCTTTGCGCAAATCGGTCCAGAGCAAGTTTTCATTCTCGGTTAGGCGATCTTCCTTGGGCAAGACGACCATCAGTCGTTCGGACCACAGCCAGCGCTTGGTGACTCCGGGTTCCTCCATCTGGCTGGCATGGATGGCGATGTCGACGATGCGGGTTTGCAGCCCTGATAGCATGCGTTCGGGACTGGCTTCGAGCGCATCAAGTTGCACATCGGGAAAGCGTTCGAGCACATCGCCAAGCAAAAGGCGCAGATTGCCGGTACTGAGAGAGCCGGAAAAGCCGACCATCAGGCGCCCGACCTCCCCGTATCTCACGGCCTTCGCCGTCGTCAGCAGATTGTCGGCATCGGTGACGATCCGCCGCGCGACCTCGAGGAAGGCCTTGCCAGTCTCTGTCGGGACAACGCCTCTGGTCGAGCGCTCAAATAGAGTGATACCGAGGCGATGCTCGAGCGCGGATACCTTCTTGCTGAGGGTCGATTGTTTGACATTAAGCTGCTTGGCCGCGCGCAGGAAGCTGGCCGTGTCTGCTGCAGTAACAGCGAAGCGAAGCTGGCGAAGGTCGATGGTCAAAGACTTCGCCCCACCTTGCCCTTAGTCATTGTTGTGGCCCCATAATTTGAACGAATGCTCTGTTGTCGGTGCTGCATACGTCATGCCAATAACCGGGGCTGAGTCAATTCACCGCACACCCGGCACAAGCCGTCGCGCTTACATTTTGCTTACAACAACAAGCGCAATGAGCCGTGTAAGCGCCCTTGATTGGCGCCTACCGGCTATACGCACTTGAAAATATGAAGGAAAAATGGAGCGGGCGAGGCGATTCGAACGCCCGACCCCAACCTTGGCAAGGTTGTGCTCTACCCCTGAGCTACGCCCGCTCACTGGCGCTGACAAAAAGCCGCAATTGCGCGGTTCTTGCCGGGGAGGCGGGGCGATTAGCAGCGCCTTGGCAACCCTGCAAGCGCTAAATTGGCGCGATTGGGGCTTGATCGCATCGGGCAGACCGGTCAGCACAAATGCGCGCTTCACATCGGCGCGCGATACCCCACATGGAGGGCATCACGCGCCACCGCGCGACACTGCAGCAGGAGCACTTATTTTGGCCAGCATGGGACTGAGCATCGAGGAACAAAAGGCTGTCGACCGCTTCCGCAAGGACGTGGTTGACCCTTCGCAAAGCAAGCTGGTGATTCTCGATTTCTGGGCGGAATGGTGCGGACCATGCAAGGCCCTGACGCCGCTGCTGGAAAAGGTTGCAGCCGAATATGCCGACAAGGGCGTGGTCCTGGCCAAGATCAACGTCGACGAGGACCAATTTATTGCCGCGCAGTTCCAGGTCCGCTCAATCCCGACGGTCTATGCCATGTTCCAGGGCCAGCCGATTGCCGATCTGACCAGCGCCCGCACCGAATCGCAGTTGAAGCAGATGCTTGACCAACTGCTTGCGCAAGTGCCTGTCGAAGCGGGCGCCACTGGCGAGGCAGGTGAGCCGGCCGCCGTGAAAGGCCCGTCGCCCGAGGAAGTCGCGCAGTTCGTGAAGCTGGGCGAAGAAGCGCTTGCCGCCGGCGATACGCAACGCGCCGCGGGTATCTTTGCCCAGATTACCGAGTTTGCCGAGGACAATGCGCCGGCCCATGCGGGTCTGGTGCGCGCCTTGGTGCAACTGGGTGAAGTGGATCAGGCGCGTCAGGTCATGGACGTGATCGACAGCGATCCGCGCATCGCCACAGACCCGGCGATCGCGCCTGCCCGCAGCGCATTGGAGCTTGCCGGAACCCGTGTCGACGACAGCGAGCTTGCCGCCTTGCGCGCCGCAGCGCAGGCGGATCCAGAGAACATGGATGCGCAATTCGCTTTTGCCGAAGCCGCCTTTGCCGCAGGCCAGCGCGATGATGCCGCCGACAGCTTGCTGGCCATGATCGCCGCAGACCGCGACTGGAACGAGGGCGCCGCACGCGCAAGGTTGCTCAAGATTTTCGAGGCGACCGGCCTTGAAGACGAATGGGTCGTCGGCGTCCGTCGCCGGCTTTCCCGCGTATTGTTTGGATGACTGCAAACACCATGACCCGCCGCCTTTCGATCTTCCCGCTGACCGGCGCAGTGCTGTTTCCCGGGATGCAGTTGCCGCTTCATATCTTTGAACCGCGTTACCGCACTATGGTGGCCGATGCGATGATCCGTGATCGCCAGATCGCGATGATCCAGCCGCAGCGCCCCGAAAATGGTGCCCCGCTTTACGCAGTGGGCTGCATCGGGCGCGTTGGCGAGGTTCAAGCGATGGACGATGGACGCTACAACGTCATCCTCGAAGGCACGTCGCGGTTCCGGCTGGTGCGCGAACTTGATGTGGCCACCGCCTATCGCCAGATCGAGGCCACCATTTACGATGAGGACGAGGAAGAGACCCTGAGCCATGCCCAGCGCGGCGGGTTCGAACGTGAGGCGCGCGCCTTTGCCGATTTGCAGGGCTATAGCGTCGACTGGGCATCGGTGGAACGGTTGGATGATCGATCGCTGATAAATGGCGTGTCGCAGATCGCGCCGTTCGATCCCGCCAGCAAGCAGGCGCTTCTCGAAGCGGAAACGTTGACGGATCGCTGCGAATTGCTGGTTCAATTGATGCAATTCTTCGGCCGGACCGATGGCAGCGAGGAAATTACGACGCTGCAATAGGCCAGTCGCCGCGCACCAGCAGCACACTGCGGCCGCGCTTTGTCGTCACAGGTAGTTACAGGCGTAAATGATTCGCGCGTTGGCATGAGGGAAAGCGGCGCCGCGTGCGTATGCTTGGCGATAGGAGGTGTGCGATGGATCTTGACCACAATCTCGCGCGGATTGCGGGCGCGCCGGTGCCCGACCTTTCGGCGATCGACGGCTTCGCGATGGCCACACGCGCGCGTGTCCAGGCACGCGCGGCCCATGGCGCGCTGGGCGTGGCATTGATCGCGGCGCTGGGTATCGGCGTCGTCGGCGGGCTCCAAACCCCGGCTCAGGCCGAAACGCCGCTGGCCGCCTTCGGGCCGACACTGGCGCTTGTCCCGCTGATCGCATTGGGACAGGAATGAGCCTTCGCCGCGCACTCATTGTCGCTGCTTTGGTGATCGTGCTGGCGCTGGTGGGCGTGTGGTTGGGGCGGATGCTTCAGCCGGCCACCCATCACAATGGCGCCGAGCTTCATGCGCTGATGCATGACGAGCTTGAGCTTGATGACACCCAGGCGCGTTCGCTTGCCGTGCTGGAGCGCGATTTTGCCGAGCGGCGCCGGACGCTGGAAGCACGGCTGAAAGCCGATAATGCCCGGCTCGCCGACGCGATTGCGGCTGAGCATGAATATGGCCCACGGGTGGCGGCGGCAGTTGATGCGACCCACGGCGCGATGGGCGATCTCCAGAAGGCGACGCTCGAACACGTCTTTGCGATGCGCGCAATCCTGCGCCCGGATCAGCAAGCGACCTTCGACACAGCGATTGCCGAGAGCCTCGCCCAGCCCGCACAGTGACCAGCGACGTTCCGGATGCAGCCTTGGCGCGCAGGGCGCTGACCGGTGACGCGCAGGCGCAACGCCAGTTGGTGGAACGCCACCGCGATGGCGTGTACCGGCTGGCACGGTCGGCGACGGGAAGCGCGGAGGACGCTTTTGACATCACGCAGGATGCCTTCATTGCGGCCTTCGGTGCCCTCGGACGTTACGATCCGGCGCGCTCGTTTCGCGGGTGGATCGCCGCGATCACGCTCAACAAATGCCGCGACCGGGCGCGGAGGCGGGCGGTGCGGCGCTATCTCGGCCTGCCGCTGCCCGATGATGCTGCCGCATGGGTCGCCGACGACGCGCCCTCACCCGAAACGCAAGCCGCCGACCGCGCAGAACTGGCCGCCACAGCGCGCGCCATCGCGTTGCTGCCCCCCAACCTCAAGGATGTGCTGATCCTGCGCACCATCGAGGGCCTGTCTCAGCACGAAACCGCGCAGGCCTTGGGCATCAGTGGCAAGGCCGTGGAGACACGGCTGTCCCGGGCGAGGGCGAAATTGACCTTGGCGGTGAGGGATAATGTGCGCCCGCCCGTATAGAGGGCATGACTTCTCCTATCATCACAAGACGCCGCCTGCTGGCTGGCGCCGGGGCCGCGTCGGCCTTTGCCGCGCTTCCCGCTTGGGCGCTGGGCCATGGCGTCCATCGCCATGCCAAGGGTGCGCCGATCAAGGTCGGATTCGACGAGGTTTCGGGCACGGTGATCGACCTTGCCGTCGGCGAAGGCCCGCGCGTGGTGCAGGGCCGCAAAGGCCACGGCATCGCCATCAATGGCTCGGTGCCCGGCCCGCTGGTGCGCCTGCGCGAAGGGCAGAACGTCCGCCTCAACGTCACCAATCATCTGGCCGAGGACACGTCGATCCACTGGCACGGGTTGCTTGTCCCGTTCCATATGGACGGCGTGCCGGGGATCAGTTTTCCCGGTATCAAGCCAGGCCAGACCTTCGCCTATGAGTTCCCCGTTCGCCAATCGGGCACCTATTGGTATCACAGCCATTCGGGCCTTCAGGAACAGCAGGGGCATTACGGCCCGCTGATCATCGATCCGGCAGACGCTGAGCCGGCAGAATATGACCGCGACTATATCCTGCTGCTGAGCGAATTCACCCCGCTGCACCCGCATCGCATCATGGATCGGCTGCGCAAGAGCGAAGGCTATTTCAACTATCAGCAGACCAGCTGGGCCGACGATTACGCGCTGACCGCCGAAGAACGCCGGATGTGGGCGGAAATGCGGATGCCTGCCACCGACATCGCGGATGTGACGGGATCGAACTACACCTACCTTGCCAACGGACGCGGGCCGCAAGAAGGACTGGAATATCTCTTTAGCCCCGGCGAGCGTATCCGCCTGCGGATCATCAATGGCTCGGCCATGACCTTCTTCAATCTGCGCATCCCCGGCCTGCCGATGACGGTGATCGCGGCTGACGGCCAGAATGTGAAACCCGTCGAGGTCGATGAATTCCAGATCGGCGCGGCAGAAACCTATGACGTGATCATCGAACCGCGCGCGCAAGCCTATGCGATCGTGGCCGAAAGCATGGACCGTTCGGGCATGGCGCTGGCGATGCTGGCGAGCCGTCCGGGTATGCGTGCACCCGTGCCGAAGCTGCGGGCCCCGCCGCTGCTCGACATGGGGGATATGGGGATGAACCACGGGGACATGGGCGGCGATCACGGCAGCGCGCACAGCATGGACGGCATGAAGATGCGCGATCCCCTGCTGCTCCCGCCCGATGTCAAGGTTGGCCCCGGAATCGACATGGTTTCGATGGCCCCGGTGGACAAGCTGGGCGATCCGGGCATCGGTCTGCGCGATGTCGAGCACCGCGTGCTCACCTATAGGATGCTGTCTGCGCGCGAGCCCAACCGCGACACCCGCACGCCGTCCCGCCTGCTTGAGATCCACCTCACCGGCAACATGGAACGCTACATGTGGTCGTTCGACGGCCAGATGTACTCTGCCGTAAGCGACGTACCGATCCGCTTTGCCTGGGACGAGCGGGTGCGGGTGAAGCTCGTCAACAACACCATGATGGCGCACCCGATTCATCTGCACGGGATGTTTTTCGAGCTGGTCAACGGTGAAGACCCTGCGCACCAGCCGCGCAAGAACATCGTCATCGTTCAGCCCGGCGCATCGGCGCAGTTCGATCTTACCGCCAATGAACCGGGCGACTGGGCGTTCCACTGCCACCTGCTGTACCACATGCACGGCGGGATGATGCAGACCGTGACGGTGATGGGGCCGGAGCGCGGGTCGTGAGAACCGCCCTTCCGATCCTTGCGTTGGCAAGCGCCGCGCCGCTGGCCGCCCAGGATGGTCCCCACGCAGCGCATGACATGCCCATGCCCACGCCCACGCCCACGCCAGCGCAACCCGCCGGCCCCGGCCCCACCTCCGGCCCTGTGATGGAAACCCCCACGCCGACCGAGGCGGGAAGCGGGCCGCCGCGCGCTGCCGATGCGATCTGGGGGGGCGACGCGATGCGCGCTTCCCGCGAAGACCTGCGCCGCACGCATGGGGATTTTCCGGTATTCTGGTTCCAGGGGGACCGGCTGGAGGCGCAGGTGCGCGACGGCGCCGACATCTATCTGTGGGACATCCAGGGCTATTATGGCGGCCCGACCGAGCGGCTGTGGTTCAAGTCCGAAGGCGAGGGCGAATTTGGCGCCCGGCCCGACGATGCCGAAGTGCAGGCACTTTATGCCAAGGCCTTTGCGCCGTTCTGGGACGTGCAGGCGGGCGTGCGGCAGGATCTCGGTGGCCCCGACACCACCCATGCGGTGATCGGCGTGCAGGGCCTTGCGCCCTATCTGTTCGAGATCGATACCGCGCTGTTCCTTTCGCACCGGGGCGATGTGACCGCGCGTCTTGAAGCCGAGATCGACCAGCGCATCACCCAGCGCCTGATCCTCCAGCCGCGTCTCGAAGCCAACCTGTCCGCGCAGGCTATTCCGGAACTGGGGATCGGCGCGGGGCTTGACCAGATCGAAGTGGGCGCGCGGCTTCGCTATGAGGTGAAGCGCGAATTCGCGCCCTATATCGGCATCGAGCAATCATGGCGCACCGGACAAGGCGCCACCTTCGCCCGTGCACGCGGCGAAGACCCCTCTGTCACCAGCCTTATCGCCGGCATCCGTTTCTGGTTCTGAACACACGAAGGATTACCCCCATGCGCTATCCCGCTTTTCTCACCGCTCTCGCCCTGACCGCGCTCGCGCCACCTGCGCTGCTGGCGCATGTCGAGCTGGCGGCCTCGACCCCGGCCGCCGGGGCCCAGAGCAAAGCGCCCAAGACGATCACGCTCACCTTCAGCCAGCCTGTCGCGCCGGCGAGCGCGTCTGCCAGCATCGTGATGACCGCCATGCCGGGCATGGCCAACCACGGCGAAATGACGATCCGCAATTTTACCGCGAGCTGGTCAGCCGATGGCAAGACCATGACGCTGACGCTGAAGAAGCCGCTGCCCGCCGGCAGCTATGACGTGCGCTGGCAGGCCGCCGCAGCGGACGGCCATGCCATGACGGGCAGTGTCAGCTTCGACGTCAGCTAGCCGACGTCGCGATCCACGCGTCCACGCGCCGTTCGAGGATCGAAAGCGGTTGCGATCCGCTTGCGATCAGCAGGTCGTGGAAACCCTTGATGTCAAACCGCTCGCCCAGCGTCGCTTCGGCGCGGGCGCGCAGTTCCATGATCTTGAGCATCCCGATCTTGTAGCCGGTCGCCTGTCCGGGCAGCGTGATGTAGCGCCGCACCTCGGAACGCGACCGCTCGATCGGCTGGCGACCGACCGTGTTCATGTAGGTAACAGCCTCTTCCTCGGTCCAGCCCATCGCGTGAATGCCGGTATCGACCACCAGCCGCGCGGCGCGGAACAGTTCGGCATCCAGCCGCATGAAATCGGCTGGAATGTCGGGGAAGGCGCCCATTTCCTTGCACAAGGCCTCGGCATAAAGCGCCCAGCCTTCACCGAACGCGACATAACCAGTGACGGCGCGGAACTTGGGCCCGCCTTGCTGGCGCACTTGAATATCGCCCTGCATGTTATGGCCGGGCACTGCTTCATGGCACATCAGCGTGTACATCATCGCCGGATCTGTTCGCGTGCCGGCAAGGTGGACATAGGTGCGCGCGGGGCGTTTGCCATCGGGGCTGGGGGGAGAGGCATGGGCCGCGCCGCCCGGTGTTTCGGAAAAGGCGGGCTCGCGCACCACTTCGATCCCGTACGCCGGTAACGTGCCGAAATAGTCGGGCAGCAAGGTCCGGGTCTTCGCCACGAAGGCATTGGCTGTGGCGAGATATTCGGCCCGCAGCGCGTCATCATAAGGCTGTGGCGGATAGAGCCGCGCGCGTTCCGCGTAGAAGGCGTGGCGGTCCGCGATCCCGGCGGCTTGCGCGAGCGCGTCCTGCTCCGCCTCGATCCGCGCGACTTCGCTGCGGCCAATGGCGTGGATTTCCGCCGCGCTCAGATCGGTGGTGGTGTTGAGCTTGAGTTCCTTGGCGTAATAGGCATCGCCCTGCGGCAGCGTCAGCGCGCCGACCTTGCCACTGGGCGCGGTGGGCAGGCTGGCTTCAGCCCACGCGATAACACGGGCATAGGCAGGCTGTAGCGCGAGGATGGCGGAACGGGCATCCTCCAACAACGAATCCGCCTCGGCGCGGGGCAGTGTGCCGTCTGCGACCAGCTTTTCCGTCTTGGCCTTCACATCGGCCCACAGCGCGGCATCATCGCCATCCCCGAAAGGTGCGCCCGCCGTCAGCTTGCGGCTGCCTTCGATGATCGTTTCGATCTGGAAGCGCGGCGGATTGATCCCCGCCGCCTGGCTCGCCTCGGTGCGCGCGATGGCGCTGTCGAGCACGGCGGGCATTGCGCGCAGCCGGGCGATGTAGTTTTTGAGGTCCGCCGCGTCGGCCACCGAATGGGTGTTGACGAGGAAATCCGGCAACTGGCTATGCGCCGAATAGAGACGCGAATAGAACGGGGGGCGATAGACGCGGTTGGCGAATTGCATTTCGGCACGCTCTGCTTCGAGCGCCCAGATATCGAAATTGACCTGAGCTTCGGGTGATAGCGTTGCGCGGTCGAACTGCTGCTGCATCCGCGCGGCGCTGGCCTTGCGCCACGCAAGCTCCGCGGCAGCAGCATCATCGCTGGTATCGTTCCAGCGGTCCCCGCCATCCTTCCGGCCAAGCCGGGTGGCCAGCTGCGGTTGCTGCTTCAGCCATTCTTCGAATTCGGCATCGAGAAAGGCCGTAAGGCGCGCGTCCTCGCTTTGCATGGCGGCCGCAGCATGCGTCTGCGCGAGCACGGCGTTTGCAGGAAGCACCGCCGCGGCAAGCGCCATGGCGAGGCTGAAGGTGAGCTTGTGCGTCATAGAGAGTCCCCTTTTTGTGCAATGGTGCACGCAATGCCCACTGGCCTAGCGGGCATGGGAAACCGGATGAAGCCCCCTTCGTCGAAGCCTGTGACCCGTTCAGCCGAGCGGCAGACCCAGCGCCTCGGCCACGGCGGCAACGTGCAGCTTGCCATTCGAGACGTTGAGGCCCTCGGCCAGGTGCGGGTCATTCGCCATCGCGGCTTCTGCGCCCATGTTGGCCAGCTTCAGCACGAACGGCAGCGTCGCATTGCCGAGCGCGATGGTCGATGTGCGCGCGACCGCGCCGGGCATATTGGCCACGCAGTAATGGATCACGCCGTCCACCACGAACACGGGATCTTCGTGCGTGGTGGCATGACTGGTTTCAAAGCAACCGCCCTGATCGATCGCGATATCGACCACCACCGCGCCGCGGCGCATCGTGCCGATCATTTCGCGGGTGACGAGCTTGGGCGCCGCCGCGCCGGGCACCAGCACTGCGCCGATCACGAGATCGGCGTCGCGCACAGCCTCGGCAATCGCTGCGGTCGAGGCAAAGGCGGTCTTGATCTGATTGCCGAATTGCGCGTCGAGCTCCGCCAGACGACGGTTGGAGATGTCGAAAATCGTCACGTCGGCGCGCAGGCCCACGGCCATCTGCGCCGCGTTCACACCCGCGACCCCGCCGCCAAGGATCACGACCTTGCCCGGCTCAACCCCCGGAACGCCGCCCAGCAGCACCCCGCGCCCGCCCTGATGCTTTTCGAGATAATGCGCCCCGCATTGCACCGACATACGCCCGGCAACTTCCGACATCGGCTTCAGCAGCGGCAAGGTGCCGTCGTCCGCCGTGACCGTTTCATAAGCGATGGCCGTCGCGCCCGACGCCATCAGGCCTTCGGTCTGAGGCTTGTCGGCGGCGAGGTGGAGGTAGGTGAACAGGACATGGTCCGCCCGCAGCATGGCGACTTCGCGCGCCTGGGGCTCCTTGACCTTGACGATCATCTCGGCCGCACCGAACACCGCAGCCGCATCGGGCAGGATCGACGCGCCTGCCGCCTCATAGGCGCTGTCGGCAAAGTCCACGCCCAGACCGGCGCCGCTCTGCACCAGAACCTCGTGGCCGGCGCGCGTCAGTTCGGCCACAGCCGCCGGGGTCAGTCCGACGCGATATTCGTTGTTCTTGATCTCGGTGGGAACGCCGACGCGCATGATACTCTCCTGCTCTATCTCTTGATCGGGCATTTAGCAGAGGCGGCCTGCACGTTCTTCGCAATGATCGGCGGACGACTGGTGTGAGACGGGAAAATCTTGCGCTGTTTACCAGAAAGCTGCAGGAATTGCGCGCATGGACCGCATTGCCGGGAAAATTCTCGATTTGCTGGCGCAGGACTCGCGTCTCACGGGCGAGCAGTTGGGCGAGCATGTCGGCCTTTCCCCGTCAGCCGCCCACCGCCGGGTCAAGGCGCTGGAAGAAAGCGGCGCGATCCTCGGCTACCGGGCGCGCCTGTCACGTGCAGCGCGGGGCCATCCTTCGACGGTGTTCGTACAGGTCACGCTGACCGATCAGCGCCAGGCCACCATGCTCGCCTTCGAACAGGCGATGGCCAGCACACCCCAGATCGTCGAGGCTTACCTGATGAGCGGCCAGTCCGATTACCTGATCAAGGTGCTGGTGCGCGATGACGACAGCTATGAACGGATTCACCGCGAAATCCTGTCGGTGCTGCCCGGCGTGCAACGCCTGATGAGCCAGTTCACGATCCGTACATTGGAAGGCGGCGAATAGCGCCGCCCACGCGGTGTCCGTCATCGAAAGGCCATATGTGTCGCGATACTGCCACCAGCGGTCTCGCGCGATCTTGCTTTTCCGGAGGGACGACCAATCTTCCGCATCTGACTGTATTACGGTTCAGGGTCAAGATTGCGGTAGAAAGTTAGTTTTCCGACAAGTATAGGACGAGCATGGCGACGTCGATCTACGAATTTGCGCAAATCCCGCGGGTCAATCCCTTGGCCAGTCCGCGTGCCCGCACGCGGCGGGTGCGCGATGCCGGACAGGCGCCCATGGTCGGCGTGATCTACAATCCGCGCAGCCACCGCAATCTGGGTGCCGATTTCGATTGCGGCGTGTGCCCGCACGTCCACATTGCCCAGCCGCGCGAACGCGGACAATTGCCGCTGGCGCTGGCCGAATTTGCCGAGCGCGGGATCGACCTCCTCGTCATCAATGGCGGCGATGGCACGGTGCGCGACGTGCTGACCTGCGGGCAGGACATTTTCGGGAATGACTGGCCCGCGATTGCGGTTCTTCCGAAGGGCAAGACAAACGCCCTGACCGTCGATCTTGGCGTGCCGGATGACTGGACCTTGCAGGACGCGATAGACGCGCTCGATCGCGGCACCCGCGTCTGGCGCCGCCCGATGGCCGTCTCCTCGCTCGACGAAAACGGCAAGGTTGGCGCGGTTTCACGCGTGGCCGGTTTCATCCTCGGCGCAGGGGCTTTTTCCAAGGCAACGCAGGCCGGGCAAAGCGCGCACAAACTGGGCGCGTTCGACAGCATGGTGGTGGCTGTCACCGGGATCTGGGCCTTGCTCCAGTCGATGTTCGCCGGGCGCAGCAATGCGTGGCGCAAGGGCGCAAAGATGCAGATTGGCCTCGGAGCAGCGGATGCGCCGATGGCACACAGCGGACAGGGCGACCCGGCCATGCGCCAGTTGCTGTTTGCCTCCACGCTTGAACGTCTGCCCGCCGGCATCAAGCCGTTCGGCGCCCTGAAGACAGGGTTGAAGCTGGTGGCGGTCGACCAGATTTCGCGCCGCACCACGGCGCTGGTGCCGCTGGTGCTAATGGGCAAGCTGCGCGGCAGCCTGCGGAACCGCGGCATTCATCAACTCGCCGCGACCCAGTTCAGCCTGTCGATCGACGACCAGTTCATCCTTGATGGCGAAGCCTTCCCGGCTGGCGATTACCGTATCGAGCAAGGGCCGGAACTCGCCTTCGTCGCACCATGAGCGTGCAGCCTTCGGCCGCACTGGCCGAACGTATCGCAGCGCGTCTTGCCGTTCCTGTCGATCCTGCCGTTGCCGGTTTTGCGCGCGCGCTGGCCGACAATGCGGGCGCGGTGGCAGTTGTGTTCTACGGATCGAACCTGCGCACCGGATCGCTGGACGGAGTGCTGGATTTCTATTGTCTGCTGCCCGGCACGCAGGAAAGCGCGATCTGGCCGCGGGTCAGCTATCACGAACGCGCGCATGATGGGCTGATCCTGCGCGCCAAGGTGGCCACGCTGACGCTGGCAACCTTTGACCGCGCCGCCGCAGGCGAATTGACCGACACGACGATCTGGGCCCGTTTTGTCCAGCCCAGCGCGCTGATCTGGGCCGCAGACAACACCGCTCGCAATGCCGTGATTGCCGCCATCGCATCCGCTGCTGCCACCGCCGCGCGGCTTGCCGCCGCGCTTGGCCCGGTCAGCGGCACGGCGGACGACTATTGGCGCGCGCTGTTTCGTGCGACGTATCAGGCCGAGTTCCGGGTCGAGAAACCGGGCCGCGAGAATGATATCCTCAGCGTCAACGCCGGTCATTTCGCAGGCTTGCTGCCGCTGGCGCTGGACGCGGCCGGTATCCCGCCCGGCCAGCACGGCGGCATCCTCACCCCGCGCTTGTTACCGGCAGAGCGGGCGCGCATCCTCGGCTGGTGGAAGCGCCGTCGCAGGCTGGGCAAGCCTTTGAACCTGCTGCGGCTGGTCAAGGCGAGCACCACCTTCGAAGGCGCGGCGCGCTATGCCGCGTGGAAGATCGAGCGGCACACCGGCATGGCGGTCACAGTGACGCCGTTTCGCGAACGTTTCCCGCTGCTGGCAGCGCCGCAGGTGTTGTGGGATTTGAGCCAGCATCGCCGCCGCCAACGCGGCAGCTGACCCACCTTACATATACTGCATCGCAATCGACATCCGGCTCACACCCTGACCGGCGGTAAACCGCGTCTTGTCGACCGACGGGGGCCGCGGGACGAGGCCGAGAATTTTCTTGATCCCCGGATTGTTCGACATTCCGGCGCCGTCCGAAAGATCGGATTTGCGATTGCCGTTGACATCATGGTGTACCGCAATGGCGTAATCGCCGGCCGAGGGGAGCGGCACGCATACGGTCATGCTGCCTTGCTGCGGGCGGGCATCGACACGCATGACGTAGCGCTTGCTTGCCAGCCAGTCGCGACTGTTGGCGGGATAGGCGCGCACGAACAGATTGCCGTTGGACGATTTCAGCCCGCTGACCGTAACCCGCACCGCCGGTCCCTGCCCTGCGGCGCATTGGCCAAGATCATTCGGTCCGGAACGGGCATAGGACTGCGCCGCCAAAGGCGCGGCGGCCAGTCCGGCCATCGCCAGGCCGGCAGCGGCCACAGAATACAGGGCGCGGGAACGACCATCGGGCAAGCGGGAGGAGGGCATAAAACCGATCATGGGCATCTCTTGGATAAAGGGGCTGGGGCAGGCGCGCAAGCGGGGCGGCGGCGTCATTGCCATCGGGGAATGACACTCCAACTACCGCAGCCTGTCTGAATTGCGGCTTAATTGATCGCATGAGGACCGGTGACAGTGGAAAAAGGGTCTTTCCGCCTTGTCGCGCGATTCGCGCGTCCCGTAAGGCTGGTAAAGCGCCATAGAAAGGCTTTCTGCCGTCCCATGCCCTCGCCCTTGATCTCCCCTTCGATCCTGTCTGCCGATTTTGCCCGGCTGGGCGAAGAAGTGCGCGCGATCGATGCAGCCGGGGCGGACTGGGTTCACATCGATGTGATGGACGGGCATTTCGTCCCCAATATCACCATCGGGCCGGACGTGGTGAAGGCGCTGCGCCCGCATACGAAAAAGCCGTTCGATGTTCATCTGATGGTCGCGCCGGTCGATCCCTATCTTCAGGCCTTTGCCGAAGCCGGGGCCGATATCATCACCGTCCACCCCGAAGCCGGGCCGCATATCCACCGCACGCTTCAGGCGATCAAGGCGCTGGGCAAGAAAGCGGGGGTCGTCATCAATCCCGGCACCCCGGTGGAGGTGCTCGACAACGTCATGGACATGGCCGACCTGATCCTGGTGATGAGCGTCAATCCCGGCTTCGGCGGGCAAAGCTTCATTGCGTCGCAACTGGCCAAGATTGCGCGGATCCGATCGATGATCACGCGTTCGGGCCGGGCAATCCATCTGGAAGTCGATGGCGGGGTCAATGCGGAGACGGCGCGGATGTGCGTTGAGGCCGGGGCCGATGTGCTGGTGGCGGGATCGGCCACCTTCAAGGGCGGCCCGGAGGTTTACGCGGACAATATCGCAAGCCTGAAAGGCGGGCGCTGATGGCAACGCTGCTGCGCTCTGCGGGCGCAGCCCGTGCCGATGCGCTGGTAGAGCGTGTGTCTGACAATCCTGCTGTAAAACTGGCCACAGGGGCCGAGCCAGGCGTCGTCGAAACCGCACCGGAACAACGTGAGCCTGCGCTTGCCGAACCCTCGCGTGCGCTTGCGCTGAGCGATGTCATCGCGGTCAAGGCCGGTCCGGGTGAGGCGCTGATCCGGCTGGCCTATCGGCTTGGCGTGCCCGGCCATGCGCTTGCCGCGCCCTTCCGCCGCCCGCAGGCGATGCGGGTGCTGGCGACCGTGGACAGCCCCAACCGCGGCGACCGGGCTGCCGGCACCGCGCTGCGCGCCGGGCATTTCCTGATCCACGGCGTGCGCCTGCCGATCGCAGGTTTCGATTTCTCCGCCGCCGCGCGCCATGCGCAGGGGGTTGAGCGGGTGGTGCACGGCTTTGGCTGGCTGGCCGATCTGGCCGCCAGCGCGCCGCGCGCCGATGGCGCCGCCGTGGCAGAGCGGGTCGCCGCCCAATGGCTTCATGCGCACAACGAACTGGGCAAGGGCCCCGCATGGGAAGCCGAATATGCAGGCCTCAGGCTGGTCGCGTGGCTGGTTTACGCGCCGCTGATACTGGGCGGGACGGACAAGGGGCTGAAGGCGCGGATGCTTTCCGCCATCGCCGACACGGCCAGCTGGCTCGACAAGCGCGCACCGAAAGAACCTGCCGGTTTCGCGCAGGTGGCCGCATGGGCGGGCGTTGTGGCGGCCGGTCTGCTGCTGCCGCACGGCACCCCCCGCCGCCTTTACGGCGAAGCGGGGCTGGTTAAGGCGCTGGGCGACATGGTGGGCGAAGATGGCGGCGTGCTGTCGCGCTGTCCGGCGGCGCAGCTTGATGCGATCCGCCTGCTGACCGATTGCATCGCCTGTTACGAAGCCGCAGACATCGCCCCGCCTGCCGCACTGCCAGTGATGCGCGAACTGCTGGTTCCGCCCTTGCTGGCTTTGCGCCATGGGGACGGGGCGCTGGGCAGTTGGCAGGGTCAGGGCGCGATCTGCGCCGACCGGGTCAACGCCGTGATCGAAGCCAGCGGCGTGCGCACCCGCCCGCTGTCGGTGGTGCACAGCTGGGGTTACAACCGCATCAAGGCGGGCGAGACGCTGCTGCAATTCGACACCGCGCCGCCGCCCCGTGCCAAACACGCGCGCACCGGCTGCGCCTCCACGCTCGCCTTTGAATTGTCGGACGGGCCGCAGCGGGTCATCGTCAATTGCGGCGGCGCGGCGCTGGCGGGCGGACAGGTTCCCGCCCGCATCGGTCAGGGATTGCGCGCCACTGCCGCCTTTTCGACGCTGGTGCTCGACAATGCGAATTCCACCGCCGTCCTGCTTAACGGCCAGCTTGGAAAGGGCGTGGAGACGGTGGATTTCGATCGCCGCACGGTGGCAGGCCGCGGCAAGCGCGAAGGGACCCGGATCGAAGGCACGCATGATGGCTATGCCAACCGCTTCGGCCTGACCCACCAGCGTATCCTGACGCTGTCGGGCGATGGCACCGAACTGGCCGGCGAGGACATTCTCGTGCCCTCCTCCAAGAGCGGCAAGCGCGGCAAGATCGCCTTTGCCCTGCGGTTCCATCTGGGGCGCGGGGTCGAAGTTCAGCTTTCCGGCGACAAACGTGGCGCAAGCCTGCTTTTGCCCGACGGTCGGCTCTGGCAATTCCGGCTGAGCGGCGATAGGGCGGGCGCCGGCGCGATCACGCTCGCTGCCGAGGATAGCCTGTGGGTCGATGGCGAAGGCCGCCCGCACGCGACCGAGCAGCTCGTGATCGAGGGATTGGCAATGCGCAGCGGGGGGCAATTCTCCTGGCGCTTACGAAAAACAGGATAGAATTCGGCCATGAGCGAGAAGGCGATTGTGCGGGCGCTGCTGTCGGTGTCCGACAAGACAGGTTTGGCTGAACTGGGCGCTGCCCTCGCCGCACGCGGCGTCGAACTGGTCAGCACCGGCGGCACGGCCAAGGCGCTGCGCGATGCGGGCCTGACGGTGAAGGACGTCTCCGAGCTCACCGGCTTTCCCGAAATGATGGACGGGCGCGTAAAGACGCTCCACCCCACCGTTCATGGCGGGCTGCTGGCACTGCGTGACAATCCCGAACACGTCGCCGCGATGGAAGCCCACGGGATCGGCCCGATCGATCTGGTGGTGGTCAACCTCTACCCCTTCGAAGCCACCGTGGCAAAGGGCGCCTCGCGCGGCGAGATCATCGAGAACATCGATATCGGCGGCCCTTCGATGGTGCGCTCGGCCGCCAAGAACCACGGCTTCGTCACGATCCTGACCGATCCGGCCGATTACACCGCGCTGGTCGCGGAAATGGACGCCAACGGCGGTGCGACCACGCAAGGCTTCCGCACCCGCATGGCGGGCAAGGCCTATGCCCGCACCGCGGCCTATGACAGCGCGATCGCCAGCTGGTTCGCCTTTGCCGATCCCGATGGCGAGACGGCCCCCTTCCCCGATACGCTCCCCATCGCCCTGAAGCGCGCCGATACGCTGCGCTACGGCGAAAACCCACACCAGTCGGCAGCGATCTATGTCCCGCAGATGGTCGGCACCGCCGGCGTGCCGCAGGCGGCGCAGTTGCAGGGCAAGGAGCTAAGCTACAACAACCTCAACGATGCCGATGCCGCGCTGGAACTGGCGGCGGAGTTTGCCGGGCAGGCGCCTGCTGTGGTGATCGTCAAGCACGCCAACCCCTGCGGCGTCGCGCAATCGGGTACGCTGCTGGAGGCGTGGGAGGCCGCGCTGGCGTGCGATTCGGTCTCGGCCTTTGGCGGGATCGTGGCAGTAAACACCGAACTCGACGCCGCGACAGCCGAGGCGATTGCCGCAATCTTCACCGAAGTGGTGATCGCTCCAAGCGTGAGCGCCGAAGCCCGCGCAATCTTTGCGACGAAAAAGAACCTGCGCCTGCTGGAATGCGGCACGCTGCCAAACCCGCGCCGTGCTGGCCTCACGATGAAGACCATTGCCGGGGGCGTATTGCTCCAGTCACGCGATGCCGGCGCAGTCAGTCTCGATGATCTCAAGGTCGTCACCAAGCGCGCGCCGACCGATCAGGAACTGAAGGACTGTCTCTTCGCCTGGACCGTGGCCCGCCACGTCAAGTCCAACGCCATCGTTTACGCCAAGGACGGTGCCACCGCCGGGATCGGCGCAGGCCAGATGAACCGCCGCGATTCGGCGCGCATCGCCGCGATCAAGGCTGCCGAGGCCGCCGAAACCCACGGCTGGCCCGCGCCGCGCACACAAGGCAGCGCGGTTGCCTCCGATGCCTTCTTCCCCTTTGCCGACGGATTGATCTCCGCCGCCGAAGCGGGCGCGACGGCCGTGATCCAGCCGGGCGGCTCGATCCGCGATGACGAGGTGATCGCCGCAGCGGATGCCGCCGGTCTTGCGATGGTCTTCACCGGGATGCGGCATTTCCGACACTGATCGGTTTGGCAAAGGCGCCTGCGGGCGATTGTCAGCCAAAGCGTTTCAATCACAACGGGCCGCTTTCGGTCCGTCGCACGCGGCGCACTGGCCGACACGAAACAGCCCCGGCTCCAAACTTTTTCTGCCCCGAACCGTAACTAAGTTAAGGCCGCGACCTAACCGGCCCTGACCGTCACGTTCATCCCTTTGCAATTCGGCATCGGGCACAAGACACAGACGGCAACACCAACCATCACGAGTTTCCCATGCGATTGTTCTCTCCCGATCTGTTCCGTAATTTTGGCATCGGCTTCCTTTTCGGAGCCATGCTGATCGTGGGCGCAAACTCAGGAAGCTGGAGCGGCGAACTGGCACCGGCGGCACAGGCTGCCGAACCGCGGGCCAACCTCGCCACAGTAACCACACCGGAATTCGTGATCGCGCCCGAAGGACGCTGACCCGATGAAAAGCCTATCCCTGCTGCTGGCTGCCGCTTCGCTGGGTCTGGGTGCCTGCGCCGGTCCCGCCATCGCCGCCGAAGAACCCGTCAACGCGCCGCCCGCCGCCCGCATCGCCAAGGAAACCAAGGGTCTCAAGACCGCTGTTTTTGCGGGCGGCTGCTTCTGGGGTGTCGAGGGCGTCTTCAGCCATGTGAAAGGCGTCACCTCGGCGGTTGCGGGCTATCACGGCGGAACGGCCAAAAGTGCAAAATACGACATCATCACCAGCGGCATGACCGATCACGCCGAAAGCGTGAAGATCACCTATGATCCTGCGGTGGTCCGCTATGACCAGCTGCTGCGGATCTATTTCTCTGTGATCGCCGATCCGACGCTCAAGAACCGTCAGGGCCCCGATGTCGGCGCGCATTACCGCAGCGCCATCGTACCGATGAACGCCGAACAGGCCACCGTGGCCAAGGCCTATATTGCGCAGGCCGGCAAGTCGGGCGTCTGGAACAACCCGATCGCCACCCGGATTGAACCCTACAAGGCGTTCTATCCCGCCGAAGCCTATCATCAGGATTTCATGGCCGCCAACCCTACGCACGGATACATCCGGCGCTGGGACGCACCCAAAGTGGCGGCGTTGAAGACCATGTTCCCCTCCTTGTATCGGGCCAGCTTCCTGCGCGACGCGGGTTAAGCCTTTCCCACAAGCCCGCTTTGCGATTGTCCCATGCGCGCCTATATTGCTGCGCATGGGACAGCCAGAACATCAGCACAGCCATCACGAACACAGCGGACCCGGCCTGATCGCCGAAGCCGCGCGCGCGCTGGTGGCGGCGGGTGAACAGTGGACCACCATGCGCGAAGGCGTCTTTTCCGAACTTGCGCGGCACGAACGCCCGGTTTCGGCCTATGACATCGCCGACAATCTGTCCGCCGCACGTGGCAAGCGGGTGGCTCCCAATTCGGTGTATCGCATCCTCGATGTGTTCGTGGCCAACAACCTTGCGCTGCGGGTCGAAAGCGCCAACGCCTTTCTGGCCAACAGCCATCCGGGCTGCGCGCATGACTGCATCTTTCTGGTCTGCGACGAATGCGGCGAAGCGGCCCATGTCGACGACGAGGATATAAGCCGCGCCGTCCGTGCCATTGCCGCCGCCCGCGACTTCAAGGCGGAGCGTCCCGTGCTGGAGATAAGGGGCCGGTGCAAGGCCTGCGCCTGACCCGTTCCAGCGGGAACGAAACCCGTATTACCCGAATTGATATGCCTCAACCCTGCATCGACAGGCGTGTTTTCCCTGTGTAAGGCTTCAGGGTATGACACAATCGCCTATCACGCCTTTGCTCGATCAGGTTAACACGCCCGACGACCTTCGCCGCCTCAAGCCTGAACAGCTTCGCCAACTGGCTGACGAATTGCGCACCGAGATGATCGATGCAGTGAGCACATCCGGGGGCCATCTTGGCTCAGGTCTGGGCGTGGTCGAACTGACCGTTGCCATCCACTATGTCTTCAACACGCCTGATGACAAGCTGGTGTGGGACGTGGGCCACCAGTGCTATCCACACAAGATCATCACAGGACGGCGCGACCGGATTCGCACGCTTCGCCAAGGCGGGGGCCTTTCCGGCTTCACCAAACGCAGCGAAAGCGAATATGACCCGTTTGGCGCGGCGCACTCCTCAACCTCGATCAGCGCGGCTCTGGGCTTTGCCATCGCCAACAAGCTGCAGGGCAAGCAGGGGCGCGGCATTGCGGTGATCGGCGATGGTTCGATGAGCGCAGGCATGGCCTATGAAGCGATGAACAATGCCGCGCAGGCGGGCAACCGGCTGGTGGTGATCCTCAATGATAACGACATGTCGATCGCACCGCCGGTAGGCGGCCTGTCCGCCTATCTGGCGCGCATGGTGTCATCCTCCGAATATCTCGGCATTCGCAGCCTTGCGAGCCGGGTGATCCAGAAGATGAGCCGCCGGATGCACGACACGATCGGCAAAGCGGAAGAATTCACCCGCGGTCTGGTGACCGGGGGCACATTGTTTGAAGAACTGGGCTTCTACTATGTCGGCCCGATCGACGGGCACAATCTCGATCACCTGCTGCCCGTGCTGGAGAACGTGCGCGACACCAGCGAGGGCCCGGTGCTGATCCATGTCGTGACCGAAAAGGGCAAAGGCTACGCGCCCGCCGAAAACTCGGCCGACAAGTATCACGGCGTGCCCAAATTCAATGTCGTCACCGGCGAAAAGGCCAAGAGCGCGCCCAGCGCGCCGGCCTATCAGGACGTGTTCGGCCTGACGCTGGCCAAGCTGGCTGAAACCGATGACCGCATTTGTGCGATCACCGCCGCGATGCCTTCGGGCACGGGCGTGGACAAGTTCGCCAAGGCGCACCCCACCCGCACCTTCGACGTGGGCATCGCCGAACAGCACGCGGTGACTTTCGCGGCAGGCCTTGCGGCTGAAGGGATGCGACCGTTTGCGGCGATCTATTCCACCTTCCTCCAGCGCGCTTACGATCAGGTGGTGCACGATGTGTGCATCCAGAACCTGCCCGTGCGCTTCGCCATCGACCGTGCCGGGCTGGTCGGAGCGGACGGAGCGACGCACGCAGGCTCGTTCGACGTCACTTATCTGGCCACCCTGCCCAACATGGTGGTAATGGCCGCCGCCGACGAGGCGGAGCTGGTTCACATGACCTACACCGCCGCCGAATATGACGCAGGCCCCATCGCCTTCCGCTACCCGCGCGGCAACGGCACCGGCGTGCCCCTGCCTGAAGTTCCGGTGAAGCTGGAAATCGGCAAGGGCCGGGTGGTGCGCGAAGGATCCAAGGTGGCGATCCTCTCGCTGGGTTCGCGCCTTGGCGAAGCGTTGAAGGCGGCCGATGCGCTGGAAGCCAAGGGGCTTTCCACCACGGTAGCCGACATGCGCTTTGCCAAGCCGCTCGATGAAGACCTGATCGCCCGCCTGATGCGCACCCACGAAGTGATCGTGACGGTCGAGGAAGGCTCGGTCGGCGGCTTGGGCGCACACGTGCTGACCTTCGCCAGCGATACCGGCCTGATGGATACCGGGCTTAAAATCCGTACCTTGCGCCTGCCCGATACCTTCATCGATCACGACGATCCGATGAAGCAGTATGACGAAGCCGGTCTCAACGCCCCGCAGATTGTGGACACGGTGCTCAAGGCATTGAAGCACAACAGCGCCGGTATCGGTGCGGGCGAGGGAGCGCGGGCGTAACAACTGCGCGCTGATGGGCGAATGGCTCGGCATCCCGGAATGGCTGGCAGTGACAATCTTCGCTGTGACGGCGCTCACGGGCTGGCTGGCGCTCAGCTTCGTGATGATCCGGCGGGCGCACCGCCGGGTGGCCGTTCGCCGCCCCAACCCCACCGAGACCGAGTTCCTCGCCATGATGGCGCAGGATTGCTCGCCCGATGCCGCCCGCTTTTTGTGGGCGCAGACGCTCTCCTATGTCGAACCGCGCCTGACCCCGCACCCCGATGACTTGCTGCTCGACGATTTGTGCATCGACGATGGAGACGTCACGATGGACTGGCCGCAGGTCTGGGCGGAGCGACAAGGCCTCCCCAAAAGCGACCTGCCCGACTGGCCGAAGGAATGGCCGCTGACAGTGCGCAACTTCGCCCGATGGCTGGATCTGGGCCGCCCTATCGCGGCTGAGTGACAATCACTGCATCGGGATCGGCGGGCGCTTGGGCCGGAGAAAGATCGCTGGGCAAATTTGGCTGTTCGGGCCCTGGCATGGGGGCCTCATCCTCCGGCACCGCTTCACCCTTCAGTGCCGCAATCTCGCGCCGGCGCCGTTCGAGATAGGTTTCGCGCCGCATCACATAGGGATCGTCCGAGCCCCGGATTTCCACCAGTTCCGCGTCCAGCGCCAACCGCCGGTCGAGCGCATTGACCACGAAATAGCTCGCGGCAAATTCGGTTCCCCGGAACGGCTTGCCGACCGCATAGGGCAGCAAGGCCTGATCCAGCGAGTTGCCGATGAAGTCGCGCAAGCTGGTCGCGCCCACCAGCGGCATATAGACATAGGGCCCCGGCCCCACGCCATAGACGCCCATCGTGTTGGCAAAGCCGTTGCGACGATAGGGAAGATCCGCTTTCTTGCCCGCCACATCGAACAATCCGCCCACGCCCACCGTGGTGTTGATCGCCAACCGCCCCAGCGTCTCGAACGCCTTGCCCACCTTGCCTTGCAGCAGGAAATTCAGCGCATTGCTCGGCTCGGCCAGATTGCGCACGACATTGCCCAGACCATCGCGGATCGGATCGGGCAGGCCGTCGCGATAGGCATAGGCCAAAGGCTCGACCAGCGCCTGATCGACCGCCTGAGTCATGCGGTAGCTGTCTTCGTTGATCTGTTCGAGCGGATCGCTTTCGGGCGGACCGTAAGACCCTTCGACCACGATTTCGTTGATCGGTTCGCCCTCTGCGGTTTCGCTATCCGGCGGCGGAGCGGTAGTTTCGTCCTGCGGGAGGGATGCCGCGTCCTGCGCAGCGGCAAGGCTCCATTGCAGCGGAAGAACTTGCGGCGGTGCGGGCTGCGGCGCGGCCAGCGCAAGCGCGGCGCTAAGCAGCGGAGAAGGAACAGTCAAAAGGGTTAGCGTCGGCAATGGAGTTCTCCGCTTCGCCCCCATCAATAGCAAGGACCACAGGCACCTGCGCTTGCCCTTGCGACTGCCCGCCTATACGCAAGCTGAATTGCCCTCCCTATCGCACAAGGCCCACAATGTCCCTGATCCAGATCACGAAAGAAGGCCCCGTCACCATCCTCACGCTCGACCGGGCGGAGAGCATGAACCCGCTGGGCGCGCCGGGCGACGGGGATGAATTCGTGGCCGTGGCCAATGCCATCAACCGCGACATGGAATGCCGCGTGGTGATCCTGACCGGCGCGGGCCGAGCTTTCAGCGCGGGCGGCGATATCAAGGCGATGCAGAACAAGACCGGCACCTTCGGCGGAACCACGCCGGCAATTTCGGACGGGTATCGCGACAATATCCACCAGATGCTGCGTGCGCTGTATGGATTGCGCGTGCCGGTGATCGCTGCGGTCAATGGCCCGGCGATCGGCCTTGGCTGCGATGTCGCCTGTCTGGCCGATATCTGCATTGCGAGTGAGGCGGCGAAGTTCGGCGTCACCTTCCTCAAACTCGGCATCATCCCCGGCGATGGCGGCACGTGGATCCTCCCCCGCGTGATCGGGATGAGCCGCGCAGCGGAACTGTTCTACACCGGCGATGTGATCGATGCGGGAACCGCGAAGGAGTGGGGCCTCGTCAGCCGTGTGGTTGCGGCAGACGCCCTGATGGACGAAGCGCGCGCGCTGGCGGGCAAGATCGCGTTGCTCCCGCCGCACTCGCTGCGGCACACCAAAAACCTGCTGCGGCAGGGCCAGCAGACCAGCTACGACACCGCGCTGGAACTTGCCGCCAACACGCAGGCGATGATGCACACCACCGCCGACCATGCCGAAGGCGTCGCGGCGCTGATCGAAAAGCGGCCTGCGGTGTTCAAGGGCGAGTAATTACCCGATCCACCGCCACACGCCAGCGGGGATACCGGCGCGCCACAGGTGCAGCCAACTTCCCGCCAGCCACAGCGCGGTGCCCGCGATCAGCGGCACCGCGCCGACACGAAGCAACGCCCCCCAGCGCGGCCAGTAGCTTGTCTTGCGCTCCCACATGGCCCACGCGTCGCCCATCAGCGTCTCCTTCTTGGCATCCTGAAGCCGGGCGCCGACCAGCGCGAGGATACCCATGGCGAGCGCGGTCACCATCGTCCGCGTGCTCCAGAACAGCACCATGTGCGAAACCGCCCACAGGCCGATGCCCCACATCATCGGGTGCCGTGTCACCTTGAACACCCCGGCAGGTTCCGCACGGGCCTGCGCCTCGGCCATCGGGGTCGGGAGCGCCGGATTGCCGATGAAGGAGCCTGCGAGCAGGATCATGGCGGGCAAGGTGATGATTGTCGCCGCAATCCAGCCGATTGTGCCCGAACCGGGAAGATCGGCAGGCGGCGCGGCGAGAAAGGCGAAATAGACCCAGGCCAGCGTCGCAAAGCTCACCACGATATAGGCAATCTGGAACCCACCTGCGCCCAAGGCCTTGACCAAGGGCGCCCGCAAAGGATGCGACATCGCAAAGTGCGTGCCGACAAAGGCGATATTCGCCGCGATCAGGCTCAACAAAGCTTCGTTCATCACCCGCGTCTCCCCCTGAACCCGCGACAGGCTTAGTCCGCGATCCCGATCAACTCCACCTTAAACATCAGCGTCGCATTGCCCGGGATCGGCCCCCGGCCGACGGGGCCGTAGGCAAGGTCGGCGGGAATGGCGATTTCGATCGTTTCGCCCACGCCCATCTGCGGGATGGCCAACTGCCAGCCCTTGACCAGTCGGCCCAGCGGAAACGTGGCGGGCGTGCCGCGCTGATAGGAACTGTCGAACACCGTCCCGTCGAGCAGGCGCCCTTCGTAATGCACGGTGACGTCGTCAGCCACAGTCGGCTTGCGGTCAGAGGCGCGGTAGCTGATCCAGCGCCAGCGCACGCCGCCGTCGATGAAATGCCACCCGTCCTGCGCTGTCAGGCCGAGAAGATAGAGCTGTTGCTGGGCGTGCCAGGCCGGGTCCTGGGCATCACTGGCTCCGGCGACGACGCCCTGCCTGTCCTGCGCCAGTGCTGGAACAGAAACGGCCAAGGGCGCGCCGATCAGGGCCGCGACAAGCAGCTTCGACGGGCATCGCATTACCAGTCGTAAGCCTTGGGCCGGTCGCTTTCATCAAGGTCGATGTAGCGATCGCGCAAACGGGTCTGGTGGTTGGTGAGGTCTTGCTCCACCCCGCCGATGAACACCCGCGTCGGCACAGAACCGACTTCGAGCGGATCGCCGGTCCACATCACCACATCGCCCAGCGCGCCCGCTGTCAGCACGCCCGCCTTGCCGCCCATGCCGCTGATCTGGGCGGGGACGGAACTGATCGCGGCAAAGGCCTGACCCCATTCCATCCCGCTGGCCCCGGGCATCCGGGTCAGCGCCACAAGATTGCCCGCCACCTGCTGCAAGCGGCGCGGATCCTGCATGGTTGCGGCATTAATCGCAACCGTGACACCCGCTGCTGCTAGCCGCCCGGCGTTGCTTTGCGTCGCGCCCAGCTGCTCGAAGGTTTCGGGAAGGTCGATCAACCCGTTGGCGATCACCGGAACGCCGGCGGCTGCGATTTCATTCGCCACCAGCCAGCCTTCGGTCGCGCCCACCAGCACCAAGTCGAGCCGCGGATATTCTTGCTTCAGCGCCAGCACGGCACGGATATCGGCCATCCGGTCGACCGCGACATAGAGTTTCTGGCGGCCTGTCACCACCGGCACCAGCGCCTCGGCATCGAATCGGCTGAGCAGCACGTCATCGGCCTTGCCGATCTCGGTTGTTTCAGGAATGCCGGTCTTGCCGACCAGAGCCTGCGCCTCGCGCAAGGCTGCCCGCAAGAGCGCATGGGCCGCCACGCGGCTCCCGCCGGCATTATCCGCGCCGCTTTCACCCAGCGTCACCATCTGGAACGCCCGCGCCTGCATCACAGGGCGAAAATCGCCATCGAGATCGATGATCGCGCCTTGCCCGGCAAAGATCGATCCCGAAGGCAGCGTCGTCGTCGCAGCGCGGGTAATCCCCGCGGCACGATGGACAAGGATATGCTGCGAGGTCGGGTTGATCGCAGTCGAGGCATCCAGCGCCGCGCTGAACGGCGTGCCGCGCGCGGTGATGTCATTGGTCTCGCCCACCGCCGAAACATCCGCGAGGCCGAGGGTGGTGACAGTCGCGAACAGGCCGGGGGTGACCCATGCGCCCTTGGCGTCGATCAGCATGTCGGTCTCGAGGTTCTGGCCGGGGGCAGGCTTGCCAGCAAACACCACCTTGCCATCATCGACGATCACCACGCCGCCCTCGATAGGTTCGGAACCATCGCCGATCACGAGGCGGGCGTTGGCGATCACCACATCCTGCGCAAGGGCAGGGGCGGCGGCTGCGGCGAGGGCGAGGCCGCTCAGGCCAAGGGTCAGGAGGCGCTTCACTTCACATCTCCTTCACCGGGCTGGCCAAGCTCGAAATCGCTGACGGGCCGCGTCTTGGGGTTCATCGCATCGAACATCAGCGCGCCGTCGATCCAGACCTTTTCAGGCCGGGTATAGACGCTCAGCGGATCGCCGTTCCACAGCACCACATCGGCCATCTTGCCGGCCTCAAGGCTGCCGGTCATGTCTTCGATCCCCATCGCCTTGGCCGGGTTGTAGGTAAGCCACTGGATCACAGTCGCATCGGGAATGTCGATCCCGACCCGCGCGCCCGCGGCCTGCGCCTTGGCCGCTTCCTGATTGAGCCGCTGGATATCGTTGGCGTCGTCCGAATGGATCACCACGCAGGCGCCTTCACGTTGCAGGAAGGCCGCGTTTTCCAGAATGCCGTCGTAGCTTTCCATCTTGAAGCCGTACCAATCGGCCCAGATCGCGCTGCACACGTCGTTTTCGCGCAGCAGATCGCCGATCTTGTAGGCTTCGACCGCGTGGTGAAACGCCGTGACTTTGTAGCCCATTTCCTTGGCCATATCCATCACCAGCGCCATTTCGTCGGCGCGGTAGCAGTGGTTCTGGATCAGGATGTCGCCCTTCAACACGCCGACCAGCGTTTCCTTGGCCAGATCGCGCTTAGCCTTGGGATCATTGGCGTAATCGATGGCTGCGAGCCAGGTCTCACGGTTCACCGCAAAGTTGCCCATCCGGGTGGAGGGTGCCCGCCCGCGCCCACCGTAAACGCGCTTCGGGTTTTCCCCGCAGGCCATTTTCATGCCGTAGGGTGCGTCCGGAAACTTCATGCCCTGCACAGTGCGCGCGGGCACATTCTTGAGCGTGACCGATCGCCCGCCCATCAGGTTGGCGGAGCCGGGCAGGATCTGCAGGCTCGTGACCCCGCCATTGGCAAGCGCGCGGCTGAAGCCGGGGTCTTGCGGCCAGACCGAATGTTCGGCCCAGACTTCAGGGGTGGTCGGGCTGGTCGCTTCGTTGCCATCGGAATGCGCCTCGACACCGGGCGAAGGATAATCGCCGAGGTGCGAGTGGATGTCGATGATACCGGGGGTGACGAACTTGCCGGTACCGTCGAATACCACAATATCGGCGGGGATCGGGGTATCGGGGCCGCCGACCGAGGTAATCTTGCCGCCCGACATGAACACCACGCCGCCTTCAATGCGTCCGCCCTTGCCGTCATAGATCGTCGCGCCGCGGATCGCCGTGGCGGCATTGGGGAACGGCGTGTAGGTCGAGGCGAACACCGGATCGCCTGCCGGTGTCGCGGCGAAGGCCTTGTCGTCGGACTTGGCGGAGGTGCTGGCAGTGTCGCCGGTGCTGCCCGTGGTAGCGCAGGCGGACAGTGCCAGCGCGCTTGCCAGAGTGGCCAGCGCGCCAATGCGCGCCCGCGATTTGTAGTGTGAAATCATCGAAAGCCTTCCCGTTTCCCTGTCACAATGTGTGACGGGAAACGGGAAGCTTGTCCATGGCGTTGGACGATAATTGCGTCAGGCAGGTGTTACTCGGCCGGACGGGTCGCGGGATGGACGCCGGCCTGCTGGGCTTCGAGCCCGGCCCCCTTCTGGCCTTCGAGATCGCCGCCAGCATTATCGTCCTGCAGCGTGTCGAGATGCATCAGCTTCTTGATCAGCGGGCTGACCAGCAGCACGCCGACGCCTACGGCAATCGCGACCCAGCCGATCTGGTTGTAAACGCCCAGCACGGTTTCCTTGCCCGCGCCCTCGCCCGAAGCGGCTTCCGATCCGGTGGCCGCCGCGATGAGGCCGGCGGCGAAGTTGCCCGTGGCCGAAGCGAAGAACCAGGTGCCCATGATAAGGCTGGCCATGGGCGCCGGCGCCAACCGGTTCATCGCGGACAGGCCCACGGGGCTGAGGCACAACTCGCCCGTGGTATGGAACAGATAGATCAGGAAAATGAACAGCACCGGGGTCATGTTCCCGGTTGCGGCCCCTGCCACGAGGATCAGAAAGCCCACGCCCAGCTGCATCAGCGCAAGGCCGAACTTGGCCGGCGCCGAAGGTTCAATGCCCTTGCGGCCCATCCACGTCCAAAGGGCGGCAAAGAGCGGGGCCAGCAGGACGATGTAGGCCGCGTTGACAGACTGGAACACCGATGCCGGCACAGCGAAGCCGAAGATGTTCCGGTCGACATAACGATCAGTGTAGAGGTTGAGCGAGGAACCGGCCTGTTCGAACAGCGCCCAGAACAAAATCGAGCCGAGGATCAGGAACATCGCTGCAAAAATGCGGTCGCGGTCTTCGCTTTTGCGGGTGAAGGCTTCGTAGACCATGACGCCCAGCATCCCCAGGCCCCCAGCCGCCGCCACGGTTGCCATGCCGGAATTGCCGAGGCCGACCATCAGCATCCCGAAGATGGCAACGACGGACGAAAGCCCGAAGAACCCGAGCGACGCCTTGGGCGCACGATCAAGCGAACCATAGGGGATCTGGTAGGCCGCCACGTAAAGCACATAGCTTACCAGTGCGATCCCGAAGGTGCCGAGCAGAGTGCCCACCACACCTTGGTTCTGAACCATCCACCACGCCAGACCGACCGCCGCCAGGCCGACCACGTAAAGGCCCCATTCGGTGCCCTTGGCAAGGATCGCGGGCGGCTCGCCGCGGCCCAGCAGCAATGGCTTGAAACCGATGAACACGATAAGACCCAGCAACATGCCAAAACCCGCCGCACCAAAGCCGTAGGCCCAGCCATAGGTTTCGCCCAGATAACCGCACAGCAGCGACCCCAGGAACGCGCCGAGGTTAATGCCCATGTAGAAGATCGTGTAAGCCCCGTCGCGGCGCACGTCCGTACGCGGGTAAAGCTGACCCACGATCACCGAAATGTTGGCCTTCAAAAAGCCCGATCCCACGATGATGAAGGCCAGTGCCAGCCAGAATGTGTTGAGCGCGGCCGGATCCTGTCCGCCGCTGCCTTCAAATCCCATCAGGAAGTGGCCGAAGGTCAGCAGCACCGCGCCGTAGGTCACGGCTTTGCGCTGGCCGAGATACTTGTCCGCCAGATACCCGCCCAGCACCGGAGTGATATACACCAGCGCGGTGTAGGCGCCGTAGATCACACCCGCCTGACTGTCGGAAAACAGCCAATGCTTGGTCAGGTAGAAAATCAGCAGCGCCCGCATGCCGTAGTAGGAGAAACGCTCCCACATCTCGGCAAAAAAGAGGACGAACAGACCCTTGGGGTGGCCGAGAAAAGTCCCGGCGCTGTCCCCATGCGGAAGCTCAGCAGTAGCCATTTGAACGGATATCCCTTGTACGCGCCGCTTTCCGGCGCGGTCCCATGGGTGCGCAACCTAACGTCTCAATTGGTCATGTGAAGCTTTTGTTGCGCGCGTGTCTGCGATCGCGCTGGCGCGCGATGCAGACCGCCCGCCCCGCCTCCCCGCCCGGCCACCACAGCATAGTGGCACTATCGGTGGCCGGGCGGGGAGGCGGGGCGGGTGGTCTGCGCCACTGCAATTGGCCTAAAGAAATTGACCGCATGGCTGTATTATGGCACTGACGCACCTCGCAAGAGACAGATATTTGATGAACGCCAATCGCCCAAGCTCCAACCGGCCCGTCTACCTCAAACTGCGCGACCAGATCGCTGCGGCGATTATCGATGGGGTCTATGCCGAAGGCGCGATGCTGCCGTCGGTGCGGGCACTGGCGGCTGAACAGGGCGCGAACCCGCTCACCGTGGCCAAGGCCTATCAGCAGTTCCAGAACGACGGTCTTGTCGAAGTGCAGCGCGGTGTGGGCATGTATGTCGTGCGCGGCGCGGCAGAACGCCTGCGCACCACCGAGCGCGAGTCCTTCCTGCGCG
Source organism: Sphingomonadales bacterium (assembly GCA_009995225.1). Classification (GTDB taxonomy): domain Bacteria; phylum Pseudomonadota; class Alphaproteobacteria; order Sphingomonadales; family Sphingomonadaceae; genus Erythrobacter. The sequence goes on along the minus strand of JAACPW010000001.1, from coordinate 198,934 downwards.
AAGAATGGCCCGAAATCCGCAGCAAGATGGCGCGCCTCGGCCTCGATCCGGCGGATTGTGCGCTGATCGCCTGACGATTTCATCTCCTGACATTGATGCCCGTTGCAGAATTTCCCAAATTCTGACAGTCTCTTCATTCTTGCGAGGAGTGGGTTGCATCCGATGCAAGGCTGGGATTAAAGGGGGCGCCTTACGGGCTGGGGGCAAACTAACGAAACGACGGGGTAACCCGCAATTGCGGCGTATGGCGGCCCAACCGTCCATCAGCGCCGGGAGATCGCAATGATCAGATCCGAATTGTTGGCTGAACTGCACAAGGACAATCCCGACCTGCGCGCCGATGAGGTCGAGCAGGTGGTGGACATCTTCTTTGACGAAATCGCCCAGCGTCTGGCCGAAGGCGGCCGGGTGGAACTGCGCGGCTTTGGCGCCTTTTCGACCCGCGAACGCGAGGCGCGCAGCGGGCGCAATCCGCGCACCGGCGAAACGGTGGACGTGCCCGAAAAGCGCGTGCCCTATTTCAAGGCCGGCAAGGAAATCCGAGAGCGTCTGAACAAATAGGTTTGCGTGCCCGCCTCCGCGGGCACGTCCTCGGCGCTGTTCCCTCCGCTTCGCTACAGGGCGCCTGCGGCTCGCGCGCTTGCGCTCGCGGCCGCTGCGCGACCGAAATTAGCGCATCAGATTGAGAGTCGCAGTGCGACTGCTCGCCCGCAGGGCTTGAAACGCACAGAGGACGGGCGCGCGGCGGTGCGCTCCGCAAAACAAGCTATGCCGCGCGCAGCGGCCTGGTCTCGTCGTGCGCAAGGCTGGGCCTCGGCAGCGCACGGCGTTCACCCAGTGCCGCAAATACCAGTTCGATCAGCCGTTCGCCCCCGCCGCTCAGGCTCATGTCGACCGGCAGCAGGCCGAGCGTCGCCATTTCGCTCGCATCCTCCGGCCCCGGCGCGGCGATGATCCGCGCAATGCCGGGCATCCGCTGCTCCGCCAGCGGGGTCAGCTCACGCGAGACGGCGGTATCGCCGGTCGCCACCACCAGCACGCGGCGGCGATCGACCCCGATCGCATCCCAGCTGCGCGGATCGGCGGGGTTGGCGCGATGGACGTGGTAGCCATCCGCCAGCGCCATCTGAAAGCGGTCATGATCCGCCTCCAGCGCAAGATAGCCGATTTCGTTGTATGCCAGCGCATCGGCCAGCGCCCGGCCCGCAGGCGTCATGCCGATGATCAGCACAGGCGCATTGTCGCCCGCCAGCTTCCGGTCGGCCGGCCCTGCGCGCAGCCGCCCTGCCAGCTTGCGCCCGATATTGGACACCAGCGGCGTCACCGCCAGGCTGATCGCGATCGCCGTGACCATCGCCGAAACCAGCCGTAGTTCGGCCAACCCCGCCACCGCCGGCAAGGCCAGCAGGACAAGCGTGAACTCGCTCCCCTGCCCCAGCAGAAAGCCGAGCTGGATCGATCCCGGCACCGACCAGCGGTTAAGCAGCGCGGCAGCCACGTTGAAGGCGCATTTGAGCGCGATCATCCCCAGCGTCACGCCAACCACCAGCGGCCAATCGGCCACCAGCAAGGCCGGATCGATGCTGAGGCCGACCGAGATGAAGAAAAAGCTCAGGAACAGGCCCCGGAAGGCGTCAATCTCGGTCTGCACAAGGATGCGGTAGCGCGAATCGGCCACCGCCATGCCGCCCAGAAACGCGCCCAATGTCAGCGATAGCCCCGCCATTCCGGGCGCCCACCCGGCCGCCAGCGCGATAAACAGCGCCGTAGCGGTATAGACCTCGGTCGTGCCCGCGCGCGCGATCAGGCCGAACAATGGCTCTGTCAGGAAGCGCGCGAACAGCACGGCAATCCCGAACGCGGCCAAAGCCTTGACCCCGGCCCAGCCCAGGGCCGGGGCCAGCGCCCCGCCGCTGGCCAGCGCACCAGCCGTCACCAGCAGCAGGATCGCGGCGATGTCCTGAAAGATCAGGATCGACTGCGCGGCGCGGCCTACGGGGCAATCTTCCTGATCACGCTCGCGGATCAGACCGATCACCACCGCCGAGCTCGACAGGCCCATGCCGAAGCCTGCAATCACCGCAAACATGGGCGGCAACCCGAAGGCGAGAAACAGCGCGGCAAACGCCCCGCCGGCCACCAGCATCTGCAAGGCGCCAAAGCCGAAGATATTGCCCGCTTCGGCCCGGATCCGCCCCAGCGAAAAGTGCAGGCCGAGGTTGAACAGCAGGAACATCACCCCCGCCTCGGCCATGGCGGCGACCACCGGGCCGGTGAAATCTGACGCCATGCCAAGGCTCGCCAGCCCCAGGCCCAGCCCGAGATAGCCGACAATCGGGTTCAGCCGCAGCGCCCGGCTGGCCAGTGCGGCGGCAATGCCCAGCCCCAGCAGCGAAATCGCCGGCTGGATCGTCGCCACCACGGAATGCGCGTCAGATGCTTCGCCCGCCATGATGCGCCCCAGTCGTGGAAAACCCGTCCGCGAAATGCGCGATCAAGCCGCAACTGGCAAGCCTTGCGCAAACTCTGGCCATCGCACCGCAAATTGTGCCAAGGGCGTCGTCATGCGGGCGTGGCGGAATGGTAGACGCCGGGGACTTAAAATCCCCTGAGCTTTGCTCGTGCGGGTTCGAGTCCCGCCGCCCGTACCGGATGCGTCATCTGACGCAGACACAGTCGCCGATCGCGAATGGCTTGTTATGTTCCCTTTAACGCCTTCTCCGTAAGCCTTGAGCTGCAGCGTGGGGTATCTCGCCCCGCCTTGCGGGTCTCGCCAGTGCCAGGACCAGGGGCTGTCGGGTTGGGACATCAGGCATGGATATGGGGACAAATACCGCAAAGCTTGAAGAGGTGCCGCAGGGCGCCGGAGATGACATGCGCGCCGCACCGCGCTTCACCCTGCTGATCCGCGCCGCCAAGCTGATTTCATCACAGGGCGAATTTGTCTGTGTGATCCGCGACGTTTCGGAAAGCGGGGTCAGCGTCCGCCTGTTCCACGCCCTGCCGGGCTGCACCGCCTATGCGCTGCACATGCCCGCCGGTGCGATCTACGAAGTCACACGCGTGTGGCAGCGCGACAACGAAGCGGGCTTCACCTTCGTCAATCCGGTCGAAGTCGCGCGGTTGATCACGGAATCGAGCGAATACCCCAAGCGCGGGCTGAGGTTGGGCATCTGCTTTCCGGTGACGATTCATTCCCTGGCGGGAAGCGTCGACGCCGAAGTGCAAAACCTTTCGCAACAGGGCGCACGGCTGACATGCGACCGGCTGCTGGCGATTGACCAGAACATCCGGATCGCAGCACCGGAGCTGACCGGCACAAAGCGCGAAGTGCGCGCCAAGGTGCGCTGGCGGCGCGATCGCGAATACGGCGTGGTGTTCGACGACACCTTCACGCTGGGGGAATTCGCGCGGTTGGCCGCGCTGCTGCAAGCCCCGGCCCTGCTGAAAGATTAGGCGGGGACGAACTTCATCGCGACCCCGTTGATGCAATGGCGCTTGCCCGTGGGCTTGGGGCCATCATCGAAGATATGGCCCAGATGCCCGCCGCAATCGGCGCAGTGCACTTCGGTGCGGGGGAAGCCGATCTTGTAATCGGTAGACGTGCCGACAGCGCCCTTGTCCACCGCCTGATAAAAGCTCGGCCAGCCCGTGCCGCTGTCGTATTTGTGGGCCGAGGCGTAGACGGGGTTGGCGCAGCCTGCGCACACGAAGGTGCCCTTGCGCTTTTCCGTGTCGAGCGGCGAGGTGTAGGCGCGCTCGGTCCCCTCTTCGCGCAAGACATAGAATTGCTGCTTGGTCAGCTGCTTGCGCCATGCGGCCTCGGACTTGCCCTTGGGAAAGGACTTCGCCTCCGCCGGCGCCGTTCCGCACGCGGCGATGAAGGGCAGGGCGGCGCCGATGGCAAGCAGGCGGCGGCGGTTGATCACAGGCGGGTTCATCGGGCGGTTTTCCATGGTGAAAGGCATAAAGACTATGTCCTGAATACGTCCGGAACGCCCCGGAAGTTTCACCCCCGCCCCACCACCTGCGATCTGGGCGCCTGCGGTCAGAAGGTGGTGATCTCCACCTCAAGCTTGCGAAATCCGTGGACGAAATTGGCGCGCACCCGCTCGACATCACCGGCGACGTGCACCCGCATCCGGCGCTTGTGCATTTCTTCCAGCAGCACCTTCAACTGCAATTCCGCCAGCCGCGCACCAACACAGCGGTGGATGCCATAACCGAAAGCCAGATGCCGCCGCGCATTGTCACGCGCCAGATCGAGCGTGTCGGGTTGGTCGAACACCTCTTCGTCGCGGTTGGCCGAAAGATACCACAGCACCACCTTGTCGCCCGCCTTGATGGTCTGGCCGAACACCTCGGTATCTTCGGTGCAGGTGCGGCGCATGTGCGCCAGCGGGGTCTGCATCCGCAGGCATTCCTGCACCGCGTTGGGGATCAGTTCGGGGTGTTCCTCGAACGCCTTGCGCTGATCGGGAAACTTGTCGAGCCCGTGGATGATACCGCTCATGGTGTTGCGGGTGGTGTCATTGCCGCCGACGATCAGCAGCACCAGATTGCCCATGAATTCCTCTGGGCGCATCTGGTTCATCGCGGGCGAGTGGATCATCATCGAGATAAGGTCATTGCCCGGCTCGGCATCCATCGTCCGCTCGATCCAGAGCGACTGGAAATAGGCCGCCATTTCCTGCAGCACGCCCCAGCGCATTGCGTCGAGCTCGCGCACGGTGGCCAGTTCGGTATCGCCCGCCCAGTCCGACCAGAAGGTCAGCAACCGGCGGTCTTCCCACGGGAAACCGAACAAGATCGCCAGCATCCCCGTCGTCAATTCGATCGAGACGGTATCAACCCAGTCGAACACCTCGCCGCGAGGGAGCGAATCGAGCAGTTCGCCGGTGCGGGCGCGGATTTCCGCTTCCATGTCGGTAATTGCCGACGGGGTGAATTTGGGCGCGACCGTGCGGCGCTGGCCGGTGTGCTGCGGACGGTCCATCGCGATGAACATCGGCAGTTCGCGCGGCGCATCGATCCCTGCGGCAGCGGCCTCTTCTTCCGTCAGGCGGTTGAGGATGGTGATGCCGCCATGCTCCCAGCTTGACGAAAAGGTTTCAGGCAACGCTTCGATATGCTGGATCGCCTTGTGGCCGACCACCGCCCAATAAGGGCCGAACGGGCTTTCGGGGATGTAGTGCAGCGGCCCGGCCTTGCGCATCTCGGCGAAGATCGGCTGCCAGGTGTCCTGCGAATATATGTCAGATCGGCTGACATCCCACGGATGGGAATGGGTGGGCCGTTCTTCGGGGTGCGCCGCAAAATGCGCTTTCAGCGCATCATAGGATGTGGGTTCGCGCCGCACCTGTGGGCGCTGCACACCAGGGGCTGCTGCATTCGGGGCGATCGTGGCCATGTCTGTCTCCCGCCGGGCAGCCTCTGGCACGGGCTGCTCCGATCCGACTCGCATCCTGCCTTAACTGACAGCCATGTCAATAGTCGGTTGCGAATGGAGACTTATTCGGCAGGCTCAAGCGGTGCAGGCGTGCGGCGGGCGAACCAGCGTTTCTTCGCCCGTCCCGCCCCGCCCGATTTCATCACCCGCTTGCGGAACAGCAGTGATCCGCCCTTGATCAGCAGGATCACCGCAAAGCCCTGCCACAGCAACGCGAGGGCGTGGGTCCACAGCGTCTCTTCCAGCGCGGCGCGCGCCAGCATGGCAAAGGGTGACGACAGCGGGAAGGCCACCGACGCCAGTTCCAGCGGCGTCCCGGTCTGGCCGATATTCGCCGCCGACAAGAAGAACACCATCAATTGCAGCATCGTCACCGGCATCGACATGGTCTGCACTTCACGCACCGATGCCGCCATTGCGCCGATTGTCAGGAACAGCGAGCCGAGCAGCAGATAGGCCATCGTGAAGTAGATCAGCCCCAGTGCCATGAACATCGGCCAGCCCACCGCAGGACCGGGCAGTTCGCGAAAATTGGTCTGGGTGACGGTGACGATCGCATCCTCGGCAATCGCCCAGAAGGCGTAGCCGACGCTGCCCCACACCGCGATCCCGACGAAGGAAACGCCGAGCATTGCAAACAGCTTGCCCATGAACACCGCATCCATCGGCAACGCGGCGGCAAGGATCTCGATGATCTTGTTGCCCTTTTCCTCGGCGAGGTTGGACAGCACCATGCCGCCCAGCAGCATCGTCAGCAGGAACAACACCATCTGCGCGGCCTGCGCGGTGCGCACGCGATTGGTGCGTTCGGACGCGGCGCTGGTGGCGACCACTTCGCTGGTGGCGGTGGGGAAGCGCGTGGGCGATGCGCCGTTGGCGGTGGCGGCGATCAGTTCGATCGGCCCCGACCAGCGATCCACCTGCCCCTGCGTGCCGACCAGCTGCGGCGCGGCAAGGGTTCCGGTCAGGATCGCGGCGTAATTGCCGCGCCGCTGATCCATATAGGCGCGCGCATCGAAGTCGCCAGCTTGCGCTGCTTCTGGGATCACGCGCAATTCGGGCACCACACCCGGCAATTGCGGGCGCAAGGTATCGGCCGAGGCGATCATCGCCGCATTGTCACCCGCCGACATGGCGAGCCCGATCTCGATGCTCACCGCGTTGCGCTGCACCTGCCCGCCGATGCTGCCCGCCAATCCCCCGATCAGCACCGGGAACAGCGGACCAAGCAGGAAGAACAGGAAAGCGCGGCTGAACAGCACCGCCACGAAATCGCGCCGGGCGATAACCCATGCGGCCTCCAGCGTGGTGAGGCGCGAGCGCGGCGTATCGGTAGAGGTCATGCGCGGGCTTTCCCGAAATTGGCGGCCGAATCGGCTTCGAGCTGGCGGGCGGCGGCCTCGCCTGCGATGGCGACAAAGGCATCGTGCAGGCCCGCCCGCTCGATCGAGAGCGACAGGATGCCCGCCTCACCTTCGATCAGCTGTCGCAGCAGCGGTTCGATCCCGGTCTCGGGCAGCGCAAACTGGAAGAAATCGCCGTTACGCTTCGTTTCACGCGGCAGCGCGGCAAGCCACGCGCCCTCCCGCGCCCTAGTCTCCAGCCGCACCTGCGCCGGAATCCGGTCACGTGCCTCTTCGACACTGCCGGTATAGGGCACCTTGCCGCCAGCGATGATCGCCACGCCTTCGCACAGGCGTTCGGCATGGTGGATGACGTGGGTCGAGAAGATCACTGTCACGCCGTCATCCGCCAGCGCACGGATCATCAGCTCCAGCTTGCCCTGATTGATCGCGTCGAGGCCCGAAAACGGCTCGTCCAGCACCACCAGCCGGGGATGATGCACCAGCGTGCCGAGCAATTGGACGGTTTGCGCCATGCCCTTGGAAAGCTGCCGGATCTGGCGGTCGGCTGCATGGCCGAGCCCGTGGCGTTCGAGCAGTTCGCCTGCGCGCTTGCGCCCTTCCTTCAGTGAAAGGCCCCGCAGCGCGCCCATGAAGGCAATCGCCTCGACGCACTTCATCGCCGGATACAGCCCGCGTTCTTCGGGCAGGTAGCCGATCAACCGGCCGATATCGTGCGGGCGGTCATGCCCGAACACCCGGCGCACGCCTTCATCGGGATCGATGATCCCCAGCAGCATCCGCAAGGTTGTGGTCTTGCCCGCGCCATTAGGGCCAAGAATACCGTAGATCGCGCCTTGGGGGATGGAAATATCCACCCCGTCCACCGCGCGCGTCCCGTCAAAGCTTTTGACCAGCCCGCGGGCTTCGATCGCAAGGGGGCGCGCATCGGCGGGAACAGCGCTGAAGCCTCCAGACCGATTGCCCGATGATGCGTGATCGCTTACCGCCATGTCCATGCCTTACGCCGTTAGGCAGCAGGATTAAACATGAGCATCCCCAAACGTGGTTAACGCGCCGGTAAAGGATCTGGAAACGCGCATTGCCGCGCAGGCGGCGGCGTTGGGGTTTGCCGCCTGCGGCTTTGCCAGCGCGGGTGAAGACCCGCTGCGCACCGCGCGGTTGGAGCAATGGCTGGGCGAAGGGCACCATGGCACAATGGACTGGATGACGGCCCGGCTCGATCATCGCCGCTCGCCCCGGGGCCTGTGGCCGCAAGCGCGCAGTGTGATCGCGCTGGGGATGAGCTACGCCCCCGCGCATGATCCGCTGGCACTGGAAGGCGCGCCCGATCACGCGCGCATATCGGTTTATGCGCAGGGGCGTGACTATCACGATGTGGTGAAGAAGCGCCTGAAGGCACTCGCCCGCTGGCTGGTGGCCGAAGTGCCGAGCGCCGAGGTCAAGGTGTTCGTCGACACCGCGCCGGTGATGGAAAAGCCGCTGGGAGAAGCAGCGGGGATAGGCTGGCAGGGCAAGCACACCAACATGGTCAGTCCCACGCATGGCAGTTGGCTGTTCCTTGGCGCGATCTACACCACGCTGGAGCTCGCCCCGGCGCAGCCGCACCGCGACCAGTGCGGAAGCTGCCGCGCCTGTCTCGACGCCTGCCCCACCGATGCTTTTCCCGCGCCGTATCGGCTCGATGCACGCCGCTGCATTTCTTACCTCACCATCGAGCACAAGGGCCCGGTCGCGGAGGACCTGCGCGCCGGGATCGGCAACCGCATCTATGGCTGCGACGATTGCCTTGCAGTGTGCCCCTGGAACAAGTTTGCGCACGAAGCGCAGGCAATCCGCGAGTTTCTCCCCCGCGCCGAACTGGTTGCGCCGCGTCTGGCGGAACTGCTGGCGCTCGACGATGCGGGCTTTCGGGCGCTGTTTTCCGGCTCGCCGATCAAGCGGATCGGGCGGGATCGCTTCGTGCGGAACTGCCTTTACGCGGCAGGCAACAGCGGTAACGGCGCGCTCGTTCCGCAGGTCACGGCGTTAACCGCTGACCCCGATCCGGTGGTGGCAGACGCCGCGCGCTGGGCCAAGGCAAGACTTTCGGGCTAACCTCCCCCTCCCCCCCCCTCCCCCCCTCCCCTTCCGGGAGGAGGCCGGGGGGAGGGGTCTCCCGCAAGGGGGAGGGGCGATGCTAAATCAGATCCTTGATCGCCACCTCGGGGTCTGCCAGCAGCGCCGAGTCGACCTTGCCCGGCTCGCTTTCCAGCAGCTTGCGGCCCTGCACATAGTCTTTCATCATCCCCACGCAGTCGAAGGCGATCGGCTTGCCGGCGCGCATATAGACCACGGTGAACTTGCGCGTGGCCGGATCGCCGCGCAGCACAGTCGCATCGAAACCCAGGTTGAGGCCCGCCGTCTGCAGCTTCAGGTCATACTGGTTCGACCAGAACCACGGCAGCGCGTGGTAAGGCTGCTTGTCACCCATGATCGCCCTGGCGACGGTCGCCGCCATGTCATGCGCGTTCTGCACCGATTCGAGCCGGATCACGGCATTGTCGGCGTAGGGATTGGCGTGGGCCGCGCAGTCACCGATGGCGTAGATATCATCCAGCGTGGTGCGGCAATATTCGTCGACATCGACCCCGCTCGATCCGGCCGCGCCCGCCGCGATCAGGGGCCCGACCGCCGGCACGATACCGATGCCCACCACCACCATGTCGCAGGCGACCTCTTCGCCATCGTCGAGCCGGACCCCCGTCACCCGGCCTGCATCTTCGCCCAGCACCGAATGGACCCCGGTTTCCAGCCGCAGATCAACCCCCTGCCGGCGATGTTCGGCGGCGTAGAAATCCGACAATTCCTCGCCCGCGACCCGCGCCAGCAGGCGGGGAAGCATCTCGACCAGCGTGACTTCGCAGCCCAGCTTGCGCAACACTGCGGCGGCTTCCAACCCGATATAGCCGCCCCCGATCACCACCGCACGCTTCGCGCCGCCCGACAGCGCGGCCATCATCGCATCGGCATCGGCCTTGTCGCGCACGTAGAACACGCCCGGCAGCACCGCGCCCGGAACCGGCAAGCGGCGCGGATCGCCGCCGCCCGACCAGATCAGCTTGCGATAGGTAATCTGGCTGCCATCGCTCAACGTCAGGCGATGCGCCTGTGCATCGACCGCCGTCACCGCCGCGCCAAGGCGCAGCGTGATATCCTTGTCCGTCCAGAACTTTTCAGGCCGGATCAGGATCCGCTCGAACCCCTTTTCCCCGGCGAGATATTCCTTCGACAGCGGCGGGCGTTCATAGGGCGGCGCAGAATCGCGGCCGATCATCAGGATCGAATCGTCATGCCCCTGCTGACGCAGGGCGATGGCCGCCTGCGCGCCGCCGTGTCCTGTGCCGACGATGACCACATCTGCGTGCTGAATGTCTGATGCCATGTGCTTGCTATGCCCCTCCGGCGATTTGTCGCCCTTGATGTGGGACAAACCGCCGGACGGTCAACCTGCCCGACATGACAGAGGGGCAGGGCGTGGCACTTATCTCTCCAGCAGATTGCGCGCCTGGCTGGCAATTTGAGCCAGCATCGCCGCGCCCACCGGCGGACGGGCCTGTGCGCGGGCGATCATCGCACGGAACTGCGCCACGCCTTGCGCATTGCGCTCCGCCCAGGCGGCCACCGCACCGCGCGGATCCTCAGCGCCGGCCTTGCGCCGCATCAGCCGCCGCAGAAACTCGATCCGCATCTGCTGGAAATCGCGCGCAAGGCCCGACACCAGCAAGCGTTCCCACACATCGGAAGGCGACATGTAAGCCGCCGTCCCTTGCGCCCAATCGAGCCCCAGCAAGGTGCCGATATCGGTGAAGGCGTGGGTGAGCAGCTTGGTCTCGATCCCCGTGGCCAGCGCCCCTTGGGCAAGGCCCACCGCCCCGTCAAAATCGAACAGGTTGGCGACCTTGGCAGCCAGCGCCTCGGTCGCGCCGACGGCGACAAAGCTGTCACGCAGCGCCCGCGAACGCGCGCGCGGCTCGTCCGTAAGCAATTCATCACGGCCTGCGACCAGCGCGGCCACACCCTCCTGCAATTCGGTGATCATGGCGCCGGCGGCGACCTTGCCCGAAGCGGTGCGCAGCACATCCGACATCAGATTGCCGACCGCTGCGGCCAAACGGTCAAACAGCGCAAGCCGCGCTGCTTCGGGAATGTCGGCCGTATCCAGCTCGCGCCAGAGCGGTTCCAACCCGAACAGACGCTCGGCCACCACGAAAGCGGCCGCGACATCGGCAAGGCCCACGCCCTCTTCTTCGGCCAGTTCAAAGGGATGAACCATGCCCAGCCGGTTGACCATGCGGTTCGACAGGCTGGTCGCGATCATTTCCGACCGCAGCCGGTGGCCGCGAATCGCGGCGGCATAGGGCTTGCGCATCGCCGAAGGGAAGCGCGCCAACAGCACCGGTTCAAGCACTGGATCATCGGGCAACCCGCTTGCCTCGATCGCGGATTGCAACGCGAGCTTGGCCGAGGACAGCAGCACCGCGAGCTCGGGCCGCGTCAGCCCCTGCCCGTCCGCCGCGCGGCGCGACAGGGTTTCGCCATCCGCCAGCCCCTCGGTGCGGCGGTCAAAATCGCTGACCTCCTCCAGCCGTTCGATCAGACGAATATAGGCCGGCGTCGCTGCCGCTCCGACGCTTTCGGCCACCGACAGCGCGAGCGCCTGCAAGCGGTTGTCTTCCAGCACCAGCGCGGCAACCTCATCGGTCATCGCGGCCAGCAGCGTGTTGCGCTTCTTGGGCGCAAGCTTGCCGCTGGCGGTCGCCGCCGCCAGCGCGATCTTGATGTTGACCTCGTTATCCGAACAATCGACGCCCGCCGAATTGTCGATGAAGTCGGTGTTGATGCGGCCCCCAAAACCCTTTGCTCCCGCCAGCGAGAACGCGATGCGCCCCGCCTGCGTCACGCCAAGGTTCGCACCCTCGCCGATCACCCGCGCACGCACCTCCGTTGCATCGACACGCAAGCCGTCATTGGCCGGATCGCCGACCTGGATGTTGTTTTCCTGCGGCGCTTTCACATAGGTGCCGATGCCGCCGAACCACATCAGGTCGACCGGCGCGCGCAGGATTGCCGAAATGAGCGTCTCGGGCTCGATCACCTTGGCATCAATGCCCAAAACCTCACGCGCCTGCTTGGGCAGCTTGATCGTCTTGGCCGAGCGCGCAAACACCCCGCCGCCCTTGGAAATCAGGCTGGCATCGTAATCCTCCCAGCTTGACCGGGGGAGTTCGAACATTCGCTTGCGCTCTTTCCAGCTTGCCAGCGGATCGGGCGCAGGGTCGATGAAGATGTGGCGGTGATCGAAAGCAGCGACCAGTTTCAGCGCCTTGGACAAAAGCATCCCGTTGCCGAACACATCGCCCGACATATCGCCGCAGCCCGCCACGGTGATCGACTGCGTCTGCACATCGATCCCCATTTCGCGGAAGTGGCGCTGGACCGAAACCCACGCGCCGCGCGCGGTGATGCCCATCGCCTTGTGATCGTATCCGTTCGAGCCGCCGCTGGCGAAGGCATCGTCAAGCCAGAAGTCGTGGGCCTGCGCGATGCCATTGGCAATGTCGGAGTAGGTTGCGGTGCCCTTGTCGGCGGCGACCACGAAATAGGGGTCTTCGCCATCCCACACCTGCACGGCTTCGGGATGCACCACCCGCCCGCCGACGATATTGTCCGTGATCGACAGCAGCGTGCGGATGAAAATTTCGTACGAGGCGCGGCCCTCTGCCGCCCAGCCTTCGCGGTCGATTGCGGGTGAGGGCAATTGCTTGGGATAGAATCCCCCCTTCGCGCCCGTCGGCACGATCACCGCGTTCTTGACGCGCTGCGCCTTCATCAGGCCGAGCACTTCGGTGCGGAAATCGTCACGCCGGTCGGACCAGCGCAGCCCCCCGCGCGCCACCGCACCCGAACGCAGGTGAATGCCCTCCACGCGCCGCGAATAGACGAAGATTTCGCGCCACGGCAGCGGCTTGGGCAGGCCGGGGACACGGTGCGAATCGATCTTGAAGGCCAGCGCCTCGGCAGCGGCGGGCGCAAACGCATTGGTGCGCAGCACCGCGTCGATCACCGCGCGGTAGAGCCGCAGCAGGCGGTCGTCATTGATCGCCGTGACCTTGGCAAGCCCGCGGGTGAATGCGCTTTGGGCGGCGGCAATCGCCTCGTCCCGGTCGCCTTCGAAAGCCGGGTCGTGGCGCGCGGTAAACAGATCGATCATCGCCCGCGTCACCTGCGGCGCGGCGACCAGCGCATCGACCACGGTGTAGATCGTGTAGCTCACGCCCGTCTGGCGCAGATAGCGATAGATCGCGCGCATCCAGTTGGCGCTGCGCGGGGCCAGCCCTGCGGCGGGGATCAGACGGTTGAACGGGTCATCTTCTGCCACCGCATTCAGCACTTCGGCCAGCGCGTCCTCAATCAGCGCGGCCCGATCCAGCAGCGTGCTGGCTTCACGCGCCGGGGGCACGGTGAGGATGAAATCATGGATCGAACCCAGGCTGGGATCGGTCAGGAAGGTCGGCACTTCGGCCGCGACGCGGAAACCGAAGTGTTCCAGCGCCGGAACTGCATCGGACAGCGCCAGCGCGCCGCCGATGATGTAAACCTTCAGCCGCAGCGTATCGGGCCCGTCGCCATTCAGGCGATAGAGCCGCACTGCGCGGGCAGCCTCGCCTTCAGCCACCGCCAAGGTCCGCAACTTGGCGATATCACGCGCCGCCTCGTCCGCGCCATAGGTCAGGCGATAGCCGGTCGGAAACGCGCCGGCATAGCGCGCGGCGAGAGTCGCGGCGCGGCCTTCATCCTCGCCCTTGGCCAGATGGGTGGCGACCGCTTCGTTCCAGCCGCGCAGCAGATCGACCAATTGCGTCTCGATCGCGGCATCATCGGGCATATCGGCGCAGGCGCGCACGTCGATCAGGAAGCGCAGCAGAGCGAGGCTGCTGCTTTCCACCTCAAGGCTCCAGTCGAGCAGGGCGGCGCCGGGCGAATCGAGCAGCATCGCCTGAATCTGCAACCGCACATCGGTCGACAGTTGATCGCGCGGCAACCACACGAAGGCAAAGACGTGTCGTTCCAGCATGGATCGCACCATCACCAGGCGCGGGCGCGGCCGGTCGATCAGCACCATCTTGGTCGTCACCAGTTCGGCAACGCGCGCCGGATCGAAGGCGGTGAGCAGATCATTGGGCAGCGAGGCGAAAGCGTGCACCAGCGCCTTGCCATTGTGGCCCGCCGGATCGAACCCGGCCTGCGCGGTGATATCGGTCACCATCCGGCGCAGCACCGGCACTTCATGCGGGCGCGCATTCAGCGCGGCGCTGGTCCACAGGCCTGCATGGATCGACAGCGCGGTGATTTTGCCGCCTTCGCGCAGCGGCACGATGAACAGATCGAGCGGGCTGGTGCGGTGGACGCGGGCGTGAACATTGGCCTTGATCGCCAGCAGCCCCTGCGGCGTGCCGCCTGCCTCGTGCCGGTCGAACCAATCGAAGGCGCGATCATAGCTGACTTCGGCGAGCAGATCCCGGGCCGAGGCGCGGCAGATGCCGTGGCGATCGGTGGTCGTCCCGTCACGGTGGCGGGTGAGATGGCCCAACTGCGTCAGCATCCCGCCGCCCAGCCAGCCAAGCAGCGCGCCCGCTTCCGCATCGACCGCGCCAGCGCGCTCGGCATCGGCAGCCATCGCGCCTTGCATCGGCGGCCAGTCGTTCACCGCGGCATGAACATCGGCCAGCGTGGCTTGCAGCGCTTCCAGCAATTCGCGCCGCTGGCGGGCATCGACGCGCGGGGTTTCGATATAGATCAGCGATTCGCGCGCGCCGTTCTTAGCTGGGGTGGGCTTGCCTTGGGTGGGATTGCTCAATGCGGCGATGCTGCCCGCAGCGTCGCGCTCTACCTTAGCGACAGGGTGCAGCAGCCGGTCAATCGCAACGCCCTGCGCAGCAATCGTCGCCGCGGCCGAATCGACCAGAAACGGCATATCGTCATTGACGATGGCGATGCGCAGGTGGCGCCGTTCGCCGGTCGCGGATTCGATCTGGACGATCGATTGGCCGGGTGCGCGGGTGGCGGCGGCGGCCAGCAGCCAGGTTGCCGCCTCATCCAGCGCGGCCTTGTCCACCGGAGCGTCTCCGGGCAGCAGCGAGGCTTCGAGATGTAGGCGCAGGGCCTTGATCACGCCGCGCTGCGGGGGCTTGGCCGGGGCCTGGGCCGGGGCCGGGGCCTGGGCCTGGGCCGGGGCATCGGACTGCGAATCGGACGTCGCGGCGGCATCGGTCTTGGATACCATTTTCGGCTCCTGCTCATCCTGCGTTCCGGCTGCGCTGCGGCGCAATATTATTGTTCCGGATTGTTGTTATCGTAGCTTCCGCGATACCCGCTTTCTTGCGAGCGGCGCAAGCGCGATCATTACCTGCGGTCAGCCTGCGGCCACGGTTTCGCAGGCCTCCAGCGTGAGTTCGAGGCTGCGGATACGCGCTTCCGGATCATAGGTAGCGCCGCTCAGCAAGATCTCGTCCGCACCGGTCCGTGCCACGAAGGCGGCGATCTGCGTGCGAACCTGCGCCGGGGTGCCAACGGCGGCGGCCTGCCCGATATGGGCCAGCATGGCCTGCGCGTTGGCGGGCAGCGTATCGGTGTAGTGTGCGATCGGCGGGGGCAGCTTGCCCGGCGTGCCGGTGCGCAAGCGTACAAAGCTCTGCTGCTGGCTGGTGGCGAGCAGATGCGCCTTGGCCTCAGTGTCGGCGGCAAAGACATTCATCGCCACCATCACGTGCGGTTTGGCCAACGCGTCGGACGGCTGGAAATCGCGGCGATAGACCGCCAGCGCGCTATCGAGTTGATCGGGAGCGAAGTGCGCCGCAAAAGCATAGGGCAGGCCCAGCTTGGCGGCCAATTGCGCGCCGAACAGGCTCGACCCCAGCATCCACAATTCCACCTGCGCGCCCCGGCCCGGCGTGGCGTAGATCGGCAGGTCGTAATCGCCCGTCAGCAGCGCGCGCAGTTCGACCACGTCCTGCGGGAAGTATTCCGCCGCCTGATGCAGGTTCTTGCGCAAGGCCCGCTGCAATTCCGGCCCGGCGCCGGGCGCGCGGCCCAGCCCCAGATCGATCCTTCCGGGGAACAGCGCGTCAAGCGTGCCGAACTGTTCGGCAATCTGGAACGGCGTGTGGTTGGGCAGCATGATCCCGCCCGATCCGATGCGGATGCGGCGGGTGGCATTGCCGATATGGGCAAGCACCACCGATGTCGCCCCGCCCGCAATTCCGTCCATTGCGTGATGTTCGGCCACCCAGAACCGGTCACACCCGAACGCCTCGGCGGCGCGGGCAAGGTCGGTGGTGGCGGCAAAGGCTTCGCTCAGGGTGCCGCCTTCACGGACGGGCACCAGATCGAGCACGGAAAATCGGGTCATGGCTGGGGTTCCTCCTGCGGAGCGGCAGTGGCAATGTCAGTGTCGGGCGCTTGTCCAAGCTGCGCAAGATAATCGCGCGCAGTGGCGGCGGCGGGCGCATCGGGCGCAAGGTCGAGAACCGATTGCCAGCTCGCACGCGCCGCATCGTCACGGCCGGAAAGCACCGCGATCACACCGGCTTCCAGACCGATCTCGGCATTGCCGGGGGTGAGCAGCGCCGCCCGCTCGATTGCGGTCTGCGCTTCGGCCAACCGGTCGAGCCGGCGCAGCAAGGTCGCCTTCAACAGCCAGCTTTCGGCGCGTTCGGGCGCAAGCGTGGTCGCCGCTTCCAGCGCGCCAAGCCCTTCCTCGCCCCGTCCCAGCGCCACCAGTGCGCGCGCACGATCGGTCGCGGCGATGGCTTCAAGCGGGGCGGAAGCCGCGGCGCGGGCATCGGCTTGCGCCTCGGTCAACAAGGTCAGCGCGCCTTGCGCATCGCCGCTCGCCATCGCCGCGTTCCCGGCCAGCGCGGCAAAGCGGGCGCGGGTGCGCAGTTCGCCTGCGGGCGTCTCGTCGCGCGCGGCAAGAAAGGCGGTGCGGGCATCGTCCCACAGGCCCAGTTCGGACGACGCGGTGCCTAGGCAGTGGTTGGCCAGCACCCGGTCCGCGCCCCTGGTTTCGCTGCGGCGGATTTGCGCGGCGGTGTGTGCGCGGGCCGGATCTTCGGCCAATTGATCGAAACAGGTTTCCAGCCAGGCGCTGGTCGCGTTCAATTCGGTCTGCCCCCCGTCGGGCCGTACGACATCTTGACGGGCGGGCCGGTCGCGCACGAAATCGTCGTTGGGCAGGCCCCCGCCCATCGGATCGGGGCCAACCTGAAGCAGCAGGGCAAGTAACAGGGTCAAAAGGCGCTATCCGTAAAATTCGGCCACAATGGCCTTGAGGGCGGCAATGTCGCTTGTCCGTGACAGGCGATGATCGCCGTCTTCTACCAGAGTTACCTGTATGTCGTCCGAACGCAGCGCCGCTTCAAGGCGCAGGCTGATCTTCCATGGCACATCGGCATCGGCCTTGCCGTGCAGCAGCCGCACCGGACAGGCCAGATCGATCGCGCCGTCCAGCCGCAGATGACATTCGGCATCGGCAAAGAACTTTGCATGGGTCGGTGTCGCCTCGGGGCCATAGGGATTGGCTTCGTAAATCGTTTCACCCGCCGCCAGCGCCGCGCGCTGGTCCTCGCTATAGCCCCAGCGGGTGAAATCGGGCGCGGGCGCAATGCCGATCAGGCCCGCCAGCCGGTGCTTGAGATGCTCGGCCACCAGCAGCATCAGCCAGCCACCCATCGACGATCCGACCAGCAGCACCGGCCCGCTGACATAGCTTGCGACCAGCGCCAGCACCTCGTCGCGCCAGCGGCTCAGCTTCCCTTCGGCGAAGTCACCATCGCTTTGCCCGCAGCCCGAATAGTCGAGCAACAGGCAGGCACGGCCGTGTTCCTGCGCCTCGGCAAACAGCGCGGTCGCCTTGCTGCCGCTCATGTCCGACATATAGCCGGGCAAGAAGACAAGACAGGGGCCGTCGCCGTGGATGTAGCGGAAGGCGACGCGGCGCCCGTCGTAAAGCGTGTGGTGTATGATTGCGGTCATGCCCCTTTCCATGCCTTGCCGATGGCGCGCCGCGCAAGCCCATGTGCTATCCCCACGCCCGTTATCGTTGTCACAGATGCGCAACCGTAGAGGGATAGACGCATCGCCATGTTCAAAACCGATACTGCCGCCCAGCCGGCCCCGTCCGCAACGGCGCTCACCCGCCGCCACCTGTTCACCCTCGCCGGAGCGGGCGCGGCGCTGGCCGCTGCGCCGCTGGCCGCGCGCAGCTTTGGCAGCGGTTTCACGCACAATGTCGCCAGCGGCGAACCCTCGGCCAATTCGGTGCTGCTGTGGACGCGCTATGTCAGCGAAGTTGACACGGCGCTGACCTGGCAGGTGAGCGAGTCGGAAGATTTCGCGCGGCCGGTTGCCGAAGGCAGCGTCACCGCGTCGGCCAGCCGGGACTGGTGCGCCAAGGGCATCGCCGCCGGACTTGCGCCCGATCGCTGGTATTTCTACCGTTTCATCGCCGCCAATGGCGCCGCGTCCCCCGTGGGCCGCACCCGCACGCTGCCGGTGGACACCACCGCGAAGTTCCGGCTTGCGGTGTTCTCCTGCTCGAACTTCGGCTTCGGCTGGTTCAACGCCTATGGCCACGCCGCCGAAGCGAACGATGCCGATCTTGCGGTGCATCTGGGCGACTACATCTACGAATACGGGGCGGACAATTACCCCAACCCCGGACAGGGCGTGGCCGAACGTGTGCTGGCCCCTGCCACCGAGATCGTGGCGTTGACCGATTATCGCCTGCGCTACGCCACTTACCGCGCCGATCCCGATTGCCAGCGCCTGCATCAGGTGCTGCCGATGATCGCGGTGTGGGACGATCACGAAAGCGCCAATGATTCGTATGAAACCGGCGCGCAGAACCATCAGCCCGAAACCGAAGGCGATTGGGCCGTGCGCAAGGCCGCGGCCAAGCAGGCCTACCGCGAATGGATGCCGGTGTCCGACGTGCCTTATGCCGCCTATCAGGTGGGTGATCTGGCGACGCTGCTGCGGCTCGACACCCGGTTGGAAGGGCGCGAACAGCAGTTCAGCCTCGAAAAGGTGCTGGCCGGCAAAACCGATCCGCAGGCGGCGATGGCCGCGCTCGATGCTTTCCGGGATGGCGACTGGGCCAATCCCGAACGGCAAATGCTGGGCGCGGCGCAGGATGCGTGGCTGGCCGAAAGCCTCGCCGCGTCGACCGCCAAGGGTACGCAGTGGCAGGTGCTGGTGCAGCAGGTGCTGATCGGCAATCTCAAAAGCCCGCAGGCGCTCGCCGGGATGCTGGGCGATGGTCTGCCCGATTTCGTACGCCAGCGCCTCGCCGCCGCCGGCATGGCGAGCAAGGCGGGCCTGCCGCTCAACATGGATGCGTGGGACGGTTATCCCGCCGCGCGCGAACGCGTGTTCACAGCCGCGCTCGAAGCCGACGCCAATCTGATCGTGCTGGCGGGCGACACGCACAATGGCTGGGCGTTCGATCTGGCGCAGGATGGCGCGGCGGTGGGTGTGGAGCTGGGTGTCTGCTCGGTCAGTTCGCCGGGGTTCGAGAGCTACCTCAGCTTCGTGAAGCCCGACACGCTGGCGGGCGCGCTGGTGGCCGAAAACGAACAGCTCAAATGGGCCGACACCGCGCAACGCGGCTACATGATGGTGGAGCTGACCCCGACGCGGGCCACCACCGAATATCGCTTCACCGGCAGCGTGAAACAGCGTTCGACAAGGCTCGCCGCCACCAAGCGGATCACAACCGACAAGGGATCGGGCAAGCTGGCGGTCTAATCGCGGGTGAAGATCGCCTCGATCGGCAGGCCGAACAGATCCGCGATGGTAAAGGCCAGCGGCAGGGACGGGTCATAACGGCCCGTCTCGATCGCGTTGACGCTTTGGCGGCTGACCCCCAGCCGGTCAGCGAGGTCTTGCTGGCTCCAGCTACGTTCGGCGCGCAGCACCTTGAGGCGATTGTTCATTCGCCGCGTACCTTCATCCACAATTGCGCCACCCCAAGTCCGCCCGACCACACCGGCAGCACCCACCACGCCCAGATGTGCGGCACCAGCTCGAACATCTCGAGAAAGCCCCAGAATATGCCGGTGGCCAGCACCATGCCAAGGCTGATGATGGCGGCGAGCATGGTGCGATAGCGCAGATATTCGTCGGTTTCCTCGACCAGATAGCGGCCCATCGCCCAGATCATGCCGAAGGTCGGCAGGGTCGGCAACAGCGCGATGGCGAAGACGACCGGGCCGCTCAGGTCATAGGCGTTCCACAGCGCAATCGCGATGCCGAGGCCAAGAACATAGCCCATCGAGGCGGTCAGCATCCGGCGGTTGTAGCGCACGATCACGGCGTTCATGCAGCCCTTGGCCGCACTGCGACGCTCGGCGGCGCGCACCAGCGGGATCAGCAGCGCCATGGCGCCGACGAACAGGGTCAACCCGACCGGCGTAGGGATCGCATCGGTGATCCGCAGCGTCGCGATGATGGCGATGCTCGCGCAATAGAGCCCGGCCCAGAAACCGGGCCCGTGTCCGGCGGTGGTCGCAGGCGTCGCGTGATCACTGGTCATGCGCCGCGCTCCGTCAGGCGTCCGGCGCAGGCTGGCCGGCGGCGCACGATGAACGGGATCGCCGCGAGCGGCGCAAATTGGGCAACAGCTTCGGGGACGATGTCGAACACGGCCAGCAGCGCGACGGCAAGTAGGACAATCGCAAGCAGCAAGGCTTCCTGGAGGCGGGTCATGGAAAGCTCCTTTTTCATAATGACAAGGTTGCTTTACATATGAGTCGCGGAGGGTGTCAAGGAGGCTTTCCATTGATGGCTCCGAAAAGGCTGCTCCAAGGTGTGTTTCATCAACTTGCGCGTGACTCCGTCCTGTTGGAGGATTATCTCTCCCCCATGGCCACGCTGCTCACCACCACCTGCACCACCACCACCCGGACGACTATCCGGGGGCGGGGGCGCGCGGGTTAGACCCGAACGCCTGCCGCCCGGTTCGGGGCGGCGCGGTGTTCTTCCCGAATCGGTTTGTTGTTCCACACCGCTCTTCCGGTGCGATGCCCTTTGCCTTAAGGGCCGCCCAAACAAGACGGACGCTAGAACATGACCGAACTGCTCAAGATCAGCCTGCCCGATGGATCGGTGCGCGAAGTGCCTGCCGGATCGACCCCGGCGGACATTGCCGCCGCGATCGGCCCCGGCCTTGCCAAGGCGGCGATTGCCGCGCGCGTCGACGGGGAGCTGCGCGACCTGACCCGGCCGTTCGACGGCGATGCGCAGCTGGCGCTGGTGACGAGCCGCGACGAAGCCGATGCGCTCGAACTCGCGCGGCACGATTACGCCCACATCCTCGCCGAAGCGGTGCAATCGCTGTTCCCCGGCACGCAGATCACCTTCGGCCCGTCCACCGACGACGGGTTCTATTACGACGTGAAGGCCCCCGACAATCGCGAGCCGTTCAGCATGGACGATCTGCCCGCGATCGAGGAGGAAATGCGCCGCATCATCCGCGCCGACAAGCCACTGCGCCGCGAGGTCTGGACCCGCGAAGCCCTCATCGCCAAGTGGGCGGGCGAGGGCGAGACCTTCAAGGCCGAATGGGCCAAGGAATTGCCCGAGGGCGAGGAACTCACCGTCTACTGGTCGGGCGAAGACTGGCTCGACATGTGCCGCGGCCCGCACCTGCCCAGCACCGGCAAGCTTGACCCCGACGCCTTCAAGCTGATGCGCGTCGCCGGGGCCTATTGGCGCGGCGATCAGAACAATGCGCAGTTGACGCGCATCTACGGCACGGGCTGGCTCAACAAGAAGCAATTGAACGCCCACCTCACGCGGCTGGAGGAAGCCGCCAAGCGCGATCACCGCAAGCTGGGCCGCGAGATGGACCTGTTTCACTTGCAGGAAGAAGCGCACGGCAGCGTCTTCTGGCACCCCAAGGGCTACCGCATCTGGCGCGAGCTCGAAGCCTATATGCGCCGCAAGATGGACGGCGCGGACTACCGCGAGATCAAGACCCCGCAGCTGATGGACGTGCGCCAGTGGACGCAATCGGGCCACTGGGGGAAATACGCGCAGAACATGTTCGCCGTGCCCGACATGGTGCCCGAGGTCGACGAGGACAGCGGCGCCGCCTCGCCCAAGGTGGCCGACGATGCCGAGTGGCTGGCGATCAAGCCGATGAACTGCCCGGCGCACGTGATGGTGTTCAAGCAGGGGATCACGTCCTACCGCGATTTGCCGATCCGGCTGGGCGAAATGGGCTGCTGCCACCGCAACGAGCCCCACGGCGCGCTGCACGGGCTGATGCGGGTGCGCCAGTTCACGCAGGACGATGCGCATATCTTCTGCACCGAAGCGCAGGTGGTGGCCGAAGTGCAGAGCTTCCTCGCGCTGGCCGATAGCGTCTATCGCGATTTCGGCTTCACCTATGACATCAAGCTCGCCCTGCGCCCCGAAAAGCGGTTCGGCAGCGAAGCGGACTGGGACAAGGCCGAACAGGAACTGCGCGACGCGCTGACCGCGAATGGCCTCGCATGGGAGGAACTCCCCGGCGAGGGCGCGTTCTATGCCCCCAAGCTCGAATGGCACCTGACCGACGCGATCGGGCGGACCTGGCAGGTCGGCACAATCCAGTCGGACCGCGTGCTGCCCGAGCGGCTCGACGCCAACTACATCGGCGAGGATGGCGAGAAGCACCGCCCTGTGATGCTGCACCGCGCGATCTTCGGCAGCTACGAACGCTTCATCGGCATCCTGATCGAGCATTTCGCGGGCAAGCTCCCGGTCTGGCTCGCGCCGGTGCAGGCGGTGGTCGCCACCATCGTCTCGGACGCGGATGGTTACGCCCACGAGGTCGAGGCCCAATTGCGTGCCGCTGGCATCCGGGTAGAAACCGACATCCGCAACGAGAAGATCAATTACAAGGTGCGCGAGCACTCCCTGGCGAAAGTCCCGCACCTGCTGGTGGTGGGCAAGCGCGAGGCCGAGGAAGGCACCGTCGCGGTTCGCACGCTGGGCGCGGAGCATCAGAAGGTGATGAGCCTCGACGAAGCGATCGCCATGCTGCGCAGCGAAGGCACGCCGCCCGATCTTGCCGCCAGCTGACGCATAGCCGGAGTGGAAATCTTCGCAGGCTTCACCGCGGTGCAGATCGCGGTCGCGCTGGCGGCGGCGCTGGGATCGGCTTTCGTGCGCGGGCTCACCGGGTTCGGCATGGCGATCCTGCTGGTGCCGGTGCTGGCGCTCGCGCTTCCGCCGGTCGAGGCGGTGGTGCTGGCCAATGCGCTGTCGCTGATGATCGGGGCGACCGAAATCCGCACGCTGGTGCGCGACGCCGAACCGACCGCCTGGGCGATTGGCGGGCTGGTGGTGCTGACCACGCCGCTGGGGCTGTGGGCACTGTCGATGACGGGCAAGGACGTGGCGCGTCTGGTGATTGCGCTGATTGCCTTGAGCGCCTTCCTCGCCATCCTGCTGCCGCGGCGGGGCGAAGGCGTGCCGGGGCCGATGGTGACAGGCGGGGTCGGGCTGCTGAGCGGATTGATGACGGGCTATGCCGGGATGCCGGGGCCGCCGGTGGTACCCTATTACGCCGGGCGGGAATTGCCGCGCCCGACGATCAAGGCCTCGATGCAGCTGATCTTTACCATCGCCGCCACCGCCGGGCTTGCCAGTGCGACATGGCTTGCCATCCTGCGGTGGGAACTGCTGGTCTTCGCATTGCTGATGCTGCCGATGATTATCGGCGGCAACCGGCTGGGCGCGCGCGTGTCGGGTCGTATCAGCGATCCTGTCTGGCGCGTCACCGTGGGGCTGATCCTCGGCGGCGCGGCCATCGGCGCCTTCGCCCGGCTGGTCTAGGCGATCCAGCGCGCCGCCAGCACCTTGCCGCCGCCGGGTGCGCGCAGCACCAGCGCATAACGATCCGCGCCCTTTACGTTAAGTTTATCGGCACCGATGGCGACATTGGCCTTGCCGCCCTTCCACCCCGCAATGGTGCGTTCCGAGCGGACAACATTGGTGTAGGCCACCTTGCGCCCGCCGTTCTCGCCGCTGCCGATCCCGACCATCACCTTGCGCGTCACCGCGATCAGCACCAGCTCTGCCGCCCCGTCGCCGGTGCCAGACAGGCTGACAGCGTAGCCATCGGCATCGCGCTTTGTCACGCGGATCGCCGCATCGCTCTTGCCGCCGTATCGCTTGACCCCGGCGGCGATGTCATCGGCCCGCGAGCCGACCACGCCGAAGCGGCCATCCACCACCAGTTGCGGGGTGTAGACGCCATTGCGCCCGGCAAGGCCGCGGCGCGCATAGTCCTGTTGCAAGGCGGTGTTGCTCTCCCGCGCCAGCGTGTCTTTCCAGCCGAGGCGGTCCCAATAGGTCACCAGGCGGGCGATCACCACCAGCCCCGGTCCCAGCGCCAATGTCCCGGCGAGCCGGTCGGCGGGCGGGCAGGACGAGCAGCCCTGACTGGTGAACAGTTCGAGCAGGACGGGTTCGTCCGTAACAGCGGCAGTCGGGCGCTGCGCGCTGGCCGTGGCAGCAGCAGGCGCGGTCTGCGTCCAGGCGAACGCAGCCACGCCCAGAAGGGCGAGTCCTGTCAGGGCAGCGGAAAGGGTCGGAATACGGGTCATCGGGACCATCCTCGTGCCAAGCTCGAGGATGGTTCGCGCAAAGGCGCGGTCCGGTTACGCGCCAGAGGTCAGAGCGGGAGCGATTGGCCTGCGAAGATCAGCGCCGCCCCGCAGGCGAGCACGATGGCGCGCCGGGTCAGCTCGACCGAATCGATGCGGATGGCGGCAGCAAGCGGCAGGGCGAGAGCAACGGCGCGGTTCATAGCTTCGCACTCTCGCCCCAAATCCCTAACGAAGCGTTAAGGCGCAGGCGCAGCAGGCATCTGCTGGCTGGCGCAGTGGAAGCCGCCCCCGCCCGCCAGCACCGCCTCACCCGGCAGGCCGAGGCACGCACGGTCAGGGAACAGCGCGGCAATCGCGGCCACGCCCTCGGCATCGTGCGGGCTGCCGAAGGTCGGCACCACCACCAGATGCGAGGTGATCGCGAAGTTCACATAGCTCGCCGGTTCAACCACCCCGTCGCGGATCAGCAGGCCGGGAGAGGGGATGCGCACCACCTCGACCCCGGCTTTCGCAGCGCGTGCGGCGGCATCGTCATAAATCGCGGCGTTGGGATCGTTCTTGCCCGTGGCTTCGGGCACCACCAGCCGGTTTGGCCCGACAAAGCGGGCGAGGTTGTCAACGTGCCCATCGGTGTGGTCGTTGATCAGACCATCGCCCAGCCACAGCACACGGGTAAAGCCCAAATGCTCTGCCAGTTCCGCTTCGATCTGTTCGCGGGTGAGGTGCGGATTGCGATTCGGATTGAGCAGGCATTGTTCGGTCGTGGCGACCAGCCCGGTGCCATCGCCATCCACCGCCCCGCCTTCTAGGATCATCGGGATCGCGGTGACGCGAAGCCCGGCATCGCGCGCCAATTCCGCGCCGATGGCCTGATCGCCGGGCATCAGATATTTTTCGCCCCAGCCGTTGAAGGCAAACCGCCGCGCGATGGGCGCGCCGTCCGGGCCAAACACCACCAGCGGTCCGGTGTCACGCAGCCAGACATCGCCGTAAACGCGCCGCTCCAGCGTCACCTTGCTGCTGACAAGCTGGCGCGCGCGCGCTTCGTTGGCTTCGTCCCGCACCAGCAGGCGCACCTGCTGCCCGCTCTCCGCCACGGCGGAGGCGAAAGCCGCCATCTGCTCCTGCGCGGGTTCGAGCCAGCCCGGCCACTCCTCGGCCAGATGGGGAAAACCGACCCACAGCCAATCCTGCGGGGCCCATTCGGGCGGCATCAACGATGTCATGCGCGTCACGGCCTCAGCAGCCCATGGCGCTCGCGGCGCAGGATTCGTCGCGCACCGCCTTGAACTCGTCACCCTCGTTCCAGTTCGGCCAGCTCGTGCTCATCGAAAGCGTCCGGCCGATGCGATAATACAGCTGGAGGTCGGCCATCACGCCCGACCAGTCCCACGCTTCATTGAATTCGTCCTTGGGCCCGTGATAGCGGTTTTCGGTGTAATCCGCGGCCACGGCAGCTCCGGCCTCCTTGCCGCCTACGATCAGATCCTCGCCGCCGTCGATATACAGCATCGGCACGCCCTGCTTGGCGAAGGCGAAGTGATCCGAGCGGTAGTAATAACCGGCTTCGGGCTTGGGATTGGGCGTGGCGATGCGGCCATCGGCCTTCAGCGCGGCGTCAAGGAACTGGTCGAGCTGCGATTTGCCCGGCCCGACAACCGTCACGTCCTTGGCTGGCCCTGCCACCTGAAAGGCGTCCATGTTGATCCCGCCCACGGTCTGCGCCAGCGGAAAGATCGGGTTCTCGGCATAATACTTGGCGCCCAGCAGCCCCGATTCCTCTGCCGTCACCGCCAGGAACACGAGGCTGCGACGCGCCGGGCCAGCCTTGGCGTGCGCTTCGGCCAGCGCGACCAGCGCAGCGGTGCCGGTGGCATTGTCGACCGCGCCATTGCAGATGTCATCGCCATCGGGGGCAGGCGTGCAGCGGCCCAGGTGATCCCAGTGCGCGGTGTGCATCACATATTCTTGCCGAGCCTCGCGGCCCGGCAGGATGCCGATGATGTTGTGCGAGATGATGCTGCGGAAGTCGCTGGCAAAGCGCGTCGCCGCCGTCAGGCCCAGCGGAACCGCCTTGAACCCCTTGGCCTGCGCGGCCCTGGTCAGCACGTCCAGATCCTGCCCGGCGGCGGTCAGCACCTTGCGCGCCGCATCCTCGGTCAGCCAGCCGTTCATCTTCGTCAGCGGCGGGGCGTTCTCGCCGCGCTGGGCATAGGCCTGCGGGCCGGTCCAAGAACTTTCGACCACGTTCCAGCCATAGCTGGCAGGGGCGGTCTGGTGGACGATCAGCGAGCCCGCCGCGCCCTGCCTTGCGGCTTCTTCGTATTTATAGGTCCAGCGCCCGTAATAGGTCATCGCCTTGCCGTTGAAGGTACCATTTAGCCCACTCTCTTGCCAATCGGGGTCATTGACGAGGATCACCACCGTCTTGCCGCGCACATCGACCCCGGCATAGTCGTTCCAGCCGCGTTCGGGCGCGTTGATGCCGTAGCCGACAAACACCAGCTCGCTATCCGCAATCGCGGTCGCGGCGTCTTCGCGATAGGTCACGCCCACCCAGTCCCTGCGGATATCGAAGCTGAGATTGGCGCCCTTGCCGGTGATCGTGAGCGGGGCGTAATCCCGGCCCGTGATCTCGACCAGCGGGACTTCCTGCACCCAGGAATCGCCATTGCCGGGCTGGAGCCCTGCCGCCTTGAAGCGTTCGGTCATCAGGGCGATGGTCTTTTCCTCGCCGGGAGTGCCGGGCATCCGGCCTTCAAACGCGTCGCTGGACAAGGCGCGGGTCACGTCTTTCATGGTGCCTTGCGAAAGCTGGCCCGGTGGCGTTGCGGGAATGTCCAGCGCGGCAACGGCCTGGCTGTCGGTCATCGTCTGGCATCCGGCCAGGGTCAGCGCCGCTGCCGTAACCGCGCCGAGCGCGGAATGTCTGAGTGCCATGGCGATAAGTCTCCGGTGAAAGTGTCGCGATCAGGCGCGATCCATTGCAGAGCGGGAAGTGCGGTGCAAGCACGGGGGTCAGGCACGGGGGTCAGGCACGGGGCCTCTTGCCGCAGCCGCAAGGCGGGGCCAGAGAGGCTGGCGATGGGCCATCGACCAAACCCCGATTGGGACAGCGCGCTGCACCGCGCCCGCACCCATGCGCCGTTTCTGGCCCGTGCGCTGGACCGCCAGGCCGATCTTGCCGCGCTGCTCGCTGCCGGTGAAGGCGAGGCGGCGCTGGCCTGGGCACGCCAGCAGGGCGCGGGCGCGGACGCCGAGGTCGCCTTGCGGCGCGAACGCCTCGCGCTGGCCGCCGCGCTGGCGGTGGGCGATCTGGCAGGCGCCTTCCCGCTGGCGCAGGTCGTGGCCGAACTCACCGCCTTTGCCGACCGCGCGCTCGACCGCGCCATCCGCACCGCGATCACCGAACGCACCGAACGCGATACCACCGACGGCTTCATCGCGCTGGCGCTGGGCAAGCAGGGCGCGGGCGAGTTGAACTATTCATCCGACATCGATCCGATCCTGCTGTTCGATCGCGAACTGCTGGCCCGGCGCGCTTCCGATGATCCGGGCGAGGCGGCGCAGCGTTATGCGCGGCGGATCGTCGCGCTGCTTTCGGCCAGCACTGCCGATGGCTATGCCCTCAGGGTCGATCTGCGGTTGAGGCCCGCAAGCGAGATCAGCCCTCTATGCGTGCCGGTTGGTGCGGCGCTGACGCATTATCAGGGCGCGGCGCTGGCGTGGGAACGCGCGGCTTTCACGCGCGCCCGCGCAGCGGCGGGCGACATTGCGGCAGGCGAAAACTTCCTCGCCCAGATCCTGCCTTTCGTGTGGCGCGGACACCTCGATTTCGGCGCGATCGAGGAGATCCGCGCCCTCACCCACCGCATCCGCCACAGCCACGAAGGCCCGCCTGCTCCCGGCCCCGGCTTTGACGTCAAACGCGGGCGGGGCGGCATCCGCGAGATTGAATTCTACGCCCAGACCCATCAACTGATCCACGGGGGCCGCGATGCCTCGCTGCGCGTGCGCGGCACGCGTGCGGCGCTGGACAAGCTGGCAGCCGCCGGATGGATTTCGGCCGAGAATGCCACCACGCTGGGCGAAGCCTATGACCGGCTGCGGCAGGTCGAACACCGCCTGCAGATGGTCAATGACCGGCAGACCCACGCGCTGCCCGAAGGCGCGGCGCTGGATAACGTCGCGCAGCTCGATGGCTGCAAGGATGGTGCGACGCTGATCGCGGAACTGACCGACCTGACGACCCGCACCGGGATCATCTACGAACAACTGATCGGCCAGCCCGAGACAGCGCCCATGCCCGTTGCCATGCCGGCCAGCGCGCTCGCGCATCAACTGGAGCAATGGGGCTTTCCCGAACCCGATGTGCTGGCCGAACGGATCGAGACATGGCGCGATGGTCGCCATGCGGCCATCCGTTCCCCGCAAGCCGTGGCCGCGTGGGACCGGCTCGCCCCTGCACTGCTCGAAGCGATGGCGCAGTCCGATGATCCGATGCGCGCCGTGACCCGCTGGGAACGGATCATCGAAAACGTGCCCTCGGCCATCACAACATTTCGCCTGCTCGATGCACGGCCCGATCTGACCCAGCGGCTGGTCGCCGCGCTGACGCTCGCCCCCGTCTTGTCGGATGAGCTGGCGCGCAAGCCCGAACTGCTCGACACCATGATCGACAAGGATGCGCTCGACCTGCCGGGCGCGGTGCCGCAGATCATGGCGCGGATGCGCGGGGCGGCGATTCGTCCCGATTACGAGGCGCTGCTTGACGCGATCCGGATCGTCACCGGTGAAATCCGCTTCGCTTTGGGCATCCAGCTGATCGAGGGGCTGGCCGATCCGCTCGCCATCGCCCGCGCCCTGTCACGCACCGCCGAAGCCGCGATGCAATTGGCGGCAGATGCGACAGCGCAGGAATTCGCCGCCAAGCATGGGCGGATCGCCGGCAGCGAATTGCTGATCCTTGGCCTCGGACGCTTGGGCGGCGGGGCGCTGACCCATGCCTCGGATCTCGATATTGTCTATCTGTTTACCGGCGATTTCGCCGCGCAGTCCGATGGCCCACGCCCGTTGGGGGCGACAACCTATTACAACCGCCTCGCCAGCCGGGTCAGCGCCGCGCTGTCGGTGCCGACCGCGCAAGGCGCGCTATATGAGGTCGATACGCGGCTCAGGCCACAGGGCAACCAGGGCCCGCTTGCGGTCAGTTGCGCGGCGTTCGGCAAGTATCAGCGCGAAGCGGCCTGGACGTGGGAGCACATGGCGCTGGCCCGCGCGCGCGTGCTGTATGGTACGCCCGCTGCCCGCGCCGAGCTGGAGGCGGTGCTGGCCGAAGTGCTTCACGCCCCGCGTGACAAGGAGGCCTTGCGCGGCGCCGTGCTGGACATGCGCGCCGAAATGGCAAAGCACAAACCGCAGAACGGCTCCTTCGATGCCAAGCTGGCGCGCGGCGGCCTCGTCGATATCGAGTTTCTGGTTCACTATCTGCAATTGAAGGGTGCCGCTGCAGATGGCACCCCATTGGCCGAGACCGCGCTCGATTCGCTGCATCCTGATCTGGCCACCGCGCTGTCGGGATTGATCGCCGCGGGCCTGCTTCCTTCAGGTCTTTCAGAGCCGCACGCCTTGATGAGCCGGATGCTGGTGGCCGGGCGCCTGCTGGCCCCCGATGGACGCGAACCGCCGCCGTCAGGAGCGCAGGCCCTGGCGCGGGCGTGCGGCTGCGAAACTTACCCTGCGCTGCTGGACGCCTTTGCTGCCGCGCGGCAACAAGTGGCCGACGCCTGGAAACAAATCCTCGGGCCAGACATTCTCGAAACCGAACAGGAGAACCCCGCATGACCACCTTTCCCGGCGTCGGTGACGCCATCCCCGATATTGCCATGGAAACGCCCGAGGGCGGCACCGTTAAACCGTCCGACTTTGCCGGATCGAAGCTGGTGATCTTTTTCTATCCCAAGGACGACACCCCCGGTTGCACCACCGAGAACAAGGATTTCTCGGCCTTGCAGAGCGAATTCGAAGCCGCGGGCACCAAACTGCTCGGCGTCAGCAAGGACCCGGCCAAAAAGCACGCCAAATTCATCGCCAAGCACGGCCTCACCGCGCCGCTGGCGACCGACGCCGAGGACGGCGGGCTGTCCGATGCGCTGGGCGTGTGGGCGGAAAAGCAGATGTATGGCAAGACCTACATGGGCATGGTGCGCGCGACTTATCTGGTGGGCGCGGACGGAAAGATCGCGCAAATCTGGCCCAAGGTGAAGGTCGCCGGTCACGCCGAGGACGTGCTGGCGGCCGCCAAGGCGCTGTAAACCCCATGCCGACCGTTGCCCAGGCGATCCGCGCCGCGCTGCTGACAGCCGATCCGCGTGCCAAGTGCTTTGCCGCGCGCGATGTGGCGCGGGCGTGGCGGCGCGGCGCGCTGGCGTGGGATTTCGATGTTCCCATGCCGGCCCAGCCCGCCTGGCCCGATGCGCCCGAACTGCTTGCCCCCGGCCAGATGCCCAAGCGGCGCAAGGGCGGGTCCGAGCGGGGCCGCATCGCCCTGTGGCACAGTCTGGCGCATATCGAATTCGTCGCGATCGATCTGGCGCTCGACATGGCGGGGCGGTTCGGTGCCGAGATGGGGCCGGAGTTCGTCGGCGATTTTCTGGATGTGGCGGCCGACGAAGCGATGCACTTCGCGCTGCTGGCGCGCAAGCTGGAGCAACTTGGCAGCCATTACGGCGCGCTTCCCGCCCATGCGGGCCTGTGGGAAGCGGCGCACGCAACGCGGCATGATGTCGCGGCTCGCCTCGCGGTGGTGCCGATGGTGCTGGAAGCGCGCGGGCTGGATGTGACCCCTGCCACGCTCGAGCGGGTGCAGGCGAGCGGTGACGTGCGCGGCGCAAAAATCCTCACCCGCATCCTTGACGACGAAATCCGCCATGTGGGCCTTGGCACAAAGCATTTTCTGCGCTGCGCCAAAATGTTCCAAAAAAATCCCGAATCTTACTGGCAAGACCTCGTAAAACTGCACTTTCGGGGATTTGTTCGACCACCATTCAACGACTCAGCGCGTCTTGCAGCCGGTTTATCGCGGGAATTCTATGCAGAGATTGCGCATTAACGATCCGCCCGGATAACCCCGTCTCAACAAAGGCGCGCAACATGACGTGTCGGGGTAATCCAACGGCAAAAGCCGCAATCGGGAACCGGGTCAATTATGAAACTTGCCGTGCGCCACGTGATCAAGCTCGCTGCGACAGCGTGCTCTGCCTTCCTCGTCTCCGCCGCCGCTCCGGGTTTCGCGAACACCGCAAACTCTGCCACCACCGCCAGCGCCGACATGGTTGAGCCGGTCCGCGAAGCGCAAGGCGATGCGGTCGACAATGGCGACACCCGGTTCAAGACGCTGTTTGCCAGCTGGACCGCGATGGAACGCAATACCCCGACATTGGGAACAAGCGGCGATATGGCCGCTTTTTCTTCGCCTATCCAACAGCGCGCCGTGTCCGTGCCTTCGCGCATGCCGCTTGAAGGCGCATCCTTGACCAGCGGGTTCGGGATGCGCACGCACCCGGTGCTTGGTGGCCGCCGCGCCCATGCCGGCATCGATCTGGCCGCACCCACCGGAACCCCGGTCTATGCCACCGCTGATGGCGTCATTGGCCGCGCAGACTGGTTCTCAAGCTACGGCCTGTTCGTCAGCGTCAATCACGGCGCGTCGATGGAAACCCGCTTTGCCCACCTGTCGCGCCTCGCGGTTGCGGCCGGTGACAATGTGAAGAAGGGCGACCTCATTGGCTATGTCGGTTCGACCGGCCGTTCGACCGGTCCGCACCTCCATTATGAGGTCCGCGTGGACGGGGTTGCAGTCAATCCGATTCCGTATATGGTTGAAAGCGAGGCTCAGCTTGCCTACGCCCGCGACGCCCGCCTCACCGGCATGGGCGGCGACTGATAGGCGGGGCCAAGCTGCAAGAAATTGCCCGCTGTAAGCGGGCCGGACATTGGAGAGGGTGTCCGAACATTGGCGGCGGGTTTACCCGCCGCCTTTTTTTGTGCCCGTTTCCCCCTGCATCCCTCCGGCACGATGAGTAGCAATTCCCATACCGATTTTGCTTGCGAGGCCGCGCGCCTCGCGTAACTTCCTTGCCAAGCCGTTTCAGCGGCAAGGGAGAGAGAATATATGGCCAAGCATCCGATCGCGCACGCCGCGACCCGTCCCGATCATCCGGCTGTCATCATGACCGGATCGGGCAAACAGATCACCTATGGCGAAATGGAAGCGGAATCGAACCGCTTTGCCCACCTGCTGCGCGCCCACGGGATCGGCACAGGCGATGCCTTTGCGGTGCTTCTGGAAAACCGGATCGAATATTTCACGTTGATCTGGGGCTCACAACGCGCAGGCACGATGCTGGTGCCGATCTCGTCGCGCCTCACTGCGCCTGAAGCCGCCTATATCATTCGCGATGCGCAAGCTGCGGTGCTGATCACCAGCGGCTATTTCAGCGCGATTCTGGATGACATCCGCGCCGCGTGCCCCGGCCTCACCGTTTTGATGATGGATTCAGGCGATGCGGAGGATTTCGCCACCGCGCTGGCCGCGCAAAGCCCCGAACCGATCCCCGATCAGCGGGCCGGGATGGTGATGCTCTATTCCTCGGGCACCACGGGGCGCCCCAAGGGTATCCGCCCTGCCCCGCCCGAAGACCCCGATCCCGCCGCGCCCGTGCCGCTGCTGGGCCTCGCCACGATGGGTGCGGGGATGCCGGCGGATGGTTCGATGGTCTATCTCTCCCCCGCCCCGCTTTATCACGCGGCCCCGATTGGCTGGTGCTCGATCGTCCACCGGCTTGGCGGCACGGTGGTGATGATGGAGAAGTTCGAGCCCGAAGAAGCCCTGAAAGCCATTGAAACACACAAGGTGACCGACAGCCAGTGGGTGCCGACCCACTTCGTGCGATTCCTCAAGCTCGATCCGGCGGTGCGCACCCGATATGACCTCTCCAGCCACAAGCGCGCGCTCCACGCCGCCGCTCCCTGCCCGGTGCCGATCAAGCGCGACATGATCGAATGGTGGGGGCCGATCGTGAACGAATATTATGCCGGCAGCGAAAGCATTGGCATGACGATGATCCGCAGCCCCGATTGGCTGACCCACCCCGGCAGCGTCGGCCGGGCGATCTACGGCACGCTCCACGTCTGCGGGCCTGAGGGTGAGGAACTGGGCGCGGGGCAGGACGGGCTGATCTATTTCGAGAATGCCCTGCTGCCCACCTATCACAACGATCCGGCCAAGACCGCCGAGGCGATGCACCCCAAAGGCTGGATGACGCTGGGCGATATCGGTCATCTGGACGCCGACGGCTTCCTGTTCCTGACCGACCGCAAGAGCCACATGATCATCAGCGGCGGCGTGAACATCTACCCGCAGGAGATCGAGAACCTGCTGGTCACCCACCCCAAGGTGATGGACGCCGCAGTGATCGGGGCGCCCTGCCCCGACCTTGGCGAGAAGGTGGTGGCGGTGGTGCAGCCCAAGGACTTGGCCGATCTTGGGGCCGACGCCGGGCCGCAACTGGAAGCGGAGTTGCGCGATTTCCTCAGCGCCAGCCTGTCGAAGATCAAGATGCCCAAGCTGTTCGATTTCCGCCCCGATCTGCCGCGTGAGGCCAATGGCAAGCTCTACAAGCGCGAGCTGCGCGATGAATACGCGGCCAGGGCGAAAGACGCGGCAGCGTGAGCGATGCCAAAAACGGGGGGGCGGCCATCCTCCCCGGCGATCTGGCGCGGGCGGTGATCGATCCGCACGCCTATGCCGGGTGGGATGGCTTGCTCGACACATTCGACCACATCCGGGAGGCGATGCCGGTGGCACGCGTGCAGCCCGATACGCCGGGGCTGTTCGATCCGTTCTGGCTCGTGACCCGCTATGACGACGTAATGCGGATCTCCAAAGACAACGCCGCCTTCCTCAACAACCCGCGCCCGGTGGTGTTCAGTTTCAACGAAGCGATTCGCTTCAGCCGCGCGGCGACCGGATCGAACATGCTGGTCGATTCGCTGGTGGTGTTCGACGCGCCGATCCATCCCAAATATCGCAAGCTGACGCAGGAATGGTTCATGCCTCGCAATCTGGCGCGGCTGGAGGGCGAGCTGCGCACGCTGGCAGCGGCGACAGTCGACCGGATGCTGGAGCAGGGCCCGGAGGTCGATTTCGTCAGGGAAGTCTCCGGCCCCTATCCCTTGCGCGTCGTCATGCAGATCCTCGGCGTGCCGCCCGAAGACGAGCCGCGGATGCAGATGCTCACCCAGCAGTTGTTCGGCGGGCAGGACAAGGATCTGTCGGGCAGCGGCATGGACCAGATGACGCCGGAGCAGGTCGTGCAGATCGTCGCGGGCGCGGTGAGGACGTTCGAGGATTACTTCGCGCAGATTGCTGAAGACCGCCGCCGGAACCCCACTGAGGATGTCGCCAGCGTGATCGCCAATGCGCTGGTCGATGGCCAGCCGCTGCCGCCGCGCGACATGGCGGGCTATTACATCATCGTCGCCACCGCCGGGCATGACACCACCAGCGCCAGCACGGCGGGCGCGATGCAGGCGCTGGCGCGCGATCCGGCGCAATGGGCGCGGGTCAAGGCGGACCGCTCGCTGCTGCCCGGTATCGTCGAGGAAGCGATCCGCTGGACCTCCCCCGTGCAGCATTTCATGCGCACCGCCGCCGCGGATTGCGAGCTGGGCGGGCAGCGCATCGCCAAGGGCGACTGGCTGATGCTCAATTACGTCGCCGCCAATCACGATCCCGCGCAGTTCCCCGACCCGCGCCGGTTCGATGCGGCACGCTCCCCCAACCGGCACCTCGCGTTTGGCGCAGGCGCGCACCAGTGCCTCGGCCTGCATCTGGCGCGGCTGGAGATGCGATTCCTGTTCGAGGCGCTGCTTGACCGGGTGGCGCGTGTGGAACCGGCGGGCGAAGCCAGGCGCGCCAGCAGCACATTTGTGGGCGGCCTCAAGACCTTGCCCCTGCGCATTACGCCGGCCTGAAAATCGACCGCATTGCGTCCGATTCCGCTTTGTCTTCAACGGCCTTTGCCCTAGATTTCGGGTCATGGGATTGAAAGTTCGCCTTGCTTCAGGGGTGCGTGCGGCATGAACCTGTTCGAGCCGCATAACCTGCCGTTCCTGATCGCTTTCGGCGTGCTGGCGGTCATCGCGCTGCTGCAGGTCACCGGCGTATCCGAACTGGTCGAAGGCGCGGGCGAGTTCGACACGCCCGATGGCCTTGATGCCGGCGGCTTCGGCGAGGCGCTGACCACGCTGCTGGGGCTGGGCCGGGTGCCGCTGCTGATCTGGCTGGCGGCGCTGCTGTTCGTCTTCGCCTGCGTGGGCGTGATCGGGCAAGGGGTGCTGACCAGCCTGCTGGGCGCGCCGCTGTCCGCTGGATGGGCCACGCTGGCGGCCGGCGCGGCGGCGCTGCCGCTCAACAGCCTCGCGATGCGCCCGCTCGCGGCAATCCTGCCCAAGGACGAAACCACCGCCATCGACATCGACGATCTGGTCCGCCGCGATGCCACCATCCAGATCGGCACGGCCCGCACAGGCAGCCCGGCGCGGGCGAAGGTGATCGACATCCACGGACAGACCCATTTCGTCATGGTGGAACCCCATGACCCCACACTCGCACTGAACGCAGGCGACACCGTCCTGCTGGTGCGCCGCGAAGGACAGACCTTCTTCGGCGTGCATTACGAAAGCCCGTTGCTCGGGCTCGGCATATAAAGGGGAACGCACATGGCTTTGACCACATCGGGGTCCGCATCGGATCTGGCGACGACAGGAGATCTCGCCTCGTCCGGGGGTGATCTGATCACCTACGGCGTGATGGTCGGCGGCGGCTTGCTGCTCGTCATCATCCTGCTTGTGTCGCTGGCCCGGCTCTACCGCCGCGCATCGAAGGAAACCGCTTTCGTGCGCACGGGCCTTGGCGGCGAACGGGTGGTGATGAACGGCGGCGCGCTGGTGTTGCCGGTGTTCCACGAAACCATGCCGGTCAACATGAACACGCTGGTGCTGCCGGTGGTGCGGCGCGACAGTGAGGCCCTCATCACGCTCGACCGGCTGCGGATCGACGTGAAGGCGGAATTCTACGTCCGCGTCCGCCCCGATGCCAATGCGATTGCGATGGCGGCGCAGACGCTGGGCCAGCGCACGATGCAGCCCGATGCGCTGAAGGATCTGGTCGAAGGCAAGTTCGTCGATGCGCTGCGTTCGGTCGCGGCGGGGATGACCATGAACGAACTGCACGAACAGCGCGCCGATTTCGTCCAGAAGGTGCAGCAGGTCTCATCCAACGATCTGGCCATGAACGGACTTGAGCTGGAATCGGTCTCGCTCACCGGGCTCGACCAGACCAGCATCGAACACTTCAACGCCAACAACGCCTTCGACGCCGAAGGTCTGACCAAGCTGACCGAACAGATCGAAGCCCGCAAGAAGCTGCGCAACGATATCGAACAGGACACCCGCGTCCAGATCGAGACCAAGAACCTCCAGGCCAACCAGCGCAGCTTCGAAATCGCGCGCGATCAGGAATATGCGCGGCTGGAGCAGGAGCGCGAGGTCGAAGTGCGGCGCGCAGGGCAAACCGCCGAAATCGCCCGCGAACAGGCCGAACGCAACCGTGAGGCCGATGCCGCACGGATCGAAGCGAAAAAGCAGGTCGATGCGCAGCAGATCGAAGCCGACCGGTTGGTCGAGGAAGCCCGCATCGATCAGCAGCGCGCACTCGAAATCGCCCGGCAGGAACAGCAGATCGCGGTGCAGAACAAGTCGCGCGAGGAAAGCCAGGCCAAGGCCGAAGCCGATGGCGCCCGCGCCAAGGCGGTCGAAGCCGAGGAACGCGTCGCCACCGCCCGCGAAAGCGAGATTGCCGAACGCCAAAAGAAGATCGAACTGATCGAAGCGGCCAAGCAGGCCGAACGCGACGCCATCGGCGTGAAAGTCCAGGCCGAGGCCGAAAAGGACGCGGCGGCCAACCGTGCCGAGGCACTGCGGCTCGAAGCCCAGGGCGAAGCCGAGGCTGAAAAGCTTCGCGCCGAGGCTGCCGCAGTGCGCTTCGAAGTCGAGGCCGAGGGTCAGCGCGCGATTAACGAGGCGGCCAACATCCTCTCGAACGATCAGATCAGCCTGCAAACCAAACTGGCGCTGTTGAAGGTGCTGCCAGAGGTGATCCGCGAAAGCGCCAAGCCGATGGAGGCTATCGATTCGATCAAGATCGTGCAGGTCGACGGGCTCACCAATGGCGGGCGGACGGCCAATGACGGCAACGGATCGGGCGGCGGCGCAGGCGGCGGCGGAAGTTCAGGCAACCTTGCCAGCGATGCCGTATCAGCCGCCCTTGCCTACCGCGCGCAGGCGCCGGTGCTCGACGGGTTGATGAAGGAGCTGGGGCTGGATGGCTCATCGCTGTCGGGACTGGTGAAGGGCGCGGCGGAGGCCGAGTCCGAAAAGCCGGCCCCTGCTTCTGCCCCTGCCAAGCCCAACAAGCAGAAAGCTATTGCCCGCGACAATGATGCGGACACCGCGCCAGCCGGCGAAGCGGCGGAGTAGAATCACCCCCGCTCCGGCACATCCAGTGCAATGGCGCGCGCGGGGCGGCAACCATGTCGCTCCGCGCAGCCCGTTTCCTACTTGCGGCTGACCTGCCAGCATTGCGCATGGCCCCGCACGATGACCCTTCTGCCCTGCCGATTATCACGCGACACAAGCGCGCAAGATTTTTCGGTTCTGGACAGTGTCTCATGTGTCTCCAACAGACACGGCGATCAGCGTGACACGGACTTGGGCGCTACTTCAGCAGCTCCAGCGCAATCGCGCGCACGTCGGCACCCATGTCGGGCCGGGCCAGCGCGATGGCCAGCGTCGCCTCGACAAAGCCGACCTTGCTGCCGCAGTCGTAACGCGCGCCATCGAAGGTCACGGCATGGAAGGCCTGCGTGCCGATCATCTTGGCCATCGCATCGGTCAGCTGGATTTCGCCGCCCGCGCCCGCGCTCTGGCTTTCCAGCACCCGCATCACTTCGGGCTGGAGGATGTAGCGGCCCGAGACGATCTTGTTCGAAGGGGCATCGGCCTGGCGGGGTTTCTCCACCAGCCCGCGCACCTCAGTCAGTGTCGCCCCGGAGCCGACAACTTGCGCGCCCGGATCGATCACGCCGTAGCTGGACACCCGCTCCATCGGCACTTCCAGCACCGAGATCAGGTTGCCGCCGACCTGTTCGTAGGCCGCCACCATCTGCTTCATGCAGCCCGTGCCGCCTTCGCGCGCCACCATCAGCTCGTCCGGCAGGAAGATCGCAAAGGGTTCGTCCCCCACGATCGCGCGGGCGCACCAGATCGCATGGCCCAGGCCCAGCGGCACCTGCTGGCGCACCGCGATCACATCGCCGGGCACCGCACGGGTGCATTCGAGCACGCTCAAGTCCTTGCCGCGCTCTGTCATGGTCTGTTCGAGTTCGAAGGCGATGTCGAAATGCTCGACGATCCCGGTCTTGCCGCGCCCGGTGACGAAGATCATCTGCTCGATCCCCGCCTCGCGTGCTTCGTCCACCGCATACTGGATCAGCGGGCGGTCCACCACCGGCAGCAGCTCCTTGGGGACAACCTTGGTGGCGGGCAGAAATCGGGTGCCGAGGCCGGCGACAGGAAACACGGCTTTGCGGATCGGCTTGGGAGGCATGGGTCACCCTTGATGGCTGATTACGTCTGTCTCGTATGCGCCGATGCCGTGCCCCGCCCCACAACACAGGTCAATCATTCATCCAGGGCCTGCACCGCGTGTTGCGCCAAAAGCACTTTTCGCTAAGGCTGCGGGCATGGACAAACTCATCATTCGCGGCGGCAACCGCCTCTCCGGCACCATCCCCATTTCCGGCGCCAAGAACGCCGCACTCACGCTGATCCCCTGCGCGTTGCTGACCGAAGAACCGCTGACGCTGCGCAACCTGCCGCGGCTGGCGGATATCGACGGGTTTCAGCACCTGATGAACCAGTTTGGCGTCACCACCGTGATTCAGGGCACACGCCCGGAAGACTTCGGCCGGGTGATGAGCATGGAGGCGACCCGCATCACCTCCAACGTCGCGCCCTATGATCTGGTGCGCAAGATGCGCGCTTCGATCCTGGTGCTCGGCCCGATGCTGGCGCGCAGCGGCGAGGCGACGGTGTCGATGCCCGGCGGCTGCGCCATCGGGAACCGCCCGATCGACCTGCACCTCAAGGCTTTGGAAGCGTTCGGTGCGAAGATCGAATTGGCTGCGGGTTATGTCCGTGCGATCCAGCCCGATGGCGGGATGCCGGGCGGCGACTTCGATTTCCCGGTGGTCAGCGTCGGCGCGACCGAAAACGCGCTTATGGCCGCGGTGCTGGCGAACGGCACCAGCCGCCTGTTCAACGCCGCGCGCGAGCCCGAGATCGTCGATCTGTGCAACATGCTCGCCGCGATGGGGGCAGAGATCGAGGGCATCGGCACGTCGAACCTCACGATCCATGGGGTCAAGCGGCTGCATGGCGCGACCTACCGCGTCATGCCCGACCGAATTGAAGCGGGCTCCTATGCCTGCGCTGCGGCGATCACCGGGGGCGAGGTGCGCCTGGAAGGCGCCAAGGCCGATGACATGATGGCGACGATCCATGCGCTGCAAGCGATCGGCATTCACGTCGATTGGGACGCCAAGGGCGTGAACGTGCGCGCGAACGGCGCGCTGAAGGCGACCAACCTCACCACCGCGCCCTACCCCGGTCTTGCCACCGACATGCAGGCGCAGCTGATGGCACTGCTGTGCAAGGCCGAAGGCGCGAGCGTGCTGAAGGAAACGATCTTCGAGAACCGCTTCATGCACGTTCCCGAACTCGCGCGGATGGGCGCGGACATAACCACCGAAGGGCGAACCGCGATCGTCAAGGGCGCGCAGCACCTGACCGGCGCGGAGGTCATGGCGACCGATCTGCGCGCCTCGATGAGCCTGGTTATCGCCGCGCTGGCCGCCGAGGGCGAGACGACCGTGCGGCGGCTCTATCACCTGGATCGCGGCTATGAGCGGCTTGAGGAGAAGTTGCAGTTGGTTGGTGCGGATATCGAACGGGTGGATGATTGATGCGGCGGCCCGTCCTGCTGGCGGCTTTGGTCGCGATGGCGGGCGGACTTCACGCGCAGGAACAATCTGCGCCGTCAGTGGAATTGCGTGTCGCAGGGCCACCGATCAGCGCGGAGGCAACCGGGCAGGCCTTCGTTTATGGCGACCCGCGGGCGATTGATCCGCAACGCGAGCCGCTCTCTCAGGCCTATTCGATGCTAGGCCGCGAGGATTTGTCCGCGCAGTCCGACAACGAGTATGCTCCCGCACCTTGTGCGCCCGATGCTCAGACAGTGACTGGCGAAGCCGAGGTGCTGGCGCGGATCGTCGATGAGGCCAGCAGGCACCGGGTGGTCATCATCAACGAAAGCCACACGGTCACGCTGCACCGCTACTTCAGCCGCAAGGTGATCGCCGCTCTGCGTCCGCTCGGCTTCACCGTGCTGGCAGCAGAGACCTTCGCAAACAATGCCGGGGCGGGCGCAGACCCCGTCGATATTCATGCCGGGCTTCCCTATGTGACCCAGAATCTCGGCTGGTACAGCCGCGAGCCAGTGTTCGGCGCGATGCTGCGCGAGGCCAAGGGGCTCGGTTATCGCTTTGCCGCCTATGAGCAGGTCTACGACCCCGATCGCGTGCGCCCCGGACCAGACGACGACTGGCGCATCGACATCCGCGACCGCGAGACCGAGCAGGCGCAAAACCTCGCCGCGATCCTGAGTGCGATGGCACCTGAGGAGAAGCTGATCGTCCTTGTCGGCTATGCCCATGCCCGCGAGGCAGCCGTGGTGGGCGAGGACGGCTGGGATCACGCATGGATGGCCGCCCGCCTCAAGCGCGATCACGGGATCGACCCGCTGACCATCGAGCAAACCTATTGTCGCGGCAGCTCGGACTCGGTCAGACTCGCCCCGCCTTCAGCCGACAAGCAGGGCTGGTTCGATTTGTATGTCGATCATCCGATTGCCGCCTTCATACATGGCCGCCCAGCGTGGCGGTTCGCGCAAGGGGAGCAGGCCGTTCCCATCCCTTCGGCTCTGCGTCCCACCGATGAAGCGTGGGTGATCGAGGTCTTTGCCGAGGGCGAGCCC
Source organism: Sphingomonadales bacterium (assembly GCA_009995225.1). Classification (GTDB taxonomy): domain Bacteria; phylum Pseudomonadota; class Alphaproteobacteria; order Sphingomonadales; family Sphingomonadaceae; genus Erythrobacter. The sequence continues at coordinate 157,201 of JAACPW010000001.1, read as the reverse complement.
TTCGACGCCGTGCCGGTAGACCGCATTCTGGTCGCGCCTGGCGATGATGTGCGGCTGGCGCTGAAGCCGGGCCGCTATGTCGCGCGCGCCGTGCGGCTTCAGCCTGCGACTGACTGAGCGGGTGGCCCGTTCACCACCAGCCACACCCGGATCGCGCTGGCCAACCCTGGGGGCGTCGGGGCCTTGATCCGCTCGGCATCAATCCGGGCGACCAGCGCGGCAACCGCCAGCCCTTCGCGCGCCGCGGCGGCCTTCAGCATGTCCCAGAACAGCGGTTCGAGGCTGATCGAGGTGGCGTGGCCCGCGATGCTGAGCGAGCGTTTGACCGGGGGATGATAGGGGGAGGGCGTCTCCATCCCCGGTCAGTATTAGGCCGCTTCGAAGTCGTCCACATATTCGGGCAGGAACACCGGCTCGCGCTCCGACCAGCCGGGCGCCGTGGCGGCGGCTTCGGACAGGGATTGCAGCAGGACTTTGCGGCGTTGCGGGGCGATGCTCGGCAGCGCGCTGGCGGCGCAGAAGGCGGCGGGCAGCCACGGCCGCGCCTTTGCCCCGAGCAGGCGCTCATAGAGAAAGCGGAAAGCGGAAAAGCTTCCCAGCCGTTCCTGTTCCAGATCGAACGCCGCCAGACGCACCAGCTTGCCCAGAAAGCGTTCGACCTCGAAAGGTGTGCCATCCAGCGGGATCAGCGCGCGCAGGGGCTTCAGATCCTGATAGGCAACATACTGGCGGCGAATCGCGGTGTTCTCAGCTTCGCTACGGCCCCAGCGACGGAACGCATCGGTCCGGGCAAGGCCGATATCAAGGCTGCGCTTGATGTAACGCTGTTCTGCGGGTGCGAACCCGGCAAACTCCCGCATTTCGGCAATCGGCATCATCATGGCGCATGTCTCCTTCGACAAGGAGAACGTCGCACAGCATGGTTAATTTAAGATTATGTAGATTTAACCTAGATCAGGCCCGCCAGCGGCGAGGAGGGGTCGGCATACATCCGCCGCGCCATCCGGCCCGCCAGGTAGGCTTCGCGCCCCGCCTCGACCGCCAGTTTCATCGCGCGGGCCATGCGGATCGGGTCCTTGGCTTCGGCGATGGCGGTGTTCATCAGGATGCCATCGCACCCCAGTTCCATGCCGACCGCGGCGTCGGACGCGGTGCCGACGCCGGCATCGACCAGCACCGGCACCTTGGCGCCCTCGACGATCAGGCGGATCATCACCCGGTTCTGGATGCCCAGCCCCGATCCGATCGGCGCGCCCAGCGGCATGATCGCCACCGCACCGGCGTCCTCAAGCTGCTTCGCCGCAATCGGATCATCGGCGCAGTACACCATCGGCAGGAAGCCTTCCTTGGCCAACACCTCGGTCGCCTTCAGCGTTTCGCGCATGTCGGGATAAAGCGTGCGCGCCTCGCCCAGCACTTCCAGCTTGACCAGATCCCAGCCCCCGGCCTCGCGCGCCAGCCGCAGGGTGCGCACGGCGTCCTCGCCGGTGAAGCAGCCGGCGGTGTTGGGCAGGTAGGTGATTTTCTTGGGGTCGATGAAGTCGGTCAGCATCGGCGCCTTGGGATCGCTGACATTCACGCGCCGCACCGCGACCGTGACGATGTCCGCACCGCTCGCTTCCACGGCGGCTGCGTTCTGCTCAAAGCTCTTATACTTGCCCGTGCCCACGATCAGCCGCGAGGTGAAGGTGCGGCCTGCGACCGTCCAGGTCTCCGCCTGATGATCGCCTCCGCCAACGAAATGCACGATCTCGAGCCGGTCGCCGTCGGCCAGCGCCGCCTCAGCCAAGGTTGAGCGCGGCACGATTTCGCCGTTCCTCTCCACAGCGACCTTCTCGGGCACCAGGTCCAATTCGCGCACGAGGTCAGCGATGGTGACGGCGGCGGAGCGGTGAGGCGCGCCATTCAGGGTAATGCTTTTGGTCATGGGAGCGGACATAAGCGCTCAGGCCGAGGCTGCAACTGTGAGTTTTGGCCTCGCGTTCGGGGCGGGGCTCAGCCCGCAGCGCGCAGGTTGAGCAGGTGCCCGGCCGAAACCAGCACCACACCAATCAGGGTCAACACGAATTCGTTCGGCCCATGCGGCACCACCAATGCCGCCGCCATCAGTGCCAGACCCGCCAGCGCCACCACAAACGGGAGCAGCCGGCCGTGGCGCATATAGCCCCAGCCGATCGCACCGCCCGCTGCCAGTAAAGCCAGTGCCAGCCCGATGCGGTGGATGTTTTCTTCCAGCAGGAAATGCCCGCCTAGGCCCAGTGCCGAAACCAGCAGCAAGGTTGCAAGACAATGCACCGCACACAAGCCCGCCAGCCCGATTCCCAACTGATCGAGCCGTCGGCGAAGCGAGGTCCGACTCGCAGGAGGAAGAGCGTTATGAGGCATGATCTGCCGATGATGTATGTTATGTTGTTACATCTTGCAAGCCTGCTGCGTCTGCGTAACTTGCGCGCTCCGCATCCGGCCTTGCGGCAAACAGGCTTGCAACCGGCGGCGGCGAAGCACAAAGGTCCAACCGCTATGGCCACATCCGCCTCCGTGTCGAACCTGTTCCAGCCCGCACCGCAAACCCGCGCCCGGCCGCTGGCGATTGCCCGCTGGCTGGAGGTTGTCGCGTTGCTGGTGGTCGGGATCGTCGTGGTCGGCGGCATCACGCGGCTGACCGAAAGCGGCCTTTCGATCACCGAATGGAATGTCGTCAGCGGTATTCTCCCGCCCCTGACCGAGGCGGCGTGGCTGGCCGAATTCGTCAAATATCAGGCAACCGCCGAATACCAGATTGAGAGCGGCCCGGCGGGCATGGATCTGGCCGCGTTCAAGTTCATCTTTTTCTGGGAATGGTTCCACCGTATCCTTGGCCGGGTGATCGGGCTGGCGTTTCTGCTGCCGCTGATCGTGTTCGCGGCGCGCCGTGCGATCCCGGAGGGTTACATCTGGCGGCTCGCGGCCATGTTCACACTGATCCTCGGGCAGGGGGCGCTGGGGTGGTATATGGTGTCGTCGGGCGTGGGCGAGACTGACCTCACCGATGTCAGTCACTTCCGCCTTTCGGCACACCTGCTGACCGCGCTGTTCCTGCTGGGCGGACTGGTATGGACGACCCGCGACCTGCGGCGGCAAGCCCGCGATCCCGCTGCACGCCCTGCCCCGCTGACGCTGGGCGCTGGGATCGTGGCGGGGGTGCTGTTTGTGCAGCTGTTGCTGGGCGCCTGGGTGGCGGGCCTCAATGCCGGCCATTCCGCTAACGATTGGCCGCTGATGAACGGGCGTCTGGTGCCCGAGACGGACTGGGCACAAGGCGTAGTCTGGACGATCACGCACGATCCCTTCCTGCTCCACTTCCTGCACCGCTGGTGGGCGTGGGTCGCGGTCGCGGCGCTGGTTTGGCTGGCCCGCAGCGTGCGCAAGACCGATCGCTTCGCCAGCATTGCCGTGAATGCCGCGATCGGAACGATGGTGCTGCTGGGGATCGCCACCGTCATGAGCGGGGTGTCCCTGTGGATCGCCGCAGCACACCAGTTGGTCGGCGCGTTGACCGTGGTGGCGACGGTCTGGGCCATGCACACGCATGGGCTTGCAAGGCGCTGAAGTCTCCGCCGCAAGGCAGGCAAGCCGTGCCGCAAAAATGATGCGGTATTATTTTACCCTATCCACAAACCGCGCTTTTGCTTGACTTTCATGGGGGTCGGCGACATTTGCGCCCCACTTCCTTCTCCGGTCCGTGATCGGTGGAGGTGATTCTTGCCAGATGTTTTCCGGCAGGACAGTTTCGAACCAAGGACACATGCCATGAAGGCACTGAGCAAGCAGACCCGGTCGATCAAACCGGCCGAGGTCGAGAAGAACTGGCACATCATCGATGCCGACGGCCTCGTTGTCGGTCGTCTCGCCTCGATCATCGCCAATATTTTGCGCGGCAAGACCAAGCCGATCTACACCCCGCACGTCGATTGCGGCGATCATGTGATCGTCATCAATGTTGAGAAGGTGAAGTTCACCGGCAACAAGATGGGCAACAAGATCTATTACAAGCACACCGGTCACCCCGGCGGCATCAAGGAAACCACCCCTGACAAGGTGCTGGGCGGTCGTTTCCCCGAGCGCGTGCTGGAAAAGGCTGTTGAACGCATGATTCCGCGCGGCCCGCTGGGCCGTGATCAGATGCGTGCGCTGCACCTCTATGTCGGTACCGAGCATCCGCATGATGGCCAGAAGCCGACCGTGCTGGATGTTGCTTCCATGAACCGCAAGAACAAGGTCGTTGCATAATGGCTGCTGAAAACTCTGGCGAAACCACCACGGTTTCGGATCTCGCCGATCTGAAGGACATTGCCGGCAACGCCCCTCAGGGTGACGCTGCTGAAATCGCCCGCGTCACCGCCCCGCTGCGTGACCGTGAGGTCGACAAGCAGGGCCGTTCCTACGCCACCGGCCGCCGCAAGGATGCCGTGGCCCGCGTCTGGGTCAAGCCCGGCACCGGCAAGATCACGATCAATGGCCGCGATCAGGAAACCTATTTCGCGCGTCCGACCCTGCGTCTGGTGATCAACCAGCCCTTCACCATCACTGACCGCTCAGGCCAGTACGACGTGATCTGCACCGTGCGCGGCGGCGGTCTGTCGGGCCAGGCAGGCGCCGTGAAGCATGGCATCGCTCAGGCGTTGACCAAGTACGAACCGGAACTGCGCTCGGCCGTGAAGGCTGAAGGCTTCCTCACCCGCGACAGCCGCGTGGTGGAACGCAAGAAGTACGGCAAGGCCAAGGCCCGCCGCAGCTTCCAGTTCTCGAAGCGTTAAGTTTCCCCGCAAGGGTTACGAAAAAAGGGCGGCCCCGCAAGGGTGCCGCCCTTTTTGTTTGAGCCGCTCGCCCGCGCCGATCAATAGACCGGCGGGTCCACCGGCGGAACGCGGTGGACGGGTGCGACCGGCTCTTCAGGGCTGCGCGGCGGCATGGCATCCTCGGGCACATCGTCGATCATCATGTCGGGCGTCGGTACGTTTTCCAGATTGCGCACCGTGACACATAGCTGCGCGCCGTCCCATGTCAGTTCGTTGAAACTCGGCGGGGTCGAACGCGTGCGTTCCGACAGAGTGCCGGCGCCAATCATGCGCACTGGGCCGTCGGGCGTGGGTTCGGCGATGTCGAAAGCATCGTGGACGTGGCCCGACAGCACCCCCAGCACCCCGCGCCGTGCCAATTCACGCAAGGCATTATTGCCGCCGCGTGTCAGCGCCGTGCCTTGGGTGCCGGCCTCGCGCAGGGGGTGGTGCACCGCCACCAGCGCCTGTGTCCCGGCAGGCAGCCGGTCCAGCGCCGTCAGACATCTGTCAAGCGCAGGCTTTGTCACCCAGCCTTTCGACCAGTTCAGGCGCGGCTGCCAGCGCCGCACCGTCTTGAGCGGCACAATCGCCAGGCCGGGCAGATCGATTTCACGCTCAACCAACGACTTCATCCCTTCGAACCGCTCATAAGGATTGAAGAACCGCGCGATCAGGTTGAAATAGGGCATGTCATGGTTGCCGATGCTGATGGTCACTGGCGCATCCAGCGCGGTGATCCAGCGGGTCGCAGCGGCGAATTCCTGGTGACGCGCCCGCATGGTGTGATCGCCGGTAATCACCACCGCATCAGGCCGCCGCATGGCGATTTCCTGCCGCACCCAAGCGAGCGCGTCGTGATCCTCCAACCCGAAATGGATGTCGGACAGGTGAAACAGGCGCAGCGGTTCAGGCATCATGCGCCGTCGCCAGCAAATCCACCCCGCAAGGCGCCACCACGAAACGCGAGCCTGACACACATACGGCAGGCTCCCCGTCGAGCAGACAGGGAAGGGCGCTGCCATCGGCGGTGGTCAGGACGGTGCTGTCCGCGATCCCCAACCGGTCATGTGGGCCTTCGCGAAAGCGGCGTCGCATCAGCGCCCAGGCCTGTCCGGCATAATCGGCCGCATCCGCGGCAAAATACCCATCGATCTGCACACCATGTTCGCCCGGCGTCAGCTCGACCAGCGGATAGCCCCCGTCGCGCATCAGGCGGTTGTCCGGCAGAAGCACGCAGGGGCCGCCGCTGGTGGTGCGGATCGCGTCGACCGTTTCCTTGGCCATGTCGGCCAGATCGAGCTTGCGCATCGATTCACGCACGCGGCTCCACGCGGTTCCGGGCCCGACGAGCAATCCTGCCAGGGCAATGCCTGCATCACACCGCACGCAATGGGGACGCACCGGGCGCGACCCTCCGCCTGCCACGACATCAAGAATGGTGCCGACATTGATGGATCGGTGCAGCCGCAAGGGCAGCAGGTTCATCGTCCCCCCCGGCAGCACCAGAACCTGCCCACCCCATCCTTCCAAATGGCTAATCGCCGCGTTCATGCTGCCATCGCCGGTGTAGATGACCATCATCGCCGCACCTGCCGCATCCAGCGCGGCGCCCGTGGGCAGGGGATCATCGGGAAAGGCAATGACCCGGTCCACCGTCCAGCCGCGCGTTGTCAACGCGGCGACGATCATTTCGGTCGAGCTGTCGTCATTGCTTCCGCTCGAAGGGTTGACCATCAGCCAGCAGCAGGCAGTGTTGCCATCCATCACGTCTCACGCTCCTGCAATATCCGGGCGGCTACACCCGGCGGGTTAGGATAAGCCACGCCGCCCCGCCATTGAATCCGGTGTAAGCGGCATAGGCCCATGCGAAGCCGGGCCACCCTTCGACCGAAAGCAGCAGCGCAAAGAACAGCACCGCAAACTCGCTGACCAGGGCAGCACGGCGGCCGAGCGTCTGGCTGACGTGCGGCAAACGGACCAGCAGCGGATGTCCACTGTCGAAAACGGCGCGGTTGATTGCGAAATTGCCGATTCCCAGAACGAAGATGATGATCGTGGCCAGGCCCATGGGCTTATTATGGCGCTGCGCTGGTCGATTGGAAACCGGCATTTGTCCCGTGTTTGGCACCCTTGGTCATGGCACCCCCACACCGGTCGAAGACCGAAGGCGGGTTGATCGAAGCCCGAATGCGACGCGCCTGTAGGGGGCGTATCAGGGTTTCCGCAGGGGGCACGGCACCCGCCGGATCGGACCCCACCCGATTTGCCCACCCTGCAATACGGAGGAGATGGACCATGACACCCCTTGCAAAAACATTCACGCACGCCCTCACTGCGATCGGCCTTGCCGGCGCTGCGATAAGCCCCGCCCTTGCCGGCAACGCCGGGACGATGACGATTTCGGTCACAACATCGGACATCGATCTGGCCACGCCAGAGGGTCAGAAAATCCTCGATCAGCGCGTCAAGAAGGCGGTTCGCAGCGTTTGCCGCGCCACCAGCCTCTCCACCGGCTCTCGCATCATGAATCAGGATGCCAGGGCCTGCCTCGCCAAGGCGCACAGCAGCGCTGAACAGCAGATCGCGGCGCTCACTCTCGAAAAGCAACGCGGCGGTTAGACCGCAGCTGAACACTGCGCCGCATCGCCACCCACAGCGTCGCCGCCGCAGACAATACGGTCCGAGCCCTTTCAGTCCCTGGGGTTCGGGCCGTTTTTTTGCGCGGGGTGTTGATCAAGCGGCCACCTTCAGCGGCGCCGTGCGGGGCCTGAGCGACGGGTCAGCGTCCGGCCATCGCCTTCACGCGCGCCAGATAGGTGCGCCCGATCCGCAGTGCCTCGCCATTGACCAGTTCAGCGGACCACACGCCCAGTCCATCATGCCGTAACCCGCGAATGTGATCGCGCCGCAGGATGGTGGAGCGGTGGATACGGATGAACTGCTCGGGATCGAGCCGTTCCTCAAGCCCCGCGATGGTCTGAAGCAGCAGGTACGATCGCCCTGCCTCCGGCCCGCCGACATGCAGGCGCACGTAATCGCGTTCCGCATCGATCTGGTGCACCTCGCCCACCGCAATGCGGAGCAATTCGGACCGGTGCGGCACCCACAATTCGTCGAGATAGCGGCTCGCTTTCTGGCGGCGCTGGCCACGGCGGGCCACGGCCCGTTCGATCGCGCGCTCCAGCCGGTCCGCGGACACGGGCTTCAGCACATAATCCACCGCCTCCAGATCGAAGGCTTCGACCGCGAAGTGATCATGCGCGGTAACGAAAATCACCACCGGCGCCTGCGGCTGCGCGGCAAAGTGGCGCGCCACCCCCAGCCCGTCGAGTTCGGGCATGGTCATGTCGAGCAGCACCAGATCGGGCTCGAGCTTTTCCGCCAGCCGCAATGCAGCCGCACCATCGCTCGCGGTGCCGACCACGCGCACGGCCGGAATTTCGGCGCAGATGACCTGCACGCGTTCCACGGCCAGCGGTTCGTCATCGACGATCAGGGTGCGCAAGGGGCCAGTTTCGGTGTCGGTCTCAGGCATGTCGGTTCACCTGCTGGCTTACGGGGCGCGAAAGCGGGATGCGGATCTCGCTGCGATAGCCGCCTGGCACGGCGGCGGACGAAAAGCCGATATCGGGGCCAAAACGCGCTTCGAGCCGGTCACGCACATTGGCAAGGCCGATGCCAAAGCCGTGCGCCGCGCCGTGCGGAACGCCGGGGCCATCATCGCTGACCGTAATCACCAACCGATCAAACTCTTCGCGGGCGGCAATGATGATGGTGATTTTGCGCGACACGGGCGAGACGGCATATTTGACCGAGTTTTCGACCAGGGGTTGCAGGATCATGCCCGGCACCCGCGCTTCCTCGAGTTCCTCAGGCAGATCGAACACGCAGACCAGCCGGGTCGGGAACCGCACCGCCTCGATATCGAGATACAGCTTCTGCAGATCGAATTCATCCTTCAACGCGACATCGGAGGTGGGTTCGTTGGCGAGGGAATGGCGGTAAAAGCGGCTGATCGTCTGGATCATCATTTCCGCCCGGTCAGCCCTGCCGGTCATCACCAGTGCGGATAGCGAATTGAGCGTGTTGAACAGGAAATGCGGGTTCACCTGGTAACGCAGGGATAGCAGTTCGGCAGCCTTGGCGGCCGACCGGAACTGTTCCTCGCGCGCCTGCGCCGCGCGCGCCTGCACGCCTGCCAGCAAGGCAAAATAGGTCGAAGCCCAGGCCAGCAGCAGGAAGTAGCGGCCCAACGCCACATCGAGCAGCTTGCGCCAGAAATCGGAACTGGATTCGGCCGGCTCGATTATCACCGACTGGGTATCCTCGCCCCCCGCCTGCGGCGTCGCATCATTGCGGCGGGCCGGCACTTCCACCAGAAGATTGCCGCTTTCATCACGGCGCAGATTGAGGTTCATTTTCTGCGCATAGGCCTGATCGAGCGCCGGAGACATGTCCCTGAAAACCCAGTAATTGACCTGCCCGATCGCCAGCGCAACCGGAAGCGCCAACGCGATCGCGGCAGAGATTTTGAGCCAGAGCGGGCTGTTGTCGAAAAGGCGCAGCAAAAACCACAGCACCAAGGTCAGCAAGATGCCGGCCACCATGACCATCAGCCGCCGCCAGCCCAGGGCAAACTGGATATCGAAGTCGAGCACCAGACTGCTCCGCAGCGTCGTGAGCACGAAATAGGTCGCCCACAACACCACCATCGAAAACAGCACCGTGCGGAAAGACACGGTGCCTGCAGGCGCATCACTGGCGGTGTGGTTCATCGAACAGGTTGCCATTATGGCGCTCAGCGATACCCCCCCTGCCGACGATGCGCCACCAGCACGGGCGTTCATCGTCGGGCAGGGTCAGGCCTTGGTCGATTGATGAACCGCTGTTCAGATGGGCGGACGGACTATGCCGTCGGTTTGATCATGTCCGAAGGCACGACCCACTGCGCGAACTGTTCTTCGGTCAGCAGGCCGAGTGCCAGCGCCGATTCCTTCAAAGTGGTGCCCTCGGCATGGGCTTTCTTGGCGATCTTCGCGGCGTTGTCATAACCGATGTGCGGATTGAGCGCGGTGACCAGCATCAGGCTTTCATTGAGAAGCTGGGTGATGCGGGCGGTGTTGGCTTCGATCCCGACGACGCAATTGTCGGTGAAGGCGTGGCTGGCATCGCCGATCAGCTTTATCGATTGCAGCACGTTGTAGATCATCACCGGCTTGAACACGTTGAGTTCCAGATGCCCGTGCGATCCCGCGACCGTTACGGTGGTGTGATTGCCCATCACCTGCGCGGCCACCATCGTCATCGCCTCGCACTGGGTCGGGTTGACCTTGCCCGGCATGATCGAGGAGCCCGGCTCGTTGGCGGGCAGGCTGAGTTCGCCCAGACCGCTGCGGGGGCCGGAGCCGAGCAGACGGATGTCGTTGGCGATCTTCATCAGGCTGACGGCGAGTACGTTGAGCGCACCCGAGATCTCGACCATCGCATCATGCGCGGCCAGCGCCTCGAACTTGTTGGGCGCGGTGACGAAGGCGTGGCCGGTTTCGGCGGCGGCCTGCGCGGCGAATTCTTCCGCAAAGCCGACCTTGGCGTTGATTCCGGTGCCTACGGCCGTGCCGCCCTGCGCCAGTTCCAGCACCCGTGGCAGCGCGGCTTCGACCCGAAGGATGCCGTATTCCACCTGCTTGGCGTAACCGGAGAACTCCTGCCCCAGCGTCATCGGGGTGGCATCCTGCAAGTGCGTGCGCCCGATCTTGACGATATCGGCAAAGGCCTTCGCCTTGTCGTCGAGCGCGCCATGCAGTTTTGTCAGAGCCGGAATCAGGTGATCGAGCGCCTCGCTGGCCGCCGCGATATGCATCGCGGTGGGGAAGGTGTCATTCGACGATTGGCCCATGTTGCAGTGGTCGTTGGGGTGTACCGGGCTCTTGCCGCCCTTGGTACCGGTCAGCATTTCGTTGGCGCGGCTGGCGATCACCTCGTTGGCATTCATGTTGGACTGGGTGCCGCTGCCCGTCTGCCACACCACCAGCGGGAACTGGTCGGCGAGAGTTCCGTCAATCACTTCGCGCGCAGCAGCGACGATTGCCTCACCCAGCTTGGCATCCAGCACGCCCAGCTTCATGTTGGCGCGGGCCGCCGAAAGCTTCTGGATTCCCAGCGCGCGCACCAGCGCGGCCGGCATCTTTTCACCGCCGATGGGGAAGTTGACGATCGAACGCTGTGTCTGTGCTCCCCAGTGAACATGGGCCGGCACCGCGACCTCGCCCAACGAGTCGGTCTCGATCCGCGTATCCTGCCCAGCTGTCGTCATGTCACTCATCGAAGCCATCCCTCATTAAGTCGAATACAATCCCGAAGGTTTCGCCGCTCCCCTAAGCACCGGCGCGCGGCGAGGTCAAAGGCCTTGGAACCCTGGCGCTGCGCGTTTAAGGAAAGGCTTGACGGACTGTATTGCTTTCCTAATACAGTTAGCCACAGAGACGATGAGCACCATGACCACAAACATGCCCGATACCTATACCGCGCGCCGCGCCATGATCGACAGCCAGCTGCGCACCAGCGGGGTGAACGAGGAATATGTGCTGGCCCGGATGCTGGCCGTCGCGCGGGAGGACTTTCTCCCGGCAGAAAAAGTGGCGTATGCCTATACCGATCGGGCGGTGATGCTGGGCACAGCCGGTCACCTTGCTGCCCCGCTGTTCTATGGCAAGCTGCTGCTGGAAGCTGCGCCGATGCCTTCGGACCGCGTGCTGGTGGTGGGCGGCGGCACCGATTACCTCGTAACCCTGCTGCGTCCGCTGGTGTCCGAAGTCGTGCAGATCGATGCGAGCGCGGCGCGGGACACGGCGGGCGGCGCCGGCTATTCGCTGATACTGATCGATGGCGCGATCGAACAATTGCCCGAAGGGCTCGCTGCGCAGCTTGCCGATGATGGTCGGATCGTCACCGGTCTCGTGCTGCGGCAGGTCACGCGCCTTGCCACGGGTCGCAAGGTGGCCGGCAAGGTCAATCTTCAGCCAATCGAGGATCTTGGCATCCCCGTACTCCACGCATTTGACGCGCCCAAGGGCTGGACCTTCGCGTGACGCGCGCGCCCGCATCGCGGTATCGGGCCGGATCGGCCAGCCTGCTGGCGGCGGGCGCCTTGAGTTTTGGGATGGTTGCCCCCGCTCAGGCCGATAACCTGCGCGATGCCCTGGCAGCGGCCTACACCACCAACCCGACGCTGGAAGGCGCCCGCGCGACGCAGCGGGCGAATGACGAGAACGTCCCGATCCAGCGTGCGGCCGGCTTGCCATCGGTCAACATCACCGCGACACATGTCGAATTCATCCAGCAATCAGCCAACGCCTTCACCGCGCCCGATCGCAATCTGGGCGTCAACGCAGCGCTGCTCGTGCCGGTCTATTCCGGCGGCGCCGTGCGTAACGGGATCGCCGCTGCGAAAGAGCGGGTCGAAGCAGGGCAGGCCGACCTGCGCAACACCGAAAGCGCATTGTTCGCGCAGGTCGTTGCCGCCTACATGGATGTGCTGCGGACCGAATCGCTGGTGGGACTGGCGAGCAACAACGTCGCCGTGCTGCGGACCAACCTGGAAGCAAGCAGCGATCGCTTTCAGATCGGGGATCTCACCATCACCGATGTCGCCCAGTCGCGCTCGCGCCTTGCCGTGGCCGAGGGCGATCTGCAATCGGCACAGGCCAACCTGATCGCTGCGCGCGAAACCTATATCCGACTGGTTGGCAACGAACCGGGTGAGCTTGAAGCCCCGCCGCCGCTTCCCGGTCTGCCCGACACGGTGGGCGAAGCGATTGTCACCGCACTTGAGAACAACCCCAATCTCGACGCGGCCAAACAACGGGCCGAGGCCGCTGGCTACGATACCAAGGTCGCAGGCGCAGGGCGTTTGCCCACCGTGGGCCTGTTCGTGAACGGGGATTACAGCGACTTCTTCGGCACGCTGGGCGGATCGCTGGCCAATCAACCAAGCGACCCCAACGATCCCACAGCACCGGCGATTCGGTTCCTGCAGCGTGAGCAAACCGCCAATGCTGGTGTGCGCGTCACCATTCCGCTGTTTCAGGGCGGGCTACCCGCAGCCCGCCAGCGTCAGGCCGGCGCGCGCGAATCCGCCGCTCTGGAAGATGTGATCGCGGCCGAACGCCAGATCATCGCCGAAACGCGCGCGACCTATTCCAACTGGCTTGCCGCCAATGCCGTCATCAAAAGCTCGCAGGCTGCGGTGGAAGCCGCCGAACTCAGTCTTGAAGGCGTGCGGGCGGAAAACTCGATCGGCAATCGCCAGATCCTCGATGTGCTCAATGCCGAGCAGGAACTGGTCAACGCCCGCGCGCAGATCGTGACCGCGCGGCGCAACGCCTATGTCGCCGGGTTCAACCTGCTGGCCTTGATGGGGCGGGCCGAAGCGCGCGATCTCAACCTTGATACCGGGGGCGTGTTGTATGACCCCACCATCAATGCCGACCGGGTCAGCAGCAAGCTGTGGGACTGGGACCGCGATGTTGAACCTGCACCGAAATCGACCACAACCGTTGACATTCCGCCCGCTGACGCAAAAGTCGGTCCGCAATTGCTGCCCGGCGAATAAACGGGTCCCGATTCGGGACGTGCCGGGTGCGTGGAAACGGGGCTGACCATGGCGCAGGATAACGAAGCTTCGGTTGAGGAAATCCTCGAATCGATCAAGAAAGTGATCGCGCGCGACAACCGCGTGGGCGCGATGGAAGCGCGCCGGCGGCGGATGCTGGTGTCCGAGGATTCAGAAACCGAACCCGCACCGATTGCCCGCACGCATCAGGTGCGTGACACCTTCGATGCCGGGGACGAAGTGCTCGACCTGTCGGAAATGGAATGCGAGCCGGAGCCTTCGGCGCTGCCGCTGGGCGAAGGCGATGAAAGCCCGCTGATCGCTGACACCATGCGCGATGCGATGCAGGAAAACCTCGCCGCGCTGGCCATGCTGGCCGAACCGCCTGCGCGTCCGCAGATCGTGCGGCAGGGTGAAACCTCACTGGAAGGCCTCGCCCGCGAAATGCTGCGTCCGATGCTGGCGGAATGGCTCGAAGCCAACCTGCCCTCGATGGTCGAGAACCTTGTGCAGGCAGAAATCGCCCGGATTGTGGGCAAGCGGCGCTGATTCGCGTTCGGGACGCTGCGGGACTGGCGAAAGCCGGCGCAGCGGGCTAACCCTGCGGCCATGCATGGCCTTACCCTTCGCGGCGCAATGACCGCCGCCGTCGCCCTCCTTGCCGCTCCGCTTACAGCGCAGGACAATGGAGCGCCTGTTCCGGGCCTCACCGCCCCGCCAATGACCGCGCAGGATCTCGTCACCCTCCCGCGCCTTGGCGCACCGGCAGTGAACGCTGCCGGCACCATGGCAGTGTACAGCGTGACCCTGACCGATCCCGACAGCCTGACGCGCGCGCCGGTCCATTATCTGATCGACCTGACCCAGCCGAGCGCCGCGCCAGCCGCGCTGACGCTCTCGCTCCGGGCCAGCGACCTCGCTTTCGGCGCTGACGGCCACCTCTATTTCCTCAGCGGCGAACATCCCGATGCCGATGCGCCGCAGCGCACCCGCCTCTGGCGCATTGCCGTGGCACGGAACAGCCGCGTGGGCGCGCCGCAAGTGGTGGCAGACACCCCTGACGCCGCCATCGCCGGGTTCAAGCTCGCCCCCAATGGCAGCGCCGTCGCGCTGTGGGGCGAAGTGCCCCGCGATTGCCCGACCTTTGGCTGCGCAGACGCAGCGCCCCGGCATCTCCCGGGCCCCGGCAACGGGCGGCTCTATGACGCCAAGGACGGCTTTGTCCGACATTGGGACCGCTGGGCCACCCCCGGCATCCACAACCGCATCTTCACCTTCCCGCTGAAGGATGGTGTCGCGCAGGGGCAGGGCATCCCGGTCGACGGCACCGATTCCGCCACCGGCCTGACCGCCGATACGCCCACCATGCCCTTCGGCGGCGGTGAAGAACTGGCCTTCGCGCCCGATGGCAAAACGCTTTACTTCACCGCACGCAAATCCGGCGCGGCCGAGCCGACATCGACCAATCTCGATATCTACGCCGCTGACCTGACGGGCGCCGCGCCCCGATTGCTTACAGCCAGCAACGCGGCGACCGACACCACGCCGGTGCCGTCACCCGATGGCCGCTATCTGGCATGGCTGGCGATGGACCGGCCGACTTACGAGGCCGACCGGCTGTCCATCCGCCTGCTCGATCTGGCCGCCGGAACGGTGCGCAACCTGACCGAGGCGACCGATCTCAGCTTCGGCAGCCTCGCTTGGGAGGCCGACGGCAGGCACCTGATCGCCACTGCGCAAAAGGTGCTCGATACGCCCGCCTTCCGCATCGATACGAAGACCGGCAAAGTCACCGAACTCAATCTGATGGCCGGGAACGAGGCGCATATCGCCAATCTGGTGCCGTTGCCGGGCGGACGCGCGCTATTCACGCGCGATTCGCTTGGCAATCCGTCCGAACTGTTCCTGTCGGACGGCATGGGGCAGGCGCGGCCAATCACCGATGTCGCCACCACGCGCATGGGCGGGCTTGCCAGCATCGTCACCCGCCGGTTCAGTTTTGCAGGCGCTGAAGGCGACACCGTCTGGGGCCAGATCACTCGGCTGGCCGATCAGAACGGCCCGATTCCGGCGATCCTCTACATCCACGGCGGGCCGCAGGGCAGCTTCAACGACAGCTGGTCCACCCGCTGGAACCCGCGCGTTCTGGCGAGCCAGGGCTACGCCGTCATCTCGATCGATTTCCACGGGTCGACCGGATACGGACAGGCCTTCACCGATGCGATTGGCAAGGACTGGGGCGGCAAGCCGCTGGAAGACTTGCAGAAGGGCCTCGACGCCGCGCTCACGCTCGACACGCAGATCGATGGCACCCGAGCCTGCGCGATGGGCGCCAGCTATGGCGGCTACATGGTCAACTGGATCGCGGGCCAATGGCCCGACCGCTTCGATTGCATCGTCCAGCATGACGGGCTGTTCGACATGCGCAGCTTCTATTATGCCACCGAGGAATTGTGGTTCCCGCGCTGGGATTTCGGCGGTTCCTACACCGAAGAGCGCGAGACCTATGAAAAGTGGAACCCGGTGAACCACGTCGACAAGTGGAAAACCCCGATGCTGGTCATCACCGGCGAACAGGACTTCCGCGTGCCCTATACCCAGGGGCTGCAAAGCTTCACCGCCTTGCAGGAACGCGGCATCCCCGCGCAATTGCTGGTCTTCCCGACCGAAAACCACTGGGTGCTCGGCGCGAAGAACTCGCTGCAATGGCACGACACGGTTTTTGCATGGCTGGACCGCTGGCTGAAGCAGGATGCACCGGAATGAGCCGACAGGAGCTGCTCTCGGCCCAGACGTCCCTTGCCAAGCATTACGGCGACCCGGCCAAGGGCACGCAAATCACCCGCCACATCATGCTGTGCGCGATTTCGGACAAGCAGAAGTGCTGTTCGCGCGAGGCGGGGGAGGAATCGTGGGGCTTCCTCAAGTCACGCCTGAAGGAACTGGGGTTGGTCGGCCCGCAACGTGATGACGCCAACCGGCGCGGGGAGGGCGGGGGCATTCAGCGATCCAAGGCGGATTGCCTGCAGATCTGCGCCGCAGGGCCGGTTGCGGTCGTGTGGCCGGACGGGGTCTGGTACCATTCCTGCACGCCCGAGGCGCTCGAACGGATCATTCAGGAACATCTGGTGGGCGGGGTTCCGGTCGAGGATTACCGCCTCAACCCACCGGCCTAATCATCCCTGGGCGACCAGAATTCGTCCTTGCCTGGCAGTTGATTGTCGACCGATTCGTCGTGGCCTGTCCCGTTGCTGAGGAACACCAGCCCCATCAACCCGCCGCCCAGCAGCATCGTCAGGCTGATCCCCAGCGCCACCGCGATATAGAAATGCACTGAAATCATGCCGTTATAGGCAAACAGCAGGCCCATCGCGATAACCACTGTCAGCACGGTCGCGGCCAGCAGCACCTTCATGATCTGGCGGTAGCGCGCCCAGGCGTGGGCGGCATTGGCAGGGTCGTCGAGCGGAGATTTGCGCGTCATGGCGCTGACATGGCCTGCACCTGACCGCATTGCAACGCGCGAAAGCTGCAAGGGACGGTACGTGCGGTGCAAGCCCGCCACAGCATGAAGCGATGGACGGATTCGCTTTTTCGCCGTGATCATGGCACCTTCCTGTTCTGAGAGAGAGGGAGTCGTCATGAACATCGCCCGAATCATCGCCAGTCGCGGCCCATCCGACATCATCGCCTGCGACGTTGCGACCCCGGTTGCACAGGCCGTTAGCGTGCTTGCCAACAAGCGGATCGGCGCCTTGCCCGTGCTGCGCGAAGGCAAGGTGGTCGGCATCGTGTCGGAACGCGACGTGATCTATTGCCTCGCTGAAAGCGGCGGCACATGCCTCGACCAGCCGGTCGAAACGATCATGACCTCGCCTGCCGTCACCGTCGAACCGTCGACCACTATTGACGAGGCGCTCGGCCTGATGACCCGCCGCCGGTTCCGCCATTTTCCGGTGGTCGAGGATGGGAAGCTGGTGGCCTTCATCTCGATCGGCGATCTTGTGAAACACAAGATGGACGAAGTGCAGCACGAGGCCGATGCGCTGCGCAATTACATTCAAGCGGTCTGACCGCTTGAGGATCCCCCTTGCGCACCTTAGATTGATCAGATGACCGCACAGCCCCTGATCCTCACCCCGTCCGCCGCCAAGCGCGTGGCCTTTATCGCGGCCAAGCAATCGCGTCCGGCAATCCTGCGCCTCGCGGTCGAGGGCGGGGGGTGTTCCGGGTTTCAGTACAAGTTCGATCTCGCCGATGGTCCCGATGCAGAGGACAGCATCTCGGAAACCGACGGCGTCAAGCTGGTGGTGGACCCGATGAGCCTGGATCTTATTGCTGGCAGCACGGTGGACTTCGTCGAATCGCTGGGCGGCGCGGCGTTCAAGGTCGAAAATCCGCAGGCCGCCGCCGGTTGCGGTTGCGGGGCGAGCTTCGGGATTTAGGTTAGACCCGGCCCGCGCTTTGCGGCATCAGGGCGCACATGAAAATCGCCACCTTCAACATCAACGGTATCAAGGCTCGCCTGCCGCGCCTGCTCGAATGGCTGGAAGACACCCGCCCTGCGGTTGCTTGCCTGCAAGAGATCAAATCGCAGGACGAAGGCTTTCCCGCCGCCGATTTCGAGGCGATCGGGTATGCGGCGATCTGGCACGGGCAGAAAAGCTTCAACGGCGTTGCCATCCTGGTGGATACCCGCGCGGGCCACACCCTGACCGAAGTGCAGCGCGGATTGGGCATCCCTAGCCCGAATGAAGGCGACGAGGAACAGGCGCGCTATCTTGAAGCGGATGTTTCAGGCGTGCGGATCGCCTGCCTGTATCTGCCCAACGGCAATCCCCATCCGGGGCCGAAATTCACGTACAAGCTGGCCTGGATGGAGCGGCTACGCGAACGCATGGCTGCGATCTGGGACGAGGAAGTTCCCGGCGTGGTGCTGGGAGACTTCAATGTCATTCCCGAAGATGACGATGTCTGGTCGGTCAAGGCGATGCAGGACGACGCGCTGATGCAGCCCGAAAGCCGCGCCGCCTTTGCCCGGATGCTGGCGGATGGCTGGACCGATGCCTTGCGCACCCACAACCCGCGCGGCGGCGTGTGGACCTATTGGGATTATCAGGCGGGCGCCTGGCAACGCGACCATGGCTTCCGGATCGATCACATCCTGCTGTCACCCGAATGCGCAGACCGACTGGAGGCCTGCGGCGTCGACAAGGCGCATCGCGGCCGCGAAAAGGCCAGCGATCACGCGCCTGTCTGGGTAACCTTGCGGGACTAAGCCCGCGCGACCTCAACGATAGAAAATATGGGTGTCGATCTGGGCAAGCCGCGTCTTGGTGCGGCTCCAGCCGGGGCTGACATAGCGGGCGTGGAAGAATACGGCATTGCCGGCTTCGGATTCCCACAGGCCCTGATGGGCGATCTGGGCGACTGCGATGGCCCGATCCCATGCGGCCGTGCCAGTGCGGGGGGCGGGCATCCGGCTGCCGCGCATGAAGGAAAACTGTCCAGGCTGCGCGACAACACCGCAATAGCTCCGCGGGAAGCGCCTGTCTTCGGAACGGTTGATGATAACCTGGGCGACCGCCAGCTGACCTGCCAGTGGCTCACCCCGGGCTTCGAAATAGACCGCCCCTGCAAGGCAGCGCAGCTGTTCGTCCATCGGCGCGTCGGTGCCAACCATGCGGACCAGTTCGGGCAGCGACCCGGCTTCAGTCAGAATGGGTTCGGGCTGTTGTTCGGGGAGAGGCTGCACCACCGGCTCCGACACGAATGTGACGGCTTCGGGAACCAGCTCGACCTGTTCAACCGGAACGGGAAGGGTGAGCTGCTGGGTGGCGGCTTGCGCCAGGGCAGCGGCATTGCGGCCGCTGGGAACCATTGTCGTAGCGACGGCGAGACCCGCAATCGCAAAAATTGTAGCAGTCTTGCGACTCATTAACTCAACCAATTGAGCGGTGAGCGAGCACAGACGCAGGATGGAACCTTTTCCAGACCAATGCGGTTAGGGGGTTCAAGAAGCCTGCCGGCCGCTCCCCGTCTGCGTGCTGAAGGATGTGGCCGTATTGCCGCCCTGTCAGCCTGCGCGAGGAATTGAGCGGCGCCGTTAGCTTGGCTGCCCTTTACGTCAACGCAAATCGTTGATGACCGCGACGAACCGTTCAGGATCCGCGATATCCACCTCAATTAGCCATAAATCGGTGTCCTGATGCCGTCGGCGGGTCAGATACTCTGAAAATTCCCGCTTGTTTTCAGCGTCTTCTTTTTTTGTGGCAACAAAAAGGCGTGATCCGTCGCGTTGCGGCATTCTTTCGTAAAGCGTAGGCCCCACGCCGCGACACAGCATTACCAGAAGAATCGTCCCAGCATCATGCTCACCTTTGGCCAGCACCATGCCATAGCCACTGTGCGACTCGGCCAGACGCAGAATGGCGCTGGCTTCAACATGCGCCGCCAGGCGGCCCGTCATGTCACAGGCCGTCCACAGCATAACCCGGCAAGCCGGACAGCGGGATGCGGGAACGCATGAAGGTGCCCGTGCCGCGCCCGATCTCGTCGCCTGCTTCGTCCACCAGCCGCGCTTCGGCCACAAACACCCGGCGACGGCCGCTGACCCAGCGCCCTTCCGCAACCACGATCCCGGCGCGCACCGGCTTGCTGAAGAACAGATTGAAACTGGTCGTCAGCAAAAATCGGTCCGTCACCAGCGAATTGGCGGCATAAAAGGCCGCATCGTCGAGCATCTTGAAATAGATCGTGCCGTGAGCAGCGCCCGCCGCGTGGTAATCCTCAGGCGTGATGGTGAAGCGCAGTCGAGACTGACCTTCGCCCGGAATGTCGAGCGTGCTGGCGAACTTGCCGTTGACCGGGGCCGAGGCATACAGCCGCTCCAGCGCGCGGTAATGCTGCTGCGCCCCGCGTGCCGAAGAAAAATCGTCACTGCCTGCCATCAAAGGTTCCGCGAAGATCAGGCCGCGTCGCGCAGGAACTGGTTAGTCAGCAGCGCGTAGGCCGCATCGGTATCGGGCGCGTCGGCGAGCATCTGGAGCAGCATGTCATCGCGCGTCAGCCGCGAAATCGCCGCGAGCGCGTGAAGGTGTG
Organism: Sphingomonadales bacterium; assembly: GCA_009995225.1. Taxonomy (GTDB): domain Bacteria; phylum Pseudomonadota; class Alphaproteobacteria; order Sphingomonadales; family Sphingomonadaceae; genus Erythrobacter. The sequence goes on along the minus strand of JAACPW010000001.1, from coordinate 136,669 downwards.
TCGCCCCGGCGTTTTCGGGCGAGACGAGGCCGCACACCAAAGTCACCGGCCGCGCATCGGCGGCGGCGAAGTCGACCGGCGATTCCAGCCGGATCATTGCCAGCGACGGGCGGTGTACATCCTTCGACCGGCAATGCGGGATTGCGACGCCGCGTCCAAACCCGGTGCTGCCGAGAGCTTCGCGGGCCTCGAGCGATTCCAGCACGTCGCCTTTCTCCAGCCCGTAAGCCGCGCTCAGCAGTTGGGCCATGTGGACAAGCACCTTGGACTTGGTGTCGATCCGGGCAAACGCAATCGCCTGCGGTGAAAGAGCCAGATTGACATCCATGTCTGCGAAAATCCCGATTGCGCGCGCGCTTTGGTGGCGAAGATCCGATCCGGGCGTGCCATTTGAGGCATGCCGGAACGGGACGGAGCCCCCTCCTGCTTCCGCTGCCTGGGCCTTGTTACTGCGATATCTGCCGTTACGGCAACCGCAGTGTCGGGGCTCATTTTGGCTCAACCCAACCGATCGAGCCATCGGCGCGTCGATAGACCATATTATGACGCCCGGTGCCAGCGTTTTTGAAAAACAGTGCGCCGGTGTTCCGGAGGTCGAGCATCATCACCGCATCGGCGACACTGGCAGTGGGGACGTCGACACGGGTTTCCGCGATCACCAGCGGGGCATCGGCGATCACTTCGTCTTCTTCATCCTCCTCAACCGCGAAGATGGTGTAGGCGGCTTCTTCCTCGCCGCGCGCGTGATCGGCCTCCTGACGGCGATCGGTGAGGCGGCGTTTGTAACGGCGCAGCTGCTTTTCGATCTTGGCGAGGGCATCGTCAAAGGCGACATGCGCGTCCTGCGCTGAGCCTTGCGCTTTCAGGATCAAGCCCTGCGTGACATGCGTGACGATATCGCAGCTGAAAGCGCCGGCCGGGGCCTTGCCGAAGGTGACGTGACTGGACAGTGCCCGGTCGAAATACTTTTCGACAACCGCAGTGAGCCGGTCAGAGGCGTGCTCCTGAAGCGCAGCCCCGGTATCCATCTGGTGGCCCGAAATCCGAATATCCATGTGATGTAGTCCTCCTGTTGAAGCTGAGGATCGAAGGTGATGATGTGGGCCTTGCGCCAAAGGTATCAGCGGATCCAGATCGCGTCGGCGATGCCGCCGATGAAAGCGCGGTGACGGTCCAGTTCCTCCGGACTGGCCATATGAGAGCGGGGTTCGCGCCGGGGCTTGTCGGCCACAGGCCGGTGCCAGGGCGCATTGGCGGAAGGCGGGGCGGTCAGATCCGCTGCGGGATCGAGCGCAGTCAGACCGAGTCCGATCTGGCGTCCGCCGGTGAGTTCGACATAGACCTGCGCGAGCAATTCGGCATCGAGCAACGCGCCGTGCTTCACACGGTGACTGCGGTCGATCCCGTAACGGGTGCACAGCGCATCGAGGCTGAGCTTGGCACCGGGATGCTTCTTGCGGGCGAGGGCGACCGTATCGATCATCCGGTCAAGGCTGATCGGATCGTGTCCGGCGCGCTCCAGTTCGTTGTTGAGAAAGCCGAAATCGAAGCTGGCATTGTGCGCGACCAACGGCGAATCGCCCAGAAATGCGAGCAGCTCCACTGCCGTTTCGGCAAACCGCGGCTTGGTATAAAGGAACGCGGCGCTGAGGCCGTGAACGCGCTCGGCTTCGGGCGGCATGTCGCGATCGGGGTTGAAATAGGCATGAAAGCTGCGGCCCGTTTCGACTCGGCCGATCATCTCGATGCAGCCGATTTCCACCATGCGGTCCCCGGTCTTGGGATCGAGCCCGGTGGTTTCCGTGTCGAAAATGATTTCGCGTGTCTGAGCCGCCATTCGTATGACTATCTGCCCAAGTCCCGGGACTTGCAAGAGGCGCCTTTCATCAAAATGGCGCAATCAAATCGACGCAATCAGCGCCACCACCTGCGCGCGGGTTTCATCGAGGCTGGTGCCGGTGTCGATGATATGATGGGCGCGCTCGCGCTTGTGGCTATCGTGGAGTTGTAGGCCGAAGATGTGCGCGAATTTTTCAGGCGTCATACCGGGGCGCACGAGCACGCGGGCGCGCTGAACCGCCTCGGGTGCGGAGACGACGACGACCAGGTCCACCGCCTCGTGCCCGCCGCGCTCGAACAGCAAGGGAATGTCGAACACGACCGCGCGCTTGTCGTGATGGGTTTCAAGAAAGGCGACCCGCCGTGCGGCCACGGCAGGGTGGACGATGGCCTCCAGCCGCGCCAGGGCCGCCTTGTCGGCAAAGACCTGTTTGCCCAGCCGGTCGCGGTCGACCCCGTCCGGCCCGGTCGATCCGGGGAAGGCGGCTTCGATGGCGGAGACAAGTTCACCGCCCGGCCCTTGAAGACGGCGCACCTCGGCATCGGCGTCAAACACCGGGATGCCTGCCTCTGTGAACATCGCCGCAACCGTGGATTTGCCCATCCCGATCGAACCGGTGAGGCCGATGATTTTCGGTTTGGTCATGATGCCAGGATCGCGCGCAGTTCGGCGTCGTGTTCGCGCGGGGCAGGTTGGCCGAAGAACAGGGCAAACGCTGCCGCCGCTTGCCCGATCAGCATCGACAACCCGTCGATGGTAGAAAATCCCTTGGTCCGCGCGCCCTGCAGGAACGGCGTATCGAGCGGGGCAGTGACAACGTCGTAGGCAATGCTGCCGGGCGGTGCATGACTCCAGTCGAAGACGAGTGGCGGCTGGCCCTGCATCCCCAGCGACGACGCGTTGATGACGAGATCGAGGCAAGCCTCACGGTCGTCAAAGGCGAAATCCGTCGGATCGGCAAAGTGGGGCAGGTGAATGGCGTGATGCTCACCTTTGGGCGCCAGTTCATCGAGCAGCGCGCGCGCCTTGGCCGGATCGCGCCCGGCCACCACCAGGGTGAAGCCCTTGTCGGCCAGCGCCGTAATGATCGCCCGCGCCGCGCCGCCGGTGCCAAGGATGCGGGCCATGCGGTAATAGTGGGTTTGATCAAGATCGGATTTGAGCGGCTCCAGAAACCCGCTTGCATCCGTGTTGGTCCCTGCAAGCAGCCGGTCGAATGCAGGATAGATCGTGTTGACCGCGCCGATGGTGTCGGCAGGCGCTTCGACGGAGTGGAGCAGAGGGATGACCGCTTGCTTGTGCGGCATGGTGACATTGCATCCCCGCCAGGCAAGGTCGTCCTGCCGTGCGGCGAAATAATCGGCCAGTTCTTCTGGACGGATATGGCAGGCCCGGTACTCGGCATCGATCCCCAGCTTGCCAAGCCAGAAATTATGGATCTTCGGCGATTTTGACTGGGCAATCGGGTCGCCGATCACCTCGGCATAGGGCCGGTTCATGCGATCAGCACCCCTTCCTCGCGCAAGGCTTCAAGCAAGGGCAGCAGCGGCATCCCGAGCACGGTGAACTGGTCACCTTCGATCCGGTCGAACAGCTGCACTCCCGGCCCTTCGATGCGAAAGGCGCCTACGGTGTGGCCGATCGCGGGCCAATCAAGGTCCAGATAATGCGCGATGAATTCGTCCGAGAGTTCACGCACATGAAGGCGCGCGATGCTGGCGTGACTCCAGATGCACCCGTCACCGCACACCAGCGCGGCAGCGGAATGGAGTTCCATAACCTTGCCCGAAAAGAACCGCAGATGCTCGCCGGCTTCGTCGCGGGTTTGCGGTTTATCGAACCGCCGCCCTGCACAAACGACCAGCGAATCCGACCCCAGAACAAGAGCTTGCGGGGATAGCACCGCCACCGCCGCCGCCTTGGCAACGGCAAGCGCTTCGGCCACCTCGGACGGAGCTGCGCCTTCCAACCCAGCTTCGACCGCGCGTTCATCAATATCGGCGGGGATGCTTTCATAGGCCACCCCAGCCGCATCGAGCATGGCCCGGCGCGAAGCGGATTTGCTGGCGAGGATCAAGGGTCTGGTCATATCGGCTTACCCACCCCGCCTTCGCTCGCGGGCTTGCGTTCACGCTCCTGCGCCAGGCGGATGATCGCCGCTGCGGTTTCCTCGATCGAGCGACGGGTGACGTCGATCACAGGCCAGCCATGATCGGCAAACATCCGCCGGGCGAATTGAAGTTCGGCCTTGACGAAGTCATTATCGACATAGGCCGTTTCCGTTGCCTCGTTCAGCGATAGCAAGCGGTTGCGGCGGATTTGCACCAACCGTTCGGGGCTGGTGGTCAACCCCACCACCAGCGGGTGCCGCAAACCGTAGAGTGCCTTGGGCGGCGGGCTTTCCACCACCAGCGGAATATTGGCGACCTTGTAGCCGCGATTGGCCAGATAGATGCTGGTCGGGGTCTTGGAGGACCGCGACACTCCGGCCAGAACAATATCGGCCTCCTCCCAATCCTCGTGGGCAAGCCCGTCATCGTGCGCGATGGTGTACTGGATCGCATCCACCCGCTTGAAATAGTTTTCGTCCATCGTGTGCTGGCGGCCGGGGCGACCATGCGCCTCCTGCCCCAACTGCGCCTCCAGCGCGGCTGTCACCTGATCGAGGACCGGCACCGCCGGCAGGCCCAGATGGCGACAATGCTCTTCCAGCCGCTTGCGGGTTTCCGGATTCACCAGCGTATAAAACACAAGGCCAGGATGCGCGGCGAGATCGGGCACGATCCGGTCAAGATGTTGCAACGAGCGCACCATCGGCCAGAAATGGCGGTTTACTGCCGGGTTATCGAACTGCGCCAAGGCCGCCTTGGCAATCATTTCCAGCGTCTCGCCGGTCGAATCCGATACCAGGTGAAGGTTGAGTGAGTTCATCGTCCCTGATCGCTGCTTGGCCGAAACGGGGCTGTGGACAGAACCGCGCATAAACCACGGGAGGGGAGGACTCACAAGCTGGGGGTGACTTTTCATGCCCGCTATCGGCCTTTTCACCGGGGTATTTGCCCACATGGGACAAGTTTTGTCGACAGGCTGGGAAGAGTGGGGATAAAGACCGCTTGACGTCCAAACGTTGCGGATTCGAGGGGAGCTGTCGCGGCCGGGCAGGCTGGGGGTAATCGGACATGGGCCGGTAATTCCCACTATCCACAGGCCCAACAGACTCCATCAATCCTTTATAATTTGATTTGTTTTGTTCTAAGGAACCCTATGCCCGGTCCGCTTCTCGATACGCTCAAAGGTGTCCGCCAGGACGTTGCCCCCGTGTGGCTGATGCGCCAGGCAGGGCGCTATCTGCCTGAATACAGGGAACTTCGTGCCGAAAAGGGCGGCTTTCTGGCGCTGGTTTACGACAGCGAAGCGGCCGCCGAAATTACCGTGCAGCCGGTCCGGCGGTTCGGGTTTGATGGCGCCATCCTGTTTTCGGATATCCTGATCGTGCCGCATGCGATGGGGCAGGGGCTGACCTTTGCCGCCGGCGAAGGCCCGCACCTGGCACCAACGCTGCTGGAGGCCTCGCTCGACTCGTTCACGCCGGCGTTCGACCGGTTCGAGCCGGTGTACGAAACCGTACGCCGCTCCCGCGCGCTGATCGGGCCTGAGGTGACAATGCTGGGCTTTGCCGGAAGCCCCTGGACGGTCGCGACTTACATGGTCGCAGGCGAAGGCTCCAAGGATCAGGGCCCGGCCCGGCTGCTCGCCTATCGTGATCCTGCGCACATGCAGGCGATTATCGATGCGATCATCGATGTATCGGTGACCTATCTGCGCGGCCAGATCGATGCGGGCGCCGAAGCGGTGCAGTTGTTCGATTCCTGGGCGGGAAGCCTTGCGCCTGACCAGTTCGAAAAGTGGGTCGTCGCCCCTAATGCCGCGATCACGGCCAAGCTCAAGGAAAGCCATCCTGATACGCCGGTGATCGGCTTCCCCAAGGGTTCGGGCGCCAAACTGCCTGCCTATGCCCGTGAAACCGGTGTGGACGCCGTGGGTCTCGACGAGACGCTCGATCCTGCCTGGGCGCATGCCAACCTGCCTGACGGGATGCCGGTGCAGGGCAATTTCGATCCCCTGCTGCTCGAAGCGGGCGGCCCTGCCGTGGCCGAGCGGGTCAAGACGATCATCGCTGCGTTCGAGGACCGTCCGCATGTCTTCAACCTTGGCCACGGGATCGGGCAATTCACGCCGATCGCGCATGTCGAGGAATTGCTCGCCGCCCTAAGAACTCCCGTTTGAGGCTGATGTGATGCAGGAAGTCCTTTCGTCGATCTACCTGTTCCTGAAATCGGGGCACGTGATCTTCATGGTATTCTGGCTGGCGGGGCTGTTCATGCTGCCGCGCCAGTGCATTTACATGCTCGATCACCTGCCGGGCTCACCGGGCGAGGAAAAGTGGGCCGAGCGTATGGGCAAGCTGCGCAAAATCATCCTGACTCCCAGCATGATCATCGTCTGGGTGCTGGGCCTGACAATGGCCTATAGCGGTGGCTGGTTCAGTTCGGGCTGGCTCCATGCCAAGCTGACGCTGGTGCTGGTGCTGACGGGCTATCATGGCTGGCTGGTCGGCCAGACCAAGAAGATGGCTCGCGGAGAGCGCCCGCTGTCCGAAAAGACCCTGCGGATGATCGGAGAGGTGCCCGGGCTGCTGCTGGTCGTCATCGTGGTGCTGGTCTATCTGAAGCCGTTCTGAGCGCAATCTTGGGCAGCACAATCGCTGATTGACCTCGCGGCGCTGCGCTTCTATTTCCTGCCCATCCATCCGGATATCGGGGCGCAGATGATGCGCCGCACAAGGTCTGCTTTCTCCAAGCCCAGCCCTGCCTAAGGGGCGCCGCCAAACAGCGCGGTACTGACCGTCCGGCCACTCTTAGACTTTCGGAAAACAACAAAAAATGCATCTCAAAGACCTCAAGCGAAAGACCCCGGCCGAACTGGTCGCGATGGCGGAAGAACTCGGCGTCGAAGGCGCCTCGACCATGCGCCGTCAGGATCTTTTGTTCAGCATCCTGCGCGAACTGGCCGAGGACGAGGAATACGAAGAAAAGATCATGGGCATCGGCACCATCGAGGTGCTGCAGGACGGCTTCGGCTTCCTGCGCTCGCCCGAGGCAAACTATCTCGCCGGGCCGGACGATATCTATATTTCGCCCAACCAGGTCCGCCGCTGGGGCCTGCGCACCGGGGACACGGTCGAAGGCGAAATCCGCGCACCGCGCGAAGGCGAGCGCTATTTCGCGCTGACCACGCTTGCCAAGGTCAATTTCGACGATCCCGACGCGGTTCGCCTGCGCACCAATTTCGACAACCTGACACCGCTCTATCCCGATCAGAAGCTCAGCCTCGACACGCTCGATCCGACGGTGAAGGACAAGAGCGCCCGCGTGATCGACATCATTGCGCCGCAGGGCAAGGGCCAGCGCGCCCTCATCGTCGCGCCGCCGCGCACGGGTAAAACCGTGCTGTTGCAGAACATCGCCAAGGCGATCACCGACAATCACCCCGAGGTGTTCCTGATCGTCCTGCTGGTCGACGAACGCCCCGAGGAAGTCACCGATATGCAGCGCAGCGTAAAGGGTGAGGTGATCTCCTCGACCTTCGACGAGCCTGCCAACCGCCACGTGCAAGTTGCTGAAATGGTGATCGAAAAGGCAAAGCGTCTGGTCGAGCACAAGCATGATGTCGTGATCCTGCTCGATTCGATCACGCGCCTTGGCCGCGCCTACAACACCGTGGTGCCGTCATCGGGCAAGGTGCTGACCGGCGGTGTGGACGCGAATGCACTCCAGCGCCCCAAGCGGTTCTTCGGTGCGGCGCGCAACATCGAGGAAGGCGGCAGCCTTTCCATCATCGCCACTGCGCTGATCGACACCGGCAGTCGCATGGACGAAGTGATCTTCGAGGAGTTCAAGGGCACCGGTAACTCGGAAATCGTGCTGGATCGCAAGGTTTCCGACAAGCGCATCTTCCCGGCGCTCGACGTCGGCAAGTCCGGCACCCGCAAGGAAGAGCTGCTGGTCCAGAAGGACAACCTCAGCAAGATGTGGGTGCTGCGCCGCATCCTGATGCAGATGGGGACCGTAGATGCGATGGAATTCTTGCTCGACAAGATGAAGGATTCCAAGACCAACGAAGATTTCTTCGCGACGATGAATCAATAGGGTAGGTACCAGTGCGGGCTTTGGGGTCAGCCCGGGAAATGGTCATGAAACTGGCCAAAAGGGATGGGAATCGTGCTTAGCCAGTATCTTTATATCAGCACCGCGCCGACCCTGCCGCGTGAGGAAGTGGACGCGATCCTTTCTGCAAGCGCGCGCAACAATCCGGCGCGGGGTATCACCGGTCTGCTGTTGTTCAACGGTCGCAATTTCCTCCAGCTGCTTGAAGGCGAGAACACCGAGGTGGTCAGTCTGATGGAGACCATCACCGCCGATCCGCGCCACAACGGTGTGTCGGTGCTTGACCGCCGAGAGATTACAGCCCGCGCCTGTCCTGACTGGGCGATGAAGCGGGTTATCATCGCGGAGAGCATAAAAAGCCGTCGGGAGATGCTGGAGCGCGATCTGCCGCAGGATCTGGACCCCGAACTTCGCAAGATGATCGTCAATTTTGCGGTTCTGAATTAGCCCCTGCGTGTAAATCCACAGGTCGATATTACGAACTGATATGATCCCGCGCCTTATTTTCCGCACTACAACGCGGAGGAATGGGCAATGCGCAGGGTCATCTACCAAACACGGCAGCGCCAGACATGGACCGTGCGGGGCTTTTCCGGCTTGTCTACCATGCTCGCGTGGCGAACGAACAGCGTGGTCTGAGCGGCTTCCTGCTGTTTGAGCAGAACCGTTTTCTTCAGGTGCTCGAAGGCGAAGCCTTCACGCTGTTGGCCACTTTTGAAAACATCCGCCGTGATGTGCGGCACGGGGAAGTCCGGATTATCGATGAGAGGTCGATCGCGGCCCCGATCTTCGGAGCCTGGCGGATGCGCTGTTTTGAAAACGCCCGCTTGGCCGATGCGCTTGAGGCAATAGCGCGTGAAACCAGTGGACCAGTCCCGCGCTATATCGAAGCTGCAATCTGGACATTCTTCCAAGCCGAGCAAGAACGCCCCATGCAAAAACGCGTGATTGGGGTGTGAACGCCCGCGCACAGCGTGATCCGTGACGATATGCCTATCCGCGCGCAGCCGCCAATTGCGCGGCCATGACCTCCCAGACTTTGTTGACCGCTTTCAGGGGGCGCACCATTACCTTGAATTCCGCGATCCGTCCGGTCGGATCGAAGCGGATGATGTCGACGCCGTTGATGGCAATGCCATCAATCTCGGTGACGAATTCCAGCATCGCATCGTTCCCGTCCACCAGCTCGCGGACATAGCGGAACGCATCGTTCCCCAGCACCTTGGCCGCCGCGACAAGGTAGGCCATCACCACAGCCTTTCCGGCCTGGGGGGGTGTGGACCACGGGCGAATGAAAAACCGCGCCTTCAGCCAGAAGATTCGCCAGCACCGCCGGATCGCTCCCGCGACGCATGCAATCATGCCAGCGGGCGAGCCCTGCGTGGTCACTCATCCCAGATGGGCGCTGAAGAACGCTGCGGTGCGACTGTCGGCAAGGTTGGCGGCGTCTTCATTGCGGCGCTTTCCGGTTTCGGTGGCAAAACCGTGATCCAGCCCTTCGTAATCGTGGAGCGTCACCTTGGCGTGATCATCCAGCCCGGCATGCATGGCTGCCTGTGTTTCACGTGAAACAAATCCGTCTGCGGTGGGAATATGCAGCATCAGGGGATGGGCGATGGCCTGTTTTTCGTGAAGCAGGCCGTCAATGCCGACACCGTAATAGCCCACCGAGGCGTCGATATCGGTGCGCGCAGCGGTCATGTATGCAAGCCGTCCACCCAGACAATATCCGACACAGCCGACCTTCGCGACGTCCAGCGTGCGGCGGATATGATGGATGGTCGCCTCGATGTCGCGGATGCCGGCGTCCTGATCAAATTTGCCCATCAGATCGAGCGCGGTTTTGAATTCGCTTTCGACATCGGGATCGAGCGAAATCTCGGGCTCAAGCCGCCAGAACAGATCGGGCGCGACGGCGAGGTAGCCTTCGGCAGCGAGCTTGTCGCACTTGCGCCGAATGCCGGGGTTCACCCCGAAGATTTCCTGAATGACGATGATCGCGGCGCGCGGGGTGCCTTCAGGGCGGGCGACATAGGCGCCGAAGCTGACATCGGCGGCGAGCGTGGAAATGGTTTCGTTGAGGCTCATGGTTTTCTCTCCGGGTGTTCGCAGGGTTGCCCCTGTCCTATCGCTTGCCTTGCACGGCTGCCAAGCCCAAATGAGACAGGCGCACCGGCACAGGAGGGGGATCCCATGAAGATCAATATCGAAATCGAGTGCACGCCCGAGGAGGCCCGCAGCTTCATGGGCCTGCCCGATGTGAGCGCGGCCAATGCAGTCTATGTCGACAACATCAGCAAGGCGATGCGCGGCGTATCGAACCCCGAACAATTGCAGGAATATGCGTCAGCCTTGGCACCGATGGGCCAGGTGGGCCTGAAACTGTTTCAAAGCTTTGTCGAAGGCGGAATGAAAGCCGCTCAGCGCGGGGCTGAGGGCCCGAAAGGCGCCGAATAGCCTTCTGATGAACGCATCGCCTACGATCTTCGCTTTATCGAGCGGTGCGCCGCCCGCCGGTGTCGGGGTGATCCGGGTGTCCGGGCCGCAAGCGCGCGGCGCCCTGATGGCATTGGCAGGGCGGATTCCGCCACCACGCCGCGCATCGCTGGCGAAGTTGCGGGACGCGGAGGGCGCGGCGCTCGATGAAGGTTTGGTGCTGTGGTTCCCCGGCCCCCGAACAGCGACAGGGGAGGATCTGGCTGAGTTTCACTGCCATGGTGGCCGTGCGGTGCTGGCTGCGGTCGAAACCGCACTGGCGGCGCTTCCCGGTCTGCGGAGGGCCGAACCCGGCGAATTCACCCGCCGCGCCTTTGCCAATGGTCGCATCGATCTGGCCGAGGCGGAGGGTCTGGGCGACCTTCTGACCGCCGAAACCGAATTGCAGCGCGCTGCGGCGCTGGCCAATCTGGGGGGAGCCTTGTCGCGCCAAGTTGAGAGGTGGCGGGAACGCGCACTGGTTCTGTCGGCCGAGGTTGAAGGCGTGCTCGATTTTTCGGACGAGGAGGATTCTGCCGGTCTGCCTGAATGTTTCACGTGGAACATTGCCACCCTCTCCGCAGAAATTACAGCATGGCTCGCCCGGCCGCGGTCGGAACGGCTGAAAGACGGCTTCCGGGTGGTGCTGGCCGGGCCGCCCAATGCCGGAAAATCGACCTTGTTCAACGCTTTGGTGGATAGCGAGGCCGCGATCACGTCACCCATTGCCGGGACAACCCGCGACGTGATCGAGCGCGCCGTGGCTATTGGTGGTGCGCCGTTCACATTCGTGGATACGGCAGGGCTACGGACAGCCGAGGATGGACCTGGACTGGACGAAATCGAGGCTATCGGCATTGATCGGGCGCGAAACGCCTTGGATAGCGCCGATCTTGTCTTGTGGTTGGGGCCGGAAGGCGAGGGGCCAGAGGGCGCGTGGGAGATCGCGGCACAAAGCGATCGTGAGGCTTTTGTCACCAAAACTTCGCCGCAGCACACTTTGTCAGCCGCCACTGGTGAGGGGATCGCCGCACTGAAATCCGCGCTTGTGGTCATGGCACGCAACGCGATGCCCAAGCCGGGGGAAGCGGCATTGAACGCTCGCCAGCACCAGCGCCTTGCAGAGGCGCGTGATGCGCTTGAGACAGCGGGGGCACTGCGCGATCCCCTGCTGGTGGCAGAGGAGCTTCGCCTGGCGCGCTTGGCGTTTGACCGCTTGATCGGGCGCGCAACGACCGAAGACATGCTCGACACGCTGTTTGGGCGATTCTGTATCGGAAAGTGAATGCGGCACTGCAAAATGTTTCACGTGAAACATTCGCTGCGCGCTCGCCCACCAAATCCGCTTTGACGATGTCCCTGTCACCGCCTATCTGCGCGATCATGCAGTCCTTCGATGTCATTGTGATCGGCGGTGGCCATGCCGGGGTTGAGGCAGCCTGCGCCTCGGCCCGCTTTGGTGCGCGCACCGCATTGGTGACGTTCGATCTTGATGCAATTGGCACGATGAGCTGCAATCCCGCGATTGGCGGGCTGGGCAAAGGTCATCTGGTGCGCGAGGTCGATGCACTCGACGGGGTAATCGGACGCGCCGCGGATGCTGGCGCGATCCATTACCGGATGCTCAACCGTTCCAAGGGCAGCGCGGTCTGGGGCCCGCGGGTGCAAGCGGATCGGACGCGCTTCAAGGCGGCGGTTCAGGCAATCGTGCGCGCGCAGGCAAATCTGACATTGGTTCGCGGTGAAGCGGCCGCCTTGGCGCTTCGAGGTGGCAGAGTTGTCGGGTTGGAACTGGCGGACGGCACGGTTCTTCACGCAGGCCGGGTTATCCTGTGCACCGGCACCTTTCTCGGCGGCATCCTGTTTCGGGGGGAGGAACGCTTTGAGGGCGGCAGAATCGGCGAGGACACCGCCAAGCGTCTGGCGCAACAGCTTCGCGGCGCCGACCTGCCGATAGCGCGGCTGAAGACAGGCACGCCTCCACGGCTTGACGGGCGGACAATCAATTGGGCGGTTCTGGAAGAACAGCGTTCCGACGACGAGGCATGGACGATGTCGGCGCTGACGCAGCGCCGTGTCAATCCGCAGGTCTTTTGCGCCATGACCCGCACATCACAGGCGGGCCATGACGCGATCCGCGCCAACCTCCACCGCTCGCCGCTGTTTTCCGGTGCCATCGCGGCGGCGGGGCCGCGCTATTGCCCTTCGATCGAGGACAAGATCCATCGCTTCGGTGACCGGGAGGGCCATCAGGTGTTTCTGGAACCGGAGGGTCTGGATACGCCTATGGTCTATCCCAATGGCATCAGCACCTCGTTGCCGGTGGACGTGCAGGCGATAGTCGTGCGCACAATGCCCGGTTGCGAGCGGGCTGAGATCGTGCAGCCGGGCTATGCTGTGGAGTATGACCATGTCGATCCACGCGCCCTGACACCCGACCTGCAGCTGCGCGCCATTCCCGGCCTATATTGCGCGGGCCAGATCAATGGCACCACAGGATATGAAGAGGCCGCGGCGCAGGGGCTGGTTGCGGGGCTAGAGGCGTCTGCGGCAGCGCTCGGTAAACAGGCACCGCGACTGGACCGCGCCAATTCCTATATCGCGGTTATGGTCGACGACCTGACCCTGCAGGGGGTGTCCGAACCCTACCGGATGTTGACCGCCCGCGCCGAATACCGTCTGCGCCTGCGCGCCAACAATGCAGCGACGCGGCTGACGGGGCTGGGTGTCGATGCCGGATGTATCGGTGATGAGCGCCGCGCCTGGTGGAACACCCGCGAAGGCGTGCGCAAAATGTTTCACGTGAAACATTCGCACAAACTCCACGCGCGCGAACTGGCCGATCGCGGCCTGCCCGTGCGGCGCGATCATGGCGAGAAAGCGATCAGCGAATGGCTCCGCTATGACGGGATCACGCCCGATGCTCTTGCACCGTGGCTGGAAGACGTGACGGCGCTCGATCCCTTGTTGTCCGAGGAAATGGCGGAAGATGCTGCCTATGCCCCTTACTTGGCTCGGCAGGATTCGGAACTTCGCGATCTGCGCGCCAGTGATTCCGTGATTCTGGCCTCCGATTTCCCTTACGCCGCCGTGCCCGGCCTTTCTCACGAAATGATCGAGCGTTTGAGCAAAGCGGCACCGGGAACCTTGGCGGCTGCCGGCCGGGTGCCGGGGGTGACGCCGGCCGCGCTCTCCGCGCTGCTGGTCCATGCGCGCCGCGTCGCTGACGGCCAGCGCGCAGCATGATTATCAATGAGACGGACGCGCGGGCCTATGTCGCTGGGCTGACGGATGATGGCGGCTTGGCGCGCCTTGATACTTTTGCCGCACTGGTCCTCGAAGAAAACCAGCGGCAGAATCTGATCGCCAAGTCATCCGAGCCGCAGCTTTGGCAGCGGCACATTGCGGACTCGGCGCAATTGCTCGACAATGTTTCACGTGAAACATTGGGGCCGAACGCGGGCGGGCCGTGGCTGGATCTGGGGAGCGGGCCGGGCTTTCCGGGTATCGTGATCGCGGCGATCTGTCCGAATATGCCGGTGGTGCTGGTGGAATCCCGCGCCCGGCGGGCCGAATTTCTCGAAACCGTGATTGCGGCGCTCGATTTGCGCAAGTGCCGCGTGGAGGGTCAGCGTCTCGAGCGGGTTACACCGTTTGAAGCGCGGGCCATTTCAGCCCGTGCCTTCGCGCCCTTGGCCAAACTGCTCAGCCTGTCCGCGCCTTTCTCCACAGCGCGTACGGCCTATGTCTTGCCGAAAGGGCGTTCGGCAGCGCAAGAGTTGGCAACACTCAAGCCTTCGACTCGCGCAATGTTTCACGTGAAACATTCCTTGACCGATCCCGAGGCCGGGATCATCGTAAAGGCCTGAGACGCGAAACATGCGCAGACGGGCCGGTTTTTCGGCGATATCCGCGCACGGGAAGGACGCAGAACACCATGCTGACCGCACCATGTTCATAATCGCGATCGCCAACCAGAAGGGCGGGGTGGGCAAGACCACGACTGCGATCAACATCGCGACGGCGATGGCCGCGACGGGATGGCGCACGCTGCTGATCGATCTCGATCCCCAGGGCAATGCATCGACCGGGCTGGGCGTCCACGCAGCGGCGCGCGAAGTGTCCAGTTACGATCTGCTGGTGGACCAGGTCACGCTCGCGTCAGCGATTGTGCCGACCAGCATTCCGCGGCTCGATCTGGTGCCGGCCACCGTCGATCTGTCGGGCGCAGAGATTGAGCTTGTCGCGGTGGAGGGGCGCACGCACCGTCTCGATAAGGCGCTCGCGCATCACACGGGCCACGATATCTGCTTTATCGATTGCCCCCCCTCGCTGGGCCTGTTGACGTTGAACGCGTTGTGCTCGGCCGATACCCTGCTGGTGCCGCTGCAATGCGAGTTCTTTGCGCTGGAGGGGTTGAGCCAGCTGTTGCAGACGGTCGATCAGGTTCAGCAACGTTTCAATCCCGATCTCGGGATTATCGGCATCGCGCTGACCATGTATGACCGCCGCAATCGCCTGACCGATCAAGTGTCGGACGATGTGCGCGATTGTCTCGGCAAACTCGTGTTCGAGACTGTGATTCCGCGCAATGTTCGCCTGTCCGAAGCGCCAAGCCATGGGCTTCCCGCGCTGATTTATGACCAACATTGCACCGGCAGCCGCGCTTACATGGCGCTGGCCCGCGAATTGATCGGGCGATTTCCCGCAGAAAGACAGGCCGCATGACTGAAAACGCCACTCAACCCGCTGAAATGGCCATGAATCTGCGCAGCGATGACAAGCCCCGGCGGCTGGGCCGCGGATTGGGCGCACTGCTGGGGGAAACCCGGCGTGAGGAACCCTTGGTGCGGCGTGACGATGCCCCCGTATCTGGCGCTGCTTCGGATGGCACGGCCTTGCGGATACTCGCGCTGGCCGCGATCAAGCCCTTGCCGGGCAACCCGCGCAAATACTTCGATGAAGCCGCGCTTGAGGAATTGGCCGCGTCGATTGCAACCCGCGGGGTGATTCAGCCCATCATCGTCCGCCCGCATCCCAATGGCGACGGCTATCAACTGGTCGCTGGCGAACGCCGCTGGCGTGCGGCGCAAAAGGCGCGGTTGCATGAGATCCCGGCGCTGGTGCGCACGCTTTCCGACCGGGAGGTCATGGCGCTGGCGCTGATCGAGAACCTGCAGCGCGAAGATCTGAACCCCGTCGAAGAGGCGCGCGCTTATCACCGGTTGTCCGAGGACGAGGGGATGATTCAGGCCGACATTGCCAAAATGGTCGAAAAATCGCGCAGTCATGTGGCCAACATGATGCGGCTGATGGCGCTGCCAGAGCCTGTTCTTGGCCTGGTTGAGCAGGGCAAGCTGTCATCCGGCCATGCGCGCGCGCTGATCGGACGCGATGATGCGGTTCATCTGGCCGAAGTGGCGGTGGCCGAAGGATTGTCCGTGCGCGACATGGAAGACCTCACGCGAAAGCCTGCGAACCGGGCCGAAGGTACAGCCGCAAGACAAAAGCAACCGACTGAAAATGCAGATATAATGGCGGTGCAGCAGCACCTTGAGGAATTCCTCGGACTCAATGTGAAGATCAAGCCCGAAGGCGATCCCCGCAAGGGCACGATCACGATCCGCTACACCACATTGGATCAGCTCGATCTCGTATGCCAGCGGCTGACGGGCGGCGAATTCTGAGCGGCTCAGCGCGCGCGCCAGACAACAAAAAGCCCCGCAAGATCGCCTGATCCTGCGGGGCTTTGTTTGTTTAGCGCGGTGGGGAGCCAGATCTCAGCGGTTCTTGATCATCTTGGGCGAAGGGCGCTGGGCCGGAATGGTGCGTGCGGCGCCGGGAACCGCGTAGGTTTCGTAACGCTCGGTCTCACGCACCACCACCTGCTGCTGCACCTCAGTGCGCACCGGCACCAGCACTGTTTGCTGCGGCGGGGCATAGCTGTAGCCATAGGAATAGCCTGCCGTGGGATAACCATACCCATAGGCCGGCGGGGCATAAGCGATTTCGCGGCTCGCAATCCGCGGGTTCGGCGCACCATAGGTGGACAAGTAACTGTCGAGCGCAGCGTCGCAATCGTAGCGATCTGCGTCGTCATCCCCATCGAACAGGCTGCCCAGCAAGCCGCCGATCAGACCGCCCCCGCCAACGCCGAGCACGGTGCCCAGCACGCGGTCCCCCACGCCGGCAATTTCGTAGCCGGCAAAACCACCCGCAATCGCGCCCAGCAACCCACCGATGATAAGGCCGGTGTCATCCCTGTTCTGCCCGGCCGTGCGGCGCCGGCATTCGTCGATCCACTGGTCACGCTCAACCACGGCAGGCGTGCCGCCATAGGCCGGGGCATAGGCCGGAGCATAAGCGGGCGCGTAGCCCGTCTGCGTGGCATAGGTCGGTTGCCGGCTTGCTGGTCCCGCCGGAAGCGCAACCGGTGCATCAATCCGCCGGGTGCGCGTGATGGTCTCGACCCCGTCGACGTCCGTCACCGTTTGTTCGTCCTGCATCACCGTTGGCGCGGTGCGGTATTCTGTGGGGAGGGACTGCACCTCGGCTTCGGTCATGGGCGAAAGCGGCGGGAGGTCATCGTAATTCTGGGCCTGCGCCGCCGCCGGAACGGCGAGGGCCAAGGCAGCGAGCGAAAGCGTGGGCGCGGCAAACTTCGACATGGGCAATTTCCCCCTGAGTCAGCCAAATCGGGCTGATGGTTAGCAAAGGCTTACCACCAACGCGGCGGCCGACCCAAGCGACGCTATTGCCGCTGTCCCGATTCGGGAAGCTCGACCGGGGCTGTCTTCAGATCCGGTCGGCAAGCAGAGCGGCGAGCGATTCTATCCCGACGGCATCTTCGGCGGTAAACCGGGCGGGGGAGGGGCTGTCGAGGTCGATCACGGCAATCACCGCGCCCTTGCGCACAACGGGGACCACCAGTTCCGACTGGCTCGCCGCGTCGCAGGCGATGTGTCCGGGGAAAGCATGGACATCGGCGACAAGCTGCGTGGTCCCGCTTTGTGCCGCCGTGCCGCATACGCCCGTGCCAAAGGGGATGCGGATGCAGGCGGGGCGGCCGACGAAGGGGCCCAGCACCAGTTCATCGGCGCCGCCTGACTTCGTTGGGCCGACGCGATAAAAGCCCGCCCAGTTCAGATCGGGCAGAAACTCCCACAGAAGCGCGGCGACATTGGCCATGTTGGCAACCGCGTCCGGCTCTCCCGCGGTCAAGGCATCGGCGGCGTTCAGCAGATCATGGTAAAGCTCTTCGGCAGCGACCGCCGCACCGGGTTTGAAATCATACATTGCTGACAGAGGCCTTTCGTTGAATCGCGCACCGCTCAACCGGGCGCATAATCTGTTGCCGCATCGGTGCCTGCGCTTTATCCCGCGTCACATGGCTCTTTTTCGCAAAATCGCAATCGCTCTTGTCATCCTTCTTGTGGTCGCAGGCATCGCCCTGTTCGTGCTGACCCGCGGGGATACTGCCGATCTGACCGTTGCGGAGGTCGCCGGCACCGACCCTGTGTTGCAGGAAGGCGATGCGCAGACCTTCCCGACCGTCCAGATCGCCGAGCCGGTGGGCTGGAAGCCCGGCGAGGCGCCGACGCCGGCCGGCGGGCTTGAGGTCGTCCGCTTTGCCGAGGGGCTCGATCACCCGCGCACGCTGTATGCGCTGCCCAATGGTGACATGCTGGTGGCGCTGACCCGCGCGCCTGCGGGGGAAGGCGGCAGCACCGGGATCATGGGCACGATCCGTGGCTGGATCGAAGGATTCCTGTTTGCCAAGGCCGGTTCGGCGGGCGAATCGCCCAACCAGATCGTGCTGCTGCGCGATTCCGACGGCGATGGCAGCGCCGAGACCCAGCAGGTGCTTTTGCAAGCGGGTCTCGATTCGCCATCGGGCATGGCGTGGAAGGATGGCACGCTCTACGTCGCCAATCACAACGCGCTGCTGGCCTTTCCCTATGAACTGGGCAGTGACGCCGTGACGGGAACACCGCGCAAGCTGATGGACCTGCCCGGCGGGGGCGGCCACTGGATGCGCAATGTCGAAATCTCGCCGGCGGGCGATTTGCTTTATGTTGCGGTCGGATCGGTCAGCAATATCGGCGATCAGGGCATGGCGGTCGAAGAAGGGCGCGCGATGATCTGGGAGTATGATCTTGCCACCGGCCGCGCGCGACAGTTTGCAGCGGGGCTGCGCAACCCCAACGGTCTGGATTTCAGCCCCTGGACCGGCGAGCTGTGGACCACGGTGAACGAACGCGACATGTTGGGATCGGATCTTGTGCCCGACTACCTCACCAATGTCCCCGTGGGCGCGCAATATGGCTGGCCGTGGGTCTATTACCGCACCAACATCGACCGCCGCGTCGGAGCGCCGATGCCGCGCTTCTTGATGGAATATGTCCGCAATCCCGAATTCGCGCTCGGCCCGCACGTCGCGGCGCTGGGTATGGTCTTTTCGAGCGAAGGCAACCGAATGGGGGATGGCTTTGCAAGCGGCGCCTTCATTGCCCGCCATGGGTCATGGAACCGCAAGCCGGCCTCGGGCTATGACGTCGTGTTCGTGGACTTCGACAATCTCGGCAACCCGGTGGGCAAGCCGGTTCCGGTGCTGACCGGGTTCCTGACGGGCGAGGGCACCACCCGTGGCCGGCCCACCTGGGTTGAATGGGCGGGCGATGGTTCCTTGCTGGTGTCGGACGACACCGCCGGGATCATCTGGCGGGTGCGTTCGCCTTCGGCTGCACCGGCCCCGGCGATCGCGCGCTTGCAGGACGATCCGCTCCCGCCCCGAGCGCTGCGGGATCCGCGCGCCGATTTCGAAGCCGATTACCTGCGCCAGCAGGCCGGCCAGAAAACAAACTAGAGCCTCAGGCCCGCACGGCCCGCCAATTCGGTCGCGAATTGGTGCGCGGTGCGACCGGATCGGTTCCCGCGCGCAATCGCAAAAGCCATCGCCTCCTCGGCATCGACAGTTAGGCCCAGCGGCGCGGTGTAGCCTTCGAGGATCGCGAGATAGGTCGCTGTGTCCGCCGGGTGGAAACCCAGCGTCAGGCCGAACCGGTCGGCCAGCGCCAGCGCATCATCCCGCTCGTCGCGCTCATGCAGCGCGTCGCTGGTATCCTCGCGCGCGACGATGGCACGCCGGTTCGCTGTCACGGCAAGGCGGATGTGGGACGGCCGCGGCGCGACGCCGCCATCGAGCAGGCTCCTGAGCGCAAGCATCTGCGCCCGCCCGTCCGCGCCAAAGCCCAGATCGTCGATGAACAGCAGGAAGGCGCGGGATTGCTGCGCCAATTCGGTCAGCAGCGCAGGGAAATGCGGCAGCGCGCCGGATGCCAATTGCACCAGTGCTATCGCCTCGGGCGCATCGCGCTGCACATCGGCCACGCAGGCGCGCACCAGCGCCGATTTTCCCATTCCGCGCGCCCCCCACAGCAACACGTCATGCGCCGCCGCGCCTGCCGCAAGCCTGCCGCACAAGTCGCGCAGCGCAACTTTCTGCGCGGCGATTCCGTGCAGCCGATCCAGCGGCATTGCGTCGAGCTGGGGAACAGCCTGTGCCCTCTCGCCGTCCCACACATAGGCGGGCGCACTCAACCAGTCGGTTGGCGGAGGCGGAGGGGGCGCCAGCCGCTCCAGCGCGGCGGCGATCCGCTCCAGCGCCGCGCGCGTCATGTCAGCCCACCAATGCCGCAGCGGGCAGGGTGTAAAGCATTTCCGCGCCCGCGACCGCGCCGGCCTTGAGACCTGCGGCTTCGGGCACGATCCGATCGAGGAAGAAGCGCACCGTCACCGGCTTGGTTGCCGCGAGTTCAGGCGCTGCGCCCGCCGCAACCGCTTCGGCCTGCTTCATCAATTGCCACCCTGCGACGGTGACGGCCGCCATGGTGCAGAACGGCACGCTGCCCGCCAACCGGTCATCAAGGCTTGCCTCGTCCCGCATCCAGCGCGCGACATCGGCGCAGTCTTGCGCGAGCGCGGCAAGCGCCGATTCGCCAGCGGCTTCGCGGGCGACGGTTTCAAACAGTGTCACCATCGCTTCGCCGCCATCGAGGCCGAGTTTGCGGGTGACCAGGTCCGCTGCCTGGATTCCGTTGGTGCCTTCGTAGATCGGGGCGATGCGCGAATCGCGCCAGTGCTGCGCCGCGCCGGTTTCCTCGACAAAGCCCATGCCGCCGTGGATCTGGATGCCGAGCCCGGCGACTTCCACACCGATATCGGTGCCCCACGCCTTGATCAGCGGGACAACGATCTCGGCACGCGCCTTGGCCGCCTCATCGCCCAGATTGCCGCGATCGACCTGCCCGGCGCAGTAATACAGCAGCGCGCGGGCACCTTCGGTCAGCGCCTTCATGCGCAGAATCATGCGGCGCACATCGGGATGCTCGAGGATCGCGACCGGGGTCTTGTCGGGCGAACCGGCGCGTGCCGACTGGATGCGGTCGCGGGCGTAGGCGAGCGCCTGCTGCGTCGCCCGCTCACCGATCTGCACGCCCTGGTTGCCGACATTGATGCGGGCATTGTTCATCATCGTGAACATCGCGGCGAGGCCCTTGTTCTCATGGCCGACCAGTTCGCCAATGCAGTCGCCGTTGTCGCCATAGGACATGACGCAGGTGGGCGAGGCGTTGATGCCCAGCTTGTGTTCGAGGCTGACGCAACGCAGATCGTTGTGCGGGCCAAGGCTGCCGTCATCATTAACGTGATACTTCGGCACCAGGAACAGGCTGATGCCGCGTGACCCTTCTGGCGCTCCCGGCAGGCGGGCCAAGACGAGATGGATGATGTTGTCGGCCAGATCATGCTCGCCCCAGGTGATATAGATCTTCTGTCCGGTGATCCGGTACTTGCCGGCGTGTGGCCCATCGGTGATTGGCTCCGCGGTCGAACGCAGCGCGCCGACATCGCTACCGGCGGCAGGTTCGGTCAGGTTCATCGTGCCCGACCATGCGCCGCTGACAAGCTTGGGGAGATACCGGGCTTTCTGGTCGTTGGAGCCGTGATGCTCCAGCGCCTCGATCGCGCCGACGCTCAGCATCGGCAACAGCGTGAAGGCCATGTTGGCCGCGCCGAGGTTTTCGAGCACATTGCACGACAGCGTGAAGGGCAGGCCCTGACCGCCGTGCTCCACGGGGGAGGCAATCGCGTTCCAACCCTGCTCCACATAGGCCTTGTACGCTGCGTCGAAGCCGTCGGGCAGGCGCACCACGCCGTTCTCAAGCCGGGCACCTTCCTTGTCCCCGATGCGGTTGAGCGGTGCGAACTCCCCGGCGGCGAATTGTCCCACACCTTCGACAATCGCTTCGACCAGATCGGGTTCGGCATGAGCAAAGCGTTCGCTTTGCGCGAGCTCGTCGATCCCGGCATTGACGCGGATGGCGAGCAGCTGGTCGGCGGTCGGCGGGGTATAGGGGGTCACGTCGGGGGCGTCCTTGGTTTGCGAAATGCCCTTGCGCTCTTGGCAGGGCTGGGGTTTGAATATAGCGCCGGGGGCATGAGCGGCAAGAACGTTACGGATATGGTGCTGGCAAACGCCGCAGGGATCGCGAAAGCGGCGCGAATCCTCGAATCGGGCGGGTTGGTCGCGGTGCCGACCGAGACGGTGTATGGGCTCGCCGCGCGGGCGGACAGTGCCGAAGCGGTGGCGCGGATTTACGCGGCCAAGGGGCGGCCCGATTTCAACCCGCTGATCGTCCATGTGCGCGATGTGGCGCAGGCGGAGCGTTATGGGATTTTTGCACCGGAGGCCCGCGCCTTGGCCGATGCGCACTGGCCCGGCCCGCTGACGCTGGTTGTGCCGGCCTGCACTGATGCCGGTTTGGCCGACGCGGTGTCGGCAGGTCTGGCCACCATCGCTTTGCGTGCGCCCGCCCATCCTGTCATGCGTGCGCTGCTTTCGGCGGTGGACTTTCCGCTGGCAGCGCCCTCGGCCAATCGCAGTGGTTTCATCAGCCCGACAAGCGCAGCGCATGTGATCGCGTCGCTGGGTGGGCGGATCGACCTGGTGCTCGATGGCGGAGTCACCACAGCGGGGGTGGAGTCCACTATCGTCGCCGTTCGCGCCGATGGCAGTCTGGAAGAGCTGCGCCCCGGCCCGCTCCAGATCGCCGCGCCGGGCAAGGGCGGACATATCGAGGCTCCCGGCCAGCTTGCCAGCCACTATGCTCCGGGCAAGCCGCTGCGTTTGAATGCAATGACGGCCGCAAACAACGAGTTCCTGATCGGTTTCGGCGCGGTGCAGGGTGACTGCACTCTGTCAGCCAGCGGCGATGTCAATGAGGCCGCCGCGAAGCTCTACGCCTGCCTGCACGAAGCGGCGAACGCCCCGCAGCCGCGCATCGCGGTCGCCACGGTGCCGATGGAGGGCGTGGGCCGGGCGATCAATGACCGGTTACGCCGGGCTGCGGCCTAGTCCTCGCGTTCCGGTTCGATCGGAACGCCCGGAAGAATCGCCTTCATCTCCGCGCGGATCGCCTGTGCCTTGTCGCACGCCGCGTCATCGCCATCGGCGCAACGTTCGGCCTGCCTGTCAAAATCACGCTCAAGCTTGCCGAGCCGTTCTTCGCGCTTGCGGATTTCGCGCCCGCGGTTCTCGTCCGCTTCGGACTGGCTGGTGGTCGCAAGGTCGACCCCCTTGCTTACCGCCCGTACCGGCAGGGTGACCACATCCACCGCCGCACGGGCAAGGCAGCCCTGCAGGGCAAGCGCGGCGAGGCCGAGGGCCAAAAGAGAACGTGCGTGCATGAACGCATCATGTCGCCCACCCCTTGCGATAAGGCAAATACTATTGTGCGGATTTTGCCGCGGTCGGCACCTGCGGCGCGGTTGATGCTTCAGGCACCCGAACGTCTGCCGGGATCGCCGCGGTTGTCCCGGCGCTGGCGGGCGTGCAGGTGAGCGTGCCAGAGCCGAAGGTTTCGACCGTGCATTTGGCACCGCCCGAAACCTGCACATCGCCCGCCCCCGCAATAGTCGCTTTGACATCGCCATCCGAAGCGAAGGCCACATCCCCCGACCCGCCGATGTTGATTTCCGCGCTATCGGCCTTGAGCGTTGGCATTGCGATATCACCCATGCCGCCGATATTGATTTCCAGTCGCCTCACCGTGCCTGCGCCGCGCACCGTACCGCTGCCGCCGATGTTGATCCCGAGCTTGTCCGCCGCAACCGTGCCGAATTCGACCGTGCCCGAACCGCCGATCGTGATCTCCGATGTGCTGGCGAGGCTTTGCGCTTTGATCGTACCGCTGCCAGCGACGACGACATCCTCGGGCGGCGGCATGGTAATGCGGATCGTGGCGTCATTCTTGCCGTTCCAACCATTTTCGCAGGCCACACCGATCACCTCGGCATCGCGCACGAAGCGCAGGCTTTCGATGTTGGTCCCATCAATCGTGATGGCGAAGGTGTCGCCCGTGGTCAGGATCACGGTATCGCCCGATGACAGCACGACATCGGTGGGTGGCGGGCCTGCCATTTCGACCTCGGCAATGGGAACGCCTTGCTGGCCGTTGATGTCCACATCCGGCTCGCACCCTGCCAGCATTGGCCCAAAGATCAGCAGGCTTGCAGAGATTTGTGCGTTGCGAATTGTGTGTGACATCGTGAAGCCTCCCCTTTTACCGTATTGTGCACATAATACACCACGCATGATGCTGCAAGCAATCCGCAAACAAAAAGGGCCGCCCCGCAGGGCAGCCCTTGATGGTCGTCAGTCCGAAGACGGTTTCAGCCTTCTTCGGCGGTGTCGTAATATTGCGGGGCGTGTTCGCGCAGCACGTCGAGAATCTTGTTCAGCGCGGTCGGCTCGTCGGTTTCTTCCATCGCTGCCAGTTCGCGCGCGAGGCGGCTGGAGGCGGCTTCGAAGATCTGGCGTTCCGAATAGGACTGTTCGGGCTGGTCTTCCGGGCGGAACAGATCGCGGGTCACTTCGGCAATCGACACCAGGTCGCCCGAATTGATCTTCGCTTCGTATTCCTGCGCGCGGCGCGACCACATGGTGCGCTTGACCTTGGGCTTGCCCTTCAAGGTTTCCATCGCCTGCTTCAGCGTCTTGTCAGACGAAAGCTTGCGCATCCCGATCGCTTCGACCTTGCCCACGGGCACACGAAGCGTCATCCGCTCTTTCTCAAAACGCAGCACGTAAAGTTCGAGCTGCATTCCGGCGATTTCTTCCTTCTGCAGTTCGATCACGCGGCCAACGCCGTGCTTCGGGTAAACGACATAATCGCCGACGACAAATGCGTTTGCGGTGCTTGCCATGCAAGATCCTTTCTTTAAGCCGACCCAGCAACGGGAGAGGAACGATCACCCCGGCGGCGATCATCTCCGTGAGGGGAGATGCATGCACCGGGCCATAAATCGTCCATGAGTGGGGTTGCGGGGTGTGCGGCCTTCCTGGTTATCGTCACTGCGCAGGCCAAAAGCATTACGCGGCTGGCAAGAGTATAGCATGTCGGTAATAAAATTGCGAGTCCCGCCTTGCCCCTAGGGACGCTGCGTGCTGGCCGCCGCAACATGCGCGCCCAACAGCAGCAGAAAGGCGCTGAGCCACAGCCAGGTCAGAAACACGATGACAGCGCCCAGCGATCCGTAAGTGGCGTTGTAATTGCCGAAATTGCTTGCGTAAAAGCCGAAGGCTGCGCTCGCGGTGAGCCATCCCAGCGCGAACAATCCGCTTCCCCGCATCGCCGCGCCGCGCCCGACAATCTTGCGTTGGGGAACGACGCGATACGCGAGAAAGGCGCCGCCAAACCCCGCAAGGCCGATCAGCACATAGCTGGCAAAGGCTCCGATGCTGCCTGCCAGCACGGTTGCGACAAGCGTCGTGATGCCAGCCATCAGCCCCAGCGCCAGCACCGCGCCCGACGTGATCACCAGCGCGAGCAGATTCGATGCGATAAAGCCACGTTCGTCCTGAACGGTGAACGCCATGTCGATCGCGGTGATCAGCGCGCCGGCTGCAACCCGTGCGCCAAACAGGGCCAGTGCGATGGCGATCAGCAGACCGAA
Organism: Sphingomonadales bacterium; assembly: GCA_009995225.1. Lineage (GTDB taxonomy): Bacteria > Pseudomonadota > Alphaproteobacteria > Sphingomonadales > Sphingomonadaceae > Erythrobacter. The sequence continues at coordinate 111,112 of JAACPW010000001.1, read as the reverse complement.
ACGGGAGTCGCCAGTGTTCCGCGCAGCGATATTTTCAAGCTGGCCAGCGACCAGTTCACCCGCCGCGCCCGGCAGCGTGCGCGTCAGGCTGCTGCCATGTTCCGCAATGGTCGCAGGTTCAACAACCAGACCATAGGTCAGGAAAGCGGCGGCCAGCATGGGCACAAGCGCGAGAAACCCGTAATAGGCAATGCCCGCTGCGATCAGGCCGGAATTGCTATCGCTCGCGCGTGACCAACCGGTCTTCAGGGAAGCAAACAAGGGGGGCATGCCCATTCTACCCGTGCGGGCCTACGGTGTTCCATGCCTGTGCCTGTTCGGGCGGAAATTAGTCGCCTTCACCCGGATCGGCATTGAAATACAGCTCGAACTTGCCCTTTTCACCCTTGTGCGCATCGGCATCTTCGGGCGGTGCTTTCTGGCTGGTGATATTGGGCCAGACAGCGGAGTATTGCGTGTTCAGCTCCAGCCACTTTTCGAGGCCGTCTTCGGTATCGGGCAGAATCGCTTCGGCCGGGCATTCGGGTTCGCACACGCCGCAATCGATGCATTCGCTGGGATTGATCACCAGCATGTTCTCGCCTTCATAGAAGCAATCGACCGGGCACACTTCCACACAATCGGTGTACTTGCACTTGATGCAGTCTTCAGTGACGACGTAAGTCATTGCGGCTCTTTCAAAAGCGGTCTTGGGAAGCGGCGGGCGGGATGCCCGCGATGGAAGGCGATGCTGCTATTGCGTTTTGCCATTTAGGGTCAAGACCGCCACCGTCAACCTCCCGATAATGCGAACGTGCCTCGGCAGGCGGACCGCGCCGGTCGGGCAGGGTGAGGAGTTCGATCACCCGCACCGTGCCCCCGATCGCCACCGTCAGCACATCCCCGATACGCACCGGCTCTGCGCCGCGCAGCACATGGTTTCTGTTGCGCCGCAAAGCGCGGGTATCGATCAGCGTTTGTGCAGCGGAGCGGGTGCGGGCGAGGCGGAGGTAAACCAGCAAACGGTCGATCCGAATCGAGTCCCTCCGCCCCGCTTGCGTCATCCCTTGAGCAGGTCCGCCAGCTTGTCGAAGGCACCACCGGCGCGGGCCGGGCCGGTGTCTGCCGGGGGTCTGGCAGGGGTCTGCGCCCTGTCTGGCCGGGGCCGAGGGGGCCGCTGGCCGCCGTCACGATCAGGTCTTGCGCCGTGCGGCTTGCCCCGGCCTTTTTCCCGGCCTTGGGCGTCGCCCTGATCCCGGCGTGTGTCCTTGCGTTCGGGGCGTTCGGGGCGTTCGGGCCGCCGATCGGCGCGCTGGTCGCTGCTCTCGCCGGGACGGCGCGGGCGCCAGTGCCAGCGGTCGGGCGCGGGCGGGCCGAACGCGCCTTCGGCCAGAGCCCGCGCCTTTTCACAGCGGAAACCCGCGCTGCCGAGCAGACGCCGGGCATTCTCGGCTTCGAGCCCGATCGAGACGGCCAGCGCCAGATCGAGCCGGAAGGCACGCCCATTGTTCCTGGCGCGCTCTTTGGGATGGGCCGCCGTGGCCACCGCTCGCGCGTCGAACGCGGCGCGCAGGATCTTTTCGGCCAGATCGACCCGGATCGCCTGGCTTCCCGCGTAGCGATAGCCCGCAGGCAGCCGACCCTTGGCCCAGCTCCCCTCGGCCAGAACCGGCAGCATCGCCTCCTGCAAGGGGCGCAGATCCAGACCCAGCGCGTGCAGCAGCCGGCGCGGCGCGGGCTTCAGCAGCGGCGCGGCAAAGATATCGAGCGCGCCGAAGGTGATGCCCAGCTTGCGCAGATAGGGGCGCATATCCTTGGGCAGATGCTCCAGCCCGGCGTCTTCGCGGCTGATGACGCCGCGCGCGTCGATCAGCGTGATCACCAGCGCGCGCGCCTGCGAGCCGGCTTCGGGATCGCGGGCGGCCTCGGCCAGTTTGCGCAAAGGCTCCAGCGGTTCGAGTTGCTTGTCGAGCCATTCCGCAAGGCCCGCCTCCAGTTTCGCCCTGGCGTTATCGGTCAGCAGCACCAGATCGCGGGTCAGCGCAAGCTTGGGGGTGCCAAACGGGTGGCCGGGGAAGGTGATGTCAGCGAGCGCCCGGCCCTGCCAACGGATTGCCCCGCCGGAAATGGTCAGTTCCGCAAGCCCTTCGCCCAGCAGCCAATCGGCCCGTTCGCCCAGAAGCGCCGGCAGTGCCTTTTCGCCCGCCGCCAGCAACATCCGGCGGTCAGCAACGCCCGCATCGGGATCGACATGGAACCGGAAGCCTTCGAGGCGGCCGATGCTTTCGCCCTCCACCGTCAGATGGCCATCAGGTTCAAGCGTGACGGGCAGCGCGCTTGCATCCTGCCCCAGCGATTTCATCAAAAGTGTCGTCCTTCGGTTCACGAAGCGTTCGGTCAGCCGCGCGTGCAGCGCATCCGAAAGCTTCGCCTCGACCGCGCGCGCCCGCGCAGCCATTTCGTCGCGTGCCAGAACCCAATCGGGCCGCTGGCAGATATAGGCCCAACTGCGAATCGCCGCAATCCGGCCTTGCAGCGTGTCGATGTCGCCCTGCATCCGGTCAAGCTCGGCAATGCGCGCCGCCACGAAATCGGCGCCCAGATAGCCCTGGGCCAGATCGTCCCACAGCCGCGCGACAAAGCGGGCGTGCTGTTCGACGCCCAGATTGCGGAAATCGGGGAGCGAACACGCCTCCCAGAACCGCCGCACGCTTCCCGCCCCGCGCACGCTGCGTCCGGTATCGTCCTCGGCCAACCGCCGCAATACGGCCATGTCGATGGCTTCGGGCGCGCCGCGCAGCACCGCATGATCGGGCCGTGCTTCCAGATCCGCAATCAGCATGGGCAGCGAATCAAACCGCGGGGTGGCGTCGCGCCAGTACAGGTGGGTGAGCGGCGCGAACTTGTGCTCCTCGATCGCGTAGACTTCCTCGTCAGTGAAAGCGAGCGGTTCGCCCGTTTCGCCTTTGCCGGTGCCCGATAGCGTGCCGAAGGTGCCGTCGCGCTGGTGCCGCCCCGCACGGCCGGCGATCTGCGCCATTTCCGAAGGGGTCAACCGGCGTTTTCTGCGCCCGTCGAACTTGCTGAGCGCTGCAAAGGCGACATGGTCCAGATCGAGGTTCAGCCCCATGCCGATCGCATCGGTGGCGACGATGTAATCCACCTCGCCCGACTGGAACATCGCCACCTGCTTGTTGCGGGTTTCAGGCGACAGCGCGCCCATCACCACCGCCGCGCCGCCTCGGAACCGGCGCAGGGCTTCGGCCATGGCGTAAACCTGCTCGACGCTGAAGGCGACCACGGCGGAGCGTTTGGGCAGGCGCGACAGCTTGCAGACCCCGGCGTGCGACAGGGTGGAAAAGCGGGGGCGGCTGGTGATGTCCGCACGCGGGATCAATGCCCTGACCATCGGTTCCAGCGTGGCGGATCCCAGGATCATCGTCTCTTCCCGCCCGCGCACATTGATCAGCCGGTCGGTGAAGATGTGCCCGCGTTCCGGATCGGCGCCCAATTGCGCTTCGTCGATCGCGACGAAGGCGTGCTGGCCGCTGACCCGCGGCATGGCCTCGGCGGTGCACAGGAAATAGCGCGCATCGGGCGGTTCAATCCGCTCCTCACCCGTGATCAGCGCGACCTGCTTGTCGCCCTTGATGGCGCGCACCCGATCATAGACCTCGCGTGCCAGCAGCCGCAGCGGGAAGCCCATCATGCCGCTGGAATGGCCGCACATCCGCTCGATCGCGAGGTGCGTTTTGCCGGTATTGGTCGGGCCGAGCACGGCGCGCACGCCGTGATCACCGGCGGCGTCGCGGGACGCGGTGTCGCGCGGGCGGGCGGGACGGGCGGGCGGGGGGGCTGGCACGATCCTGCGGTTCTGTCAGGCTTGCACCTTCGGGGCAAGGGCGGGCATGGGATCGAACGGCGCATAAGGGAAACGCCCTATCCCGCGGCAAAGGCCATTGGTCGCTGGTTAACCACGGATTTACTATGATCGGGCAAAGAAATGGGACATGGCCAAGGCGCACTTCGGACGGAGCGCGTTCGGAACGGCTGCGGCTCTCGGGGCATCAATGTTGGATCATGCGCACAAATTGACAGACGGGCACCCGCCCGACGACGCGCCCGAACCGGCGGCGCCGGAAGATCCGCGTGCGCCGGGTCCGGTGGCGCATCAGCCGGTCGGCCCGGATACCGCGCGCGATCTGCTGCCCTATCTGCGCAATTCCAAAAAGCTCGCCGCGCCCACCGCCAGGCAGATCGCCAAGCGCAAGGCGGCTGCGCGGCTGGGCGGGTTTGCGGCGCGATACGATGCGTGGCGTCATAGCGTCTCGCAGTGGTTCGACGGTCTCGATCTCGCGCCCGATCTGGCCGAAGATATCGGCAGCCGCCGCTGGCTGCGCGGGCTGGGGACAATGGTGGGGCTGGGTGTGGCGGCGCTGGCGTTCTGGCCCGATCTCACGCCGCTCGAAGCGCGCGCCGCCATGCCGCAGTCGCCTGATGTCACAAGCGAATTGCGCAGCCAGATGATCCTGCCGCTGGCCCTGGGCGCAGACAGTGGGCGCCGGATGGGGCCGACAGCGGCGGTGATCCCGCTCAAAAGCGCGCCCGAACGGCCGCAGATTCAGATGGTGGCGACGCTTGCGCCGGGCGACAGCTTCGTGTCGATGCTGCGCCGCGCTGGCGTGGCCGCGGCGGATATCGACCGCGCAACAGCGCTGGTGGGTCAGGCGCTGGCGGTAGGCGATATTGCGCCGGGAACCCAGATGGATATGCTGCTGGGCCGCCGGCCCGCGCCGGGCCAGCCGCGCCCGCTCGACAGTCTCGCCTTTCGCGCCCGGTTCGATCTGGAGCTCGAACTGACCCGTCCGGGCGTCGGCACCTTTGCGCCCGATGGCACGCCCGTGGTGCCATCCGGACCGCTGGCGTTGAAGCGCAACATCATCCGCGTCGATGAAACGCCGTTGCGCGTACGCGGGATCGTGGGATCGAGCCTTTACCGCTCGATGCGGCAGGCGGGTGTCCCGGCCAGCGCGGTGCAGGAATATCTCAAGGCGCTCGACGTGCAGGTCGACTTGGACCGCGAAGTGGGTTCCACTGACGAATTCGACATCATCATCGCCTATCGCCGCGCCGCCACGGGCGAACGGCAGGCGGGGCAATTGCTCTATGCCGGGATCGACCGCAGCGGGCGCCCGCGCACACAGTTGATGCGCTGGGGGGACGAGGGGCGGTTCTACGAAGCCTCGGGCGTGGGCGAACAGCGGCGCGGGTTGCTGGCGCCGGTGCCGGGGGCGATTTCGTCGAACTTCGGGATGCGTCGTCACCCGATCCTGGGGTATCGCCGGATGCACGCCGGGATGGACTTCAAGGCGCGTTACGGCACGCCGATCGTCGCGGTCAGCGATGGCCGGGTCAGCAGCGCGGGCCGCGCGGGCGGTTGCGGAATCGCGGTGCGGCTGGAGCATGGCGGCGCGCTGTCCACCCGCTATTGCCACATGAGCCAGATGGCGGTCCGCAGCGGCCAGCAGGTGCGGCGCGGTCAGGTGATCGGCTATGTCGGATCGACCGGCCTGTCGACCGGCCCGCACCTTCATTACGAGATGTATCGCGGCGGCCGTGCGATCAATCCGGCGAGCGTATCCTTCGTCACTCGCGCCGAACTGTCGGGCACCGAATTGCTTGATTTCCGTCGCCAGCTGATCCGGCTGAAGGAGATCGAGGTCGGCGCTGCGCTGTCGGATCTCGCGCCCTTGCCGATTGAGGTGAAGGAGCCGGTGCGCGAGATCGAGAAAATCGATACGGCGCGATTGAAGACCGGCGGCGGGACGCGCACTGCATCCCTGTAACGGGGGCTTGTGGCCAAGCGGGAATTGCGCGTAAGCCTCGCCCCATGACCGGACATTTTCCCAACACCCGCCTGCGCCGCACCCGCTCCACCGGATGGAGCCGCACGCTGCACCGTGAAACCCTGCTCACCTCTGCCGACCTGATCTGGCCGCTGTTCGTGACGGCAGGCAAGGGCGTCGAAGAACCGATCGCCACGCTGCCCGGTGTCTCGCGCTGGTCGGTCGATGGCATCGTGGCGCGGGCGAAAGAGGCTGCGGCGCTGGGTATTCCTGTGGTGGCGCTGTTCCCCAACACCCCGCGCGAATTGCGCAGCGATGACGGGGCCGAGGCGCACAACCCCGACAACCTGATGTGCCAGGCGATCCGCGCCATCAAGGACGCGTGCGGAGACTCCATCGGCGTGCTGACCGACGTGGCGCTCGATCCTTACACCTCGCATGGGCAGGATGGGCTGGTGAATGATGCGGGTTATGTCGTGAATGACGAAACCGTGGCCACGCTGGTCGATCAGGCGGTCAATCAGGCCAATGCCGGCGCGGATATCATCGCGCCGTCCGACATGATGGATGGCCGCATCGGCGCAATCCGCATGGCGCTGGAAATGAACGGGCACCACAATGTCCAGATCATGTCCTACGCCGCCAAATATGCGAGCGCGTTCTATGGCCCGTTCCGCGACGCGGTGGGCAGCAGCGGCCTGCTGAAAGGCGACAAGAAAGCCTACCAGATGGACCCGGCCAACGCCGACGAGGCGATGCGGGAAGTCGCGCTCGATATTGCCGAGGGCGCGGATTCGGTGATGGTGAAACCGGGCCTTGCCTATCTCGACATCATCTACCGCGTGAAGCAGCGGTTCGACGTGCCGGTGTTCGCCTATCAGGTGAGCGGCGAATACGCGATGATCGAAGCCGCGCACGCAGCCGGAATCGGGGATCGTGACGCGCTGGCGCTGGAAAAGCTGATCGCCTTCAAACGCGCCGGATGCAGCGGCATCCTGACCTACCACGCCGCCCATGTTGCGCGCCTGCTGAACGGCTGACGCCGTGGCGGCGTTTCACCACGAAACCGCCCGTCTGGTGCTGCGCGGCTGGCGCGATGCGGACTGGGCGGCGTTTTGGCAGGTGACCAACACGCCAGCGGTGATGCGCTGGTTGGGCGGCGTCGTTGATGCGGACAAGCGCGGGGCGATTCGGGCGCGGCTGGAAGGCTACCAGCGCGATCACGGTCACACCTTCTGGGTGGTGGAACGCAAGGACGATGGCGCGCTGCTGGGCTTTTGCGGCTTGAAACGTTCCAATCAGCCGGGCGGGCCGCAAGGGATGATGGAAGTCGGCTGGCGGCTGCGCGAGGATGCCTGGGGGAAGGGCTATGCGAAGGAGGCGGCCACCGCCGCGCTCGATTGCGCGTTCGCTCGGTTCGGCGCGGACGAGGTGATCGCGCTGACGGTGGAGCGTAACGCCGCAAGCTGGGGGCTGATGCGGCGGCTGGGGATGGAACGGCGCGCGGATCTCGATTTCGACAGCCCCGATTTCGATCCCGAAAACCCGCGAATCATCGCTTATGCCATCACCCGAGACGGCTGGCTGGGGGCATGACGGCACCCGTCCTGACGACCGAGCGGTTGGTGCTGCGTCAGACCGGGGAAGATGATCTCGATGCCCACATGGCGCTGTTCAACACGCCGGCTGTTACGCAGCATCTTGGCGGCGTCCAGTCCCGCGCGAGGATCGCTGGCGGATGGGCTATGCCTACGAAGCGATGCGCGCCGTGATGGAATGGGGCTTTACCGTTCATGCCGCGCCGCATCTGGTCGCCATCACGGTGGATGGGAATGTCGGCAGTTGGCGCTTGATGCGAAAGCTCGGGATGGCGCGCCGCGCCGACCTCGATTTTCCGGAGGACCCCCGGAGACGAGATCTTAACCATAACATCGTATACGGAATCACCCGTACGCCATGGATTGATCGCTCATGACGTCTCCCCGCCGCGCGCTGTTTGTTGCAGCCATTCTTGCCGGCAGTTTTCTGTTGTTTCTGGTCCAGCCACTGATGGCGCGGCTCGCGCTGCCGCGGCTGGGCGGCACGCCGAATGTCTGGAACAGCGCGATGCTGGTCTATCAGGCGCTGCTGCTGGGGGGTTATGCCTATGCCCACGTGATCGACAGATTGCCGCTGCGGCGCCAGTTGATGCTGCACACCGGATTGCTTGCCCTTGCTGCGCTGACATTGCCGCTGGGGTTGGCGGATCTGTCCGATTTCGGACCGGGAATGGAGGCGCTGTGGGTGCCGGCGCTGCTGTTCGCCTCGGTCGGGCCGGTGTTTTTCCTGATCTCTGCGCAGGCGCCGCTGATCCAGCGCTGGTATGCGGCCGATTCCCACGCCGGCGATCCCTATCCGTTGTATGCCGCATCAAACCTCGGCAGTTTTGGCGGTTTGCTGTGCTACCCGATCCTGATCGAGCCGTTTTTGCCGCTTGGCCAGCAAAGCCTGATCTGGAGCCTGGGTTACGGCGCCATGCTGGTGCTGCTGTTGTTTGTCGTGTGGGCCCGCTGGAACAGTATCGCGCCCGAACAATCAAACGGGGCCGAGGGCCGTGGCTGGGGCCGATGATGCCGGTGTTGCAGCGCCTGTCGGGTGGCAGCGGATCGCGTTGTGGCTGGCGCTGGCGGCCGTGCCTTCGGGCCTGATGCTGTCGACCACCACGCACCTTACCACCGATATCTTTGCGATGCCGCTTTTGTGGGTCATCCCGCTGGGCGTGTATCTGCTCAGCTTCAGCGTCGCCTTTGCCGAGAACCGCCTGCTGGCGCAGATCATCACGCGCGCTGCGCCCTTTGTCGTGCTGTTTTCGGGCGGGATGGCCATGCTGTCCCAATCCAGCGGCGGGATCGGGCTGATGGTGGCTTCGGTGATGTTGCTGTTCGTCGTCGCGGTCGCATTGCACGCCCGGATGTATGATCTGCGCCCCGATTCGTCGCGATTGACCCTGTTCTATCTGGTGATGTCGGCAGGCGGCGCCCTGGGTGGATTGTTCACCGCCCTGATTGCGCCGCTGGTGTTCGATTGGGTGTGGGAGCATCCGCTGCTGGTGTTCGCCGCAGCGGCGCTGATCCCGCTGGGCGGGTTGATGGCATGGCAGGATCGCCTGGTGGCGGACCAGAAGCGGCGTTTGATGCTGCTGACGGCGGGGATTGTCCTGGCCTTCGTCCTGGGTTGGTATCTGTTCATTGCCACTGCGGCAACGGACGGCTCCAAATTCTGGGCGGTCGCAGCCTTCTTTGCGCTTGCGCTGTTGGCACTGCTGCTCAAGTTCAACCGGCTCGCCTTTGTGGTGGTGTTCGGTCTGATGATGGTGGGCGTCGGCGCGCCGGGGCATGGCAGTGCCTATGCCAAGGGGGAACGCCTGCGCAGCTATTTCGGAGTCTACACCGTCACCGATCTGCCAACCCACGGATACCGCCAGATCACCCACGGCACGACCTTGCACGGCCGCCAGTATCTGAGCGCGCAGCGGCGCCGCGAACCGACCACCTATTACGGCCGCAATGCCGGTGTCGGGCTGGTGCTGGCCAATGCCGCGACGGTTTATGGTCCGGGCGCCACTGTCGGGATCGTGGGTCTCGGAGCCGGGACGCTGGCTTGCTATCGCGCGCCGGACCAGACCTATCGCTTCTACGAGATCGATCCGGCGATCCTGGATTTTTCGACCCGTGGCCAGTTTTCGTACCTGTCCGATTGCGCACCTGACAGCGAGACCATCATCGGTGATGCCCGGATCGAGCTCGAACGTGGGCCTGCGGCCCAGTATGACGTGCTGGTGGTGGATGCCTTTTCATCCGACGCGATCCCGCTGCATCTGCTCACCCGCGAGGCGCTGCAGGCCTATCGCCGCACCATCACGGAAAATGGCGCGGTGCTGATCCACATCTCCAATCGCTTCATCGAGCTTGAGCCGGTGTTGGCGGCGCTGGCGCGCGATGCCGGTATGTCTGCGGCGATACGGTATGATCAACCCGATGCGTCAACCGATCTGACAGCGTCGAAATGGGTGGTCCTGTCACCCTCGGCGCAATCGCTGGGGGCGATCCGGCAGGCAACCGGCGCCGATAAGTGGACCGCGCTGCAAAAACCCGCCGGATCGGTGTGGAGCGACGAATATGCCTCGACACTGCCGCATTTCCGCTGGAACACGCTGTTCGGACAAGACAACTGACAAGAGTGCCCTGTATGCCGCAAGATCCCCCACGCCTGCTCGATCGACCGGGCGTCACGATTGTTCCGATCCATGGGAAAACGCCCAGGATCCATGAAACCGCGTTTATTGCGCCCGGCTGCACGATCATCGGCGATGTCGAAATCGGGGCGGGCAGTTCGATCTGGTACAATTGCGTGCTGCGCGCCGACGTCTTTTCGATCCGCATCGGGGAACGATCCAATGTGCAGGACGGCAGCATCCTCCATTGCGACCCGCCGCGTCCGGGTGACCCCGATGGCTGTCCGCTCATCATCGGGGATGATGTGCTGATCGGCCACATGGCGATGGTGCATGGATGCACAATCCACGACCGCGGGTTTGTCGGCCTTGGCGCGATCGTGATGAACAAGGCGGTGGTCGGGTCCGACGCGATGCTGGCGGCGGGCGCGATGCTAACCGAGCGCAAGGTGATGGGAACACGCGAACTATGGGCCGGTCGCCCAGCGACAAAGCTGAAGGATCTGACCGATGCGGCTGTGGCCGGAATGCGCGCGGGCGTGATGCATTACGCCGAAAACGCCAAGGCCCATGCCGAGGCCGTGGCGGCCGCGCTTTAGCGCAGCGTTTCGATCTCATCGGCGAAGGGTGCGTCAGGGGTGAGGATGCGCCAGTTCTGCGGGCGGCGGCTGTCGATCACCACGACCCCGCCCTTGGGACAGATGTCGAGACACGGCACCTCGATCACCCCGACCTGCGCCTTGCGCCCCTTGCCCGCGCCCAGTTCGCGTTTCAGCGCGGCGGACAGGCGTTTGTCATCGGGGCCGAACCCGCGACCCTTCTTCTCCAGCTTCTTCGAGCATTTCTTGCACACCAGCACAGCGTGCGACCAGTTGGAACGGACTTTCGTTTTCATTCGGAGCCCAACCGGTCCGATGGCGTTTTGATCCCTGCCGCAAACCCCCAAAGCGTTACTGCGACCCCGGCGGCTGCTCCGGCGGCAAGCGCGCTCCACAACAGCCCGTATCCCCGTGTCGAGGGAAGCGGCGCGCCTGCCAGCCTGGCGGCGATCCCTTGGCCGAACCGCACCAGTGCGCCGGTCATCTAAGTCACGCCCACGGTCACCTCGCCATCGCGGGCGAAGACATTGTTGGCCACACCCATCGCCAGGGCCGATGCGGCAAGGAAGGGGAGCGGCCAGCCCGCCGCCAGCGAGACCGCGGCGCCTGCCAGCAGCACGGCCACCAGCCCGAGCAAGACCGGCTTGCGGCGCTCTGCCGTTCGCCGTCCGATCAGCGCGCCCGATATGACGCCGGCCAGAAAGCAGCCGATCAGCCCCAGCGGCGCCAGCGCCAGCGCGGGGCGCGCCAGCAGATCCACCCCCATCCGCGTGGTGTTGCCGGACATGAAGCTGGTGAAATATCTGCCCGCCACCACAAACCCGGTCGCATCGACCAGCCCCGCCAGACCGGCAAGGCCCAGGGCAAGGCGTTGCCGCGCAGGGTCATAGCGATGCACTGCGTCCGGCGATCAGGCGGCTGGCTGGCGCAGATATTTCATCATATGGCCCACATAATCGATCTTGCCGATTGGGACGCCTTCCATGCGCAGGATCGCATAGACGCTCATCAGATGGAAATAGAGCTGCGGGGTCGCCCAGTCGCGGCAATATTCGTGGGCTTGCATCGCGAAGGCCATGCCGTTGGGTAGATCGAAATCCACCATGTCGTCAGCCGCCGGCCAGGTCGCATGGTAGGCGTCGGCGACCATGTCCTGCGTGGCGGCGATCCGCGCAGCCGCATCGGCGAAGCTGGCGATATCGCTTTCGTCCGCTGTCAGATCCCGGCTGCAAAGCCGGTTGAGCGCGATACGGACCTGATCCAGCGTGAAGCGGATCTGGGTATGCAGCGGAAACATGTCGTCGGCCAACCGGGCTGTCAGCAGCGCCTCACCTTTTTCGTGCGCGCTCGCCCTGGATGTCAGGGTGTCCAGCGTGGCGAGCATATTTGTATAAGTCGCAAGTGCAGCGGTGGCGTAGGACATGGCTCTCTCCCGATGGTGTGCACGCGAGGTAGGCTGCGTCTAGTCCTTTATCAACGCCCGCAACCCTTCGATCCGGTCCGCCTCGTGCGCGGGCTTGTCCCAGCGGATGCGGTGGATGCGGGGGAAGCGCATGGCGAGGCCGCTTTTGTGGCGTTTGGAGGTGTGGACGCTATCGAAGGCGACCTCGAACACCAGTTCGCGCTTCACCTCGCGTACCGGGCCAAAGCGGCCCACCGTGTTCTGCCGCACGAACTTGTCGAGCAGCTTCAATTCCGCATCGGTGAACCCGGTATAGGCCTTGCCCACCGGCAGCAGCTCCGCGCCCGCATCAGGATCGCCATCCCAGCAACCGAAGGTGAAGTCCGAATGGAAGCTGGATCGTTTGCCGCTGCCGCGCTGGGCATACATCACCACGCAATCGATCAGCAGCGGATCGCGCTTCCACTTGTACCACAAGGCGACCTTGCGCCCCGCAACGTAAGGGCTGTCGCGGTGCTTCAGCATCAGGCCCTCGATCGCCTCGTCGCGCGCGGTGTCGCGGATCGCGGCGAGCGCGGCGAAATCCTCGGCCTCGACCAGCAGGGACAGGTCGAAATGGCTGGCGGGCAGGCGCGGGAGCAGGGCTTCCAAAGTCGCGCGGCGCGACTTCCACGGCTGTTCGCGCCAATCGGTGCCGTCCAGCAGCAGCACATCGTAAAGCCGCACGAAGGCAGGATATTCCTTCAACATCTTGCCCGACACGGTCTTGCGTCCGAGCCGCTGTTGCAGCGCATTGAAACTCGCCGCGCCGCCCTGGGTGGTGTCATTGGCTTCCCCCCCCTGCGCAGAGCCGCGCACCAGCAATTCGCCATCGAGCACCGCGTCCATCGGCAGCACGTCCAGCAATTCGGGAAAAGTGGCGGAAATATCGTCGCCCGAGCGTGAATAGACCCGCGTTTCAGCGCGGCCTTCAGTGTCCGTGGTGCGCACCAACTGCACCCGGATGCCGTCCCACTTCCATTCGGCGGCGTAATCTTTCAGATCGACTTGCGTCTCCTCCAGCGGGTGCGCCAGCATGAAAGGGCGAAAGCGCGGAACACCGGCCAGATCAGGTGGCGGGCCACCATCCGCCGCCCATTGAAACAACGCGGTATAGGGCGGAGTGAGGGCGTGCCAATATTCCTCGACCTCCTCCACCGTGACATCGAAGCCTTGCGCAAAGGCGACCTTGGCGAGCCGCGCCGAGATGCCCACACGCATCCCGCCGGTGGCCAGTTTGATCAGGGCATAGCGGCCCTTGGCGTCCATGCGGTCGAACAGCCCGGGCAATTCCCTGGGCGCGGTGGCGCGGGTGAGCGCGGACAGGCGCTCGACCACCTCGGCCAGCGACAGCGGCGGCTGCGGCGCGGCATTTTCCGGTTCAGGCCAGAGCAGGCTGGCGGTTTCGGCCGTATCGCCCACGAAATCGCGGCTCATCGCCCACAGGGCGGGATCGACCCGTTCCAGCATCAGGTTGCGGATAGTCGCCGATTTGACCGCGGGGAAATCCAGCCCTTCGGTCAACCCTGCCATAGCCCACCCGCGATCGGGATCGGGCGCAGCGCGCAGATAGGCGGCGATCAGCGCCAGTTTGCGGTTCCGGCTGGTGGTATAGACCAGCGCATCGAGCAGGGCGGCAAACTCCTCCATCAAGACGCGCCGCCGCGTTCATTGCACCGCCATACGAATCGGTTAGAGGATTTCGCCGACGCAATGCACCTGCGCGTCTTCAACAAGGAATCGCCTGTATGAAGTTCATTCCGCTTGCCGCTATCGGTCTTGCCGCCGCTGCCCTGACCGCCCCGGCTTTCGCTGACGACAGCGCGGCCGCTGCCACCACGGCCGCTGCCTTCACCATCGACACCCCGATCGAAGTGCTGATGGCGGACGAGCGCGCCAATGCCGTGGTCGCCAAGCATTTTGCCGGGCAGGATCTGACGCAGCACCCGGCCTATGAACAGTTCAAGACGCTCAGCCTCAAGGCGGTCGCGCCGTTCTCGCAAGGGTTGATCACCGACGAAATGCTGGAAAAGATCGCCGCCGATCTCGCCACGATCCAGTAAGCCATCATGGGGGACGGGGGCGCTAGTCATCCTCGTCCTCGTAGCCCACCAGCGCCAGGGCCCGCGCGCGGCGCTGGCTGAGTTCGCACCAGCGTAGCAGCGCTTGCTCGCGGCCATGGGTGATCCAGGTTTCCTGCGGGTTCACTTCGCGGATCGTTCGCGTCAGCTCGTTCCAGTCGGCATGGTCGGAAATGACCAGCGGCAGTTCGACCCCGCGCTGGCGGGCGCGGGCGCGCACCCGCATCCATCCGCTCGCCATGGCCGTGATCGGATCGGGCAGGCGGCGGCTCCAGCGGTCATTCAGGGCAGACGGCGGCGCGATGACGATGTGACCGCGCATGTCGTCCTTGGTCGCATCGCTCACCAGCTTGAGATCGCCCAGCGCGACGCCGTGCTCCTCATACAGCCGGCACATCGCCTCCATCGCGCCGTGAAGCCAGATCGTATCGGTATGTCCCGTTGCGCGCAGTTCCGCGATCACCCGCTGCGCTTTACCGAGCGCATAGGCACCCACAAGCACGCAGGCGTCGGGGTTTTCAGCGCGGGCATCCAGCAGCTTGCCGATCTCCTCGCCGATCGGCGGGTGCGTGAAGACGGGCAGGCCAAAGGTCGCCTCGGTGATGAAGATATCGCACGGCGTGACCTGAAACGGCGCGCAGGTCGGGTCGGGCACGCGCTTGTAATCGCCGGTGATGACGACCCGCTCGCCCGCGTGTTCGAACAGAATCTGCGATGATCCCAGCACGTGTCCGGCAGGCAGATAGGTCGCGGTCACGCCGCCGCCGATGCTGACCGTCTCGCCATAAGCCACCGGCTGCGCGCCCTCTGCCGTGGCGTAGCGCAGCTTCATGATCGCCAGCGTTTCGGGCGTGGCGATGGTGATGCCATGCCCGCCGCGGGCATGATCGGCATGGCCATGCGTCACCAAGGCGCGTGGAACGGCGCGCGCGGGATCGACCCAGGCATCGGCGGGGACAATGTGAATGCCCCACGGTTCGGGCCGGATCCAGGAAAAGGGGGCGGTCATGGTGTCCTAAACCACAAGGGCGCGAGAGAGGTTCCTCTCCCGCGCCCCGTTTTGTGCGTCGCTTTGCCTCAGCCTTCGTCGGTTTCCGGGGCGGGCTTCTTGGCCGGCGCATTCTTTTTCACCGAGACCTTCTTGGCCATTTTCACCTTGGGCGGGGCCGGGGTCATTTCAAAGCTCGGCTTGTTGTCCTTCACCGTGACATGCACCTCGCCGCCTTCGGCCAGCTTGCCGAACAGCAGTTCCTCCGCCAGCGGCTGCTTGATCTTGTCCTGGATCAGGCGGCTCATCGGACGGGCGCCGTAGAGCTTGTCGTAGCCCTTGTCCCCCAGCCACGCACGCGCGTCGCTGTCGAACTGGATGTGGACGTTCTGTTCGGCCAGCTGCAATTCCAGCTGGAGGATGAACTTGTCGACCACGCGGGCAACGATGCTCTTGCCCAGATAGGCGAAGGGTACGATCGCATCGAGACGGTTGCGGAACTCGGGCGTGAACATCTTGTTCACCGCTTCGGTCCCGGCATCGGCCTTGGATACGTCGCCAAAGCCGATCCCGCTACGCGCCATGTCCGATGCGCCCGCATTGGTGGTCATGATGAGGACCACATTGCGGAAATCGACTGTCTTGCCGTGGTGATCGGTCAGGCGGCCATTATCCATCACCTGCAACAGGATGTTGAACAGGTCGGGGTGCGCCTTTTCGATTTCGTCGAGCAGAAGCACGCAATGCGGGTTCTGATCAATCGCATCGGTCAGCAGACCGCCCTGATCGTAGCCGACATAGCCCGGAGGCGCACCGATCAGGCGGCTGACCGAGTGACGCTCCATATATTCGGACATGTCGAACCGCTTGAGCTCGATCCCCATGATCGTGGCAAGCTGGCGGGCAACCTCGGTCTTGCCGACGCCCGTCGGCCCACTGAACAGGAAACTGCCGATCGGCTTGTCCGGATCGCGCAAGCCTGCGCGGGCCAGCTTCATTGCGGTCGACAGCCGTTTGATCGCCTCGTCCTGCCCGAACACGACGTGCTTGAGATCGCGTTCGAGGTTTTCGAGCGCCTTCTTGTCGTCCTTGCTGACCGACTTGGCGGGGATGCGCGCCATCGTCGCGATGACCATTTCGATCTCGCGCGCGGTGATGGTCTTCTTGCGGCGGCTCGGCGGCACCAGCATCTGCATCGCGCCGACTTCGTCGATCACGTCGATCGCCTTGTCCGGCAGCTTGCGGTCATTGATGTAACGCGCCGACAGTTCCACCGCGGTCTTGATCGCGTCGGGGGTGTATTTCACCTTGTGGTGATCCTCGAACGCGCTGCGCAGACCTTTCAGGATCTTGATCGTGTCCTCGATCGTGGGTTCGTTCACGTCGATCTTCTGGAACCGGCGCAGCAGCGCGCGGTCCTTTTCGAAGTGGTTGCGGAACTCCTTGTAAGTGGTCGAACCGATGCAGCGGATCGCACCGCTCGACAGCGCGGGCTTGAGCAGGTTCGAGGCATCCATCGCCCCGCCGCTGGTCGCGCCGGCACCGATCACGGTGTGGATCTCGTCGATGAACAGCACCGCGTGCGGCATCGCTTCCAATTCGGTGACGACCTGCTTCAGTCGCTCCTCGAAATCGCCGCGATAACGCGTGCCCGCCAGCAGCGCGCCCATGTCGAGCGAATAGATCACCGCAGGCGCCAGCACTTCGGGCACATCGCCTTCGACGATCTTGCGCGCCAGGCCTTCGGCAATCGCTGTCTTGCCCACGCCGGGGTCGCCGACATAAAGCGGGTTGTTCTTGGAACGGCGGCACAGGATCTGGATCGTCCGGTCAACCTCCGGCCCGCGCCCGATCAGCGGATCGATCTTGCCCGCTTCGGCGCGCGCGTTGAGGTTGACGGTGAACTGGTCGAGCGCCGTTTCCTTCTTGCTGCCGCCCGCTTCCTTGGTCTGCGCCGGTTCGTCGGACTTTTCCGTGCCGCCGGCGCTCTTCGGTTCGATCTGGCGGCCGCCCTTGCCAATGCCGTGGCTGATGAAGCTGACCGCATCCAGCCGGCTCATGTCCTGCTGCTGGAGGAAATAGACCGCGTAGCTATCGCGTTCGGAGAACAGCGCGACCAGCACGTTGGCGCCGGTGACGGTGTCCTTGCCGCTGGATTGGACATGCAGGATCGCGCGCTGAATGACCCGCTGGAAGCCTGCGGTGGGCTGCGGATCGGCCCCGTCCTCGGTTTTGAGCGACTGGTATTCCTGATCGAGATATTGCTTCACCACCTCGCCCAGTTCGGCCAGATCGACTCCGCAGGCGGACATCACGGCCGCACCGTCCTCATCATCGATCAACGCCAGCAACAGGTGTTCGAGCGTGGCATATTCGTGTCGCCGTTCGGACGCATTGCCAAGCGCGTTGTGCAGCGTGCGTTCGAGATTTTGGGCGAAGCTGGGCATGGGTAAGGCCTCTATCTGCGGGAGGATGCTCGTGGCGAAGGAGCGGAGGAAGCCAGTTTCCAACAATATGGGATGGACTGCGCAAATTGCGAATCCCCTAAAGGTGATACGCTGGGAGATACGGGGAAAGATACGGGCCGGATCATCCGCCCCCTTTCGCAAACAGCGCATCGGCGGCAGCGCGATGGGCGGCGGCCTTGTCGCGATGTGCTGTCACACGGGCGATTTCGGCGTGGAGCAGAGCGATCCGGTCATTGAGTTCGGCCTGCGAATAGGGGCCGAGATCCTCGTGTCCGAGGCGACTCGCCGCGTCTCCGCTGGGCCTGGGACGATCGGGTTCTTCCATTGGGATGCAGCATCAGGGGGAAGCGGCTTGCTGTCAATCGGCGAGACGGTTATTCGCGCTGGCACGATGGTGAACGGGGCTGGTTGAGGGGTAAGACGTCGATGATCGCAGGCCAAGGGGCGCAATTGCCCGAAACAATGCAGGCGATCGGCTTCGACGCGCCAGGCGGTCCGGATGTGCTGCGGCCCGAAACCCTGCCGCTGCCGCGCCTGCGCCCCGATGATGTGCTCATCAAGGTGGCCTATGCCGGGGTCAACCGGCCCGATTGCCTGCAACGTGCCGGAATGTACCCCGCGCCAAAGGGCGCCTCGCCGCTGCTGGGGCTTGAAGTATCGGGCGAGGTTGTCGCGGTCGGCACCGAGGTTCCGCGCGAGATGATCGGGCAATTCGTCGCCGCGTTGACGCCAGGCGGCGGTTACGCCGAATATTGCGCGGCGCATTGGCAGCACTGCCTGCCGGTCCCCGAGGGCATGATGCTGTCCGAAGCAGCCGCCGTGCCCGAGACGCTGTTTACCGTCTGGCACAACCTGTTCGAGCGGGGTCTGGCCCGCGATGGCGAGACCGCGCTGATCCACGGTGGCACCAGCGGGATCGGGACAATGGCGATTATGCTGGGCAAAGCGTTCGGCCTCAAGGTGATCGTGACCTGCGGCGACACCGCCAAATGCGCCGCGGCGACCCGGATCGGCGCGGACCTTGCGATCAATTACCGTGAAACCGACTATGTCGAGGCGGTCATGGCGCATACCGAGGGCAAGGGTGTGCATGTGGTGCTCGACATGGTGTCGGGCGATTATGTGGCGCGCAACCTCAAATGCCTTGCCGAAGATGGCCGTCATGTCACCATCGCGGTGCTGGGCGGTGCCAAGGCCGATCTGAACATGGCGGTCGTGATGATGAAGCGGCTGACCCTGACCGGATCGACCCTGCGTCCGCGCACCGATGGGTTCAAGGCCGCGCTCGCCGATGAGATCGCCGACAATGCCTGGCCGCTGTTCGCAGACGGCGAACTGTCCCCCGTGATGGATATGACCTTCCCGCTGGCGCAAGCCGCCGCCGCCCATGCGCGCATGGAAGCGGGCGATCACATCGGCAAAATCGTGCTGGAAGTGGCCAAAAGCGGTGACATGGGCTGACGCGCTCATGCTCCCCCCAAAGGGTCACTTGCGGCGGACACCAGTCGTTAAAAAAGCGGTTTTTGGTGAAAAAGGGCCCGTTTTTGCCATCAGCCCGTCATAAAACCCGGATCTGACTCGGAACCGTCATTCTCCTGCGCAATGCCTGTAACAATAGCCTGTCATGACAGCGGCATTGCAAGACGAGTTTTTCGGGGATTGCGTATGACCGGTTCCGACCTGTCCGAATTGATCGGCAACAATGTCGCCAGCCTCCCGCTGAGTGCGCCACGAACGCCCGAGCCCGAAGGAGCCGAACGGCGCAGCTTCCGCACCATCTGGATCAGCGACGTGCATCTGGGCACCAAGGGCTGCAACGCCGACATGCTGATCGACTTCCTCGACACCACCGACAGCGAAACGATGTATCTTGTGGGTGACATCATCGATGGCTGGCGGCTGAAGAAGAAGTTCTACTGGCCGTCTGCGCACAACGACATCGTCTGGCGCATCATGAAACGCGCCCGGCGCGGCACGCGGGTGGTTTATATCCCCGGCAACCATGACGAGATGTTCCGCCAGTTTACGGGCCTGAACTTCGGCGGGATCGAAATCCGCCGCGCCGCCTTCCACGATACCGCCGACGGGCGCCGGTTGATGGTGCTGCACGGGGACGAATTCGACGCCGTGATGCTCTCGCACCGCTGGCTCGCCTTCGTGGGCGATCATGCCTATCATCTCATGATGAACCTGAATGTCACCGTAAACGCGGTGCGCGGCTGGCTGGGCAAGCCTTACTGGTCGCTCAGCAAGGCGGCCAAGCACAAGGTCAAGAACGCGGTCGAATTCATCGGCAAATACGAAGAGGTCGTGGCCCGCGCCGCGGGCGAGCGCGGTGTTGACGGCGTGGTATGCGGCCACATCCACACCGCTGAATTCCGGATGTTCGAACATAACGGCAAGCCGGTCGAATACTGGAATGATGGCGACTGGGTCGAAGGTTGCAACGCGCTGGTCGAACATCACGACGGGCGGATGGAAATCCTGCACTGGCCCGAGGAAATCAAGCGTCGCAGCGAGGCGGCCGAGGCGTCACAGACGCGCCACCCGGCCGATCCGGCCCGCGAGGCCGCGTGAACCGGTACACCACGATCCAGCCCGATAACGCCTCTCCTGCACCTGTGCCCGCTTCGATTGCGCCTGCATCCATCGCAATCGTCACCGATGCCTGGCATCCGCAGACCAATGGGGTGGTGCGCACGCTGTCGACCACATGCGACGTGCTGCGCGGCTGGGGCCATGACGTCACGGTGATTTCGCCCGAAGGCTATCCGTCGATCCCCGCGCCCACCTATCCCGAAATCCGCCTCGCCCTGACCGCGCCGGGTGCTGTCGGACGGCATCTCGCGCGCATCGCACCCCAGGCGGTGCATATTGCCACCGAAGGCCCCTTGGGATTGGCCGCGCGGCGGTATTGTCTGCGCCGCAAGGTGCCCTTCACCACCGCCTATCACACCCAGTTTCCCGATTACCTCGCCCGCCGCACCCGTCTGCCGGCGCGTGTCTTCTGGCCCTATATCCGCTGGTTCCACCGCCCCGCGCAAAGCATCATGGTCGCCACCGAGACGATCCGGACCCAGTTGCGCGAACAGGGCCTGACCCGGCTCACCCACTGGAGCCGCGGTGTCGACTTGGCGTGTTTCTCGCCCACCGCCCTGCCGCCGCCCGAATATGCCGGGATCGCCGGGCCGATCCTGCTGTATGTCGGGCGGGTGGCGGTCGAGAAGAATATCGAGGCCTTCCTCGCCTGCCCCTATCCCGGCACCAAGGTGGTGGTGGGTGACGGGCCGGCGCGTGCCGGGTTGCAGGCGAAGTTTCCCGATGCGCTGTTCCTTGGCAAGCGCATTGGGGCGGATCTGGCGGGCTGTTATGCGGGCGCCGACGTGTTCGTTTTTCCCAGCCGCACCGATACCTTCGGGCTCGTGATGATCGAGGCACTGGCCTGCGGGACTCCGGTGGCCGCTTTTCCGGTGGCCGGACCGCTCGATATCGTTACCGATGCCGTCGGCGCGTTGTCCGAAGACCTCACCCGCGCCATTGACGCGGCCCGCTATTGCGACCGTTCGGCCTGCGCAGCCTATGGCGCGAGCTATTCGTGGGAGGCCGCCACGCAACAGTTCCTGGCAGGCCTGGTGCCCTTGCAGGCGGACGAGGCGGTATCGCTTCAGGCTGCGCAGGCGTTTTGATTCAAGGTTTGCTTGCCGTTTCTGCGCAATTGGCCTATCTGTAAATCCAATGTGGCCGCTCCGAAAGGGGCGGCCCTTTCATTTTCAACGGAGATTTCCCCATGGCGACCAAGGATCAGCCCAAGCCGCTGATGCCGCATGCCACTGCGACGTGGCTGGTGGACAACACCGCGCTCTCGTTTGAGCAGATCGCCGAGTTCTGCGGCCTCCACATTCTTGAAGTGCAGGCGATGGCCGATGATCTGGCCAGCAGCAAGTATACCGGGCGTGATCCGGTTCACGCGGGCGAGTTGACGCAGGGCGAGATCGAGAAGGGTCAGGAAGACGCGACCTATTCGCTCAAGATGCACAAGGCCCCGGTCGAAGTGACCCGGACCAAGGGCCCGCGCTACACTCCGGTGTCGAAGCGTCAGGACAAGCCTGATGGCATCGCCTGGATCCTGCGCAGCCACCCCGAAGTGTCCGACGCGCAGATCGGCAAGTTGATCGGCACCACCCGCAACACCATCGGCGCGATCCGCGATCGCAGCCACTGGAACATCCAGAACATCACGCCCAAGGATCCTGTGACTCTGGGCCTGTGTTCGCAGCGCGAACTCGATGCGATGGTGGCCAAGGCGGCCAAGCGCGCCGGGATCGTCGAAGACGTCGATGCCCCCGCCAAGCCCGAGCGTAACGACCGCGAAAATCTGATCGCGGAACTGCGTGCAGAGCGTGATGCCACTGTTCAGGCCGCAGGCAAGGCCGCGCAGGAAGCCGAGGCCGAAGCCTGGCTCGCCGCACGCCGCGCTGCCGAAGCGGCCGAAGAAAAGATCGACCCCGAAAGCGGGTTCATCTCGAACTGATTGACGGTGCCGGGGCGGGTTTCGGCCGCCCCGGCAACCTCTGGCTACCCATGCTGTCGCCGTGCAAAAAGCGACAAGGCGCCCGCGACTTTCGCTTGTGCGCCGTGTGATTGTCCGCCAGTATTATTGACATGCCTGTCAGTAATGCCGCCTATCACCACCCCACGCCCCTCGACACCCGGTTTGAACCGATGAGCCTTCCGGCGATGCTGGAACGCAGCGTCCGCGCCAATCCGGATGCGCCGTTCCTGCACTTTTTGGGGCGCACCTACAGCTACAAACAGATCTTCGCGCAGGCGCAGGCTTTTGCGTTGGGTCTGACCGAAGCGGGCATCGTGAAGGGCGACCGGGTCGGCCTGTTCCTGCCCAATGTGCCGATCTACGCCGCCGCCTATTACGGTGCGATGATGGCGGGCGCGGTGGTGGTGAACTTCTCGCCGCTCTATTCGGTCGAGGAATTGAGCTGGCAGGTGGGCGATTCCGGCACGCGGGTGCTGGTGACGCTGGATGTGCCGGAACTCTACAAGACCGCGAAGAAGGTGCTGGACGGGTCCGGGCTCGAAACGCTGGTCGTCGGCAGCCTTGCCGATATGCTGCCGTGGTACAAGGGCGCGGCGCTGAAGCTGCTGAAGCGCAGCCAGATTGCCGATGTCGCCTATGGCGGCGAAGGCTCGGCAATCCGCCGCTGGGCCGACATGACGCCGAACCGGCCGTTCACGCCCATCGAAGTCACCGCATCTGACCTTGCCCTGTTGCAATACACCGGCGGCACCACCGGGCGGCCCAAGGGTGCGATGCTGGGGCATGACCAGCTTTCGGTGAACGCGCAGCAGGTCGCAGGCATCAACCCCTTCGGTAATGCGCAAGGCGAGGTGTTCATGGGCGCGCTGCCGTTCTTCCACGTCTTCGCCAACACCGCGCTGCTCAACCACGCTTGTGTCACCGGTGCGTCGATCGCGATGGTCCCCCGGTTCGAAACCAAGCAGGTTCTGGAAACGATCCAGAAATACCGCTGCACCGGCTTTCCCGGCGTGCCGACGATGTTTCAGGCGATGCTCGATCACCCCGATCTGGCCAAGACCGACCTTTCCAGCCTCAAGATCTGCATTTCCGGCGGCGCGCCGATGCCGGGGCCGGTCCATGTCCGCTTTGAAGAGGCGACCGGCGTGCGGCTGGTCGAAGGCTACGGCCTCACCGAAAGCGCCGGTGTGGTGTCGGCCAACCCCTATGACGGGTTCCGCAAGCGTGGCACCATTGGCCAGTTAGTCGCGGGAACCGAAGTGATCCTGCTCGACAAGGAAGATCCCTCGAAGCTGGCCCCCGAAGGCGAGCCGGGGGAGCTTGCCGTCTGCGGCCCGCAGGTGATGCGCGGCTATTGGAACCGGCCCGAAAACGACGCCGATTGCTTTGCGGAGCGCGATGGCAAACGCTACCTGCGCACGGGCGATGTCGCACGGGTGGATGAGGACGGGTTCCTCGAAATCGTCGACCGCATCAAGGACATGATCGCGGTGAACGGTTTCAAGGTGTTTCCCAGCGTGGTCGAGGATGTGATCCTTGAACACGCAGCGGTCAAGGAGGCGCTGGTGATCGGTGTGCCTGACGCGCAGCGCGGCGAAGTGCCGCGTGCCTATGTCACGCTGAACGAGGACGCATCAGCCACGGCTGAGGAATTGGCCGCATGGCTCAACGCCAAGATCGGCAAGCACGAACGGGTCGATTCCGTGGTGATCCGCGAAAGCCTGCCCAAGACGATCATCGGCAAGCTGGATCGCAAGACGTTGCGGGCCGAGGTGCTGTAGCGCCTTATTCGGCGGCTTCGACGCTGCTCGGCACAGCTTTCACCGCCTGACGGGCATTGGGAGCAAAGCGTCCGTCGACCTCTGCGCCCTGCTCGATCGTCAGCGCGTCATAATGGACATCGCCGTCGATCCGGGCCGATTTGAGAACCACCAGTTCGCGCGCGGCGATCGATCCCGACACCTTGCCCGCAAGCCTGGCGCTTTCCGCCACAACCGCGCCGCTGATGACGCTCTTTTCGCCCTGCACCAGCGAGGCGCAGGTGATGTCGCCTTCGATCGTCCCGTCGATGTGCAGATCGGCCGATGCGCTGACATTGCCCGTGATCGTCACGTCCGCGCCGATCACCGAAAAGGTCGAACCCGATGCCATACTGCTGCTCCTGTTAGCGGGACGCGGCGCGGGCGGCGTGCCGGCCGGATCGGCCGCTGCGGACTTCTTTGAGAACATCGGGGGCAGCCTCCAGAAACGGACGCGGATTGACCGCGCGATCATTGATGCGAACTTCGAAATGCAGGTGCGGCCCAGTCGACCGCCCGGTGCTGCCAAGCCCGCCGATGGTGGCCCCGGCGTCAACCGATTGGCCGGCTGTCACGTCAATCCGCGACAAGTGGGCATAGCGGGTCAACATTCCGTTACCATGCGTGATTTCAATCGCCTGGCCATAGCCCGACTTGGTCCCTGCAAAGGTCACGCGCCCTTCGGCAGCGGCAAAGATGGGGGAACCGGTCGCACCGCGGAAGTCGAGCCCGGCATGCATCGCCCCGCGTCCGTTGAATGGATCGCGGCGATAGCCAAAGCCTGACGTGATGTTCTGGATGCTGGCGGGCACCACCTGCGGAATACCGTCAAGCGCGCGTTCGAGCGCGGCCATGCGGGCAAGGCTGAGGCCGAGGCGTTCGAAGCGCGGGTCGATCTTGTCGGGGCCCGTGACGGCTTCAAAGGGACCACCCATGGCCTGCCGCGCCTGACGGCTCATCGCGGCGGGATCGAGGTTGAGCTTGCGCATCGCGGCCTCTGCACGGTTCGCGCGGGCATCGGCAAAGCGGGTGAGGCGTTCCACAAGAGCAAGCTGGCGGGCTTCGATTTCGGCGAGACCGCGCGCCTGCGGGATCATCGCGCCGACCTTTTCGATCGTCCTGGCCGCTTCGGTGGCGGAATCAGTGACCGTGCCGCTGGCCGCGCCTTGCGCAATGATATCTTCAGGCAGCATCCGCGCCATTTCTTCAAGGAAGGCCTGACGTTCCTTGAGGTCATCGACCACCTTGTCGACATTGCCGCCATAAGCCTTGATGCGTTCATCGGCGCTCGCAACTTCGGCGCGCTTTTCGGCGAAGGAGGCGAGATCGGCCTGTGCGCGGTATTGCCCCCAGGCCATCACGGCGAGCGCGACAAGCCAGAACAGCACCATCGCCACGACGCCGGCGGCGACGCGCATCTGCAACTTTGACGAAATCTTGATGAAACGCACCTGCCCATCGGCACGCATGAAGAACTCGCGTTCGGGGAACCACCGACGCAGCCGCTCGCCCCGCGATTGGGTGATAATCTTCTCTGACAATTGCGGCCCCGATTTTTTATCTATGCCCCACGCCAAGGCGCGCTATCAGCGGTGGGCCTGCGGGTCGAATCCCTTGACGGCTTTACAGGTGAGCTGACAGGGAATCACGATGAATTGATCATCGTTTGCATCGGGGCGGCGGAACAAAACCGGATGGGCGGTTTCGGCAGTGATTTTGCACCCTGCGACTCGCATGACCTGACAGCGCGGCGCAGAAATGCTAAGGCTGCGCGCCATGACCTATCAAGCTGAACAAACCCAATCCGCCGATCCTGCCGCTCTGGTTCCCGATATGGCGCGCGCGGCGCGCAGCGCACAGCGCGCGCTGGCTGCCATGCCCAGCGAAGCCCGTGCCGCCGCGCTGCATCTGGCCGCGCAGGCCGTGCGTGCCGCCGCGCCGGAAATCCTCACCGCCAATGCCAGGGACATCGCCGCAGGCGAGGCCAACGGCCTTGCCAAGGCCATGCTGGACCGCCTTGCGCTGGACGAGGCGCGTCTGGGCGCGATTGCCGATGCGGTGGACGCGGTCGCCGATCTTCCCGATCCGGTGGGCGACGTGATCGATTCGTCCGCGCGTCCCAATGGGCTCAAGATGCAGCGCATCCGCGTGCCGATTGGCGTGATCGGGATCATCTACGAAAGCCGCCCCAATGTGACTGCCGATGCTGCTGCACTATGCGTGCGGGCGGGCAATGCCGCCTTGCTGCGCGGGGGCAGCGAGGCGGTGCATTCGAACCGCGCGCTTCACGCCGCGCTGGTCGCCGGGCTGGAACGCGGCGGCGTGCCGGCCGATGCGGTGCAGCTCATGCCGTCGCAAGACCGCGCCTGCGTGGGTGCGATGCTGACGGCGAGCGGGCTGATCGACATGATCGTGCCGCGCGGAGGCAAGAGCTTGGTGGCGCGGGTGCAGGCCGATGCGCGGGTGCCCGTGCTCGCGCACCTTGATGGTATTTGCCACACCTACATCCACGCCGCTGCCGATCCGGCGATGGCGGAGCAGATCGCGCTCAACGCCAAGCTGCGCCGCACCGGCATCTGCGGGGCGATGGAGACACTGCTGATCGATTCGTCCTATCAGGAAGCCAGCGCCCTGATCGCGGCGCTGATCGCCAAGGGCTGCGAAGTGCGCGGTGACGGACGCGCGCGGGCGCTCGACCGGCGGGTGATCCCTGCCAGCGCGAATGACTGGGACACCGAATATCTCGATGCGATTCTGTCTGTCGCCATCGTCGATGGGCTGGACGAGGCTCTCGCCCACATCGCCCGCCACTCCTCCGCGCATACCGATGTCATCGTCACCGCCGATGACGCTGCGGCCGAACGCTTCCTCAACGAAGTCGACAGCGCGATCGTGATGCACAATGCATCCTCGCAATTTGCCGACGGGGGCGAATTCGGGCTGGGCGCGGAAATCGGCATCGCCACCGGGCGTCTGCACGCACGCGGGCCTGTGGCGCTGGAAGGGCTGACGACCTACAAGTGGCAGGTTCGCGGCGCGGGCCAGACACGCCCGTAAGCCCACCCAAGCCATTGCCTGCGCCACCCCAACTGACCGGGCTGCTCGGCGGCAGCTTCAACCCTGCGCATGGCGGGCACCGGAAGATCACGCTGTTCGCCGGCGAGGCACTGGGGCTGGACGAGACATGGTGGCTGGTATCGCCCGGCAATCCGCTGAAACGGCGCGAAGGCATGGCGCCGCTGGCCGCGCGGCTGCTTTCGGCGCGCCAGCAGGCCCGGCGGGCGCGGATCGTGCCCACCATCATCGAGCAGCAATTGGGCACCCGCTACACGGTCGATACGCTTGCGCGGTTGGTCCGGCGCTATCCCAAGCGGCGGTTTATCTGGCTGATGGGATCGGATAATCTCGCTCAATTGCACCGCTGGAAAGACTGGCGGAGATTGGCGCGGACAATGCCGATTGCGGTGATCGCCCGTCCCGGCTATGATACAGGCGCTATGACGAGCCCCGCCATGGCCTGGCTCAGACGCTATCGTGTGTCTGCCGCCAGCATTCGGAAACGGGGGCAATGGAGCGCACCGGCCCTGGTGTTAATGCGTTTCGATCCGGACGACCGCTCGGCCACGGCCATTCGCCGTGCCCATGCCGGGTGGGCCGATGCTTTGCTTGCCCATGACGGGCATGGTCAAGGCGCGGACCGTCAGGATCGAAGGGCAGGGGTGCGTGACCGGCTGACATTCCGCAAGCTCCGGCAAGAGGCCGAGGCATGAAGCGCGCCAGCGTTTCGGCCCGGTTGCCTGCCCGCTTGCGTCATGTGGCCTGCATTGACCTCAAACTCTGGAGATATTCGATTGCCCATGTCCGAGGCCTTTGTCGCTTCCCTTCCGCTTGGCGCAGTGCAAGCTGCTGCCACCGCCGCCCCATCGCAGGGCAAGCCTGAAATGGGCGCCGATGCCCTGCACCAGCTTGTGCTCGCTCAGCTTGACGATGATCAGGCGCAGGAAATCGTGTCGATCCCGCTCGCGGGAAAAAGCTCGATTGCCGATCACATGGTGATCGCCAGCGGCCGTTCGACCCGTCAGGTTGCGTCGATGGCGCAGAAGCTGGCCGAGGAGATCAAGAAGGCCGGTTTCGGGCACGCCCGGATCGAAGGCCTTCCGGCGGCTGACTGGGTGCTGATCGATGCGGGCGACGTGGTGATTCACCTGTTCCGCCCCGAAGTGCGCACCTTCTACAACCTTGAGCGGATGTGGTCGTTCGAGGGCGGCGAACCGCAGCAGGGTAGAGCGTAGTCCGTTTTTCGAAGGCGCCTCCGCGCCTTCGTCCTCGGCGCTGTTTCGAGCCCTGCGGGCTCGAGCGCCTGCGGGGCGGCCGCGTGGCCTTGCGGCCCGCTTTCCGGGCCGAGGAACACGATTATCGGCTCTCGGGAGCCGCAAGGGCGACCGCCCGCCGGCCGGTAGGCCGCCCCCTCGGCAGGCCAAGGCGAAGCCTTGTGCCGCGAGAGAAAAGGACGCTTTTATCCTCCTCCACATCATCGCGCGCGGGAAAATCGGCCGGTCGCCTGAGGGCGAGCTGGTGGATCGCTATGCCAAGCGCATGACCTGGCCTTTCAAGCTGACCGAATGGCCCGATACTGGCGCGGGCAAGTTGGCCGATGCGCTCACACCTGTCCGCACCGTGCTGCTGGACGAGCGGGGCAAGGCCATGACGTCGGAGGATTTCGCGCATCTCTTGGGGCGCTGGCGGGATGAAGGCGTGCGCGAAACACGCTTCATGCTGGGCGCGGCGGATGGCCATTCCGACGCCGAGCGGGCCGGCGCGGACCTGCTGCTCGCTTTCGGTCCGGCGACCTGGCCGCATATGCTGGCCCGTGCGATGCTGATCGAACAGCTCTACCGCGCCACGACCATCCTTGCCGGGCATCCCTATCATCGGGCATGACGGCACAATGCCCCGCGCTCCCCGCCGTTCTCTTGCCCTGACGCTGTGCGCGATGCTTGGCGTCGGTGCGATGCTGGCGGTGGTCATACCCGAAACGCAGGCTGCGCCCGTTGTCACCCTGCTTGCACCGGACGAGGCCGATGCCGCACTGGCCCGCGCGACCCGCGAAAGCCGGATTGCGCAAGCCCGCGCCGCGCGCATGACCCGCGCCGCCGAGGCCGCGACACAAGCCGCCACCCGCACGGCCAGCGAAGCCGCCGCGCTCGCCGCCCGGATCCAGCAGGCCGAAGCCGATATTGAAATCGCCCGCGCGCGGCTGACCATTGCGCGCAAAGCGCGCGCCGATCTGACGGCAAGACTTGCCGTAAAGCAGGAGCCGACGGCGCGCCTTGCCGCCGCGCTCCAAACCGCGGCCCGCCGGCCGCTGGCGCTGGCCGCGTTGCAGCCGGGATCGCTGACCGATGTGGTCCATGTCCGCGCCGTGCTTGGCAGCGCGGTGCCGCAGATCCGCGCGCGCACCGCTGCCTTGCGCAGTGAGCTTGACCGGGGACGGGCGCTCGAAGCGCAGGCCGCCCGCGCCCTTGCCCAGATGCGCGATGGCGAAGGCGCGCTGCGCGAGCGCCGCACCCAACTGGCCGCGCTCGAAACCCGGCAGCGCATTGCGTCGCGCAACGCAAAGGGCGCAGCCCTGCGCGAAGGGGAGCGCGCGCTGGCGCTGGCCGAAGAAGCCCGCGATCTCGATGGGCTGGTGGACAAGCTGGGCGAGGTGGCGGCGCTGCGTCAGGAACTTGCGGCCCTGCCGGGGCCGGTTCTGCGTCCTGCCGATCTGGCCGCGGCGCTGCCTGCTGCGCCCATGCCCGTGCCCGCGCTCAGCGCCCCTGATGCCCAGGCCAGTGCGCCGCCGCCGCGCGATTTTCAGTTGCCGGTGCAGGGCCGCACGCTGATCGGCTTTGGCGCCCGGCGCGAGAGCGGCCTTGCCAGCACCGGACTGAGCCTCGCGCCTGCCAGGGATGCACAGGTGGTGGCCCCGGCGCGTGGCCGCGTTGCCTTCGCTGGCGCCTATCGCGGTTTTGGTCGGATCGTCATCATCGAACATGCTGGCGGGTGGACCAGCCTTATCACCGGGCTCGGCCGCGTCGAGGTTGCGGTGGGCGACGCCGTCATCGGCGGCAGCCCGATGGGCCGCGCCAGCGGCGGCACGCAGGCGTTGACGATCGAGTTGCGGCGCAATGGACAGCCGGTCAATCCGTTGCAATATTTGCGCTAAGGGCAAGGGGCGGGGTCTGCTATCGCCGGTTGTCCGCTCCGCGCTGGCACGACGACCGCGGCGCGGATGCTCTCATCTGGCGTTCAGGCCGGCAA
This sequence comes from Sphingomonadales bacterium, assembly GCA_009995225.1. Lineage (GTDB taxonomy): Bacteria > Pseudomonadota > Alphaproteobacteria > Sphingomonadales > Sphingomonadaceae > Erythrobacter. The sequence continues at coordinate 80,843 of JAACPW010000001.1, read as the reverse complement.
TCCTATATCTTCGCCGAACAAAGGAGCCTTGCACCGCTTATGAAAATCGCCGCTCTCCTGCGCAGCGCCGCGCTGGTCACTGCCGTCGCGCTGATCCCTGCCACCACGGTTACCATGGCGCAGGTCGATGGCCGCGCCGGGCCGGAATTCGCCAAACTCTTCGCGGTGTTCCAGCGGGTGAAGGCCAGCTATGTCGAGCCGGTCGAGGATGACGTGCTGATCCGCGGCGCGATTGACGGGATGCTGGCGGCGCTCGATCCGCATTCGGCCTATCTTGACGGTGGCGATCTCCAGCGGCTCGAAACCATGATCGACGGGCAATATTCGGGCCTCGGCCTGTCGGTGGTGCTGGAAGATGGCGCGGTCAAGGTCGTCTCGCCGTTCCGTGGCAGTCCGGCAGAGACGGCGGGCATCAAGGCGGGCGATTTCATCACGCACCTCAATGGCAAGCTGATCGTCGACCAGAAACTGGATGACGCCGTGGCGCAGATGCGCGGGCCCAAGGGCACGTCGATCATGCTGACGATCTTTCGTCCGGGCCGCGAAGAGCCGCTTGAAGTCAACGTGACGCGCGGCGTGATCGAGCTGGAACCGGTGACGCATGAGGTGTCGGCGGGCAATATCGGCGTCATCACGGTCAATGAATTCAGCGCCAATGTCGGCGCGGATGTCTTTGCCGCCTGGCAGGATATCAAGAAGCAGGCGCCCGGTGGGCGGATCAACGGACTGGTGCTCGACCTGCGCAACAATCCCGGCGGCAGCCTCGACGAATCGGTCGCGCTGTCTGATCTGTTCCTGACCGATGGGCGCATCGTCAGCCAGCGCGGCCGCGCGCGGGGCGAAACGATGCTTTACGATGCCGAAACGGTCTATCGCGGCGACATGGCCGAAGGCGTGCCGATGATCGTGCTGATCAATGCAGGCTCGGCCTCGGCTTCGGAAATCGTCGCGGGCGCGCTTCAGGATCACCGCCGCGCGCTGATCATGGGGGAACGCAGCTTCGGCAAGGGCTCGGTCCAGTCGCTGCTGCCGCTGGGCAAAGACGCGGCGCTGAAGCTGACCACGGCGCGCTATTTCACGCCCGCCGGCAAATCGGTGCAGGAAGGCGGCATTCGTCCCGATATCACCGTGCCGCAGATCTCTGATCCCGATTATGCGCTGCGCCAGAAGTATCAGACCCGCGAAAGCGACCTTCGCGGCCACCTTATCAACGAGCTTGCCGAAAAGGACGAGGAGATGGAGGCGGACACAATCGCTGATCCCCGCTTTCAGCTGACCGCTGCGCAGCTCGAAGAACAGGGCATCGCGGATTTCCAGCTTAACTACGCGATGGAAACCCTGCGCCGCACCACCAAGAGCACGGTGGCGCTGCGCCCGGCGCCGCGCGGTGCCAAGTCTTCGGCCAAGCCCTAAGGCACCGATGATGGACAATCTGGGGCCCAATGCGCGTAAGGCGCGTGCGCTCGCCGTGCTGGTTCCGGCGGCTCTGCTGGGCGGGGCCTATGTCTCGCAATACGCCTTTGGCCTGCCTCCGTGCGAAATGTGCTGGTGGCAGCGTTACCCGCACTTTGCGGCCGTGGGCGTCGGGCTGTTCGCTTACGTGCTGAAGCCCGCGCAGGTGTGGACTGCGCTGGCCGGCCTTGCGATCCTGACATCAGGGCTGATCGGCGGATTTCATGCGGGCGTTGAATATGGCTGGTGGGACGGGATCACCGGTTGCGCGGCGCCCATGGCCGGGGTCGATGTGCTGGACTTCAACGCCGCCCCGCTGATTCGCTGCGATGTCGCGCCATGGACGCTATTGGGCATTTCGCTGGCCGGGTTCAATTTCCTGATCTCGACCGTGAGCGGTGCGGCCATTGTGGCACTTGCCGCGTATAGGAAGTAAGGTCCCGGCGACGGGGACATACAAAAGGACACGCAGATATGGACCGCGACGAACTCCACCGCATGATCCGGGTCGATCAGGCCGGCGAATTCGGCGCTACCCGGATTTACGAAGGCCAGCTCGCCGTGATGGGCGATCGCGGCCCGCATTCGGCGGAAATCCGCCACATGGCCGCGCAGGAAGCCGAACACCGCGCCAAGTTTGATGCGCTGCTCGCCAAGCGCGGGGTGCGCCCCACGGCGCTGCACCCCATCTGGTCGGCGGCGGGGTATGGGCTGGGCGCCTTCACCGCGCTGCTCGGGCCGGAAGCGGCGATGGCCTGCACGGCGGCGGTCGAGACCGAGATCGACAAGCATTACACCGATCAGCTCGAAGCCTTGCAAGCCAGCGGGAGCGATCCCGAACTGGCGGAAATGATCGAGGCCTTCCGCGATGAGGAGCGTGAGCATCTCGATTCGGCGATGGCGAACGGCGCCGAACGCGCGCCCGCCTATCCGCTGCTGGCCGGTGCGATCCGGCTGGGCTGCCGCATTGCCATCAAGGTAAGCGAGCGCCTTTGATTTTCGCGCCCGCATCCGCGGGCGCATCCGCGGGCGCGTCCTCGGTGCATTTCCGTCGCTGTGCGACGGAGCACCTGCGGGCGGGCAGTCGCCCTTGCGGTCGCTCCGCGACCGAGGCGCTTCATCTCCGCCCTTATTACAAACTCCAGTAAATCAGCCCATCCGGCAGCCCTTCGCGGTCGAGCGCACTTTTCACATCCACCAGCACCCCGCCTTCGCGTAGCCGTGCGAGCAAGCTGGCAGAGTCGGCGATATATTCGGCGTGGTTCACCGCCAGAACCAGCGCGTCCAGATCAACCATGTCGCCTTCCGGGCTAAGCGTGATGCCATATTCGCGCGCCGCAGCGTCGGAATCGGCCAGCGGATCGCTGATCAGTGCTTCGATGCCATATTCGCGCAGTTCGACAAGGATATCGGGCACCTTGGAATTGCGAATGTCGGGCACGTCCTGCTTGAAGGTCAGCCCCATGATACCAACCCGCGCTGTGCAAGGTGATACGCCCTTGGCAATCAGCAGCTTGACCACCTTTTGCGCGATCGCCTGCCCCATCGCATCATTGATCCGCCGCCCGGCCAGAATCACTTCGGGGCGATAGCCCAGCTTTTCGGCTGCTGCCGTGAGGTAGAAGGGATCGACCCCGATGCAGTGTCCACCGACAAGGCCGGGGGTGAAGGGCAGGAAGTTCCACTTGGTCCCCGCCGCGGCCAGCACATCGCGCGTCGCCAGCCCCATGCGGTCGAAGATCAGCGCAATTTCGTTCATCAGCGCGATGTTGAGATCGCGCTGGGTGTTCTCGATCACCTTGGCCGCTTCCGCCACCTTGATCGATGGCGCTTCATGCAGCCCCACATCGACAATCGCGCCATAAATGCGGCGCATCCGGACGAGTGCCGCTTCGCTGTCGGCGGCGATGATCTTGGTGATGCTTTCAAGCCGGTGGACATGGTCGCCCGGATTGATCCGTTCCGGGCTGTAGCCGAGCGCGAAATCGCGGCCCTGCGTCAGCCCCGAATGCCCCGCCAGCCATGGCCCGCAGATATCTTCGGTCACGCCGGGGAAGACGGTCGATTCGAACACCACCAACGCGCCTTTCGCGAGGCGTGGGCCGATGGTTTCGCAGGCGCGTTCCAGCGGGGCGAGATCGGGGCGACGTTCCTCGGTGATCGGGGTCGGCACGGTGACGATGATCATGCTCGCGCCTTCGAGCACCGCCGGATCGTCCGAGACGGTAAGCCCGCATGACGCCAACCGCGCATCGTCAATCTCGCGGGTGGCATCATGCCCGGCGACAAGCTGCGCCACACGCGCCGCAGCGATATCGAAGCCCGCAACCGCGACGCCGTGCGGGCCCAGCCGCTCGGCCAGCGCCACGGCAACAGGCAGGCCGACATAGCCCAGACCCACGACTGCGATTCTTTCGTTCATGCGCCTCCGATAGCCTGACAGGGTTCAATTTTTTGCTAACCACGCCGGACCTTCCGGCTTCACGGGCGGTTCAGCCCCATAAGACTAGACAAGTCACCCGGGTCGTGGGCATTCCTGTGTCCGTTATCCCGCGCGACCACAAAGGATCCATGCGCCATGAAGCATCTCGTCGCCCCCGCCATTCTCGCCGCGCTTGTCGCGGCCAGCCCCGCCTCGGCCCAGAGCGCGGACGAGAAGATCAACATGGTGATCGCCTATAACGAATCCGAATGCCCCGTCGCCCAGCCCGGCGAAGTGGTGGTGTGCGAGATTCTGGTCGAGGAAGATCGCTACCGCATCCCGTCGAACCTGCGTTACAGCGACAATCCGGCGAACCAGTCGCTCGCGCGGCAGGTCGACCAGATCAAATATGTCGGCGATTTCGGCGCGATGAGCTGTTCGCCGGCAGGCGCGGGCGGATTCACCGGCTGCACCCAGAAGTTCATCGAAGCCGCCTACCAGGACCGCGCGGAGGAAGATGGCGTGCGCTTTGGCCGCCTGATCGAGGAAGCGCGGGCCGAACGCCTTTCGACCATCGATGAAGATGCCGCGGCCGAGCAGAGCCGGGTCGAGATGATCGAGCGCGAATATATGGAGCGGCTCGAACGCGAACGTGCGGGCGAAGTGCCGAACGAAGGCGCGCTGCCGGTCCCCCCGCAGTAAGCGCGTCAGACCCGGTAATAGTCCCGGTACCACGCCACAAACCGCGCCACGCCTTCGCGGAACGGGGTTTGCGGGGCATAGCCGGTGAGCGACTTGAGCAGCGACGCATCCGCCCAGGTGGCCGGGACATCGCCCTGCTGCATCGGCATGAAGTTCTTCACGCCCACGCGCCCGCATTCGGCCTCGATCGCTTCGATGAAGTCCATCAGGCGCACCTTGTCACCATTGCCGATATTGACCACGCGGAACGGCGCCACGGGTGACAGGCTGTCGCCTTCGGCAATGTCCTCCGGCGTTTCGGGGCGCACCGGGGCGGCGTCGATCAGCAGACGGATGCCGCGCACCAGATCGTCCACATAGGTGAAATCGCGGTACATTTCGCCATCATTGTAGATGTCGATCGGCGTGCCTTCGAGGATGCCGCGCGTGAACTTGAACAGCGCCATGTCAGGCCGCCCCCACGGGCCATAGACCGTGAAGAACCGGAACATGGTGGTCGGCAGGTTCCACAGATGGGCATAGGAATGCGCCATCGCCTCGTTCGCCTTCTTGGTTGCGGCATACAAGGTGAGGGGGGTGTCGCATTTCTGGTCTTCGCCGAACGGCATATCGGTGTTCGCGCCGTAAACCGACGAGGTCGAGGCCATCAGCAGATGATCCACACCCAGTTCGCGCGCGCATTCCATCACGTTGAAGGTGCCGATCAGATTGGCGTCCACGTAAGCGCGCGGGTTCTCCAGCGAGTATCGCACCCCGGCCTGCGCGGCCAGGTGGACGATCACATCGGGCTTTTCCGCCAGCGCCAGCGCTTGCAGCGTGCCGAAATCCTCCAGCATCCCTTCGGTGCAGGAGAAATGCGGATGTTGCAGCAGCATCTGGTGACGCCGCTGCTTGATCCGCACGTCATAGTAGTCGGTCATCCCGTCGAAGCCGACCACGCGGAAGCCCTCCTCCAGCAGCAATTGCGAAAGGTGGAAGCCGATGAACCCGGCCGAGCCGGTGACGAGAACGGTGCGCATGGGGGCGCCTTACGCCAAACCGCTTAAGAAAGCGCAATGTCGGGCGCGTCTTCCTGCTTCATGCCGACCACATGGTAACCCGCATCGACATGATGCGTCTCCCCGGTCACGCCCGAGGACAGATCGGAGAGCAGATAAAGTCCCGCCCCGCCGACATCGTCGATCGAGACATTGCGGCGCAGCGGCGCGTTCAGTTCGTTCCACTTGAGGATATACCGGAAATCGCCGATCCCGCTGGCGGCCAGCGTCTTGATCGGGCCGGCGCTGATCGCGTTGACGCGGATATTGCGCGGGCCCAGATCATTGGCGAGATATTTCACGCTGGCCTCCAGCGCCGCCTTGGCCACGCCCATCACGTTGTAATGCGGGATGACCTTCTCCGCACCGTAATAGCTCAGCGTCAGGATCGTGCCGCCGCTTTCGGGCATCATCGCAGCTGCACGCTGCGTGATCGCCACCAGCGAATAGGCCGAAATGTTCATGGTCATCAGGAAATTGTCGAGGCTGGTGTCGACATACAGCCCGCGCAGCTCGTTCTTGTCGGAATAGCCGATGGCGTGAACCACGAAATCGAGGCTGTCCCAGCGCTGCTTCAATGTCGCAAAAGCGGCATCGAGCGATTCCATGCTGGAAACATCGCATTCGAAGGTGAAATCGCTGCCCAGCTGTTCCGCCAACGGCTTCACACGCTTGGCCAGCGCATCGCCCTGATAGGAAAAGGCCAGTTCGGCGCCGTGTTCGGCCAGTTTCTTGGCGATCCCCCAGGCGAGCGACTTGTCATTGGCCAGCCCCATGATGAGGCCGCGTTTGCCGTGCATCAGTCCGTTCATTCAAACATTCTCCTCGGGTGGCTCGGCCAGAGCCGCCGCTTCATGCGCCAATGCCGCGTTCAATTCGGCGCCAATAACGACGCCAAGCCCGACGAGCCAGAAAAACAGCAACGTCACCATGCTGCCTGCAAGGCTGCCATAGGTGAGATCATAGGTGAAGACGCTGCGCAGCACCATCGGCAGGGCGGCGGCGACTGCCAGCCACCACAGGGTTGTGAACAGCGCGCCGGGCCATTTGGGCCACTGCGGCCCGCGATAGGACAGCGGGGTCAGGGTCACGAACAAGACCCACAGGGACGCGGCAAGCCCCAATCCCGGCACGATCCGCGACAGGCGCAAGGCACCGATCCATTGGCCAAGCTGCGGGAAGATCGCATCGATCACTTCCTGCGCGCCGCCGATCAGCACCTGCGCAAATAGCGACAGCATCAGCAGGACCACCGCGCCCAGGATCAGCCCGGCCGACACCAGACGCTTTCGCCAGAAGGAGCGCCCCGTGTTGGTGTCATAGGCGCGGCGCAGAATATCGCGGATGGTCTCGATCAGGCTGGACACGGTCCACAGACCCACCGCAGCGCCGGCCCACAGCAACCAGCCCGACCGGGCATAGATGACCGTTTCCGCCACCGGGACGATCACGGCTGCCACCGATTCCGGCATCGCTTGCGCCACCGAAAAGATGATCGTCTGCGCATTGTCGCGCCCCCCGATCAGATCGAACAGCGCCGCGCCCAGGATGAAGAACGGAAAGATCGCCAGCATCGACAGATAGGCCAGATTGCCCGCGTGGATGAACCCGTCGTTGAAGGTATCGATAGCCACCCGGCGGGCCACGCGCCCTGCGTGGCGAAGTCGGGGGATGCTGGTCAGGCGGGCAATCAAACCGCGTTCGCCCGGCCCTAATGGCCGAACTTCTCCCGCGGGCGTGCCGTGTCGATCCAGCCGTCCAGCCGCTCTTGCAGCGGGCCAAGATCGGCGGGCAGCTGAATCTCGATCGAAACCAGCTGGTCGCCGCGTTCGGGCTTGCCATCCACGGTCTTGCCGGCCTTGCGGGTCCAGCCCTTGCCGGCCAGCCGCAGCACCGTGCCGCTCGAACTGCCCGGCTTGATCGTCAGCATCACCGCGCCATCGACCGTGGGGCATTTGACCTTGGCCCCGCGCACCGCTTCATCGAGCGTGATCGGCAGGTCCATGCGGATATTGTCGCCCTCGCGCCGGAAGAAGGGGTGGGTGCCGACATCGACCATCACGATCCCGTCACCATGGCCGCCGGTGCCGGGGTGGCCCTTGTCTTTCAGGCGCATCGTCGTGCCGTCTTCGACGCCAGCGGGCAGTTTCAGATTGATCGCCTTGCCATCGGCCAGCGTGATGCGCTGATCGCGGCCCGCGGCAGCGTCGACAAAAGGCACCGCCAGCCGGTACTGGATGTCCGCGCCGCGCTTGGGCGGAGGCGGCGGGGGTTGCCGGCCGAAGCCGCGCTTGGGCGGCGGTTGCTGCTGGCGCGCACGGCCGCCGAACAGGCCTTCGAACAGATCGCCCAGATCGACATCATCCGCGCCGAAACCGCCAAAATCGCCTGCGCCCGGTCCGCCGCCGGGGCCAGCACCGTAGCTTGCGCCGCGGCCATGGCCGGGCCGCGCGCCCATGCCTGCAAAGGGGTTGGCGGGGTTGCCTTCGGCATCGATTTCGCCGCGATCGAACTGCGCGCGCTTGGCCTTGTCGGACAGCAGATCATAGGCGCGGGTCGCATCGGAAAACTTCTCCGATGCGTTGGGATTATCCTTGTTGCGATCGGGGTGCAGCTCCTTGGCGAGCTTGCGATAGGCGCTCTTGATGTCCGATTCCGAAGCTGTGCGGGCAATGCCAAGGGTGCTGTAAGGGTCGCGCATGGCGTATTAGCTAGGTGAGACAGCGCGGCTGCGCAAGCGTGCGCTGGTGGCACGGTGCAACGGCGCGCTGTTTCAGGACAGCCGTGCGCCGTGGCGGACGCGGTCCCGGATGCCGAGCAGGCGGCCGATGGTATAGGCCATGTAAGGAATGGGAACGATGATCGCAGCGCCGATGATGAAGGCCAGAACTTCGTCGCTCCACCCACGCCACGCCCACCGGCCCACGATTTGCGCGGTAAAAATCACGAGCATGAAGCGTGCCGCGCGGTTGGCATCCTTCCAGATCCACAGGTGATCCGTCCAGCCGCGCCGCCCCATCTGCCAGACCTTCCATGCGGCATAGGCGAGGGCAGCGACCATAAAGACAAGGCCAAGGATGGGGTACCACCGCTCCATGCCCTGAAGTTAACCGCTTGCCGTTGTTACGACAAGCAATTCCGGTGCTGCGCGCTCTCGCGCTGCGCCTTTCCTACAGGCGCGGACGGCGGCATGAACATTGCGCCACGACCCGTGCTTGCATAAGGGCACAGGCAGACGCGTCCATGCGCAAGGCCCAGGTGCAAGGCGGGGTTTTTTGCTTTTGGACGGTGTCTCATGTGTCTCATTATTCAGCCTCAAGGTCACGACAATGAACGAACGTGCTGCCACCCCGCTCGATGATGCCCAGTTGGCCGACTCGGTCCTGCCGCAAGGCGCCAATCCCTTTGACCTGTTCGAGGAATGGTTTGCTGCCGCGCAGGTCGGCGAAGTCAACGATCCCAACGCCATGGCGCTGGCCACCGCGACGGCGGATGCCGCGCCTTCGGTGCGGATGGTCCTGCTGAAGGGCCACGGGCGCGAGGAAAACCCTGAAGGCATGGGCGGCGGCGGGTTCACCTTCTTTACCAATGCCGACAGCCGCAAAGGCCAGCACATCCGGGCCAATATGCAGGCCGCGCTGCTGTTTCACTGGAAGAGCCTGCGCCGCCAGATCCGGATCGAAGGCCCGCTGGTCGAAGTCAGCCCCGAACGCGCCGACGCCTATTTCCACTCGCGCCCCTACAAAAGCCAGGTCGGCAGCGCGGCCAGCGACCAGTCGCGCCCCTTGCCCGACCGCCAGACCTATCTCGACCGGGTGCAGGAATTGTGGGCCGCCCATGAAGCCGAAGGCAAGGTGCCGCGCCCTGCGCACTGGACCGGCTTCACGCTCAGCCCGCGCCGGATCGAATTCTGGATCGACCGCGACAACCGCCTGCATGACCGGCGCGAATTCCTCCGCGCGAACGTGGACGCCGACTGGTCCGATACGTTGCTCTACCCTTGAGGATATCGCTTATGCCCCAGACGATCCCTTACTGGCACGTCGATGCCTTCGCCGCGCAGCCGTTTGGCGGCAATCAGGCAGCCGTCATGGTGCTGGACGAATGGTTGCCCGATGATGTGCTGGTGGCGATCGGGGCGGAGAACCTGTTTGCCGAGACGGCCTTTGTGGTGCGCGATGCGACCGGAGAGGCCGATTGGGAGCTGCGCTGGTGCACGCCCACCTATGAAATCGCGCTGTGCGGCCATGCGACGCTGGCCAGCGGGCATGTGCTGCTGACACGGGACGGCGAGGGCCAGGCGCGTGAGCGGGTGACGTTCCGCACGCGCAAGTCAGGCGTCCTGGAAGTCGTACGCGCAGGGGACGCCTACGAACTCGCGCTGCCTGCGATCGCGACCGCGCCCGACACGGCTGCCAATCAGGCCGAAGCGATCGGCCTGCTCGGGGCCGAGCCGTTCGACATGGCGCGGTCGGCGTTGGGCTACAACATCTACCTCTATGAAAACGAGGCCGCAGTGCGCGGCCTTGCGCCGGACATTCGCGGGCTGGAACGGCTTGGCACCGATCAGTTCATTGTGACCGCGCCCGGTATCAAGACCGATATCGTCAGCCGCGTGTTCGTCCCCGGTGGCGGGGTGGACGAGGACAGCGTCACCGGATCGGCCCATGCGGTGCTGACGCCTTACTGGGCGCGGCGGCTGGGGCGGGACAGCTTCACCGCGCATCAGGCAAGCACGCGTGGCGGCGATCTGGCGCTACGGCTTGCCAAAGACGACACGGGTGATCGCGCCTGGCTCGGCGGGCCATGCGTCACCGTGGTCGAGGGCGCGTTCTATCTGTGACGCATCGGACCCGCAGGGTCCGCAAGGCCGACCGGCCGCCCGCAGCGGGCGCAGCTTGCTGCGCGCCTAGCGAGGACCGCGCGCCGGACGGCGTGCGTACGACTAGGACTCCGGATACAGGTCGAGGATATCGGCGGTCTGCTGCAGCATCGGCGGGCGCTCGGCACTGTCCGAATGGCCGAGCCGCACCAGTGTCACCCGCTGGCTCGGCGAGACCAGCACATATTGCCCCATGTGCCCGATCAGCGAGAACAGGCTTTCCGGCGCGCGGTCGGGGAAGAGCGGGTGGTCGCTGGCGGGCGTGCCGGGGATCGGGCGGTTGAGCCAGGTCTGGAACCCGTAATGCGGGCTGGCAGGCGAGGGCGCTACCATCGCTTCGACCCAGCGCTGGGGCACCAGTTGTTCGCCCCCCGGCGCGCGGCCCTTGCGCCGCAGGAACTCGCCCAATGTCGCCCAGTCGCGTGCGGTCGCGTGCATCAGACTGCCGCCGATCAGTGTGCCGCTGGCATCGAACTCCGGCACCATGCTCGTCATTCCCAACGGCCCGAACAGCCGGACCTGGAGATAGTCCGCCACCGCCTTGCGCCGCGCTTCGGGGGTGTTGCTGTTGGTCAGCGCCCGCGCGGCGATATCGGCGAGGATCACGCTGGTGTTGGAGGAATATTCGAACTGCTTGCCGGGCTCGGCCTCCAAGGGCTGTTCCTCGGCCCACTTGGCCATGTTGTCGCGCCCGTCGAGGAACAGCATCCGGACCTCGCTCGATTCGTAGGGCGGATCGCCCGCTTCGGTATGCCGCAGCCCGCTGCGCATCTGGAGCAGGTGGCGCAAGGTGATGTCGCTGCGCGGATCGCCGGGGCGCTGCCAGAGCGGCACCGGAGCCGGTTCATCGAGACTGAGTTTGCCATCGGCCACCAGCATCCCGATCAGCACGCCCGTGATAGTCTTGGCCATCGACCAGCTGATGAAGCGGGTATCGCGGTCATAGCCGGGGCCGTAACGTTCGGCGGCGAGCGCACCGTTCGCCATCACCACAACGGCGCGGGTTTCGCCAAGGCCCTCGGCTGTGAAAAGATCGTCGATCTCGCGGGCGAGCTGGTCCTTCGGGGCACCTGCGTCATCCTTGACGGCGGCCAGTGCCGCATCCGACAAAGGGGTCTGCCCCGCAGGCGCTGCTTCACAGGAGGCAAGCATCAACAGGGGCGTCAGCAGGGCTGGCGCGAGCAAGGCGGCGCGCTTAAGGGCAGGCGATCTGAGGGTCATCGCGACCTCAATTCCCGATGCGGTCGGGTTTGGCAATGGGGCTTGGCTATGGCGAAATCATCAACGTCCACCGCGCCGCGCAGGCGCACGCGCTGGGGCCTCTGGCTGCTGGCGATCATCGCGGTTGTGATCGGCGGCGCGGCCTGGGCGTTTCGCGAACCGATAAAGGGCTATGGCAGCATCGCTTCGGCCTATTCGGCGCGGGTGGGCTGTTCGTGCCGCTTCGTTGCCGGCCGCAGCCTGAAGGACTGCGCCAAGGACAAGCTTGCGGGGATGGAAGTGGTAACCTTGCGCGACGATCTGGAGGCCAGGAGCGTTACGGCGCGTTTCCCGCTGGTGGCCGAAGCAACAGCGACCTATCGCGAGGGCTATGGCTGCGTGCTGGAGCCGTGGGAGGGTTAAGCGGTGACCTTCTCGGTCGAATCGATCCAGCCGCCGCCGATCACGCGGTCCCCGGCGTAGATGACCGCCGCCTGCCCCGGCGCAACACCGTATTCCGGCGCGGCAAAGCGGATCGTCACGGCCCCGCCGTCACCCAGGCTGCCTTCGAGCGTCACGGGCACTGGCTGTGCCATACTGCGCACCTTGGCCGTCAGTGGGCCTTCCGGCAGCGGGCCGATGCGGTTGGTTTCCTTTACGCGCGCGGCGTGAACGGCCAGCATCCGTTTGGGCCCGACCCGCACCTCGCGCGCCGCGCCATCAAGGCCGATGACATAGAGCGGTTCGGGCTGGCCGCCGATTTCGAGGCCTTTTCTCTGGCCAACGGTGAAATGCACGATGCCCTTGTGCTGGCCGAGAACCGCGCCGCTTGCTGCGTGAACGATGTTGCCCGGCGCTGCGCCTTCAGGGCGCACCTTGGTGACGATTGCGGCATAATTGCCGTCCGGGACGAAGCAGATGTCCTGACTGTCAGGCTTGGCCGCATTCCTGAGGCCTGCGGCTTCCGCCAGTTCGCGCACCTGCGGCTTGGGCATCCCGCCCAGCGGGAAGCGCAGGTAATCGAGCTGCGCGTCCGTGGTGCCGTAAAGAAAATAGGACTGGTCGCGCGCCGGATCAAAGGCACGGTGCAGTTGCGCGCCCTCCGCCGTCATCATCCGGCGGACATAATGTCCGGTCGCGAGGCAATCTGCGCCCAGTTCGCGGGCCATGCGAAACAGATCGGTGAATTTCGGCCCCATGTTGCAGCGGATGCAGGGCACCGGGGTGCGCCCGGCGAGATATTCGTCGGCGAATTGTTCGACCACCTCTTCGCGAAAGGCGCTTTCATGGTCGAAGACATAATGCGCGATGCCGAGCCGGTCGGCCACGGCGCGCGCGTCGCGAATGTCATCGCCCGCGCAGCACGCGCCCTTGCGTCCGGTGGCGGCGCCGTAATCATACAGCTGGAGCGTGATGCCGATCACCTCTGCGCCCGATGCAGCGGCCAGGGCGGCGACCACCGAGCTATCGACGCCGCCGCTCATGGCGACAACGATCCGGCAATCGGCGGCGGCGCGCGGCAGATCGAACAATGCGGCGGCATCGGGCCCGATGGGGGACGCCGCCATCGGGCCGGGTTCAAGAAGATCAGGATGAGTCATGAAGGCCACGACATAGCGATGCATCGCCCGCTTCGCCAGTGGCGGTCATTGTCCCCTCGCAGGTGCCGGCCACACCCGCACTATTCCTAATCTGAAGTAAATGGCGGTTTTACCGGATTTTGACGTCCTCGGGTTAGAAGGCGCGATGATGTTTGAGAAACCCAATTCTTTCAATGTGCAACGCAGCGCAAAGACGGGCACTGCTGCTTCGCCGGAACGCACCCGGATGCGACCTGCGACGACGATCACATCCGGCGGCGACGAACGATCCGCCAACCGTCCCGCGCGGCGAACGGGTGAGGCTTTGCGTGCGGTGGAATGGAACGAACTGACCGCCAGGCTCAACGCGGCGCGCGATCTCAGGCTGCTGATGCGGACCGAATCGCAGGCCCCGATCGAATCGGTCGCCGCCAGCTTTGGCGATGCGGCGGCAAGTTACTTTGCGCTTCTCGGTGATGACGAACCGGGCGTTAACCCTGATGCTTTAGAGCAATCTAAAGCCTTGGGTGCCAATGAAGGGTCTGGCGAGTCCAACTGCCTTGGCGATACGAAAGGATCACACGCCGATGCCCCATGCGGCGATGCGAAAGACAAGCGATGATTGAGAACCAGGATATCCGCCCCGCACAAGTCATCGGCCCGCTTGGCGAGCCGCTGACCATTGCCGATCTGCCGTCGCCCCAGACCAAGCGTTGGGTCGTGCGCCGCAAGGCCGAGGTGGTGGCTGCCGTCAATGGTGGGCTGCTGACGCTTGACGAGGCACTGGCGCGCTATGGCCTCACGCTCGAAGAGTTCGCCTCGTGGCAGCGCGCGGTCGACCGATCGGGCATGCACGGCCTGCGGGTCACCAAAATCCAGCACTATCGCGACCTCTACGAACGCCAGCTGAAGTACTGACCGCTGACTCGGTTCATCCCGGCCCAAGCCCGCTTCGCCCGCAAGGCGTTGCGGGCTGCCGTCGGTTGGCGGCAACACCTCCGAGGGGCGTCGCGGGGAATCATGTGCATGCGCTGCCCCAATGTGGAGATGCATTATGGGATGGATTGTCGCACTGATTGTCGGCGGGATCGCCGGCTGGCTGGCCAGCAAGGTCATGAACCGCGATGCCTCGATGGGGATCGTACTGAATATCGTCGTGGGCTGCGTCGGATCGGTTATCGGTAACCTGATTGCCGGGCCGCTGTTGGGGATCAGCGGCAGCGTGCAGGAGTTTTCGATCACGGGCCTGCTTGTGGCACTGCTTGGCGCGGTTGTGCTGCTGGGTATCGTGAATCTGTTCCAACGCGGCAAGGTCCGTTAAGCCACCTTCGTCGCTCCCTCGCCCGGAATCCCGATTGCGCGCCTTTCGTCTAGGCTGAAAGTTACCTGTCGATGCGCGCATTGCAGCAACACGCCCGACAATCTATCAGACGTTGCAGTTGGTGACTTATGCGAGTAATACACTCGGGGCCGGATTGATCTGTAACAGGGTCATGAGCCGGGTGAGGGAATGGCGATGAATTACGAGACAACGATCAAGGCTGAAGCCGCCGACGGCGTGACCACCGAGTTTTCCGGTGCGCGCACGTTTGGCGCGCCCGCTGTGCCGCGCTGGCTGATCATCGGTGGACTCGGCCTGTTCGCGCTGCTGCTCGCCATCGCTGCCTATTTCGCAATCGCCGGTGGTGAGCCTGTCGCAGTGGGCGATGACAATGCGCAGGCGCCCACCGTTACCGTTGTCACGCCGGGCACCACCACGGTTTCCGGCGAGATCGAGGCTCCCGGCACCCTCGCTGCGCGCCGCCCGATGCCGGTGGGCGTGGTGGGTGAAGGCGGGCAGGTGCTGCGCGTCACGGTAGATGCAGGCGACTGGGTCCAGCGGGGCCAGGTTCTCGCCGTGATCGACCGCAGCGTCCAGACCCAGCAAGTCGCCGCGCAGTCCGCGCAGATCGATGTCGCGCGGGCCGATGCCAACCTGGCGCAGGCCAATCTCGACCGCGCCCAGCAGTTGGTGGCGCGCGGGTTCATCTCCAAGGCTGATATCGACCGGCTGACTGCTGTGCGCGATTCCGCCATGGCACGGGTCAAGGTCGCTCAGGCCCAGCTTGGCGAACAGCGCGCACGCAACGAACGCCTCAATATCTATGCGCCGGCCACCGGCTATGTCCTTGCCCGCAATGTCGAGCCCGGTCAGACCGTTGGCGCGGGCAGCCCGGCGCTGTTCACGATTGCCAGCGGCGGGGAGATGGAAATGCTCGCTCAGCTTTCCGAAGAGCAATTGGCCAAGCTGTCGGTCGGCACCATGGCCACCATTGTCCCGACCGGATCGGAAAAGTCCTTCGCCGGCCAGGTCTGGCAGGTGGCCCCTGTGATCGACGCGACCACCCGGCAGGGCACGGCGCGGATCGCATTGCCGTTCGCGCCCGAGCTGCGCCCCGGCGGCTTTGCCACCGCGCGCATCAATTCCGGCAGCTTCACCGCCACCGTCCTGCCCGAAAGCGCGGTTCAGGCCGATGACGAAGGCAGTTACGTCTTCGTCGTGGGGGCCGATAACAAGGTGGCGCGCCGCGCGGTCAAGACCGGCGCGGTGACCGCACAGGGCCTCGCTATTACCGAAGGTCTGACCGGCAAGGAGCGCATCGTGCTTAGGGCTGGCGGGTTCCTCAATCCCGGCGAAACCGTCAATCCGCAGACACCCAAGACATAGGTCACGGCCATCTCCGCAGGCAGATTGCGCGTAACTGACCGCACAAGGTTATAAGACCGGCGAAACACAGGCAGGAATTTCATGGCACTTCGCGACATCTCGGCCTGGTCGATCCGCAACCCGGTGATCCCCCTGGTGTTGTTCACCGGGCTGTTGTTCGCCGGGATCGTCAGCTTCCTGCAGATGGATGTGACCAACAACCCGGACGTCGATTTTCCGGCCGTCATTGTCAATATTTCCCAGCCCGGTGCCTCTCCGACCGAGATCGAGAACCAGATCACCCAGCGGGTCGAAAGCGCGCTGCGGTCGATCAGCGGGGTCAATTCGATCCAGTCGACCGCGCGCGAAGGCAGTTCCAACACCTTTGTCGAATTCGAGATCGGCACCAATCTGATCGAGGCGGTCAACGAAGTCGAAACCGCGATCGATTCGGTGCGCGGATCCTTGCCTGACGGCATCCTCGAACCGCAGGTGTCGAAGGTCGATGTTGTGGGTGAGCCGATCGGCTACACTGCGGTCGAAGCCGATGACATGACGCTGGAACAGCTTAGCTGGTTCATCGACGATACCGTGGCCAAGCGGCTGCTGAAGATCGAAGGCATGGCCGAAGTCCAGCGGTTTGGCGGGGTGGACCGGCAGATCGAGGTTATCCTCGATCCGGCGCGGATACAGTCCTTCGGGGTCACCGCCTCGCAGATCAACGCGGCGCTGCGCCAGAGCAATCTGGATGCGGCGGGCGGTCTCGCCGAAATCGGGGGCACCCGCCAGTCGCTGCGCGTGCTCGGCAATTCTGACACAGCCTACGCCCTGTCGCAGACCCAGGTGCAATTGAGCGGCGGGCGCACCGTGCGGCTGGCCGATATCGCCCAGGTGCGCGATGGCTATTCGGAACGCACCTCGATCAGCGAAGTGAACGGCAAGGAAGTGGTCAACTTCCTGATGAACCGCGCGCGCGGGGCATCGGATCTGGCCGTCTATGATGCCGCGCTGGCCGAGATGGACGCGATCGAGGCCGAAAACGAAGGCGTCAAGTTCATCAAGCTGTCGACCAGCACGACCTACACCCGCGCCCAGTACGAATCGTCGATGTGGGCGCTGGTCGAAGGCGCGGTGCTGGCCGTGATCGTGGTGTTCCTGTTCCTGCGCGATTGGCGCGCAACCTTCATCTCGGCAGTCGCCATCCCGCTTTCGGCGATTCCGACGTTCTTTTTCATGGATTTGCTGGGCTTCAACCTCAACTTCCTGTCGCTATTGGCGCTGGCGCTGGTGGCCGGCGTGCTGGTCGATGACGCGATCGTGGAGATCGAGAATATCGTGCGCCACATGCGGATGGGCAAATCGGCCTATCAGGCAAGCATTGAGGCAGCAGACGAAATCGGCCTGCCGGTAGTCGCCACCAGCTTCTGCATCGTCGCGGTGTTCCTACCGGTGGGCCTGATGCCGGGGGTATCGGGTCAGTTCTTCCAGAACTTCGGGATCACGGTGGTGATTGCGGTGCTGATGTCACTGGCGGTGGCGCGCATGGTCACGCCTCTGATGGCGGCCTACTTCCTCAAGTCGAAGGGCCATGCCGAACATGGCGAAGGCCCGATGATCGACCGCTATATGCAGGTGCTGGCCTGGACGCTGGATACCGGCAAGATGGCGGCACGCCGCGCCGGGCTTGATGGCCCGCGGCACCGTGTCGGCTATGTGTTCGGCCTGCTGCTGGCGGTGCTGGCGCTGTTGATCGTGCCGATGCTGGCGATGTTCGAACTGGCGAGCGGCTCGGTCTCGGGCGTGATTGCAAGCAGTGCGGGCGCCGCGCCCCCGTGGAGCGGCCTGATCGGCCTCGACGTGCACAAGCAGATTGCCACGGCCGTTTCCGCCGACACCAACGGGGCCGCACACAAGCTGGTCTCCAAGCTGTTTGAAGTGGTGATCGTCCTGCTGGTCTCGCTGCTGTCCTTCTTTGCTGCCTTCGTGACGTTCCGGGCGATTGAGGCACCGGCCGGCGGCGACAGCGCCTTTGCCCGCAGCACCCGCTGGATGACGGCGCGTTTCTACGACCACCGCGTGTGGATGCTCGGCATCGGGTGGTTCTCGTTCCTGGTGACGATCCTGCTGTTTGGCCAGATCCCCGGCCAGTTCCAGCCCACCATCGACGACGAGAACAGCCGCGTCGAAATCGAGATGGTGCCCGGCACCACGCTTGCCGAGACCAAGCGGGTGGTCAATTCGGTCGCCGCGCGGCTGCGCACCGAGCCTGAAGTCGAACGCCTGCTGGAACGCATCCGGCTGGGCGAAACGTCGTCGATCTTCGTCAAGCTGAAGGATGACCGCGCCCGCACCTCGGTCGAGTTCGAGCGGGAGCTTGCGCCCGATCTTGCCAGGTTCCCCGATGCGCGGGTCAGGTTCCAGTCGCAATCGGGCGGGTTCGGTTCGGGTCGCGACATGACCGTGATGCTGGCAGGATCCGATCCGGTGCTGCTTGACCAGACCGCCGCCCGGCTGGTCGAAGAAATGCGCGGTCTGCCCTCGCTGGTCGCCCCGCGCGTCAGTGCCGATCTCAACCGTCCTGAAATCATCATTACGCCGCGCGACAAGATCGCCGCCGAACTGGGCGTTACCACCGCTGCCCTGTCCCAGACGATCCGCATCGCCACCTTGGGAGAAATCGAGCAGAACGCGGCGCGCTTCTCATTGTCGGATCGCCAGATTCCGATTGTGGTGCGTCTGTCGGAGAAAGCCCGCACCGATTACCGGACGATTGAAAACCTGCCCGTGCCGCTCGCCAATGGCGGATCGGTGCCGCTGAGCCGCGTGGCTGACATCAGCTTCGGCTCCGGCCCCACCGCGATCCAGCGGTACAACCAGAACCGCCGCGTGCTGGTGGGCGCCGACCTTGCCGCAGGCGTGCTGAAGGGCGAGGCGCAGGCCCAGATCGATGCGCTGCCGGTGTTGCAGGATCTGCCCGTGGGCGTGATCCGCGACGTGGTGGGCGAAGAGGAATGGCAGGCCGAGCTCATCACCAACCTCATCATCGCGATCATTTCCGGCGTGCTGCTGGTGTTTGCGGTGCTGGTGCTGCTGTACAAGCGGTTGATGAGCCCGCTGGTCAACATGACATCGCTGGCGCTGGCGCCGCTGGGCGGCATCCTGCTGATCTGGCTGCTTGGCCAGCCGCAGTCCATGCCGGTCTATATCGGTATCCTGTTGCTGCTCGGGATCGTGTCCAAGAACTCGATCCTGCTGATCGACTTTGCCATCGAGGAGATGAACAAGGGCGTCGGACAGCGCGATGCGATCATGGATGCGGGGCACAAGCGCGCCCAGCCGATCGTGATGACCACGATCGCGATGACGGCCGGCATGGTGCCGGTGGTGGTCAACGGCTACCTTGGCGGCGGCGACGGTGCCTGGCGCGAGCCGATGGGCTGGGTGGTGATCGGCGGTCTGGTTGTCTCCACATTGCTCACGCTGCTGATCGTGCCGGCAGGCTTCAGCCTGGCCGACAGCTTTGAAAAGCGTGTCGGCCCGTGGCTGCGTTCGCGGATGCTAACCTACAAGCCGGGCGATGCCGGGGCCGATGGTGTCGCGCCAGTGCCCGCGCCAGACTTCCGCTTCCCCGGCCTCGGCAAGCCGGCACCGGGCGATGAGCCGGCCGAATGATGGTAAAGGCGTGACGAACACGACCGAAGCGGGCTAAGGCCGCGCTATGGCGACACGTTTCTCACGGCCCCTGACCCTGGACGGCCAGCCGCTCACGGTCGACCGCGCCCGGCGGATGCGCTGGACCGCGACGGGGATGCTGGCGGCGATGGCGGTGGTGTTCCTTGCCACCCACGGCCTTGCGACCACCGGGCATCCGGCTTGGGGATACCTCAACGCCTTTGCCGAAGCGGCGATGGTGGGCGGTTTGGCGGATTGGTTCGCCGTGACGGCGCTGTTCCGCCACCCGCTTGGCCTGCCGATCCCACACACCGCGATCATCCCGGAAAACAAGGACCGCATTGCCGACACGATGGCGCAGTTCCTGCGTGAGAACTTCCTTACCCCTGCCGTCGTGGCGCGGCGCATGGCGAGCATGAACATCGCCAAGGCGGCAGGCGAGTTTCTCGCCGCTTCGCCCGAACGCGGCCCCAAGGGCGAGCTGGTGGACGAACGGTCACGCATCACATCGGGCGCGGCGGAACTGCTCGCCGAAGTGCTCGAATCGCTTGATCCCGACAGACTCGGCAATCAGGTGCGCAGCGGCCTTGCGGGCCAGCTGGCCAAGCTCGACATCGCGCCGCTCGCCGGACGGATGATTGAAACGACCATGGCCGACAAGCGCCACCAGCCGCTGATCGACGGCGTGGTGCGCTGGGCGGGCCTCACCATCGAGGACAACGAAGACACCCTGCGCGAGATCATCCAGCAACGCGTTGCGGGCGTGCTGCGCTGGGCAGGGATCGACAAGACCATCTCCTCCAGCGTGCTCGACGGGCTGTACAAGCTGCTGGCCGAAGTGCTGGTCAACCCCGATCATCCCCTTCGGTCCAAGATCGAGGAAGGTCTGGCCAAGCTTGGGCAGGACTTGCAGCACGACCCCGATACCCGCGCCAAGGTGGAAGCGATGAAGCGCGACCTGATCGCCAACCCTGCGGTGGCGGTGTGGTGGACCGGCGTGTGGGAACGCATTCGCCGATCCTTGATCGCGCGTGCACGCAATCCTTCGGGCGGAATGGGCGAAGACATGCGTCATATGCTGGCCGAACTGGGGCAGGCGCTGCAAGCCGATACCCGCCTGCAGCTCCAGATCAACCGCTTTGCCCGCCGCACCGCGGTGGGCGTCTCCACCCGGTATGGCGATCAGATCGTGCGTCTGGTGTCAGAAACCGTGCGCCGCTGGGACGCCCGCACGATCACCGATCGGGTCGAAGGCGCGGTGGGCCGCGATCTCCAGTTCATCCGCATCAATGGCACGCTGGTCGGCGGGCTGGTGGGGATGACCCTGCATTTCCTGACGACGGTGTTGTAGGGGCCGCGGTTTAGCGGCCCAGTTGGTAGACGATGCTTTCCGCATGGTAGGAACGCATCGGCTGACCGGCTGCATCCAGGGCCGGGTCGAATTTGGCATTGGCCATCGCACGGCAAGCCGGGCTTTCCAGGCGATCGGCGCTGGTCGCTTTGAGGATCACGCAGTCTTCCACTGCGCCATCCGGATTGACGATCACCCGCATCCGCATGATGCCCTGCTCGCCGAAGTTCTGCGCATCACGCGGATAGGCGGCCACGATCCGGCGCACGATCCCCTCTCTGTTGGTCCATAGCGGCATCCGTGTCGCGGTGCGGTGCTGTTCGACATCGAGGCCCCAGGTGCCAATCAGATCGAGCGCGCAGGTATCCATCGCGGCGAAGGCCTGATCGAGCGGCCCGGTCATGAGCCGGACGTCATCACCGCGCTGCTTTACCGCAACAAATTCCACCTCGCGTGCGGCCTCCTTGTCAAGCTGAGGCAGGCGCAAGTCCGGGGCGGCGCCGTCGTCATCGTTGCTTTCATAGCCCTCCGCTACGTTGACCGCAGAATAGATCACGCCGTCCCCAAATCCTTCGACCTTACCCGTGAACGGTTGGGTCTTCCTGGACTCTTGTGCGGCATTGAAGGCAAGATCGGTGCTCTTCCGGTTGCCGAACCGGCTATAGGATGGCCCGGCAAGCGTCAGCCCGGCATATTTGCTCGGAAAATACTGTTCGAAGAACAGGATATGCTGGGCGTCGCCTTCCCCGAAAATCCGCGCGAGCCGGCACTTGGTTTCCCCGAAATCGATGTTCCACGGGCTGCTGGGGGCGATCTCGACCACCTCGGCCTGCGCCGGCATGGCGGTGAGTGTGGTGGCGAGGGCAGAAAGGGCAAGAATAGTGCGACGCATATGAAAAACCTCCAGCAGTCACACCAGATTGCCGGAGGCTCATTTCAAAATAAAGTCTCTTGCGATGAACCGCTTACAGCGCCTCGGTCAGCTCCGGCACGGCGGTATAAAGATCCGCCACCAGGCCGATATCGGCGACCTGGAAGATCGGCGCGTCTTCATCCTTGTTGATCGCGATGATGACCTTGGAGTCCTTCATGCCGGCAAGGTGCTGGATCGCGCCCGAGATGCCGATGGCAAAGTAGAATTCCGGCGCCACGATCTTGCCGGTCTGGCCGACCTGGTAGTCGTTGGGAACATAGCCCGCATCGACCGCCGCACGGCTTGCGCCGATGGCGGCGCCAAGCTTGTCCGCCAGCGGCGTGATCGTGTTTTCGAAGGTTTCGCTGTCCTTCAATGCCCGGCCACCCGACACGATGATCTTGGCGCTGGTCAGTTCGGGACGCTCGCTCTTGGCGATTTCCGAGCTGACGAAGCTGGAAATGCCGGCGTCACCGGCGCCACCAACGGCTTCGATGGTGCCCGAACCGCCTTCGGTCGCGGCCTTTTCGAACGCGGTGCCGCGCACGGTGATAACCAGCTTTTCATCGGTCGCTTCGACTGTGGCGATGGCGTTGCCGGCATAGATCGGGCGGGTGAAGGTCTTGGGCCCTTCGACCGAGAGGATTTCCGACACCTGCATCACATCCAGATGCGCAGCGACGCGCGGGGCGACGTTCTTGCCCTGCGTGGTGGCAGCCGCCAGAAATGCGTCGTGGTGGCCCATAAGTTCAGCCGCCAGCGGGGCGACGTTTTCAGCGAGGCCGTTGGCATAGGCGGCGTCATCCGCGACGTGAACCTTGCCCACGCCAGCAATCTTTGCGGCCGCTTCGGCAACGCCGGCGCAATTGTGACCCGCGACCAGCAGGTGCACTTCGCCCAGCTTGCCCGCAGCGGTCACGACCGCGAGGGTCGCGTCATTCACCTTGGTGTTGTCATGTTCGACGAGAACGAGAGTCTTCATCTCTTGGGTTCCTTATCTGTGTGACGCGGCGCGCTTACGCGATGCCGAGCGCCTTGACCTTTTCGACCAGCGCGGCGACGTCCGCGACCTTTTCGCCCGCTTGACGCACCGGCGGTTCGGCAACCTTGAGGGTCTTCAGGCGCGGTGCCAGATCGACGCCGTAATCGGCAGCGGTCTTGGTGGCGAGCGGCTTCTGCTTGGCCTTCATGATGTTGGGCAGCGAGGCGTAGCGCGGCTCGTTCAGGCGAAGGTCCGTGGTCACGATGGCGGGCATCGCAAGCCGCACGGTTTGCAAACCGCCATCGACTTCGCGCTTCACAATCACGTGATCGCCATCGATTTCGACGGTGTTGGCGCCGGTCCCTTGCGGGCGGCCCAGCAGCGCGGCGAGCATCTGGCCGGTCTGGTTCGAATCGTCCGAAATCGACTGCTTGCCGAGGATGACGAGGCCGGGGGCTTCTTCATCGGCAATCGCCTTGAGGATCTTGGCAACCGCCAGCGGCTCGACATCCTCATCGGTCTCGATCAGGATCGCGCGGTCGGCGCCCATGGCGAGCGCGGTGCGCAGCGTTTCGGCGGCCTTGGCCGGGCCGACGCTGACAGCGACGATTTCGGTGGCGGCGCCCTTTTCCTTCAGGCGGATGGCTTCTTCCACCGCGATCTCGTCGAACGGGTTCATGCTCATCTTGACGTTGGCCAGGTCAACGCCCGTGCCATCGGCCTTGACGCGCGGCTTGACGTTGTAATCGATCACCCGCTTCACGGGGACGAGGATCTTCATGGGGCGTTCCTTCCTCTCAAAGAATCATGGGCCAAGTCAGCCCTCGGCCGCCGCCTAGCTTGCGTTTACGTAAACGTCAAGTAAGGCGGCGGCTTGTAGGACCGGGCGAGATTGATACGCGATCACCTGCGCCCGGGATGTGTTTGGTGAACAAGACCCCTGGAATCAGGCGGCCTTCTTCACCTCGGCAACGATTTTCTTGGCGGCGTCGCCAAGGTTGTCGGCGCTGACGATCGCAAGGCCCGAGTTCTCGAGAATCGCCTTGCCTTCGGCCACGTTGGTGCCTTCCAGACGGACCACCAGCGGCACCTGCAGGTTCACGTCCTTGGCCGCCTGCACGATGCCGTTGGCGATTACGTCGCACTTCATGATCCCGCCGAAGATGTTCACGAGGATGCCCTCGACCGCCGGATCCTTGAGGATGATCTTGAACGCCGCGGTCACCTTTTCCGTGGTCGCGCCGCCGCCCACGTCGAGGAAGTTGGCCGGGAAGGCGCCGTTCAGCTTGATGATGTCCATCGTCGCCATGGCGAGCCCTGCGCCGTTGACCATGCAGCCGATGTTGCCATCGAGCTTGATATAAGCGAGGTCGTATTCGCTGGCTTCGACTTCCGCCGGGTCTTCCTCGGTCTCGTCGCGCAGGGCTTCGATATCGGGGTGGCGGTAGAGCGCGTTGCCATCGAAGCTCATCTTGGCGTCGAGCACCAGCAGCTTGCCATCTTCGCTTTCCACCAGCGGGTTGATTTCCAGCATCTCGCAATCGGTGGCGAGGAAGGCGTCATACAGCTGCTTCGACAGCTTCTGCGCCTGCTTGTTGAGATCGCCCGTCAGCTTCAGCGCGAAGGCCACGGCGCGGCCATGGTGCGGCTGGAAGCCTTGTGCGGGGTCAACGCTGAAGGTGGTGATCAGTTCGGGCGTGTCATGCGCCACGGTTTCGATATCCATGCCGCCTTCGGTCGAAACGACGAAGGCGACGCGCCCGGTGGCACGGTCGACCAGCAGCGAGAGGTAATATTCCTTGGCGATGTCGACGCCGTCGGTGATGTAGAGGCGGTTGACCTGCTTGCCCGCATCGCCGGTCTGGATGGTGACCAGCGTGTTGCCGAGCATCTCCTTGGCGTGGGCTTCCACTTCCTCAAGGCTCTTGGCGAGGCGCACACCGCCCTTGGCATCGGCGCTAAGCTCGGTGAACTTGCCCTTGCCACGACCGCCTGCATGAATCTGCGCCTTTACCACGTAAAGCGGTCCGGGCAGCTTCTTGGCAGCCTCCACGGCTTCTTCGACGGTGAGCGCGGCGTGGCCGGCAGGAATGGCGAGCCCGTGCTGGGCGAGCAGTTCCTTGGCCTGATATTCATGGACGTTCATGGCGTATCGATCCCTTCTAGCAAATCCTGGGGAGAGGTAGGTCTGTGGGGGGCCTAAGCACGGATCGACCCTCTTGAAAAGTGCTGTGTGCAGGCGCAACAGCGCTCCTTGCATGATTGACCGTTCGCACCTTGAAGACATCGTCCGTGAGGCGGGGCGGATCGCCCATTCGCGTTGGCCGGGTGCGGGCCATGCCTTGCACAGCTGGGACAAGACGCCGGGAAATCCGGTGAGTGAGGCCGATCTGGAAGTTGACCGCTTCCTCAAGCGGGAGCTGGGTCGTCTGCTGCCGTCCGCCGCCTGGCTGTCGGAAGAGACCGCAGATGACAAGGCGCGCACCGCGAGCGATCTGATATGGTTGGTCGATCCCATCGACGGCACCCGCGATTTTGTGAACGGGCGGCCGGGCTGGGCCGTATCGGTGGCGCTGGTAAGTTCGGGCCGTCCGCTGATCGGGATGCTGGCGGCGCCGGCGCGGGGCGAGGAATGGGTTGCGGTCGCCGGGCAGGGCGCAACCTTGAACGGCACGGCGATCCGGGCCAGCCAGCGCACCCAATTCGCCGGTGCGCGGGTGCCAAGTGTGCTTCTGCCCCAAGACGATAGTGATCTGGTCGCGGTAGTGCAGCCCAATTCGATTGCGCTGCGAATCGCGATGGTCGCGGCCGATCAGGCCGACCTTGTGGCGACCGTGCGGTGGGGCTTTGAATGGGATATCGCCGCTGCGACGCTCATCGCCCGCGAGGCCGGGGCAGAGGTGACCGATGCCTTCGGAGGCCCGCTTGCCTATAACAAACACGATCCGCGCGATTTTGGTGTGCTGGTGTGCTCGCCCGCAATCCACGCCGCGGCCCTTCAGCGCCTTGCCGAGCGGGCCAAGGCCCTGCGCTGAGGGCGCCGCCCCTAGAAACCGCGCCGGCAGAACGCAAACGGGCCGCCCGTTAGGGCGACCCGCAAGGCCGACCGGCCGCCCGCAGCGACCGGAGGAAGCGAGGCGTTGGGCGTAGATGCACCCCAACCCTTACTGAGAACGTGCGGCGTTCACATCATCCTGGCTGACCGGGATGATCTTGATTTCGACGCGGCGGTTGAGCGGCTCTGCAATATTGTCGCCAGTCTTGACGCGCAGATAGTCGTATTGCTCGCCAAAGCCCTGCGTTGCCATGCGCGAACGGGCCACGCCGCGGGTCGAAAGGTAATCGGCAACCGCATCCGCGCGCTGCTTGGACAGGCGCTGATTCAGCGCGTCCGAGCCGGTCGTGTCGGTGAAGCCATAGACGTCGATGAGGCTGTTGGGATAACGGATCAGTGTATCGGCCACGCTGTCGAGCGTATTGTAGAAACCGGGATTGATCGCAGCCGAACCGCTGGCGAAGGTGACGCCGTCGGGCAGGCGAACCAGAATGGCGTCCTGATCGCCGACTTCTTCGACATCCACACCGCTACCGATGGTGGTTTCGCGAAGTTCCTTGATCTGGTCGTCATACTGCTTGCCAAGCACTGCGCCGGCCGAACCGCCGATGCCTGCGCCGATGATGCGGCCGGTATCGCCGCCGATTGCGCCGCCCAGAAGATAGCCGAGCGTACCGCCGAGGCCGGTGCCGATCGCCGTGCGCGAAATCTTGCGTTCACCGGTGTTGGGGTCCGTAACGCAGGCGCTGGTTCCGATAAGCGCCAGAGCTGCTGTGCCCGAAAGCAAAATGCGTGAAAATGTCATGGTAATGTCTCCTACCCTCAATGACCGGCCTTACCGTACCGCCTGAACAGCGACATGGCGACGGGACGGCTTGCACCGGCGGTGGCCCGCGCCACATTCACCTGTGCTGAATGGTAAGTGCAGCTTTGGCCAGATGTTCCATCGGGTGACATGCTGTGGCTGGCAACAGCCCCCGTTTGTGCTAGCGCATCGATCGTGACCACCTTTCCCTGGACAGACCTGGCGACCATCCTTGTGCTTGTTGTGATCAACGGCGTGTTTGCCATGTCCGAACTCGCGATCGTTTCCGCCAAGACCAGCACGCTTGAAGCCCGCGCCGAAGGTGGTTCGGTTGGCGCGCGCGTCGCGATTGCCCTGGCTGCGGAACCGGGCAAGTTTCTTTCGACCGTGCAGATCGGCATCACGCTGATCGGGATCATCGCCGGCGCCTATTCCGGCGCCAGTCTTGGCGGGCCGGTGGGAGAACGGCTCGAATGGCTGGGCCTGCCGGGCAAATATGCCGATGAGACCGGGTTTGCGGTGGTGATCGCGCTGACCACCTATCTCAGCGTGGTGGTGGGCGAGCTGGTGCCAAAACAGCTTGCGCTGCGCAATGCCGTGCCGCTGGCGCTCATCATGGCGCGGCCGATGGCCATGCTGTCGCGCGCCGCAGCGCCGCTGGTGTGGTTGCTCGATTCAAGCTCGGCGGCGATTATCCGGCTGTTTGGTATCCGCCGCACGGGCGAGCCTTCGGTCACGGCGGAAGAGCTCCAGATGATCTTTGCCGAAGCGACCCGTTCGGGCGTGATCGAAGACGAACAGCGCCAGATCCTGACCGGCGTGGTGCGGCTGGCCGAGCGGCCGGTGCGCGAGATGATGACCCCGCGTACCGAGGTCGACTGGATCGAAGCGGACGCCGATCTGGCGGAAATCCGAGAAACGATCGAGGAAAGCTCCCACTCGCTGCTGCCCGTAGCCGAAGGCTCCCCCGATACGATCCTGGGCGTGGTCAAAGTGCGCGATGTGCTGGCGGCGCTGGTGGCGGGCACGCCGGTATCGATCCGCGGGATGATCCGCAAGGTTGAAGTGGTGCTTGATCAACTTGACGCGATGGACGCGCTGCGGGTGCTGCAATCGGCCGAAGTGGCCATGGCGGTGGTGCACGACGAATACGGGCATTTTGAAGGGATCGTCACACCGGTTGACCTGCTGACCGCGATCGTCGGCAATTTCGCCAGTGACAGCGACGATGGCGACCTGCCTTCCGTCGTGGAGCGCGAGGACGGTTCGCTGTTGGTGTCGGGGTCGCTTTCGGCCGATGCGCTGGCAGACCGGTTGGGGCTTGAATATGGCGAGGACCGCGAATTCGGCACAGCGGCGGGCTATGTCCTGTCGGTGATGAAGAAGCTGCCGGGCGAGGGCGAGCATTTCCACGATCAGGGCTGGCGCTTCGAAGTCGTCGACATGGACGGCCGCCGGATCGACAAGCTGCTGGTGAGCCGCGAGATTCCGGCAGAATAGTTCGCTGCGTTCTCAACCGCCGGAGCGGCCAAGACTTCAGGCGGACGGGATAACCGTCGAGGCCGACTGCCCATCGCCTTCAGGGGCGGCGATGATGTCACGGGTCACGCGGCCCTTGGCGACCGTGTTGGTTCCGGTATCGCCGACCTGGCTGCGGATGCCGGGCGCAGCGGCGCCCGCACGGTCGATCACGCTGGCTTCCACCCGGCTGCGCGGCGCAGGCCCGCCGAACAGGGCTTCGAGCGCCTGTTCGGACGCGGTGCCATCGGCCGGGCGCGGGGCGCCGGGAGCGGGCGGGGCGAGGGTGAAGTCGGGCGGCACGACCAGCGGCGCCTGGCGCTGCACGGCGAATTCATCGGGACGCTCGCGGTTGAACACGCCGCCGCCGCCGCCACAGGCCGCCAGCATCGCCGAAGCGCCGGCCAGCAGAATCAGGGGTGCAAACTTACGCATCTTTGGTTTCTCCACGGGGCATGGGCCCGGTCTTGTTCTCGTCCTTGTCGCGCACCAGCAGGCTGCGGGCAAGAATAATGACGACACCGATGGTGATTGCCGCATCGGCGATGTTGAAGATCAGGAACGGGCGAAACGTCCCGATGTGAAAATCGGCATAGTCGATGACATAGCCCAGATCATAGCGATCGCGGATATTTCCGATCGCTCCGCCGAGGATCAACGCCAGCCCGACAATCTCGCCAAGCAGCTTCTCGCGCATCATCCACACCAGAACCACCAGCGCAATCGCGCCTGTCAGCAGCACCAGCAGCCAGCGGGTTTCCATGTCGTTGGCCTGCAACATCCCGAGCGATATGCCCTTGTTCTCGGTATAGGTGAGATCGAAGAACGGCAGCAGATCAATATTGCCCACCTCGCGCAAGCGCAGCGGGCCGATGACATACATCTTCACGGCCTGATCGATGATCGCAACAAGCGCAGCGATGGCGAGGCCGATCAAACGGTTGCGAGTGAAAACGCCGCTCATGCCCCCACCACCTCTTCGCAACGCCCGCACAGCGCGGCGTCTTCGGCCACGTCGGGCAATAACCGCCAGCAGCGGCCGCATTTGTGGTGGGCGGTCTTGGTTACGGTCACGCTGTCACCCTGACTGCGCGTGACTGTCGCGGTGATGAACAGCTCGGCGAGCTGTGCATCGGTGACGGCTGCGGGGACGGCCGTGGCGGGCACCACCACTTCGGCTTCGAGGCTGGAGCGGATGGTCTTGTCGCGCCGCAGCGGTTCGATCGCTTCGTTGACCTGATCGCGCAAGGATCGCAGCGCCCCCCATTTGGCGACATCGGCGCGCACCGGCAGCACGCTCGGCCATTCGAGCAGGTGGACGCTCCCGCGCTGGCCATCCTCGTCTGCCTCGCCGTCTTCGGGATAGCGGGTCAGCCACACTTCTTCGGCGGTGAACACCAGCACCGGCGCAGCGTAGCGGATCAGCGCATGGAACAGCAGATCGAGCACAGTGCGATAGGCGTTGCGCGTCACGCTGTCCGGCCCGTCGCAATAGAGGCTGTCCTTACGGATATCGAAGTAGAACGCCGACAAATCCTCGTTGCAGAAATCGACCAGCAACCGGGTGTAGAGGTTGAAGTCGTAGCTCTCCGCCGCAGCCTTCAGCTTCCCGTCCAGATCGCTCAGCAGCGACAGCACGTAAACCTCAAGCTCCGGCAACGCCCCGCCATCGCTCATATCGCCCACAAACCCGTCGAGCGCGCCCAGCAGGTAACGGAAGGTGTTGCGCAGCTTGCGATACTGGTCGCCGACGCCCTTGAGGATTTCATCGCCGATGCGGTGATCTTCGGTGAAATCGACGCTCAGTGCCCACAGGCGGATGATGTCCGCGCCGGTCTGCTCCATCACCGTGATCGGGCTGATGGTGTTGCCGAGGCTCTTGGACATCTTCTTGCCCTTGGCATCCATCGTGAAGCCGTGGGTCAGCACCTGATCGTAAGGTGCGCGGCCGCGCGTGGCGCAGGATTGCAGCAGCGAGGACTGGAACCAGCCGCGATGCTGGTCGGAGCCTTCGAGGTAGAGGTTGGCGGGCCATTGCAGGTCCGGCCAGCGCCCGCTTTCGAGCACGAAGGCATGGGTGCAGCCAGAATCGAACCACACGTCCAGAATATCGGTGACCATGTCCCAATCATCGGGATTGTGATCCGGGCCGAGGTATTCTGCCTTGCGGCTTTCGTCCCAGGCATCGACGCCGCCTTGCATGACGGCTGCGATGATGCGGTGGTTGACCTCCGGGTCTTGCAGATAGGTGCCATCGGGCTGCACGAACAGCGTGATCGGCACGCCCCAGGCGCGCTGGCGGCTGAGCACCCAGTCGGGCCGCCCTTCGACCATCGCGCCGATGCGGTTGCGGCCCTTTTCGGGGATGAATTCCACGCGGGCGATTTCCTCGACCGCGCGCTCACGCAAGGTGGGGGAGGCGGCGAGGGTTTCCTCCGCCGGATCGATCGCGCCGCCTTCATTCTCCCAGCCTTTTTCCGCGCGGGTTTTGGGCTCGATCCACTCCATCACGCGGTCCATCGGCACGAACCACTGGGGCGTGCAGCGGAAAATCACCTTGGCCTTGGACCGCCACGAGTGCGGGTAGGAGTGCGCGTAATCGGCGGATGCTGCTAGCAGCGCGCCGGTTTCGCGCAGGTCCTCGCAGATCGGGCCGTCCGGCGCGTTGAACTTGGGGTTGATGACGCTCATGCGGCGCTCGTCCGCGCCGCCGAGCCATTCCCAGTCGTCGCGGTAGCGCCCGTCATCCATCACCGCGAAGACGGGGTTGATGCCTGCCGATTTGCACAGGTCGAAGTCGTCCTCGCCATGATCGGGCGCCATGTGGACGAGGCCGGTGCCAGAGTCGGTGGTGACGAAGTCGCCGGGCAGCAGCGGGCGCGGGGCCGCGTAGAACCCGCCGAGGTGATGCATCGGGTGGCGGGTGAAGGTGCCGGCTAATTCAGAACCGACATAGAAATCCAATGTAGCGTAGTTCTGTTGCGGATCGCCCTGCGACCTGATCCGCTCACGGAACGGCTGGTATAATTCGCGAGCAATCAGAAAGCGGCGCCCGGTAGGTTCTGCCATCTCGTCGAGCTCGGCCAAATGAACGTAATCAACCTCCGGCCCATAGGCCAAAGCCTGATTGACCGGGATCGTCCACGGCGTCGTCGTCCAGATCACCGCGTGGGCGCCGACCAGTTCGGGGATCGGCGATTCCACAATCTCGAACGCCACGTCGATCTGGGTCGAGGTGATGTCCTCGTATTCGACCTCGGCCTCGGCCAGCGCGGTCTTTTCGACCGGGGACCACATCACCGGCTTGGAGCCGCGATAGAGGTTTCCGGCTCGCGCAAACTTCAGCAGTTCGGCAACGATCGTGCCTTCGGCCTGCGGGTCCATGGTGAGGTAGGGATGGTCCCAATCACCCATGATGCCCAGCCGCTTGAGCTGTTCGCGCTGCACGTCCACCCAAGCTTGCGCATAGGCGCGGCATTCGGCGCGGAATTCGGCGGCAGGGACTTCGTCCTTGTTCAGCTTCTTCTTGCGATACTGCTCCTCGACCTTCCATTCGATCGGCAGGCCGTGGCAATCCCAGCCCGGCACGTAAGGCGCGTCCTTGCCCAGCAGGTTCTGGGTGCGGCACACCATGTCCTTCAGGATATGGTTGAGCGCATGGCCGATATGCATGTCGCCATTGGCGTAGGGCGGGCCATCATGTAGGATAAACTTTTCACGCCCCCGCCGCGCATCGCGCAAGGCGTTGTACAGCCCGATCTGCTCCCAGCGCGCGGCAATACCCGGCTCCTTCTGCGGAAGGCCGGCCTTCATCGGGAAATCGGTCTTCGGCAGGAAGACGGTGTCCCGGTAGTCGCGCTTTGTTGTGTCGTCGCTCATGGTGCGCGGGGCCTTAGCGGGCGGGCGGGGTTTGCGCAATTTGTCTTGGGGCAAAGGTTACGCGGCTGAGACGCGGGGTTTCTCGCAGAGGCGTAGAGAAGAAAAAGGAGACGCGGAGGTATTTCGCATGCCGAAGGCACTTTCAAAAAGCTGCGCCCTCGCCGCACGCTTCACAATTCAAAAGGCAACGCGGCTTAGCCGCGTGCGCAACACCTCTGCGCCTCCGCTTCCTCTGCGCCTCTGCGTGAAACCCCTTCTACCCGAGCAACTGCCGCGCCCGCTCGCAATCCTTGTCCATCTGCTCGATCAGCGCGTTGAGCCCATCAAACTTCGCCTCGCCGCGCAGGAAGTGGTGGAAGGCGACTTCGATCTCCTGCCCGTAAAGATCGCCGGCAAAGTCGAAGAAATAGGGTTCGAGCAATTCCTTGGGCGGTTCGAACTGCGGACGGATGCCGATATTGGCCGCACCTTGCAGCACTTCCCCCGTCGCAAGGATGCGCCCCGTCACGGCGTAGATGCCGTATTTCGGGCGCAGGTAGTTCTCGACTCCGAGATTGGCGGTGGGATAGCCGATCGTGCGCCCGCGCTTGTCGCCGTGTTCGACGATACCGCGAATCGCGAAAGGGCGGGTGAGCAGGCGCGTGGCCAGCTGCGGGTCGCCATCGCGCAAGGCGGCGCGGATGCGGCTGGAGGACACGACCTCGCCGCCTGCCGCCACCGGCTCGACGACCCGCGATTGCAGCCCGAGTTCACCGCCCAGCGTGCGCAGCAGATCGACATTGCCCTTGGCGCCTTTGCCGAAGGTGAAATCACCTCCTGTGACCACGCCGTGCGCGCCGAAACGCTCGATCAGGATGGCGCGGATGAAATCCTCCGCGCTTGTGCTGGCAAGCTCGGCATCGAAATGGAACACCAGCATCGCGGTCGCGCCGGCCTCCAGATACAATTCCTGCCGCTGTTCGAGCGTGGTGAGCCGGAAGGGCGGCACATCGGGCTTGAAGTAGCTGACCGGATGCGGATCGAAGGTGGCGATGATCGAAGGGCGACCTTCGGCTTGCGCCCAGCGAATCGCTTCACCCGCCACGGCCTGATGACCGCGGTGAAACCCGTCGAAATTGCCCAGCGCAATCACCGCGCCGCGCAAGGCATCGGGAACGGGATCGCGGTGATCGAGCCAGCGCATCAGGCTGTGCCTCTCGTGTAGGTCAGGAAGGAAAAGGCGGGATGCGGCCCTTCCGCAGGGTGATCCTCTCGCGCCGTCAGCGTCCAGCCCTGCCCCGGCTCGCCCATGAAGGTATCGCCTTCGTAGTCCGCGTGGATCTGGGTGAGTTCGATCCGGCGGGCCAGCGGCATGAACACGTCGTAGATCGCCGCCCCGCCGATGATCGCTATCGCGTCGCTGTCATTCCCCGTGCTGGCCAGCGCCAGCGCGTCCTCCACCGATGCGGCCACCTCCGCGCCATCTGGCGCGAAGCCATCGCGGCGCGACAGCACGATGTGGCGGCGACCCGGCAGCAGGCCGGGCAGGCTTTCGAAGGTCTTGCGCCCCATCACCATTGGTTTGCCCATCGTCAGCGCCTTGAACCGCTTGAGATCGGCGGGCAGCCGCCACGGCAAATCGCCGTCATTGCCGATCGCGCCATTGGCGGCGCGGGCATAGATCAGCACGATAGCGCCGCTCATCTTATGGCGTGCCCGACGCGGGTGACATGGCCCATCTTGCGGCCCTCGCGCGCTTCGCGCTTGCCGTAGAGGTGCAGATGCGGTTCGCCCGGTTCGGCGAGGATCGCGTGGGCGCGCAGGGCGTCTTCGCCAACAATGTTGCGCATCTCGATACTGCCGAAACGCGTGGCGGTGCCGCCCAGCGGCAAGCCGCAGATGGCGCGGATGTGGTTTTCGAACTGGCTGGTGGCCGCGCCTTCGATCGTCCAATGGCCCGAATTGTGCACCCGCGGTGCCATTTCGTTGAACACCGGCCCTTCGCGGGTGGCGAAGAATTCCAGTGTGAGAACACCGACATAGCCCAGCGATTCTGCCACCTTGGCGGCGAGGTCGCGCGCCTGGGGCACCTGTGCTTCGACCATCGCGCCCGC
Source organism: Sphingomonadales bacterium (assembly GCA_009995225.1). Classification (GTDB taxonomy): domain Bacteria; phylum Pseudomonadota; class Alphaproteobacteria; order Sphingomonadales; family Sphingomonadaceae; genus Erythrobacter. The sequence goes on along the minus strand of JAACPW010000001.1, from coordinate 46,614 downwards.
TGGCAGGATCGACTGTGTCAGCATCCCGCCATCATGCAGGTTTGCCGTGGAGTCCCAGAACTTCACGCTGCCATCGGCGCCTCGCACGAGGATCACCGAAAACTCAGTTTCGTAGGTCACGAAGCCTTCGTAGATGCAGGTGACACCCGGAAAGCGCACGCCGCTGGCCTCCAAGGCCGAGCGCACCCGCCACTGGCCCTTGCCGTCATAGCCATCGCGCGCGGTCTTGAGGATGCCGGGCGTGCCCACCCGAACCAGCGCGGCGGACAGGTCATCTTCGGTTTCGATCCGGGCGTAGGGCGCGGGCGTTCCGCCGAGGCTGGTGGCGAAGGCTTTTTCGTTCAAACGGTCCTGCGCCACCTCCAGCGCCCGCGAGGGGCAGGCCAGCAAGGTCTGGGGCAGGGCTGCCACCGTGCCGAGCGGCACGTTCTCGAATTCCCACGTCACCACGTCGCAGCAGGCTGCGAAATCCGACAGGGCCGCGGTATCGTCCCAATCGGCGGTAATGAAATCCGAGCACGCAGCGGCCGCGACATTATCGCCTTCCGGCGCGAATCCGATGACCTTGTAGCCCAGTTGGAGCGCGGACATGGCCATCATCCGGCCCAGCTGCCCGCCGCCCAGAATGCCGATGGTGGAACCAGGGGCGAGCATCAGTCTTCCGGTACCTCGGCCACGGCGGCGCTTTTGGCGGCGCGCCAGTCCTGCAGGCGTTCGGACAGGTCGTCATCCGACAAAGCGAGGATCGCAGCAGCCAGCAGGCCTGCGTTCTTGGCCCCGGCCTCACCGATCGCCAGTGTGCCGACGGGAATGCCGCCGGGCATCTGCACGATCGAGAGCAGGCTATCCATGCCGCTCAGCGCCTTCGACTGCACCGGCACGCCCAGCACCGGCAGATGCGTCATGCTGGCGATCATGCCGGGTAGATGCGCCGCGCCGCCCGCGCCTGCGATAATGACGCTGAAGCCTTCGCCCTCGGCGCCCTTGGCAAAGGCGGTCATGCGATCAGGGGTGCGATGGGCCGAGGTGATACGCGCCTCGTAAGGCACCTCCAATTCGCTCAGCACGTCGGCGGCGGCTTTCATGGTTGGCCAGTCCGACTGGCTCCCCATCACGATTGCAACCTTGCCCCCCGTGGCGTCCATCATGCGTCCTTCAGATAGTACCGTGCGCCAGGCACCATATCGGCATCGAAATCGTAGACGATCGGCTGGCCGGTGGGAATCTCGAGGTCGGTGATGTCCGCATCCGAAATGCCCGACAGGTGCTTGACCAGCGCCCGCAGGGAATTGCCATGGGCCGAGATGATGACCGTTTCCCCACTCGCCAACACCGGCAGGATCGCGGTCTCCCAATAGGGCAGGACGCGCTCGATGGTGAGTTTCAGGCTTTCTGCCTGCGGGATGGCGATGCCCTCATAACGCGGGTCCCCCGCAAGATCGAATTCGCTTCCCGGTTCCAGCACGGGCGGCGGCACATCGAAGCTGCGGCGCCAGATCAGCACCTGCTCATCGCCGTGCTTTTCGCGGGTTTCCTGCTTGTCGAGGCCGGTCAGACCGCCATAGTGACGCTCGTTCAGGTGCCAGTCCTTCGTCACGGGAATCCACAGCCGCCCGGCGGCTTCCAGCGCGAGGTTCAGCGTCCGAATCGCGCGTGTTTGCAGCGACGTGAAGCCGACCGTCGGCAATACCCGCTTTGCCTTCATCAATTCGCCCGCCGCACGGGCTTCGGCCACGCCCTGCTCGGTCAGGTCCACATCCCACCAGCCGGTAAAGCGGTTTTCGAGGTTCCACTGGCTCTGGCCGTGGCGGACAAGGATCAGCTTGGGCATTTTGTCTCCGGGTTTCCGGTTGGTTTGGCGCACATGCAGCAAGAGCGCGCGGAGTTAGCCATCGGCGCACGGATTGGGAAGCGTTTCCGTGGCGCCGATGGTTTCGGACGGCGCATCCGAATCGCGCATTGCATCCGCCTGCGCCCTGTCCTGAGCTTTGCCCACAGCTTTGCCCACAGCTTTGCCCTGCGCTTTGCCCTGAACTTTGCGGCGGCGCAGGTTTTCACGCAGCTTGGCCGCCAGCCGCTCGTCACGCGACATATTCTTGCGGGGGTCTTCATGCATGTGAAACGCCTTGCAGAATAGCGGCCATTGCTTCAACCCCCGCTTGACATTGCAAGGGCGTGCGACAATAGCGCCCGCCCATACCGGCGCTGCTGTAGCTCAGTGGTAGAGCGCACCCTTGGTAAGGGTGAGGTCGGGAGTTCAATCCTCCCCAGCAGCACCACATCGCCGCACGACATCGGGCCATTCGCCCGAACGGCGGCGGCCCCGGTTTCGCCACGCACACAGGATCGGTCGCGCGCGTGGAGTGCGATCATGTGCGCTTGGGCGCGGTAACCGATCGGGCGATCTCAGTCCTCGCCGTTGGTTTCATCGACCTGATCTTCCCGGTATTCTTCCATGACCGTGCGGGCTGTTTCCCGGTCGTCCTGCGAAACGGCCTCGGGCCGGTCGTTGCGCACCGATGCTGCGACCGGAGCAAGGCACACGCGCGCATAAACGGGGCGATGATCGGATCCGACGTCGTCCAGCACCTTGATGTCGCTGATCATGAACTCCTTGGTCATGAAGACGTGGTCGAGCGGCCAAGCAAGCCACGGCAAATGGGCCGGGAACGTCGCGAAGGTGCCGCGCCCGATCCGGGGATCAAGATATCCACCGATCCGTTTGAACGTCTGCGAGGTATTGGACCAGGCCACATCGTTGAAATCGCCGATAGCGATCACCGGCATGTCCAGTTTGGCGGCACGCCGGGCAGCGATCAGAATCTCGGCATCGCGCTCCTCTGTATCTTGTCCCGGATGCGGGGGCCGCGGATGCAGGCCCATCAGCATGAAGGGGCGGTCGGTCTGAAGCTGCGCGGTGATCGAGGGGGTATCGGGCTCGGCAATATCTTCGATCTTTCCCGACGCCATCGGCAGTCGGCTGGCAAACAGCAGGCCGTAGGTGTTGTCGAGGGGCCGATCGAGCCTGTGGGGATAATCTGCCAGCACCGGTTCCAGTGCGGTCTGCCACGCACCGTCGGTTTCCAGCAGCAGCAGCACATCAGGGTTGATGTCGCGTAGCAGCCGGAGTGTGCGATCATAGTCACGATTGGTTTGCAGCACGTTGAGCGAGACGAAGGAGAAGCACTCCGGGTCTTCCTTTGCCGCGTTTGTCATCGCCACTTCAGACGAGACCAGAGGCGTGTAGGGCATGATCCGGTAAAACTGCCACCCGCCAGCCACGACAAGGCAGGCGAGCAACCAGGCATGTTTGCGCCAGTCCAGGGCCGCCAAAGCAATGGCCAGAACGGCCATGACCACAAGGATCTGGATCCGCGGAAAATCCCAGATCCTGATCCACCATTCGTTGGATTCGACCGCACTTAATCCGCTTATCAGGATAGCGAACACGGCCAGCGCCATCAGGGCGAAAGTCATCCAGCGGCGAAAGTCGAAAGTATTGCGCATTGGGTCTGCGTCCAAGCCGTTGAAACTCGGCGCGCCCAGTATCGCGGTTATTTTGACTTGGCTATCGGTTCGTTGCGGACCGTTGTGTTGATAACCGCACCACCCCTGCCCCCAATGTGGCGGCCCCCCGTTTTAGAACAGGGGGCCGAAAGACGAGGATACGCCATTCACCGCATAGGATCGAGCCAATAGCTCAGAAGGTGTAGGTCAACCCCAGTCCGGCAATGAACTGATCGGCGCTGCCCGCTTCGCTCACGATCGGGGAGCGTTTGAAATCGCCCAGCATCCGGTAATAGCCAACCACCGCAACGGCGCTTAGCCCTTGGGTAAGATCGCCGGTCAGCGCGTGGGCGGCAAGCAGGTTTACGCCCGCCCGCTTGAAGCCATCGCCAGCCTCTCCGTATGGCGACAACCCGCTGGCTAGTGCGCCGGCGGAATCAATGTTGAAATAGTAATCGCCAAAATCACCGCCGACATATTCGGCCAGCACCGACGCGCCGACGAAGGTCTGCGTCGAAAGCGGCGTGCCATATTCGATGGTGGGCGTGATGATGTAGCTTTCATGCGCGCCGTTCACGTCCCAGCGCGCGTCGATACGGGCGCTCAGAATATCGTAGTCGCTCGTGATCACACCGGTCTGGGTCACACCCAGCCAGCCGCCCAGTTCGATGGCGGTATCAAGCTCGCCCAGCGCCTCGACCTGCGGGTCCTTGATCATCGTGGTGCGGTCCAGCCGGATCCCGGCGACCGGCCCGAAGCCGACATCGAGGCCGGGCCCTGAAACATTGTCGCGGATCACATCGACATACAGCGCCGGCCCGCGCGAGAAGAAGTTGAAGCCCGATACGCTGCCGCGCGCGACCAGTTCGGGGATGATGATGTTTTCGTCAGAGCCTTCATAGCTCGGCACCGTGATGACGCCGGTGCCCAGCGAAATGTAATCGCCGCCCTCCGCTGCCGCAGCCTCGACCTCTGCGGTCTGGTCCTGCGCCTGTGCTGTGGCCGGGAAGGCCAGCAACAAGGCCAGACCGGTGGTGGCCGTGGCAGTCTTCAAAAGGTGGCGCATCTATTTGTCTCCGGAGTATGGGAATTGGGCAGAACCTGCCGAGGGCCAACAAGTTACGCCCGATGCGTTGATGCGTGGCGTGCGCCCGACAAACGGAAGTCTATGCGGTCAGCGGGATGATGGCGGGATCGCAACGCCCTTGTCGCGGGAGAGGATCGCGCAGCGCCGCTTCACATCGGCATCGCCAGGCAACACGCCGGTCGGCGCATCGAGACGCCGTCGCCAATTGGGATGCACGTCTACGGTGCCGGGCAGGTTGGGCTGTTCTTCCAGCGCCAGCATATCTTCGAGCGAGACCAGCGCGAGCGCGGACGGCGTGGCCGCAATGTGGGCAATCGCGGCATCGACCACCGGGGCCGCCACGTCCGGGGCGGGGCGGGGTGCATCGTGGTGCAAGGTCGACCACAACAGCCCGCGGTCCCATTCACGGATCGCCTCGGCCTGTTCGCGGGTGGTGTCCTGGGGCAGGCGGCCAAGCTTCTCTGCCCAATCAAGGTCGCGCCCGCGCCACCATCCGGCAACGGTCACGGTGTCGTGCGTCCCGGTCATCGCGACGCTGAGCGGGACATAGTCCTGCGCGCCGATGAAGCCGTGGTCGGCGGCGCGCTCAAACCACAAGACGCGCATCCCCAGCATCTGACGCTGCGTCACGGCTTCGGTAAAGCCGTAAGGCGCGGTGCCAAGATCCTCGGCGATCACCAGCCCTCCGGCGCGGTGCGCTTCCAATGTGGCGAGGCGGATCAGGTCGTCGAAGGGATAGGAGAGATACGCCCCGTCTCCCGTCGCAGCGCCCTCGGGGATGACCCAGAGCCGTGCGAGGCCGAAAGCGTGATCGATGCGCAAGCCTCCGCCGGCTGCCAGTCCGGCCCGGATCATCGCGATCCACGGCGCGTAAGCGGAGGCACGCAGGCCCTCGGGCGAAAAGCCGGTGATCGACCAGTTCTGCCCTTGTGGCCCCAGGGGATCGGGCGGCGCACCGATGGTCAATCCGTCCAGCATCGCATGGCGCAGCGACCAGGCATCGCTGCCCGACGGATCGACGCCAACCGCGAGGTCGGCGATCAGGCCGATCCCCATCCCTGCGTCCGTTGCGGCGGTCTGTGCTGCCGCCAGGCCCTGCCGGGCGAGCCATTGGACGAAGAGATGAAACGCAATCTCCTCCGGATGGTCGGCGGCGAAGCGGGATGCGGCACTGCCCGACGGGTCGTGGAACGCCGAGGGCCAGTCGCGCCAGCCATGCGCGCCGCCGGGGCGGAAGTGGCAATCGAGTGCGTCGAACAGCGCGTGGCGGGGCAGCATGGCATCGTCGCTTGATGTCGCACGTGCGCGTTCTGCCGGGGTGAGCGCGGCAAACACGGCGCGCAGCGCGTCCAGACGGCGCGGCAAGGCGCCGGCCCAGTCGATCAGCGGCCCCCCTTCGTTGGCGGCAAACGGCGGCAGGCCCGCCAGCACCGGATCGGCCAGCGCGCCGTTGAGGAACAGGCGGCTGGACGGCGAGTATGGGCTGTATCCCTCGCCATGCCCTGGAAACAGCGCATGCACCGGGTTGATCGCCAGCGCATCGGCCCCTGCCGCGCCAAAGACCTGCGCGGCCTCGGCCAACTCGCCAAAGCCGCCGAAGGGCGAAGGCCGTGCCCCGCGCAGGGCGGGGATCTGCACCGACACGCCCCACGGGCGGCGCGCCGTCGCATCGGGCAAAGGGCATTTGGGCGGCGCAACCGCCAGCCTCACTGCGCGGCCATCCAGCACGAGATCGTAGTAGCCGGGGTCAGCAGGAGCCGTCAGCCGGCTGCCTGCGACCGCGAGCGGGCGGGTAACGCCGTTCTCTCCGGTTGCTTCGGCATGAATGGCCGTCATCGGCAGCATTATGCTCGCCCCGCAATCGGCGACGAGCATAGGGGGCAATTCGCGGCTGCGCTGTTCAATGGCGGCTAGGCTTCGTGCGATCTGGCGCGCGCTGCCCGCTTCATGGCCCAGCGCCGCCAGCACCGCGACCAGCGCGTGATCGGCAACGATATGGCAGTGGCCGTCAACATCGGTCCACTCACGCGCTATTCCTGCAGCCTGTGCCAGCGCGTGCAGTTGCTCCATCGCCGCCTCCTTGCGGACCCCACCGGTCACTGTGCGCATCGGGGAGGAGAGTCCGCTTGGCAAGCCAGAGGCCGCAAGCCGAGCCATGAATACGGCCATGAATACGATTGTGGCGTCATGTTGGCGATTGCTGCAAGGCTGCGCACCTGATTAGTGTGCTAACCATAGCGGGGGAGCAATAGCGCGCAGGCTATTCCGGCGATCCCGGCCCTTGAGGGCATCAGCAAGGAGTATGCGCCGCGTGACAATGGGCCCGAACGGCAAATCAGGGGCGCTTGATGCGCGCATCGTGGGCGCGTTGCGCCACCGCGTTGGCAAGAACGAGCGGGCGGCCAAGCCGCATGACTGGTACAATGCGGCTGTCCTCGCCCTGCGCGATGACATCATCGACAACTGGTTCGCCTCCACATCGCGCGCGCATGAAGCCGGGGCCAAGCGGGTCTATTACCTCAGTCTCGAATTCCTGATTGGTCGCCTGCTGCGCGACGCGCTGTCGAACCTTGGCTGCACCCGTGAAATGGAAGCGGCGCTGCGGACCTACGGACTCGATCTTGCCGGTGTGGAAGAGCTGGAGCCTGACGCCGCGCTCGGCAATGGCGGCCTCGGGCGGCTGGCGGCGTGTTTCATGGAGAGCCTCGCCAGCCTCGACATTCCGGCCTTCGGCTATGGCATCCGCTACATCAACGGGATGTTCCGCCAGCGAATCGACGATGGCTGGCAGGTCGAACTGCCCGAAACCTGGCTCGCGCATGGCAACCCCTGGGAGTTCGAGCGGCGCGAAAGCGCCTATCTCGTCGGTTTCGGCGGCGAGGTCAGCAGCGAGGGCGGGAAAATCCGCTGGTTTCCGGGCGAAAAGATCGAGGCGACCGCGGTCGATACCCCGGTGGTCGGCTGGCAGGGCAAGCGGGTCAATACGCTGCGGCTGTGGACCGCCAATGCGATGGACCCGATCCAGCTCGATGCCTTCAACGCAGGCGACCACGCTGGCGCGCTGGCGGGTCAGGTACGCGCCGATAGTCTGGTGCGGGTGCTGTACCCGGCGGATTCCACCCCGTCGGGGCAGGAATTGCGGCTGCGGCAGGAGTTCTTCTTCTCCAGCGCCAGCATTCAGGACATCGTGCGGCGCCATGTGCAGTATTATGGCGATATTCGCACCTTGCCGGACAAGGCGGCGATCCAGCTGAACGACACCCATCCGTCCGTCGCGGTGGCGGAATTGATGCGGTTGCTGATGGACCAGCACGGGCTTGTCTTCGACGAGGCGTGGGACATCACCCGCGCCACCATCGGCTACACCAACCACACCCTGCTGCCCGAAGCGCTGGAAAGCTGGCCGCTGCCGCTGTTCGAACGGCTGCTGCCGCGCCACATGCAGATCATCTATGCGATCAATGCCAAGGTGCTGCGCGAGGCACGCAAGGCGGGGCTGGACGACGGGGCCATTGCCGCCATCTCGCTGATCGACGAACATGGCGAGCGCCGCGTGCGAATGGCCAACCTTGCCTTTGTCGGCGCGCATTCGGTCAACGGGGTGGCCGCGCTGCACACCGATCTGATGAAACAGACGGTGTTTGCCAATCTCCACAAGCTGTATCCCGACCGCATCAACAACAAGACCAACGGCGTCACCCCGCGCCGCTGGCTGCACCAGTCGAACCCGCGTCTGACCGGGCTGGTGCGCGAAGCGATCGGCGACAGCTTCATGGCTGATGCCGAACAGCTGGCCGGCCTTACCAAGCATGCGAAGGACGCAGCCTTTGGCGAGCGGGTGGACGAAGTGAAGCGCGCCAACAAGGTCGATCTTGCGAACACCTTGCGCGAATTGACCGGCATCCGGCTCGATCCCGACGCGCTGTTCGATGTGCAGATCAAGCGCATCCACGAATACAAGCGGCAGCTTTTGAACCTGATCGAGACTGTGGCGCTGTACGACCAGATCCGCAGCCATCCCGAACGCGACTGGGTGCCGCGCGTCAAGATCTTCGGCGGCAAGGCCGCGCCGACCTATCACAACGCCAAGCTCATCATCAAACTCGCCAATGACATTGCCAAGCGGATCAATGGCGATCCTTCGGTCGGCGAGCTGTTGAAGGTGGTGTTTGTCCCCAATTACAACGTCAGCCTGGCCGAGCGGATCATTCCGGCGGCGGACCTGTCCGAACAGATCTCAACCGCCGGGATGGAAGCGTCGGGCACCGGGAACATGAAGTTCGCCTTCAACGGCGCGCTCACCATCGGCACGCTGGACGGCGCGAATATCGAGATCATGGAGCGCGTCGGCGCTGAGCATATCGTGATCTTCGGGATGACGGCGGAAGAGGTCGCAGCCAAACGCGCGGATGGCTACAACCCGCGCGCCGTGATCGAAGGCAGCCGCGAATTGGCGCAGGCCGTCAACTCCATCGCCAACGGGGTTTTCAGCCCGGACGAACCGACGCGCTATCGCGGGTTGATGGATGCGCTGTATGATTCCGACTGGTTCATGGTCGCGGCCGATTTTGATGCCTATGCCGCCGCCCAGCGCGAGGTCGATGACCGCTGGCGCGATCGGGCCGCGTGGCGCGAATCGGCGATCATGAACATTGCCAATGTGGGCTGGTTCTCGTCCGACCGCACGATCCGCGAATATGCCCGCGATATCTGGGGCGTGATGTGAAACCTCCGGCAAGCGCCATCGCAGCCCTTCGCGATGGGTCGCATGCCGATCCGTTTTCGCTGCTCGGCCCGCATAGTGGCCCGCAAGGCACCTTCGCCCGCGCAATCCTGCACGGGGCGGAGGAGGCTGAGGCGTTTTCGCTGACAGGCGGAACGCTGGGCACAATGGCCCGTGTGGACGGGCCACTGTTCGAAGGCGCACTTCGCGGCCAGCCGCAGCCCGTGAAATATTGCTGCCGGGGTGCGGGGCGCGAATGGTGGGTGACGGACCCTTACAGCTTCGGCCCCGTGCTTGGCCCGATGGACGATTTCCTGATCGCCGAAGGCACGCACCTGCGCCTGTTCGACAAGCTCGGCGCGCATGTCATCGAGCACGAAGGGGCGCAGGGCGTGCACTTCGCCGTTTGGGCGCCCAATGCGCTCGCCGTAACGGTGGTGGGCGATTTCAACGGCTGGAACGGAGCGGCGCACATGATGCGCCGCCGCGCCGATATCGGCGTGTGGGAAATCTTCATCCCCGACATCGGCGCAGGCACCGCCTACAAATACCGCATCACCGGCCCCGATGGCGCGGTGCAGCCGTTGAAAGCCGATCCCTTCGCCTTCGCCAGCGAATTGCGCCCCAAGACCGCCAGCGTGGTGGCTGTGCCGGGCAAACGCGAGTGGGGCGACGCCGCCCACCGCAAGCACTGGGCCAGCGTCGATCCCCGGCGCGAGGCGATTGCCATCTACGAAGTCCACCCCGGATCGTGGCAGCGGGACGACAATGGCTGGTTCCTCACATGGGATGCAATGGCCGCGCGCCTGATCCCCTATGTCCTCGACATGGGCTTTACCCACATCGAGTTTCTGCCCGTTTCCGAGCATCCCTATGACCCGAGCTGGGGCTATCAGACCACCGGGCTCTACGCGCCATCCGCCCGGTTCGGCGATGTCGAGGGCTTTGCGCGCTTCGTGGACGGCGCGCACCGCGCGGGCGTAGGCGTGCTGATCGACTGGGTGCCCGCGCACTTCCCCGTCGACGAGCACGGCCTTGCCCGCTTCGATGGCACCGCGCTTTACGAACACGAAGACCCGCGCCTGGGCTTCCACCCCGACTGGAACACCGCGATCTACAACTTCGGGCGCAATGAAGTGCAGTCTTTCCTCGTCAACAATGCGCTGTTCTGGGCCGAGCAGTATCATGTCGATGGCCTGCGCGTGGATGCCGTCGCCTCGATGCTGTACCGCGATTACTCCCGCAAAGCGGACGAATGGATACCCAATGCCGAAGGCGGGCGCGAGAATTGGGAGGCGGTGGATTTCCTGCGCGCCACCAACCGCGCGCTTTATGGCAGCCACGCGGGCGTGATGACCATTGCCGAGGAATCGACCTCCTGGCCCGGCGTCTCGCACCCCGCCATCGATGAAGGCCCGCGCACATCGCTGGGCTTCGGGTTCAAGTGGAACATGGGCTTCATGCACGACACGCTGCAATACATGGCGCGTGACCCAATCCACCGAAAGCATCACCACGACGAGATCACCTTCGGACTGGTCTATGCCTTCTCCGAAAACTTCGTCCTGCCACTCAGCCATGACGAGGTCGTGCACGGCAAGGGGACGATCCTCGCCAAGATGAGCGGCGATGACTGGCAGCAATTTGCCAACCTGCGAGCCTATTACGCGATGATGTGGGGCTATCCGGGCAAGAAGCTGCTCTTCATGGGACAGGAGTTCGCCCAGCGCCGCGAATGGAGCGAAGAACGCAGCCTTGATTGGGACTTGATGGACGCGCCCGCACACCGGGGCGTGGCCGACCTGATCCGCGATCTCAACCGTCTTTACCGCGAAACCCCCGCGCTCCACGCCCGCGATTGCGAGGGGGAGGGGTTTGCGTGGCTGATTGCCGACGACGCGGAGAACTCGGTCTTTGCATGGTTGCGCATGGCACCGGGGCAAGCGCCGGTGGCGGTGATCGTGAACATGACGCCGACGCTGCATGAGGCTTACCACGTGCCGCTTCCCGGTGACGGGACATGGGCCGAAGTGCTCAACAGCGATGCGGCCATCTACGGCGGAAGCGGTCAGGGTAACATGGGCCGTGTCACGGCGCAGGATGGCGCGGCACGGATCGTTTTGCCGCCGCTGGCCACGATAATGCTGCGCTACGACGGGCAAGGCACATAAGAAATCCACGGGAGAGAGTGGGATGATCGAGAGAACTTCAGGCAGGCCGCTGGCACGCGATGCGATGGCCTATGTGCTGGCGGGTGGACGCGGCAGCCGCTTGATGGAACTGACCGACCGGCGCGCCAAGCCCGCGGTCTATTTCGGCGGCAAGTCGCGGATCATCGACTTTGCACTGTCGAATGCGATCAATTCGGGCATCCGCCGCATCGGGGTCGCCACGCAATACAAGGCGCATAGCCTCATCCGCCACATGCAGCGCGGCTGGAACTTCATGCGCCCCGAACGCAACGAAAGCTTCGACATCCTGCCCGCCAGTCAGCGCGTGTCGGAAAACCAGTGGTACGAAGGCACCGCCGACGCCGTATTCCAGAACATCGACATCATCGCCGCCCACGCGCCGCGCTACATGGTCATTCTGGCGGGCGATCACATCTACAAGATGGATTACGAACTGATGCTGCAACAGCACGTCAATTCGGGCGCGGATGTCACCGTAGGGTGCCTTGTTGTGCCGCGCATGGAGGCAACCGGGTTCGGCGTGATGCATGTCGACGTCGCGGACAACATCACTGCCTTTGTCGAAAAACCCGCCGACCCGCCGGGCATTCCGGGGGACGAGGGCATGGCGCTCGCTTCGATGGGGATTTACGTCTTCAACACCGATTTCCTGTTCGATCAATTGCGGCGCGATGCCGATGACCCCCAGTCTAAACGCGATTTCGGCGGCGACATCATCCCTCACATCGTCAAGCACGGCAAAGCGGTGGCCCATCGCTTCACCACCAGTTGCATTCGCGCAGCGGAAGAAATCGAGGAATATTGGCGCGATGTGGGCACACTGGATGCCTATTTCGAAGCGAACCTCGACCTGACGGACACGGTGCCCAAGCTGAACCTGTATGACCGTGAATGGCCGATCTGGACCGATGCGGTCGTCGCCGCGCCCGCCAAGTTCGTGCATGACGAGGACGGGCGGCGCGGGTCTGCGGTATCATCACTGGTGTCGGGCGATTGCATTATCTCCGGCTCCGAAGTGCGCCGCAGCCTGCTGTTCACCGGGGTCAAGATCGGCAGCTATTCCACCGTGAGCGAGGCGGTGATTCTGCCCTATTGCAATATCGGGCGCAGGGCGCGGCTGGGGCGGGTCATCATCGATTCGGGCGTGCGGATCCCCGAAGGCATGGTGATCGGCGAAGATCCGGTGCTGGATGCGCAGCGGTTCCGGGTGTCGGACAAGGGCATCGTGCTGGTCACTCGCGACATGATGGCGCGCCTGCACCCATGACGATGAAGGTTCTGTCGGTCGCATCGGAGGCGGCGGGGCTGGTCAAGACCGGCGGGCTTGCCGATGTGGCAGGCGCTCTGCCTGCTGCGCTGGCCGCGCAGGGCGTGGAATTGACGACCTTCGTTCCAGGCTATCCGGCGGTGCTGGCCAAGCTGGGAAAGGCGAAGACGCTGCACACCTGGGACGCGCTGCTGGGCACCCCGGCGCGGCTGCTCGCGGGCAAGCTGGGCGACCACCCGCTGTTGGTGCTGGATGCGACCGCGCTGTTCGCGCGCGAGGGCGGGCCTTATGCCGACGCATCGGGCCGTGACTGGGACGACAACTGGCGCCGTTTCGCCGCCTTTGCCCGCGCCGCTGCCGACATTGCGGGCGGCGCAGTGAAGGGCCGCAGCTTCGATCTGGTTCATGCCCATGACTGGCAGGCGGGGCTGGTGCCTGCCTATCTCCGGTTCGCGCCGTTTCCGGGCGGGCGGGACGTGCCCAGCGTCATCACCATCCACAACATGGCCTTTCAGGGATATTACCCCGCCGACATATTCCCGCAGTTGGGCCTCACGCCCGAGGCGTGGACGGTCGACGGGGTCGAAGCCTACGGCGGGGTCGGTTTTCTCAAGGCCGGGATGCAGTTGGCCGATGCGATCACCACCGTCAGTCCGACCTATGCCGGCGAGATCCGCAGCGCGCAGTTCGGCATGGGACTGGAAGGAGTGGTGTTGGCGCGCTCCCCCCGTGTCCACGGCATCCTGAACGGGATCGACACCGCTGAATGGAACCCGGCCAACGATCCGCATCTCGCAGCCGGCTTCACCGCCGGAAAGCTGGCGGCGCGCCGCAAGAACAAGCGGGCGGTGGAACAGGCGTTCGGCTTGGACCGCAGCGATGGCCCGCTATTCGTCGTCATCAGCCGCATGACCTGGCAGAAAGGCATGGATGTGCTGGCCGGCGTGCTCGATCATCTGGTCGGCATCGGTGGGCGCCTGGCGTTGTTGGGCGCAGGCGATGCTGCCATCGAACAGCAGTTCCTCGCCGCCGCCGCGCGCCATCCCGGCCGCATCGGCGTGCGGATCGGCTATGACGAGCCTGCCGCGCATGGTCTGCAAGGCGGAGGGGATGCAATCCTGATCCCGAGCCGGTTCGAGCCGTGCGGCCTGACCCAGCTTTACGGCCTTGCCTACGCTTGCGTGCCGGTCGTTTCGCGCACCGGGGGCCTGGCCGATACCGTCATCGATGCCAACCCGGCCGCGCTTGCCGCCGGGGTCGCAACCGGAATCCAGATGAACGCGGTTAGCCACGATGCGCTCACCATGGCGGTCAGCCGCGCGGTCGATCTTTACGCACAGGGACCGGTGTGGAAACGCCTTCAGACAAACGCGATGAAGGCGGATTTTTCGTGGGGGGCCAGCGGCGCTGCCTATGCCGCGCTCTACCGCCAGTTGATCGAGGAACAGGCATGATCCAGACGCATCCCACCACACCGTTCGACGGGCAAAAACCCGGCACTTCGGGCCTTCGCAAGAAGGTGCGAGTGTTCCAGCAGCCCGATTATGCCGAGAACTTCATCCAGTCCGTGTTCGATGTGGCCGAACGCGCGGCGGGATCGACGCTGGTCATCGGCGGGGACGGGCGGTTCCACAACCGCACGGTCATTGCACGTGCAATTCAGATGGCGGCGGCGAATGGCTATGCCCGCGTGCTGGTGGGGCAGGGCGGCATTCTGTCCACCCCCGCCGCCAGTCATGTGATCCGCAAATATGGCGCGAGCGGCGGCTTGATCCTGTCGGCCAGCCACAATCCCGGCGGGCCGGACGAGGATTTCGGCATCAAGTACAACATCGCCAATGGCGGCCCCGCGCCGGAAGCCGTGACCGATGCGATCTACGCTCGCACGCATGTGATCGATCGCTGGATGATGGTGGACGGCGATGTGGATCTTGACCGCATCGGCACCAGCCATGTGGACGAAATGGTGGTGGAGGTGATCGATCCCGTCGCCGACTATGCCGATCTGATGGCGGCGCTGTTCGATTTCGATGCGATCCGTGCCGCTGTGGCAAGCGGCGCGCTGACCATGGCCTTCGATGCGATGCACGCAGTGACAGGGCCTTATGGGATCGCAATTCTCGAACGGCGTTTGGGTTTTCCGGAAGGCACAGTGCGCAATGGCGTGCCGCTGGAGGATTTCGGCGGCCACCACCCCGACCCCAATCTCGTCCACGCCAAAGACCTCTATGATCTGATGATGTCGCCGACCGCCCCCACCCTCGGTGCGGCGTCGGACGGCGACGGGGATCGCAACCTCATCATCGGCAAGGGCATTTTCATCAACCCGTCCGATTCGCTGGCGATGCTGGCCGCCAACGCGCACCTCGCGCCTGCCTATGCAGGGGGGCTGAAAGGCATCGCCCGCTCGATGCCGACGAGCACGGCGGCCGACAAGGTGGCCGAGGCGCTTGGCATTCCCTTGTGGGAGACGCCGACCGGATGGAAATTCTTCGGCACGCTGCTCGATGCAGGCAAGGCCACTATCTGCGGCGAGGAAAGCGCCGGGACCGGCAGCGACCACGTGCGCGAGAAGGACGGGCTGTGGGCGGTGCTGCTGTGGCTCAACATTCTCGCCGTGACGGGCAAGCCGGTCACGCAAATCGCCGCCGAGCACTGGGCGCGATTCGGCCGCAATTACTATGCGCGGCATGATTACGAAGCGATCGAGACGGACAAGGCCAACGCCCTCATGGCGACGCTGGAAGGTTCGCTTGCGGGCCTGCCGGGCCGCGTTTTGGGGCCGCTGAAAGTCAGTGCCGCAGACCAATTCACCTATGTCGATCCGGTCGATGGGTCGGAAAGTCACAACCAAGGCGTGCGGGTGATGTTCGCCTGCGGGTCGCGGATCGTGTTCCGGCTGTCGGGCACGGGCACGCAGGGCGCCACCTTGCGGGTCTATCTGGAACGTTACGAAGCACCGGGCGGGCGGCTGGGCGAGGATACGCCCGCCATGCTCGCCGACCTGATCGCCGCTGCCGAAGCCATCGCCGGGATCGCGGCGCACACCGGCCGTACCGCGCCCGATGTGGTGACGTGAGCGAACGGCTCGGCGCGCACATTGCGGGCGGCGTCACCCGCTTCGCCGTGCGCGCGCCGCTGGCCGAATCGCTGGAACTGTGCCTGTTCGATGGGGCAATCGAGACGCGCCGCCCCATGACCCGGCAGGATGAGGCGTGGGTGGCGGAATTATCCGGCGACCACACCGGCACCCGCTACGGTTACCGCGCTCACGGTGTCTATCACCTCGAACACAACCTGTGGTTCGACCCTGCCAAGCTGCTGGTTGATCCTTACGCCCGCGAACTCGATCGCCGTTTCATCCAGCTTCCGCGCCTTGCGCAATATGGCGAGGATACCGCCGATCTCATGCCTCGTGCGATCGTGACAGGACCGCAGCCGGACGTGCCGCACCAATCGCCCCGGTTCCGGCGCGGCGGCCTGATCTACGAAGTGAACGTGGCAGGCTTCACCGCGCTCCACCCCGA
The DNA here is from genome assembly GCA_009995225.1 of Sphingomonadales bacterium. Taxonomy (GTDB): domain Bacteria; phylum Pseudomonadota; class Alphaproteobacteria; order Sphingomonadales; family Sphingomonadaceae; genus Erythrobacter. The sequence goes on along the minus strand of JAACPW010000001.1, from coordinate 30,311 downwards.
TGTGTTGCAGGCGCAGCGCGGCACTATCGCCGCTCTCGCGCATCCGGCGGTGATCGCGCATCTGACAAAGCTCCGCGTCAGCGCGGTCGAACTGATGCCCATCATCGCCTGGATCGACGAGCGGCACCTGCCGCCGCTGGGCCTTGCCAATCACTGGGGCTACAATCCGGTCGCGATGATGGCGCTCGATCCGGGCCTGTGTCCCGGCGGGGTCGCCGAACTGCGCGAAACGGTGGCGGAGCTGCACGCGGCGGGAATTGGCGTGATCCTCGATCTGGTGTTCAACCATTCGGGCGAAAGCGATGTTCACGGCGGCACATTGTCCCTGCGCGGGCTGGACCCGGCCGCCTATGCCCGTGCGCCCGATGGGACGCTGATCAACGATACCGGCTGCGGCAACACGCTCGATTTTGCGAACCCCGCCGTGCGCTGCCTGTTGATCGACACGCTCGACCATTTCGTGCGTCACTGCGGCGTGGACGGGTTCCGCTTCGACCTCGCTCCTGTGATCGCACGCGGGCCGGGCTTCGACGCGCACGCCCCGATCTTCGCCGAGCTCGCCGCCCACCCGCGCCTTGCCGACCGGGTGATGATCGCCGAACCGTGGGATATCGGCCCCGGCGGCTATCAACTCGGCCATTTTCCGTCGAACTGGCTTGAATGTAACGATCGTTACCGCGACGATGTGCGCCGCTTCTGGCGCGGAACAGGAACCGTTGGCGCGCTGGCGACACGTCTTGCAGGATCATCCGACCTGTTCGGCGACGATTGCCGGAGCGTCAATTTTCTCGCCGCGCATGACGGGTTCACGCTGGCGGACATAGTTGCCTACGAACACCGCCACAATCACGCCAATGGCGAGGCGGGCCGCGACGGGCACGGGGACAACCATTCGTGGAACAGCGGGGCGGAAGGTCCGACCGACGATCCGCAGATCACCGCCCGCCGCGCCGCTGATATGCGCGCGCTGCTGGGCACGCTGTTCGCCTCTACCGGCACGATCATGCTGACAGCGGGCGACGAATTCGGCCGCAGCCAGCACGGCAACAACAACGCCTATTGTCAGGATATGCCGGTGGCGTGGGACAGCCGCGACGTTGCGCTGGAAGATCACGTTGCCGCGCTGAGTGCGCATCGCGCTGACAACCTGGAAGCCTTCGTCCGCTTTCCCGATGGCGGGCAGTGGCTGTCACCCGAAGGCGGGCCGATGACGCCCGCCTTATGGGACGATCCTGCCACCGACGGGTTTACCTACAGGGGCCCTCATGGCGAATCGTATCATTTGCACATCAGCCGAAGCGAACATATCGCAGCTTCAGCGGCAGACGCACCCGCCTGCCGCTGAGATTGTGAACCTCAACCGCCCTTGCGGCTGGCTTCGGCGGCTTCGATCACCGCCTCGTCCCATGTCACACGCGTCTGCGTTTGCGGGTTGAAGCGATCGTCCTGGTACTTGGCTGCCTTGGCGGCCGCGATTTCGGCTTCGGTCAGGTGTTCGCTCGGCTCGAGGTTGAACACGTCGATCCCGCGGCTGATTTCGGTGCCGTAGATGTGTCCATCGTACCAGTAGACCGACCAGTATCCCCCCAGCACCATCTGCTTGGTATCGATCGGGCCGCGATCGAAATAGGCGATTTCCTTCGGGTTTGCGCTGTCGGTGAAGTCCATCACGGAAAGGCCGCCCTGATACCACGCCTGCGCGAACAGATCGCGGCCCGGCACGGGGATGATCGAGCCGTTGTGCGCGACGCAGTTTTCCTTGTCGGATTGCGGTGCGGGCATCTTGTAATGCGCGCGGAACACCAGCTTGCCATCGACGATGTCATAGACCGCGTTGGCGCCCCAGGTCTTGGGATCGGACGCCTTGCAGCGCGGACGGCTGCCGCCGCCCCATTCATCGGTGAAGATCACCTTGGTGCCATCATTGTTGAAGGTGGCCGAATGCCAATAGGCAAAGGTGGTATCGGTCACCGCGTCGATCCGCTTGGGGTTAAGCGGATCGGCAATGTCGAGCAGGATGCCGTTGCCCGAACACGCGCCTGCCGCGAGCTTCAGCGCCGGGAACACGGTTATGTCGTGGCACTGATCGGTCGGCGCGGTGCGCTGTGTGCCGTCGCCGTGATCGCCGCCGGTCCACAGGCCCGCGATCGATCCGGTGGCTTCGTCGGCAAACACACGCGGGCTGCTGACGATGCGCGCCTTGGCAGGGTCGGCCACCGGGATTTCGATCACGTCGATCGAGAACAGCGCGGTGCGGGTGTCACCGGCAATGCCGCCGATGCAGCCCGCCAACTCGTCTTCGTCACGGATGCCTGCGGTGCCCGAGTTGTAGACCACGATCCGGTCGGCATCCGCGCTGACGATCGAATGCGTGTGGCTGCCACGGCACGTCTGCACCCCGCCGACCTGCACCGGGCGGGCGAGATCGGAAATGTCGAAGATGCGCAGACCGCGGAAGCGGTCTTCATTGACCTTGCCCGCCGCGCCTTCGAGCCCGCAATCGACCCGGCCCCGAGTCTGCTCGACGCTCATGACAAGGATGTTGCCGACCACCGAGACATCGCCCTGTCCGCCGGGGCAGACGACCGAGCTCATCAGATCGGGCACGCCATCTGCGCCCAGCTTGTAGATGTTGAACCCGTGGTAGGAGCCGGTGACCAGCACATCGTCGAAAAACGCCATGTCGGTGTTGGCGAAATCGAGCAGCGGGGAGCGTTCGGCAAACTGGGTGAGGCTGTCTTCCTCCTCGCGCACAGGGTCAACGGCGGGGGCGGCTGCGGCAACCGCTTCGCCCTCGGCAGGCACGGCAGCCGGAGCGGCGGCCGGAGTTCCGCCGGGTGCCGCTTCAGCGCCACCTTCGGCCTGATCCTTGTCTGTCTTTGCAGGCTTTTCCTGGCGCAAACCGGCCGGGTTGCCGGGGTTGAAGAAGCCCGCGGGCTTGGGCAGGCTCGCCACCTTGGTGAGGCCCATGATCGCCTCGCCTGCATTATCGAACCCTGCGGCAAGGCCCGTGCGCGGATCGCCCGAAAGCCCGGCCAGCAGCTTGTCCATCCGCTTGATCTCGGCGGTCTGTTCGCTGTCGATGTCACCGACGAACTGGAACAGCACCGGATCGGCGGCGGTGCCGTCCTCGTCGAGCAGCTTGTCGACCATGTCCACCGCGCCATCATGGTGCGCGATCATCAGGGTCAGGAACTGGCGATCGAATGCGACACCCTTGGCGGCGGCCAGCGCCTGCATCTGATCGGGGTTCGCCATGCCCTTCATCATGTGATGCATATGCGCGCCGTGACCCTTCATCATCGGGTCTTCGACCGGCTCGCCGCGTTCGGTCAGCCAAGTCGTCATGAAGGCGATCTCGTCCGCCTGGCTCGATTCGATCCGGCCCGCGATGGTCAGCAGGTCTTCGGTGTTGGTGCGATCCTTCACCAGCATCGCCATGTCGAGCGCCTGTTGGTGGTGCACGATCATGCCCTGCATGAAGGCGACATCGGATTGCGTGTAGCTGGCCTGCGCCAGCTTGGTCGCCTGATCGGCGGTGAGCGTCTTGCTGGCCTGCCCCGGCGCGCCCGGCTGCACGATCTGCGCGCTTTGCGCATAGGCGATGCCTGATGAGGAGAGCAGCAAGGCGGCGAAGGCAGCGCGCGCGGCGCTGCGGTGGGCGGTGTCGATCATGAAAGTCCCCTTGGATCTGTGCTTGACTGCCAGACTGCCGCCTGAGGCGGTGCAGTCAAGTCCGTGCAGCAATGGGCAAGGCGGGTTTCGACGAACGCCGGACTGCGGTCGAGGAGGCGCATGGCGGGTTTTGTTCCGGCCCTGTCGTGCGTCCCGCACCATTCGTCGCATGACACCGACGGATAGCTTGCCGCGCGGAATCTGCCGTGGATAAGTATGCCATTAAGCCTGCCGAAACCCTGATGGAGTAGCTTGTCCCTATGACACGCCCCCGCCTTTTCGCTGCCCTCACCGGTTTTGTTGCTTCCTTTGCGGCGCTTGCCAGCCCTGCTTCAGCCAATGCCGATGAGCTTCAGGCGACCTTCGACAGCGCCTTTGGCACCGAGGCGCGCCAGCCTCCGAGCTTTGAGGCGCTTTACGCCGACAATCTCCAGCAGCGCATCGCCGAACTGGCCAATCCGGCACAGGGTCGCATCGGAGTGGCCGCGATCGACCTGGCGACGGGCGAAGAGGTCATGGTGCTGGGCGATCAGCTGTTCCCGATGGCCTCGACCAGCAAGATTGCGATTGCCGGGACGTTTCTTGAAATGGTCGAGAATGGCCGTTACTCGCTGACGTCGGAATTTCCGCTGATGATGCCGATCGCATCGGCCAAGTATTCCTCTGCGAAAGCGCCAGTGCGGGCCGGGCAGTATATGCCGGCGATCAACCTGCTGGAAATCATGATCACCCGGTCAAGCAACACCGCGACCGATGCATTGCTGGCCGCTGTGGGCGGACCGGCGGCGGTGAATGACTGGGCCCGGCGGCAGGGGATCACCAACTTCTCGATCAACCGCGACATCGCCACGCTGGTGCGCGACGATGGTGAGCACAATCCTGCGGTTCATATTGATACGCGGGATGCCGCAACGCCGCGCGCGATGGTGAACCTGCTCGCCGGACTTTACCGCGGCGACTTTCTGTCGGATCAGAGCCGTCAGGTGCTGCTTGGCGCCATGAGCCGCACGGTGACGGGCAAGCGTCGCATTCCGGCGCACATCCCGCTCGAAGCGCGGGTCAGCCACAAGACCGGATCGCTCAACAACACCTCCAGCGATATCGGTATCATCGAATGTCCCGATGGCCGCACGATTGCGGTGGCGATCTATGTCACGGGGCAGGGCACCAAGCTTGCGCGGGAACAGCGTATCGCCGCGATTGCCCGCGCGCTGTATGATGGCTTCGCCGTCCGTGCCCAGCAGAACCCCACGCAGAACTGGGCCAATGCGCCTTACGCCACGGGCGGCTGAGTAGCTTGTTCGTGTAATGTCAGCAAAAAGGGGCGGCGCCGCATGGCACCGCCCCTTTTTTCATGACCATGGCCGCATCAGCGGCGCAAGGCCCCGCGTCCGATTATTCGGCAGCGGCTTCGGCTTCGGCAGCCACGTTGGCGGCTTCGTTGCCGATTTCGTCGGTGGTGCGCTCGGCTTCTGCGGCGGCATCTTCAGCAGCGGCGTCGATTTCCGCGGCGGTCGCGTCGGCAGCAGCGTCGACGTTTTCAGCGGTGGCATCGCCAGCAGCTTCAGCGTCGGCAGCCATCGCGTCGACAGCTTCTTCGGTTTCGGTTTCAGTGGTTTCGCTGCAAGCGGCGAGGCCGAGAGCCGAGGTGGCGATGGCGGCAGCGAGGATGATCTTGCGCATGGAGTATGTTCCCTTGTTTACAAATAAGAGCCTGCAAACGAGACGCGCTTCGGTAAGAGGCGCGCCGATACCGGTGTCTTATTGGCCCGGTTCATGAGGCAAGATAAGGCCGAAATAGGGCAGCGACAAGGGAAATAAGGCGTCCCGCCCAAATCCTGCCGTATTTTTGCCGCATTTGCTGTCCAGCAGTCGCCCGTCGGCGCTGCGCCAAACCTCTACCCGCGCGACGCCGTGCCTGCTAGCAGGCGACATGGCCGATAAGCAGCATCTCTATCTCGTCGATGGTTCCTCCTATATCTTCCGGGCCTATCACCGGCTGCCGCCGCTGACGAACCCCGAAGGCACGCCGGTCGGCGCGGTCTATGGCTACACCACGATGCTGTGGAAGCTCGCCGCCGATCTCGATGCGGCCGATGGACCGACGCACCTTGCCGTCATCCTCGACGCTGGATCGATCAGCTTTCGCAACGATCTCTATGCGCAATACAAGGCCAACCGGCCTGAACCGCCCGAAGACCTGGTTCCGCAATTCCCGTTGATTCGCGATGCCACCCGCGCCTTCAGCCTGCCGTGCATCGAAGTGCCGGGGCTGGAGGCGGATGACCTTATCGCAACCTATGCCCGGCGCGCGCAGGAGCTTGGCTGGGATGTCACCATCGTTTCATCGGACAAGGATCTGATGCAGCTGATCGGCGATGTGGACGGCCCCAACGGACCGGCCCGCATCGATATGCTCGATACGATGAAGAACCAGCGCATCTGGCTGGAGGAGGTCGCGGACAAGTTTGGCGTCACGCCCGATCTGGTGGGCGATGTGCTGGCGCTGATGGGCGATGCGGTTGACAATGTGCCGGGGATTTACGGGATCGGGCCCAAGACCGCGTCGAAGCTAATTGCCGAACATGGCTCGCTGACAGCGGCGCTTGATGCCGCGCCTGGGATGAAGCCCTCCAAGCTCAAGGACCGCCTGATCGAAGGGCGGGCCGACGCGGAACTCAGCAAGGTGTTGGTAACGCTGAAGGAAGATTGTGACCTGCCGCAGCCGCTGGACGAGATGGTGCTCGGCCCGGTGCCTCCCGAACCGCTGGCGGCGTTCCTTGAAACCCACGGCTTCACCTCTTTGCTGCGGCGGCTGGATACGGGGTCAGGCAGCCCTTCGCGCACCACCGACCTGAACCCGCCCAAGCCGAGCAAGGCGGCATCGAATGCAAGCGGGGAGGGCAGCCGCCAACCGCTCCCCGAAATGCCGCCGGTCGATCATGCCGCTTACGAGACCGTGCAGACGCTGGAGCGGCTCGAAGCCTGGGTCGCCCGCGCCACCGCGGCGCGGCTGGTCGCGGTGGATACCGAGACGAGCAGCCTTGATGCCATGCGTGCCGATCTGGTGGGCGTCAGCCTTGCCCTTGGCCCCAATGACGCCTGCTATGTCCCGTTGGCCCACGGCGGCGCCGACATGTTCGCGCAAAAGCCGCAGCAAGTGCCGATGGCCGAGGCGCTCGCCACGCTGAAACCGATGCTGGAGGATGACAGCGTCCTCAAGGTGTTCCAGAACGGCAAGTACGACATGAATATTCTTGCCCGCGTCGGTATCGATGTTGCTCCAATCGAGGATACGATGGTCATCAGCTTCGATCTGGACGCCGGGCGCGGCGAGGAAGGCATAGGTGGCGGTCACGGCATGGACGAATTGTCTCAGCGCCACCTTGGCCACACCCCGATCCCGTTCAAGGACGTGTGTGGCACCGGCAAGAAGGCGATCGGCTTCAACGAAGTCCCGCTCGACCGGGCCACGGCCTATGCCGCCGAAGATGCGGACGTCACGCTCCGGCTCTACCGCCACCTGAAACCGCGCCTTGCGGTGGAGGGCGGGAGCCGGGTCTATGAACGCGTTGACCGCCCGTTGATCCCGGTGGTCGCCGGAATGGAGCGCGAGGGCATTCGCATTGATCGGGCGCGGCTGGCCAAGCTGTCCGAGGAATTCGCAATCGAGATCGGGCGATTGGAAGGCGAGATTCACGAGGTGGCGGGCCAGGAGTTTACGGTCGGCAGCCCCAAGCAATTGGGCGATATCCTGTTCGACAAGCTTGGGTACAAGGGGGGCAAGAAAGGCAAGAGCGGGCAATATTCCACCGATGTCTCAGTGCTGGAAAAGCTCGCAGGCGAAGGGGCGCCGATTGCCCGAAAAGTGCTGGAATGGCGCCAGCTCGCCAAGCTCAAATCCACCTATACCGATGCGCTGCAAGAGGCGATCAACCCCGACACAGGCCGCGTCCACACCAGCTACAGCCTTGTCGGCGCGCAGACCGGACGGCTTTCGTCGACGGACCCGAACCTGCAGAACATCCCGATCCGCACCGCGATCGGCCGCCAGATCCGCGAGGCCTTCGTGCCCGAACCGGGCAACGTCCTGCTGGCCGCGGATTATTCCCAGATCGAGCTGCGGCTGACCGCGCACATGGCCGATGTCGACAGCCTGAAAGAGGCGTTTGCGCAAGGCGAGGACATCCACGCCCGCACCGCGCGCGAGATGTTCGGCGAAGTCACCCGCGACACGCGCGGCAAGGCCAAGACGATCAACTTCGCGATCCTCTACGGCATCAGCCGCTGGGGGCTGGCCGGACGTCTCGAAGTGTCGTCGGATGAAGCGCAAGACATGATCGACACCTATTTTCTACGCTTCCCCGGCATCCAGCGCTACATCCACGAAACGCTCGAAAGCGTACGGGCCAAAGGCTATTCCGAGACGTTGTTTGGCCGCAAGACGTGGTTTCCGCGGATCAATTCCAAGAATCAGGCGGAACGGCAGGGCAGCGAGCGCGCGGCGATCAATGCGCCGATCCAGGGCACGAGCGCCGATATCATCAAGCGTGCAATGGCTCGGATGCTGCCGGCCCTGGCACAAGCGGGGCTCGATGATGTGCGGATGCTGTTGCAGGTTCACGATGAACTGGTGTTCGAAATGCCCGAAGCCCGCGCTGAGGCTGCGGCCCCGATCATCAGAAAGGTCATGGCCGAAGCCGCCACGCCGGCGGTCGATCTGACCGTGCCGTTGGGTGTCGACATCGGAACTGGCATGTCATGGGACGCCGCGCACTGACGTCGGGACGGATCAGGCAGAGATAGACCCGCCCTAGACCCCGCCCAGACCCTCTCTTGCCTTGGCCTTGATCGGCGGGGCAGCGGGGTATTTCCGCGAATGTTTCACGTGAAACATTCGCGGAACATTGCCGGGCGTCAGTCGTGCTTGCGCTCGCGTGTGGGGGTCAGCATGTCGGGCGACAGGAACCCCATGGGCTGAACGGCGGCGGCCCGCTTTTTCAACTCGCCGCGCATTTTCTTGTATTCGTCTTCCATTTCCACTGAGACCGTGGCCCGCGAATCCTTGAGCGCGGCGTCAAAATCCTGCGCTGCGACCGCGTTGACAGCGCCGCCGACCCGTCGCAGCGCAGCAAGCCCTGCGCGGCGCACCACGTCTTCCAGATCCGCCCCGGTGAACCTTTCAGTCTGGGCCGCGATGGCGTCCAGATCGACATCGTCGGCCAGCGGCATTTTGGCGGTGTGGATACCCAGAATATGCACACGGCCCGGTTTGTCCGGGGTGCCGACATAGACCAGTTCATCGAACCGGCCCGGCCGCAGCAACGCCGGATCGACCAGCGTGGGACGGTTGGTGGCGCCGATGACCACCACCGATTGCAGCTCTTCGAGCCCGTCCATTTCGGCAAGGATGGTGTTGACCACGCGGCCCGTCACCTGCGGTTCGCCCTGACCGGAGCCGCGCGCGGGGACAAGGCTGTCGATCTCGTCGATGAACACCACGCACGGCGCCACAGCGCGGGCGCGGGCGAACAGCTTCGCGATCTGCTGTTCACTTTCGCCGTACCACTTGGACAAAAGGTCGGATGACTTCATCGAGATGAAGTTCGCCTCCGCCTCCTTGGCCACGGCTTTTGCCAGCAGGGTCTTGCCGGTGCCGGGCGGGCCATAGAGCAGGAACCCCTTGGCCGGTCGAATGCCCAGGCGGCGGAAAGCGTCTGGGTTCTTCAGGGGGAGTTCGATCCCTTCCTTCAGCTTGTCGGTCGCCTCGTTCACCCCGCCGATGTCATCCCAGCCAACATTGGGAACCTGCACCATCACTTCGCGCATGGCCGAGGGCTGGACGCGTTTGAGCGCGCTGAGGAAATCGTCACGTGAAACACACAGGTCTTCGAGCACTTCGGGCGGCACGGTGCGTTCATCGAGATCGAGCCGCGGCATGATCCGTCGCACCGCCTCGATCGCGGCCTCGCGGGCAAGCGCGGCAATATCGGCGCCGACAAAGCCATGCGTGACCCGCGCCAACTCATCCAGATCGACCGCCGATTCGAGCGGCATTCCGCGCGTATGGATGCCGATGATCTGGCGGCGGCCACGCTGGTCGGGAACGCCGATCACGATTTCGCGGTCAAACCGGCCCGGACGGCGCAGCGCCTCGTCGATGGCATCGGGGCGATTGGTCGCGGCGATCACGACAAGGTTGGCGCGTTTCTCCAGCCCGTCCATCAGCGTCAGCAGCTGGGCGACAAGCCGCTTTTCCGCTTCACCCGGAACCTGCGTCCGCTTGGGCGCGATGGAGTCGATTTCGTCTATGAAGATGATCGCCGGGCTGGCGCGGCTGGCTTCCTCGAACACTTCGCGCAGGCGCTTTTCCGATTCGCCATAGCCCGAGCCCATGATTTCCGGCCCGTTGATGGTGAAGAATTCGGCGTCGCTTTCATTCGCCACTGCCTGCGCCAGCCGGGTCTTGCCCGTTCCTGGCGGCCCGTGGAGCAGCACGCCCTTGGGCGGTTCGACGCCGAGGCGGATGAACAGTTCGGGATAGCGCAGCGGCAATTCGACCATCTCGCGCAAGGCCCGGATGGTGTCCTCCATCCCGCCCACGTCGTCGTAATTGACCACGGCGCGGCCATCGCGCGGTTCCTCAAACTCGGCGCGCAGTTCCACCTCGGTGTTTTCGTCGATGTGGACGATGCCCTTGGGGCTGGTCGAGGCGACGGTCAGTCTGATCTGGGTCAAAGCATAGGCTGGCGCGCGCAAGAGCTGGCGAACATCGGCAGGCATGTTCTGGACCGGTTGCTGGCCGGTGGTGGCCACCAGATCACCCGCCATCAGCGGGCGACGGAAAAAATTGCGCTTGAGCGCCTGGGTCGGCCCCTGCAGCCGCATCTCGCGCTGAGCCGGAGCGAAGACAACGCGGGTTGCGGGGCGCGATTCGCCGCGCACGATTTCGACATGCTCGCCCGATCCGGCCTCGGCATTGCCGCGCTGAAGGCCATCGAGCCGCACCACATCGAGCGCGTCGTCTTCGGGGTAGGCCGCCATGGCGATTGCGGCGGTGATGCGCTTGCCGTTGATTTCGACCACGTCGCCTTCCGTGATGCCGAGCTTCTGGAACGCCGAGCGCGGGATACGGGCGATGCCCGCGCCGGATTCCTCCTGACGGGCAGGCGCAACCTGCAACCGCACAGCGCGGGTCGGAATGGCGGTTTCGGCGTCGGCCATGGGGTATTCCTGTTCAGGGAAAGAAGATGGGTGCGAAGCCGATAGCTAGGAATGGCAGCAATTGAATGCAATCGGAAGGGTGAAGGCAATCCGATTGGGCGGCAGCCTGGCCTGCCAGCAGAGTGCTTGCCCGAAACGACGATCGCTGGGAGGCTTGCGCCGAACAAGAAAAAAGCCCGGCACTGGGTGCCGGGCTTGAAAAGTTTGGGAGAGGATGCCTGAAAGGCGCCCTCCAATTGCCCCAAACCTTTTTGTTGTGCAAGTGCGAAAGAGTCGTTTTAAGTTGCAAAGAACACAACTAAAATCGGAATCCATGCCTATTTGTACACAAACTTGCAAAGTTCTGCCTACAAATACAGCAATCGCCCAAAATTTAAGCAGAAACAGGCTGTATGACCGTTTTGCGACGCAACATGAATGCCGATTCGACTTCACGGTCGCGGTGGGCGTGACAGCGGTTGTCTAAATCTCTAATCACGGCAGGGATGTTCCACCCGGGATCGTACTCGCGTGATCCCCAGAAGAGGCAAGTCGGCCCCATGACCAAGCTTTATTCCGACGCTGCCAGCGCGCTGGCCGATGTGTTGCGCGATGACATGCTGATTGCCGCCGGCGGGTTTGGCCTCTCCGGCCTGCCGGAACGGCTGCTGGATGCGATCCGCGATTCAGGGGTCAAGGGCCTGACTTTTGCCAGCAACAATGCCGGGATCGACAATGAAGGCATCGGCAAGCTGTTGCGCACCCGGCAGGTGAAGAAGATGATCAGCTCCTATGTGGGCGAGAACAAGGAATTCGAGCGGCAATACCTCGCAGGCGAGCTTGCGGTCGAATTCTGTCCGCAAGGCACACTGGCCGAACGGCTGCGGGCTGGCGGCGCGGGTATTCCGGGCTTTTACACGCGCACCGGCGTCGGCACCGAAGTTGCGCAGGGCAAGGAGCACAAGGACTTTCCCGATCGCGACGGGATCATGCAGACCTACATTCTGGAACATGGGATCTTCGCCGACCTGGCAATCGTGAAAGCATGGAAAGCCGATGAGACGGGCAACCTTGTGTTTCGCAAGACGGCGCGCAACTTTAACCTCCCTGCGGCCACCTGCGGCAAGATCTGCGTGGCAGAGGTCGAGGAGGTGGTGCCTGCAGGCGCGCTGGACCCCGATCAGATCCACCTCGCGGGCGTCTTCGTGAACCGCATCGTGATGGGCGCGCCCTACGACAAGAAGATCGAGTTTCGCACTGTTCGCGAGAGGGGGGCCGCATGATGGATCGCCGGTTTGCGCTGTTGCCGCTTCTGGCATTGGCAGGCACGTCGTTGTCGGGCTGTGTTGCGATTGCGATCCCGGCGCTGGCCGGTTCGGCGATGGTCGGTTCTCGGGTGATCGAAAACGAGGCAGGAGATGATGCGGCGGTTGGGCCCGCATCGGTCGCCGCCACGGTGCCCGCGCCCGCTCCTGTATCGGCGCCTGCACCTACGCCCATACCGGCTGCTCCGCCGCCCAGGCCCGTATTGCCGCCGCCGACGCCTGCACAGGCCGCCGCCGCACCGCCGACTGTGACCACGCCGCCGCCACCGCTGGCCCGGCCTGTGCCCGTTACGCCCGCACCGGCACCGATGGCTGCGCCGACCAGGGCCCCTGCGATCCCGGCAACCGGCACGGCCGCCGCCGCTGCTGCTGCTGCTGCTGCTGCGCCGACGGCCTATCCTGATCCCGCCCGTCCACTGGCCGCCGACCAGCTCGGCTTTGCCCGCTTTGTGCGCTTCGGGCAGGCCTCTGCCGTGGGAGCCAAGGGCGGGGACGACCTGCTTTCAGCCATGCTGAGCGATCCTGTTGCGCTGGATGGGCAGCGTCGGCGGTGCACGCCGGGTGAACAGCTGGTCGCGGTGATCGATCTCGATCCTGGCGACGCCGTCTTCAGCCCGCCTGCCAATCCCGGCGTGCAGCCCGGTCTGGCACTTGGCCTGGCGGTGCTGCGCGAAGCAGGGGTAGAGATCGCCTGGATGTCCGATCTGTCGACCACACAGTCTGGCCTGCTGCGCGCTGCCCTGGAGCAATCCGGGCTTGATCCGCGCGGCGAAGACATCATCGCCTTACGCCGCGACGAGGCTGATACCAAGCAGCAGCGCCGTGATAGCCTGGCCGGTATAGCCTGCATCGTCGCGATCGCCGGAGACGAACGTGGCGACTTTGATGAAAGGTACAAGTATCTGCGCAGCCCGGAAGCCGGTGCAGGCCTGGAACCGATCATTGGCAATGGCTGGTTCCTGATCACCCCTTTGATCGGGAACTGAGGCCGGCATTCCGCAAAGACCACCGCGCAGCGCGCCCGCTTCCCCGGTGTCCGGGACGCGCGCGCTTCGTCGATCACGATCACGCTGCTAGCCCGCAACGCGGCAGCTGCAACTTTCAGGGAGTTTCTTCGATGGCCGCAACATTGACCGGCTGGACCCGTGACCAGATGGCCGCCCGCGCCGCGCGCGAATTGCAGGATGGCTACTACGTCAACCTCGGGATCGGCATCCCGACGCTGGTCGCCAACCACATTCCTGAAGGCATGCTGGTGACGCTGCAAAGCGAGAACGGGATGCTGGGGATCGGGCCGTTTCCCTATGACGACGAGGTCGATCCCGATCTCATCAACGCGGGCAAGCAGACCATCAGCGAACTGCCGCACTCCGCCTATTTCGACAGCGCGACCAGCTTTGCGATGATCCGCGGCGGTCACATCGACCTGACCGTACTGGGCGCGATGGAAGTGGCCGAGAATGGCGACATCGCCAACTGGATGATCCCGGGCAAGATGATCAAGGGCATGGGCGGCGCGATGGATCTGGTCGCAGGGGTCAAGAAGATCATCGTGGTGATGGACCACACCGCCAAGGACGGCAGCCCGAAGTTCATCCCGGCGTGCACCCTGCCGCTGACCGGCGCGGGCGTGGTGGACATGGTCATCACCAATCTGGCCGTGTTTGCGCGGCCCGATCATGCCTCGCCCTTCCGCCTGCTCGAGCTGGTGCCGGGCGTGACCGAGGCCGATATCGCGGCCACCACCACTGCAAAATACGTCGTCTGATGCGCTGTGGCATTGCGATCGCGCTGTTCGGGCTGGTTCTGGTGATCGGCGGTTTTCTCGCCTTCACGTCGCCCCCGCGGCTGCTGTCCTACTATGACCGGGTAGCGGGCGGCACCTCCGGCGCGCGGCTGCTGGGCGAGGGCGTGGCCTTCGGCACCCACGGGCAGACGCTCGATATCTGGGCGCCCGAAACCACGCCTGCAGGCAAGCTGCCGGTGGTGGTGTTCTGGTACGGCGGCGGATGGGCCAAGGGCGACCGCGCGTCTTACGCCTTTGCCGGACGGGCCCTGGCCCGCGAAGGCTTCCTTGTGGTGATCCCCGATTACCGCAAGGTGCCCGATGTGCTGTTTCCCGCCTTTGTCGATGATGCCGCGCAGGCGGTCGCCTGGACGGCAGCCAATGCGTCCAAACACGGCGGCGATCCGGCGCGCGTAGCCTTCATGGGCCATTCCGCTGGCGCGTATCAGGCGGTCATGCTGGCGCTGGATGCCAAGCGGCTGACGGCGGCGGGTATCGATCCGGCCATCGTGAAAGCCGCTGTTGGTCTTAGCGGGCCTTACGATTTCTACCCCTTCGACAGCCCCCGGTCGATTGCGGCGTTCAGCCAGTGGCCGCAGCCTGCCGAAACGCAGCCGATCACCTTCGCCCGCGCTGACGCACCGCCGCTGCTGCTGGTCACGTCCGACGGCGACGCAACCGTGCGCCCGCGCAACACCAACAATCTGGCCGCCCGCCTGCGCGAAGTGGGCGCGCCGGTGGAGGTCAGGAACTACGGCCCGCTCGATCACGAGGAGATCGTGATGGCGCTGTCGGTGCCGTTCCGCGGCAAGGGCCCGGTTCTCGCCGACAGCGTGGCTTTCCTCAAGGCGCGGATGGGCGAATAGGCGATGTGGCTGGCAAACCCGCGCAATGCCGATGCGCCGCTCGCCGGCCTGAGGGTGGTCGAGCTGGCGCGGGTGCTGGCAGGCCCCTTCTGCGGGCAGATCCTTGCCGATCTTGGCGCGGACGTGATCAAGGTCGAAAGCCCTGAAGGAGATGGCACCCGGCTGTGGGGCCCGCCCTGGGTGGAGCGCACCGATGCACAGGGCAAGGTTCACCGCGAGGCGGCCTATTACCACGCCTGCAATCGCGGCAAACGGTCGATCATCGCGGATTTCGGTGCGGCGGATGATCTGGAGCGGGTCAAGGCCCTGTGCGCCGGGGCCGATGTGGTGATCGAGAACTTCAAGACCGGCAGCCTCGCCAAGTTCGGCCTCGATTACGCCAGCCTTTCCGCTGCCAATCCGGGCCTTGTCTATTGCTCGATCACAGGCTTCGGACAGACGGGCCCACGTGCCCATGAAGCGGGTTACGACTTCGTCGCGCAAGGCATGAGCGGGCTTATGTCGCTGACGGGCGAGCCGGAAGGCCACCCGGTCAAGATGGGCATCTCGATCAGCGATCTGGCGACCGGCGTGTGGGCCGCCAACGGTGTGCAGGCGGCATTGCTGATGCGGGCGCGAACCGGCCGCGGCCAGCAGGTCGATATGAGCCTGCTTGATTGCAGCGTCGGGTTGCTCGCCAACCAGGCGACCTACCTGTTCACGACCGGCGACAATCCCCCGCGGATGGGCAATGGCCACGCGCAAGTCGCGCCTTACGGGGTGTTTGCGGTGAGCGATGGTCATGTGATCCTCGCCCCTGCTAATGACGGGCTGTTCGCTAAGCTGATGGCGGTGCTGGGGCTGGAGCGCCTCGCCGCCGATCCGCGCTTTGCCGCCAACGCGGACCGGACCGCGAATGCCGCCGCGCTGGACGCCGCTATCGCCGCGGCAACCATCGGGTTCACCAAGCAGGGCCTGCTCGATGCGTGCCACGGTGCCGGCGTGCCTGCCGGCCCGATCAACCGGCTCGACGAGGTGTTTGCCGATCCACAGGTGATCGCGCGCGGGATGCGGGTGGAGCTTGGCGGGATGGCGGGGGTGCGCAGCCCCTTCATCTTCTCCGATGCCGAACTGGCGCTTGACCGGCCCTCACCGATCCACGGCGAGCACGGCTGACAGCGGCCCGAGCCGCTGTTGGAGACACATGAGACACTGTCCAGGAAACGAAAACCGGCCGGTGCGCCTCGCTGCATAATCATTGACAGCATGGTGCGCGTGGTGGGTCATGCCCGCATGCGTGTCACGCCTTGCGCGGGTAGGAAAGCGCCCTTGCTCCGGTGCGCCACAGCCGCTCGAACGGGCCCTGGCCGATCTTTGCGACCCACGGCGGCGACCACAGCAGCATCGCCGCGACCGGCGCCAGTCCCAGCGCAAAAGCCTGCCAGCGGGTGACGTCGCCAAACAGGCCGAGCCCCCAGTGCGCGAAGAACGCGGACAGGATCACGCTGGTCATCAGGTAATTGGTCAAGGACAACCGCCCCGTTGCCGACAGAGCGCGGGTCACGCCGGTGGGCGTGTTCAGGAAGGCCATCGCCAGCGCGGCGTAAGCCAGCGCCAGCGCCATGTCGAACGGGGCTGACAGCACCAGGGCGACCGGCCCCACCAGCGCCGCGGGGAAGCCCGTCTCTTCCAGCCACAGCGCCAGCAGCAGCAGCCCCGGCAAGGCCACCAGCGCCGCAATCCCGGCCATCCGTTGCAAGCGGAAGGTGCGCCATTCGCCCTTGAGCATCCCGCCCCGCCACAGCCCCATGCCCAGCGCGATGGCAGCGAGGTTCAGCGGCAAGGAGGCCGCCACCGTGACCAGCTGCGCCGGAATGGCCAGGCTGCGGCGTGCGACCCTTTCCGCCAGCCCTTCGCGTCCCTGTTCCAGCAACATCGTGATGGTCGGTGCGTCCCGGCCGAACTGCCGTTCCGCCCAGAGCAGCGCGTCATGCCCGCCCTGGCCAGTCTGAAAGGCCACCAAGGGCGCGCCGAGAGCCACCATGCCAAGCGCCACGTGAACCACCAGCAGGCCCAAAGCCACCGCAATCAGCGCCCGCGCCGAAAGGCCCGCCAACAGCGGCAGCGCCATTCCGGCAAGCGCGTAGGCGCGCAGCACATCATTGCTGGCAAACAGGGTTGCGTGGACAAGGCCGATCGCCAGCAGCACCGCCATGCGGGCATAATGCGCCCGCCACGACCTATCCCCGCCCCGCTCGATCAGGATCAGGCATCCGACCCCGAACAGCATCGCAAACAGGGTGCGGAACTTGTCTTCGATGAAGATGAAACTGCCCAGCCACACCCAGTAATCGGGCGCGCTGACGCCGCCATAGGACAGCGGATTGTAATAGGCGGGACTTGGCAGCGCAAAGGCGAGGACGTTCATCCCCACGATCCCGATCACGGCGATGCCGCGCAAAGCATCCAGCGCGAGGAAGCGTTGGGAAGGGGCGAAGGGTGCCGTCACGGTAACAGCACCCTTACGCCAGAATCAGGCCAGTGCCGCCTTCAGATCGGCCACCAGATCGAGCCGCTCCCACGGGAACAGGTCGCCGTCCGCCTTGCGGCCGAAGTGGCCATAGGCCGCGGTCGGCTGATAGATCGGCTTGTTGAGGCCAAGATGCGTGCGGATCGAACGCGGGGTCAGACCGCCCAGCTTGGCAATGCCGAGGATCGCGGTTTCGATCTTGTCATCGCCGACCGTGCCGGTGTCATGCGTGTCGACATAGAGCGACAGCGGTTCCGACACGCCGATGGCATAGGCGATCTGGATGGTGCAGCGCGTGGCAAGGCCCGAGGCAACCACGTTCTTGGCAAGGTAACGGGTGATGTAGGCGGCGCTGCGGTCAACCTTGGTCGGATCCTTGCCGCTGAACGCGCCGCCGCCATGCGGGGCCGCGCCGCCATAGGTGTCGACGATGATCTTGCGGCCTGTAAGGCCCGCGTCGCCATCCGGCCCGCCGATTTCAAACGCGCCCGTCGGGTTTATGTAATACTTGGTCCCGCGCAGCAGCACCGGCGGGATGATCTCCGACACGATGCGCTTCACATAGGCTTCCAGCTCGGCATACTTGGCCGGGTCGGCGTGTTCGCCGGTGAGGCAGTAGCCCTGCTTGTGCTGGGTCGAAACCACCACTGCAGTCGCCGCCACGGGCAGCGATTGTTCGTAGCGCAACGTCACCTGGCTCTTGGCGTCGGGTTCGAGGAAGGGCGCCTTGCCCGAATGGCGGTCGGCCGCCATGCGTTCGAGAATCTTGTGGCTGTAATACAGCGTCGCCGGCATCAGATCGGGGGTTTCGTCGGTCGCATAACCGAACATGATTCCCTGATCGCCCGCGCCTTCATCCTTGTTGTCGCCTGCATCCACGCCTTGCGCGATTTCAGCGGACTGACCGTGCAGGTTGTTCTGGAAGGTGAAGGTTTCCCAGTGGAAGCCGGCCTGCTCGTACCCGATGCGCTTGACCGTGGCGCGAACGGTCGCTTCGATTTCTTCTTCGGCGCCCGGCGCCCATTCGTTGTTTTCGAACACGCCCTTGCAGCGGATTTCGCCTGCCAGCACGACCAGCTGTGTGGTGGTCAACGTTTCGCAGGCGATGCGCGCTTCGGGGTCTTTCGACAGGAACAGATCGACGATCGCGTCCGAAATCTGGTCGGCGACCTTATCAGGATGGCCTTCGGAAACGCTTTCGGACGTGAACAGGTAATTGGAGCGCATGGGTATCCCCCGGGGGCTGAAACTGCGGTTTGGCGTGGATCGGGGTGCCTTATAGAGATATAAGGAAACCTTTATGTCCTACGCTGTGCGGCTCCGCCCTAGCCGCGCGTGCGGGTGAGTGCAAGCGCTCTCGGCAGCACGAGACCCAGCGCGACGAACAGCGCCGCCCACGCCAGCGTCAGCGTGTGACCCCACTGGCTGAACAGGGTCGGCGGCTTGGCTTGCGGAATGAACCCGTTCAGCGCATCGGCCTCACCCATGCCGATAGTTGCGCGCACCACGCCGCCTGCATCGATCACTGCGCTGATGCCGGTGGTGGTCGAACGCAGCACGGGCAAGCCTTCCTCGGCCGCGCGCATCCGCGCCTGCGCCAGGTGCTGCGGCGGGCCCCACCAGCCGAACCAGCCGTCGTTCGAAGGATTGAAGATGTAATCCGGACGATCCGCCTTGTCCGCCACCGCGCCAGAGAACACGATTTCGTAACAGATCATCACCCCAGCCTTGCCGTGCACCCCCAGATCGAGCGTGCGCGGGCCGGGACCGGGGAGATAGTCGATGGAGCCTGCCACCAGCCGCGATGCGCCCAGCGGTTCGAGCAGCCAGCGCATCGGCAGATATTCGCCGTAGGGCACCAGATGCGCCTTGTCGTAACCGGCCAGGATCGTGCCTTCGCCGTCCAGCGCCATCACCGAATTGCGCGCGCTCAGCGCCCGCTGGCGGCCGGTTTCGTCGGCCCCGATATTGAGGTTCACCACTCCGGTCAGCAGTGTGGATTGCGGGCCGATGACGTTGCCGATCCGCTGCCGCGCCAGCACGGGATCGCCGCCTGCGGTCATCTGGATGTAATAGCGTTCGGGATAGCCTTCCTCGAGATAGTCGGGGATCGCGCTTTCGGGCCACAACACCAGCCGCGATTGGTCCCGGCCCGGCGTGGTGAGCCGCGCGATCCGGGCGAAATGCTCGTCGAACTTGGCGGGATCGTTGATTTCGGATTGCGGCAGGTAGGGCTGCACGAGGGTGTAGCGAACGCTGTTGGCTGGCTCTGTTTCCTGCACCACGACCGGCACGTGCATGATGAAAGCCGCGCCGGCCAGCGGCACGATCATGTCGGTCCAGCGTCCCCGCTGCACGCTGACGGCCAAGCCGGCGCCGAGCAGCATCACAACGCCGGAGAAGGCATAGGTTCCCATCCATGGCAGCAGGCGCGCAAGGCCCGGCGTGCCCCATCCGCCCAGCATCATCAGCCCCACCGGCGGCCAGGGATAGCCGGTGAACATCCAGCCGCGTAAGGCTTCGGTCACGATCCACGCGCCCGCCAGCACCAGCCCGAACGCCCAGAGCGGTTGCTTGCGCGCCAGCACATGCGCGGCCAGCGCGGCCAGCGCGGGATAAACGGCAAGATAGATGCACAGCAGCGGCACCGCGGCCCAGCCCAGCACCTCGGGCATCTTGGCCTGATGGGTGAAGGCCGTGGCGATCCAGTTGTTCGCGAGCGTCAGATGCGCCCACCCGAAACACCAGCCGATCCACAACGCGGCGCGTTTTGTGGGGGCGGCGTGGACCAGCCACACGAACCCCGCCAGCGCGCCAATCCCCAGCGGCCACAGATGCAGCGGCGGATAGGCGCAGGCGGCAATCAGCCCGAGCGCGATGGCGGCGAGCGCCGGACGGCGCTGCATCAGCGCCGCGACTGCAGCCAACCGCGCCTTCATTGCAGTCTATTCGACCGTTTCGAGCGCGCCGCCGCTTTCGCCGCCCGAGCGGCTATCGTCGCCGCGGATCGAAGGCGGAAGGATCGAGCTGTCGATGCCGCCCTGACTGCCTGCGCGTTCACCGGCATCATCGGCCACCTTGCGAGGCTTGCGGGTGCGCGCGGGCTTCGGAGCGGGCGGGGCGCTATCGCCGCGCTCTTCATCCGTCTTTTCGGCACGCGGGGCATCGCTGCGTTCGGTCCGTTCCTTGCGCGGAGCACGCGGAGCACGCGGAGCGCGTTCGCTGCGTTCGGCGCGGTTATCGTCACGGCCACCTTCACGGCCACCCTCTCTGGGCTTGCGCGGCTGGCGGCGGGCTGTCGGCTGGCGCGCCTGCTGTTCGCCGCGTTCCGAATCGCGATCATCACCGCGATTGTCGTCACGCCGGTCGTTGGAAAGGGCTTCGCTGTCCTGACCCGACTCGCTGTCTTCGGCATCGCCGCGTGCGGCGCTGTCCTGCTGTTCGTAACGCGACCGGGTCGATTGATCGTTGCGGCGGACCGAGCCGAAATCGACGTCGTCGTCGCCATATTCCTCGGCCTGATCACGCTCGTCATTGCGGCGGTTATTGCTTGCCGCGCCGCCACGCTGTTCGTCCACACGGGCTTTGTTATCGGCGATCACGCGGAAATAGTGGTCTGCAAACTGCAGATAGTATTCCATCTGCACCCGGTCGCCATTGTGGTGGGCGTCCTGGGCAAGCTTCTTGTACTTGTCGAGCATCTGGGGGGCATTGCCCCGCGCGCGGCTGTCGATCCGGTTCAATTGGGCGCCATTGCCGCCCTGATTGCGATTGCCGCGTCCACGACGACGGTTATTCCGGTTATTGTTGTTGTTATTCAAGGAAGACATTCCTTATCAGCGACCTGGTGCGACATATTGCCTGCACGCGCGGCCAAAGAGCCCTTGTCCCTGCGCCTTACGCCTGGCCTGGACAGCGAGTCCAACCGGGGCATGCCGCGCGCTCCACGCTGCCGCAGCCGGGGACATGCCCTGACGGCCGGTTCAGCTGAGTTTAGGAGCTTGGCTCAGCGATTTGCGCCCTTCGCAGATCATCTGGCCTGAACAGGACCTAGCGATGCCGAACCGGTTTGCCAAGCCCCGCCGCGCTTTTCTCAATCGAGAATCAGCGCGCGGGCACGCCCGGCAAGATCCCGGCGCAGTGTGACGGCAAATCCCGCAGCCTGCGCCATAGCGCGGACGGGGTCAGCCTGACTGGCGCCGATTTCGAGCACCGCGACGGCTTGCGGCGTCATCAGTCCGCGCAATTGCGGGAGCAACATGCGGTAATCATCGAGGCCTTCGGGGCCAGAGAACAGCGCGCTGCCCGGCTCGTAATCGCGCACCTGCGCATCGAGCGCGGCATCTGCCTCGACATAGGGCGGATTGCACAGCACCAGGTCGAACGTGCCCAGATCGCTGGCCCAACCGGACAGGCGCCAGTCACGCCGGTGCCATGCGCTGCGGTGCGCCAGACCCAGACGGGACGCGTTGGCAGATGCCACGACCAACGCCTCTGCCGAAGCGTCGATGCCGACGCCTTCCCAGCGCGGGCATTCCGCCAGCAGTGCGCACAGCAGCGCCCCGGAGCCCGTGCCAAGGTCAATCGCGCGGCCGTGCCTGCCAACCCGCTCCAGCGCCGCCGCGATCAGCGTCTCGCTGTCCCCGCGCGGGATCAGAGTGGCGGGGGTGACGGCCAGTGTCAGGCCATAGAATTCGGCGCAGCCGGTGATGTAGGCGACGGGTTCGTGCGCGGCGCGGCGTGCGACCAGCGCGGCAAAGCCATGCGGTTCAGGATCGCGCATCGCCCGCAGCAGCATGTCCGATCGGGTCAGCCCCAGCGCGTGTGCCATCAGCAATTCGGCATCGAGCCGTGCGGTGTCGCTGGTCGCGGCGAGGCCCGTTGCTGCCGCCCGAATCGCTTCGCCAATGGTCATTATGCGGCCCCCCTCACTCCGCCAGCGCCGCCAGCCGCTTGCCCTCGTCCTCGGAAATCAGCGCATCGACCAGTTCCGCGAGCCCTGGTCCGGCCAGCACATCTTCCAGCTTGTGCAGCGTCAGCCCGATGCGGTGATCGGTCACGCGGCCTTGGGGGAAATTGTAGGTGCGGATGCGTTCGGAGCGATCCCCGCTGCCGACCATCGCCTTGCGCGCCTCGGCCTCGGCGCCCTGGGTGGCCTCGCGCTGGGCATCATACAGGCGCGTCCGCAGCACCTGCATCGCCTTTTCCTTGTTCTTGTGCTGGCTGCGGCCATCCTGACACGTCACGACGGTATTGGTGGGCAGGTGCGTGATCCGCACGGCGCTGTCCGTCGTGTTGACGTGCTGACCGCCTGCGCCGCTCGCGCGGTAGACGTCGATCTTGAGGTCTTTGTCCTCGATCGCGATGTCGACCTCGTCCGGCTCGGGCAGCACCGCCACGGTGGCGGCGGAGGTGTGGATGCGCCCGCCGCTTTCGGTCACGGGGACGCGCTGGACGCGGTGGACGCCGCTTTCGAACTTGAGCTTGGCGAACACGCCGGTGCCGGTGACGTTGGCGATTACTTCCTTGAAGCCGCCGATGTCGGAGGCGTTGATGCTGACCGCCTCGACCTTCCAGCCCTGCTCGGCGGCGTAGCGTTCGTACATCCGGTAGAGGTCAGCGGCGAACAGCGCGGCTTCATCACCTCCTGTGCCGGCGCGAATTTCGAGCATCGCGGGCTTGGCGTCGGCGGAATCGCGCGGCAACAGCGCGATGGCGAGGCGGCGTTCGAGATCGGGGAGGGTGGCCTTGATCTGCGCCAGCTCTTCCTCGGCCATCGCGTTCATTTCTGGGTCGGCGAGCATTTCTGCCAGCCCCGCCATCTCTTCACGCGCGGATTTCACCTCGGCGGCGATCTTGGCGACGGGTTCAAGCTCGGCATAGTCGCGGGAGGCGCGGACGAAGGCCTCGCCCTCCAACGTGCCCGACGCCATGCGCGCTTCCAGCTCCGCAAAGCGGTGCGCGATCTGATTGAGGCGTTCGGGGGGGATTTGCATTTCGATGATTCTCTCACTCGTCATGCTGAACTTGTTTCAGCATCCATTTCGCAGCTTCGGACCGCGGTGGAGGCGGCACGATGGACCCTGAAACGAGTTCAGGGTGACGAGGGAGGCTAGGAATGGCCCCCAAACTGATCCATCATCTTGTGCAACCGCTGCTTCCATTCCTCGGAACCACGAATTCGCGGGGCAAGTGACCCTGCTTCGTCAGAGGCCAAAGCAAGTATTGTTTCAGCGCCACTTTTCACCGCTTTGTCGTAGCGCTTCCTTGGCGAGCCGGTGGCAACGATCTCAGCCGTATAACCAGAATTGCGGACGACGCCGATTAATCCGATGGCGAAAGAAATCTGCCGATCATCTTCGACGACGATGATCACATCAGCTTTCGCCTCCTCCCGCGCGCCCACCAGCATCGCCAGCCGCTCGATCCCCGCAGCCCAGCCCACCGCAGGCGTGGCTGCGCCGCCGAGCGATTCCATCAACCCGTCATACCGCCCGCCGCCCAGCACCGTGCTCTGGCTCCCCAAGGCCGCCGCCGAGGCGCTGCCCTCGTTGGGGATGAATTCAAACGCGGTATGGCGGTAATAATCGAGGCCGCGCACAAGGCTCTCCGCCCGCACCCATGTCACGCCCGCCGCATCCAGCCCGGTGGTAACGGCGGCGAAGAAGGCGCTCGCCTCCTCCGACAAAAATGCGTCGATCTTCGGCGCATCTGCCAGGAACGGCTTATCCCGCGCATCCTTGGAATCAAGGATCCGCAGCGGGTTCTTCTCCAGTCGCTCCTGCGATTCCTCGGAGAGCTGATCCTTCACCGCGCGGAAATAGTCGATCAAAGCCGCCCGCCATGCCTCGCGGCTGGCGCCGTCGCCCAGCGTGTTGAGGTGCAGGGTGACATCGTGAATGCCCAGCTCCTTGAGCAGTTGGTCGGCCATTGCCAGCAGCTCGACATCCGCCTGCGGCTCGCCCGCGCCGATCACCTCGGCGTCGATCTGGTGGAACTGGCGGTAGCGGCCCTTTTGCGGGCGCTCGTAGCGGAACAGCGGGCCGTGGGTGGCGACTTTCAGCGGCGCATATTGCTGCCAGCCATTGGTGAGGAAGGCGCGCGCGATCCCGGCGGTGAATTCGGGACGCAAGGTCAGGCTCTCGCCGCCGCGATCATCGAAGGAATACATCTCCTTCGAGACAACATCGGTCGTCTCGCCGAGCGAGCGCGCGAAGACCTCGGTTTTTTCGAACACCGGCATCTCCACCCGGCGGAAACGGTAAAGCCGCCGCACACGCTCGAACGTCTCGACCACGAAAGCGAAAGCCTCGGCTTCGGCGCCGAAGATGTCCTGGGTGCCGCGGATGGCCTGGGGGGTGTTCTTGCTCATAGGCCGCGCGGATTAGGCTTACACAGCCCCTTTCGCAATCCTGCGACACGCATTAAGGCGCGCGGCAACACCTCTTGCAACGCACACAACAAAGAGAACCTCCATGCGCATCGACAAGATCCCCACCGGCGTCAACCCGCCCGAAGATCTCAACGTCATCATCGAAGTGCCCACCGGGGGCGAGCCGGTGAAGTATGAATTCGACAAGGAATCGGGCGCGCTGTTTGTCGATCGCATCCTGCACACGCCGATGCGCTATCCCGCCAATTACGGGTTCGTGCCTCATACGCTTTCGCCCGATGGCGATCCGATCGATGCGCTGGTGATTTCGCTGTCGCCCTTCATTCCCGGCTGCGTGGTGCGCGCCCGTCCGATCGGGGTGCTGAACCTGGAAGACGAACAGGGTGGCGACGAAAAGCTGATCTGCGTGCCGGTCAACAGCACGTTTCCCTACTACGCCGATGTTGCCGAAACCACTGATCTTCCAGCGATTATCTGCCAGCAAATCGAACATTTCTTCACCCATTACAAGGATCTGGAAACAGAAAAGTGGGTGCGCGTGGGCAAGTGGGGTGACGCGGCCGAAGCGCGTCGGCTCACGTTGGAAGCCGTTGAGCGGTACAATTCCGCGAAGTAACGCTTGCGGCGCGGGCGCGGGGGTTTGTGGTTGCATCGTCGACCGCAAACCCGCCCTTAGCGCGCACGAAGGTTAGATTCCTGTGGGTGGGAACGCCCGGCCTGACCGCCCATGAGCGAGGGCCGCCAAACCCGGTCAGGCCGCTTTCATCAAAAGATGTTCAGCAGCGCCTTGAGGATCAGGGTAATGCCGAAGGGCAGCCCGATTGCGAGCGCCCACAGAGCCATCACATCGCGCCTGAAGGCAGAGGCGAAGCCGGGATCGAAGGCCTCGGCATCGCTCAGACCCGCCCATCGCTTTTCGAACCACCGGCACACCGGGATGATCGCGGCGACCAACACGATAAGCGCAAGAAAGGGCAGCATCCCCGAACTGCCTTCGGACAGCGCCTTGACCGTCACGAAAATCTGCAAGCCGGTGTAGGCGAGCAAGCCATAGGCGACGTGATCGCTCATCGCCTTGCGCCAATCGCGCGCAGTGGATTCAGGCAACGCCTGGCTCTTGCCGGATTTGTCGGTTCTCATCATGCAAGCCGCTCCCCCACGGTCTGGTGTGGAGCGTGCACTATCGCAAAACCTTTCCAGAGTTGCAAGAAGGCCCGGATTCCTGCCATTTTATTGCGTGGAGCGGAGAATAGGCGCGCGATGCGACGTTGATAATGCAGGGGTTATCAGTCCGCCGCGTGGTGCCGATCAACGGGCTTTCGGGTTAAGCAATATTCCTGCAAAGCCCCCGCGCCCCTTTTCTGCGGCCCCAAGACTGCTAAAGGCTTCATGGATATGAGCACCACCCTTTCCGATCCGCCCATCGAGGCCGCGCCGGTTCAACCGCTCGGCAACGGGCTGGAGGTGATTTCGATCGCCAAGAGCTATGACAAGCGCGCAGTGCTCGCCGATATCTCGCTCACCGTGGCGAAGGGCGAGGTCCTGGGGCTTCTGGGGCCTAATGGTGCGGGCAAAACGACCTGCTTCTATTCGATCATGGGGCTGGTGAAGCCGGATTCGGGCCGCATTCTGATGGACGGCGAGGATGTGACCAACCTGCCAATGTATCGCCGCGCGATCCTGGGGCTGGGCTATCTGCCGCAGGAAACCAGCATCTTTCGCGGGATGACGGTGGAGCAGAACATCGCCTGTGTGCTGGAACTGGGTGAGCCCGACGCAGCGACCCGCGCTGCCGAGCTGGAGCGGCTTCTCGATGAATTCGGCCTCACCCGCCTGCGCAGCTCGCCCGCAATGGCTCTATCGGGCGGGGAACGGCGGCGCTGCGAGATTGCCCGCGCGCTGGCGGCCAAGCCTTCGATCATGCTGCTCGACGAACCCTTCGCGGGGATCGACCCGCTCTCGATCAGTGATATCCGCGATCTGGTGAAGGATCTGAAGCAGCGCGGCATCGGCGTGTTGATCACCGATCACAACGTGCGCGAAACGCTCGATATCGTCGACCGCGCCTGCATCATCTACGGCGGGCAGGTGCTGTTTGCCGGTTCCCCGCAGGAGCTGGTCGCGGACGAGAACGTGCGGCGGCTTTATCTCGGCGAAAGCTTTACGCTCTAACGGAGCAGGCATGGCATTGGGCCCCCGCCTTGATATCCGGCAAACGCAATCGCTGGTGATGACGCCGCAATTGCAGCAGGCGATCAAGCTGCTGGCGGCCTCCAATCTCGAAATCGAAAGCTTCATCGCCGAGGCGCTGGAGGCCAACCCGTTGCTCGACACCGGCGGGCCTGCCGATGCGGGCGCCGAGCCGGAGCGGATTGAGCCGGCCACAGCGCCGGGCGAAGACGCGCCCGCCGATCAACTGATGCTGGCAGGCGGCGGGGAGGGAGATGCGCCGCTCGATCTCGCCTCGGTCGACCGTGACTGGGATACCGGCGACGGCGAGGCACGCGGGCCTCGCGATGCCGAATGGGGAGCGGCGGCAGGCAGTGGCGGCGACATGGGCGAGGCGCCGGACTGGGAACAGCTGCGCGCCGCCGAGATCACCTTGTGCGAGCATCTGGAAGCGCAGGTCGGCCTGCGCACGCGCGATCCGCAGGTCAGCGCGATTGCACGGCATATCATCGGATTGCTGGACGATGCCGGCTATCTCACCACACCCTTCAGCGAGGTTGCCGACGATCTCGGTGTCGGAACCGAGGCGGCGGAGGCTGCCCTGACGCTGGTACAGTCGCTCGATCCGGTCGGCGTGGGTGCGCGCGACCTGGCGGAATGCATCGCGCTTCAGGCGCGCGAGGCTGACCGTTACGATCCGTGCATGGCGATGCTGATCGCCAATCTCGATCTCGTCGCCAAGGGCGAGGTCGCGCGGTTGAAGCGGCTGTGCCGGGTCGATGACGAGGATTTCGCCGATATGCTGCGGGAGCTGCGGAGCTACGATCCGCGTCCGGGGCTGGCCTTTGCCTCATGCGACACCAGCTCGGTGGTGCCTGACATTCTGGTGCAGGCGAATGCCGCAGGCGGCTGGGACATTGCGCTGAACGAGGACACCTTGCCCAAGCTGATCGTGAACCGCGGTTACTTCGTGGAACTCAATGCCGGGGCCACCAGCAAGGAATCGCGCGGCTGGTTGAAGGAAAAGCTGGCCGATGCGCACTGGTTGATTCGCGCGCTCGATCAGCGTCAGAAAACCATCCTGAAAACCGCCGCCGAAATCGTGCGCCAGCAGGACGGCTTTTTCCGGCGCGGTGTGGCCGAGTTGCGCCCGCTCACGCTGCGCGAGGTGGCCGAGAAGATCGAGATGCACGAAAGCACGGTCAGCCGCGTGACGAGCAACAAGTATCTTGCCTGCGCGCGCGGGACGTTCGAACTGAAATACTTCTTCACCAGCGGGGTGGCGTCTGCCGATGGCGAGGGCGCATCCTCCGCCGCGATCAAGGCGCGAATCCGAACCCTGATCGATTCGGAAACCGCCAGGACCATCCTGTCCGATCAACAACTGGCTGAAATGCTTCAGAAGGAAGGTTTCGACCTGGCCCGGCGCACCGTCGCGAAATACCGCGAAGCGATCGGCCTGGGGTCCAGTGCGCAGCGGCGCAGGGCTAAAAAACTCGCCAGCGCATCTTAGCACTTTTCCGCAGGCGACGAGCGAGATGTGAACGCCTAAGCTGGCCGCACACCACGCCCTGCCGGGGGTGTGGCGCGAAAGACTCACCGCAAAACGTTAACGCCTTAAACGTCTTATTAACCTTTTTTGGTGAGAAGTGGCGTGGTTAACAGACGGCAACCTCTCCTAAGCGGGGGTTACCAAGGGGCAAGGACAGGGGACTGCAATGCGCGTGCTGCTGATCGAAGACGAACCGACCACCGCCAAGGCGATCGAGCTGATGCTCACCACCGAAGGTTTCAATGTCTATTCGACCGACCTAGGTGAAGAGGGTTTGGACCTCGGCAAGCTGTATGATTACGACATCATTCTGCTCGACCTGAACCTGCCCGACATGCACGGCTACGACGTGCTCAAGAAGCTGCGCGTCGCCAAGGTGCAGACGCCGGTGCTGATCCTGTCGGGCATTTCCGAAATGGACTCCAAAATCCGCAGCTTTGGCTTCGGCGCCGACGATTACGTGACGAAGCCCTTCCACCGCGAAGAACTGGTTGCCCGCATTTATGCCGTGGTGCGCCGTTCGAAGGGGCACAGCCAGTCGGTCATCCGCACCGGCAAGCTGGCGGTCAACCTTGATGCCAAGACGGTCGAAGTCGATGGCAGCCGGGTCCACTTGACCGGCAAGGAATATGCGATGCTGGAACTGCTCAGCTTGCGCAAGGGCACCACGCTGACCAAGGAAATGTTCCTCAACCACCTGTATGGCGGCATGGACGAGCCCGAACTCAAGATCATCGACGTATTCATCTGCAAGCTGCGCAAGAAGCTGAGCCTGGCCTGCGGCGGTGAAAACTACATCGAAACCGTGTGGGGCCGCGGCTACGTGCTGCGCGATGACGAGACCATCGTGGAAGCCGCGTAAGACGCGCCGCTTGCCGTCTGGATGAGAAAAGCGCGCCCGGGGTGGAAACACCTCGGGCGTTTTTCTATGGGGCGCCGATGACAGCATTCAAGGAAGGCGACCCGACCACTATCGCCCGGCTTTACGGCCGCACCGTCGGCAAGAAATTGCGCAACCGGCAACAGGGGTTGGTCGACAACTTACTGCCGCAGATTGCCGTGCCCGCCGAAGGCCCGGTGACGTCCGACATCCTGTTCGGCGATTCGCGACCTCTGCATTTCGAGATCGGCTTCGGCGGGGGAGAGCATCTGGCGTATCGCGCTGATCTGCTGCCCGATCATGGCTTCATCGGTGCGGAACCCTTCGTCAACGGGGTGGCGCAGGCGCTGACCCATGTCGAGGACCAGCGGCTTGCCAATATCCGTCTGCATCTGGGCGACGCGCTCGATGTGCTGGCGCGCACTCCGGATGGGGGGCTGACCATGGCCTATCTTCTCCATCCCGACCCCTGGCCCAAAGCGCGCCACGCCAAACGCCGGATGATGAATGACGGGCCGGTGAGGCTGCTCGCGCAAAAGCTGAAACCGGGCGGTGAATTCCGCTTCGGCACCGATCATGCGGTCTATCTGCGCCATGCCTTGATGGTGATGCAGCGTTACACTCACCTGTTCGAGTGGGTGGTGGAGAAGCCGAGCGATTGGCAGGTGCGACCCTCCGGCTGGCCCGAGACGCGCTATGAGCACAAGGCGCGCACGGTCTATGGGCACGAGGTGTGGTATTTCCGGTTCAGGCGGATCTGATCAGACGATAGCTGGGCACGATAGGTTTGCCGGACACACATGGGGGAAAGGCCAGAGTGAGGGTGCCACCGTTTCGCGGGACTGAAATAAAATTGCAAAAACCCGTTGACCGAATCATGAAGGGCTCATAGATGGGCTCCACCGACGCGGCGCAGACGGCATCTGCCTTTGCTGAAGCGTTGGTCGCCAACA
>JAACPW010000013.1 GCA_009995225.1 Sphingomonadales bacterium | reverse complement strand
CGCCACCCGCTACGACAAGACAATCCTATCCTTCGAAAGCTTCCTCAACCTCGCCGCCACTCGCCTATGGCTGAAGTCTTTTGTCAACACAGCCTAGCGCCTGTAATAGGCTTCGGCGCAGCGCAGCTTTTCTCCAAATCACATGGTAAAATGGGCCCGCTCAGGTGAGCGGACCCATTAAACTTCGGGAAACAATTATGCCTCGAATTGTATCACGTCGTTCGTACTGGTCGATGTGATTGACTTCGGCCCAAGTGGCGTCCGAATTAACGGACGCGACCGCGGCGAAACAGATTGATCACTGCAAGCAGGATCAGCGCGCCGACAAACGAGGTAAGCAGCGACATAATATCAAATGAGCCGCTTGTGATCGGAGCGCCGCCAAGAAGGGGAGTGACCAAAAATCCGGCAATCAATGCACCGACAATGCCAACGACAATATTGAGAAAGATGCCCTGCTGTGCGTCAGTCCGCATAACAATGCTGGCAAGCCATCCCAAGATGCCGCCGACGATGATTATAATAATCAGATTCATTTACCATCTCCTGAGTAAGTGCGATGGATAAGCTGATCCTGAGGCTATTGTTCCAAACGCAAGACTGATTTTTTCATGCTTGGTGTGGCTGACCGATGGTTTAGTAATGCCCCCTGCCAAAAATAGGATGCCTGGGGCAGGATGACGCAGGGGTGAGGCAAATCGGGCCATAAAAATGCCCTCACCGAGGGGCTCGGTGAGGGCAAAGGTAGAGGGGACACTGCGGGTCAATTGCAGGTGCATTCGGAATAAGAGAAAATGCGCGCAGATGTTTCACGCCTTCTCAAAAAATTTTAAGCCTTTGAAACTCATAAGTCTTATCGACGAATTTCGTTCGACAAGCAAACTCTCGCGCTCAACCGAGAGCCAGGAAAAAGTCCTCACGCTCGCGTCGAAGCCGCGCTGCGGACAGGCTACCAAGTGCACCCAATTCCCCACGCAGAGCCAATGCCAACCGCTTGACAGCCTCGTCCGGATCGCGGTGAGCGCCACCTGCGGGCTCGTAAACAATACGGTGAATCACACCCAGCTTCAGCAAGTCGCCCGCCGTCAAACGCAACGCTTCTGCCGCAGTCGCGGCTTGGGCGGCGCTGCGCCACAGGATCGAGGCACAACCTTCAGGCGAAATCACCGAATAGACGGCATGTTCGAACATCAGCACGCGGTTCGCCGCCGCCAGCGCGACCGCCCCGCCCGATCCGCCTTCCCCGACGATGACGGCAATCAGCGGGACGCCAAGCGCAAGGCACGCCTCAGTCGAACGGGCGATAGCTTCCGCTTGCCCGCGCGCCTCGGCATCGACACCGGGGAAAGCGCCGGGGGTATCCACCAGTGTGATCACCGGTAAGCCAAAGCGATCCGCAAGCTCCATCAGGCGGATCGCCTTGCGGTAGCCCTCGGGCCGCGCCATGCCGAAGTTGTGGCGCAGTCTGCCGGGGGTATCTTCGCCCTTCACATGGCCCATCACCACAACCTTGCGGCCTTCGAACCGCGCGAAACCGCCGATAATAGCCTGATCGTCTGCGAACGCCCGGTCACCAGCGATGGGAAGAAAATCGGTGAAAAGTCCCGCCACAAGCCGCTCAAACCGGGGCCGCTGCGGGTGACGCGCCACCAGGGTGCGCTGCCACGGGGTCAAACGGGCATAAGTGTCCGCCAGCAGGCGCTGTGCCCGTGTCGCAAGCATGCGCGCTTCCTCAGCACCCTCGGCATGGGCGGAAAGTTCCGCCACATGCCTGTCGAGCGCCTCAATCGGCTTCTCGAAGGGCAGGTACTGGATCACGACGCGGGCCCGCCGCTCAGACCGTCATCGACATGCCGCGATAGATCCGCGCACGATAACGCGAATCCTCCGCATCGGGCAGCGGCGCGCCAAGCAGAAGCACGGCTCGCGAGAAGCGCCGCACCTCTTCCAGATGCTCGTCAAGATCGCGCGGCTCTTCGGACTGCACCCTGCGGGTGAGGTTGATCTGGTTGACCGGCACATCGTGAACCAGCCGCTCGTTCTCCACCGCCAGAGTGGCTGTGAAAGCGTGCAGTGTGGTCTTGATGAAGTTCGCCAGCGCAAAGGCTGGAGACTTGTCGCCCATCGGCACGTCCGGGCTGGTCAGCACCAGCTGGCAATCATCATAGAGCGACGCGCGGCGCGACACGCGGAAGTGGTGGGTGAGGTTATCGGCCACCACGGTGCGGAATTCGTCCGGGGTGAGCGGGTCGTCCTTTCCGAACAGCTTGCCGGGCAGCGGGGCAAACGGCGTCGAGAGGATCGTGGTCGGCTTGCCCCACTCGGTCAGGGCCTCGTCCATCGCGGCTTCGATATCGGTGGTCTTGACCAGCGAGGTGAGTGAGGCGGCGGTGTCGGGATCAAGCTGCGCCTTGATCGCCTCGAAGCCTTCCGGCGTGCGGGTAATCAGCACCACATTGGCGGCGTGACAATCCTCGATGAAGGCGCGTGCGGTCTCGGCGAGGTAATCGGCGAGATGTTCGCCGATGATCCACACGGTCTTGCCACGCATCTGGTCGAGCCGTTCCTGCTTGGGGCTTCCGAACAGTTCGCGCTCGGTCGTGGACCGTTCCACGGAGAGCCCGCCCGAGGGCATGAAGGTTTCACCGCTGACAGCGCGGTCGGCGAGGAAGAACACCGTTGCCTGCGCCACGTCGTGCTCGGTTGGCATCTTGCCGAGATAGAGCTTGGAAAGCACCCCGCTGCCCACTTTCTTGGCTTCGACCGCGATCTTGTCCGCAGGCAGGAAGGGTGCATCTTCAGGCGGTGCGCGCATCAGCCAATCGGCGTCCGCCTCGGGCGTGGCCGGGCGATCATTCCATTCAGGCGCGTCGAGGAACAGGCCCGCCTGACGTAGCCGCCCGATCAGCGCGGCCGCGATTGTGGGGGTCAGCAAATATTGATCCCACGTGCACGCCCCATCGCCTTCACGCGCGCAGGCCAGTGCCAGTTCACGCAGTTCACGCGGGTTATTGGTGTCATGACTCATTTTCACGGTGTCGTTGCGGGCGAGCCGCGCCAGCACAGCCTCAACCCGCACCCCGCGCCGGATCGCCTTGATCGCAGCAGCGTGGACCGCATTCAGCCGCTTGTTGGCGAGGATCAGCTTGCCGCGTCGTTCGAACAGACCGGGCTTGCCGCCGGTGCCCGACAGGCGATCGCCATCGACCGGGCCGGGCGCAATCGCGTTGAACTGCACTTCGGGGCCGAGATAGCGCGCCATGCTTTCGACCATCGCACGCTGCCCGGCCTTGCTGACCGCGTAATCGGCGCGGTTGGGATAAGCGACCGCGAGATACTTCTCGCCGCCGAAATAGGACGAAACGTTAAGGATGTAGCCCGATCCTTGCGCCTTCATCAGCGGCGCGACATGGTGCATCAGGAAGTAGTTGGACACCAGGTTCGCATCGAGCGTGTAGTTCCAGGCGTCGACCCCCATGTCGACCACCATATCCTCCGCGCCCGCCACGCCCGCGTTGTTGATGAGGTAATCGATCCGCCCGAAGGCCTTCAACGTGGCATCGACCGCGCCCTTGAGGCTTTCAAAATTGCTGACGTCGACATTGGCGAGCGTCTGCACGCGGCGTTCGACCCCGGCAAAGCCGATATCCTCCAATTCGCTGACAATCCGCGCACGGGCGACTGCGAGTTCACTTTCGCGCCGGGCAACCATCATCACCTTGCCGCCAGCCAATGCGAGCAGCCGCGCGACCTGACCGCCGATCCCGGCCGACCCGCCGGTGATCAGCGCCACCTTGCCCAGATGCAGCCCGGTGATGTTTTCCGAGAACCCCGGCATGGCCTTGCGCGCTCCCGTCGCCTCGCCAATGTTGGCAGGCACGTAGAGCGTGATCTCGCCAAGCTTGCTTTCCTTCAGCAGGATGCGTGCGGCGTGGCCGGCGGTGAAGCGGATATTCTCGGCTTCGGTGTTGGTGAAGCGCACGATCTGGTTGCCCCACTCGGCCTGGCGGCGGCGGCCATGCGCGGTATCGATCTCGGACTCGTCGCGCCAGATACGGATCAGCTGTTCGGTCGCGGCGCGCAGGATGTGGCCATAGATATCGCCCTTGCCGTCGCTCGCATGGCTGACAAAGACGAAGCGCGGCGGTTGCAGCAGGTTGTCGTGCCGCTTCCAGTAACGGCACATGGTGCGCGCGAGCGCCATGTTGCCCGCCAGTTCTGCGTCCATCAGCGCCTCGACCACGGAGTCATCAGCCTCCGTAATCGCGCCGCCCAGTTCGCCGGCGCTCAGGGCGGGCAGGAACAGAGCCCCGCTGACGGGTGTGCCGCCCTTGGTGTAATCCTCAAGCGCCGCTTCCATGCCCGCCGGATCCTTGCGGCTGAAGCGCATGATCGCGAGCTTGTCGGACAGGCCCATTGCCGCGCATCGCTTTTCCGCGATGGCCACATCAGCGGCGCGTGGCAGCCCCAGCACGACTTCGGCCCCGCAGGCTAGTTGCACCTGCGCGATTTCCAAGGCTTCTTCAAAATTGTCGCCCGCCGCGATCAGCACGGCGAGGCCGGTGCCGTCCATCGAGCGCATCGTGGGCCGCGCCAGATAGGTCGCGCGCTCTTCCTTGCGCACGGTCATGCCGTGGGTGACTTCGAAATCATGGCCGTTGTAAGCCGCGCTCTCGTCACTGCCGAGGAAGACGCATGTGGTGGCGATGTCGGTCGGCGTCGGGAAAGTCTTGGCCTTGGCGTTCCCGCCGGTGGCGCGCTCAAGGCTCATCATGTCGAAGAACTGCGTCGCGGTGGTGCCCGCTTCGTCGCCGCGTGCGCTATCCATCGCAGCGAACACGTTGCGGATGCGCTCGCTCTCGATCGGGCCGGGGTAAACGAGATTCACACGGATGCCCTTGGGCCCAAGCTCCAGTGACAGCTCCCGGCTCCATGCGTTCATTGCGGCCTTGGGCACCACATAGGCGGCGCGCGCATAATAAGGCGTGCGGCTGAAGATGGTCGAGACATTGATGATCGATCCCCCTTCGGGGATATGCTCGGCCGCAACGCGAGCCACGTTCCAGGCGACGCCGAAGATGTTGCGCAGCGCGTCACCCACCGTTTCGCTGTCGGTTGAGCCCTGTTTCTGCTGCGTCGCCAATTCGTCCGCTGAAAGGGGAAGATTTTCGATCGGCTGCTTGGGCCCGGCGCTGCCGGCGTTGTTGACCAGAATGTCGATGCGGCCGAACTTCGCTACCACTTCGGCCATCGCGGCGCGCACCGAGTCGATGTCCCCGCCATCGAGCGCCACGGTTGCCAATCGTGCCGGATCGGCCCCGGTAGCCTTGATCATCGCATCGGCTGCGGCTTGCGTGCGATCAGGCGTGCGACCCGTCATCACCACGGTGGCACCCTCTGCCAGGTAGTGCGCAACGATGTGCCCGCCTAGGTTTCCCGCTGCGCCCGTGACGACTGCAATCTTGCCAGCCAGACGGCCGGTTGCAGATCCGCCCGTTGCGGGCGCAGGGGTAGTGGCTTTCAACTTGGCCATCGCTCGACTCCTCATAAAATTGCGGCGAATCACGTGTTCGCTTGTCTGATTGTTCAAACCCTTGGGGAGGAGAGCTAAGAACGTTTCAATTATTGCATTGCGCGCGTCAAGCCTGCGGTTGGCCGGAACCTTCGTCCGCGCTCAATGCGGCCCACGCCTCGAGCAGCGCATCGCGGCTGCGCAGGCCCATTTCAGGCAGCGCGTGATTGACCACATAGGTCGAGCCGGTGTGCCGGTTTTCCCACATCGCCTGATGCGCCTCTGGCAGACCATCCCACGGCACGACTTGGGGCTCAGTCACTTCGAGCAACCCTGCCGCAATCATGTCGTTCATGCGCGCCACTTCGTAGGCGTTGCACAGATGGGTGCCGAGAATGCTGGCAGTCGGCATCAGGATCTTGCGCTGGCGGGTCCACACCTGCGGCGCATAGAAGGTAAAGCGCGAGCCGGTGAGGTCTTCTGCAAAGATCACCCGCCCGGTGAAGGGCTTCACGAGTGATGTTGAAATGCCCAGCGTATCCTGCCCGGCCCGCTCAAACACCAGATCGGGGCTACCACGCGGATTGTCGGGCGATCGCAGGATCTTGCCCACAGCCGAGCCGAAGGGCTTCATTACCCGGTCCTGATAGTCGCGCACAGCCGCTTTGAAGACCTCGATATCGGCCTTCGCATCGGGCAAGCGCGGCATGGTGTCGGGCCAGAGGAAGTTCGCGCCCTCGCGCCGGCGGATCGCTTCCAAGCTGACGATGCCTTCGATCGCGTCCTCCAGCCCCAGCGATTGCAGGAACTCGCGCTGACCATCGGTGGTGGTGGCGATCACCGAGCGGGCGTTGAACCGCCGCGCGGCCTCGATCATTTCCAGACCCGTTTCGTCGAGCAATTCCTTGCTGCCCGGCCCGTAGTAGATCAACACCGCCTCGCCGCCCCTCAGCGCGGCGCGCCGCAGCATCTCTTCTGGCGTGGCGGTGCCCGGCTTGCCCATGAAACTGAAGTGGTAGCCGGATGACGCGCCATAAAATGCCAGCGTGCCGTTTTCGGCCAATAACTGAAACGAGCGCGGGAAGGATGTCTCGCCCGCATGGCTGACGACATAATCGGCCAGCTTTCCGCCATTGAGCGCCTTGTATTCCTTGATCAACGGCGCGCCTGCGGCTTCCCATGCCTGCGCCTCGGCCTTGTCTTCCGGCACCATCGAATAGAGGCCTGCAAAGCGCGCATCCTTGCGGTTGATCGCCCCGACCGCGCCCTGCACCTGCGTGATGAAATCGGCGCGTTCGGTTGAGGACACCAGCCCCGTCACCTGCAACCCGGTGCGCACCGAAGATCGCAGTGCATCCAGTCCCGTCCCTGTCGCTGCGCCTTCAACGAACAGCGTCCGCCCAGGCGCGATCTGCAAGGTGGTAAACAGACAGCGCGCAATCGTGCCCAAGTTCAGCACATAGCTGCCCGCCTGCTCCAGCGTCAGATCCGGCGGCACCTTGTGCATCTGCGGCGCCTGCACGGTCAGGAATTGCGCATGGCTGCCGGTTTCGGTCTCGTACCCCTGAATGCTGAAATCGGCATACATCGGATCATTGCCGACCAAGGGCGAAAGCAGGTCATTGGTGCCCGAATAGACCGTCACCAGATCGCCGACCTTGATCCGGCCCTGCGCCCGCGTCTCGCTGCCAAGCGCCGCGACCAAGGCGATGCCGCCCGATCCAGTGATCTGGACGTCTTCCTCATGGCTGTCGAAGGGCGAGACCGGGATGCCGGTCAGCGCCCAGATGTCGTTGAAGTTGACCTCGCTGGTCAACATGTAGAGCAGCGCCTCGTTGGGCGCAGGCTCGGGCACCGCGACGATCAACTCTTTCTCGTGGCTGGCGGGCGGGCCGAAGCGCGGCGCGCCGGTGTCAGGATCGCGCGCGATGCCAAAAGCGTATTGGTGACCGGGGATCGGGGTCACGCCGGGATAGAACGGCGCGCCTA
This sequence comes from Sphingomonadales bacterium, assembly GCA_009995225.1. Classification (GTDB taxonomy): domain Bacteria; phylum Pseudomonadota; class Alphaproteobacteria; order Sphingomonadales; family Sphingomonadaceae; genus Erythrobacter. The sequence continues at coordinate 96,853 of JAACPW010000013.1, read as the reverse complement.
CCGGCAACAGATCGCCCGCCGCTTCCAGCGACTGTGCGCGCATTTCATGTTCCGCGTCGATCCAGACACCGTCGCGCCGTACAGGCAACGGCGGGGCGACCTTGTCCATGAATTGCCGGATGCCGGTCTTGCCGCCCTCGGGGTCGACGATGGCATCGGCGAACAGCGCCGCTTCCTTGGCGAGGCCCGCCGTCATACCCTGTTCGAGTCCGACACGCACCGCGTCCAGCGCCCGCTCGCCCGCGCCGCCGCGCCCGGCCCAGTCGAGCTGGCGCAGGATGCGCTGGAGGAAATCGTCCTGCATCACCGTATCGAGGCTGACGTCCGCCGCCGTATCCCAGCGTTCCACTGCCGCCTGCCGTTCGGTAAAGGCCGCGCCCAGCGGGCTGTCCTTGCCATGCTTCACGAAATCGCGCACCGCCGCATGGGCCGCCGCCAGCGCATCGGCCGATCCGCCCACCAGTTCATCGACGAAGCCGATCGCTTCGGCCGCGTGCGCATCGATGCTGCGCCCGCCAAGGATCAAATCCATCGCATCGCGCAGGCCTTCTTCGCCGCGCCGGTCGATCAACAGGCGCGGAAGACGCTGCGTGCCGCCGTAACCCGGCAGCAACCGCAAGCGGATTTCGGGCTGGCCGAAGCGCGCCACCGGCTCGGCAATGCGGTAATGGCAGGCCAGCGCGAATTCCATGCCCCCGCCCAGCGCCACGCCCTGCACCGCCGCGACGCAGGGCTTGCCCATGCGCTCGATCGTGCGGAAGGCAAGGTGCGCGTTGTTGGGCAACACCAGCGCCTCTTCGCGAGTGTGGATTTCCTCCAGCATCTGACGAATGTCAGCGCCCGCGACAAAGGACGAGGTGCCCTGTCCGGTAAACACCACAGCGACAACATTCGGATCGCGCGCCAAGGTGGATGTGACCAGCACCAACTCGTCAATCGCGCGTTCGTTCAGCGCATTCACCGGCGCGTTGGTGACTGTGACAGTCGCCACCTGCTTGCCGGGCGCAACCGTATTGTACTGCACAAGGAAATAGCGGTGACGGTCAAACAAGGCCTGCTCGTCCGACAGGCGCTGCTTGCGCTGCCAATCGCCGATGACGGTGCGCAGTTCGTCGAGCGCCTCGGGATTGCGCAGGGTTGTGACGTCCCCGACATCATCGCCCACCACCAGCGCGCGCACCATTCGGCGCATATATTTGCCAGAGCGGGTTTCCGGGAATTGCGAAACCTCGATGAAGTCAGCTGGCACCGCGACCGCGCCCTTTTCAGTTCGCACCAGATCGAACAACCGCCGCTTGTCCTCGATCGTCAACTTGCGGCCCGCCACCGGCACCACGAAAGCGAGTGGGGTCAGCCCCTTTTCGCGGTGCGGCGCGCCGACCACCAGCACGTTGCCGACGGGGGAATCGGGCGCAAGCGCCTTGTCGCGCAGCACCGCGCCTTCGATTTCCTCGGTCCCCATGCGGTGACCCGATACGTTGATCACATCATCGCTGCGGCCATGGAGCGAAAACGATCCATCATCGTGCTGGATCGCAAAGTCGCCCTGGGTATAGGCCCATGCGCCCTTCCAGCGCTTCCAATAGCCATCCTCCCATCGCGCCGCATCGCCGCGCCATGCGGGATCGACGCGGCCATCATCGACCTTGAAGCCCGCAATATCGCCCCAGATCGTGCGCGCGAGATAGGGGTAGGGCGCGGCGATGACGATTTCGCCTTTCTCGCCCATCTCGGCCCGCCGCCACGGCACGCCGCCATCGGCATGGCGCGCAAACGGCACATCGGAAACCGCCGCTGCATCGGCATCTTCGACCCACACATCGCCCATGATCCACGGCAGCGGATAGGCGTGAGCATCGGGCCGCAGCGGGAAATCCTGATTCCCATACATATGCGTCCAGGCGATCCCGCCGTGCTCGGTCGCCCAGTAGGAATTGATGTAGCGCGGGGTGACGTGCTCCATCCCGAAGGCCTGCACGCTCGGGCTGACCGGCTCGGCGCAGAAGGTCGCCACGCGCAGCCCGCCCATTTCGTAGCGTTGCAATTCAGACAGGTTGTCGGGATCGGACATGATCGCTTTGAGGAAGGTGACGCCTGCCTTGAAGATCGTGACATTGTGCCGCTCGATCATCGAAGCGAAGCGGCCCGCGTGCGGGAATACCGGCGAACCTTCAGCCACCAGCGATGTCACTCGCGTCATCAGCGGCGCGCAGATCAAATAGCTTTGCCCGGTAATCCAGCCCGGATCGGCGACCACGAACAACGTGTCACCCGGGCGCGCGTCAAAGCTTGCCGCCATTGTTTCGGCCACACCAGCGGCATAGCCATGGCTATGCACGATCCCCTTAGGCTTTCCGGTGCTGCCCGAAGTGTAGATGAAGAACATCGGATAGTCGGCATCGACCGGCATGGGCTTGGACGAAGCCCAGATCGCGCGGACAAAATCGCTGTCAGCCAGCGCCAGAAGTTCCGCTGCACTCTCGACCGCGAACCCGGCTCCGCGCGCCTTTTCCAGCACCGTCTCCAGTGCAGCATCGGTCAATTCATGGCTCCAGCGGTCGCGTTCCTCGCGCCAGATCACGTCGGGCTGCGCGGTGTGGCGGCACACGATGACCGCTTCGACGCGCGGCGGCAGCGTGACGAGGCTGGAAGCAATCGCAATACGGACGCGCGCGGCGTCGGCGGTGCTGATGCGACCTTCGGCGCCCAGATTGATCAGTGCCCGGCCCACGCCGCGCATCACATCCGAACGATCCACCGTGATTTCGCCGGCCAGTGCCTCACGCACGGTGGCGATGATGGTGTCCTGATCGTCCTGCGGCAATTCCAGATCAAGGCCGCCAAGGATTTCTAATGCCGTCGTGACCGGCACAAAATTGTCGAGCGCCGGATCGGTGTAGGCGTTCTTGAACGCGGCGACCTGCGCGTTGCGGTAGCTTCCATCGGAGGTCACAATCACGCGCGCACCGGTATCAGCGATGCGGTCCGACAGGGTCTTGTCAGAGAAACCGCCGAACACCGCAGTGTAGACCACGCCCATCCGCTTGGCCGCCTCGGTCCAGTAAATCTGCGGCATGATGTTCGGCATATTCAACGCCATGCGGTCACCCGGCTTGAGGCCCATCGCCTCCAGTGCTACCGCGCATTTGGCGACCTCCAGCAGCAGTCGCTTGCGGCTGACCGTGTAGCAGTCGATCGGCGCGCCTTTGCCGCCAAGCGCCGACATGTCCCAGCGATCGCCTTCAAAAATCAGCGCGGCTTCATCGCCGTGGCCTGCCAGTACATGGCGATCGAGTTCCGAGAAGGCAGCATTGGTGCGCCCGCCAACAAACCAGCGCCAGTGCGGTGCATCAGCGCCGTCAAAACCGGTATGCCACGGCATGAAGTCGCTCGGCAAATCAGGGCTGATCGGGGTCGCTGATACGGCATCCCAGCCGTGCCATTCTCCCTGTGCGTCCTTGGCGATCCACGCGCCCGCAGCACCGAAATCACCAACAAACCAGTGCATATTCCGGGCCGCAATGCCGCCGTGAAACGCGCCGGGATCGGCCAAAGCCGCAGACCGCATCGCGTCCCAGTCAGCGCGGCTGCGCACAGGATTGGTCAGCGCCGGCAGCGCACTCGCAGGCAAGGTATTCACAGAAATGACGCCATCCCCCATCGTCGCATAATCTCGCAGCGCGTGATCCCTGACGCTCGGCGGTCATGCATCAAAAATATACAGTTGCGTGTTTTCGACAAGAAATTGCCGCGACGCTCCACCACAACGGTCCTGAAGTACCTTCATAACGATAATGCCACGCTTGCCAAACGGTTCCGCACCAGTTGGCGCAATAATCCAACATCCGGCGGCGGGCGGATTATGCGATTGTTAGCTATGGCGGCGTGTTGGTCAGTCGGTCCAAGGCGCAATTTGCCAAGGAGCGTTGGGCAAATCCCGGCACCGGGCGCAAACATTTTTCCGGGGATGCGAGGCAAGAAAGCCGAGGCCCGCATCTGTCATGAAAGGACACCCGAACGGACGCTACGATGCTTCACGTGACACATCGCCAAGAGCAAGGTCAAAGGCGGGACTGGACGCGGCTAAGGCGGGACTGGACGCGGCTAAGGCGGGCCTGGAGCGACCTAGCCGCGGCCGCGATAGGGGGCCACGCCCTGATCGGGCAGCCACAAATCGGCCGGCGGTGCGCCGCTCTGCCAAAACACATCGATGGGGATACCACCGCGCGGATACCAGTAACCGCCGATCCGCAGCCATTGCGGGCGCATCTCTTCAAACAGGCGCGCGCCAATGCCGACTGTCACATCTTCGTGAAAGCCATTATGGTTGCGGAACGACCCCAGAAACAGCTTGAGGCTTTTGCTTTCGACAATCGTTTCGCCCGGCACGTAATCGATCACCAGATGCGCAAAATCAGGCTGGCTGGTAACCGGGCAAAGCGACGTGAACTCAGGGCTGACAAAGCGCACCAGATAGGTCCGGCCGACCCGTGGGTTGGGCACGTAATCGAGCACCGCCTCTTGCGGCGATCCGGGAAGCGGCGTGTCGCGGCCCAGGAATTGCGGAGTGCCTGCTGGCTTGGGGGCTGCGTTTTCGGGTGTGGTATCCATGCCGCGCTGTTGCCCCGATCCGTCGCCTTGCGCAAGCGTTGAACTGGACGCGGGGCGGCAGCATTCCCTATGGGGACAGCGCAGGTTCACCCAGCGTCCTGCACGTTGCCTCATCCCTTGCCGCAATCGAGCCGCTTTACAGATCGCTATCGCGCCATGATCCGCCTGCCCGCTTTTCTTCTGATCGCCCCGCTCGCGCTTGCTGCGCCCCATGCCATACCTTTGGCCGCGCAGTCAGAAACATTCACGCTTCCTGCGCCGACCCCGTCGCCCACGCCGGTACCCGCAGGCCCGGCAGATGAACGCGCCGGCGTTGCCATTCCGCCGCGCGCGCTGCCCACGGCTACCCCGTCGCCGCGACCGGCGGCAAGCCCGACTTCGGCCCCGGCGCCCACCCCTTCGCCGGCCCCCACTGACTCCGCAAGTCCGAGGCCACTGGCCACGCCGATTGTCCGGCCGCTGCCGTCACCGGCGCCGACCACACAAGGCTCGGTCGCACCGCTCGTGCGTGACACCACAGCGGGGGACTCCTCAGTCTCGCCCGATACGGTGCCGGCATCGCCATCCGGAACGCTTCAGACGGTTCCTTCAGGCGGCGCAACCCCGCCCTCACCGAGCGCACAAGACGTCCCCGCGCCGGCAACAGGAACGCCCGCTAGCCAGCCTGATCCAACGCCTCCTTCGGACGAATGGCCGTGGATCGCAGGCGGTATGGCCGTGTTGGCGCTGCTGGGCGGCAGCGCGTTGATGTGGCGGCGGCGCAAGCCCAAGGCACTACACCTCGCCGCGCCGGTTGCTGAAACCAGCATCCCTGCGCCAGTTATCGACCTCCCGCGGCTGGACCTCACGCTGGACATCACGGGCGCGACCCGCAGCGTGATGATGTTCACGCTGCAATATCGCCTCGCGGTCGCTAACCGGTCCGACCGCGCCGTGACAGATCTCAACCTGGCCGTGAGCCTTGCCTGCGCACGCGCAAGCGCAAATACAGGCGCTGGCACGGGCAATGCCCCCTCGCCCGGTGCAGCGCAGGAACTGGCGACGATTGCGCGCATCGGCCCCCATCAGGCGCGCAGCGTGACGGGCGAGGTGCGATTGCCGCTTTCTGCGATCCAGCCGCTGCGCCAGGGCAAGACCCCGCTGTTCGTGCCACTGGTTCACGTCACGCTGGAAGGTGGCGGAGACAATGGAGGCCCGCGCGCCATGACCCGCAGCTTCGTGATCGGCACACCGAGCACAAGTGGCACGGGGAGGCTTCATCCGATCCTGCTCGATCAGCCGCCCGGCAGTGTCTCCGGACTGGCGGCCCAATCCATCGCGATCCCGCCCATTTCGGCAGCGGCATAGCGCGCGCCCTTGGCAGCAGGGGATTCGGCAGGCTAGAGCTTGCGGCATGACCATGCTTCCGTCCGCGCTCGTTTCAAGCCAGTGGCTTGCCGAAAACATTGATGCGCCGGGGCTGGCGGTGCTCGATGCTTCGCATCACCTGCCCGCAGCCGCGCGCGATGCGGCCGCTGAGTTTGGCACAGCGCATATTCCGGGCGCACGGTTTCTGGGCCTCTCCAGCCTGTTCGATGCCGGTTCCGCAGTGCCCTATGCCATGCCGACCCCCGGACAGGTCGCGGCGCGTCTTGGCCTGCTTGGGGTGCGGCCCGAGGATTCGATCGTCCTTTACGATGACAGCGCAATCCGCACCGCAGCGCGTGCCTGGTTCGTGCTGACCGCGATGGGCTGGGAGCATGTCGCGATCCTAGATGGCGGGCTGGACAAATGGCGGAGCGAAGGGCGGTCGCTTGCCAGCGACGCGGTGCGCGGCATTGCCGTATCGCCCGCCGCGCTCGCGCCCGTACGGCGTGTGCGTAGCAAGGCGGACATGTTGGCCAACGTCACGCAGCAACGCGAACAGGTGCTCGATGCGCGGGGGGCTGACCGGGTTTATGGCACGGGAACCGATCCGGTGCATGGCTTGCCAATGGGGCGCATCCCCGGCGCGCTGAACCTGCCCTTCAACGAAGTGTTGAACACCGACGGCACCTACAAGTCGCCCGATGCGATCCGCGCCGCTTTCGAGGCGGCCGGGATCGACCTGTCGCGCCCGCTGACCGCCACCTGCGGCAGCGGGGTGACTGCCAGTGTGCTGTTGTTCGCGCTGCACCTGATCGGTGTGGATAGCGCCGCATTATATGACGGCAGCTGGAGTGAATGGGGCGCCGATCCCGATACGCCCAAGCTGCAAGGCCCCGAGGCGTGAGTGGCAGCCGGGGCGACGACGAAAATCTGAAGCCCGCGACCCGGCTGGTGCGCGGCGGGCGGCGCAAGGAATGGACCGGCCCGGTGGTCAATCCGCCGGTCTGGCGGGCATCGACCCACCTTTACGATAAAGACGCTGATCGCCACGCGGCAGGCGGAAACAACGCCGACGGGCAGTTCTTCTATGGCAGGCGCGGCGCGCCGACGCAGTGGGCTCTGGCGGAGGCGCTGACCCAGATCGAGCCGGGCGCCTATGGTACGCAGCTTTATCCCAGCGGTGTGGCGGCGATTGCCGGGTGCCTGCTGGCGGTGCTGAAACCCGGCGACCGGCTGTTGATGAGCGACAACGCCTATGATCCCTCGCGCAGCATGGCCACAGGGTTGCTGACGCGGATGGGGGTGAAGACGACCTTCTTCGACCCGCGTGATCTGGAAAGCTTCCGCGCCCGCTTTGCCGAGCCGGTCAAAGCCGTGTGGCTCGAAAGCCCAGGCAGCCTGACCTTCGAGGTCTGCGATGTACCCGCGTTTGCGGCCATTGCCCGCGAACATGGCGCGGTCAGCCTGATCGACAACACGTGGGCCAGCCCGCTTGGCTTTGCCGCGCTGGAACATGGCTGCGATATCGTGATGATGAGCCTGTCAAAACATGTCGGCGGCCATTCCGACCTGATGATGGGCAGCGCGAGTGCCGGCAAACGCTGGTACACGGCCCTGCGCCGCACTGCGCAGGAATTGGGACAAGTGGTCTCCCCCGATGATGCCGCACTGGCCGCGCGTGGGTTGCGCACCATAGGCGTCCGGCTGGAAGCGCAGACCCGCTCGGCCCTGAAGATCGCGCAATGGCTGGAAAGCCAGCCACATGTGGATGCCGTGCTGTGCCCTATGCTGCCTTCGGCCCCCGGTCACGCGCTGTGGGCGCGTGATTTCACCGGCGGATGCGGATTGTTCGCGGTGGTTCTGGCGAGCGATGATCCGGGCGCCGCCGCACGCCTCGCCGACGCGCTCGACCTGTTCGGGATCGGCTACAGCTGGGGCGGGTTTGAAAGTCTGGCCCTGCCCATTACGCCCAAGGTGCACCGCAGCCTGATGTTGTGTCCGACACAAGGCAGGCCCGCAATCCGGCTCGCGATCGGGCTTGAGGACACCGAAGATCTCATCGCCGATCTGGCGCAGGCGCTGGAGCGTGCGGCATGACCATTCCGGCGCCCTCACCTGAACCAACCGCGACCGAAGCCGAGATCGCGATCGAAACGCCGGACCCTGACGCTTCGGCGATCCCGACCGACGCACCGTCTGCCACCCCACCTGCGCCCCCTTCGACTGCACCGACTGAAATTGTCAGCGGCGCGGATTCCGTGCGCGAGGATATCTCCGGGCGCAACGAGACGGTCGGCAGTGTTCTGGACCAGCTTGACAGCTTGGCCATCGCGGTCGGCGATTGGCGCATTTCTGCCTTCGACGTGATGTTCGCCGCCATCGCCATTGTCATGGTGCTGGTTTTCGCAATTGTCGCGACGCGCCTGACCCGCAGCGCTCTGCGACGGCTGACAGGACTGGACAGCACCCAACGCGTGCTGGCTGAAAAGGTTGCGCAGATCGTCATCTGGCTGATGACCTTCTTTCTCGGCGTCGATCTGCTGGGCATCGATCTGACCGCGCTGGCAGTATTCTCCGGCGCCTTTGGCCTCGCGATCGGCTTCGGCCTGCAAAAGACCTTCGGGAACCTGATTTCCGGCATCATCTTGCTGATGGACAAGTCGATCAAGCCGGGTGACGTGATCGCAGTCAACGATCCCACCGGGCAACAGACCTTCGGCCAGATCCGCAAGATCGGCATCCGCGCGATCTCGGTCGTGACCCGCGACGAACGCGAATATCTGATCCCGAACGAAAATCTAATGATCAATCAGGTCGAAAACTGGTCCTATTCCTCGCGCAACGTGCGGGTGCAGGTGCCGGTCGGGATCAGTTACAACGCCGATATGGAGCTGGCGGAAAAGCTGATGCTGGAAGCGGCCGACAAGGCCAAGCGCGTCCTCGCAACGCCGCCGCCGACCGTGTGGTGGAGCGGTTTTGGCGACAATTCAGTCGACTTTACGATCCACTGCTGGATCAACGATCCCGAAGAAGGCGTCGGCAATATCCGCAGCGCGGTGCTCAAGAACCTTTGGACGCTGTTCAAGGAGGCCGGGATCGAGATCCCCTATCCCCAACGCGACATCAACCTGCGCGACAATGACCAGATGCAGGCGCTGATCGCTGCGCTGGAAAGCCGCGCCGCGCCACGACAAGACCAAGGCGAATAGTTCCGCTTCGCCGCGGTCAAACCATTCTCGCTGGATCGGATCGGCGCCCTGCCCCATTTGCGGTGCCATGAAGCAGACTGGCACCATCTATCTCGTCGGCGCGGGGCCGGGTCCGGTGGACCTGCTTACGCTTCGCGCCGCCCGCCTGATCGAACGAGCGCGGGTGATCGTGCATGACGGGCTGATCGGCCCTGATATTCTGGGCCTTGCCCGCGCGGACGCCCGATTGATCTCTGTCGCCAAACAGCGCGCCCGACACACCCTGCCGCAGGACGATATCAACGCCCTGCTCGTGCGTGAGGCGCTGGCGGGGCGTGACGTTGTGCGCCTCAAGGGCGGCGACCCCTTCATCTTCGGGCGCGGCGGCGAGGAAGCCGAAACTGCGCGCGCGGCGGGTGTGCCTGTTGAAGTCGTGCCCGGCATCTCGGCCGCCAACGGAGCGGCAGCGGCGAGCGGCATCGCGCTTACCCACCGCGACGCCTCCAGCATCGTCAGCTTCGTCGCCGGACAGTGCAAGGGGCTGGCGCAGCAGGACTGGTCCGGCCTTGCCGGCAAGGGCCGCACGCTGGTGATCTACATGGGTGTCTCCACCGCCGCGCAGATTGCGGACAAGCTGATGGCCGATGGCCTCGCCCCCGATATGCCGGTTGCCGTGATCGAGAACGCCGCGCGCCCCGAAATGCGGGTGCTGCGCGGATTGCTCGCTGGCCTGCCCGAGCTCGTCGAGCGTGAGGCTGTGAAAAGTCCTGCGCTTATCGTCATCGGCGAAGTGACCGCACGCGACAACATCGCGATCGCGGCGCTCGCCAAGGAGGCCGCTGAATGAAAATCCTCACCGGCAACGATTTGCGTTCGGGCGCGGTCACATGGTGGAACGGCACCGGCTGGTCGCTGTTCGTCGATGACGCCGTTGATGTGGGCGACGAGGCCAAGGAAATCCTCGCCCGCGAGGAAGCCGCGCGCCGTGTCAATGTGCCCTATGTCATCGAAGCCACCATCGATGCGGGCGGCCATGTCCGGCCCGCTCACATCAAGGACCGGGTGCGCGCGCTCGGCCCGACCGTGCGGCGCGACCTTGCCGTGCCGACCGCCGCCAAGACCGGCTGGGACTGGGTGATCTGATATGTACCGATATGACCAATATGATCAGGCGATGGTCGATGCCCGCGTGGAGGAATTCCGCGATCAGGCCCGCCGCCGTCTGGAAGGCAAGCTGACCGAAGACCAGTTCAAGCCGCTGCGGCTGATGAACGGGCTGTACCTGCAGCTGCACGCCTACATGCTGCGCGTGGCGATCCCCTATGGCACGCTGAATGCCCACCAGATGGAGGCGCTGGCCGACATCGCCGAGAAGTATGACCGCGGCTACGGGCACTTCACCACCCGCCAGAACATCCAGTACAACTGGATCAAGCTGGAAGACGCCGCCGATATTCTTGCCGACCTGTCGAAGGTCGAGATGCACGCGATCCAGACCAGCGGCAACTGCATCCGCAACATCAGCGCCGATCACTTCGCGGGCGCTGCCGCCGATGAAGTGGTGGACCCGCGCCCCTATGCCGAGCTGATGCGCCAGTGGTCGAGCTTCCACCCGGAATTCACCTACCTGCCGCGCAAGTTCAAGATCGCAGTAATCGGCTCCGAGACGGACCGTGCGGCGATGCGCCTCCACGATATCGGTATCCGCATCGTGAAGCGAGATGGCGAAGTCGGCGCGCAGTTCTTCGCTGGTGGCGGGATGGGACGCACCCCGATGATCGCGCCGATGATCCGCGACTTCGTGCCGCTCGATCAACTCATCATTTATGCCGAGGCCTGCCTCAGGGTTTACAACCGCTACGGCCGGCGCGACAACAAGTACAAGGCGCGGATCAAGATCCTCGTCCATGAACTGGGCGCAGCGGAATATACCCGGCAGGTCGAAGACGAATTCGCGCACATGTTGAGTGTCGGTATCGAACCCCCGCGCGAAGAACTGGCACGGATTGCCGCACATTTCGCGCCGCCCGCCTTCGTAGATGGCCCCAAGACGCTTGATCGTTCGGACCCTGACTTTGCGCTGTGGGTGGATCGCAACACGCATCGCCACCAGCATGATGCCTATGTCTCTGCGGTCATCAGCCTGAAGCCCGCAGGCGGCATTCCGGGCGACGCGACCGCGGACCAGATGCGCCTGATGGCACGGCTGGCGAAGCAATACAGTTTTGACGAGCTGCGCGTGATGCACACGCAGAACGTGCTGCTGCCCCATGTGCGGATCGCCGATCTGCATGCAGTGTGGAGCGCACTTGACGAGGCGGGCCTTGGCAGTCCCAACATGGATACGATCGAGGATATCATCGCCTGCCCTGGCCTCGATTATTGCAGCCTGGCCAACGCCCGCTCGATCCCGCTGGCCCAGCGCATTTCCGAACGCTTTGCCGCTTCGGGCCGCACGGCCGAATTGGGTGAGTTGAAGCTGAAGATTTCGGGCTGCATCAATGCCTGCGGGCACCACCACGCGGGCCACATCGGCATCTTGGGCGTCGACAAGAAGGGCACCGAAAACTTCCAGCTGTCGCTGGGTGGCAGCGAAGCCGAAGACGTCAGCCTGGCCAAGATCACCGGACCGGGATTCGACGAGGACGGCGTAGTCGCCGCGGTCGAGAAGGTCACCGATGTCTATCTGGGCGCGCGTGAGGATGGCGAACGCTTCCTCGACACCTACCGCCGCATCGGCATGGAGCCGTTCAAGGAGGCGCTTTATGGCCGATAATCTGGGCACATCACCCGACGAAGTGCAATTCCGCTTCCGCGACGACGATCCGGTCGATCACGGCACGGTGACGGTCGATTCCGCTCTGGAACAAACCAATGCCAATGCCGTGCGGATCGAACCGGGCGATGATGCGCGGTTGCTGCTGCCATTCCTGGATCGCCTTGCGCTGGTGGAGGTCAACTTTCCCGCCTTCGGTGACGGGCGCGGCTATTCTGCGGCCCGCATCCTGCGCGAAGCGGGCTATGCGGGCGAACTGCGCGCGGTGGGCGATGTGCTGATCGACCAGCTTTCGCACATGCGCCGCTGCGGTTTCGACAGTTTCGCCCCTGACAAGCGGCTTGACGAGGACGATGCGGCCCGCGCCTTTGCGACGTGGGAAAACGTGTATCAACGCGCGGCCGATGCGCGGGTGATCATTGCGGACAAGCGCCATGAAGCCTGACCTGAACATCTCGGGCGAGCCACGCACCCGCGACCAGCTCGACCTCGCCCCGCGCTTTACCGAACATGATGCGGTGCGCCTCAATCGCATGTTCCGAGGCGCCTCGACGCAGGACATGCTGGAGGCCGTGATCCGTGACGGTCTGGCCGGTGATCTGGCAGCGGTTTCCAGCTTCGGGGCCGAAAGCGCGGTGCTGCTGCACCTGATTGCCAGCGTCGACCCGTCGGTGCCGGTGTTGTTTCTCGACACGGGCAAGCATTTTGCCGAAACGCTGGCCTATCGTGACCTTCTGGTCGAGCGCCTTGGCCTCAATCTCGTTGTTCTCACGCCGGATGCAGAAGAACTCGCCAAGAAGGACGAGAGTGGCCTTAGATGGTCCTATGATCCCGACGGCTGCTGCGAGATCCGCAAGGTGCGCCCATTGGAAAAGGCGCTGGCAGGTTTCGATGCGACCTTCACCGGGCGCAAATCCTTCCAGTCTGCAACCCGCGCCAATCTGCCCCGATTCGAGGTGGATAGCTCGGACGCGCAAGGTCGCCTCAAGGTCAACCCGCTGATCGATTGGGATGCGGGCCAGATCGAAGGCTATTTCATTCAGCACGACCTGCCGCGCCACCCGCTGATTGCGCAGGGCTACCCCTCGATCGGATGCTCGCCCTGCACCACGCAGGTCGCCCCGGGCGAAGACCCGCGTTCGGGCCGGTGGAAGGGCTGGGACAAAACCGAATGCGGCATCCACAAGCCGGGCGAGGAGCCTTTCCTCTAACCCGTCAGAGCCAGCCTTCGTTCCGATACCACGCCGCTGTCGCCGGCAGTCCCTCTTCCCCCGCGATCCGTGGTTGCCAGACTCCCGGCGGCGGCTTTCGATCGGCACGGGCGACCCAGTTGGGATGCGCCATGTAGCCCACCCGGTCGGTGGTCAATTTGGCCCTGTCACCGCGCAGCAGGCGGTCGGCGGCTGCTGCGGCATTTAACACAGCGCGTGGCAAGTGCAGTGCAAAGACGGAGCGCCTGCCCACTGCGCGGCCAATGGCTTGCGCCAGTTCCTTGTGGCTCCATCCGCCCTCGCGCCCATCGTCGGGTTCGTAGACTTGCTTCTTCGTCGGCGCGGATTTGCCGGTGAGCGCCACAAGCAATCCCGCCAGATCATCGGCGTGAATGATCGAGGTCGCCCCGCCCGGCGGTAAAGGCACCACGCCCCACTTCGCGCTGCGAAACAGATCGAGCATATCGATTTCGCGCGGACCATAGACCGCAGGCGGACGCACCGTAGTCCAATCCAGTCCCGACACCTCCACCAATGCCTCCGCCCGCGCCTTCGATGCACCATAGGCCGACAATCCCGGCATCCGCGCCGAAAGCGAGGAGACGAATACCAGGCGCGCCGCGCCCGCCTGCTTCATGGCGGCGATGACATTGGCTGTTCCCGAGACATTGACCGTGTCAAACTGCGCAAGGTCCGGCGTGTTGGTAAGGCCTGCAACATGAATGACGGCGTCGGCGCGCGTGACCAGCACCTCCAGCGCCGCTGCATCGTCCAGATCGCCGCGCACCCATTCGACCTCGGCACGCACAGGCTGATCGCGACGCGCGAGAGCCCTCACCTTATGACCCTGTGCCAGTGCCTCGGCCATTACCGCGTTGCCGACAAAGCCGGTCGCGCCGGTGATGGCGATAAGGCTCACAACAAGACCATATGATCGCGGTGGATCACGCAGGAACGTGGCAGGTGGCCCAGCCGCTCTGCCAGATCCTCGCTGCGCAAGCCTTTGATCGCATCACATTCGTCCCAGTCATATTCGACCAGGCCCTTGGCGATGACCCGCCCGTTCGGGCCTTCAATCTTGATCACGTCGCCACGTTCGAAATTGCCGGAAACGCCGATGATCCCGGCGGCAAGGACGCTCTTGCCGCGGCGCAGGGCCGCAACGCAGCCCTTGTCGACCATGATGCTGCCGCGAAACCGCAGCCTTCCGCCGATCCAGCTTTTCCAGGCGTTGTCATCGCGAGTCGGCAGGAACACGGTGCCAAGGCCCGTTGCCATGGCACAGGCGATCGGGAGATCATCGATGCCTTTGATGATCGCCAGCGCAATACCCGCCCGCTCGGCAATCTCGGCGGCGAGCAGCTTCGATGTCATCCCGCCCGAACCTTTGCCCGATGACGATTTGCCGGTCGCCATCTGGTGTATTTCATCGGTCACCCCGTGCACTTGGGGCAGGATCTCGGCCTCGGGGTGGGCAGGGTCGCGATCATAAAGCCCATCGACATCGGTCAACAGCAGCACGCCGTTGGCCGAAGCGGCCTGCGCCACGCGTGCAGCCAGCCGGTCATTGTCGCCGAACCGGATTTCGGAGGTGGCAATCGAATCATTTTCATTGATAATCGGCACCGCCCCGCGCTCGAGCAATTCGCGCAACGTTTCCGACGCATTGAGGTAGCGCCGCCGACCTTCAAGGTCGTCAAGCGTCAGCAGCATCTGCCCCGCGACAAGGCCATATTCTGCCAGCAATTGCGCCCATGTGGCGATCAGGACAACCTGCCCGGTTGCCGCGGCCGCCTGCGCATGGGCGAGGGTTTCGCGTCCTCCGCCCGGCAGATTGAGTTTGGCCGCCCCGATGGCAACCGCACCCGAACACACCACGATAATTTCCTGGCCCCGCTCGCGCGCACCGGCCACTTCGGCGGCAACGGTGCGCAGCCATTCATAGCGCAATTCGCCATCGGGATGGACCAGCAGCGCCGATCCCAGCTTGATGACCAGGCGTGGACATTTCTCGATGTCACGGAAGTCGAGCAGGGACTCGATTTTCATGGATTCCCCTTTCTTTAGATGTGTTTCAATAAGGTTCGGATCAGAGCGGCGACCATACGGCAGCGTCTTCTTCGTTTTCGACTTCGACCGTCTTGGTCTCGGTCGAGGTGCGATCCGGCAGGTAGCCTAGCACAGCGTCCAGCAGTTCGGGGATGCCCGCGCCGGTCGCACCCGACACAGCAAACACCTTGTCAGCACCAGCCGCGAGCAATTCCTCACGGAAGGTCTCGATCAACTCGGCATCCGCGAGATCAAGCTTGTTGAGCACCACCAGCCGCGCCTTGTCTTCCAACCCTGCACCGTAAGCCGCCAGTTCGTCCTCGACGACGCGCATGGCTTCGGCGGGGTCGGCGTCTTCCGTGCCGGTGATGTCGACCAGGTGGATCAGCACCCGGCAGCGTTCGATATGGCCAAGGAACCGGTCCCCGATGCCCGCACCTTCCGCCGCGCCTTCGATCAGGCCCGGAATATCAGCCAGCACGAATTCGCGACCCTTGTGGCGCACGACGCCCAGCTTGGGCACCAGCGTGGTAAAGGCATAATCGCCGACCTTGGCCTGCGCGTTGCTGACAGCGTTGATGAAGGTCGATTTGCCTGCATTGGGCAGGCCGACGAGGCCGACGTCCGCCAGCAATTTGAGTCGCAGCCACAGCCATGCTTCCTGACCGGGTATCCCGTCCTGGTGCTGGCGCGGTGCGCGGTTGGTCGACGTTTTGTAACTCGCGTTCCCGCGCCCGCCCATTCCGCCTTCGAGGAAGGTGATACGCTGGCCGACCTGGGTGAAGTCGGCCAGCACCTCTTCCTTGTCTTCGGACAGGATCTGTGTGCCGACCGGCACCTTGATTACGAGCGGCTTGGCCGACGCGCCGGTACGGTCCTTGCCCATCCCGTGACCCCCGCGCGGTGCCTTGAAATGCTGCGCATAGCGAAAGTCGATCAGCGTGTTGAGGCCTGCGACCGCTTCGAACACGATATCGCCGCCACTGCCGCCATTGCCGCCGTCGGGGCCGCCATATTCGACATACATTTCGCGCCGGAACGAGACGGCACCGGGGCCGCCGCCGCCGGATTTCACATAGATTTTGGCTTGATCAAGAAAATGCATGGGCCGCGCATAGGCAATTTTTGCTGCAATTGCGAGGGGAATGGCATTTCACAGCCGCGTTATGAAATCGGCCAGGTGTTCGGGCACCTGATCCGGCGTGTGGACAAGGCAGGCAAGCACCTGCGCCGATTGCACCAGTCGCGGTCCCGGACGGTTGAACAGGTGATGCCCGTCAACCGCAAACACCCGGCCTTTGCGCACGGCTTTGAGGGTTTGCCAGCGCGGCTCGGCCAGCAGAGCGTGCGCTTCGGGCAGGGTTTGGGCGAGTTGGTAGCCGCAGGGCATCAGCGCGATAATGTCAGGGTCGGCGGCGGCGATCGCTTCAAAGGTGATCCAGTGCGAATGCACACCGGCATCGGCCAGCAGCGGATCGGCCCCAGCGGCGCGCACCAGTTCAGGCACCCAATTGCCCGCGACCATCAGGGGCTGAAGCCACTCCACCGCCAGCATGGCGGGGCGTGTTGCCGGTGCTTCGGGAAGCGCAGCCAGCCCGGCCTTCATCAGGGCCACTGCGTCAGGCGCGCGCTCCGGCACGCCGCACGCTTCGGCTACGCGGATCAAATCACTCAAAACGTCCGACAGATCGTCGGGCGCCAGAGAGACGAGCACCGGCTTGGTCCCGACCCATGCGGCCAGCGCGTCTGCCAGATCGGCAGGCGTGACCGCGCACACCGCGCATTGTGCCTGTGTCAGGATTACATCCGGTTTCAGCGATCGCAGCAACGCGGCATCGACATCATAGACCGACAGGCCGTTCTCAACGATGGCCTTCACCCGGTCTTCAATCGCCTGCGATGTCAGGCCCTTTTCCAGCTTGGACGATGTGCAGACAGGAAGGGCTTTCACCACTGACGGGAAATCGCATTCGTGCGAACGGCCGACGAGATTATCCTGCAACCCCAGCGCCACCGCGATTTCGGTAGCGCTGGGAAGCAGAGATACGATGCGCAAGCCCGCGCTCATACAATACGCCGTCCATCGGCGAGCGCCGGAATGCGCGCCAGCACCTGCCAGCCAAGCCACAGCCCGGCAAACCACAGCGCCTCGTTAAGCGCGATCTGTGCGACGATCTGAGGCACAAACAACGCAGGATCGCCGAAGGCCAGCGCATAGACGAACAGGCTTAGTTCGAATGCGGCAAAGGCAGCAAGGAATGTTGCAAGCGCCCCGCCCCGCGCTGCCACAAACCGCGCAGCGAGAAAGGCAATCAGGCTCGCTGCCAGCAGCGAAAGGCCCGCGGCCAACGTCGGGCCGTCCCACGGGAAGCCCATCAACCCGAAGCCGAGCACCTGATTGCCCAGCCAGCACAACATCACCGCTATCAGCCCGCGCCGCGGCGGCATGGCCAATGCAGCGATCGTCGCAATTGCGGCGAAGGGCATCATGCAGGCCAGCACTACCGTGCCGCTGAGCGTGGTGGCAGCCAGCACCGAAGGCAATGCCATTGGCGTGAATGATTTCATCATATCGGACATTGTATTACCCCCCCTTCAAAAGCGTGCTTCAACGCCCACAACGGCACTGCGGCCAGGCGAAACGAAGCTGAACACCTGCTCGTATTCCTCACCCAGCAGGTTCTCGACCCGGCCAAAGGCGCTGATCGCATCGGCAAGCTTCAGCCGCGCGTTGAAATTGACGAGGGTGTAATCATCCAGCCGCACCCGCACCGGCACGAAGCTGGGGTCGATGAAGGCGTCATCCAGCGCCGCGCCATTATGGCGGACGACCAGCGTGGCGGACGCGGCATCGCCTGGCGCGGTCCAGGTGAGCGCCGCGCTGGCGATATGTTCGGGGCGCCGCACCTCCTCGACACCGTTCTCCTCGGCATCAAGGTGGGTATAGGCCGCATCCAGACTCCATTGCGGGCCCAAGCGCGCAGACACCGCAGCTTCGACACCGTGCTGCTCGCTCGTCGTGGTACGGTTGCCAGGGGTTGCGATGAAATCGGGCGGCGGGAAGGCGGAGAAGATTTCGCCTTCAAGTTCGCTGTCGAAATACGTCAGAGCAATATGGACGACATCGCCAATGTCCTGATCTACGCCAACTTCCCAGCCCGTCGATTTCTCAGGCTTGAGATCGGGATTGCCGATAAAGCGCCCGTCGACAAAGCCGTAAAGCTCAAAGAAGCCGGGGTTCTTGACGCCCGAACCCGCAGCAGCGCGAAGGCGGGTAGTGTCCGTGATCCGGTGTCCCGCACCCACGCGGAACGTGGTCACATCGGCGAACAGATCGTTGATATCGTGACGCAAGGCTGCGCTGAAATCAAACGCCTCGCCTGCATAGCGATATTCGCCGACCAACCCGACCTGCTCGGTCTCGCGCCGCCCGTTGAAGGCAAAACCGCCCGGCGTCGTGTTGCGAAAGCCTTCGACCTCGTAATCGGCCGCGAAGGTGACGTTATGGGCATCGGCAAGTTGAACGGCGGCAACATAGGACACCTTGGCCCGGTCGCCTTCGCTGCCACTTGAGACGCCGAAGGAGCCAAAGGTTTCGCGGGTGACATCCGCGATCTGAGCCGAAAGATCATGCGTCCAGCGTCCCTCCAGCGTCTCGGCGCGTACCCCGAAGAGGACGTAGATCGCCTCATTGGTGAAGCCGGTGCCCGGACTATCGATGATGAAGCCGAAGGTGGGGCTTGTGGCATCGACATTGCTGTCGTTGGACTGACCCTCGGTACGGATAAAGCGGGCGGCGGCGCGCAATTGCACCGCGTCGGTCAGATCGACACTCCCTTTACCCGACAAGGTGTAGCTGTCGCGCCCTATATCACGCTTGCCTTCGCGCGCATTGGGCTGGCCGTTAGTGCTGACGACCACAGCGGAAAGTGCCGCGTCCCACGTGTCACCTGCCGCGCCATTCCGCAGCGCCGCGTTGATGGTGCCTTGTGTGCCGCCTTCAATCCGCGCGGAAAAGCCGGGCACATCGCGTCCGCTTGCGCTCTGATAGGCGACCACGCCTCCGATCGCGTCAGGGCCGTAGAGCGCGGATTGCGCACCCCGCAGCACCTCGACCCGCGCACCGATATCGGCCTGCAAGGTGCCGATATCGAATTCGCCTGCAAAGGGATCGGACACCTCGATCCCGTCAACCAGCACCAGCACGTGATTGGCCTCGGCCCCGCGCAAACGGATCTGCGTCTGCCCCGCGACGCTCGCTACCGCCACGCCAGGCACATCGCGCAGGATATCGGCAATATCGCGAGCTTGGCGCTGTTCAAGCTGCTCGGCCGTGATGACCAATGCCGATCCGGTGAAACTATCCTGCTCCAGCGAACCGTCACGACTGGCCGAAACAAGGATGACCGCGTCGTCAGCGCCAGCGTCCAGCTCCTGCGCCGTCACCGGCACAGCCCACACCAGCGCCGCCCCAGCGACACTGCCCAACAGTTTCAGATTTTTCACGGATTCCTCCCGTCATCAGCAACATGATGACCGCGAGAAGTTCCCCTCCCCCGGCCCAACGATGTCGCTCACAACGAAAGTGGTTCCGCGCCTGGCCAATCCCTGAGCCGGGCTAAGAGCGACACGCCCCGGTCGGTCTCCTGGCTCGCGGATCAACGCATCCGGCACTCACCTTCCCAGAGCGTTGCCGCCCCAGTGGCTGCCTCTGAAACAGAGGCGCGCTACCTGATACTCACCGCTTACAGTTGCAGGGACAGCTGCGGCATCAAACCGCATTCCCGTTACCTTGGCGTGTTTTTACTTTAGGCACTCGCTTGCGCGAGCGCAAGACGCGCCATGAGGCGCGGCGCGCGGTTGCGCTTGCGGTGCTGCGCGCCGTCACAGAGGGATAGGGAAGCGGGATGGCAGCACCCGGCATAAGCGGCGGGCGTCGTGCCGAAATCAAACATTCCTGGTGGAGCCGAGGGGGATCGAACCCCTGACCTCGTCATTGCGAACGACGCGCTCTCCCATCTGAGCTACGGCCCCGTTCCAGGTCCTAGCGCCCACCAAACTTTCGGCAGCCACCGACTAGCAGAATTAGCGAGGGGCGCGGCCCCACGCAACGGCAGATTTGCCGCGCGCAGGACGCGCCGGTCGCCGTTATTGGCCAGCTTCAGGCTCCGATTGCGCCGCGATTGGTTCGACGATCGGCTGAGAAATGACACCTTCATTGACCGGAATGATCGGCACAGGAAGTCCCGTGACGGGATCGATTACGCTCTGCGTCGCGACAGTCGGCACAGGGACGCCGCTGGCGCGCGCCTGCTCCACGGCAACCCAGCCCGGCTGCGATGCACCGTACATAGCACCCCACTTGTCATCCCACACGGCTGAAGCCTGCTGATAGGCCTCGTATTCGTTGAAGAACGCTTCAAACGGGGCCATCAGCCCGTCGAAATTCGCGCGCGCAAAAACCAGCAGATCGGTCGGCGGCGCGGCCAGAGAACGGTTCGCGAGATCCAAAGCAGCGCGGCAGAATCCTGCGCGGGCTGCCGGTTCAGCGAAGAAGTTGTAGACCCGCGTGGTGTAACCATCACGCGCCACCATCGCATCACGCCGAACCCGGAAGCGGCTGGAATAGCTCTTCTCAATCCGGTCATTCACCGCCTTGAGCGACCGCGTATTTTGGGTCAGCAAGGCCTTGTAGCCTTCAAGGATCGGCTCATATTCCGGCGCCAAGCAATTAAGCGCAGCGACATTCCAGGCAGACCGCAGGTTCCAGATCAGTTGATCGTCAGACAGGTCACTGTTGACGGTCACGCGCCGACCGTCCGGACCGCGCGGGGGAATGTCCATGACATAATGCGCGCCGCCCGGCGGAAGCGGACGATAGGGCACGGCTTCGACAACCGCGGGCGGCGGCGGGGGAGGAGGCGGCGGCGGGGGCGGCGCGGGTGTCGCACAGGCTGCAAGCAGCGCGGCGCTGACCGTCAGCGCCGCGATGGACAAGCCAAAGGGCCGGTGCGCGCTGGAACGCTGTTGCGTCGATTGCGGGGATGAAGGCGTTTTTGGGGCCGCGTTCATTAAAGTAACCTCTCCTGGTGCGAGCTGCTTTGCCGTTGACGCGACGAACATGTCCGCCTCCGGCTTACTCCAGCCTTAAGCGTTCGCGATAGCCGCGCCCGATGACAAAGCAAATGCCCGAGGCCTAGGGAAAGGCCTCGGGCATCTGATATTTCAACATGTCTGCGATGGGCCGTTGGGCCACGCTGCATGATTACTCGCGGCTGCCGAACATGCGAAGAATGAACAGGAACATATTGATGAAGTCGAGATACAGGCTCAGCGCGCCGAAGATCACCGCACGTCCTGCCATCTCGGTCCCGCGAACGACCGAGTACTCGTTCTTGAGGCGCTGCGTGTCATAGGCGGTGAGGCCGGCAAAGATGAGCACACCGAGCACGCTGATGACCAAGCCCATGGCACCAGACTGGAACACGAAAGCGTTCAGCAGCATGGCTACCAGCAGGCCGATCACGCCCATCACGAGGAAGCTGCCCCAGCCCGAAATGTCCCGCTTCGTGGTGTAGCCCCACAGCGACAGGCCGGCAAAGGCCGCCGCGGTCGAAAAGAAGGCGCTGGCGACCGATTCACCGGTATAGGTGACGAAGATGGTCGAGAGCGACAGACCAAACAGCGTGGCAAAAGCCCAGAAGGCAACCTGGAGCGCGCCCGTGCTTGCACGTTGCGCGCCAAACCACCAAAACAGCATGACCGCGAGCGGCGAAAGCGTGATAAGCCAGCCGAGGCCGGTCGGCTGAACGACTGTGCCAGCCGGGGTCGCTACGGCATTAAATGCCATGGCAAATAGCGGTGAGTTCACGAACAGCAGCGCGACGATGCCAGTCAGCAGCACGGCGGAACCCATGTAATTGTAAATCGAGAGCATATGCTTGCGCAGACCCTCGTCATAGCCCGCGCGGCCAGCGACGTCGCCTCCGGCGCGGGGCACGGAGCCCAAACGCTGCGCATTGCGCGAGGTGTCATTCCAGTCAGCCATTGCGAAACCCTTAGCCTTTCTTAGTGGAGCGCGAAACGCCGCGCCCTCCAATGAGAGGAATATCGGTGTTTCGGCACAACATTTCAAGCGAAACCGAATTGCAAATGCCGCAATCGGTTCAGATTAACTGATGTTAATCTGAACCACCCTGCGAAAGCGCCACACCTTTGTCGCGTGTCGCGCGCAAGGTATCAGACAGCAGCTGCCGAAGGGCATGATCTTTATCCAATACATCAAGCCCTTCTCGCGTCATGCCACCCGGACTGGCGACCCGATCGGCCAGCGCCGCCGGCCCGACTTCCGCGCCAGCAGCAAGGGCTGTGGCCCCTTCGACCATGACCAGCGCAAGATTGGCAGCGGTGGGCTCGTCCAGCCCCAGATCGACCGCCGCGCCAGCCAGCGCGTCGATAAACCGATAGACAAAGCCAGGTCCCGATCCGGCGAGCGCGGTGACGAGATCAAACTTGCCCTCGTCCGCAAGCCACATCGCGCTGCCAAGCCGATCGTAAAGCGCGAGCGCGGCCGCGCGTAAATCCTCGCCCATCCCCGCCTCGCACAAGATGACCGGCGATTTGTTGATGCGTGATGCAAGGTTCGGCATCACCCGGACATGCGCGGACGCGGCAGGGAATGCCTGCGCCAGCTGACCCAGCGTGATCCCGGCGAGCAACGAGTAAACCGTCACACCTTTGACTGTCAGCTGTTGCAAGCCCGGCCCGAGCGCGCCCAATTGCTGCGGCTTGATCCCGAGCATCACCCCGTCATGCCCGGCACCTTCCGCTTCGTCGGCACTGCGGAACAGCGCCACACCTTCGGGTGTTTCAGGAAGTGCGGGATCAAGCACGGCAAAGCGAGAAGGCGCTTCGCCCGCTTTCAGCCAGCCAGCCAGCATGGCCCCGCCCATGTTGCCGCAGCCGATGATAAGAAGTTTCTGTGTCATGGCCTTTAGCCTTTCAGGCCTCGCCCGCCGCGTCAACCATAGCCGCGTCCAGCGCGGCACGCGGGCTTTTGTCACCCCACAGAACAAATTGAAAAGCGGGATAGAACCGATCACATTCGTCAATCGCGCTTTCGACCAACGCCTGCGCCATGTCGATGCTGAGGCGGCCATGGTCTCCCAATAGCGCGCCGTGGCGATAAAGCAGCACGTCGCCGCTCGACCAGATGTCGAAATGGCCGAGCCACATCTGTTCATTGACCAGGCACAGCAATTCGTAGGCAGCCGCACGCTTATCTTCGGTCACGCGGATATCGGGCAGGCACAGGAATTGCAGCACACCATCTTCCGGCCGCCAGATGGCGCGCAACTGGTAATTGGCCCAGCTGCCCTGCACCTCGCCGGTCATCTCGTCATCCGAGACCAGTTCGCAGGGCCAGCCGCGCGCCGTAAACAGGCTGGCGAGCATTTCGACGGGGGCAGCATCGTCCTCGGCGGAATAGTCCATGTCTTGCACTCTCACGGCCGGGCGTTCACGGGGAAGAAGATTGTTTTCACCATCGCGGCAACGAATGAACGGTAAGCGGTGTGATTGGCAATCGTAAGGACCGGGGCGGCTGGGGAGAACCGGACAGACCTGTGCAAAGCCTGTGCATAGATCGTCGAGGATAACTCCAGAAAACTATTTAACCGCCTGAATTTCCTCGCCATCCGGACTTACATAGAGAAAGCTGTCGACGCCCTTTGCCTTTAGCTCGCGCACCAGCGCCTGCGCCGTCTCCCGGCTATCGACCGGCCCTGCAAGCAGACGGTTCGCCTCGCCCCAAGGGGTCGTATGAGGATTGAGCTTGGCCAGCGGTGCGCCTGCGTCCTTCGAAATACGCCGCCAATCAAAACCAAAAGCCTTCACGTTCTTGCCGGTGGCGACCTGCACCCACACGCGGCTTGGATGCACAGGCTTGGGCGGCTCTTTCGGCTTTGTCGTTGCAGGTGGCGGCGTTGGCAATTCCCGCTTCACGGTGATTCGCGAAATATCGACCGCATCGCCACTTACTCTAGCATCGGGCAGCGGGGCGGTGACGAGATCGGCAAAGGCATCTGCCACACGCAGCGGCGCAGCGGAGGGAGGCGGGGCTGCGGGCACCGATGGAGGACCGGACGCCGCGGCTGTCGCGGTCGTAACATTGACCGGCGTGACTGTTGCGACACGCGGCGTTGCGGGCGCCCCTGCGGCTGCAGGCACTGACGTGGCCGCACCTGGAACCGGCCTTGCATTGAGTGGAGGTCCGGACGGTGCAAGCCGACTGTCCGCCCGTTCTTCAGCGGCAAACCGGGCTAGCCGGGGATCTTCGCGGCCAACATCGGCGGCGCGCGGAAAGATGCCGAGATTGGCTGCGGCGGCCTGCTGCGGCCTGGTCAGGCGCGGCATATAGCCCAGATAGGGCACCAACCGCGTCGCCAGATCGCGCGGCATGATCTGCTCGACAATCGCGGTCGCACGGTCGCCATCACCCAGAATTGCGAGACCGAAGGCGCGTGACCGCTGGGCGGCGGTGTCGCGCTGATCGAGCAGCGGGCGCAGCGTCTCTTCGAACCGCGCACGATTGCCGGAAATCGCAAAGCTGATGGCGAGCCTGCGCCGGGCCTCGTCGTTAGCGGGATCAAGGCCGAGCGCACGTGTGTAGGCCGCCTGCGCAACGACTTGTTCTCCAACCAGATCGAGCGATAATGCCCGATCGCTCAAAACGTTACGCTCATCGACGCCGCCAGAGAGCGCGCGGTCAAACTGAAGCAGCGCCTCGCCAGCGCGGCCTGCCCGAAGATAGACCGATCCCAGACCCTGCGCGACGGCAGGATGGCCCGGATCGACCTCTGCCGCGCGCCCGAAGAAGCCGATGGCCGCTTCGAGGTCTTCAACACCAAGCGACGCCTTGCCCGCCTCAATCAGGGCATCCCGATCACGCGGCGTTTTGGCAAGCGAAACCAGCGCCCGGTTGAGCCGCTGAACCTCGGGCGCGGGAAGCGGCTGGACAACCGGCTGGGCGATCATTTCCTGCGACGCCGCGCCAGAGGACGCGCCCCCAAGCAGCACGACACCAACAGCGGTCAGAACAGGAGCGCGCAACATCATGGCCTTGATCTAACGGGCCTGCCGCGTGCCGCCAGAGCTGCGACAAAACGGCGCGGCGAACAGCACTGCGGACGCGCCGGATCGCATGACGACAGCAGCCCTACTGGTTGTTCTGCCGGCCGAGGAAGCGCGGAATGCTGAGAGCCGGGCCTTCATCGCCGTCATCATCGTCATCATCCTCGCGCGCATTGCTGCGCGACAGGTTGGCCATCCGTTCAAACAAAGTGCTGCCGCCACCATTGGCGCCTTCACTGGCCGCCCCGCCAAGCAAGGTGCGCCGCCGACCTCCGCCAAGCTTGGCTTCGACCGGGCGATCTTCTGCAGCCAGACGATCGGCATTGGCCAGCAGATCGTCCTGCTCGGGCTCGTCCTCGTAAGCGGTGTAACCGTCACCCAAGTCGAGCGTCCCGGGGTCATCCTGTGGTACCGGGGTCCCGGTAGAGCCGAAGCCACTGCCTTCATCGGCGCCGCGCAGTCCGGCCAGCGGATCGACGATGTCATCGACATCTTCATCGTATTCGCTGCTGTAGCCGTCGCCTGCCTGCATCCCGCTGAGTTCAAACGGCGCGGCAGGAGGATACTCCGCATCGATTGCCTCGTCCGAAGGATCGAGCGCCTCGTCATCATAGCTTACAGAAGCTGCCGCAGGCGGGGTCGGCTCATGCGCCGGAGCAGCAGTCTTGGGCGCCTCGGCGACTGGCGGCAATTCCGCCAGACCTTCATCTTCGGAAAGTTCAAGAACCGGACGCTTGGGCGCACGCGACTGGCCGAGCGAAACCGATTGCGAGCGATCAACATGACCGATCGCGCTCTGTTCGATCCCGGTGGCGACCACCGAAACGCGGATCTTGCCCTTCAGGTCAGGGTTAAAGGCGCTGCCCCAGATGATATTGGCATCTTCGTCCACCAGTTCGCGGATGTGATTGGCAGCCTCGTCGACTTCGAGCAGGCGCATATCTTCGCCGCCGATAATCGAAATAATGACGCCCTTCGCGCCCGCCATCGATACCCCGTCGAGCAGCGGATTGGCGATCGCCTGCTCGGCAGCGTCAAGTGCGCGATTCTCGCCCTCGCCCTCGCCAGTTCCCATCATTGCCTTGCCCATCTCGCTCATGACCGAACGCACGTCGGCAAAGTCGAGGTTGATGAGGCCCGGCATCACCATCAGGTCGGTGATGGACCGCACGCCCTGCTGGAGCACCTCGTCAGCGAGCTGGAAGGCTTCCTTGAACGTGGTTTCCGCCTTGGCGACCAGAAACAGGTTCTGGTTGGGAATGACGATCAGCGTATCGACTTGCGTTTGCAGCTCGTCGATTCCGGCTTCGGCCGCGCGCATCCGGCGCGTGCCTTCGAACAGGAACGGCTTGGTTACTACGCCCACGGTCAGCACGCCCATGCGGCGTGCAACTTCGGCGATCACTGGCGCAGCGCCGGTGCCGGTGCCCCCGCCCATGCCGGCCGCGATGAAGCACATGTTGACGCCTTCGAGCGCGCGCTCGATCTCGGCGACGGTTTCTTCGGCTGCGGCCTTGCCCACTTCGGGGCGCGCACCGGCGCCAAGGCCGCCGGTGATGTCCGGGCCAAGCTGGATGCGACGTTCGGCCGGAGACGTGCTCAGCGCCTGCGCATCGGTGTTGGCGACGATGAATTCAACGCCCTCAATCTCGGCAGCAATCATGTTGGCAATCGCGTTGCCACCGGCCCCGCCAATCCCGATCACGGTGATGCGCGGGCGAAGATCGTCGCTCGCTGCGGGTCCGATATTGATGCTCATCAGCTGATCCTCCAGGCGCGGGAATAACGTTTTGCCATCTCTACCCCCGCAATATTCGTTTTTGACACAAACAGACCACACATTTTATCGCGGCAACACCCTTATCCACAACGCTAGGACGCATTTTCGTCGTTTCGCCCCTGCCTCAGATGTTTGTGGGCGGTCAGAAATACTCTTTCACGGCCCGTGCCAGCCGCATCAAGAGTGCCATGAGCCCGGTTTCCCGCACAAGCACACGGTAAGACCCGCCCCGCACGGCTCCCACGGCGCGGATATCGATCGGGTCTTCTGCGGCGTAGAGGCACAATCCCGCCAGCGTTGCAAAACCGGGGGCGTGATGGGCCTCGGGCATTCCGGAAATCTGAGGCGGCCGGCCAAGCCGCACTGGCTGACCGAGCGCGCCTTGCATGAAATCCGCGAGCCCGGCAAGCTCCGCCCCGCCACCAGTCAGCACCACCTGCCCCGCGCGGCTTCCGGCAAAGCCCATGCTCTTCAAAGCCTTGCCAATCTCGCCGGTCAGCACCGCCAGTTGCTGCGTCACGACCGCCACCAATTCGGCGCGCAAAATCCGGTTCTTGTCGTCCGCGCCGCGGGCCAAGGGACCGGCAGGCGCACTTTCCCCACCGTCACCCGGGCCGTTAACCGGGATCAGCTCGCGGTGATCGGCTGGGCTGGCAACGGCCGAGCCGGCCACGCATTTCAGACGCTCCGCCTGAGAACGGCGAATGCCAAAGCTGCTGGCGATCGCATCGGTGATATCGGCTGACCCCAGCGGCAGCGCGCGCAAGCCCAGCAGCATTCCGCCTGCGAAGACCGCAACATTGGTAATATCCGCCCCGATCTCGACCAAGGCAACGCCGAGCTCACGTTCTTCAGGCGTCAGGCAGGCATGCCCCGCCGCCAATGGCGCAGCGACCACGGCCTCGACTTCGAGATGCGCATTCTGCACCGCTTCAGTGAGGTTGCGAACCGGCGCACCGTCGGCCAGCATCACATGAATATCAACGCCCAGCCGTTCGGCGTGAAGCCCGCGCGGATTGGCGACGCCGTGCGCGCCGTCAAGCGTGTAATGCGCAGGCTGGGCGTGGAGCACCTTGCGGCCATCGGGCTGGATCATGTCCTGCGCCTGGATCAGCAGTTGCTCGACATCCTCATCCTCGATCCTCCGCCCGCCGATCTCGATGTCGACCGCCACCACGTGGCTCGCCAACCCTGCACCGGCGCAGGCAATCCACACGCTGCGGACCGGCGTGTTGGCGCTCTTCTCCGCGCGTTCGACCGCGTCGCGGATCGCGTGGGCCGCGGCGGTCATGTCGGTGACATAGCCGCGCTTGACCCCGGCGCTTGCCCGGTGCCCCGATCCCAGCACCTGCAATTCGCCATTCTCGGTCTCACCCATGATCATGGCGGAGATGCGAAACGAGCCGACATTGACCGCGGCATAGGTGCGCGCAAGACGGCGGGGCGTTGCGGCGGGACGCGGCGAAGCTGGACGACTGGCCATCAGGTCGTCTCCCCGTCGACGGACTTGGGCCTGGCGACCGCTTCTGGCAGACGCAGATACAACCGCGGCGGGGTGCGCATGTCGAACGCCAGCACCTTGCCACCAAGCAGCCGGTTCTGCCCATCGAGCCGTGCAAATTTTACCAACGCGCTGGCAGCAGCGATCTCGCCCTCGGGCAGCGCCAGCAATTGCCCGGTGCTGAATGTCAGGTTCCAGCGGCGGTTGCCGACCCATTCGGCGGCCTCGACCTTGGGTGCGAGCGCCGGAGCGGCCGAAAGCAGGGTTTCAAGGCCGCGCGCCTGTTTCGCCGCGCCGGGGCCGGCAAGCCGCAGCATCCCTTTGGCTTTCTCTATCGAAACCGGCTCCAGCTCGACCCCGGCCGGATCGATCAGCACCAGCCGGTCCGCCTTTTCCAGCACCGCGTGCGGCGTGCGCTCGACAATGTCGATTGCCAGGGTGTGCGGCAGCTGGATGGAGACGCGGGCGTCCTTGACCCACGGCAGCGCCTGCAATTCGGCGCGCAGCTTTTCGACATCGACATCCGGCATGGCCTGATTGCGGGTGGCCAGCGCACGGGCATAGACCTGCTGTTCGTCCATCCGCGACGTGCCGGTCACACGAACGTGGCGCACTTCGAATCCGGCATCGGCGGCAATTCGGGCGACTTGGGCATGCGCCAGAGCCGGCACGCCGGCCAGGCTGGCAATCACGAAGGCCACGCCGACACATGTGCCGATAATCACGGCAAGCCAGATGCGGCTCCACTGGTCCTCGGTGAACGGCAGAACGCCCATCGCCTTGTCGAGAAGGCCGCTTGCCTGCCCGCGTGCGCGGCGTGCGGTCTGGCTGCGGCTTTGCGATTTGGCTGCGCGGCGGACGCCGGACGCGCCGCTACGCCGGATCTGCTGCGCCATGACCGTCTCCCCCCAATTGCCTGTGTGCCCGCTTCGCCGCGTGAACCCTGAGCGCCTCGGCTACCAGCATTTCGACCAGATCGGCATAAGGGATGCCCCTGCCCGCCGCCTGTTCGGGGACGAGGCTGAGCGGCGTCATGCCCGGCTGGGTGTTGGTTTCCAGCACGAACAACCCATCCTCGCCCGCGTCGGCATCCCAGCGGAAATCGGTGCGACTGGTGCCGTGGCAGCCCAAAACCTGATGCGCCTTGACCGCGAAGGCTTCGCACAGGGCCGTGATTTCGGGCGGGAGTTGCGCGGGGAAAATGTGCTGCGTCTGCCCGGCGGTGTATTTGTGTTCGTAATCGTAAAAGCCGTTGTCGATCACGAGCTCCGTGACACCAAGCGGGCGTGGGCCGTCGGGGCCGTCAAGCACGGCAGCGGTCAGTTCGCGGCCCTTGATGAAAGGTTCGGCCAGCAATTCGGCAAAATCCTGCCACGGCCCGCGCGCATCCGGGCTGATCGGGTTGCCGACATTGCTTTCGTCGGTAACGATAGCGACGCCCACCGAAGAGCCTTCGTTGACGGGCTTCAGCACATAGGGGCGCGGCAGGGGGTCGCGCTCATACAGTTCCTCGCGGGTCACGATCCGCCCACCGGGCATGGGAATGCCGTGTGGGACCAGCGCCTGCTTGGTCAGTTGCTTGTCGATCGCGATCACCGATGTGGCGAGGCCTGAATGGGTATAGGCCAGCCCCATCAGATCGAGCATCCCCTGAACCGTCCCATCCTCGCCCGGAACACCGTGGAGCGCATTGAACACCACATCAGGCTTAACCTCGGCCAGCCGCAGCGCAACGTCGCGGCCCATGTCGATCCGGGTAACGCGGTGGCCCTTGCTTTCGAGCGCATCGGCAACGCCCGTGCCGCTCATCAGCGAGACGGGGCGTTCATTGGCCCAACCGCCCATCAGGACCGCAACGTGAAGGGGTTTGTCTGGAGTCACGGGCGTCCCACTCGCTGTATTTCCCATTCAAGGCTCACGCCGGTTTGCGCATAGACCTTGTCGCGCACCAACTCGCCCAGACCTTCGATGTCGGCGCTGGTGGCGGTGCCGGTGTTGATGAGGAAATTGGTGTGCTTTTCGCTGACCTGAGCGCCGCCCAGCGTAAGCCCGCGGCAACCCGCGCGGTCGACCAGTTCCCACGCCTTGTGGCCATCAGGGTTCTTGAAGGTCGATCCGCCGGTCTTGGTGCGCAGCGGTTGGCTCGCCTCGCGCGCGGCGGCGATGCGGTCCATCTCGGCGCCGATCTCCGCCGGATCTCCCCGATGCCCCGCGAACCGCGCCGAAACGACAATCGCCCCATCTGGCAGCGCCGAGTGGCGATAGCTGTATTCAAGTTCGGCAGCGGTCAGCGTCACCAGCGAACCGTCCGGCAGGATCACCGCGCAATCACGCAGAATATCGGCCACTTCGCGGCCGTAAGCGCCGCCGTTCATCCGTACGAAGCCGCCGACAGTGCCGGGAATGCCCCGCAGAAACTCCAGCCCCGCAATGGCATTGTCCCGCGCGGCGGAGGCGACCAGAATGCCGCTCGCGCCTGCGCCGCAGGTGATTTCCTGCTCGCCCGAAACCGCGCACCCCGCAAACGCCTTTCCCAAGCGCACTACAATGCCCGGAACCCCGCCATCGCGCACGATCATGTTTGAGCCGAGGCCCAGCGCCATCACGGGGATTTCCCCGCCGAGACGTTCAAGAAAGCTTTTGAGGTCATCCAGATCCGCAGGCTCAAACAACCAATCGGCCGGCCCGCCCGTCTTGAACCATGTGTAGGGCGCAAGCAGAACCTTGCAGGTCAACTTGCCGCGAATGCCATCCAGAGACACCGGCGTAGAAACACTGCCTTCAACCGCGCACGTCGGCGCAGCGCCGTTATCATAGGCGTTGCTATCTCCGGGCTGGTTCATGCCGCCTCCAGCTTGGCGGTAATCGCTGGCGCAAGTCCGGCAGCCCAGCGCGTGATGTCGCCTGCGCCAAGGCACACCACCATGTCGCCGGGCACGATCTCCCCCATCAAGGTTTCCGCCAAAGCATCCTCCCCCGCGATTTCGTGCGCGGCGCGATGCCCACGCGCCTTCATGCCGGCAACCAGCGCGGCGTGATCGACGCCCGGCAGCGGATCTTCGCCCGCAGGATAGACCGGCGCAACATAAGCTATGTCGGCATCGTCAAAGCACGACTGGAAGGCGTCCATCAGATCATTAAGGCGTGAATAGCGGTGCGGCTGGGCAACCGCGATCACCCGGCCTTGTGTGCCCGCAACAGCCTCGCGCGCGGCGCTGAGCACGGCGCGGATTTCGACGGGGTGGTGCGCATAATCGTCGATCACTGTCACCGCGCCGCCATCCACCGCAATGCTGCCAACCTTCGTAAAGCGCCGCCGCACACCGCCAAATCGGGCGAAGCCTTTGCGAATTACATCGTCGTTGCAGCCCATCTCCACTGCCACCGCTATGGCCGCCAGCGCGTTTTGGACATTGTGGCGACCTGGCATCGGCAAGTGCACGCTTTCGATCCGGCGATCTTCAAGACCGCGCTGGCGCACGATCACATCGAAGGAATTGCCGCCCGCGCTGCTGCGGACGTTCACGCCGCAAATATCGGCCTGAAGCGAAAAGCCGTAGGTCACGACCTTGCGATCGCGGACCTCGCCGATCACCATCTGCACGACCGGGTGATCCACACACAGCACCGCCGCCCCGTAGAACGGGACATTGTGAATGAACTCCACAAAAGCACGTTTCACACCGTCGAAATCGCCGTAATGATCGAGGTGTTCGGGATCGATATTGGTGACGACCGCGATGGTGCCGTCCAGCCTCAGAAAGCTGCCATCGCTCTCGTCGGCTTCAACCACCATCCAGTCGGAATCGCCCAGTCTCGCGTTCGAGCCGTATTGTTCGATAATCCCGCCATTGATGACGGTGGGATCGATCCCCCCGGCGTCCAGCAGCGTTGCGATCATGCTGGTCGTGGTGGTCTTGCCATGTGTGCCCGCTACCGCGACCGTGGATTTCAGGCGCATCAATTCAGCCAGCATTTCCGCGCGGCGCACAACAGGAATGCGGTTTTCAAGCGCGGCGGCGACTTCGGGGTTGGTGCGGCGCACCGCCGTGGAGGTGACGACCACGGCGACGCCTTCCACATTCTCGCGCGCGTGGCCGATATGCACAATAATCCCACGCGCGCGCAAACGTTCAACGCTGGCACTTTCGGAAATGTCAGACCCCTGCACGGTGTAGCCAAGATTGCGCATCACCTCGGCAATGCCGGACATGCCTATCCCGCCGATGCCGACGAAATGAATAGTCCCGATGTCGGTGCCGACGCCTTTCATGATTCGACGCGCTCCACGGCATCCTTGGCGGCCTTGCGGGTCGCGGCCTGCGAACGGGTGGCGGTCTGGGCAGAGGTGCGCGCGCCCTCGCCCACCCGGATCACATCCATCAGATCAATTCCGCTCATGCTTTCTACCAGATCGGCAAGATCGCTGGCTGCATCGGGGCGCCCGCAATTGAAGGCGCAGTGCGCCGCGTTGGCGAGGCTGGCCGGGTTCATTGCCATCGCCTGGATCTGCTTGGCGAGTTCCTTCGGCTGAAATGCCTCCTGCCGGATCATCCGTGCGCCGCCCGCCTTGACCATCTCGCGGGTGTTTGCCGCCTGGTGGTCATCGGTCGCGATGGGCAGAGGAACCAGTATCGCAGGGCGGCCCACGGCGGTGAGTTCCGCAATCGTCGAAGCGCCCGCACGCCCGATAAACAGATGCGCATCGGCCAGCCGTTCGTGCATGTCTTCAAAATAGGTGCCCAATTCTGCCGGAATATCGTGGCTGGCATAGCGTGCCCGCACAGCTTCCAGATCTTCGGGCCGGCATTGCTGCGTCACCTGTAACCGTTGGCGCAGCGCAGGGGGCAGCATGGCCAGACCATCGGGCACCACCTCGGACAATACCCGTGCGCCTTGTGACCCGCCGGTCACCAGAATGCGCAGCAGGCTTTCATCGGTGAAGGCGGGGAAATCCTTTTCACGCAACCCCAGCACATCAGCCCGCACGGGGTTGCCGACAAGCTGCACTTTGGCTGCGTGCTTGGGGCTGAGCCGATCGACCTTGTCGTATGATGTCGCGATGGCGTCCACCCGGCCTGCCAGCAGACGGTTTACGCGGCCGAGCACCGCGTTTTGTTCATGCACGACGCTTGGCAATTTGACAGCGGTTGCAGCCAGCAGAGCGGGAAGTGCGGGATAGCCGCCGAAGCCGACGATGGCCGACGGCGCAAAGGTATCGAAAAGACGCAGCGCCATGGCCCGGCCTTCCAGCACCGCGCTGATACCCGCTGGCCAGCCAAGCGGATTTTTGCCGAAGCGCCCGGCGGGCAGCACGTGGGCGGTCAGGAAACCCGGCTTGCCCGGGATCGCCGCCCCGCGCTCGTCCGTGATCAGCGCCACATGATGTCCGCGCGCATGCAATTCCACAGCCAGGGCAAAGGCCGGAATCAAATGTCCGCCGGTGCCGCCTGCGGCCAGCACGAAATGGCGCGTGGCCCCCTTGGGCGTGCCGGTTGGTGTGGGATTGTTCATGCAGGCGCATCCTTGCGTTCGATCAGATCACGCAACGTCCCTCCCTCCCGGGCGAGGAAAGGATTGCGCCGGGTGATCGCCAGCAATAGCCCAAGCGTGAAGCACACCGCCAGTGTCGATGAGCCTCCATAGGAGATCAGCGGCAATGTCATCCCCTTCGACGGGAACAGCTTGAGGTTCACCAACATGTTGATGAAGGCCTGCCCACCGAACTGGGTGATGAGGCCGGTGGCCGCCAGCAGCGCGAACAGATTGTCTTCCCCAACCAGCCGCACCAGCACCCGCAACACCAGCGCGCAATAAAGCAGCACGATCAGCGCACAGGTGATGAGACCGAACTCCTCACCGATAACGGAGAAGATATAATCGGTATGGGCTTCGGGCAGGTTCATTTTTCGAATTCCCAGCCACAGGCCAGTGCCTGTCCATCCGCCGGCCGTGATCGTGCGTTGCGCGAGATCGACCTGATCGAAGGCCGTGCCGCCTCCCAGAAACCCGTCAATGCGGTGACGCGCATTATCGTAGAAGATATAGGCCAGCGTCAGTCCCCCCACCACCACGCCGCCCAGTGCCACCAGCCGCTGCCACGGCATCCCGGCCAGCAGCACCATGACCAGCCATATCCCGCCGAAGAGGATCGCATCGCCAAGGTTGGGTTGCAGCATCAGCAGCGCGGCGATCAATGCCATCAAACCGCTGACGTACAGCACCACGGGCAGGCCCGGATCACGCAGTCGCCAGCTTAGGATCCACGCGCAGATGATGGCAAAACCGGGCTTGAGAAACTCGGACGGCTGCAGGCTCATGCCGACATTGATCCAACGCTTGGCACCGTTCTTCTCTTCACCGATCACCGGCACAACAAACAACAGCGCGAGCATGATTGCGCCCACCAGAATACCCAGGCGGCGCGCGGAATCGCGGCTGAGGAACGACAGCCCGATCATGAGCGCCAGTCCCATCATCTGGAAGACGATGTGGCGCCGGAAGAACATGAAATCGCCGACCCGCTCTTTTGCGGTTGAAAGCTGATCGGCGCTGGCGGGCGATGCGGCGGCAACCGCAACAATGCCAACCGCCATCAACAGACCGATCAATAGCAGCAGCAGCTTGTCGATCTCGCGCCACCAGATGCGCAACACATCGCGCCAGCGTCGCTGCAACGGCGCAGGCGGCAGATAATGGCTCGCCCCGCGCGGCCCAGACGTGTAAGCCGGTGCGGTCATGGCAGATTGCTCCGGTTTTCGGTATCATCGTCGGCATCACAACCGGTAATGGCCCTGACCATCTGGCAAAAGTGATTGCCGCGCTTTTCGTAATCGCGAAACTGATCGTAAGAGGCGCAGGCGGGCGACAGAAGTACGATGTCCCCCGGACGCGCCGCTTCTGCGGCGCGTCGCACCGCTTCGCTGATCAGTTCACAGCGGTGGGTCAGCACCTGTCCTGCCAGCAAATCGGCAAACATCGGCCCCGCCTCGCCCACAGTGTAGGCCGCTGCCACATTGCCAAGGTGGTCGGCGCAGGCACCAAGGCCATCGTCTTTGGGCAATCCGCCGACGATCCAGTGGATGCGCGGCGCGCCCTGATTGATTGCCGCGTCGGGCGGGAACGCCGCGAGTGCTGGCGCAGCAGATGCGGCATTGGTCGCCTTGCTGTCGTTAATATAGGTGACGCCGCCTGCATCACACACCCGCTCCATGCGGTGCGGAAGGCCGCGATACGTCGCCAGACCTGCGGCAATCTGGGCATCGCGCAAACCAAGCTGGCGGCAGATCGCAACGGCGACCGCAGCATTCTGGGCATTGTGCGGACCGGCAAGCGAAGGTGATCGTCCCTCGGCCAGACCCTGCGTCTCCAGGTCGGCGGTCGCCACCTGCACGATTGGCTTGCCCGACGCCGCCAACCGCGCAGCAATGGCACGGGTTGGCGCGTCCTCAGTGCAGATCAGCGCGGTCCCGCTCGCCTGCATCTGGAACAGCCGCTCCTTGGACGCAGCATAGGTTTCAAAACCGGCGTAACGGTCAAGGTGGTCGGGTGTGATGTTGGTAAGCGCCGCGACATCGCAATCGAGTGTGAAGGTCAGATCAATCTGGAAGCTCGACAGTTCGAGCACGTAAACGCCGCCCTCAGGAAGCGGCGCCTGACCGAGGATGGGATCGCCGATATTGCCGCCCATCACCGCAGGCACGCCCGCTTCAACCAGAATATGATGCACCAGCGCCGTGGTGGTCGATTTGCCATTGGTCCCGGTGATGCCGACCACGCGGTGCTGCGGAAGGCTTTCGCGGGCATTGGCGAACAGTTCGATATCGCCGATCACCGGCAGGCCATATTGCCACGCGTGCGGGCCGATGGGATGCGTATTGAGCGGCACCCCGGGCGATACAACAACGCCCGCAAAGCCGGTAAGATCGAGCTCCAGCGGATCGATCAACCGGCAGCGGCCCTCAAAATGCTCGCGCGCATGAGGCTGCCGGTCCCAGACAATCACTTCCGCGCCGCTCGCAATAAGCGCCTCTGCCGCCGCCGCGCCTGAACGCGCAAGGCCGAGCACTGCGTAACGCTTGCCAGCAAAGACAGGGGAGGTGATCATCGGCCTTGCGCGCTCTATCGCAGCTTCAGCGTGGAAAGGCCGATCAGCGCCAGCACGATGGCGATGATCCAGAACCGGATCACGACCTTGCTTTCACTCCAGCCCAGTTGCTCGAAATGGTGGTGGATCGGGGCCATCTTGAATACGCGCCGTCCTGTGCGCTTGAACCAGAATACCTGTACGATCACGCTGACCGCTTCGAGCACGAACAGCCCGCCGACGATTGCCAGCACGACCTCGTGATGCGACGCCACGGCAATCGCGCCAAGCGCGCCGCCCAAAGCCAGCGAGCCAGTATCACCCATGAACACCGCAGCTGGCGGCGCGTTGAACCACAGGAAGGCAAGCCCTGCCCCCATGATCGCCGCGCAGAAAATCGCCAGCTCGCCTGCACCGGGCACATGCGGAATACCGAGATATTCGGAAAAATCCGCGCGCCCCACCAGATAGGCGATGATCGCAAAGGTGCCGCTGGCAATAATCACCGGCATGATCGCAAGACCATCCAGCCCGTCGGTCAGGTTCACCGCATTGCCTGCCCCCACGATCACGAAGGCGGCGAAGACATAATAGGCCGGCCCCAACGGGATACTGACGCCGGTGAGGAAGGGCAGGTACAGGTTGGTGTTGATCTGACTGACAATGATCCACGAGGCAACGCCTGCGACCACAAATTCGCCGAGCAGCCGCACCCGAGCCGAAACGCCTGCGTGGCTGTTTTTTGTAACCTTGTCATAATCATCAAGAAAACCGATGATTCCAAAGCCAATCGTAACCGCAAGGCAGGCCCACACGAACGGGCTCGACAGGTCCATCCACAAGATCAGTGACAGCGTGAGCGCCGTCAGGATCATCAGCCCGCCCATCGTCGGCGTGCCACGCTTGGCAAGGTGCGTTTGCGGACCATCAAGGCGGATCGGTTGCCCCTTGCCCTGCCGCACGCGCAGCAGGTTGATGAACCGGGGGCCAATAATCAGGCCGATGAGCAACGCGGTCATCAGCGTCGCACCGGCACGAAAGCTTTGGTAGCGCACCAGATTGAGGACGCCTTCGAAGCCAAGCCAATCGGCGAGAAGATAGAGCATGGAATCGTCCTTTGGCGTCCTTCGGCCTGGCCTCAGCCTCCGGTTACGCTTGGTGCAGAGGCAGCTTCGGTAAAATGCGATACCAGTCGGCCCAAGCCCACCGAATTGGATCCCTTGACCAGCACCGCATCATCATGCGCAAGTCCGAATTGCCCGAGCGCCGCAATCGCTTCGGTCGGCCCCTCGCAATGCGCGAAGGTGACGGCATTGCCAAGCGGGTGCGATGCGGCTTTCCCCAACTCGTCGGCAAGGGCGCGCATCTCGGGTCCGACAAGGATTGCGTGCGTCACGTCAGCCTCGGCAATCGGCTCGGCCAGCTGACGATGGAAGCCTTCGGCAAAGTCGCCCAGTTCCTTCATGCTGCCAAGCACTGCAATCCGGCGGGTGGCGGGCGTCTGTTTCAGCGTTTTCAATGTCGCGCGCATTGATGCCGGATTGGCGTTGTAGCTTTCATCGATCAGCACAGCAGCGCCGCCGGCAGGCAAAATGATGGTGTGGCGCGCGCCCCGACCCTTCAAACCGCCCATTTCCGCCAGCGCAAGGCCTGCGCTGGCCAGATCGCTGCCTGCCGCCCGCGCGGCGGCCAGGACGCCAAGCGAATTGACGATCCAGTGCTCACCGGGCTCGGCGATGGTGTAGCAAATGCGCCGGTCGCCCAGATCTGCCGTGACAAGTGAACCTGTACCCCCCGCCGCCGGAATTGCATCCAGCAACCGCACATCTGCGCTTTTCGCACGTCCGAACGTGATAACCTTCGCCCCGCAAGCCATGGCATGGCCGATCAAGCGTTCGGTCCATTCGCTGTCCGCCGGAATGATCGCGACCCCGCCGGGAACGAGGCTGGTGAAAATCTGCGCCTTTTCATCCGCAATCGCCGCAAGGCTACCCAGGTTCTCGATATGCGCAGGCGCGATTGTGGTGATCAGCGCCACGTGGGGCTGCACATGGGCCGACAGCGGCGCGATTTCACCCGCATGGTTCATGCCCATTTCAAACACACCGAATTTCGCGCGAGCGGGCATCCGTGCGAGGCTGAGAGGCACGCCCACGTGATTGTTGTAACTGCGAACACTCCGGTGCGCGGCGCCCCGGCTTGCCCGGTCCAAGCAGGCGAAGATCGCCTCTTTCACACCCGTTTTGCCAACCGATCCGGTGATGCCGATCCGCACCGACTCCACCGCCCGGTCACGCGCGGCGTGGGCAAGATCGTGGAGCGCCCTGGTCGTATCCTTGACCAGCACATGAGGGTAGTCGACCGGACGGTCCACGATGGCCGCAACCGCACCCTTGGCAAAGGCTGTGTCGATGAAGCGGTGCCCGTCCGTTGCCTCGCCCTGAAGCGCGACGAACACATCCCCGGGCTTCACATCGCGCGAGTCCATCTCGATCCCGGCGGCTTCGAAATCATGGCTGGCAATGCCGCCGGTGGCGGCTTCGATTTCGCTGGCTGTCCACAACGCCTGACGCAAGGAATCGCGGAGCGTGACCGGCCACTGGTGCAGCATCGGATGAGCAATCGGCGCGTTCATCAGCACTGGCCTCCTGCACATTCGCGCGCGACTTCGACATCGTCGAAAGCTTCGATCCGCATGGTATCTCCTGACCCGAATATCTGTCCCTGTTCGTGGCCTTTGCCCGCAATCAGCACAATATCGCTTGGACCTGCATCCCCAACTGCGGCGGCAATCGCGGCGCGGCGGTCGCCAATTTCGCGGGCGTTCCCGCCTGCTCCGGCCAAAATCGCGGCGCGGATTGTAGCGGGATCTTCGCTGCGGGGATTGTCGTCCGTTACGATGACAAGATCGGCCGAACGTGTGGCGACTTCGCCCATTTGCGGGCGCTTGCCGACATCACGGTCGCCGCCTGCGCCGAACACCACGATCAGTCGCCCACCATTCGCAACGTGCGGGCGCAGCGCGGCAATCGCAGCATCGAGCGCATCGGGCGTATGGGCATAATCGACATAGACGGGGGCGCCTGCGGAATTGAGCGCGGCACGCTCCAGCCGTCCGCGCACCGGCTGGAGCCGGGTGAGCGCATCGAATACGCTGGATGCCGACACGCCGGTCGCCAGCGCCAGCCCTGCCGATACCAGCGCATTGGCTGCCTGATAGGCCCCGATCAGCGGGAGGTTCACCTTCCGCGTTTCGCCTGCATGTTCGATGGTAAGCGTCTGGCCAAGCTGGCCGGGTTCACGCGCAGCAAGGCGCAGGAAAGTGCCGCCCTCGCCCACGGTCAACACCTCGAGACCCCTCGCCCGAGCCTCTGCAATCGCCTTGGCGGTCCATTCCGATCCGTCGCCCGCGTCGTGGATAATGGCCGGACTACCGGGCGCAACGACCTGCGTGAACAGCCGCATCTTGGCTGCAAAATATTCCGCCATCGTGCCGTGATAATCGAGGTGGTCGCGGCTGAAATTGGTGAACGCACTGGCTGCGACGCGCAGGCCTTCGTTGCGATATTGCGAGAGGCCATGGCTCGAAGCCTCATAGGCGACATGGGTAACGCCTTCGCGTGCCAGCCCGCTCATATTGGCGAGGAATGTGACAATGTCCGGCGTAGTCAATCCGGTCGATACCGAGCCATCGGGGGTGGTGACGCCCAGCGTGCCGATGCTCGCCGCGCGTTCGCCCGCCATGCGCCACAACTGGCGGGTCATCTCGACGCAGGAGGTCTTCCCGTTGGTCCCCGTCACCGCAACGATGGTGTCAGGAACCGGGCTGAAGAACTCTGCGGCCAATCGCGCGAAGGCTCGGCGCGGGTTTGCGTCGGCAATGTGAAGCGCGCCGTCGACGACCGCTTCGGGCCGTGCCACCACAGCAATCGCGCCTGCCGCAACGGCGTCCGGGATAAAACCTTCCCCATTAACCGCCGCGCCCTGAAAGGCGCCGAACACTGTGCCGGGGGCGACCTTGCGATGGTCGATTGCAAAGCCGGTGACGGACCGATCGCCAGCGTCGCTGGCAGCAATCCCGGCGCTTTCCATAAGTTCCGCCAGTCGCATCAGTGCTTGTCGACCAGATAGCGCAAATCGGAAATATCGACATCGCGGCTTTCATCGGGCTGCACGCCCAGCATCGGACCGATGCGCGGCACGAGCCGGCCGACAACCGGCGCTGCGGTGTAACCGGCGGTGCGCTGGAAGCTGCTCGCCACCGTGCCCTTGGGCTCGTCCAGCACCACCACCACCACGTAACGTGGCGCATCCAGCGGGAAGGCGGCTGCAAAAGAGGACACCAGCGAGGTCTTGTTGTACCCGCCCGCTCCGGCCTTTTCCGCCGATCCCGTCTTGCCGCCGACCCGGTATCCGACAGCATCGGCGTTCTTGCCTGTACCGTAAAGCGAGATCATGCGCAGCATCTGGCGCATCCGGTGCGAAGTCGATTCCTTGAACACCCGCCGCCCGCGCGGCACATCCCGCGCCGCAATCTTGCGCAGCGTTGCCGGACGCCAGATCCCGCCATTGACCATTGCGGCATAAGCGCTCGCCAAATGCAGTGGCGTCACAGCGAGGCCGTGGCCGTAGCTGACGGTCATGTTGGTCACACGGCTCCACGGGCCCTGCGGCCAAATGGGCTTGCCCTTGGCGGGCAGTTCGATGAAGGGGCGGCGGTCCATGCCCAGATCGATCATGACCTTGCGCAGGCGTTCCGCCCCCAGCGCATCGGCCACCCGCGCTGTCACGGTGTTGGAGGAATAGACCAGCGCTTGCGGCACATTCAGCGTCGCGCCTTTGGATTTCAGATCCTTGATTGAACGGCGCCCGACCGCAATCGGGGTGGCATCCCACGACTTGCCAAGATCGCGCACCACGCCTGCATCAATGGCAGCGGCAATGCTCAACGGCTTGAAGGTGGAGCCAAGTTCAAAGACGCCGTTGGTGGCGCGATTGAACACGTTTTTTGCCCCGGCCGCCCCGGCGGTGTTGGGATCGAATTCGGGCAGGCTCGCCAGCGCCATCACCTCACCGGTGTCCACATCGAGCACAATGCCCGCTGCACCGATCGCATTGGTGGCAAGCATCCCGCGGCGCAGTTCGTCTTCCAGCGCGCCCTGGGCCCGCACGTCGATCGACAGCGCCACGGGCGCGCTGCGGGTGTCAGGGTGGCTGAGCTGCTTTTCGAGCACCTCTTCCATGCCGATCTTGCCGCCTTCGTCCTCGACCACATAGCCCAGCACATGCGCGGCAAGCGTGCCTTGCGGATAATAGCGATCGGTTTCGCGGGGAATTTCCAGCGCGATCTCGCCCAGGCCGAAAACACGGTTGGCTTCTTCGGGCAGGATACGGCGGCGCAGATAGCCCGGACGGCCCGAGGCCAAGCGGCGCGCCATGCGCGCTTCGTCGATATCGGGGAAAATGCCCTTCAGATCGCTTGCCACTTGCTCGGGCGAACGCACCAACGGCGCGCCGGTATCGCCCATCGCGCGGGGTTCGAACCACAGGGCATAGGCCGGGAAAGCCCGCGCAAGCGGGGCACCGTTGCGATCCGTAATCTCGCCGCGCGGCGGCAGCAGCGCGTCTTCCATGCTGGTGCGCTGCGGGGCCTGTCCGGCAAAGCCCAGCGAAGCGATCCGCAGCAACGCAATCAATGCGATCAAGGCAAATCCGCCAAGCAGCCACAGCACCCGCACCCGCGCCGTCCACAGCAATTGCTGGCGCAGGCCGACGCTTGGCAGGCGACCAACAGGAATGACGGGGGTGGCAACACGTGCGGCAAACGAGGCCGCCATCATATTCATTCGCCGGTTCCGGCCGCGAATGTCTTGACGGAGGCCCTGGGCGTCTCGGCCCGCGCTGGCCGGATCGGCGAGGCTTCGATCAGGAAGTCTCCGAAGGCTTCGGCGAACACTTCGCCGGCGTCCTTCTCGCTGGAGGCGGAGGCGAGTGTTACCGTCGCGCCCGAAACCGGCGAGCGCATCGGGGCATCGCTGACGGCTTCGGCCATATCGGTGGTTTCGGCACGGGCCAGCCGGATCGGCGAAGGCGCATCGGGGCCGAGCGTTTCACCAAGACTGGCAAGCTGCCGTTCGGCTTCGAGGAACTGCCCCGCGCGCGGCGCTTCATAACCGAATTCGACCGTATTCCATTCGGCCAGCTGGCGCTGGCTTGAACGGGTTTCGAACTCGGTTTCGAGCAGGAGCGTCTCCCGCTGGAGCGCAATCAGCTCGCGCTCGGCCAGCAGCACCTCGCTGCGCACCGCATGCACCTTGAAGCTGAGCACTACCACCAGCGCAAAACAGACCGCCAGAACAGCGGCCCAGCCGAGCGATCGGGCCTGAGAGCGGTTCATCATGCGGCTTGGCTCCTGGGAGAAGCGCCGGTGCGGGTCGCATGGCGCAAGGTTGATGAACGGGCGCGGGGGTTGCGGGCAATTTCGGCGTCTGACGGACGAATAGCCTTGGACACTTGCGCGAAGGTAGGCGCAGGGCCGGGGATTTCCCCGGGGAGGTGCCGCGAGACCGAGCGGCCCGCGCCGCTGGCCGTACGCAAGAATTGCTTCACGATGCGGTCTTCGAGGCTGTGGAAGCTGACCACTGCCAGCACGCCGCCTTCAGGCAGCAAGGCTTCAGCCGCGGCGAGACCAGCGTCCAGTTCACCCAACTCATCGTTCACATGGATCCGCACCGCCTGAAAAGTGCGGGTGGCGGGGTCTTTCTTGTCGTGCGGCTTGTGGCCCAGCGCGCGGCGCACCACGCGGGCCAGTTCACCGGTGGTGGTCAGCGGCCGTGCGGCAACGATGGCGCGGGCTACGCGGCGCGACTGGCGCTCTTCGCCGTAGAGGTAGATCACGTTGGCGATCGCTTCTTCATCTGCGGTGTTGAGAAAATCGGCGGCGCTTTCGCCGTCACGGCTCATGCGCATGTCGAGCGGGCCGTCATGCATGAAGGCAAAGCCGCGCTCGCCCTGGTCAAGCTGCATCGATGATACGCCGATATCCATGACCACGGCATCGACGGTGTCGATTCCGATCGCGGCAAGTTCGGCGCGCATGGCGGAAAAACGCGCCGGATGCAGCACAAGGCGGCCATCAAACCGCTGGACCAGCGCCTGGCCTGCAGCAATCGCATCGGGATCGCGGTCGAAGGCATGCACGGTCGCCCCGGCCTCCAGCAGCGCGGTGGTGTAGCCACCTGCACCGAAGGTCGCATCGACAATGGTCATGCCGGGATGGGGCGCGAGCGCGGCGACCACTTCGTCGAGCAACACGGGGATGTGCGGAGCGCCGTGCATCATGCGGCACCCTTCTTGGCGGCGGCGAGCAACTTGGCACAGGCAGCTTGCGCGCCGCGCCATTCGGCGCCGAGCCGGCCGAGCTGTTCGGGGTTCCAGACAAAGAAGAACTCGCCCGCGCCCTGAAAATACAGGCCGTCATCGACCATGCCGAGATCGCGCAGATGCTCGGGCATGACAAATCGGCCGCTGTCATCGAAGGGCAGCATTTCATATCCGAACAATTGTCCGGCACGCACATCGCGGTCAAAGCTGGTGTCGGCCAGCC
The DNA here is from genome assembly GCA_009995225.1 of Sphingomonadales bacterium. Lineage (GTDB taxonomy): Bacteria > Pseudomonadota > Alphaproteobacteria > Sphingomonadales > Sphingomonadaceae > Erythrobacter. The sequence goes on along the minus strand of JAACPW010000013.1, from coordinate 52,567 downwards.
GGATCGCGCGTTCTTCCTCACGATCAAGCAGTTCGTTGAGCTTTTCGATACGCGAGGTGCCGAAACCGATGAGGCAATCGAACTTGCCATGCGCGGCAAGGCACAGCGTGCGGTTGCCCCCGGAGCTCTCCTTCACGGCCTTGCGGAAGGCGGGCGGAAGGACAAAGCGGCCCTTCTCGCCCGCGGGCGAGTAAGCTTGGCCGTTATATCCTCCAAAAGCAGACACGTGCCTGCAATCCCCTTTTGCCCCGTGCAGCGCGCCCCTCGGGATGCGCTGCGTGATAATGAGACACGCCCTCCCTGCCCCGGCCGCAGGCATGCGGAACCGGTGCGCCGACCCCACCAGTCGAACGCGAAACAGACAGGCATATCTGATGGACCCCGCTAATATCGGGGATGGACCGGGTTTGGAAGGGAATTTTCGGGGAAAGTGCGGGAAAACTTGGTAACTATCTGATTTAATTATTCTCTCTGACTTCCCTCGATTTGAATGCCACCCCGCAAGTCACCGAAAAAGCGCCAGATTACGCCGAAAATCCGGCATTTCCCGCATCATCCCCAACGCGGTACGACTCCGAGTCCCGTTCGTCCCGTGTTTTCCCGTGCTGGCTCATTTGAGCGCCTGCCGGATCACGGCGTTCAAGGCTGCGCCGCCTTCTCCGGCAAGTTCAGGGTGCTCAAAGATGGCGGCATCGGCAATCAGCGTCACCTGGCCTTCGCCCACCGCGCAACGCGCGGCCGCCGCAGAAGCCAGCAGGGTGCAGTCGGCCGCTTCGGGATCGATGATTGTCACCTCGCCGCTCAACACCAGCGGCAGCCACGTCCCGCCAAGTGATGCGTCGACCAGCTTGCTGCTTTGCGCGTCATCAAACCGGATCGCCATACCCCAACGTGCCACCACCGGCGGGATCAGCGCGCCCCTGCTCGGCAGGCGCGGATCGCCCAGGGGCAAATCGTAATGTCCGGTCAGCGCGGGATCGAGCACCAGCAACAATCGCCCGCCCGCCCGCACCCAGGTATCCAGCGCGACATTGTCGGCAGGCGAAAACCCGCGCGGCTGGATAATGGCAAGCCGCGTGAGATTGGCGAGGGGATCAAGGTCCGGGTTGTCCGGGGAAAGCGCGGGAATGGGCGACAGCGTATCGAGCGGCTCCAGCGCGAAGCCCTGCTCCAATGCGGCACGTTGCCACGGCGGCTCAGCGCGCCCGGCTGCAATGTCGCCCACCGCAGCGCCAAGTGGCCAGTAAAGCGGCAGGCTGGTCATCAATCCCAGGCTGGCAGCAGGCGCGGGGCTTTCCGGCGCCGCGGGCGGAGCAGGCGCGCTCCCGCAGGCGGTCAGACCCAGCACCCCTGCCAGCAATGCGGCGGCGACGTGCCTATTCTTCGGGCGTGTCATTGCCGGAAGGGTTTGGCGGGGGCGAAGGCGATGCGCTCGGCTCGGCGGCAATATCCGGCACCACGCCTGCATCGGCAAGCGGGTTGGCCTGCGAGGGTGTAGGCTTCGGTTCCGTGGTAGGGGCGGCTTCGGGAACGGCGCGTTCTTCGTTCATATCCGCCTGTCCGCCGATAATGCTCGCAAGTCCCACCAGCAGCACCATTGCCCCGATGCCGAACGTCCCGACCTGAAGACGCTGCACCGCCTCGTTGCGGGTCTGCCGGGCGGTGGAGATTTCTTCGGTCTCACCGGGGTTCTGCGGCGAATTGACGAAACGGCGCACGCCAGGGCCGAACAGACTGCGCTGGTTTATCCGGCGCACCCGGTCGAGCAGCGACGGCCGGCTCACGCTTCGCCTGCAGTGGCAGGTTCGTCCGCCCGGACAAGCCAATCGAACACGGGCAGGCCTTTGGCCGCCAGCCATTCGGCGTTGTAGAGCGTCGACAGATACCGGAATCCCGTATCGCACAGGATCGTCACCACCTGCGGATTGGGGCGTCCTTGCGCCACCAGTTCCTTGCCCAGCGCGATGGCGCCTGCAACATTGATGCCCGATGACAGGCCCAGACACAGCCCTTCGTCCTTCAGAAGCCGCTCGACCCAATGCAGGCCTTCGGCGTCGCTGATACGATATTGCGTGTCGATCGGGGCGCCTTCAAGGTTCGCGGTGATGCGCCCTTGCCCGATGCCCTCGGCCACCGAAGACCCTTCGGCCTTCAACTCGCCATGAGCGTAATAATTGAACAGCGCCGCCCCGTGCGGATCGGTCAGCGCGATGCGGATGTTCTCGTCAAAGGCCTTGAGGCCCATACCTACGCCCGCAATCGTCCCGCCGGTGCCCGCTGCACAGGTGAAGCCATCGACCCGCCCGCCCAGCTGCTCCCAGATTTCGGGCGCAGTGCCTTCGATATGCGCGCGGCGGTTAGCGATATTGTCAAACTGGTTGGCCCACACCGCGCCGGGCGTTTCCTCAGCCAATCGGCGCGAGGTGTGGACGAAGTGACCGGCGTCGGCGAACTTGGTCGGCGGCACCAGCACCAGTTCCGCCCCCAAGGCCCGCAACGTGTCCATCTTTTCCTTGGACTGGTTGTCGGGCATGACGATGATGGTCTTGTAGCCGCGCGCATTGGCGACCAGCGCGACGCCGATCCCCGTATTGCCCGCCGTGCCTTCGACCACCGTGCCGCCGGGCTGCAATTCGCCGCGGCCTTCCGCATCGCGGATAATCCACAGCGCCGCGCGATCCTTCACCGATGATCCGGGATTGGCAAATTCGCACTTGCCATAGATGTCGCAGCCAGCAGCCGCGCTGGGCCCGGCCAGGCGGACCATGGGCGTGTTACCAATGAGCGCGAGCGTATCGCCAAAGGGGCGGGTGATGTTCATGGGTGTAGACCTAGGATCACGCGCCCGCGATCGCAAACAAGTTTAGTCTTCAGGTGCGATAGTGACGTGCAACCCGTCCAGCGCGTCGGTGAGCGGAATCTGGCACGACAGGCGCGAAGCATCGGTGCGGTGATCGGAGGATTCGAGCAAATCGTCCTCGTCTTCGCTCATCTTCGGCATCTTGTCGGCAAAAGCCGGATCGACGTGAATGTGGCACGTCGCGCAGGAACAGCAACCACCGCACAGCGCCAGCAGTTCATCAAACCCGTTGTCGCGGATCGCTTCCATCACGGTGAGGCCGCCCTGAACGGAAATCTCGCTGGTTTCGCCTTCGCGGTTGGTGACCACCAGTCTGGGCATGGATCGAAGTTCCTTTTGAGCTATTGGGCGCAAGAATGTGCGCTTCACACGTGCACGGGGCTGCTAAGATACTCTTGGGGCCAAGGCAAGTTAGGGAAAGTGGCAGTGGGCCTGACAGCGGAAAAATTGCGTGAAGATCTGGATGCGTTGGCGGTGCGCGAACCGCAGTTGGCTTCTGCCTTGCAACGGGTCGGCTATCCCGATGCGCGCATCCGCGAGCCGGGATTTGCAACCATGTTGCGCACCATCATCGGCCAGCAGGTCTCGGTCGCGTCCGCGGCATCGGTGTGGAACAAGCTGGAGGCGGAACTGGGCGCGGATTTTGCTCCGGCGACGCTGCTGGAGCGCGATTTCGACACGTTGCGCGCCTGCGGATTGTCGCGCCAGAAGCAGGGGTATGCCCGATCCCTGTGCGAACTGGTCCATTCCGGCGATCTCAATTTTGCCACCCTGCCCGATGGTGACGAAGAAGCGATTAAGCTGCTCACCCGGATCAAGGGTATCGGGCGTTGGTCGGCAGAGATTTACCTGCTGTTTGCCGAAGGCCGCCCCGACATCTGGCCCGCAGGCGATCTGGCGGTGCAGGAAGGGGTCAAACGCCTGCTCCATTTGGAAGAACGTCCCGGCGAAAACGTCACCCGCCGCCTGGCAGAACCGTGGTCCCCGCAGCGCGGCAGCATGGCGATCTTTGCCTGGCATTTCTACGCCAACCCGGCTCTTTAAGACCCCGGCCCTTCAAAACAGCATCTCGCTTGCAAGCGCCGCGCTTGTGTCTTACTCTTCCAACACACTTGCGGCAAAGCAATGCGATGGGGGGATCCAACCATGACGACATTGACCAAGTTTCGGCATTTCTGCCTGATTTCTGCGGCGACTGCCGCGCTGACAATGCCTGCGGCCGGATATGCCGACAACCACACTGCCAATAACGGAACCGCGATGACCACCACAGCCGAAGCCGCCCCCCTCATCCCGCGCGATGCACTGTTTGGCAACCCGGTGCGCGCCGGCGGCCAGATCAGCCCGGACGGCAAATGGCTTAGCTGGCTCGCCCCTAATGACGGTGTGCTCAACATCTGGGTCGCCCCGGTCAGCAATCCCGACGATGAGCGTGCGCTAACCAGCGCGACCGACCGCCCGATCCGTCAGCATTTCTGGTCGCCCGATGCCAGCGCGGTGATGTACATCCAGGACAAAGGCGGGGACGAGAACTTCCTGCTGTACAAGATCGACATCGCCACCGGTGCCGAGACCAACCTCACCCCGTTCGAAAAGACCCGCGTGCAGATCGTCGGCGCATCGACGACCATGAAGGACAAGGTGCTCGTCGGCCTCAACAACCGTGATCCGCGCTTCCACGATGTCCATATGCTCGACCTGACCACGGGGGCGCTGTCACTGGTGCTGGAAAACAACGGTTATGCCGGGTTCATGGCGGATGACACGCTGACCTTGCGAATGGCGCTGAGCCAGAATGCGGCAGGCGGGACCGATTACTTCCGCGTCGAAAACAACGAGGTCGCCGCCGAACCGTTCGAAACCACCGCGATGGAAGATTCGCTCACGACCTCGCCCGCCGGCTACACCTCGGACGGCAGCACGCTCTACTGGATCGACAGCCGCGGCCGCAACACCGCCGCGCTGATCGCGCAGGACAGCGATTCGGGCGACAAGCGCGTGATCGCCGAAGATGCCAAGGCCGATATCGGCGGCACCATGCGCGATCCCGTCACCGGCGTGGTCGAAGCCTACGCGGTCAATTACCTCAAGAACGAATGGACCGCGATCGATCCCGAAATCGGCGCGTCGCTTGATTGGCTCGAAAGTCGGCTCGAAGGCCAGTTCGGCGTCGCCAGCCGCACCGAGGATGACAGCATCTGGATCGTCGCCAACGATCCGCTGGTGAAGCCGGCCGCGACCTATATCTATGACCGCAAGGCCAGCACGCTGACCCCGTTCTACACCTCGCGCCCGGCGCTCGAAGGTGCGCCGCTGCAGCCGCTGCACCCGCGCGAGATCACCAGCCGCGACGGGCTGACCCTGCCCTCTTACCTCACGCTGCCGCCCGGCAGCGATGCCGACGGTGACGGCAAGCCCGACAAGCCGGTGCCGATGGTGCTGCTGGTGCATGGCGGCCCATGGGCGCGCGATGGCTACGGCTTCAATTCCAACCACCAGATGCTCGCCAACCGCGGCTATGCGGTGCTCAGCGTCAACTTCCGCGGCTCGACCGGGTTCGGCAAGGATTTCATCAACGCCGGCAACCTCGAGTGGGGGCTGAAGATGCATGACGACCTGATCGACGCGGTCGATTGGGCGATCGGCGAAGGCATTGCGCAGGCCGACAAGGTGGCGATCATGGGCGGCTCCTACGGCGGCTATGCCACGCTGGCGGGTCTGACCGTGACGCCGGACAAGTTCGCCTGCGGGGTCGACATCGTCGGCCCGTCGAACCTGGAAACCCTGCTCAAGACGATCCCGCCTTACTGGGAGCCGTTGGTGAAGCAGTTCCACACCCGCATGGGCAACCCCAACACCCCGGAAGGTCTGGCGATGCTCAAGGTGGCGAGCCCGCTCTACAAGGCGGACAAGATCGTCAAGCCGCTGCTGATCGGCCAGGGCGCCAACGACCCGCGCGTGGCGCAGGCAGAAAGCGACCAGATCGTCGCGGCCATGAAGTCTGCCGGGATCCCGGTTACCTATGTGCTCTATCCCGATGAAGGCCACGGCTTTGCCCGGCCTGAAAACAACATCGCCTTTTATGCCGTGGCCGAGAATTTCCTGGCCGCGTGTATCGGCGGGCGGGCCGAACCGGTAGGCGATGCGCTCAAGCCTTCGAGCGCGCAGATCGTCGAAGGGGCCGAGCATGTGAACGGGCTGGAAGCCGCGCTCGAGGGATAGTTGCACTGCGCTGCTGACAAGCGCCACGCACCGTCCTAATCAGGTTGCAAATAGCAATCGGAGGGGATCACATGGGACAGCAGCGCAGCATTTTCATCACCGGCGGCGGATCGGGCATTGGCCGCGCCGCCGCACTGCACTTTGCCAAGGCGGGTTGGTTTGTGGGCGTGGCCGACATCAACGCCGCCGGAATGGCCGAGACACTCGGCGCCATTGCGGGCGAGGCCAAGTGGGCAGGCAACCTCGATGTACGCGATCGGGCAGGCTGGGATGAAGCGCTCTCGGCCTTCGCAGCAGCAGCCGGTGGGCGCATCGATGCGTTGGTCAACAACGCCGGGATCGGCACCGGCGGATCGCTGTCCGAACTCGACCCCGAAGAGATCGACCGCTGCCTCGATATCAACCTCAAGGGCGTGCTCTACGGCGCGCAGGCCGCCTATCCCTATCTGAAAGCCAGCGCGCCGGGGTCCGCAATGGTCAATATCGCCAGCGCTGCCGGGATCGCAGGCTCGGCCGGAATGAGCGTCTATTGCGCCACCAAGTTCGGCGTGCGTGCCGTGTCCGAAAGCCTCGATGCCGAATGGGCGCCCGACGGGATCACGGTGGCCTCGGTCTGCCCGGCTTTCATCGAAACGCCGCTGTTGAACGGCACGGGCAACCGCAAATCGAACGAACAGATCCGCGACCGGGTGCGCGCCGCAGGGCTGGAGATCAGTCCCGTCGAACATGTCGCACAGGCGATCTGGGACGCGGTCCATGGCGACAAGCTCGACTATTTCGTCGGCGCCACATCCAAGCGGATGGCGTTCGCCAAGCGCTGGATGCCGGGCAAGGTCAGGAAGCAGCTGCGCGCCAGTTCGGGGCCGCTCGGGCGGTAGGTTAGCCTGCAACCTCATCAATCGCACGCGCCAGCTTGGCGTCGCGCAAGGAAAGCCCGCCGCTGTCTCCGGCATCATGGGTGGTCAACGTCACTTCGACTTTGGCGTAGACGTTAAACCATTCGGGGTGGTGATCCTGCGATTCTGCCAACAGCGCAACGCGCGACATGAAGCCCCACGCTTCGGAAAAGTCTGCAAACTGGAAGGTGCGCGTGATCGCCTTGCCGCCCTGTGCCAGCGCCCAGTCGGAATGCTGTTCAAGCAGTTGCTCGATTTCGGCGGCGTCGAGTTCGGGGACAGACATGGTGGTGCTCCGGTAAAAGGGGTCGCTTGTTTGCTTGTCCCCTTTTCCCTAACGCTGGGCGCCAATGCAAGTCTCCCCGCCATCGCTCATTGCCGACAATCTGGCCTGCCGCCGGGGCGACCGGCTGCTGTTCCGGCGCCTGTCCTTCACGCTTGAGGCCGGCGCGGCCTGCCATGTGACGGGCGCGAACGGGGCGGGGAAGACGACGCTGATCCGCGCGGTTGCGGGGCTGACCACCCCCTATGCCGGAAGCGTGACGCGGAACGGTGCGCTGGCACTGCTCGAGGAACGCACGGGCCTTGATCCCGATCTGCCGCTGGGCCGGGCGCTGGCGTTCTGGTTCGGCGTAGACAATGCAGCCGAAGGGGATGCCATCATGGCACGGCTGCGACTGGAGGCACTGGCCGAGGTGCCGGTGCGCTATCTCTCCACCGGGCAGAAGAAACGCGCCGCGCTCGCCCGCGTGCTGGGGCAGTCCGCGCCGGTGTGGCTGCTGGACGAGCCGCTTTCGGGCCTCGATACCGTCTCGCAAAGCCTTGTGAGCACACTGGTGCGCGAACATTGCGAAGCGGGTGGGATCGCGCTGATCGCCTCGCACCAGCCGCTGGATGTGCCCGGCATGACACGCTTCGCCATCGAAGAATTTGCGCCGCATGGTGCAGACGCATGATCACCGCCCTGCTCCGCCGCGATCTGGCGCAATTCTTCCCGTTTACCGGCAGCGGCGCGGCACTACCCGTCGTGTTCTTCGTCGCAGTCGCGATGCTGTTTCCCTTCGCTGTCGGGCCGGATGCCAATGTGCTGGCGAAGACCGGTGGCGGGGTGGTGTGGATCGCGGCCCTGCTGGCGGCAATCCTGCCACTCGAAAAGCTGGTGGCGCGGGACATTGAATTGGGCTTCTTCGACCAACTCAAACTGCGCGGCGTGGCGGAAGAGGCGATGATGGCCGTGCGGCTTATCGCCCACTGGCTCAGCTTTGGCCCGCCGCTGGTGCTGGCAACCTTCCCCGCCGCCGCTTTGCTGAAGATCGAGGGCGAGACGTTCCAGATCCTCCTGCTCGGCCTGATCGCAGGCACGCCAGGCCTTGCCGCCATCGGCTTGATGATCGCCGCGCTCACCGCGTCCCTGCGCGCAGGCGCGGCGCTTTCCGGGCTTCTTCTTATCCCCCTTGCCCTGCCAATCCTGATTTTCGGTGCCGGAGCCCTTGCCCGTCAGGATCACATCAGCCTCGGCTTCGTTGGTGCAATAAGCCTCGCGCTGGTGGCACTCGCTCCGTTTGCCGCCGGAGCCGCGATCCGGGCGGCGCGTGAGAATTAGGGAAGAACTAGTGCGCGCACCAGAAAGTCACGTCAGAGCCAATAAGCTGATGGGCAATATCGCGCTGGGCCTGCTGGCCTTTACGCTGTTCGCCTTCGCGCTGAAGGCGGCGGTCCATCCGCAGGTGCAGGCGCGTTACACGCCGATTGTGGTGTTTCATGCGGTGAGCATGGTTGCATGGATGGGCTTGCTGGCGATCCAGGCTTTCGCCGCCGCACGCTTCAAGCTGGCTGCGCACCGCGCCACGGGCCGCGCTTCGATTGCTTTGGTGGGCGCAATGCTCGTCAGCGGAGCGGTGATATCGTGGCGCATCGGGCAGGAGCTGGGCCGTCTGGAAGTGACGGTGGTGAACCTGGCGGCGTTCGTGACCTTCATCCCGCTCTACTTCGCGGCGCTTCATTTCGCGCGGGCGCGCGACATCGCCGCGCACCGGCAAGCGATGCTGATCGCGACACTGGCGCTGATGACCCCTGCCTATGCCCGCGTGGTGCAGGTGCTGGGCCTGCCCGATCCGCTCGCGATTGCAGTGCAGCCGCCAATCACGATCGCGATTGCGGTCGCGTATGATTGGGTGCTGCACGGGCGTGTGACGCGACCAGTGCTGGCGATGCTGGGGTTTTCGGTCGGAGTGGTGGTTGTGATGGCGGGGGTTTTGGCGGTGTGGTTTCTTTGACACTCCCCACCCCGTCACCCCGGACTTGATCCGGGGTTCGGCTTCTTCAGGATCGCCAGCGGCTCCTGCAAAAGGGACGGGAACAGATTCCCGGAATGCTCAACAATTCCGTTGATCTTCCAAGCGTCGATCTCATGATCCCGGACAAGGGTAAGCGCATGACCGGCGAGGTGATGGATGCGGTTATTGATGATCGCCCGCTGATCGTCGTTCCATTCGGGATCGCGCGCCATGATCGTGTATCCGTGAATCACGGCCAGGACGAATTCCACCAATGTCTCACGGCTCGCATTCTCGATCAGGTCGCGCATTGACGTTACGCCCGGATAAACGGAAAGCTGGATCCCGGATCAAGTCCGGGATGACGAAGAGGATAAGCCGGCCCGTAAGGCCGCAAGGGCGACTGCCCGCCCGCAGCCGGGGCAGCTTTGCTGCCCGTCTAGTGAGGATCGCGCGCCCGGAGGGGCGTGCGAAAAACCTAAACGTAAGGCGGGCAATCCCTTCCCGTCGGGCTCTTCGTGAATATCTCGTTGCCCGTCTCTGTGATCGCAATCGAATGCTCGAACTGCGCGCTCAGCGACTTATCGCGCGTCACTGCGGTCCAGCCATCGCCCAGCACCTTGGCCCAGGGTTTGCCGAGGTTGATCATCGGCTCGATGGTGAAGAACATCCCCGGCTTCAATTCCGGCCCGGTGCCCGCCTTGGCGGCGTGGACCACTTCGGGGGCGTCGTGGAACAGGCGGCCGAGGCCGTGCCCGCAGAACTCGCGCACAACGCCATAGCGGAACTGGTTCGCGTGCGCCTCAATCGCCGCGCCGATATCGCCCAGCCGCGCGCCGGGCTGCGCCGCCGCGATGCCGAGCATCAGGCATTCATAGGTCACTTCGACCAGCTTCTTGGCCTTCAACGAAGGCTCGCCCGCGTAGAACATCCGTGACGTGTCGCCGTGCCAGCCGTCCACCAAGGGGGTCACATCGATGTTGAGGATGTCGCCATCCTTCAGCACCTTGTCGCCCGGAATACCGTGGCAGATCACATGGTTGATCGAAATGCAGCAGCTATGCGCGTAGCCGCGATAGCCCAGTGTCGCAGGCACCGCGCCGGCATCAAGCGTCATGGCGCGCACGGCATCATCAAGCTGGCCGCTGGTAACACCGGGTTTGACCATGTCTGCCAAGGCATCCAAAATCTCGGCGGCCAGCGCGCCTGCCTTGCGCATCGCGGCAAAGCCTTCGGCTCCATGCAGTTTGATGGTGCCATCGCGGTAGACGGTCTGATCGCCGTCAACGAGTTGATAATCGTGCATCGCCGCTACATAGCGATGACCATCGCAAAAAGCTACTTTGCGCGCGCGAAAACCGCCCTGTATTCGGGTTTGATCGCCGCAAGAACCGCCGCATTGACCGGCAACGTCGCCTCGTAAGCCCCTTCCGCGTAGGAACCGGCCACGTAAGGCGCGGCGATCAACCCGATCCGGTCAAAGCTTTGCTTGTCCGACGATCCGACCAGCACGGTAAGATCGGCAAGGGGCGGACAGGTGAAGATGCTGTCTTCGCTGTAATTTTCTCCCAGCCGCGCGATCCGTTCCGTCTTCAGGGCCTTGCACCACGATGCCCCCAGCGCGTCCTGCAAGGCCGAGGGGGAACGAAACATGGATTTGGGATCGAGTGCCGCTTGCGCCTCACGGTCCCACACCAGCGCGTCATAGGCGCTATTGCCATGGGCGCCGCCGGTGTAGGCGTAGAAGCTGGCGGACAGCGACAGGAAGCGCGGCAAATCGGCGACCACCTCCCACGTCTTTTCGAAGCCCCGGTTGATGCAGGCAATACAGTCGCTGCCTTGAAATTCGCGCAGCGCTCCGTCCCAATCGGCCTTCTGCTCGGCCAGCAGCCGGTCGCGCTCGGTCGTAAAGCGTTCCGTCAGCGCAGGGATGGCAGAGACTTCGGCGGGCCAGGAGTAGGCAAACTCGCGCTTGGCCTCCCCCTTGCTGGCATTGTCCGTGAAATCGGTCTTTTCGGGCGCTGGGGCGGGCGGAACCGGCGGGACTGGCGCTTGGGCCGGGTCTGCCGCAATCGGTTCCGCGCCCGAGGCGTCCGCGACATCGCCGGGGGCAGAGCAGCCGGCGAGCATAAGTCCCAACATCGCCATCGCACTGGCTTGCATCAGGCGTCCGCCTGTCCAGCCGGGATAGGCGCTTGCCCGCGCCAGACCCGCGCCAGACCCCTGCTTGCCCGGTCTTGCCTGATGTTTCACGTGGAACATTGTGGCACGCATCGCGGCTCTCCTGCCCTATCAAATTGCTGGCCCGAATCTGCTGGTGACATTCGGCGTGTGCGGACTATGGAACAGGGATGAGCGAACCCAAAGCACTGATCCGGCCCGACCGCGGCGAGGATGCGACGGCCATTCACCTTGTAAACAAGGATGGCTTTGAAGCCTTCGCCAAAGCGCTGAAAACCGGCCAGCGCACCGCGTTGGCAGGGCAGAAATTCGACGGCAGCGGCTATCAGGTCGGCATTGTGCCCGACGGGGACGGCTGGTTCGCGGTGGGCGGGGTTGCCGATCCCGAAAGCCTGTCGAGCTGGTGTCTGGCCAAGCTTGCCGAGGAACTACCCGAAGGTGTCTACCGCGTTGCCAATGCGGAACCCGGCCCGGCGATGTTCGGGTGGATCACCGGTCAATACCGCTTCAACCGCTACAAAAGCGACGATAAAGGCCAAGGCCCCCGCGTGCTGCTGACGGCGCAGGCCGGGCAGATTGAGGGTTTGACGGCCGAAGCTGAAGCGGAATGCCTGATCCGCGATCTGGTCAATTCTCCGCCCGAAGACATGGGCCCTGCCGCTCTCGAAGCCCAGTGCGCGACACTGGCCAGAACGCACAAGGCCGATCTGACTGTGGTCCGCGGTGACGCACTGGAACAGGACTATCCGATGATCCACGCCGTCGGGCGGGCGGCGGCACGGCATCATGCCCCGCGGTTGATGCATCTCACCTGGGGCGATCCTTCGGACCCGGTGCTGGCAGTCGTTGGCAAGGGGGTCTGCTTTGACAGCGGCGGGCTCAATATCAAGCCGGGCGCGGGCATGCGGCTGATGAAAAAGGACATGGGCGGCGCGGCCCATGCGCTGGCGCTGGCCGGGCTGATCATGGGCGCGCGGTTGAAGGTGCGGCTGCATCTGCTGATCCCTGCGGTCGAGAATGCCATTTCCGGCGGCGCTTTCCGTCCTGGCGATGTGCTGAAAAGCCGCAAGGGTCTCACCGTGGAGATTGACAATACGGACGCCGAGGGCCGGCTGATCCTGGGCGATGCGCTGACCCGCGCGAGCGAGGAAAATCCCGATCTGATCGTCGATTTCGCCACCCTCACGGGCGCGGCGCGCGTGGCTCTCGGTCCTGATCTGCCGGCGTTGATGGCACGCAAGGACGCAACGGCGGACGCGTTTATCGCGGCGGGCAAGGTCCACGATGACGCCGGTTGGCGGCTGCCGCTGCCCGAGGCTTATCGCGAATACCTGGCCTCCGACGTGGCAGATATGGCAAACTCCGCCAGCAATCCTTACGCAGGCGCCAGTGTTGCCGGACTGTTCCTCGACCGGTTCGTGGCGGACGGGATCGACTGGGTGCATTTCGATACCTTCGCCTGGACCCCAACGCCCAAGCCGGGCCGGTCGCGCGGCGGTCGGGGACTAGGCCTGCGCGCGTCATGGCACGCGATCCGCGCCCGCTACGCCTGACAGGCATGGGCTGCGCACGCTTGCTCCAGAGGCGACTTGCCGCTAACGGGCCTGCCACGCCGACGCGGGGGAACGCCCGGCTTTACCGACAAAGGCCAACGAAACGACCATGAGTGGCGCGGCGCGCAACACCACCGAATACGCAGTGCCTGCGGGCGTGCTGGGTCTGAAAGGCCCGGTCGAAAAGCCTGCGCCCGGCACCCTGCCGTTGCGCGGCGATCTGGCACACATCGCGCTCGCCGGCATTCACCTTGCCGCGCATTATGTCATTCCCCAGGTTCGTACCATTGGCACGGTCGGGGCGAGGCTTCGCCTTGCACCGCGCAATGACGCCGAGATTTTCGTCGAGCTTGCGCCGGAAAGCCGCTTTGAACTGCTTGATGTGGCAGGCGAGTGGGTCTGGGGATGCCCGGGGCCGCAAGGGCCGAGCGGCTGGTGCCGGGCGAGCGAACTCGCTCCTGGCGAGGCCTGACCTGCGATGGCGATACGACTGTTCATCGACGGTGCGGCAGGCACCACTGGCTTGGAAATTCGCGAGCGTTTGCAAGGGCGTGGCGAATTCGAATTGCTGGTGCTGGACGGCGCAAGGCGCAAGGACGAGGCCGCCCGGCGCGACGCGCTTCACGCTGCCGATATCGCGATCCTATGCCTGCCAGACGAAGCCGCCAAGGACGCGGTAAAGCTGGTTGAGGGCGGGTCTACGAGGATTATTGACGCCTCTAGCGCCCACCGGGTCGCGCCGGGATGGATCTATGGCTTTCCCGAACTGATCGGGCATGACGCCATCGCCAATGCCCGGTTTGTAACCAATCCCGGCTGCTATCCCACCGGGTTTCTTGCGCTGATCGCGCCCCTGGTTCGCGCCGGGATGCTTCCTGCCGACTGGCCTTACACCGTCAACGCAGTGAGCGGCTATTCGGGCGGCGGCAATGCGCTGATTGCACGGTTCGGGAAAGAAGGCGCGCCCGCGTTCCGCGCCTATGGCTATGACATGGCGCACAAACATCGCCCTGAAATGAAGCGTTACGCCGAGCTTGAACATGGCGTAATCTTCGCCCCGGCAGTGGTTCCCGCTTATCGCGGTATGGTTGTGGAGGTGCCGCTGCATTTGGGCGCGATGCCGAATGCTCCGGTGGCCAATCACTTGCGCGCAGCGTTGCAAGATTTCTACGCCCAATCGCCCATAATTTCCGTGGCCGACGATGCTGCGCCAGAAGAGCTGTTGCTTGAACGCAGCGCACCGCCCAGCGATTCGATGACGCTCCATGTCATCGGCAATGAGGGCGAATGGCACGCGAGATTTGTTGCCCAGCTCGATAACCTTGGCAAGGGCGCTTCAGGCGCCGCGATCCAGAACCTCAACATCATGTGCGGCCTTCCAGAGACGACGGGACTGCGCCTCTGACGCGGGAATTGGCTGCTTAAAATTTAGGCAAGCCTCGATCATATGCTGTGCACCCATTGCGCAGTGCACCATAATCTTGCTAACCGCCTATCTCCGGCGAAAGACATCCCGCCCCTTGAGTCTTCAAGCGGTAAGGATCGTTCGCAGCCACCACCTAAAGGCTTGGCACGGTTCTTGTTAAGAATCGGTCAGCAATCTAGCCAGGCGCGGATGGGGACGACGTGAAAAAGATCGAAGCGATCATCAAACCCTTCAAACTCGACGAGGTGAAGGAGGCGCTGCATGAAATCGGCGTGTCCGGGATCACCGTCACCGAAGCCAAGGGATTTGGCCGCCAGAAAGGCCACACCGAATTGTATCGCGGCGCTGAATATGTCGTCGATTTTCTGCCCAAAGTGAAACTCGAAGTCGTCGTGGCTGACGAGCAGGCCGAACGCGTGGTCGAGGCCATCGCCGCAGCCGCACAGACGGGGCGCATCGGCGACGGCAAGATTTTCGTCACCGCGATCGAAAGCGCGCTGCGCATCCGCACCGGCGAAACCAACGACGACGCGATCTGATTTTTACCCTCTCCTGTCCGCCAGGGGGGCGGACCGGCCCAGACATAAACCGAAAGGCACTACCGAAATGTCGAAAGCAAAAGACGTCCTGAAGCTCATCAAGGACGAGGAAATCGAGTGGGTCGATCTGCGCTTCACCGATCCCAAGGGCAAGTGGCAGCACCTCACCATGGTCGCCGGCATCCTCGGCGAAGACGAGCTTGAAGACGGTCTGATGTTCGACGGTTCGTCAATCGCCGGCTGGAAGGCGATCAACGAATCCGACATGATCCTGAAGCCCGATCTGACCGAAACGTGGATCGATCCGTTCAGCGCCACGCCGATGCTCATCATCAACTGCGACATCGTCGAACCTTCGACCGGTGACTGGTACAGCCGGGATCCACGCACCACCGCCAAGCGCGCCGAGGTCTACCTCAAGTCGACCGGCATCGGTGACACCGTCTATGTCGGCCCGGAAGCCGAGTTCTTCATGTTCGACGATGTGCGCTTTGAGGACGGTTATGCCGGCTCGGGCTTCTCGATCGACGATATTGAACTGCCCACCAACACCGGCAAGGAATATGACCAGGGCAACATGGCCCACCGTCCTCGCGCCAAGGGCGGCTACTTCCCGTGCGCTCCGGTTGACAGCGCGGTCGATATCCGGGCCGAAATGGTTTCGACCATGCTCGAAATGGGCCTGCCCTGCGACAAGCACCACCACGAAGTCGCCGCCGCCCAGCACGAACTGGGCCTGACCTTCGGCACGCTGGTGCAGACCGCCGACCGGATGCAGATCTACAAGTATGTCGTGCATCAGGTCGCCCATGCCTATGGCAAGACCGCGACCTTCATGCCCAAGCCGATCAAGGCCGATAACGGATCGGGGATGCACACCCACATTTCGATCTGGAAAGATGGCAAGCCGATGTTTGCCGGCAACGAATATGCCGGATTGTCGGAAATGTGCCTCTATTTCATCGGCGGCGTCATCAAGCACGCCAAGGCGCTGAACGCCTTCACCAACCCGACCACCAATAGCTACAAGCGACTGGTGCCGGGCTTTGAAGCGCCCGTCCTCTTGGCCTATTCGGCACGCAACCGTTCGGCATCGTGCCGCATCCCTTATGGCAGCGGCGACAAGGCCAAGCGCGTCGAGTTCCGGTTCCCCGATGCGATGGCCAACCCGTACCTGTGCTACTCGGCGCTGCTGATGGCCGGGCTCGACGGGATCGAGAACAAGATCCACCCGGGCGAAGCGATGGACAAGAACCTCTATGATCTGCCCCCTGCCGAACTGGCCGAGGTGCCGACTGTATGCGGTTCGCTGCGTGAAGCACTCGATTCGCTCGCAGCAGATCACGAATTCCTGCTCAAGGGCGACGTGTTCACCAAGGATCAGATCGAAGCCTACGCCGAACTGAAGTGGGAAGAGGTCATGCGCACCGAAACCACCCCGTGCCCGGTTGAATTCGACATGTATTACAGCATGTAATCTACCCTACAGGGTCAGGATCAAGGGCGGGGGGAGCAATCTTCCCGCCCTTTTTCGTGTCACGCCCTTCCGCGCTTCTCTGCTGCGTGAACGGGCATTATGGACGCGCAACGGAATAAAGCACGAGGATGCCCATGAACGAAACTTTTCTGCTGGTGGCTGGCGGTCTCGTCTTGCTGGCTGTGGGCGGCGAGTTGCTGGTGCGCGGAGCTGTCGGCATGGCAGCGCGGCTGGGCATCTCACCCCTGCTGGCGGGGCTGACAATCGTCGGCCTCGGCACGTCAATGCCTGAATTGGCGACCAGCGTTCAGGCGGCGCTTGCCGGATCGCCGGGGATTGCGCTGGGCAATGTCGTGGGATCGAACGTCGCCAATATCCTGCTGGTGCTCGGCGTATCGGCACTGATCAGGCCGCTCATGGTCAATCCGGCATCGTTTGCCCGCGATTCTATCGCGATGGGTGGATCGGCCCTGCTGGCAACCGTCGCGGTGCTGCTGGGCGTGATTGGCTGGCTGCCGGGCGTGGTGCTGGTGTCAGCGTTGGTCGGCTATATCTGGTGGGCCTACACATCCGAAAGTGCCGCCCCCTGCCCCGAAGGCGCGCGTCATGAAGCGGAGGTCAAGGATCATCCAGTGCCGCCTGACACAGGCCCGGTGGTTCTGGTGGGAATGATCATCGCAGGGCTGGCGGCTGCCATCTTCGGCGCGGGCTACCTTGTCGACGGCGCTACGGTGTTCGCGAGCGCGGCGGGCGTTTCTGAAAGCGTGATCGGCCTGACGGTGGTGGCAATCGGTACGTCCTTGCCAGAACTCATCGCCTGCGTCGTTGCCGTGCTGCGCAAGCATGCCGATGTCGCGCTGGGCAATGTTGTGGGATCATGCATCTACAACCTTTGCGGCATCCTGGGAGCCACAGCCTTGATTGCGCCCATCGCGGTTCCGGACGAGATTGCAGGCTTTGACATCTGGGTGATGCTCGGCGTGACCGCCCTGCTGATCGTGCAGTTGCGCAGTGGCTGGAAATTGTCGCGGGCCGAGGGCGGGCTGCTTGTTTTGCTTTATGCAGGTTACACGGTGCTACTGGCGATCCGCTGATGGGTGGGAACCCGCGCTGGAGCGGTGGTGATTGCACAACAGACCTTCACCAGCACCCAGACCAGCGTCAGCGAGGTGCCAGCATCCCGCGCCGTCCGACGGCGATAAAGCTCGCCAACAGGCACAGCATGTAGAACAGGGTCAGCAGATCGAGCGGCGCGGGCGCAGCAGCGTACCCCAAGTGCGACAGGATCGACCACAAGCCCACCACGACAAAGACCAGCCCGTAACTCCAGGCTCCGGCCTCAAGGTTGACCGCCAGCATCAATTCGTCGCAGGCGCGGTAGACCAACACAGACAGCAGTGTCCCGATCACCAGTCCGCCCGCCGCCACGAACAGCGCCGCGGCCTGCGGCATCGGTCCACCCGGCGCTGCAAGTGCCAGCGCAAAAAGCGCCGCACCCCACAATGTCATGGCCCCGCCCGAAAGGCTCAGCACCTTCTTCTGTTCGCGCAGTTCGTCGGCATCCTCGACATTCAGGAACCGCTCGCCAATCTTGGGGTTCACCGCGCCGAGGGCGATGATGGTCCCGATCACGGCATAAAGCACACCCACCAGCGCGGCGATGGTCGCCGATGAATCGAGCCCACCCACGGCAGAACTGCCGATAAACCGCAATGTAGCGGCACTGGCGGCGACCCCGGCAACGCCGCCAATCAGGGCCGGTATCAGCAGCTTGCGCACCCAGCGGGGCGTGGCGGAGGACGTTTTGTCGGACATCATGCTTCGGGCTCCCAATGATCGATAAACAGTTCCGGCACGGCGACGTCAAACAGGCGCGCCATGCGCAAGGCGAGGGGCAGCGAGGGATCATATTTGTCGGTTTCGACGGCATTGATCGTCTGGCGCGACACGCCGAGCCGCCGGGCCAGCTCGCCCTGGCTCCAGCCTTGCGCCTCGCGGTAATGCTTCAGACGATTTTCCACGCCTATCCTGACCAGCAAGTTGATGAAGTGCATGCGAGAGCGGCGGATCGCGGCATCAGACTTTTGCCACACCTGACAAGAGCTCTTTACAGTCAAGAATCCTTGTCAGTCAAGAGCTCTTGTCACCCCGTGCTGCAAAAACCATTTTCCTACCTGCGGCAATCATGCGCAATGCCTTGGCCTCACCACCACCGGAGGCGCGTTTCATGCCCTATAAGCCTTCCTCGTCATTGCTGACGCTGATGCGCCGACTGTCTGCCTTTTCTCTGACCCCGTCACCTGCCCCGCGCCATATCAGCGCCGAAGGCATTGCCCTGATCAAACGGTTCGAAGGCTGCGCGCGGCTGCGCACCGATGGCATGGTCGAAGCCTATCCCGATCCGGGCACGGGGGCTGAACCTTGGACAATTGGCTGGGGCGCAACGGGGCACGATCATGTGAACGGCGGGCGCATTGGCCCCGGCACATGCTGGACGCAGGCCGAATGCGACAATCGGCTGACGCAGGATCTGATCCGCTATGCTACCGACGTCACCGTCGCCATCGGTACCGCGCCGACCAGTCAGGCGCAGTTCGATGCACTGGTCAGCTTTCACTACAACACCGGGGCCATTGCCCGTGCCACGCTGACGCAAAAGCATCTCAAGGGCGATTTTACGGGCGCCGCGCGGGAATTTGCCCGCTGGAATCGTGCGGGCGGCCGGGTGCTCAAGGGCCTTGTGCGCCGCCGCGCCGCCGAAGCCGACTTGTATCTCGGCGCAAGCTGAAGACTAAGCCGTGGCAAGGACGCCTGCAGCGCGTCACGCAAGGATGTGATCGCACGCGCGAATGCGTCCTGACCCTTCAATCAATAATCACGGCTGACCTGCACCACCGCAGAATCGCGCCCGATGGTTGATACCGTACCCAGCAGCGCCAGCCAGCTGGTGATGCGATATTCGATCTGCGTTGCGCTGTAGCCGCGCCCGTCAGTCACCAGTTCGACGTAGATATTGCGGGTGATGTTCTTGCCAATGGCCACCCCTGTGCCGCGTCCGGTGAGCGGATCGGCGCTGACAATCCGCAATTGATCGAGCCCGATCGATCGCCGCAATTCGCCAATCGGGTCAAGCCCCCCGCCCCCGCTTTGGAAGGACGCCAGCGCCGCCGCCAGCTGCACGGCATCGGTGGCCGAAAGCGACGTCACCGATCCGCCAAACAGCAGCCGCGCAAGAATCTCCTCTTCGGGCAGGGCCGGATCGCTCGAAAAGGCAATCAAGGGCGACTGCGCGTTGCCGGTGATCGCGACATCGACATTGGTGCCGTTCTTCGCGGTTTCGGCCAGCACATCCAACCGCGGATTGATCGGCTCGTTCACGTCGAACTGGATGCGGCCACGGGTCAAATCAAAGCGGGTTCCGGCAAAGGTGTAATCGCCGCGCACCAGCCTTGCACTGCCGCCGATACGCGGATCGTCCACCGTGCCGCGAAGCGCGATATCGACGCCCCATTCGCTTTCCAGACCAAGGCCATCCACCGCGACCCGGTTTGGCCCGCTGGCATTGACCAGATATCGCCACGCGGCATCGCGTCCCGACACCTGGGTTCGTGCGCGCCCGTCTTCGCCATTGATTTCCCGCGTCGCGATGCGTGGCAGAGCGACATCCTCTTCGGCGATACCCAACGCCCAGGCCGCACGATCAATCGTGACGCGCCCGGCAATCGTTCCGCCCAGACCATTGGACACAATCCGCAAGGGGCCGGTGATCGTCGCCTCCAGCCCATTGGCATTCAGCACCCGCGCGTTCTTCACCGCTGCGCGCAGGTCCATCTGGGGTCCGCGTGTCGCGCTGATGCCGCCCAGATCAACGGTGCCACTGCCGCTGATTGTGCCGCCACCGGCAGTGGAGCCCGCGAACCGCACCAGTTCGAGCCGCGATCCGGCAAAACGTCCGCGTGCGTTGATATTGCTGACGCGCGTGCCGGTGAGCGAGCTTTCGAGCGTCAGGTCATCGGTGGCGAGCGTGCCGGTGATGCGCGGATTGGCGAGCGTACCCGTGGCGCGCGCGGCGATCCGCAGCGGGCCGGACAGGTCGAAAACCTCAATGGCGGCGAGGCGCCACAGCGTTTCGGCTGCGCCCTCGAAGCTGAGACGGGCGCCAAGCTGGCCGCGCATCAGACGGTCGGTCAGCGCCCCGTCCGCGCTGAGGCCCGCGATGCGCAACGCCACATCGCCGCGTCGGTCGTCACCCTCGAACAGGCGCACGGCGGCATTGAGCCGTGATGCCGTCAGGTCGATCACGGCCAGCACGTTGACCGGCTTGGACGACAGCACCAGTCCGGCGCGGCTGAACCGATTGATCCTGCCCCGCGCCGTGGCGGTCGGCGGCGCGCGGCCTTCCTGACGGTAATCGATGACGCCCGTCAAACGCCCGCCAAGGCCAAGATCGGCCCCCGCGAGATCGAGCAGGCGCAAAGGCATCCGCGCAAGCTTCAGCTCAAGCGCGGTGGTCCCGCCCCCAAAGCTGCCCTCGGCGATGGCAAAGCCGCCACCAAAGCCAACCTGCGTCGGGGCGAGCTGCCAGCCATCGCCATTTTCGCGTGCCGTGAGAACGGCGCGGCGCGGCATCGTGATTTGCGCATTGCCATATTGTCCGCGCGCGACCGCCGCGATCCGGCTTGGCGCAACGTCGGCATCGAAATTGAGTGCGAAGCGGTCTGCACGGCGTCCGGACAACGCGCCTGTCACCTTGCCCTGACCATTGGCGATTGCGGCCTTGGCGGTGAGATTGGCAAGGCTCAGGCCGCCATATTCAAGCCCGGCCGCGGTGATATCGGCATCGACATTCGTACCGCCATCGGCGTAGCTTCCCGTCGCGGCGATATCGGCGCGGGCGATGCTGATCGGTGTGGCCCCGCCAAAGCTTGCGTTGCGGGCGGCCAGATCGACGGCAAAGCCAATGGCGTCGCCGGGCTGCGGACGGAAAGCGACCGTGCCGTTCACCCCGCCGCCTGCCAACCTGAGATCGCCCGATGGGCCCGCATCTTCCAGCACGACTTCGCCGGTGACGGTGGTGCGATAGACCTCCAGCCGGTCAATCGCTACGCGCGTGGGCGCATCGGCAGGCAGGATCAATTGCAGCGCGCCTTCGAACTCTCCGAGCAGGGATTGCCCCGCCACATCCAGACCGAAGCCCTGATCGCTTGGCGCCAGTGCAATGCGCACGTCCTTGAGGCCAGCGGCGGGATAGGGATCGGCCAGCACGAGCACGGCGCGCGGGCCGTCCGCCGCGATTTCGGCGTCTAAACTGAATGGGCCATATTGCGCCTGCCGCCCGCTGCCTGCCAGCACGGTGCGGGTGACGCCCCCGCCGGTTACCACCCTGCTATCGAGCCGGGCGTTGAGCCGGGTAGAGGCGATGACCGTATCACGCAGCACGATCGCCTCGTTCGCGCCCATGCTCAGCGCGCCCTTGAAGCGAATCTGTTTGCCTGCAAGGTTGACGAGCGTGGCATTGCCGATGCGGCTGAGCACGCCCGCCAGATTGGCGCGCAGGCTCCACGGCACAGACGGCCCAAACTTGGCGAGGATCTTGGCATTGGCGGTGACATCGCCCGCGCCTTCAACGGCGAGCCGGCTGGCGGTGATCGGCCCTGCTATCGCATAGGCGCCGTTGGCCACATCGCCGCGCAGCGCAAGCGTGGCTTCCAGTCCGGGGAAGTCAATCTGCGCCCGGTCGGCGACGAGACGCTGGCTTTGAAAATCATAGGTCAGCACGCCCGTGACGCGACCCTTCACCAGGCGCGGATCGGCAAAGGCGTTGCCGGTGGTCACGCGCCCGGCGGTGAGCGCAAGCGGGATGCTCAGAACTGTGCCATCGATACGGCCCACGCCTTCCTGCGCCAGCCCGATGGCGGTAACGCCCGAAGCGATGAGACGGGCCACGGCGATTTCATGCTTGATCGCAAGATCGTCAAACGCGCCCTGAAGGTTCGCTGCCAGACGCCCGCCTTCGATCCGCAATGCCTCGCCGAAAAGATCGGGATCGCGAAGGGCCAAGCGTACCCGCGCCCCGTCAACGACGTTATCGGCAAGATCGACCACACCGGCGGCGCGCAGGTCCACCGCACCCGACACAGCGGCGGCGCTCCCTTCGATCACGCTGTTTTCCAGCTTGAACCGCGCGACAAGCGATAGCGTCTCTCCCAACGCCCGGGCCGTCAACGTATCGCCGGGCAGGCCAGGGCGCAGCTGGCCAAGCACGCCATAGCGCCCGCCGTCATTGCTGATCCGGAAGGCGGCCACCGGCGCTTGCGCGCTACCGCCGATGCGCCGCGCGGTCGCCGCGCCGCGCCAGCGGGCCCAGGTGCCGTCCCCGACGATGCGCCCAGCATAACCCTGTTCCAGCCCTGCCAACCCTGCGATCACGCCGCCCGCTGGAGCGCGGGCGTCGGCGGCGAGATCGAACTGGTCCCCGTCCGGCTCGGCATCAAGCAGCAGGGTCAGCCTGTCTTCCGCTCCCAATTGGGCCTTGGCATCAATCAGTGCCCGGCCCTCGCGAATATCGATTTGCGCAACCAGATTGGCGCGCTCATCGCTTTCGGTGGCGACGCCTCTGGCGATCACCAGATCCTCGATCACGAGCTTGTCGATCCGGATATCGAAATTGGGGAGCAGCGGTGCATCGGGATCACCGGGCAGCAGCTCGGGCAAACGAGACAACCGCCCGCGCTGCGCCGTCACCTCGCGGATATCCAGCCCGCTCCACAGCCAGTTGAGCGGGCGCCAATCGAGCTGCACCACCGGAATGGTCAGGAACGCACCCTTGGTGTCGCTCACCACCACCTTGCGCAGAACCGCCTGCCCGTAGATGTCCCCCTCGATCCGGCCCACCGTGAACCTGAGACCCGATGCGGGCGCCACGCTGGCAATCTGGTCGGCAATGAACCGTTTGCCGATCGGCGTGGCAAAAAACAGCGCGGCCAGCAGCAGCGGTCCGACAAGGATCGCCAGCGCCCAGCCAAATCGCTTGCGCCAGCGCCGCCACGTGCCACTGCCCCGCGAAGCCGCAGGCTCACCTTCAGGCGCGTATGGGATGGAGCTTTCCTCAGTCACTAGAACGCCTGACCCAAGCTGACATAGACCACCACCGGGCTATCGAATTCGGTGCGGTTGAGCGGCGTGGCGACATCGACGCGGATGGGGCCGAAGCTCGTCTTGTAACGTATCCCGATCCCTGCGCCGAAGCGGATTTCCTCGAAATTGGGGGTCGATCCGCGTGATACCGATCCTGCATCAATGAAAGGCACTACCTCCACCGCGCCATCGAACAATGGCGTTGCGACGCGTGCTTCCAGCGCGAATTCCACCAGCGAGGCTCCGCCTGTGGGGATGCCAAACTCATCGCGCGGCCCGACGCCCTGAAAACCGTAGCCGCGCACAGACGCGCCGCCACCGCCATACAGCCGGCGCGATGGCGCAATCGCTTCAATCCCTGCGCCCTGGATGGTTGCAGCCCGCATGCGTCCTGCCACCACGGTCGATCCGATCGACTGATAATAGGCCGCATCCGCCTGCGAGCGCAGATAAAACGCCTCGGCCCCTTCGGATCGCGAAACTTCGGGCGCGAGGAACAAGGTTGCGCGGTAGCCTTGCGTGGGATCGAGCAGATCGTCGCTTGCATCCAGGGTCACACTGCCGAACAACCCACCGATGAGGAACGCCCGCCGCGGTAGGGTGAGATCCACCTCATCGCGCGTGCGACGGTTGAAGTTGCGCTCGTCGGTGTAGAGCAGTTCGCCGCCGAGCTGGAAACTCAACGGCTTCTGGAACAGGATGTTGGAGATTTTTTCAAAGGTCGCGCGCAGGCCGAATCCGCGCGAATCGACCGCCAGCGTGGTGATGTCGCTGGCATAGAGATCCGCGCTCAGTACCTGATCCCGGCCAAGGAAGTTGTTGCGCCGCACCCCCACGCTGGCGAGGGCTTCGCGGGTGCCAAGAATACCACGCAGCCGCAGCGCACCCTCGGGCGGGAACAGATTGCGATGTTCCCACCGGCCTTCAAGCTTGAAGCCGTCTTCGGTGCCATATCCGATCGCGCCCGCAATGGTGCGCAACGGCGCGCGATCAAATTCGACATCGAGCGCGACTTCGCCGGGCACGCCATCTTGCGGGCTGCGTGTTTCGCGCGGGGTGACGGTGACGCTGGAAACCAGGCCGGTGGCGATAATCGCACGGCGCAGATCGGTTTCGAGGCTCTGCTGGAATACGTCACCTTCATCGAAGCGCGCGATTTCGGCGATGTGTCGGCCGGAAAGGAAGCGGTCATCACTGCTCACGATCTCGCCGAACACATACTTGCCGCCGGGCGCGACCGGCAGCGTCAGATCACCTTCAACGCGGGCGTGATCGATCAGCAGTGCAGGCTCGGACAGTTCGGCAAAGGGATAACCTGTCTCGCCCAATGCAACGCGCAGTTCGAGCTCGCGCTCGATAATGCGGTCGGCGTAAAGCGGATCGCCCGGCTTGATCCCGAACGCCGCGATCAGGCGGCTGGCGTCCGGTTCCGGCAGGGCGGGCAAACCGCCCAAATCGACCCGGCCAAAGCGGTAGAGCGCACCGGGCAGAATATCGAACCGGACGCTGGGTTCACGCGAAGCGGCCTGGGCCGCCTGTTCGGCTTCGGCCGCATCGTCGTTGCCGTTGCCCGCACGCCGCCCGCCGGAAAGCTGACGCACCACTTCGCCGTCGTAATAGCCATAAGTGCGCAGGATATCGCCCAGCAACTCCTCATCCGCGCGTGCGCGGGCAGCGACCAAGGGAGCCGATTCATCGCCATCGTCAAGCGCACGCAGGGTCGAAAGGTCCTTGAACCGCTGGATGAATTCGTCCTTCTCCGGAAAAGCTTCCTCGGCCTGTGGCAGGGCAAGCACCAGAGTGCTGGAGATTTGCGTTTCGGCCAGTTCCGGCAGATCACCCAGCGTCGGCGCCGCAATCGAAGCCAGAGCCTCCAGTTCGGGATCGGGATCGAGCGGTTCCGGCTCCTCCAGCGAAAATTCGGCAAAAACACCATCAATGGCGGGCTGCAAGGCCGGATTGGGCGGCGGCAGAAAGCCGTCCAAGGGGTCGTCTAAAGTGGGGCTGGCACCGTCTGCGAAGGCGCTATCGGGTACGACCACTGGCGCAGTATCGTCCACCCCTGCCGCCGCCCAGACATCGGGATTGGTCACCGCATCGGCCGGGATCAAATCATCGAGCGATTGTGGCACCGGAGCCGGTTCGGCCGCCCCGATCGGCACATCCCCAGGCTCGCCGTCAGGGGCAGACCCGGTCACCGGACGCGCCTCTTGGTCAGGCGCTGCCTGCTGCGCTGCAGCAGGAACCGCGCCTAGTACCAGTGCTCCCTGACCCAATCCGGCAAAAATCGCGAGACCGAGCTTGAGATGCCGCTGGATCTCAGCTTGCCGAAAACTTGACAGGTTGGCCATCCTTGCCCCGAGCACCTGCGCCCATTGCGACTAGGCCTTCGTCATGCGGTTGCCGCGGCGCCGTGGCAGCCGCGATCAACCGTTGCTGTTCATCCGCCTCCATGCGCTGCCAGCCTTCGCGGGTCAGCCGCTCAAGCGGGCGGTAGCGAACCTTGTATTGCATACGCGGACTGCCTTCGACCCAATATCCAAGATACACGTAAGGCAATGCCTCAGACGCGGCCCGGCGAATATGATCGAGGATAATAAATGTGCCAAGACCGGCACGCTCGGGGTGATCGGGTTCGTAAAACGAATAGATCATCGACAGGCCATCACCCTGCCGATCGGTCAGGCAGGCGCCCACAAGCCTCCCGGGCTCGCCATTGGGCAAGGGCTCACGATATTCAGTTACGACGCTGCCGACCGGCGTGTGTTCGATCATGTCGGCGTAATCCATTTCATCCATCGCCGACATGCCGCCATCGGGATGACGCGCGCCCAGATAGCGCGCCAGCAACGCGAATTGTTCGTCGGTCGCCCACGGGCGGCATTCGTTGACGATCAGATCGGCGTTCCGCTTGATCTCGCGCTTTTGGGTCGCCGATGGCTGGAACTGCGTAGCCAGCACGCGCACCGACACACAGGCCTGACAGTCAAGGCACGAGGGGCGATAGGCGACAGTTTGGCTGCGGCGGAAGCCGATACGGCCCAATGCCTCATTCAGCTGGTCGGCGTGCGGGCCTTTCAGTTCGGTAAAAACCTTCCGCTCGCTCCGCCCCGACAGATAGGGACAGGGCGCAGGGCTGGTCACAAAGAACCGGGGAAAGCGGATCGGAGCCGTCACGGGTGGGGCCTGTCCTTCTTGTGTGCGAACGCACAAAGCCAAATCGTTAAGAAAATCTTATGCCCGCACAGGCGCTCCGGTAAAAGTCCTTTAACCATGAAAATCGCGCCAAATGCGCTGACAGGTGTGCAGCCCGCCGCAAAAGTGCGTTCGCGACGGTGCAATACTGCGCCAAACCGCGCCGGTTTTCAGCCCAGTTCGACCAGTTGGACGATGTAACCCTTGGCCCTAAGGCCCTCAACCAGCCGCTCGACCTGCTCGGCATCGCGTGCTTCGCATTCGATATCGGTGATCAGCCCCTTGGCCGGAAGGGTGGTGAAGATGCGTTGGTGATAGATCTCGATGATGTTGACGTTGTGTTCGTCAAACAGGCGCATCACCTTGAACAGCGCCCCTGGACGATCCTGCAAAGTGATCCGCAACCGCGCAAGGCGTCCTTGACGGGCCAGATCGCGAAGCAGGACATTGGCCAGCAGGCGTGTATCAATATTACCGCCGCACAGCGCCAGACCGATGGTTTTGCCCTTGAACCGTTTGGGATTGCCCAGCACCGCCGCAAGGCCCGCTGCGCCTGCGCCTTCAACCACGGTCTTTTCGATCTGGAGCAGCAGCGCAACCG
This sequence comes from Sphingomonadales bacterium, assembly GCA_009995225.1. Taxonomy (GTDB): domain Bacteria; phylum Pseudomonadota; class Alphaproteobacteria; order Sphingomonadales; family Sphingomonadaceae; genus Erythrobacter. The sequence continues at coordinate 25,204 of JAACPW010000013.1, read as the reverse complement.
CCTTTTCCAAGGCGGGCTCATCCACCAGCAGAATATCGTCGACCCGTTCGGCAATCACCTTCGCGGTAAAGTCGCCAGGTTGCTTGACGGCGATGCCTTCAGCCAGCGTATCCCCGCCGCACGGCAGATTGGCGCCCTTGATCCGATCAAACATGCTGGGAAACAGGCCCGCCTGCACGCCGACAACTTCAATGGACGGGTTGATTGCCTTGGCCACCGTCGCCATTCCCGAAATCAGCCCGCCCCCACCAATCGGCGTAACGATGCAATCGAGATCAGGCTTCACTTCGAGCATTTCGAGCGCGACTGTGCCGGCACCCGCGGCCACATCGGGATCATCAAACGGGTGCACGAACGTCAGGCCCAGTTCGACCTCAAGCTTGCGGGCATAGGCATAGGCTTCGTCGAAGGATTCGCCTTCAAGCAGCACTTTGCCGCCGACGCTTTCGGTCTGCATGACCTTCACCGTCGGGGTGGTGTTCGGCATGACGATGGTGACCGGCACGCCCAGGCGGGTGCCGTGATACGAAAGGCCCTGCGAATGGTTGCCCGCCGAAGCCGCAATTACACCGCGACTGCGTTGCTCATCGTTCAGCAGAAGCAGCGCATTCAGGGCGCCGCGCTCCTTGTAAGCGGCAGTGAATTGCAGGTTCTCGAACTTCAGCCAGATATCCGCGCCGGTGATCTCCGACAGCGTGATCGAATGCATCATCGGCGTTTCCACCACCGCGCCGCGAATGCGGGCCGCGGCGGCGCGCACGTGATCGAGGGTCAGGTCGGCCGGCGTGGCGGCGGCACCCTTGGGGCTGGCGGAGATCGGTTGTGTCGACATGATCCGCCGCGATTAGTGCCTTGGCGAGCGCAGGGCAATCGGCAGCCTGCGGATTTCGTATGCGCCGACCGATTGGCAAGCGCGCCGCAAAGCGATAGGCTCCGCGCCTTCATGTTTTTGCCCTGCCGCTAGGATCGCCATGTTTCGCACCTTCGCTCCGCTGTTTGCTGCTGTTTCTGCCCTTGCTCTGGCCACGCCGGCTTGGGCCGATACCTTGGTCGACGATGTCGATGGGGTCACGATCGGCGAAGATGGCAAGGTCAAACGCTTCAACGGGCTGGTGTTCGATGAAGACGGCAAGATAACGGCTGTTCTGGAACGCGGCGACAAGCGTCCGCAGGTGGATTACCGCCTTGATGGCGAAGGGCGCGTGATGATCCCCGGCATGATCGACGCGCATGTGCATGTGATGGATATCGGCTTTGCCGCACTGACGCTCGATCTTTCGGATACGGCCTCGCTGGAAGACGCGCTGGCGAAGATCAAGGCCTTCGCCGATGCCAACACGGGGCGCCCCTGGATCATCGGACGCGGATGGAATCAGGAAAAGTGGGGGCTGGGTCGCTTCCCGACGGCGGCAGAACTCGATGCGGTGGTATCGGACCGCCCCGTGTGGCTCGAACGGGCGGACAATCACGCCAACTGGGGCAACACCCTCGCCATCCAGACTGCGGGCGTTACCGCCAAGACCCCCGATCCGGCGGGCGGCAAGATCATCCGCGATGCCAAGGGCGCGCCCGCTGGCGTGTTCGTGGACAATGCCGTGCAGTTGGTGGGCAAGGTCGTGCCCGCTCCCCGCCCCAAGGACCGCGATCTGGCCTTTGCCGCAGCGCAAAAGGCGCTGCTCGCCAAGGGCGTGACCGCGGTGGCGGACATGGGCACCGAGATGGCGGACTGGACCACCTACCGTCGTGCGGGCGACACGGGACGCCTACAAATCCGCATCATGTCCTACGCCGATTCGTTTGAGACGCTGGAAACCGTCTCAGGGCCAGAGCCGACCGTGTGGCTCTATGACGACAAGCTGCGCATGGGCGGGATCAAGCTGTATCTCGATGGCGCGCTGGGATCGCGCGGGGCGAGCCTGAAGGCGCCCTATCACGATGATCCGGGTGCGCGCGGCCTGCCGTTGCTGACCCCGGCACAGCTGCGCAATCTGATGAGCCGCGCCAGCATGGACAATTTCCAGACCGCCATTCATGCGATCGGCGATGCCGCCAATGCCGAGGTGCTGGCCGCGGTCGAGGAACTGTCCGAAAGCTACGAGGGTGACCGGCGCTGGCGGATCGAGCACGCGCAGATCATCGATCCGGCCGATCTGTCGCGGATGGGCCAGCACGGCATCATCGCGTCGATGCAGCCGCTGCACCAGACCTCCGACCGGCTGATGGCCGAAGCACGGCTGGGGCCGGACCGGCTGGACGGCGCCTATCCGTGGCGCAGCGTGATGAACGTGGGCGGGCGGCTCGCTTTCGGATCGGACGCGCCGGTCGAACCGGCCGATCCCTTCGCCGGCATGGCCGCCGCGATCAGCCGCATGGATGCGCAAGGCCAGCCCTTTGGCGGGTGGTTCCCAGAAGAGGCTGTCAGCCGCGAAACGGCGCTGGCCGGCTTCACATCGGACGCGGCCTTTGCCGGGTTTGCGGAAGGCCGTTTCGGCCGACTCATCCCCGGCGAGCGAGCGGATTTCCTGCTGATTGACCGCGATCCGCTGTTCGCCTCGCCCGAGGCCTTGCGCGAAACGCAGATTCTTCAGGTGTGGGTCGGCGGAGTCAAGGTCACAGGCGCGGAGTAATTATTCCGCTGCGGCGCTGGTTGCTGCTTCCTCGGCCTCGCGCGCGGCTTTGTCCGCCGCGACGGCCTTGTCCTGAAAACGCATGAGCATCAGCGAGGCTTCGAACAGCAGGATCAAAGGCAGGGCGAGGATGACCTGCGAGCCGGGATCGGGCGGTGTCACAATCGCAGCCACCGCGAAGATGGCGACGATCACGTAGCGCCGCCCGCCTGCAAGCTGCGCACGGGTGATGATCCCGGCACGGTGCAGCAGCAGCAGCAGCACCGGCAGCAGAAACGTCAGCCCGAAGGCGAGGATGAACTGCATCACCAGGCCGAGATATTCCTCCGCGCTTGGCAAGGCCTGCAAGGTCAGGTTCCCGGCCTTCCCGCCATAGCCGAGGAAGAACACGAAAGCGGTCGGCATGACAACGAAATAGGCCAGCGCCGCCCCGCCCAGAAACAGCGCCGGGGTCGCCAATAGAAAGGGCAGAAACGCCTTCTTCTCGCGCGCATACAGCCCCGGCGCGATGAATGCCCAGAGCTGGTTCGCGATCACCGGAAAGCTGACCATGAAGCCTGCAAACAGCGCGACCTTCAGCTCGACGAAGAACACTTCGGGCAGCTTGGTGAAGATCAGCTGGCCCTGCCCTTCGGGAAAGGCACGTTCGAGCGGCCAGACCAGAAAGCCCAGGATATCGCTGGCGAAATAGAGGCACACGCCAAACGCCACCGCCAGCGCCAGCAGCGCCCGGATCACGCGGGTGCGCAATTCGATCAGATGATCGAGCAGCGGGGCGCGGCTCTCGTCGAGATCGTCAACCTTGAACATTGTCGCCGCCCTTGGAAGGGGTTTCAGGCAAGGGTTGCGCATCGACCGGCTGCGGTTTGATCGGCGGCGGCGCGAATTGCGCGGGCGGCGTTTCGGCGCCGGCTTTTTCGAGCGACGGCGGACCGGTCATTACCGGCACGCCTGCTTCAGCCTCGGTAAGGGCTGCGGAACGGCGCATGATTTCCTCATTCTGCGCCTTCCACTTCTTTTCCATGTCCTCCAGCTCGGCTTCGCGCACCATAGTGTCGATGCCCGAGCGGAAATGGGCGGAAACGCGCCGCATCTTGCCAATCCAGCGGCCCGCCACTCGCATGGCGAGCGGCAAGTCCTTCGGCCCGATCACGACGACCGCGACGATAATGATAACCAGCAGTTCTGCGGCGCCGATGTCGAACATGTCAGATGCGGGCGCGCCGCCTCCTCAAGACGTGGGTCAGGCGCTGGTGCTGTCGTTCTTGTCCATCGAGACCGGCTTTTCGGCCGGCGGCGGCGCGGCAACCGGCGGTTCGATCCGGGCCTTGCTCTGCGGCTCGTCCGGCTCGCTCATGCCCTTCTTGAAGCTGGAAATACCCTTGCCGAAATCGCCCATCATCTCCGAGATGCGCCCGCGCCCGAACAGGACCAGCACGACCAGTGCAATGATGAGAATCTGCCAGATACCGGGTTGCATAGTTCAAGACTCATGTTGGTGTGACGCTGTCTATATAGGGGGCTTATCGCGTGGATGCCAACTGCAGCGACGGATCAGCGTGCAATAGACCCTGTCTTACCCATCGCGATGGCCTTCGTCATCGGCTTCATCGGGATCGAAACGCACCACACCTTCGAGGGCGGCTTCCATCGCCTCATCCACCGGATCGAGCAGTCCTGCGGCGCGCAATTCGTCGATACCGGGCAGGTCGCGGCGGCTGGCAAGGCCGAAATGGTCGAGAAATTGCGGCGTGGTCGCGTAAATCACCGGCCGCCCCGGCACCTCGCGACGTCCGGCCAGCCGCACCCAGCCAGCCTCCATCAGCACGTCCAGCGTGCCCGCACTGGTCTGCACGCCGCGGATCGATTCGATCTCGGCGCGGCTGACAGGTTCGTGATACGCGATGATCGCCAGCACTTCGGTCGCGGCACGGCTTAGCCTGCGCACCTGCTCCTTTTCGCGGCGCATCAGATGCGCCAGATCGGGCGCGGTTTCGAAATGCCAGCGCCCACCGCGCTCCACCAGATGCACGCCGCGCGCCCGGTAACGCATTTCAAGACATGCCAGCGCATCGCGCACATCTGCGGGAGCCAGCCCGCCGAGATGTGCTGAAATCGCATCGACCGCCAAGGGCTCTTCGGATGCGAACAGCGTGGCTTCCACCGCGCGTTCAAGCATGTCAGGCTCCTCAGGGGGTCCCTCGCTCATGCCGGGGCGGCATCCTTCAGGCGGCGGATACGCAAGGGGGCAAAGGCGCCGTCCTGCTCCAGTTCCGCCCGCCCCCGCTTGGTCAGTTCCAGCGCCGCCACAAAGCTGGAAGCGAGCGCCGAACGCTTGAGTTCCGGCGTGGCATGTGGCGGGAGAAAATCACGGATCTCCATCCATTCCAGCGTGACGCCGAGCATCGCGGAAACGCGTTCAAGCGCGCTGTCGAGCGTCATTACAGGGCGATTGGCGACGTGATAGATACGCGGAGCGGCGCGCGCCTTGACCTGTCCATAGGCCTGGATCAGCGCAAAGATATCGCTGCGCCACGAGATCTTGCGGTCGGTGCGTAGCCCTTCTGGCGCGCCGCGGACGAACACATCGCGTCCGATCCGGTCGCGCCCCATCAGCCGCGCCGCCGCCTCCCGCATCGCGCCGAGACGCTGCAGGCGCAGTTGCAGGCGCAGCGCGAGTTCTTCGGGCGACGGGTCTTCCTGCGCCGCTTTGGGCAGCAGCATCGCGGATTTGAGATAGGCCAGCCACGCCGCCATCACGAGGTAATCGGCGGCCAGTTCCAGCTTCATCGCGCCTGCTTGGTCGATATAGGCGAGGTATTGATCGACCAGTGCAAGGATCGAAATCTGAAGCAGGTCCACCTTCTGCCTCCGCGCAAGGTCGAGCAGCAGGTCGAGCGGCCCTTCCCACCCGTCCAGTTCCAGATAGAGCGCGTCCGCTTCGGCTCTGGCCGGGTCGGGCGCAAACAGGAACGGAGCGGCCTCCTGACTCATGCAGGCGTACCGGTGAGCGCCAGCAGGGCATCGCGTTTGGCCAGCAACTCCGCTGCTTCCGGTGCAATCGCCGGCGCAATGCGGGTGCCGGCCAGGGCGCGGTCAAGGCGCGCGGCGGTGGTTTCGGACATGGCAGTCAGCACGTTACAGATGCCCTGCATATCCTGCATCTTGGCCCAGCAATTCAGGATGATATCGCACCCCGCCGCATGGGCGCGGGCGGCGCGTTCGGGGATGTTGCCGCCCAGCGCCTCCATGTCGATGTCGTCTGTCAGCAGCAGGCCATCGAAACCGATTTGTCCGCGGATCACATCGCGAATCACGGTTTCGGACAGGGTCGCCGGATTTTCCGCATCCCATGCGGTGAAGACCAGATGCCCGGTCATCCCGATCAGCGCATGATTGAGCGTGTGAAACGGGAAGAGATCATTCTCCAGTTCTGCGGCCGAGGCGGTGACGGTGGGCAGCGCCTTGTGCGTATCGACATCGGTGCGGCCATGACCCGGCATATGCTTGATGCAGCCCGCCACGCCGCCTGCCGCCAACCCTTCGAGCACGGCGCGGCCAATCGCGGCGACCTGCATCGGATCGGCTCCGAAGGCCCGGTCGCCGATCACATCGTGCGCGCCGGGAACCCTGAGATCGAGCGGGGGGTGATAATTCACCGTGATCCCCATCGCCGACAGTTCCAGCCCCATCGCCGTGGCATTGGCGCGCGCCGCCTCGATCGCGCTGGTGGGCGCGATATCGTATAACTTCTCAAAGACTTGCCCTGCCGGATAGCCTGCCCATAACGGCGGACGAAGGCGGGCCACGCGGCCGCCTTCCTGATCGATGGAAACCAGCAGGCGGTCGCGCCCGTGAATGCTGCGCAGATCATCGGTCAGCGCGCGAAGCTGATTGGGATCGACGCAATTGCGCCCGAACAGGATGTAGCCCGCGGGGTCGGCCTCACGGAAAAAGGCGCGCTCGTCAGCGGTGAGGTGCGGGCTGGAAAGGCCGAAGATTGCCGGTGTCATAAGGCCTGTAAAGTCGCACTCAACGCAGGGGCAAGCAAGGGCAACAAGGGGTCAAGGGCGGGGAAAAGCCCTGTCAAGGTCCGCAGAACGCCGCCCTTACTTGACCTGGCAATCGACCCCGTCGCCTTTCAAAGCGGCGCACAGCCGGTCGGCTTCGGCACGGGTGCCTGCCACCGCCTGCAAGCGATAGACCGTGCCGATGTCGACCTTCCCTTCGACAACCCGGTATTTGACGCCGGACAGGACATCGGTGCGGCGGGTGATATCGGTCCAGCCCTGTTCAGCGCGGGCGCGCGTGCCATAGGCGGCCAGTTGCACGCCGATGCCGGGGACGTCGGCGCCTGCGAGAACCGCTGCGGGCACGGTCGCGATTGAAGGCTTGGGCGCGGCGGTCGGCGCTGGCATGGGCGCTTCGGCCACCACGGCGGGGCGCGATCCGCCCTCGCCCACCACAGGCGCGACATTGCCGGTTCCCGCGAATTCCTTGCCGCCCGGATCATCGGGGCGCTGTTTGACCGGGCCTTCGGGCGCGGCGATCACGCTTCCATCGGCCACAGCATCGCCGCCCGCCGCGCGGTGGGAGATGAACCACACGCCGCCCACCACCGCGCCCAGCAACAGCACCAGCGCGACGCCGAACAGCATGATCTGGCTGGTGTCGATCCCGCCTGCCTCGCTGTCATCCTCATCGGATTCAAGCCACGGCAGGCTGTCCGTATCGGCCAGATCAAGCGCGCTGTCCGCGTCGTTCAATTCTTCGTACTCGGCATCGATCATGGCGATCTTTCGCTTCCCCCCAAGAGCCCAAAGACCTCTCGGCTACATGCTTTCAACAGCCTCGACGCCCAGAACGGCGAGCCCGCCCTTGATCACTTGCCCGATTGCGTTGCCGAGGAAAAGCCTTGCCGCCGTCACTTCCGCATCCTGTTCCACGATGAAGCGTTTTTCCGGCCGGTCGTTACCGAGATTCCAGTAGGAATGGAGATCGGCGGCGAGGTCAAAGAGATAAAAGGCAATCCGGTGCGGCTCGCGCGCACGCGCGGCGGCCTCGATCTCGCGCGGGAATTGCGCAGCGCGGGCGATCAGCGCCAGTTCTTCGGTGCCCAGCCGGTGCAGCGCCTCGCCCGAGGGGGCCAGGCCCGCATCGGCCGCCTTGCGCAAGGTCGAACGGATCCGAGCATGGGCATATTGCACATAGAACACCGGGTTGTCCTTCGACGCTTCGACCACCTTGTCGAAATCGAAGTCCATCTGCGCATCGGGCTTGCGGGTCAGCATGGTGAAGCGCACCACGTCCTTGCCCACCATCTCGACCACATCGGCGAGCGTGACGAAATTGCCCGACCGTTTGGACATCTTGAACGGCTGGCCGCCTTTCAGCAGCTGCACCATCTGGACGAGCTTGACCTCGAAGGGCTTCGGCTCTGCACCGTCTGCGCTGGTCAGCGCGGCGACCGCCGCCTTGATCCGCTTGACCGTGCCGGCATGGTCCGCGCCCCAGATATCCACCAGCGCGTCGGCGCTCTGCGCCTTCTGGAAGTGGTAGGCGAGATCGGCGCCAAAATAGGTCCATGCCCCGTTCGACTTCTTGATCGGGCGATCCTGATCGTCCCCGAACCGGGTCGAGCGGAACAGCGGCAGTTGCACCGGCTCCCAGTCTTCGGGCGGCGCCTTGCCCTTGGGCGCTTCGAGCACGCCGTCATAGACGAGGTCATGTGTCCGCAGCCAGGCTTCGGCGGCATCGACCTTGCCTGACGCTTGCAATTCCGCCTCCGACGAGAACAGATCGTGCTTGATGCCGAGCGTTGCGAGATCGTCGCGAATCATGTCCATCATCGCCGCGACCGCGCGGGTGCGGAACAGGATCAGCCAGTCGGCTTCGGGCGCCGCGACGTATTGATCGCCAAACTCAGCGGCGAGGGCCTCGCCCTCCGGCTTCAGGTATTCGCCGGGGTAGAGGCCTTCAGGGATGGATATATCCCGCCCCAGGGCCTCAAGATACCGCAGATGCACCGAGCGTGCGAGCACATCGACCTGCGCGCCCGCGTCGTTGACGTAGTATTCGCGCGTGACTTTGTGGCCTGCGAACTCCAACAAGCTGCCCAGCGCATCGCCCACCACCGCGCCGCGGCAGTGGCCCATGTGCATGGGGCCGGTGGGATTGGCCGAGACATATTCGATGTTGACCACCCGGCCTCCGCCCATGCCGGACCGGCCGTAATCATCGCCCAAAGTCGCAATCGCCTGCAATTCATCGAGCCACGCTTCAGGCGCGAGACGCAGGTTGATGAAGCCTGGCCCTGCAATGTCGGCGCTGGTGATGGTGGGATGCGCGGTAAGCTTGGCCGTGATCGCTTCGGCCAGCGCACGCGGGTTCATGCCGGCACCCTTGGCCAGCACCATCGCGGCATTGGTCGCCAGATCCCCATGCGAAAGATCGCGCGGCGGCTCCAGCGTGACGTTGGCGAAGCTGGTGCCAGCGGGCAGCGTGCCGTCTGCGACCAGTTCAGTCAGCACGGTTTCGATTAGCGCCGCATAGGCGGTGTAGAGGGTCTTGGGCTGGGTCATAATTGTCTCGGGCGGTGTGCGCGGAATATCGCGCCTGCAAGATAGAAAGCGAGGTCCCGGGTCAAGCCCGGGAAAACGTTAGATGGAATTCACCAATCGACGCGAAGACGTCGCGAGCGCGACCGCGTGCCCGCAGGTGCTCCGTAGCGCAGCGAAGGAAACGCACCGAGGATGCGGGCGCGGAGGCGTCCGCGAAACCCATTAACGCGTCACATTATACGCCAGCTGCGCTTCGGTTAGCTGGAAGCCGACCAGCATTTCAAAGCGTGTGCGGGCGATGGCAGCCTTCACTTCCGGGTCGGCCAAAGGATCAAGCGCGGCTTCGGCGTCTCCGGGCCGGCGTCGCTTGGTGATCTTTTCGCGGATGTCTTCTGGCAGGGCCGCATCGGCGCGGTTGATGAAGCTTCCCACCTTGCCGCTGGCCATGGCGCGCTCCTGCCCTTCGGCAAAGGACAAGGTGACGGTGCCCAGCCGCTTGCTCACCACCGCACTGCCGCCGCGCAGCACGGTCACGAAATAGGGCAGTTGAACGCTGCGTGCGCCGCGCACATCGGTGCGGCGGGCGTTCACGGTAAAGCTGGCTTCGGAATAGATCTGCTCGCCCGTGTCGTTGCAGGTGGCACGCAGATCGGTCAGCGCGGCGGACACATCGAGGCTTGCGGTCGTCGTGTCTTCAGCGTTGCGGAAAGTGGTGACATCGCCGGTGTAGTCGGGGATCCCGACCGACGGGCACAGCGTCAGCACGCTGGTAATGCCTACACCCTCGTTCAGCACCAGTTCGCCTTCGTTCGAACAGGCAGCCAAGGCCGTGGCGGCGGAAAGGGCAAAAAAGGCGCTTGCGCGGAGCTTCATCAAAGGCGTCCTTGAATTTACGGTCCCGTGCGCCCTAGCGAGGACGCGGCGAAAGCGCTAGAGGGAGCGATATGAACGCGCCCTTTCACACTTCCGACGCCGACGCCGCACCCTCCGCTGCTGGCACCGTAGCAGATTGCCCGCCCCTCAACCTGCTGATCGCAGCCCCGCGCGGCTTCTGCGCCGGGGTCGACCGGGCGATCGAGATCGTCGAAAAGGCGCTGGAACGCTATGGCGCGCCGGTGTTCGTGCGGCACGAAATCGTCCACAACAAATACGTGGTCGAAGGGCTTAAGGCCAAGGGCGCCATCTTCGTCAAGGAACTGGACGAAGTGCCCGACGATGCGCCGGTGGTGTTTAGCGCGCACGGCGTGCCCAAGTCGATCCCGGCCGAAGCCCGGCGCCGCGAGCTGCTGTATGTCGATGCCACCTGCCCGCTGGTCAGCAAGATCCACCGGCAGGCCGAACGCCAGATTGAAAAAGGCCGCCACATCATCTTCATCGGTCACGAAGGCCACCCCGAAGTGATCGGCACGATGGGGCAGGTCGAGCCTGGCCAGATGACGCTGGTCGAAACCATCGAGGATGTCGACAAGCTGCCGTTCGATTCCGACGAGGAACTGTCCTACCTGACCCAGACCACACTGTCGGTCGACGACACGCGTGAGGTGATTCAGGCGCTCGAATGGCGCTATCCCAACATCTCCGGCCCGCGCGCTGAAGACATTTGCTACGCGACCTCCAACCGTCAGGCTGCGGTCAAGGAGCTGGCGCATGATTGCGAGCTGGTGCTGGTGATCGGCGCGCCCAATTCGTCCAACTCGCTGCGGCTGGTCGAAGTGTCCGAACGCCTCGGCACCCCGGCCAAGCTGATCCAGCGCGCGACTGAAATCGACCTTGGCTGGCTCGAAGGAGTAAAAACCCTGGGGCTGACTGCCGGCGCTTCGGCGCCCGAAGTGCTGGTGCGCGAAGTGGTGGCGCTTTTGGCGCAGCACCGCACGATCCACGAAAAGGAAATCACCGCCACGGTCGAGAAGATGGTGTTCAAATTGCCGCGCCAACTGACCGAGTAATCCGGGGCTCTCGTGGCGGTTTATACCCATTTGGGGGCGGAGGATCTTGCCCGGCTGATCGCATATTACGATGTCGGCGATCTGGTTTCAGCCAAGGGGATTGCCGAGGGCGTGTCCAATTCCAACTGGCTAGTGGAGACGACCGGCGCAGGCGGCAGCGGCGCGCGGTTCATCCTGACACTGTATGAACGGCGGATCGATACTGCCGATCTGCCCTACTTCCTCGATCTGCTCGATCATCTGTCCGCGCGCGGAAGCCCGGTGCCGCGAACCATGCATGACCGCGACGGCGCATCTTTCCGGATGGTCGAAGGCAAGGCCGCGGCGCTGATCGAATTTCTGCCCGGTGTGTCCCCCACCCGCCCGACGCCTGCACAGGCGCGCGCCGTGGGCGAAGTGCTGGCGCGGCTGCATCTGGCGGCGCAAGATTTCCCGCGCACCCGCGCCAACGCGATGGATTTCGCCGCCACCGCCGCAATTCTGGAGGCTTGCGGCGCACCCGCTCTGGCGACGATCGACGCCGGCCTGCCCGCGATGCTGGATCACGCCCGCGCCGCTGCCGCGCTGGACCTTTCCGCCCTGCCGCAATCCCAGACCCACACGGACCTGTTCCCCGACAATGTCCTCATGCTGGGCGACCGCGTGACCGGGCTGATCGATTTCTACTTCGCTTGCACCGGGCCAATGGTGTTCGATCTGGCGGTCACGCATGCGGCGTGGTGTTTCAACGGGGCCAATGCCTACCGCGCGGATTGCGGCGCAGCGCTGATTGCGGGCTATCAAAGCGTTCGCCCGCTTGCAGTCGCGGAACGCCAGCTGTTCCCCGAGATTGCCAAAGGCGCGTGCCTGCGGTTCGTTGCCAGCCGCGCCGAAGACTGGCTGGATACGCCCGACGATGCACTCGTCACGCGCAAGGATCCGATGCAATTTGCCCGCCGCTGGCAATTCTACGACGAAGCGGGCGAAGGCGTGCTTGCAGCCTGAACGCTCCCGCGCCAAAGCTTGACCCATGAAACAGGTCGAAATCTACACCGATGGCGCGTGCAAGGGCAATCCTGGCCCCGGCGGCTGGGGCGCGCTGCTGCGGATGGGCACGCATGAAAAGGAATTATCGGGAGGTGAGCCTGACACCACCAACAATCGCATGGAAATGATGGCGGCGATCAAGGGCCTCGGCGCCCTGATCGAACCGTGCAAGGTCGATCTCTATTCCGACAGCAAATATGTGCTCGACGGGATGCAGAAGTGGATTCACGGTTGGCAGCGCAACGGCTGGATGAACGCTTCCAAAAAGCCGGTCCGCAATGCCGATCTGTGGCACGAACTGATCGAGGCGGCCCGCCCGCATCAGGTCAACTGGCACTGGGTCCGGGGGCACAATGGCCACCCGGAAAACGAACGGGTCGATGCGCTGGCGAGCGCCGAAGCGGCACGAATTGCGGCCGGGGTATAAGCCCCCGCCCCGCACTATGCCCGATCAGCTATTGTCTTCGACCTGTGCGCCGGGGCCGTTCTTCTTGATCGAATCGATCGCGTTCTGGGCGCTAGCCTTGCTCGAATAGCCCTGCGTCGAGAACATCACTTCCGAATTGTATTTGAACCGCACGCGGAACTCGCCGGCGTTGTCCTTGTAGATTTCGAACGTGTGCGCCATCGGCTTTCCCTCCCTTTGTTTAACCAAGGTCAGGAAATGCCAGATCGATGCGCCGTTGGCTAGGCCGATTGCGGCGCGGAGACGCGGTGGAACCGGGCGGGCGTATAGGCGGCGGGATCGATAGGCGCCGTCATGGCGTCCCGCCCCTGCCCCAACACCAGTTGCGCAGCCAGCCGTGCGGCGGCGGGAGCGGTCTGGATGCCGAAACCACCCTGCCCGGCAAACCAGACAAAGCTGCCTTCGTCCGGGTCACGGCCATAGACCGGCAGGCGATCGGGTGCGAAACTGCGCAGGCCCGCCCAGCGCCGCTCGACCGCCGCGATCCGCCAATCGGTCACGCTCTGGAAGCGGTCGATGGCCACCGCCACGTCCCATTCCTCGGGCGCGGCATCGCACGGCTCGGACGGGATTTCATCATGCGGGCTCAGCCACAACCGGCCTGCATCGGGCTTGAAATAGAACCCCCCCTTGATGTCGAGCACCAGCGGCAGATCGGCGGGTGCCTGCGGTTCGACCCGCAACACCGCGACCGTGCGGCGCAGCGGATTGATGCCGACGGGGCGCACGCCTGCCATATGCGCAACATCGTCCGCCCACGCCCCCGAGGCATTGATGACGGTGGCAGCGCGCCATGTTTCCCCGTGCGCACCGGTGATCGCCCATGCGCCACCTTGCCGCGCCAATCCGCTGACCCGCGCGCGGCAGGCGATGGTGACGCCGTGGCGGCGCGCGGCAGCAAGGTAATGCTGGTGAAGCCCAGCCACGTCGATATCGGCGCAGGCGGGCTGATGCAGCGCCTCGCTCCAATCGGGGCGAATATGCGGCACCTTGGCGGCCAGATCGGTGGGCGAAATCCGATGGATCGCAATGCCCGCGCCCGCAAAGGTTTCAACATGGCGATCCATGGCCGCCCGGTCCTCTGCCCGCCCGACATAGAGCGCGCCGCGAGGCGTAAGGAAGCCGTGCTCCCCAAGGTACGCGCCGGACGCCAGTGTCAGCGGCACCACGCCGGGCCCGCCATAGGATTCCTCCCAGAACGCAGCCGAACGGCCCGTGGCGTGATAGCCCGGCGCATCCTCCGCCTCCAGCAGCAGCACGCTGGCATGGGGCGCAAGTTCGGCGGCGATGCTGGCCCCCGCCATGCCGGCGCCAATGATGGCAAAATCGTGGATCATGCCGGGATCGCCGTTCCTGGCGCCGCGCGGTCGAGGAATTCCGCAATCGCCTGCATCACGCGCCCGCGCACCGCGTCAACCTCGCGCAGCACTTCGTGATGGGCTTCCGCGCCCAGCGCCAGCATTTCGCCCTTGGGGAGCCGCGCTGCGGCCTTGAGGTTGGCGGGGTGGCTGACAAGCTGGTCGGCTGCGGTCGAGATCAGCAACACCGGCACATCCACCGCCTCCAGCGCGCCGGGCGCATCGAGCACCCGCCACGAGGCATAGGCCCGCTCGACCCAGCGCCAGCTGGCGGGGCCCATCACCAATTCGGGCCGGTGATCGCGCCACCATTGTTCGTCAGCATAGCGGTCGCGATCATGGGTCAGGAGTTCGGAACGGTCGGCCGGAAGCTCGCCCGGCTTCTCGCTCCATTTCCACGCAGGCCGCGTTGGATCACCGATCCGGCACATCATCTGCGCGACACGATGGAGCAACGACAAGGGTAAAGACGGCCCGTTCATGCCGGTCATCGGCGCACTGAGAACCACAGCATCGGGCCGGAGCCGCCGATCGACCAGAGCGCGCAGGGCCAGATGCCCGCCCATCGAATGCGCGGCGAGCACATGGGGTCCGGGCGTTTCGGCCACCCATTGCTGCCACAGCGCCGCCAGATCATCGACCCACACGCCGAAATCCGCGATGTGGCCGGTGACAGGATCCTTGCCCAGCCGACCGGACCCGGCTTGCCCGCGCCAGTCTGCCGCCGTCACCCGCCATCCGGCGCGGTGCCATTCTTCCAGCGTTTCGAGATACTTTTCGTAAAAATCCCCGCGTCCTGGAAAGAACAGAATCGACCCGCGCGGGCCGGCTGCGCCCGGCCAGTCGATCTGGCGCACGGTGTGGCCGTCAGCCGCTGACCAATGGCTTTCGCGAGCATGGGGCGGAATGCTGCGGCGGTCGATCATGGACACGCTCCCTCAAGGCTCGGCCGCAATCGGTTAAGCGTGGTTACTATTTGGTAAGTCATAACCTGTAGCAGTGTCCCAATGAAGGACGGCCCGCGTTACCTGCGAGGCCCGCGCCGGGGGCACGAAGTCGATGAATTCCATTTCCTACGGTTTGCTGATCGCCTTGGCAATTGCGCTGGTCTTTGCCGCGTTTACCGATTTGCGTCGGCGCCAGATCGACAATTGGCTCAACGGCGGCATTGCACTGGCAGCGCCGGCGTTCTGGTGGGCGAGCGGCCTGTCGCTATGGCCCGATGTCGCCATCCAGCTGGGCGTGGCTTTGGCCGCTTTTGCGCTGTTTGCCGGGTTGTTCGCGCTCAAGATGATGGGCGGCGGCGATGTGAAGCTGCTGACCGCACTCGCGCTTTGGGTAAGCCCGCAAAACTTCGTCGAATTGCTGTTTGTCATGGCGCTGGCAGGCGGTGCGCTGACGATCGTGATGGTCTGCTGGCACACGATGCGCCGCCAGAAAGACAAGCTTGCGATCCCCTACGGCGTGGCCATCGCTTTTGGCGGATTGTGGGTGCTCGCTTTCAATTATTGGCCGGCTGGCACGCTGGCCGTCACCGCCGCGTGAACCCGATCTTAACCAGTCACGACTTACGCATCGCAACCATACCTGCCCGTCAACCAACCAAGGGCATTTACGAGGGGGCTTATTGAGCCATGGATAGGAAGAAACTGGTTCTGCTGCTCGGCGCGCTGATCATCGCGATCGGGACGGCCTTTGCCGCACGGAGCATGTTCACCGGAAGCACAGCTCCCGTTGCCGAAGCGACGCAGCCCACCGGGCCGCGCGTGCTTGTTGCCAAGCGGGCTCTGACGGCGGGAACGATCATTACCGCAGACGCGCTGGGGTTCCAGCCCTGGCCCACCGAACTGGTGCAGGACGCCTACTTCATTGACGGCGAAGCGGACATGAACACGCTGCTGGGCACCGTGGTGCGCTATCCGATCACAGCCGGCGAGCCGGTGACGCAAGGCTCACTGGTTGCGCCGGGCGATCGCGGCTTCCTGGCTGCGGCGCTCGGGCCGGGAATGCGGGCTGTCACCGTTCCTGTGTCGGCAACGACCGGGGTAGCAGGTTTCATCTTCGCCGGTGATCGCGTTGATCTCGTCCTGACGCAGAATGTCGCAGGCGGCGGTGATGGCGAAGCTCTCAAGACCGCCGAAACGGTGCTGCGCAACCTGCGGGTGCTGGCCACCGATCAGACGGTCGAGAAGACCTCCGACGAAAACGGCAAGACCGTGGTCAACCAGTTCAGCAACGTCACGCTCGAAGTGACGCCCAAGATCGCGGAAAAGGTTGCCGTGGCACAGACCCTCGGGACGATCAGCCTGGTGCTGCGCTCGCTTGCTGACAGCCCGGCCGAACTGGAACGCGCGGTCGCATCGGGCGATATCCAGCTGCCTGCGAACGCCACGCCCGAGCAGGAAGAAAAGATGCTGAAGGCCGCCATGTCGCGTCCGATCGACAAGGGCACAACCTTTGTCACGGGCGGCGATGTTTCACGCTTCCAGCGCACGACCATCCCGCCCAAGGCGCGGGCGGCCGGAAGCGAAAACACCCCTGCGCCGGCTCAGGCCCGCGCTGAAGGTCCCTCGGCCGGGAACGCTGCGCCCGCCTATTCCGGTCCGAGTGTGCGGGTAACCCGCGGCAAGAATACGGAAGACACAGCGGTCAGCGCCAGAGGCAACAGCACGACGATCCTCTCCAACCAGCAAAGCGGTATCCGCCGCGCCGGGCAATCACTGCCGGCCGCTGGCTTGACCGTGATCAACTGAGAG
Source organism: Sphingomonadales bacterium (assembly GCA_009995225.1). Lineage (GTDB taxonomy): Bacteria > Pseudomonadota > Alphaproteobacteria > Sphingomonadales > Sphingomonadaceae > Erythrobacter. Next base: position 8,465 of record JAACPW010000013.1, on the reverse strand, counting down.
GCGTCGGATCCATGTCGAACATCATGACCTATCGCTTGCCTGCTTTTCAGGCACGCCGTGGCACACCCGAAGGGGGGCAAACCATGACACGCACTTTCAAGATGAAGCTGCTGGGAGCTGCGCTGGCCGCAGTGCCGATCGCAGCGATGCCGGCGGCAACCGCCACCGCGCAGCAGGTCGTCAGCCCGGCGCAGGAAATCGTCCTGTCGATCGGTAAGGGCGAGCTGGTGACAGTGCCGGGCACAATGGCGGACGTGTTTGTCGCCAATGACTCGGTCGCCGACGTCCAGGTGAAGTCGCAGCGCCAGCTTTATGTGTTCGGCAAGGCGGGGGGTGAAACCACCATCTACGCCAGCAATGATCGCGGCGATGTGATCTTCTCGGCGAACATCCGGGTGGGATCCAACATCGGCAGCATTGATCAGATGCTGGCGATGGCCATGCCTGAAGCCAAGATCAACATTTCGACCATGGGCACCAACACCGTGCTGCTTACGGGCACCGTGGCCGCGCCCGAGGACGCAGCTGAGGCCGAACGGCTGGTGACGGCATTTCTGGGCGAAGAGGCCAACGTCATCGGCCGCCTGAAGACGGCCACGCCGTTACAGGTCAACCTCCATGTCAAGTTTGCCGAAGTCAGCCGCACCCTGGTTCGCGAGATCGGCGGCAATCTCAACGTGGCGGACGCCACTGGCGGTTTTCGGTTCGGAGTCGGCACGGGTGGCCGCTTGGGGCAAGCGGGTGGCTTCAATTACGGAGGCCCGCTGAACGTTGGTAATGGCGCCGCAGGGGCAAGCATCAAGGTGCCGGTGATTGGTGCCAACGGTCTGCCGGTCCTCAACACCGATGGCTCCTTTGTAACCGAAACCATCACAGGGCCCGGCGTCGACTCGGCCGGCGGCACGACACTTGCCGGCATCGGCCGTCTGTTCGGCATCGACACGCTGGCCGCGCTCGATCTGTCCGAACGGCTGGGTCTGGTGACCACCATCACCGAACCCAACCTCACCGCGCTTTCCGGCGAAACCGCCACATTCCTGGCCGGCGGCGAATTTCCGATCCCGCTGGCTCAGGGCCTTGGCCAGGTGACCGTGCAGTTCCGCCAGTTCGGCGTCAGCCTCGCCTACACCCCGACGGTGCTTTCCAACGGTCGCATTTCGATGCGCGTCCGCCCGGAAGTCTCCGAACTTTCGACGCAAGGCGCGATCACCCTCAATGGCTTTCAGGTCCCTTCGATCACCACCCGCCGCACCGAAACGACGGTGGAACTGGGTTCGGGCCAAAGCTTCATGATTGCGGGCCTGATGAGCGCCAATTCCCAGAACTCGCTGGAAAAAGCGCCGGGTCTGGGTGACGTGCCGATCCTTGGCAACCTGTTCCGCAGCCGCAGTTTCCGCAAGGGCGAGACCGAGCTGGTGATCATTGTCACACCCTATCTGGTCAAGCCGGTGGACGCGAAGGACATCAAGCTGCCGACCGATGGTTTTCGATCCGCCAACGAGGCCGAGCAGCTGTTGGGCTACCAGGACAACGCCGGTATTTCGGGCCAACAGCGCCCCGGCCCGGTCGCTGCTGAACCCGATGCACCGCAGCCTGAAGTCGGCCAGACCGACCCTGTCGCCATCGTCCCGGCGCAGCCCGAACAACCGCGCCGCGCCGACAAGAAGAACCGCCGTGAGGAACGCGAGGCCAATGCCGCGGCCCCGGGCTTTAGCCTCTAACGTGAGAAAGGTGACCACGATGCCCATTGCACGACACACCACGCTCCCCAAGCTCGCAATCGCACTGACGCTTGGCCTTGGCCTTGCCGGTTGCGCCGGGATGCCCTCCAACGCCTCGCTCTATTCCGAGAAGGTTCCGGTGGTCGCCCGCACCAACATGGTGCTTGACGTCAACACCACCACATCCGGCCTGCCGATTTCCGAACAACAGCGCCTCAATGGCTGGTTTGAGACGATGGACCTGCGTTACGGCGATCGCATCGCGATCGAAAATCCGGGCCAGAACCCTGCCGTGGACGCTGCGATCCGCGATCTTGCCGGCCGTTATGGCCTGATGCTCAGCGATACCGCACCGGTTACCGCAGGTTATGTCCAGCCGGGTCAGGCCCGCGTGGTCATCACGCGCACCACCGCAAGCGTGCCGGGCTGCCCGGACTGGTCGGCCAAATCGGACATGAACTACACCAACGGCCTCAGCCCCGGTTACGGATGTGCGGTCAACAGCAATCTGGCCGCCATGGTCGCCGATCCGCAAGATCTGCTTGAGGGCAAGAAGGGCGCCAGCGAAACCGTGATCGCCACATCGAACAAGGCGATTTCGACCTATCGTGAAACACCGCCCACCGGCGCGGGCGGCTTGCAGGCGGCAGGAGCCGTTGGCGGCGGAGGAGGTAACTAAGCCATGAATGCTCCCTGGAAATCCGGCATCCCCGGAAATCGCGATCCCTTTGCGGCCTATATCTGCGATGACAATTCGCTGGACGTGCTGCGTCCGGTGGTGATCGAACTCGGCTGGCAGCCGGAAAAGTGCAACAAGGGTGGCCTGCGCAACGCGGTGCAATCGCTTTCTGTCAGCGCCAGCCCGGCGATTCTGATCGTTGACCTGTCGGAAAGCGGCGATCCGCTGAACGACATCAATGCGCTCGCCGAAGTGTGCGAGCCGGGCACGGTGGTGATCGCCATCGGCCAGGTCAATGACGTGCGGCTCTATCGCGACCTGCTTTCGAGCGGCATTCACGATTACCTGCTCAAGCCACTTTCAGCCCAGCAAGTGCATGATGCACTCAGTCAGGCGCTGGCGGTGTTCATGTCCCCCAAGGCGGGCGATGCCGATGCGGCCAAGCGTCATATCTCCACCGCCGTCGTTGGCACCCGCGGCGGTGTCGGCGCCTCGACGCTGGCGACATCGCTGGCGTGGTTGTTTGCCGATCAGCACAAGGCGGCCACTGCGCTGCTCGATCTCGATATCCATTTCGGCACCGGCGCGCTGGCGCTGGATCTTGAGCCGGGCCGTGGCCTGACAGACGCGATCGAGAACCCGAGCCGCATCGACCCGTTGTTCATTGAACGGGCGATGGTGCGGGCCAGTGACAATCTGTCGATCCTGTCGGCTGAAGCGCCGATCAATCAGCCGCTGATGACCGATGGCTCGGCCTTCGTCCAACTTGAGGATGAATTCCGTCAGGCGTTCGAAATGACGGTTATCGACATGCCGCGCAACATGCTCATCAACTTCCCGCAGTTGCTGGCGGACGTAAATCTGGTTGTGCTTACATGCGAACTGACGCTGGCTTCGGCGCGCGACACGATCCGCATTCTTTCGTGGCTCAAGGCCAACGCGAACCATGCGCATCCGATGATCGTCGCCAACAAGGTGCAGCCGGGGCTCGCCGAGATCAGCAAGTCGGACTTCGAAGCCTCGATCGAGCGCAAGATCGACTTTGTGGTGCCCTACGACTTCAAGGCGGCATCCAACGCGGCCAAGCTGGGCCAGGTCTTCGTCGACGCCAACCGTTCGAGCAAGGCGACCGCCGCGATCCGGCAGATTGCCGAGCGCGTGATGGGTGTGAGCTCGGAAGATCCCGCCGCGTTGACCGGCGAGAAGAAGTCGCTGCTGGGCAACTTCGACTTCAAGGCCATGCTTTCCAAGAAGCCTAAGGTCGACCTGACCAAGGCCGACTGACCGTCGACGGCATGGGGGACGCGGCGTGTGCCACGGCGCCCCGCCCCCTCGTGCGGTGACACAGCACCTAAACCGCCGCAGCCCGGCGGACCGAGCCAGGAACCACAGCCATGGAATTCATCCAAACCCTGTTCATCACGCTGGTGATCTTCTCCGTGCTGGTCATGGGCTATGTCGCGGTTACCAGTTCCGGCTCTTCCAAGGCGCAAAAGCGCCGGGTGCAGTCCTTGCGCGACCGCCACTCGGAAAGCGTCGACGCCAAGGTCGATGCCCAGTTCAAGCGCGCTGTCGCCGCTCGTAAGCCCAAGACATTCAAGGTCGCAGGTTCAGGCTCGCGCAGCGAAGCTCTTGCCATCCGTCTCGACCGGACCGGCAAGGGCTGGGCCGTGTCCCAGTATCTTTACACGTCGATCGGGCTGGCGATGGGCATCGCGGTGGTGGTGTACGTCCTCAGCCGGGCCCCGCTGCTTTCGCTCGGGGTCGGCCTGTTGGTCGGCGCCGGGCTGCCACACATGATCGTCGGCCACCTCATGAACAAACGCACCAACCAGTTCATCACCAAGTTTCCGGACGGGATCGAATTGCTGGTGCGCGGCTTGCGTTCCGGCTTGCCGGTGACCGAAACGCTCGGCATCATCGCGACCGAAGTGCCGGGCCCGGTAGGTGTCGAATTCAAGAACATTATCGACCGCATCAGGGTCGGCAAGACCATGGAAGATGCGCTTCAGGATACCGCTGACAAGCTTGGCATTGCCGAATTCAACTTCTTCACGATCACGCTGGCGATCCAGCGCGAGACGGGCGGCAACCTTGCCGAAACCCTGTCCAATCTTGCCGAAGTGCTACGCAAGCGCGCGCAGATGAAGCTCAAGATCCGGGCCATGAGTTCGGAATCCAAGGCGTCGGCCTACATCATCGGCGCGCTGCCGTTCCTGGTGTTCGCCGCGATCATGTACATCAATCCCGAATATATGGGCGGCTTCTTTACGGACGATCGCTTGATCGCCACCGGCCTTGGCGCCGGGGTGTGGATGGGTCTGGGCGTCTTCATGATGTCCAAGATGATCAGTTTCGAAATTTGATGGCGGGGGGCGCAACACCATGATCAACCAACCCACCGGACCGACCCTGCTCGGCTTTGATGTCCTCTTCATCGGCACGCTGCTCGCTGGCCTTGCAGCTTTCGCGGTCATGCTCGCAATCTATGCCGCGATCACGATCCGCGACCCGATGGCCAAGCGCGTCAAGGCGCTGGAAGCACGGCGCGAGCTGTTGAAGGCCGGGATTGTTGTTTCGGGGTCAAAGAAGCGCACCAGCTTGGTCCGCCGCACCGACACAACCGACAAGGTCAAGGACAGCCTGGGCCGTCTCAACGTGCTGCAGGAAAGCCAGATCAAGGCGATCCAGCAGAAAATGGCCCACGCAGGCTACCGCAACAAGGAGCTCGCGGTTCTGATTATCGGCATGCGAGCAATCTTGCCGATTGTTCTGGGCGTTATCATGGGCGTGCTGATCTACGGCATTGAATTTTGGCCGGACTGGGGCCCGATGACGCGTCTGGGCGTGTTTGGCGGCACCGTGTTTATGTCCTACAAGGGGCCGGAAATCTATCTTAGCAACAAGGCGGGAAAGCGCACCAAGGAAATCCAGAAGGGTCTGCCCGACGCGCTCGACTTGCTGGTGATCTGCGCCGAAGCGGGCCTGACCGTGGACGCCGCGTTCAATCGCGTCGCCAAGGAACTGGGCCGCGCCTATCCTGAGCTGGGCGACGAATTCGCGCTGACAGCCATCGAACTGTCGTTCCTCAACGAACGCAAGATGGCGTTCAACAACCTGGCCTACCGCGTCAACCTGGAAGCGGTGAAGGGCGTGGTGACGACCATGGTCCAGACCGAACGCTACGGCACACCGCTTGCGTCAGCCTTGCGGGTTCTTTCTGCCGAGTTCCGCAACGAACGCATGATGCGCGCCGAAGAAAAGGCTGCGCGCCTTCCCGCGATCATGACCGTGCCGCTGATCATCTTCATCTTGCCCACCTTGTTTGTGGTCATTCTGGGGCCGGCAGCGTGTTCGATCTCGGACAACTTCGTCACCAGTTAGCATTGACTTCCAAACGACAGGCATCGGGCCGGAGCACGATCAATACTGCTCCGGCCCGCTTTGCGTCTGGCGGGCAAGCCGCATGGCGCTCGCGCGCAGAACACCCAGCAGGCGGCGCAACGCGTCCTCTTCACCCGGGGCAAGATCGGCCAGCAGCTCACGTTCCGTCGCGCGGGCCAGCGGCATGACTTCGGCGTGGATCGCCCTGCCCTCCGGCGTCAGCGCCAACAGATGCGATCGGCCATCGCCCGGATTGGGCACCCGTGCGATCAGCCCGCGTTCCTCCAGCACCTTGACCGCGCGATTGACCGCAACCTTGTCCATCAGGATCGCCGCGGTCAACGCGCGCTGGGTCGTGCTGCCGCGATCGCCAAGCACCGCCATAACCCGCCACTCCGGGATCTTGAGCCCGAAGCGTTTGCGATACCGCTCGGCAATCAAGCCGCTCACCGCATTGGAGGCAATCGAAAGCTGATACGGCAGAAACTCCGCCAGATCGCCGGTATCGTCACTCATAGGGGCGTTCATCCCACCACGGGTAGAAATCGGGCATATCGGCGCTGACCTTGCCGGGATAGGCAGGGGGCCGCTTTTCGAGGAAGCTGGCGATGCCTTCGCTGGCATCGGCCCCGCGGCTCAGGCGGTAGATCGCCCGGCTGTCGATCTTGTGGGCTTCCATCGGATGATCCGCGCTCATCAGCCGCCACATCATCGCCCGCGTCATGGCGACGGACACGGCAGAGGTGTTGTCAGCGATTTCGCGGGCCAGCGCCTGCGCGGCGGAAAGCAGATCGGCGGGCGCATGGATCGAGCGCACCAGCCCGCCGCCCTTCGCTTCCTCGGCACCGAAGATGCGGCCCGTGTAGCACCACTCCAGCGCCTGCGCGATGCCGACAAGCCGCGGCAGGAACCAGCTCGACGCCGCCTCGGGCACGATCCCGCGCCGCGCAAACACGAAGCCGTAACGCGCCGTCTCGCTTGCCAGCCGGATGTCCATGGCAAGTTGCATCGTTGCGCCGACACCCACCGCCACGCCGTTGCAGGCGGAGATCAGCGGCTTTTTCGATTCAAACAGACGCAGCGTCAGCAAGCCGCCGCCATCGCGCACCTTGGGATCGGACAGGTCGGTGACTTCGGACGGATCGGAGAATACGTGCCCGCCGCCTTCCGGGGTCAGATCGGCGCCTGCGCAAAACGCCCGCTCGCCCGCGCCGGTGAAGATCACCGCACGCACCGCATCATCGGCGTCGATATCGTCCATCGCGGCGATGATCTCCGCCCCCATCGTGCGGGTATAGGCGTTCATCTTGTGGGGCCGGTTCAGCGTGACGGTCGCGATGCCATCGGCCTTTTCGACGGTGATCTGGGTGTATTGGGTCATGCAGGCTCTCTCCCGATCAGGGCTTTGGCGCCCGTGTTGGAGACACATGAGACACTGTCCAGAAAGCGAAAACAAGCCTGTCCGGCGGCGTGGTTTTGAGAGGGGTGCAAGGGGACGGAAATTGCGCAGGCGACATGGCGAGGATGCTATCCGTAACCCAGCCCGGTAGGAAAGAGCTCGTCCCCCCGCCCACAAACGCAAACCGCCCCCGCGCGGGAACGCGCAGGGGCGGTCTGACTTTACCAAAACGCTGGATCAGCGCGGGGCCATCCGGCCACCCCGAGCGTTAGCGAGGGGCCATCCGGATCGCGCCGTCGAGACGCACGTCCTCGCCGTTGAAGTAACCGGTTTCGATCATGCACATGGCCAGCTTGGCATATTCGGTGGGCACGCCCAGACGCTTGGGGAACGGCACCGATGCGGCCAGCGCATCACGCACGTTCTGCGGCGCGGCGGCCAGCAGCGGGGTGTCGAAGATGCCGGGCAGGATGGTGTTCACCCGAATGCCTTCGTTCATCAGATCGCGCGCGATGGGCAGCGTCATGCCGATCACACCGGCCTTGGATGCCGAATAGGCGGCCTGACCGATCTGGCCGTCTTCGCCTGCAACCGATGCCGTGTTGACGATCGCGCCGCGCTCACCATTCTCGTCCAGCGGATCGAGCGTCATCATCCCCGCCGCCGCCTTGGCGATGCAGCGGAAGGTGCCGATCAGGTTGACCTGAATGACGAAATCGAAGGCGCTGACGGGGAAGTGCTTGATCGATCCGTCTTCCTTGCTGCGGCTGGCGGTCTTGATCGCGTTGCCGATCCCGGCGCAGTTGACCAAGATACGCTCCTGCCCGTGGGCTTCGCGGGCCTTGGCGAAACCGGCGTCGACATCGTCATCGCTGGTCACGTTGACCTTGCAGAACACGCCGCCGATTTCCGCGGCGAGGGCTTCGCCCTTTTCTTCGTTCATATCGAAGATCGCGACCTTCGCGCCCTTGGCAGCCAGTGCGCGGGCGGTCGCCGCCCCGAGGCCCGAGGCTCCGCCGGTAACGACAGCGGGGGTATTGGCAGAAACTTCCATGATTCTCTCCTAGATCACAAATCCGTTCGCCCTGAGCTTGTCGAAGGGCTGCACTTTCTTTGTCCCGTGTTCCCATAAGAAGAACAGTGCTTCGACAAGCTCAGCACGAACGGGGTGTTGTAAGGCTCTTAGGCTGTGTTGACAAAAGACTTCAGCCATAGGCGAGTGGCGGCGAGGTTGAGGAAGCTTTCGAAGGATAGGATAGTCTTGTCGTAGCGGGTGGCGATA
>JAACPW010000020.1 GCA_009995225.1 Sphingomonadales bacterium | reverse complement strand
CCTCTCGCTTGAACTCTTCGGAATGCTTCATCATCTAATCGGTCTCCTAATGCGAGCTTTAAACGCTCAGGTGACCGGCGCAAAACCGTTACAAGTCCACTCATGGCTTGCGCCTGACAGACCAGATGAGAGCTGAAATTGCGGTAACGAGCACAGGGCAGCGATGGCCGCCGGATCGAATATCAACATAAGAACCTCCGATTCGCTTGGATGCCCCAGTGTTCGCATTATGTTCCATGTAGGACAGCCCTAATTTGGCTGTGAGCCTGGCTGACCATGAATAGGGATAAGGCCGGTTCTCAGCTGCGAGTAACGGCTCTCAACCGCCCGCCATAAGGCAACACCCTCAGGCTCTCCCTCGGTTTCGAGTGACACAATGCGATCGGCGATAAAGTCACGGCCATTAGCTTCGTGGTGCTTCTCCACCCAAATTGCCATGGCCCAGATTTCATGCTCACGCGTCACCGTCATCAGTTTCGCCCAGGCAACTCCTGGATGGCCGCAAGATCGATGGCATGCATCTTATTCGCAGGCCTTCCCATCATTATCCCTGTCAAGATGACGGCCGTATCCCGGTTGGCCGCGATAGAGCGGTGCAGCACCGGCCGCTCGCGCTGCGGCGCAATTGGGGTACTTTCGATTCCGGCGAAAATAATACAATTGCTTAGCGAAAAAAGACGCAGTCTTACAAGGTCTTAGATACGCAATCATTTTCGATCGTTCGCCACGATTTCCGCTTGCGTGATTACCCGGTGATTATCCGGTGATTGCCAGATAGGGACACGAGGTTTCGGATGACGACAGGAAAAATCAACAAACGCGCGATCGATGCGCTGCGACCGAAGGCGAGAAATGAGCTCGTCTGGGATACCGATCTGAGAGGCTTCGGCGCCAAAATCACACCAGTTGGATTCATTTCCTATGTCATTCAGTTCCGGATGGGTGGGCGAGAAGCAAGCACCCGGCGCTACACCATTGGTCCACACGGTTCGCCTTGGACGCCAGCGACTGCTTGTGTCGAAGCTGAGCGGCTCCTGATCCACGTCGCGCAAGGCGTGGATCCGGTCGAAGCAAACAAGCAGCGGCGGCGTGAAGCTGTCGATCTTGCCTTTGCCAGTTATGCCGGCATGTCCGAGAGGTCATGCAAGGGTGAAGGCTGGAAGCGCCTCGTCGAGCGCGTAATCCGTCTTCACCTCAAACCTGTCCTGCGGAAAAAGCCACTGCCCTCGATTACTCGAGCTGATATCGTTTCAATCCTTGACCGGATGCCGGACGATCAGGTTGCCAATAAACGCAATGTCTTCGCAGTGATGCGCAGAATGTTCCGATGGGCCGTGTCGCGCGGCGATATTGATCGCAGCCCGATGGAAGGTATGGAAACCCCGCCGGCAGTCAGACCGAGGGAACGATGGCTGCAAGACAGTGAGCTTCGATTGATCTGGAAGGCGGCACCGGCATGCCACCGCTGTTTCGGTCCGATCGTCCGCCTGCTCATTGTGACCGGGCAGCGGCGCGAAGAAGTCTCCGGCATCCGCTGGGAGGAGCTCGATCGCGAAGAGCGGATGTGGACCCTGCCGGGTGACCTCGCGCCTCACTGCCTTGGTTGAACACGGCATTCTCGAGCGCGATCCACCCGGCGCGCGACGGGCCGAATATCGCCTGACGCCCGCGGGACGCGAACTCGCTCCGCTGATGGCTGCGATGCGCCAATGGGGAGAAAATTGGTTGTTCGACAAACATAAATCGCCGGTTAGACCGGCTGGAAAGCCTGCACCTCGGCCGCATACATCCGGTTAAGGTGCACCAGAGTTGTTTGGCCAGCGCCTGTTCGTGGGTCCGAAGCTCAAAAATGCAGTCTGTGTCAGCCTGAACCTGAGCGGTTATGCTTAACGCTGTTCGCCGCCTATATTTCGGACGCCTGCTTCTGGACCTTTGCGCGGTTGGCGCTTCCGCAGCGATGGTCGACTGCCAGTCGAACGCGCGGTCGCTGAGGATCCGGCGTGATGCAGTCAGTGGCTCGGCCCCGCCGCCATCTACCTGTTGAGCATTTGGACGCTTTGCAGACAAGATGCGATATACCGCCTTTGCTCGCGGGCAAAAATCAGTGTCTCACGGGCCTACACATGACATATCATCCCTATTTGCATAATCTCGCATGATATGTCATTTACTAATTATGCCACGTGCCTCACGAGCCGCCAGCGGACTGCCGCCCCAGAGCCAGCGTGCAATTGCACGACTGGGCAAGGACATCGCCCTTGCGCGTCGCCGCCGGAAACTGCCCCAGCGCCTGATGGCCGAACGCATGCTCGTGTCGGTGCAGACCCTTCAGCGGCTTGAGGCTGGCGATCCCACCGTGGGGCTCGCCGTGCTTGCGAGCGCGTTGCATGTGTTCGGCATGACCGAACGGCTTGCCGAATTGGTTGCGCCCGACCGCGACCGGGCAGGAATTAGCGAAGACCTTTCGCGTCTCCCGAAGACGACCCATGCGGTCAGCAATGACGAGCTGGATTTCTAGTCCGCCATGTCGACGATCCGCACCTACGTCTTCGTGCACCTTGCTGAAGGCCCGGTCCCTGCCGGGCTTTTGACGATGACTGAGGAGCCGCGCAATAAATACGCGACCTTCGCTTATGGCCGCCGTTACCTCGAGCGGCCTGACCGGGTTGCGGTCGATCCGGTCTCCCTTCCGCTGCACGACACGGGAACCACCCGAGCATACCAGACAGAGGAGGGCTTTGCAGTCTTCAATGGTATTCGCGATGCGGCACCGGACGGGTGGGGTCAGTACCTCATGTACAAGGCGATGGGAGACCGCCTGCCTGGCGATGCCGATCTCATCCTCGCCTCGGGAGACCACCGCGTCGGCGCTCTCGCATTCGGACCGACCCCCGAACGACCCGAAAGAATCACTCCCTGGGGCGAAGGCACAGCTCCGGGAGAAGAGTTCACACTGGCCGAACTTGCCGAAGCAGCTGAACGCGCCCAGCATGTCGAGGAACTCGACGATAATTTGCGAACGCTGTTGTCCGCGGGCTCCTCGCTTGGCGGCGCAAGGCCCAAGGCGGTAACCACTATCGATGACAATGCATGGATCGCCAAGTTCCAGAAGCGCGGGGATACTTTTCCGGAGTGTCGGGTGGAGCTAGCGACAATGCGTCTCGCATCCGAATGCGGCCTCGACGTCCCCGCGCTCGATTTCCGCTGCGTACTTGATCGTGATATTTACCTGATCGAGCGGTTCGACAGAGGTCTCCGAGGCAACCAGATGGAGCGGCGATCATTCGCCTCAGGGCTAACCATGCTCGGCGCACACGAAAGTGAGGTCAGTCGCTACAGCTACGCCGATCTGGCAGGTGCGATCCGTCAGTACGGCACACAAGTGAGAAAGGACCTTCGCGAGTTGTTCCGCCGTATGGTGTTCAACATTCTCGTCACCAATGACGACGACCATCTACGCAATCACGGATTCCTGTTTGACGGCACCGGCTGGCGGCTATCTCCGCTCTATGATGTCGTGCCGAAGCCTCAAGTGGGCCTTGAACGAAAGCAGGTCCTTGGCGTCGGTCCTGAGGGCCGCAACGCAACAATTGGGAACGCACTTGCCGGGGCGGCAGTCTTCGACCTCGGCGGCGAAGAAGCAACAGAAATCGCAAATGAATTGAAGCAGGCCGTTAGCGCCAAATGGGAGGCCCATTTCGAGGTAGCCGGGATCAGCATCGCAGATCGCAAGCGTTTTGCCACCTGTTTCAGGTTGGCGAAGGCGGATACCTAATGCCGCTTCCGTCGTAACAAAGGACAATCAGTCGATCATTTTGCTTTGTTGGTGCGGCGATTGCCAGACGAAATTGGGGTACGAAGAGGTGCTTTCTTCTAATTTCAATCCAGAATGATTAGTGCGCGTGCGCTCCATCCAGAAGTTGAACGATGTGTTCGCTGACTGCCGTTGCAGCAGCGCGAAGCGGCCCGTCGATATGAATGTAACGTTGAGTGACACCGCGCGAGGCATGCCCGAGCAGCGCAGCTATCGTCAGCTCGGAATATCCAAGGCCGCCCGCAATGCTGGCAAAGGTATGACGCAGCACATGCGGGGTTACGCCTTCAAGGCCCGCGCGCTGGCAGATGCGATCAAGGACCCTGACGAGGCCGATAAAGTGTCCGTCTCCCCAATCGGCAGGAAAGAAGTAGGCGGAATCCGAGTCAGGCTGACTTTGCAGCAATTTCAATGCAGCGGCACCGATAACCCTCCGTTGCGGACCAGTCTTCGTCATGGGAAAGTGGATTGCGTGCTCTTCGTCGAGCACCCATGAGCGCTCCAGACTGAGTGCTTCAAGCCGGCGAAATCCTGTCAGAAGAAGAAAGCGGATGACTGCGAGGCCCTTTGGGTGCTCGAAATCCGCCTCCGCGTCCCGCATGGCCCGGCCGAGCTTACGCAACTCTGCGTGGGAGAGCCATCGCATCTTTGGCGCGCTTGCAAGGCGGCGAATACCGCGTGCCGGATTCTTCTCGATCTCGCCGAGGCGAACGGCATGCTCGAGTATTGAGTGGAGCGTCGACATGGCGCGCGCCGCGACGCCCTCCCCTCCTTTGGTTGCGCCACCCCTCGAACCCTTTCTTGGCTTCGCTGTAACGCCAGCAGCAATCTGGGCTTGTGCCGCTTCGATTTCGCCAAGCTTCAACTTCTCGATTGGCCAGTCACCCAGGAGCGGACGAATATGTGCATCTATTCGGCTCCGGTCCATCGCGATGGTCGAGGGCTTGATCGGTCTGCGACTGCGGCCGATCAGCTGACGGCTCTCGGCGCGTTCGAGGTACCAGTCGCAGATGCTGCTGACGGTATGACCGGGCTTTTCGGTTTGTGATTGGGCTGGATCGTCGCCGCGGGCAACGTCGCCGAGGAGACTTCGGGCAATCCGCCGCGCCTCTTCTGCAGTTATAAACCCGAAGCGGCCAATCACTTTTCGGCGCGAACGGCCATCTGCGTTCCGGTACTGGACAATGAAGCTTTTGGCCCCCGTCCTACCGACTGCGACCCCAAAGCCTCGGAGTTCGCTGTCCCAGGTCATTAGGGTGGCGGGTCCTTTGTGATCCGGATCAGGTTTCAATGAGCTGACAAGCTGCTTGGTGATTTTTGGCATCTTCTCATCTCCCTGAGTGGCAAGCATTTGCTTCCATGAAATTTGCAAAGGGTTGGTACTCAGCCGGTGCGCAATCCAGTTCAGATTCACCCGCAAACTGCCCTGTCATTGCCCGAAATCTGCTTACAAGAAAGCAATGGGTGGCAAAAGTAAGCAATTTGTAAGCAGATTGGATCAAAGTGTGGCGTAGGACAGGCTACTCAATTAGCCCGGCGCGTCAACAAAAAACCTGTAAAACCGGATATTTACGGTGAAGTAGCGTAGGATCGGCTAGAATCGAAATGGTGCCTCGGGCGAATTGCCAAGGTTGGGGTCGAGGGTTCGAGTCCCTTCGCCCGCTCCAGTTTCTTGCATAATCTGCATCCTTCCAGCCTGTCGCTTCAGCGGCACGGCTGGATGATGCGCGCGCAGACCCACTTCGCCACTGCCAGAGCCGCGCCGACGCCCTGAACAGTTTTGTCGCGATACCGATCCCAGATTGGGCATAGTTGCGTCGAGCGTAACGGCTGGCAGCCCGGTTTCCTCTTGCAATTGCGCACAATCGCATTACGTGCGTGTTACGTTATCTCATAAATAAAGCGGGACATCCGATGTGCATCAAAATGGCGCGCTGCACTTCTTCTCACCTTGCGCTTGCTGCCGTGCTGGGGCTGACCTTTGCTGGCACCTCCGCGCTGGCCCAAACCGCTAGATCGAATGACGTCAAGTCAGCGGCTCAGCCCGCCACAGGCGCAGAGCCGGTTGAAGACGACCTCCATAACCGCCAGACCGACGGCATCGGCACCATCATCGTCAGCGCCGCGGGCCTCAACGAGCTTGACGTGCTCGCGGGCACCAGCGTGCTTGAGATCGCCGATATCCAGCGCGATGCCGTGACCGGTCAGCTGGGCGACCTGCTCACCAAAATCCCCGGCGTTTCCGCGACCAGCTTCGCCCCCGGTTCCTCGCGCCCTGTGCTGCGCGGCCAGCAGGGTGAGCGTGTGCGCGTGCTGGTTGACGGGGTCGGCACGGCGGATGTCTCGAACACATCGGTCGACCATGCCACCTCGATCGATCCGATCACGGTTGAGCGGATCGAAGTGCTGCGCGGCCCTGCCGTGCTGCTCTACGGCAGTCAGGCGATCGGCGGCGCGGTCAATGTGATCGACAAGCGCATCCCCACGCGGATGCCCGATCACGACATTCACATTGATGCCCTCGCCGGTGTCGACAGCGCCGCCAACATGCGAACCGGTGCGGCGAGCCTCGATGTCGCGCTCAGTTCGAACCTGGTTGCCCATGTCGATGGCTCGTGGCGCAAGGCCGACGATTTTGAGATCGGCGGGTTTCAGCTCGCCCCAGACTTGCGCGCCGATCTGCTCGCCGACGCGGCGGAGGAAGAGGAAGAAGGCGAGTTGGGTGAAGCCGCCGAACTGCGCGAAGCGGCCAACCGGCGCGGCACTGTGCCCAATTCGGCGATGGAAAGCTGGACGGTCAATGCCGGGCTCGGCCTGATTCTCGGCGAGAGCACCTTTGGCGCCTCGCTCGGCTGGTATGACACCGATTACGGAGTGCCCACCCGGCCCGGCGCCGGCCACCACCATCATGGTGAGGAAGGCGAAGAAGAAGGCGGCGAGGAAGAGGGCGAGGAACTCGTCACCATCGGCCTCCAGCAGTTCCGCGCCGACTTCAAAGGCAATGTCTATCTGGGCGAAGGTGCGTTTGAGCGGCTGAAGCTGCGGTTCGGCTATTCGGATTACACCCACACCGAATTCGAAGGGGCCGAGGTGGGCACGGTGTTCGATTCCACCAGCCTCGAAGCGCGCGCCGAACTGGTGCAGAACGGCGGAGGAGTGCTGCGCGGATCGAGCGGGGTGCAGTTCCTCCACCGCGATTTCTTTGCCGAAGGCGCCGAAGCCTATGTGCCGCCCAACCTGACCGACCAGCTTGCGGTCTTCACGCTTCAGGAATTCGGCACCGGCCCGATCCAGATCGAAGCGGCCGCGCGCGGTGAATTCACCAAGGTCGAAGCCCAGACACTCGGGATCGAACGCGATTTCGATACCTTTTCGGGCGCGCTCGGTGTGGTCTATGCCGGTGTCCCCGGCATTCGCATCGGCATCAACGGTTCGCGCGCGGAACGTGCGCCGAGCGCGGAGGAGCTGTTCTCCAATGGCCCGCACATCGCCACGCAGGCGTTCGAGATCGGCGACGCAAACCTGCGGACGGAAAACGCGTGGGGTCTCGAAGCCTATGCCCGCGGCAGTGTCGGGGACGGCACCTTCAGCCTCACCGCTTTCAAGCAGTGGTTCGGCAACTACATCTTCCTTGAGGAAACCGGTGGGGAAGAGGATGATCTGCCGGTCTTCCAATATCTTCAGCAGGATGCCGACTTCTTCGGGATCGAGGCGGATTTCAACTATCCGCTGATCGACACCGATGGCTTCCGCCTGCTGACCGATCTGCGCGCGTCTTACGTCGAGGCGGAACTGGCCGATGGCACCGCCGTGCCGCGCATCCCGCCGCTGAGCCTACTGGGCGCGCTTGAGGCCCAGACGGGGGCCTTCGACGTGCGCGGCGAAGTGCAGTGGTTTGACGGGCAAGACCGTGTCACCACCTTCGAGACGCCCACCGACAGCTTCACGCTGGTCAACGCGCTGATCGCGTGGCGCCCGCTGGTCGATAACCAGAACGTCACGCTGCAAGTCGCGGCCGACAATATCTTCGATGTGAACGGACGGCGCCATGCCAGCTTCACCAAGGACTTCGTGCCGCTGGTGGGCCGCAACTTCCGGGCGAGCATCCGGATGAGCTTCTGATCCGTAATAAACCGTAGGCCTTGCAACAGAGGGTCGCAATCAGGGGCAGCCGGAACGCACTGGCTGCCCCTTTTTCGTGGGTTCTTACGCCTCCAGTGCGAAGGTCAATTCGGCGTTCTCCTCCAGCCGCTTGACCAGATCTTCACCAAGGAAGCTGCCCGGCGTCCCGATTCCGCCCGGCTTGTCGCAGGAAAGAAGCGCGATGCCCGTTTCGGACAGCATCCGGCAGGTGGAGCCGTAGCCCGGATCGAACCGGCCCTTGACCGCGAATTGCAGCCGCTTTCCATCGGCCATGTCGGCCACGAAGACGACATCGTAAAAGCCGTTTTCACGTTCGTCCTTGGTGGGGCCTTCACCGGGCTTCGGCGGTTTGCTGCCGAAAGGGTTCTTCATGAACTCCAGCGCCGCATTGGCCGCCGCCTTGCCCGCATCGCCGGGGCTGGTCAGCGTCATCTCGTCATACTTGAAGTCCGTGCCATAAGGGTGGCCGAGCAGGAAGTTGGTGCGGTGCACGTTCTTTGTGTTGATCGGCGCCATCACGAAGGGGGCGGACCACTTGCCCAGATCCTCTTCGTAGGACGGGATCATGCCCGAAGGCTGATCCGGCCCGTCAAAGCCGGGGGTCAGGGCAAAGGGATTGCGCAGCACGTTGATGAGCGAGGGGCTTCTCGCTGCCGCCTTCATCGTCGCACCAAGGCTGGCGGCGGTGCCACCCGAGAAAGTGCCCTGCATTGCGCGCACCCGGCCCCGGATGCGCGGTGCAGGTGTGCCGAAGCGTTCGCGCGCCGCCTTCTGGGTCATCATGACGCCCAGATCGAAGGGGATCGAATCGAACCCGCTCGAAAAACAGATGCGCGCGCCGCTGGCCTTGGCCGTGGCTTCATGCTCGGCGATCTTTTCGGCCATCCACGCAGGCTCGCCGCACAGGTCGGCATAATCCGTGCCGGTCTTGACGCAGGCGGCGAGCAGCTTGTCGCCGTAAAGCTGATAGGGGCCGACGGTCGTCAGCACGACGCGGGTGCGCAGGCACATCGCCTCAAGATCGGCGCTGCTGTCGGCATCGGCGACCACCAGCGGCGTGGAGGCGGGCGCGCCGATCAGGTCACGCACGTCTTCCAGCTTCGTCAGACTGCGCCCGGCCATCGCCCATTTGGGGCCGTCCTTGCGGCTGCCATAATGGTTGGCGAGATATTCTGCCACCAGCCGTCCGGTGTAGCCGGTGGCGCCATAGACGATGATATCGAATTCGCGAGGTGTGGTCATGTGATCCAATCTCCGTTCGCCCTGAGCTTGTCGAAGGGCCGTCCTGCTTCTTCAGATGTTGTGCTAAAAGAAATTACGGTGCTTCGACAAGCTCGGTACGAACGGGACAGGGTCAAAGCCGCGGCAGCGTCACCCCGCGCTGGCCCATGTATTTGCCGGCACGGTCCTTGTAGCTCGTCTCGCAGCGTTCGTTGCCCTTGAGGAACAGGAACTGGCACGCGCCTTCATTGGCGTAGATCTTGGCCGGCAGCGGCGTGGTGTTGCTGAATTCCAGCGTGACGTGGCCCTCCCAGCCCGGCTCCAGCGGGGTGACGTTCACGATGATCCCGCAACGCGCATAGGTGCTTTTGCCCAGGCAGATCACCAGAACATCTTCGGGCACGCGGAAATATTCGACCGTGCGGGCCAGCGCGAAGCTGTTGGGTGGGATGATGCAGCAATCGGTTTCGCGGTCGACGAAGCTTTTGGGGTCGAACTGCTTGGGATCGACCACCGAGCTATCGACATTGGTGAAAATCTTGAACTCGGGCGCAACCCGCGCGTCATAGCCGTAGGACGAAAGGCCATAGGAGATCACCCCGTCGCGCCGCTGGGCTTCGACGAAAGGTTCGATCATGCCGTGCTGCTGCGCCTGCGCGCGGATCCATTTGTCGGAGAGAATCGCCATGCGCCTGTGATTCCCGACCCAGCCGGAGGCAGCAAGTGGCAGAGCCGAATTATCCGGAGAGTTCTGCCATCCCGTGATCAACCCATTGATGCCCGCACCCGCCATCCCGGCTCGAATTGTAAGTTTATGTCAGGTCCGGCGCATTTCACTGACAAAATGCTACTGGCCTCGGTTGCATCCTTGCTTCGACCTTACGGCGTGTTTACCGGATGGACCGCGCGCCGTCATGGCGACAGGATGCCAAAAACGTGCTGACCACCGCCAATATTTCTTCAGAAGCGCTGGCGAATGTGATCGACCAGAGTGTCGACTGTGTGAAGCTGCTCAACACCCGGGGTGATGTCCTCTGGATGAACTCCAACGGCCTGTGCGCCATGGAGATCGACGACCCGACCGCCGTTTATGGCCGCCAATGGGCCGCGCTGTGGCCCGAAGACAATCGCGGCGTTGTGGCCGATTCGCTCGCCGCGGCGCAGAAGGGCGAGACGGTCCGCTTCGAAGCGTTCTGCCCCACCGCCAAGGGATCGCCGCGCTGGTGGAATGTGACGGTGTCCCGCGTAACCGCGCCCTGCGGCGAGGATATCGGCTATCTTTCGATTTCGCGGGATGTGACCGAAGCCGAAATGCAGCGCCGCGCGCTGGCAATTGCGGCGGACGAGTTACGGCACCGCCTCAAGAACACCTATGCGATGGTGTGTGGACTGCTCAGCAGCCTTGCGATGGGCAACTCTGAAAACGAGGCCTTTGCCCGGCAGATGAACACGCGGCTGATGGCGCTGAGCACCGCGCAATCGTTTTTTATGGCGCCCGATGTGCCGCGCGATCTGACCGATCTGGTGCCAGCTCTCATCAACCCCTTTGTCACCCCGGCGAGCACTGTCGGCATTCACGCGATCGAACGGGTCATGGTATCTCGCGCGGAGGCAGACGCGATTGCCCTGATCGTGGGCGAGCTGGCGATGAATTCCTCGAAACACGGCGCGCTGGCGCACGGCGGGACGATTGCGATTGCGGCAAAGGAAAGCGATGGATTGCTTTCCCTCGCCTGGACCGAAGCCAGCGTGCAGCCGGTCGCCGCTCATTCGCGTGAAGGCGGGCAGGGGCTTAATCTGATCGAACTGATGGTCGAGGCGCACCGCGGCGTGATTGTCACGCAATGGGGCACACACGGTCCCGAGGTCCGGGTCAGCTTGCCGATCAGCGGTTGACCGGTTCCCCGGCTGCATCCCGGCTTTGGTCATACCGGTCGTCCCAACGATAGCGGTCAGGAATAGCGCTGGCGGGTCTTCAGGGATGGCAAACCGTCCGGCAGCGGAAGGGTGTATAGCGCCGCCCACGGCGACAAAGGGTATCGAACCGCGCGTCGCCTGCGGCTATGGCGTCCCGCATGAGTTTTTCCTTCGATCTCACCGGGCGCACGGCGCTCATCACCGGCGCGTCTTCGGGCCTCGGTAGCCGCTTCGGGCAGATATTGGCGGCAAGCGGCGCGAAGGTCGCGCTGGGCGCACGGCGAGCGGACCGGCTGGCGGCGCTGGCGAACCCGATCGGCCCCTGCGCGGCGGCGGTGCAGATGGATGTGGCGCGCGAGGCCGATATCATCGCCGGGTTCGACGCTGCCGAGGCGGCGTTTGGCCCGGTTGACACCGTCGTCGCCAATGCCGGGGTCGATGGCGCAGGCATGGCAACCACCATCAGCGAAGCGGACATCGAATCCACCCTCGCGATCAACCTGAAGGGCGCAATCCTGACTGCGCGTGAAGGCGCCAAGCGGATGATGGCGCACGGCGTAACCAGAGGCCGGATCGTGATGATCGCCTCGATCACCGCGTTTGAGCCATCGCCTGGCCTGGTTGCCTATGCCGCTAGCAAGGCGGGCGTCGTGCAGGCCGGCCGTACGCTGGGACGGGAATGGGCGCGGGCAGGGATCAACGTCAACACCGTCTCGCCCGGCTATATCCGCACCGCCATCAACGACGCCTGGTTCGATACCGAACCCGGTCAGAAGCAGATCGCGAAGTTTCCCAAGCGCCGGTTGATGGGGGAAGAGGGTTTGGACGCGATGGTGCTGTTTTTGTGTTCGGACGCATCGGAATTCGTGACCGGCACCAATTTCGTGCTCGACGACGGGCAAACCTTGTGAGGCATCGCCCGCTTTAAAGCAGCGCAAACTCCGCCCACACCGGCAGGTGATCCGACGCGGTGGTCGCCAGTGCGCTGCGGTGTACACCGCAGTCTTTTGCCTCCATCCGGTCGCAATGCATGATCCGGTCGAGCCGTCCGACGGGGCGCTTGCTGTGGAAACTGGGGCCGGGATCGAGAATGGCAAAATGCTTGCCGAATTCGCGGAAACACCCGGCATTCGCCCGCCATTCGTTGATGTCGCCCATCAGCACGGTCGGCCGCTCTGCCCGCGCGGCAGTGGCCAGTGCGGCAATCGCACGGGCCTGGCGCACCCGCCACAGGCCTGACAGATCGAGGTGCATCCCGAACACGCTGACCTGCGTGCCGCCGATCCCCAGTGTCGCTGTCACCACCCCGCGTGGCTCCAGACAGGGGATGTGGATGATATCGTGGTGCTCTACCGTGATCCCGTTTTTCACCAGGATCGCATTGCCGTGCCAGCCCATCGAATCGTGCTGCACGTCAAGCGGGACGGGGGCGTAATCGGTGTGGCTGGCAATCAGGAACGGTGGCAACACGCTGGTCCGCTTTCCGAAGCGCAGGTCGGCTTCCTGCAAGCAGACGATATCGGCGTCCACCTCCTGCAAGACCTTGAGAATGCGCGCCGGATCGCGTTGACGATCCGTGCCGATGCCCTTGTGGATGTTGTAGCTGGCGACCCTGATGCGCTGCGCCATCCGCCGCCTATCCTGCCGCCAGCAGGCTGGCATTGCCGCCCGCTGCCGTGGTGTCGATCGTCGTAACGCGTTCGGTCGCAAAGCGCGCAAGGTAATGCGGGCCGCCGGCTTTCGGCCCCGTGCCTGACAGGCCCTCGCCGCCGAACGGCTGGCTTTCTACCACCGCGCCGATCTGGTTGCGGTTGACGTAGAAATTGCCTACCCGCGCCCGCGCCTGCACCAGCCGCCGCGTTTCGGCGATGCGGCTGTGGAGGCCCAGCGTCAGGCCGTAGCCCACGCTGTTGATGTCATCGACAACCTGGCCCAGATCGCTTGCGGCAAACCGCACGACATGCAGCACCGGGCCGAAATGCTCGCGCGCCAGATCGCGGATCGAGCCGAGTTCGACGATGGTGGGTGCGACAAAGCAGCCCTTTGCCGTTTCCGGCGGCAGCGGGAGGCGCGTGACCCTGCGCCCGCTCACCTCGCAGCGCCGCACATGGCGTTCCAGCGCTGCCTTGGCGTCTTCGTCGATCACGGGGCCGACATCGGTGGCGAGATTGGCCGGATCGCCCACGTGCAGGGCTTCGAACCCGCCGCGGATCATCTCCAGCATCGGCCCGGCGATATCGTCCTGCAGATAGAGCACCCGCAGCGCCGAACAGCGTTGCCCGGCGCTCTGGAAGGCACTGGCCAGCACATCGCGCACCACCTGTTCGGGCAGGGCCGAACTGTCGACGATCATCGCGTTCTGTCCGCCGGTTTCCGCAATCAGCGTCGCAATCGGCCCGTCACGGTTGGCAAGCGTGCGGTTGATGGCGCGCGCGGTGTCGGTCGATCCGGTGAAGGCGACGCCTGCCAGACGCGGATCGGAGGTGATCAACTGACCGACCGTGCCCGCGCCCGGAAGCAGTTGCAGCGCTTCGGGCGGAATGCCGGCTTCATGGCACAGCTTGACTGCCAGCGCGGCGATCAGCGGGGTCTGTTCGGCGGGCTTGGCGATCACGCTGTTGCCTGCCGCCAGCGCGGCGGCCGCCATGCCGATGAAGATCGCCAGCGGGAAGTTCCACGGGCTGATCGTGGCGAACACCCCGCGTCCGTGCAGCGAGAGCGTGTTTTCCTCCCCCGTCGGCCCCGGCAGAACCGTGGGTGCGCCGAATTGCTGGCGGGCGCCTTGTGCATAAAAGCGCAGAAAATCGACCGCCTCGCGCAGTTCGAGCACCGAATCGAGCAGCGTTTTGCCCGCTTCGCGCTGGCACAGGCTGAGGAATTCGGCGCTGTGGGCCTCGAACAGGTCGGCGGCTTCTTCCAGCAGCAACGCGCGGGCCTCGCCGCCCAGCGCGTCCCAGCCGGGCTGGATCTTGGCGGCGCGGGTGAAGGCGGCCTCAACTTCTTCGGCGGTCGCATCGCGGCGGGTGCCGACCACTTCGGACAGGCTGTGCGGCATGGTGATCGGCGCGATTTCCCCCGCCGTTGCCGCCGGGAAGGTCGGATCGGCGCGCCAGTGGGTGCTTTCCAGCTCTTTCAGACGCGCCATCAGCGGGTCACGCACCAGCGGATCGCTGAGGTCGATCCCGGCGCTGTTCCGGCGGTCTGCGAAGATGTCGGCAGGCAAGGGGATCGCCGGATTGCGGCGCGGGTTCAGTGCGGCAAGTTCGGCCACCGGATCGCCCACCAACGCCGCTGCGGGAATATCGGCATCGCCCATGCGGTTGACGAAGCTGGTGTTCGCCCCGTTTTCGAGCAGACGGCGCACCAGATAGGCGAGCAATTCCTTGTGCCCGCCCACCGGCGCGTAGATGCGGACCGGCGTGCGCTGGTTGCCTTCGAGCGCATGGAGCGCGTCGTAGACTTCCTCGCCCATGCCGTGCAGGCGCTGGAATTCAAACGGCTTGCCCTCGCTCAGATGTTTGATCGCGGCAATCGTATAGGCGTTGTGCGTGGCGAAGGCGGGGTGCAGCACATCGGCGTGCGCGAACAGGCGCGCGGCGCAGGCGAGGTAGCTGACATCGGTGGCGACCTTGCGGGTGAAGACGGGATAATCGCTGTAACCGCCTACCTGCGCGAGCTTCACTTCGCTGTCCCAGTATGCGCCCTTCACCAGTCGCACGAACAGTTTGCGCCCGTGCCGCCGCGCCAGCTTGCCCGCCCAGTCGCACACCGCAAGCCCGCGCTTCTGATAGGCCTGGATGGCGAGGCCGAAACCCTCCCATTCGCTGCCATCGGGCCGGCGGAACAGATCGTCATCCGCAACCAGTCCCTCGATGATGTCCATGCTGAGTTCCAGCCGTTCGGCTTCCTCGGCATCGATGGTGAAATGGATGTCGGCATCGCGCGCCCGGATCGCGAGTGCCTTGACCACCGGCACCATCGCCGCGCGGGCCTCGTCCGCATGGAAGAAGGTGTATTGCGGATAGAGCGCCGACAGCTTGACCGAAATCCCCGGCGATCCGCCAACGCCCGCCCCCGATTCGCGCGCCAGACGGATGAGCGCGGCTTCATAGGCCAGCCGGTATTTCTCGGCATCGCCGAAGGTCATGGCCGCTTCGCCCAGCATATCGAAGCTGTGCGTGATGCCGCGTGCGCGCTCCGGCGCGGCACGCTTGAGCGCCTCGTCGATGGTGCGGCCGAACACGAACTGGCCGCCAAGGATCTTCATCGCCTGGCCCGTCGCAGTGCGGATCACCGGCTCGCCCAGCCGGTTCATCGCGCGCTTGAGCACCCCGCCCATGCCGCGCTGGCGGGCATCGGGCGGATCGAGCACTTCGCCCGTCAGCATCAGCGAGAATGTCGCGGCGTTGACGAAGGTGGAGGAGCTTTCGCCCAGATGCTCGCCCCATTCGATCGCGCCGATCTTGTCACGGATCAGCGCATCGGCAGTGGCGGCATCGGGCACGCGCAGCAATGCTTCGGCCAGACACATCAACGCGATGCCTTCTTCGGTGTCGAGGCCGTATTGCTGAAGGAAGGCGTCGATGCCGCTGGCCTTCTTGCCGCGCGCACCTTCAATCAGGTCGATCGCGAGGCGGGCAGACGCTGCGTGAACCTGCGCTGCGGGCGCGGCCTGCGTGAGCCGCTCGGCAATGCAGGCTTCCTCTTCCTGCCGATAGGCACGGCGCAGGTCGCTGCGGTCAAGGGAAGGGGCGGCGGAGACATCGGCCATCTGGGTACACCTGAAACGATTCGGAGGGCAATTCCCGGCGCTCTGAACCCCGCGAGGCTGCGCTTCAAGTTCAGTCTTTGCAACAGGTGCCAAGCGTTCGCCTTGATCGACCAGCCGCGCAGCGTTAGCCTGCACCGCCAGCAACGGGGGCCTCACCATCATGCGGATGTTCTGCTTTCACTGCCGCGATGGCGAAGACGGCGGACGGCTGCGCGCGATCCACCGGCCCGCGCATCTCGAATTCGTCCACGCCAATGCCGAACATTTCGTGATCGTCGGCCCGCTGAAGCGCAGCGACGGGTTGATCATCGGATCGTTGCTGATCGTGAAGGCAGCTGACGAAGCCGCCGCGCGCGCGATTCTGGCGGATGATCCCTACCTTACCGGCGGGGTGTGGCAGTTGATCCGGGTAGACGAATTCACCCCCTTGCTGGGCGATTGGGCCTGAGCCTCACCGGAACGGGTCGGTATCGCTGTATCGGCGGCTGATGAAGGCCGCGTTGCTGGAAAAGGCATCCAGATCGTGCTGCGCCAGATTGCGGGCGATCTCGTCGATTCGGGCCTGCACCGCATCCAGGCTTTCTTCCAGAATAAAGCTGGCGGATTTGCCGGTCTTGCGGAAGATTTCGGCGCGGTGGGCGCTGGGGATGTCGATGTAGCTCTTGACCAGTTTGGGCAGGTGTTCGTCGCGCATCAGTTCGATCTCGGTGCGGCTGACGGCCTGCACCTGTTCGCGGTCCATCATGCCTTCGACTTGGGTCAGACATGCGAGAATGGTGCGGATCTTGGTGCGCGCGCCGGTAGGAATGCGCTGATCCTCGTAATCGAACGCGGGCTTGCGCGGCGCGGGCGGCGGCGGCGCGGCGGGCGCGGGGCCCGGCGCAGCCTCTGGCGCGGCGAACATCTTCCGGATCGAATCAAACAGGCCCACGAACCTTCACGTCTCCAATGACCGGCGCGTGTCCGGCGATGTGTCCTAACACCGCGCCAAGCCCAGCGCCACCAGCAGCTTAACCGCCGGGATCAAGGATGCGCGCGGGGCTCGCAGCGCGCTCGGTCTCCAGCCGGTCGAGCGTATCGTAGAGCTTCGCAAAGGCCGACTGCAAGGCTTCGGCGCTATCGACCTTATCCTCTGGTTCGTCCTCCGCGATGAGAT
Organism: Sphingomonadales bacterium; assembly: GCA_009995225.1. Taxonomy (GTDB): domain Bacteria; phylum Pseudomonadota; class Alphaproteobacteria; order Sphingomonadales; family Sphingomonadaceae; genus Erythrobacter. The sequence goes on along the minus strand of JAACPW010000020.1, from coordinate 18,322 downwards.
TGCTCGCCGCACGGTTAAGACTGGCGATGCCGTCCAGCACCAGTTCCTGCTGCGCCATCAGCCGCGCTGCCTCGATTGCAGTGCGCAGGACAAGGAGCATGGTCGCGGTGGCCAGTTCGATGCCGTCTATCAGGCGGGCATTGGTTTGAATGACGATCTGACGCAGGGCAACAGCCTGCTGCGCCAGCGCACGCGCCTCGGCCAGATCGCGAAGCCGGGTCTGGACGGTATGGAGCGCATCCGATTGCAACTTGCGCGCCTTCATCGGTTCCCGCGTGGCAATGGCCTCGGCGCGGGCCACCAGCGTCAGGGCGAGTTCTTCGGCAAACAGCGCGTGTTCTTCCAGCGCGGCGAGCGATGGTGCCAGGCCCGATTGCTCGGCCTCCAACGACACGTTGGCGCGGATCAGCGCATCCCGCTCACGGGTGAGAGCGACCAGCGCGGCCTCGATTTCGCTCTGCGCGGCGCGGTAGCGGCGGAAATAGGCCTTGGGATCGGGCGTTACCGGGATCAGGCCGAAACGTTTCTTGCCGCCCGCCAGATTGCCGCGCCGCAGCGGCTCAAGGCTTTCGGCAAGGCTGCGAAGTCCCGCAATCGCGCGGGCGATCCCGCCCGTCGGCGGCGGCGCGACATGGGCGAGGCTGCCGGCATGGCGCGCAGAAAGCTGCGCGATTTCGCTCCGCCCCAGTGCCTCGACCTGTTCGAGCTTGTGATCGAAGGCTGGGCTCAGCGGCTCGATCAGCAGCAATTCGGCGACGTATTTCAGCGCCTGCCCGGCCAGCTCGGCGTGGCGGCGTTTGGTGATTGCGGTCACGCGGCCTGCGTCGGTTGCGCAGGCACGCCGGGCGCGGCGCCGCGCAGCCCGTGAACGGCCGCGCGGTCAAGCACGCCTGCGGCCCAGCGCGCATGGGTGGTGGGTTCGCACATGCTGCCGCCATGACCGAACACCGCCCGTGCTTCACGCGCAAGGATGGCGCGGGCCTCGTCCGTCTCGCTGGCAGAAGGGCGCAACGCGTCGTGGATGATGCCGACCTGCATCGGATGGATCGCGGTTTTGGTCAGCAGGCCATGGTCGATATCGCGCGCGACTTCCTCGCGCAGCAGATCGCTTTGGGCGTAGTGCTCGAACACCGGGGCGGACAGCGCCATGCCTTCTGGAAGAAACACCGATGCCATGGTGGCAATCGCGAGGCCGAGCGGCCCGTCATAGGCGGTCCGCTCCCGCGAACGCCGCACGCCGAGCAGGTTGAGGATATCATTGCCCCCGATCCTGACTGCATGAACGCGTTCGCCAAAGGGCTGCAGCACGGCGGCCATACGCGCCAGCGCCATCCGATCGAAGGCTTCGGCGCTTTCGATGGTGGGCATGATGCCGTGCGTGAAGGTCTCCAGCCGCGCCAACCAGTCGGGCAGGTTGCCGGTGGTGATCTTGGGCAAGACGAAACCCGCCAATCGCTCGATCCCCGGCTGGGCCTGCATCCAGGTCAGCATCGCCGGGTTGCGCGGGCGGGCATAGGCGATGAGCTGCGGCGGGGCCTCCGTCAGCGATTGCAAGGTGGCGCTGAACACCTCCTGCGCCGCGCCGACATCGGCTTCGTGCAGAGAGTCCTCAAGGCAGATCACCACCGAACGCAAATCGGGGTTGGCCCCGGCTAGCACGTCGGCCAGCCGCGGATGCTGCACCGGGATATAGAGCGTCGCGCCCAGCTCGACTGCCTTGGTCATCACAGGTCTCCTGCCTTGGCAATCACAGTTACCGCGCGGTAGTTGCCAAGTTTCCGCTGATGCACATTTACGCCCGATTGTGCGGCAAGATGAAGAAGGTGCGCGACTTCCGCATCCCCCCTGTCGCGCACGAACACCGCGTCGGGCACCCGGCGCAGCACCGCGCGGGTCGCTTCGGCGATGCCGGGTTTGATACGGTTGCGATCCGACACACTGCGTTCGGCCATCAGACCATCGAGCAGCGCCTCGCAGGCAAGACGGCTCTGGCGGGCACCGGCGCGACTCCAGAAGGGGGCTGGCAGAGCCGGGAGCGGGGCTGCCTCAACCGCAGCGATAAAGGCGCGCGACTGGTCGGCATCGGTGAATTCGGTGAGGTGGCGGCAGGCATGGAAATCGTCCGGCCCCACCAGATCATCCGACAGGACCGAGCGGCTGACCAGCCCTGACACGATGCCGCCGAGGATGCCGGACGGGATCAGGTAATCCTCCGGGGTTGCTGCCAGCGAAGCGCAGCCTGCCGGATCGGCAATCACGGCAATGAACGGGGCAAAGCCGGTGCTGCCATCGCCCAGGCTGGCGTTCAACTCGCAGGTGATCGCGCCCTTGCCGGTCCAGCCGTCGACGAACACCGCGTCGCGGGTGCCGCGCGCGGCGGCGATGTGGGCGAGCGCCACGCCGTCGATCCCGCGCCCACGAATGATGCTGACGGAGTAATGCGCCACATTCAGCCCCCGCCGGACCAGCGCCCGCCGCAGCAGGACGCCGATGGGGGTGCCTGCGCGGGCCAGCGAGATGATGGTGCAGCTTTGCGCTGTCTCCGGCCTCGCAATGATCGCATTTGCCAGCGCCTCGACATCGCGCCGCAACCGTCCGCCGTTCCGCGCCAGCGCGGCGCGATAGAGATCGAGATAGCGCGCATCGGGCAGGCGCTCTGCCGACAGCATTTCCGAATAGTGCCGCGCGCCCGACTGGATCAGCGCCTCCTTGGCGCGCACGTCGGTCAGGCCGATGGTCGCGGGCTTGAGCAGGAAGGTCACGTCCTCGGGGGCGTAAGAGCCGTGGAAGGGGGGCATCAGTCGACCCATTCGTTCCCGCGCGCAATGTGCTGCCACAACTGCGCCTGCGTCGGGATCATCGCCATGTCGGCCAGATCGAGAAAGCCCGTGTCCGACCACGAATCGCCGATGCCGATCACCAGCCGCTCGGGCGTCTCGGCCCGCACCGCGCCGAGCATGTATCGAACGGCCGCGCGCTTGCTCAGCCACGGCGGCAGGAACGCGAGGTTGTTGCCATTGGCATGGATGCGCCAGTCTTGGGGAAGGCGCGGGGCCAGCGCCTCGGCCACGGTAGCCAGCGCGGGCTCATCGCCGTGATTGCTCTTGATGACGATGTACAGATCGAGCCCGCCTTCGCTGACGATCCAGTGGCGGAAAGCCTCCGTGTCCAGCCCGCCGGTGAGTTCGGGATAGAGCGCGGATGGCGCGGCGGCGCCTTGCGCCAGCGTTGCGAGATGTCCGTGCCACACCGGGTCCGGCGTTCCCTCAGCGGTCAGGATGCAGCCGCCATTGGCACAGATCGCCGGGGCCTGTGCAATATCGACCCGCGCCATCACCGCGCGGCTGCGCGCTGTCACAGGCACCAGTTCGCCCCGCGCCAGCCATGCCAGCAGCGCCTGCTGCGGCGGGGTGGCGTAGCCGCTGGGACTGCCATCGACGAGGCGGCTCATGGGCTTGAGTGAACTGTCCGGCCAGTCGCCGCACTTGGCCCGCGTCTGGAACAGGCTGTCATCAAGATCGGCAAGGATCAGCGGGCGCGTGGTCATGGCTGCGGCCCGTAGCGGCATAGGGCGCGTTCCACCACCGCGCTGCTGCCCGCGTCCGCCAACCAGCGAGCCAAGGCCTCCGCCTGCCCGCCCGCAATCTCGGCGGCGATGACGATCCGGTGGGGTTCGTGCGCGAGCAGATTATACACATGGCAGGCCGCGCCCGAGCCATAGGCGTCCTCCAGCGTCGCCACGCTTTGCATCGCGTGGCCGATCATCGCAGGCGTGCGGGTGATCGACTGGACGGCGGTGATGGCGCCCTTTGCGGCGAGATCCTCGGCGATCCGCAGTGCTTCATAGGCGTGTTCCCCGTCGCCCAGCACCAGCACCCGCTCCCCCGGTGCGGCGATCAATGGTGCACGGTGGGCGGCCTCGGGCGCAAGCAAGCCGGTGCGGCTGCGCATCCCCCACGCAGGCGCTGTGCCGTGATGGCCTGCGGCGGGGGCGAGGGTGGCAGCGGCCTGCCCCGCGCCCGGCGTCCATTCGAGCGTGCCCGCGATCAGCGCATAAGCGGCGGCAGGACGCGGCATCCGGCCAAGGAAGCCGCCCGCGCTCCAGTCGGTCAGGCTGGCGCAGTGCACCGCCTCGATCTGCGGGAGCGCCGCGACCAACGCCTCGGACGCCTCGACGAAGGTGTTGCCGGTGCTGCATTCGTCATCGACGATCACAAGGCTGCGGGCGGCGGCGAGCGTGGGCTCGATATCGGCGCTCACCTGCACCATGTGCGAGGCGGCGTGGCTGTGGCCTTCCTCGAAGCGGCATAGGGCACGCGCACCGGGCGCGATCTGGCGACTGCTCTGGATATAGGCGCTAACGCTGCCCGGATGCTGCGCGCGCCATGCCGCCCATGCGCTTTGCGCAAGGCCGGTGGCCGTCTCGGCCATGCCGCAGAAGAGGACTGGTTCCGCCAGGCTTCCCGGTATTTGCGCCGCGAGGGCATCGGCGGCTGCGCGCATGGCGTGAGGCGCTGCGGGCAAATGCCGCCCCAGCACCTTCGAGACGATCAGGAACCCGCGTTTGGGATTGGCCCGTGCGGCGAAATCGCACAACTGCGCCACCCGCTCAGGCGCGACGCCGCGCAGCACCAACCGCCCGGTCGGCAGGTCAACCGTCAGCGTGTCGCGTGCCGTGTCAGGCATGGATGATGATGCTGACCACACCGCCCCGCGCGCGGGCCACCACATTGCGGCGCAGATTGTCGGTCGCGATCGCCAGCGGCGGCACATCCGCCCCCGCTGCCGCTGCCATTTCGTATACCAGCGCGGCGCGGATGCCGAAGTTCACGTTCTCCGAGATCGAGCCGCGATGGCGCATATTGTCGTGCGCGAGGCTGGCCGAGGTGATGCCCACGAGATTGCCAAATTCGTCGATGATCGCGCCGCCCGACGATCCCGACCCGATCGGCGCGCTGAACTGGAAGCGCGACACATCGCCGCCGCCGCCCGTCAGGCCCGAGACGTTTCCGGTCGTCACCTTGAGGTCCGCCCCCAGCACATCGATCAGCGGGAAGCCGGCAGCCATGATATCCTCGCCCAGAAACAGCGGCGATCCGATCCTGAGCGGCAGCGGCGTGCCCGCAGTCTGGCAGCGAAGCAGCGCCAGATCGTGCTGCACGTCCACCGCCAGCACCACCGCCTTGTCACGCGCCGGGCCGATTTCGAACCGCTGCCCATCTTCGACCACATGGGCGTTGGTGACGATCAGATCGGGCGCGATCAGCACGCCGCTGCCCGATCCGATCAATTGGCCGGGTGCAGGCTTGGGACGATTATGACCGCGCCCGTCAGGGTGGGGGACGGGACCATTCCCCGGCAGCGGCACATCGGGCGCATTGCGGAACGGAACCGTCACTCCGCCCAGATTGCGCGCCCTCACATAGGCATCGATCCCGAAGGTGAAGCCTTCGTTCGACAGCTTCATCCGCCGCTCGCCATTGCGGGTATAAACCTCGGCGAGGATGACGGCGGCAAGCTGTTCGGTCGGCGCGGGCATTATGTGGGTGGTGCCGTCCACCTCCATGTGGATCGGAAAAACTGCATTCACGAAGCCGCCGTGGCGGTCATCCATGACATAGGCGACGATCTCGAAATCGCCGTCCAGTTCGGCCATGCCGTCGAGGTGCCAGTGCTGCGGGTCGATCCGATCGAAGGCGAGCACGCGGCCGCCCTCACTGCCGGCGTGACCGATCGCGGCAATCGCGATGCGCGGGGCTTCTGTCCCCTGCATCGCGATGCGGCAATCCGCCTTGGGGCTGACGGGAAGGCGCTGACCGGGTCGGGCAGGCTGCATGAGGGCGCGGGTTTGCCGGGTCAGCCGATGTTGACGCCCATCGCGCCCGCGAGGCCCGCAAGCCCGCTGCGCCAGCCTTCGCCAATCGCCTTGACCTTGATGTCGCCCGCCGGGCCGCGATAGAGTTCGACGAAGATCATGGCGACATTCATCGAGGCGTCTTCGGACAGGTCGTAGCGCGCGAGTTCCTTGCCATCGGCGCGGTTGGTGACGCGGGCAAAAGCGTTCTGGACCGAGCCGAAGTTCTGGCCGTTGATCTCGCCATCATGGATGGTGACCGCGATCACGACCTTCTTGGCATCGGGGGTCAATTTGCCGAAATCGATGTGGATCGTCTCGTCGTCGCCATCACCTTCCCCGGTGCGGTTGTCGCCGCTGTACACCACGGCACCATCGGGCGAGGTCTTGTTGTTGTAGAAGATGAAATGCGCGTCCGAGAGCACCTTGTCATCCGCGCCGACGACGAAAGCCGAGGCGTCGAGATCGAAATCCGTGCCGTCGGTCCGCCGTACATCCCAGCCGAGACCGACCGTGACGGCGTTGAGCCCCGGTGCTTCCTTGGACAGCGACACATTGCCGCCCTTGCTGAGCGAAACCGCCATAGTCTGTGCTCCCCTTTTGAAGTGCGGCGCGCCGTCTGCACGGCGCGCCGCCACGCCTTAGCCGACGTTGACGCCGAAGTGACTGGCAAGCGGACCGAGGCCGCCCTTGAAGCCCTGACCGACCGCGCGGAACTTCCATTCCGCGCCGTGACGATAGACTTCGCCAAGGATCATCGCGGTTTCGACCGAGGCGTCTTCCGACAGGTCGAAGCGCACGACTTCGTTGTTGTTGTTGGTATCGACCAGCCGGATGAAGGCGTTGGACACCTGACCGAAGGTCTGCCCCTTGCTGTCGCCATCGTGGATGGTCACGACCACCGCGACCTTGTCGACATCGGCGGGCATCTTGGACAGCGTGATTTCGACCTGCTCGTCGTCGCCGTCACCTTCGCCAGTGCGGTTGTCGCCCTGGTGAATCACCGCGCCGCCGCCTGCGTTCTTGTTGTTGTAGAACACGAAATCGGCGTCATTGCGGACCTTGCCATCGGCCTTGCACAGGAACGCGGACGCATCGAGGTCGAAATCCTGACCATCGGTCGCGCGCACGTCCCAGCCGAGGCCGACCATGATGCGGTCAAGCCCGGGGGCTTCCTTCGACAGGCTGACATTGCCACCCTTTGACAGTGAGATCGCCATAGTAAGTCTTCCTTCTCTCAAGTCTGGCGGCCGCTTGGGTTCCGGCCGCCGTTCGTGGTGAAATGGTGCGCCGCCCTTAGGCCAGCGCGTCTTCGGGCGCCCCGTCGGGGTTGCTCTTGTTCCAGCGCACCGAGGACCAGAACGCCAACCCGATCAGCACCGCGCCGATCAGGCCGGTGATGACTTCGGGGATGTGCGCGAAGGTGTTGATGAACATGATGATCGCCAGCGCCATGATCGCATAGAAGGCGCCGTGTTCGAGGTAGCGATATTCCGACATCGTGCCCTTGCGCACGAGGAAGATCGTCATCGAACGCACGAACATCGCGCCGATGCCAAGGCCGATGGCGATGATGATGAGGTTGTTGGTCAGCGCAAACGCCCCGATCACCCCGTCGAAGCTGAAGCTGGCATCGAGCACTTCGAGATAGAGGAACGCGCCGAAGCCTGCCTTGGCGACCCCGACGCCATTTGGGCCGGTGGTGGGCGTGGGCGGTTCGAGCAGGTGGTTGACGATCTCGACCGCGAGATAGACCAGCAGGCCGGCAATCGCGGCGATGATGAAGGTCAGCGCGTCGGCATCGGCCAGCATTGTCGACGTGCCCCAGATCGCGGCCAGCACCAGCCCGATCGCAATTGCCTCGATCTCGGCGACCTTCGACAGCGGCCGTTCGATCGCGGCGATCCAGTCGACCTCCTTTTCGGAATCGAAGAAGTACTTGAGCCCCACCATCCCCAGGAACGCGCCGCCAAAGCCCATCAGCCCGATATGCGCATCGCTGACGATCCGCTGATATTCGGCCGGCGAGTTGAGCGCGAGATTGATCGCTTCGATGGGGCCAAGCTGGGCAGCGACCATCACGATCACCAGCGGGAAGACGATCCGCATCCCGAACACCGCAATCGCGATCCCCCAGGTGAGGAAGCGTTGCTGCCAGACCGGCGACATGTCCTTCAGCACCGAGGCGTTGACCGCCGCATTGTCGAAGGACAGCGACACTTCGAGTACCGCCAGCACTGCGCAGATCCACACGATGCCCAGCATGCCGTCAAGCGTGCCGGTCAGCTCCCAGCCGTACCATGCGCCCAGAAGAAGACCCGCAGCCGTGAACAGCAGCGAACCGCCGAAATGTTTGAACATCGATGCGTCTTTCCTTCTGGCCGCACGATGCGGCGTCTCGTGGCTTTAGTCCTTACTGCCGCGGGTCCATTGAAGATAGACACCGATATCCTCGGAAAAAGGTTTCTGGCTCGAATAAAAGCGCATCAGGCGGCTCATCTTCAATTCGCCGCCGACATTGTCGATCGTCGCGATCCCGCACAGGCGATCGCGACTGCCGGTTTCGTCCATCCGCACCTCGATCTCCGGCTGGCCGGGAATGTTCAGTCTGACCACGCCATCGGTCTCCGCCCAGTTGGGCGCACCTTCATAGATCAGCGCGAACACACCGATGCGGCGGATGTGATCGAAATACTGGCCGTTGACCCGGATCGTCTCCCCGGCCGCGACCGCGCCGGTGCGGTCATCGCCCGACAATTCGATGAAGGGCGGCTGGTGGAAGGACCCGAAGCTGCGGCCCAGTGCCTGGATGCAGCCTGCGCCGGCCCCATTGGCCAGTTCGAAGATCACGCCCAGATCGAGGTCGAGTTGCTGCGATCCGCCGAAAAACCCCTTCTTCTGGGTGCGCGCCGTCCAATTGAGGTTGAGCACGATCTCCCCGAAGCTGCTGCCCTGCTTTTTCAGGCTGACCGAGGCATTGCCCTTGTCGAGGCTGATCTTCTTCAGGCTCACCGGCGCAGCAGGCGGCGGCGGCGGCGGTGGCGGCGGCGGTGGCGGCGGAGGGGGTGGTGGCGCAGGGGGCGGTGGCGGCGCGTCGACTTCGCCGCCGAAATGGCCGATCAGGGCTGCCAGACCGCCCGCAAACCCAGCCGCAATCGTGCCCAGCTTCCAGCCCGAGGCGTGGCGGTAGATTTCCGCCAGCATCACCGCCTTTTCGTTGGTGAGCGCGGCCGCTGCATCGAAGCTCGCCTTGCCGCCGTCGATGCTCACCGTCAGCGGGCGGCTTTCCCCCACCGCGCGCGTGTCATGCGTGGCGGTGAAGACGATCCGGTCGATGCTGGCGGGCAGGCGGTCGAGATCGAGCGTGAAGCTGGCGGTGTTGCCGGCGCTGGTCATCCGCACTTCGCCGCCGGGGGTGGCGGGGTTCGAAAACAGCACGACATAGCGGTCATCGCCGATCTTTTGCCCGGCTTCGAGGCCGAAGGCGGCAATGTCGATGCCGTCCATCCCGAAGGCGACCGTGACCTCGCATTGCGAGCCGATGCCAAGATCGGCAAGGGCGCGTTTTTCACCGCGTTGCAGCTGCATGGGTTGGCTCCCGCTTTTTGGTGTCGCCGCCGCGTCGCCGCGCGCGGTGTCAGGGTCAGAGAATGGCGCGCGCTGGTGCGGTCAAATCCTGCACTGTGCGTCCGCCGGTGCGTTCGCCAATGGCCTTGAAATCCCATTGTCCGCCATTGCGCGACAGGCTGGCGAGGATCAGGCCGGTGTGCGAGCCGGAGTCCGAAATATCGAACCGCGCCAATTCCTTGCCGCTGCGCTTGTCCACCACCCGGCCGAACGCATTGGCGACCTTGTCAAAGGTCTGCCCGCGGAAGCTGTTCACGGTGAGGACGATGTATTCGACCTTGGCGTCGAGCCTGTCGAGCTCGATAGCGATGCTTTCGTCATCCCCGTCGCCTTCGCCGGTCAGATTGTCGCCGCTGTGACGGATCGTGCCCGATGCATTGGTGAGTTTTCCGAACCACACCGATTCCAGCACGGTCTTGTCGGCATCGAAGGTGAGGCATGAGGCATCAAGATCAATGTCCCCGCTCCCGCCCAGCAAGGCCCCGAAGAAGCCCTTCTTGGCCACGTCCCAGCCCACGCCGAGGCTGATCTGGGACAGCCCGTTCTGCGCCGCCTTGGCGAGGCTGACCGACTGGCTCTTCTGAAGCGAAACTCCCACTGATTTCCTCGCGTTCCTGCACATAATGCGCCCGAGGGGTATCCCTGATGTGCGAAGGGGTGTCAAGCCTGCCCACAGGGCTATCGCGCGGCCTTTCCTCTGATTTCATTACTAAAATATTAACGTGTGACAGACCAGCGGTAAGCCTCAGATTGCAAAGCTGCCCTTCAGCCCGTCAATCACATATTGCGCGGCCAAGGCTGCCAGCAACACGCCGAGCAGGCGGGTGATCACCGCCTCGACCTTGTCGCCCAGCAGGCGGATCAGCGGCCCTGCGGCCACCAGCGCGGCGGCAGTGATGGCGAGCACCAGACCCAGCGCGGCGAGTACCTCGAGCATCTCGGGCCAGCCATCGGCCTCGTTCATCAGCAGCATGATGGCCGCAATCGCGCCGGGACCGGCCAGCATCGGCATGGCCATGGGGAAAACCGACACGTCTTCCACCTCGGGCGTGGCCGCAATCTTTTCCGCCCGCTCCTCGCGGCGCTGGGTGCGCTTTTCGAACACCATGTCAAAGGCGATGAAGAACAGCATCAGTCCGCCTGCGATGCGGAACGAATCGAGTTCGATATGCAGCGCGCCCAGCAGTTCCTGCCCGAACAGCGCAAAGATGAGCAGGATGATGGTGGCGATGAACGTGGCCCGCAGCGCCATGCTGCGCGCCTGTTCGCGCGTCGCACCCTTGGTGAGTCCGGCATAGATCGGCGCGCAGCCGGGCGGATCGATCACCACGAACAGCGTGACAAAAGCGGAGATGAAGAGTTCGGTCAGCACGATGGCAGGCTTTTCTGAGGTCGCATCGGGAAAGTCGCTGCGCCCCTCACATCAATCGCCGGTCGGCACAAGGCTTTGTTCGATCGCGGTCAGCCAGCGGCCCTGATAGAAGTACTCCGCCGCGATAAAGCGCGTGCCGTCGGCGCCGTGTTCCCAGCGCCAGCGCAGCGTGCCGTCGCGCGACAATCTGGCATCGGCTTTCCCGTCCTCGCCGATGGGCATGGCAGGCGGGGGCGGGGTTGTGGCACCGCCGCGCGGGCATGTGGCCACAAGGCCCGTCACCGCGTCGATTTCGGTCACGACGATATCGCCCTCTTCGATCTGCGGCCTGGGTGGGGGCTGTGGCACATCATCGCCGCCGACATCGAAGACGTAGCGATATTCGCCGTTCGACTGGCGTTCCCATACGGTGACGAACCCGCCAACCTTGCCTTCGGGATCGCGGTAGCGGCCCTTGCTGACGGCGGTGGCGCCATCGCAGCTCATCGCGATCACCCGCGGCTCCCACTGCACGGCCTCGGCCGGGTCGGTCTGCGTGGCAAGCCAGGGTTCGATCGCAAAGGGGCCATCCTTGCCGTGGAGCAGGGCGCCGGGGGCGGCAAACCGGCGAAAGGCGGTCCACTGCCCGCGTTCACGCGCCTCGCGGGAGAAGGCCAGTTCGGTGGCGACGATCGTGCTCGGCTGCGCGGCGCCTTGGGCCGTCTTGAGCGCACGGTCGATCACGGCGCGCGGCGGTCCCTTGGTGCGCGGTCCGCCGGAACAGGCCGCAAGGGCCAGCGATAGAACGGCAATTCCGATGATAGCGGGGGCGGATCTGGTCATGGGCGGCACTCTATCCTCTCATCCCGCGCTTGTCGAAGAGCGTCAGCACGCAGTCTATATGTCTTCGGGCAGCTCCAACCCGGCATGGCCATGCGCCGCGACGAGGGTGTTGCGCAGCAGCACCGCAATCGTCATCGGCCCGACCCCGCCCGGAACTGGCGTGATGGCGCCCGCCACCGCGCTGACTTCGGCAAAGGCGACGTCGCCCACCAGCCGGCCCTTTTCTTTCCCCTCTTCGGGGGGCAGGCGGTTGATGCCGACGTCGATCACGCTCGCGCCAGGCTTGATCCAGTCGGCGCGCACCATTTCCGGGCGGCCAACGGCGGCCACCACGATATCGGCGCGGCGCACCACTTCGGCGAGGTTTCTGGTCCGGCTGTGCGCCACGGTGACGGTGGCATTGGCCTCCACCAGTAGCTGCGCCATCGGCTTGCCGACGATGTTCGACCGGCCGATCACCACCGCCTCCAGCCCCGACAGGTCGCCCAGCCGGTCTTTCAGCAGCATGATGCAGCCCAGCGGCGTGCAGGGCACGAAGCCCGGCTGGCCCACGCTGAGGCGTCCGGCATTGATGACATGGAAACCGTCGACATCCTTGTCCGGGCTGATCGCGGCGATGACGGCCTGTTCGTCAAGCCCGCCGGGCAGTGGCATCTGCACCAGAATGCCGTCGACCGCGTCATCCCGGTTGAGCCGCTCGATCAGGGCCAGCAGTTCCGCTTCGCTGGTTCCGGCCGAAAGGCGATGCTCGAAGCTGGCGATCCCGGCTTCCTCGCAGGCCCGCGCCTTCGCGCCGACATAGACCTGGCTGGCCGGGTCTTCGCCCACCAGCACCACCGCAAGGCCCGGCCGCCGCCCGGTAACCTGCGCAAACGCGGCCGCCAGCGCGCCGATCCGGCCGCGCAGGCCCGCTGCAAACGCCTTGCCGTCGATCAGAGTGGCTCGCGCCATTAGTACGAGTTCGCGAGACTTTGGAGGACCAATATGACCGCCCTTAAACCAAAAATTAGTACAAGCGGAGAAAAGTCAATCGCTCCGGTGTCAGGCAAGATTTTACGAACCGGACGCAGGACTGGCCCGAGTAGCTTATCGATTGAATCGTAGACCTGCCTTAGGAATTCAGTGCTGGGACTGACAACGTTAAAGGCAAACAGCAGCCCAATGATGAATTGGACGATGATCAGCATGATCAGAACGGTAGAGAGCATCTCTAGTAGTCTGATTAATAGATATAGTATTTCCATTGTGATCAGTTCCGTTGCTCGGGAGCGAGTCAGTGCCGCGTGCCCGTTTTTGTCCCTGCGAGGCGTATTAGCTGGTTAATACGCCCCGCGCCATATCTCAGTTCCCGCACGCGCGATCAGGCGCGCACCAGCGTGCCGGCGCCGCGAGCGGTGAAGAACTCCAGCAGCATCGCGTGGCCCACCCGCCCATCGAGCACCACGGCCGCCTCGCAACCCGATTGCACCGCGGCAACGCAGGTTTCCAGCTTGGGCACCATGCCGCCGCGGATCACACCATCCTCGCGCAGCCTGGCGATGTCGGCGGGGGTGAGATCGGACAGCAGATTGCCGTCACCATCCAGCACGCCGGTCACGTCGGTCAGCAGGAACAGCCGCGCCGCGCCCAGTGCCGCTGCGATCGCGCCGGCCATGGTGTCGGCATTGATGTTGTAGGTCGCCCCGTCCTCGCCGGGAGCAATCGGGGCGATCACCGGGATCATGCCGGCGGCCACCATCGTGTCGATCACGGTGGTGTCCACCATGGCAGGCTCGCCCACGAAGCCCAGATCGACCACCTGTTCGATCTGGCTGTCGGGATCGCGGGTGGTGCGGTTGACCTTGCGCGCCGTCACCATGCCGCCGTCCTTGCCCGAGATGCCGATCGCCTTGCCACCGGCGGCTGCGATCCAGCCGACCAGCTCCTTGTTGATCGCGCCCGACAGCACCATCTCGGCAACCTTGGCGGTGGCTTCGTCAGTGACGCGCAGCCCATCGACAAAGGTGCTCTCCACGCCCAGCCGCTTGAGCATCTGCCCGATCTGCGGCCCGCCGCCATGCACCACCACCGGGTTGATGCCGACCGCGCGCAGCAGCACGATATCCTCGGCAAAATCGCGCGCCGCTTCGGGATCGCCCATCGCGTGTCCGCCGTACTTCACCACGAAGGTGCGCCCGGCGTAACGCTGGAAGTAGGGCAGCGCCTCGATCAGCACTTCGGCCTTCGACAGATCGAGCGGCAGGTCGGGCGTAGCGGCCCCGGAACGGGGCGCGGTGTGGTTCAGCTTTTCGGTCACCGGTGGTTTGATCCCTCACGCAAGGCGCAGGCCGCGTTTTCGGCTTCGCGCCCTAGCGCCTTGCATGCGCCGGGCCAAGCGGCTTGCTGTGACGGCCCACGGATTAGGGATTTGCTAACCCTGATGGTATCTCATGCCGTGAGGGGGGGTGAGATCATGGGTGACAAGGACAGCGAGACGCCGGCAACGGACCCAGCAGGCGGCGGGCGCCGACAGGCCGGGCGGCGCGAGGCGCAGGTGCCCTTTGCCGGGCCGGACCGCCGCAAGGCCGACCGCCGCGCCGGCACCGACCGCCGCACCACCCCGCGCTCCGGAGACGACGGCGATGCCGGAGACGATAGCTACGATAGCGGCTGACAACCCGGCGCGAATCGGGCAACCCTTCGCCGCATGACCATTCCCATACCCCCCCAACCGACGCGCCTCTGGCCCGTCGCCGCCACAGCCGTCCTGCTGCTCGCCGGATGCGCGACACCGCAAGCGCAACCCGCCCCGCAGGACGCCTTCTGGGCCGCGCTCTCCAGCCATTGCGGCAAGGCCTATGCGGGCCGCATGACCAGCAGCGATGCCGCCGATGCCGACATGGCCGGCGCGGCGATGGTGATGGCGGTGCGCGATTGCAGCGAGACGCGCATCGCGGTGCCGTTCCACGTCCAGACCGCCGACGGCACCTGGGACCGCTCGCGCACCTGGCTCATCACGCGCACCGGCACTGGCACCGCTGCGGGCCTGCGCCTCAAGCACGACCACCGCCATCAGGACGGCACAGCCGACCCCGTGACCTTCTATGGCGGCGACACCGCCACCCCCGGCACGGCGCGGGTCCAGGCCTTCCCCGTCGATGCCGAAAGCATCGCGATGTTCCGGCGCGAGGGGCTGACCGCCTCGCTCACGAACGTCTGGTCGGTCGCAGTCGATCCTGCGGGCACACCGGAGGCCACCTTCGCCTACACCTTGCGCCGCACCATCGCGGGCGGCGCGCCGGCAGAGCGGCAGTTCCGCGTCGCCTTCGACCTCACCCGGCCCATCGCCCCGCCCCCGCCCGCCTGGGGCTGGTAGGACCGCCGCATCTCTTGCGCCCTCACGTTCAGCTTCGCCCCTGTTGGAGACACAGGAGACACTGTCCAGAAACGAAAATCCGGCCCCTGCGCACGCGGGGGCGGGCCAGCGGACGGGCCGGTGGGGATGCGCAGACGGGGAGCGGATAGGCCGGCATGACGCGGACGCGATACCGGCGCGCGATGGTGTAGGAAAGCGGGGGCGGGGGTGGGCCTGTCTTGTTCCATCGCCTGATTTTCCGTAAGCCCCTGAAATGCCGGAATGGAAGCCCCGCGACACCCCCCGCGCCCGCACGTTGCGGCGCGAAGCGACCCCGGCCGAGCGCGCCTTGTGGGCGCATCTGTCCCTCAGCCAGCTTGGCGCAAAGTTCAGCCGCCAGATGCCGGTGGGCCCTTTCTTTGCCGACTTCCTGTGCCGCGATCTGGCGCTGGTGGTGGAGCTCGACGGGTTAAGCCACGATGTTGCGCCCGAGCGGGACGTTTCGCGCGACCGCTGGATGGCCGCCCACGGCTTCACCGTCCTGCGCTTCACCAACGCCGATGTGCATGGCAATCTGGAGGGCGTGGTGACGGCGATCCGATGCGAGGTCGAGCGGCTGCGGTGGTTGAAAGGAAGTGCTGATCAACCCTCGCTCCTGCGCTGAAGCTTCGGATCGCACTGATGACCCTTCCCGCCTGCGGGAAGGGAGCGAGACTTGGCGGCTTTGCCGCCTAGTCGCAGCGGGTTGGGCCTACGCCGAGGCTTAGGAACAGAACCCTGACTGCTGTGGCTTCGCGCCCACCCCTAACCCCTCCCGCAAGCGGGAGGGGGACGCGCTTAGTTCTCCCCTCCCGCTTGCGGGAGGGGCCGGGGGTGGGCGCGGCAAAGGGCAGAAGTCAGCGGGCGGACGCGATCCTCCGGCTCAACCGCGCACGGCGTCAGGCCGCAAAGCCAAGCCCCAGCGCGTCCCCGAACAGCGCATAGGCGATCAGCGCCGTCACCGCGAACCCCTGTAGCTGGGCAATCGCGCGCAGATTATCGCCAAACGGCTGTTTGCGGGTCTTGTGCCGGAACAGCGCGCGCCCGGCATAAGCGATGGCAAGACGGGCGTTTACGCCCGGCGGCTCGGACATCGCGCGCTAAGGGCTCCGCCGGGGGTGCCGCCGAAGAACGCCAGCTTGAGCAGCGTGGCTTCCGAAATGCGCCACGCCCCCTGCTCGGCCTGTGCCCATTAAATTGAGAGGGGGTCGATCCCGAAGGCGGCAAAGGCGAAGAAGTTCATCGCGATGATCGCGGTGACGATATTGGCGGGCGTGACAAGCGCGAGCGGATCCATGACGCAGCGGCTAGCACCGGCGGGGTTGCGGAAGGGTTGATGCAGGTTGGCGATCGGCTACCTTCGTCATCCCGGCGCAGGCCGGGACCCAGAGCGGCCCTGCGCGCGCGTCAGCGGAAGAAAGCTGGACCCCGGCCTGCGCCGGGGTGACGGGGTGGGTTATAGCTGGTGATGCGCGACAACAAGGTGGCACAAGGCGACGAATTCCGTGTGGTTCATGTCGCTTTTTCGGCATCGTTGGTTCGCCATGCGCAGATGACGAAGCGCCAAGAGCCGTCAGGTTCGAACACATGATCGACCGTGGGCAGGAGCGCGAAGCCGAGTTTGTAGGCGGTCGTGCCGGCCTTAGGTTTGTCGTTGTCGTAGGTGCTGACCAGCGAACAATCGAGCGCCTCGCCGGTCTAGAGATCATATGGGCCGCGATTGCAGACGGAATGATAAGTTTGCCAAGGTGCAAAGTTTGTTGGGTAGATCGCGCAATCAGATTCAGGCAGCCTAGTCTACAGCGGATTCCCTTTTAGCGCGATTGCGCGCAACTAAGTTTGGCAGGGTGAAAGAGTAACGCAGGAAAGCCTCTGCAAATTTTTGCATAGAGTTTGCGTCATCGGCAGTCTCCGGCTCCTCATCGTGCACAGCTTCATTTCCATCAATTCTAAGCTCGTGAGACCACTCCCCCAGCGCCGGTGTGAAGTGGCCTATATCAACAAGGTGATTAATTCTTTGAAAGAGGCTTTTATCTTTTAGTTCTGGAGCAATTATCTTTGTCGCCACATCTAGTGATTTGCGAAACATCGCTCCGGCAGCATCCCAGTTTCCTCCTGCAAGATTTATTAGACCTTGCACATAAAATTTCTGCACGCTTTCTGGACAATCTTCTGGAGTATTTAATGTAGTGTTGGGGTAGGCTCGCAGAACCCTTTCATCAGAGTCTAAGAATTCAATATTACTTTGCGAGTAACTTTTAACTGGCATGCCTCTTAAATTGCGGATCGTCAGCACCAAACCGCTATTGCAGATGCCGCAAATTCCCAAAACAGAGGCAATCGCATTATTTCCTCGCTCACTCCATTGATAGACGACCTTGAATCCCGCATTTTTTGAGGTGCAGTGGGGGCAGTCTCGTTGAAATTGGCTTGCCATGGTCTACACCGAGTTGAATAAATATAAAAATATTTGTTGCATATCGTTTAAAATCGACAGCTAATCGCTCGTCAGCAATATTTATTTATAGTTTCACGGTAATTCTGCTGCCTTAGTCAATGAAACAAGAATTTCTTGAGTACCGTCGCGCCCAAGAACCAACATGAATTGATGCTCGGCACCAGCGTCGTGATGAATGCTTCCAGTTAGAACATAGTCGTCAACATCACCAAATATACTCGCCGCGCGATCATCATGTCGCTTGATGCGGACTGAGACAGGCCATGAAGCGCCGACCTTCTCGCCAATGGCACCAAGATAAAGAAAGCCACTGTCACCGCCAAGAATACGGCCGGTCTCAATCACCACGACTCCGCTCAGGATGCCGAGGGGTTCCGGTGGCGGTGCAACAAATCGAGTGATCCAAAGGCCTTCAAGCATACTCCCTACTCCGCAGCCTGAACCCCAAACAGCCCAACTTCCGGCAGCGCAATGCCGTCCTCGTTGACCGCCTTGGCCTTCTGACGGTTATCGAACGACGACCACACGGTGTTCCAATCACCCCGCGTCGCGCCCTTGGAATACTCCGTCGCGCGCTGTTCGAAGAAGTTGGCGTGCTCCACCCCGTTGAGCAGCGGCGCGAGCCACGGCAGGGGGTGTTCCTCGATCATGTAGATTTCCTGCAGGCCAAGCTGCTTCAGGCGCCAGTCGGCGATGTAGCGGATGTAGCGCTTGATTTCCTTGGCGCTCATGCCGTTGATCGGGCCCATTTCGAAGGCGAGGTCGATGAAGTTGTCTTCCAGCCGCACGGTCTTCTGGCAGATGTCGATCAGGTCT
>JAACPW010000012.1 GCA_009995225.1 Sphingomonadales bacterium | reverse complement strand
GTTGGAGGAAAATGGCGGAATTGCGTGGCTTTAGCGTGCTGAGATGCCGAAATTGGTCGGGGAGAGAGGATTCGAACCTCCGGCCCCTGCCTCCCGAAGACAGTGCTCTACCAGGCTGAGCTACTCCCCGACCGTGTCGGCTCCGCAAGGTCAAAAGCCCCTGCGGATCGAGGCAAGGCGCGCCCTATAGGTGTGGATGAGCACAGTGGCAAGCAGGCAATTGCGGCCTATAGTGACCATCATGGCCAGCACCGCGATTCCTCGACCTCATTCCGCCGCCCCGCATCCCGAGCAGCAATATCTCGATCTGATGCGCACAATCTGGGAAACCGGAAGCGAGCGGGTGGATCGCACCGGGATCGGGACACGGTCGCTATGTGGCGCGATGTTGCGGTACGATCTGGCAGGCGGCGCGATGCCGTTGCTGACCACGAAGCGGGTCTACTGGAAAACCGCGACGCGCGAATTGTTGTGGTTCCTGACCGGTAGCACCAACATCCGCCCCTTGGTGCTGCAGGGCGTGAAGATCTGGAACGAATGGCCGCACGCCGCTTACGTGCGCGAAACCCGCGACACCATCAGTCTTGAAGACTTCGTTGCACGGATCGCGGACGACGAAGCCTTTGCGCTTCAATGGGGGGAGCTGGGCCCGATTTATGGCAAGCAATGGGTCGACTGGCCGACTTTCCGCTATCGTCCCGACGGGCTTTATGAAAAGGGCGAGGGCATCAATCAGGTCGCGCAGCTGATCGAATCGTTGCGCACCAACCCAGGCAGCCGGCGCCACATCATCGAAGGCTGGAACGTGGCCGAACTGGATCGCATGGCGCTGCCGCCGTGTCACAAGACCTATCAGTTTCATGTCACGGGACAGGGTGACGAAGCGCGGCTCAACTGTCTGCTCTATCAGCGCAGCTGCGATGTCGCGCTGGGTCTGCCGTTCAATCTGTGGTCGGCGGCGCTGCTGACCCGGATGATCGCGCAGCAGGTCGACATGCAGCCGGGTGAATTGGTCTGGATGGGGGGCGACGTTCACCTCTATATCAATCATGCACATCTGATTGAAGAACAGCTTGGCCGCCAGCCACAAGGCTGCCCCCGGCTTGAGATCACGCGTAAGCCGGAAACAATATTCGGATATGAAATCGAGGATTTCGTGGTGCATGATTACACCCCGATGCCCTCGATCAGCGCACCTGTTGCGGTTTAAGGCAGCGGTGGCAACCGCGCTTGACCGCATACTGGCGTTGAAATAAAAATACGTATTCAAGCAATGATCGCTCCGGCACGGCCCGGTGCGCGTGAGCGGAGAGCACAGGCATGGCCGAACCAGCGAAACCGGCGGACAGCAATCGCCCCGCGCTTGCACTGCATGTGCCCGAGCCGCGCTACCGGCCGGGTGACGTGGCTGACTTTTCGCATATCGACATCGGTGAAGCCGGTGCTTCTCCGCGACCCGACGAAGGCGCGCATCCTTCTGAGATGTCCGAGCTGGCCTATGGTCTGATTCGGGTATTGGGTGATGACAACCAGGCGCATGGCCCCTGGAATCCGCGGCTCGATCCCGAAACCCTGCGCACGATGCTGGGCCACATGGCGATGGTCCGCGCTTTTGACGAGCGAATGTTCCGCGGGCAGCGGCAGGGCAAGACCAGCTTCTACATGAAGTGCACCGGCGAAGAGGCGACCTCGATCGCGCCGGCCATGGCGCTGGCGAGCGATGACATGGTCTTCCCCAGCTATCGTCAGCAGGGCATCCTGATCGCACGCGGGTATCCGCTGCTTGAGATGATCAACCAGATCTACTCGAACAAGGCCGATAAGCTGAAGGGCCGCCAGCTGCCGATCATGTATTCGAGCCGTGAGCACAGCTTCTTCAGCATTTCCGGCAACCTCGCCACGCAGTGCCCGCAGGCCGTGGGTTGGGCGATGGCGAGCGCGATCAAAGGCGACAGCCGGATCGCCGCAAGCTGGGTCGGCGAGGGCAGCACTGCTGAGGGCGACTTCCACGCCGCCTGCACCTTCGCTGCCGTGTACAATGCGCCCGTGATCCTCAACGTGATCAACAATCAGTGGGCGATTTCAAGCTTTTCGGGGTTTGCCGGCAGCGAGCGCACGACCTTTGCGGCGCGCGGGCTCGGCCATGGCATTGCGGCGCTGCGGGTCGATGGCAACGACGCGCTGGCCTGCTTTGCTGCAGCACAATGGGCCGCCAACCGCGCCCGCGGCAACCACGGGCCGACCCTGATCGAATATTTCACCTACCGCGCTGAGGGACACTCCACCTCGGATGACCCCTCGGGCTATCGCAGCGCGCAGGAGCGTGAGGAATGGCCGCTGGGCGATCCGGTAACCCGGCTCAAGAACCATCTCATCGCGCTTGGGGAATGGGACGAGGAGCGTCAGGCCGCGATGGATCTGGACTGCGCCGAGCGGGTGAAGGCCACCACCAAGGAAGCCGAAAAGAACGGCATTCTGGGGCACGGCCTGCACCACCCGTTCCACACCATGTTCGAGGATGTTTACGAAGAGCTGCCCTGGCATCTTGAAGAACAGGCCGACCAGGCGATCCGTGAACGCATCACAAAGTTCGGCACGGAAAGGCCTTTCGGATGAGCGAGGATATGGCACCCGTGGCCGAGACCGTGACGGCAGAACGCCGCCTGAACATGATCGAGGCGATCAACGAGGCGCTCGACATCATGCTCGAGCGCGACCCGAACGTGGTCATCATGGGCGAGGATGTCGGCTATTTCGGCGGCGTATTCCGGGCAACGGCAGGCCTTCAGGCAAAGCACGGCAAGAACCGCGTCTTCGATACCCCGATCAGCGAGTGCGGGATCATCGGCGCGGCGGTGGGGATGGGGGCTTATGGCCTGCGCCCTGTGCCGGAAATCCAGTTTGCCGATTACATTTATCCCGGCCTCGACCAGCTGATTTCGGAAGCCGCGCGTCTGCGCTACCGTTCGGCGGGCGATTACATCGCGCCGCTGACTGTGCGCTCGCCCTTTGGCGGCGGCATCTTCGGCGGTCAGACCCACAGCCAGAGCCCCGAGGCGCTGTTTACCCACGTGGCGGGCCTCAAGACCGTGATCCCTGCAACGCCGCACGATGCCAAGGGTCTGCTGATCGCGGCCATCGAGGATAATGACCCGGTGATCTTCTTCGAGCCCAAGCGGATCTACAACGGGCCGTTCTCGGGCTTTTATGACAAGCCGGTCGAGCCGTGGAAAAAGCATGAAGGCAGCGTGGTGCCAGAGGGTTACTACAAGATTCCCCTCGGAAAGGCGCGGATGGTGCAGGAAGGCGAGGCGCTGACTGTATTGGCCTACGGCACGATGGTTCACGTTGCCGAAGCGGTGTGCAAGGCCAAGGGCGTCGACGCCGAAATCCTCGATCTGCGCACTCTCGTCCCGCTCGACATCAAGGCGATCGAGGCTTCAGTGGAAAAGACCGGACGCTGTCTGATCGTCCATGAAGCCACCCGCACCAGCGGTTTTGGCGCAGAGCTTTCGGCGCTTGTGACTGAACGCTGTTTTTACCACCTCGAAGCGCCCGTCGAACGCGTCACTGGCTTCGACACGCCCTATCCCCACAGCCTCGAATGGGCCTATTTCCCTGGCCCCGTCCGCATCGGCGAGGCGATCGACAAGCTTCTGAAGGACTGACCCCAGATGGCCAAGTTCACATTCAATATGCCCGACGTGGGCGAAGGCGTTGCCGAGGCGGAAGTCGTCGAATGGCACGTCAAGGTCGGTGATCGGGTCGAGGAAGACCAGCATCTCGTCGACGTGATGACCGACAAGGCCACGATCGATATCGAAAGCCCGGTTTCAGGCACGGTGGTTGCTGTCGCAGGCGAGGTGGGTGACACCATCGCCATCGGCGCGATGTTGCTGGTGATCGAGGCCGATAGCGAAGGCGAGGTTTCCGAGGAGGAGGCTGAAGCCGCCGCCGGGCAGATCGAAGACGAAATGTCCGACGCCGAGGATTCGGATGGCGCGCCTGCGCCGACATCGGAAGCGGTGGCCGAGCGGATTGAGGTTGAGAACCCCGATGCTTCTGACGCGGATGATGCGCATGCTGCCGATCCCCGGCCGCAGCCAGCGTCACCCGCGCCGCCGCCGGCGCCTGAGCCGCAATCGGCTGCAAAAGTGCTCGCCTCTCCCGCCGTGCGCCAGCGCGCGCGCGATCTGGGGGTTGATCTGGCCGAGGTGAAACCCGCCGAAGATGGCCGCGTGCGTCACGGCGATCTCGACGCCTTTCTCGCCTACAACGCCGGAAGCGGTTTCGGCGCGGCGGGCAGGACGCGGGAGGATGAGGCGATCCGGGTGATCGGCCTGCGCAAGCGCATCGCCCAGAACATGGCGGCCGCAAAGCGCAATATCCCGCACTTCACCTATGTGGAAGAATGCGATGTCACCGCGCTTGAGGAATTGCGGGCGCAGTTGAACGGCGCGCGTGGCGACCGGCCCAAGCTGACCCTGCTGCCGCTGCTGATCACCGCGATCTGCAAGATGGTGCCGGAATTTCCGATGATCAATGCGCGTTACGATGACGAGGCGGGCGTGGTGACGCGTCATGGCAGCGTGCATCTGGGCATGGCGGCGCAAACGGATGCAGGGTTGATGGTGCCGGTGATTCGTGACGCGCAAAGCCGCAACCTGTGGCAGCTTGCGCGCGAAATCGGTCGTCTGGCCGAGGCCGCACGCACCGGCAAGGCGACGTCGGAGGAGCTTTCCGGCTCCACCTTGACGATCACCTCGCTTGGCCCCTTGGGCGGTGTTGCAACCACGCCCGTCATCAACCGGCCCGAAGTCGCGATTATCGGCCCCAACCGCATCATTGAACGCCCGATGTTCGTTTCCGACGGCATGGGCGGCGAACGAATCGCCAAGCGCAAGCTGATGAACATCTCGATTTCCTGCGATCACCGCGTGGTTGACGGCCACGATGCGGCGAGCTTTGTGCAGGGGATCAAGCGTCTGATTGAGACCCCGGCGTTGCTGTTGGTGGATTGAGCAAAAATATTGCGTCATCGGGGTTTTGAGGGCGTTGACAGCCTGAACCGACCGCCCTAATGGCCCTGCTCCACGAGCGGTACGGCAACGCCGGAACGCTCGGAAGGACAAGATGTGCGGGTGTAGCTCAGTTGGTTAGAGCGCCGGCCTGTCACGCCGGAGGTCGCGGGTTCAAGTCCCGTCACTCGCGCCACTTGTCCATGGGAACGCCTTAACGGCATTGATCAAGGCGGGCTTTAGTCCGCCTTTTTCTTTGCCTGCAGCGCGGCCGCCGCGCTCCAGTGGCCGGTTTCCATCCAGATCAGGAACCGCTTGAGCGGCAGCAGCCAGATCAGGCCGAGCACCACATAAACCACCGTCTGTGCTCCGCCCGACCAGCGTCCGATGATGCTTGGGGCATAACGGGCAATCACCACGCCATAGATGATCAGCAGAACAAACAGGCTGATGATGCCGAAGGGAATTCGCCAGGTCGGGGTTTTGCGCATCAGAGGTTTCCATAAATCCGTGTGGGGGTGACGACGGCATCAAGGGCTACGTCATGGGGTTCGGTCGGCAGGGCATCACACGCTTGTGCGTCCCACGCCATTCCAATGGCCAGCTTGGGCGGATGTTCCGCAAGCCACCTGTCATAATGCCCGCCGCCCTGTCCAAGCCGTTCCAGCGCGGGCGTAAAGCCCAGCAGCGGGACAAACAGAACGTCGGGAATCAGCGGTTCGGCTGCGGCCAAGGGTTGCAGCATGCCAAACGGGCCGACGTCGAGGTCGCTTTCGCCATGGGGATCGTCATACAGGCGGAAGGTCATGTTCGCATCGCGCGCCGCAAAATGGGGGAGGGTGATGGTGTGTCCGGCCTCATGGAAAAACCGTGCATAGGCACCGGCCGGCGCTTCCCATGGCCCGGCGTGATAAAAGCCTATCACCGCGTCCTGAGAAATGCGGGCCAGCAGCGGGGCCGGGGGGCGGTGGAATAATAGTCCCCGGATGGAGGGGGGAAGCGCCTCGACATGAGCCCTGCGGGCCGCGCGCAAGGATTTGCGAAGTTCGGATTTGGAAAGATCACTCATAACCGTTGGCGGTATACCCCGGTATTCCGGGCCGCAAGGGCGACTGCCCGTTCACAGCGATGCGGCCTCAAAGCCGCGTGAGCAAGGATACCGCCCTCAAGCAGCGAAGCGGTAGGGCAACGAAAACTCCGCCCTCAAGCAGCGAAGCGGTAGGGCGTGAATGGTGTGACGGAACCACCATGGGTCGTTTGCGCTAGAAATCCTCTGACGCGTTTTACGTCAGGTGGGCGCCGTATGCCCGAGAGTTCCGGACGAACCGGCACGCAAGGGCAGGGACAGCTCCCATTTGGATTACTTATAGCCTCAGGGATGTTCAATCGGCTCGTACCGGGCAGTCCCGCCAAGATTATATCTAGGCGTTCATGGCTCCGGCTTCAAGCGCCGCTGCACTGGCTTCGATGCGGGCGGCGAGCGCTTCAAGCTGTTCGGCAAAAGCGTCGCTGGCGACGTCGGCCGGATCATCGCGGTCCAGCAGGTCTTCCGGGGTCACTTGCGACGATTCGGACTGGAGGATTTCAGCGGCTTTGCGTGCATCCTCGAGGTCGCGTTCCAGCTGTGCAATCGTCGCCCGCAGCGCATCTGTTTCGGCGGTGTCTGGCTCTGACGAAGACGCCTTGTTCGCGCTCTCTGACAATTTACGCGCTTCTGCCAATTCATCGGCAAGAAACAGCGCCGCAAACAGCAGGTTTTGCGCTTCCAGCGGTGCGCGGGCCGCGCCAAGCAGCGCGTATTTCTCGGCAATCATCGCGCCAAGGCGCTCGATATGCGCCTCTTCGCCATCGGCGCAGGCGATGGCGTAGGTTTTGGGGCCAATGCCAAGCGTGACAGTGCTCATCGCGCGTCAGTCTTCCAGCTTGATCAGGATATCATCAAGTTCGCGAAGGCTTTCCGCAACTTGTTCGCGCAGTTTTTCGTGGACGTTCACCAGCTCGATAACCCGCGCAGGGCCGGCTGTGGCCTTGCCTTCGCTCCCGGCGTCCGTGTTGCGCGCAGCATCGATGCGGGCAATCGCGGCCTCGATGCGGGCAAGCGCGCTAGCGATGCGGTCGGCGTTCATGGACCCGAGCGTTACCAACAGAATGCATGGCACGCAAAGGCTTGGGCGGGGCTGTTGATAAGTGGGCAGCACCGTGGGCGGCCAGATAGATGGCTACTTTGCGCGCGCACGGTTGACCTCCCCCTTGGGCTCGGCAATGGCACTGCCCACCGCGACCGGGGTCGAATCGCGCGCCCGTTGCGCGGTTCTCACCGGACAAACCGGATCGGCCACCGCCCCGTGCGTCGCGAGGGAAGCCGCCGAAGCAGGAGAATTTCGTGCCGATGAGCCTGGACCCCGCCCGCCTTCAACCGATGGCAAATGCCATCCGCGCTCTTTCGATGGACGCGGTCGAGGCGGCCAATTCGGGCCACCCCGGAATGCCCATGGGCATGGCCGATGTGGCAACCGTGTTGTTCACCGGCCACCTCAAGTTTGATCCCGCCGCCCCCCACTGGGCTGATCGTGACCGCTTCGTGCTGTCGGCAGGACACGGCTCCATGCTGATCTACAGCCTGTTGCACCTGACCGGCTACGCTGCCCCGACAATCGACGACATCCGCAATTTCCGAAAGCTCGGCAGCCCGTGCGCCGGCCACCCTGAAAACTTCATGCTTGATGGCGTCGAATGCACCACCGGCCCGCTGGGGCAGGGCCTTGCGATGGCGGTCGGCATGGCGATGGCCGAACGGCATCTCAACACGATCTACGGCGACGATCTGGTCGATCACCGCACTTGGGTGATTGCGGGCGACGGCTGCCTGATGGAAGGCGTCAACCACGAAGCGATCGGCCTCGCCGGTCACCTCGGGCTCGGGCGGATGAATGTGCTGTGGGACGACAACCGCATCACCATCGACGGCGCGACCGATCTTTCGACGTCGGAAGACATCAAGGCACGTTACGCGGCAACGGGCTGGCACGTCACCGAATGCGATGGCCATGACTTTGCCGATATCGAGCGGGCGTTGCAGGAGGCCAAGGCCGATCCGCGGCCTTCACTGGTCGCATGCCGCACCATCATCGGCAAGGGCGCGCCCAACAAGCAGGGCACCAGCGCCACCCATGGCGCGGCCTTGGGCGCAGCGGAAATTGCCGCCGCTCGCGAGACGCTGGGCTGGACGTCCGAACCTTTCGTGATCCCCTCCGACATTGCGGCCGACTGGCACATGGCGGGCGAGCCGGGCCGCGCGGCGCATGGCGCCTGGGCCGGACGGCTCGAAGCCAGCGAACACAAGGCCGAATTCGAGCGCCGGATGGCGGGCGATCTGCCCGAAGGCTTCAGTTTGGATGCCCACATCGACGGGCTGATCGCCGCCCCGCAAAAGATCGCGACGCGCAAGGCTTCGGAAATCGCGCTTGGTGCGATCAATCCGATGCTGGCCGATACCATCGGCGGCAGCGCCGACCTGACCGGATCGAACAACACGCTGGCAGGCGGGATCGGCACCTTCAACCGCGACAATTATGCGGGCCGCTATGTCTATTATGGCATCCGCGAATTCGGCATGGCTGCGGCCATGAACGGCATG
Organism: Sphingomonadales bacterium; assembly: GCA_009995225.1. Taxonomy (GTDB): domain Bacteria; phylum Pseudomonadota; class Alphaproteobacteria; order Sphingomonadales; family Sphingomonadaceae; genus Erythrobacter. Next base: position 113,332 of record JAACPW010000012.1, on the reverse strand, counting down.
GCGCTGCATGGCGGCGTGATCCCCTATGGCGGCACCTTCCTGGTTTTCACCGATTATGCGCGCGGCGCGATCCGGCTTTCGGCGTTGCAGCACACACGCGTGATCTATGTGATGACGCATGACAGCATCGGGCTGGGTGAGGACGGGCCGACGCACCAGCCGGTCGAACATCTCGCCAGTTTGCGCGCCATGCCCAACCTCCTCGTGATGCGCCCTGCCGATGCGGTCGAAACCGCCGAGTGCTGGGAGATTGCACTGAAGCAAGCCGATCGTCCCACGGTACTGGCGCTGACCCGCCAGAACTTGCCGCAGCTTCGGCTCGAAGCGGGCGAGAGCCTCTCGGCCAAGGGCGGCTACCGGATCAAGTCGGCGGTGGCTGCGCGCAAGGTCGTGTTCGTCGCTACGGGTTCGGAAGTCGAACTTGCTTACGCCTGTGCGGAGAAGCTGGAGGCCCAGGGCATCGGCGCCGACGTCGTGTCGATGGTCTGCACCGAACTCTTCGACGAACAGCCCGACGATTATCGCGCGGATCTGCTCGCTTCGGACGCACTGATTGTTTCGGTCGAGGCGGCCAGCACCTTCGGTTGGCAGCGATACACCGGCACCACCGGCCTCAATATCGGGCTCGATACCTTCGGCGCTTCGGCCCCGGCGGGTGATCTTTTCGATCATTTCGGCTTCACCGCTGAAAAGATCGTTCCGCAAATCTTGAACAAACTCAACGCTTAAGCAGGAGCACCTCTTATGGCCACCAAAGTCGCCATCAATGGTTTCGGTCGCATCGGCCGCCTTGTCGCCCGCGCTATTCTGGAGCGCACCGATCACAGTCTCGAACTGGTTGCGATCAACGATCTGGCGGATGCCAAATCGAACGCGTTGCTGTTCGCTTTTGACACGGTCCACGGCCGCTTCAACGGTGACGTGACCGCCGATGGCGATGCGATCATCGTCAATGGCAAGCGGATTGCCGTGACCAAGGAACGGGATCCGGGCAAACTGCCGCATGGCGATATGGGCGTGGACATTGTGCTGGAATGCACCGGGTTCTTCCAGTCGGACGAAGCCAGCCGCCCGCATCTGGACGCAGGGGCCAAGCGGGTGCTCATCTCCGCTCCTGCCACGGGCGTGTCCAAGACCATCGTCTACGGCGTGAACCACGAAACGCTGACCGCCGAAGACGTGATCATCTCCAACGCCAGTTGCACCACCAACTGCCTCGCGCCGGTCGCCAAGGTACTGAATGACACGATCGGGATCGAACGCGGGTTCATGACCACGATCCACAGCTACACCAACGATCAGCGCATGCTCGATCAGATCCACTCCGATCTGCGCCGCGCACGGGCTGGCGCGCAGAACATGATCCCGACCACCACCGGCGCCGCGCGCGCTGTCGGCCTGGTGTTGCCGGAATTGAAGGGTAAGCTGGACGGTTCGTCGGTGCGTGTGCCGACACCCAATGTGTCGCTGATCGATCTGGTGTTCACCCCTTCGCGCGATACCACGGCCGAGGAAATCAATGCCGCGCTCAAGGCCGCCGCCGAAGGCCCGATGAAGGGTGTGCTCGATTACACCGATCAGCCACTGGTTTCGAGCGATTTCAATCATTACCCGGCGTCTTCTACGGTCGATTCTCTGGAAACGAGCGTTATGGAAGGCAAGCTGGCCCGCGTTGTCAGCTGGTACGACAACGAATGGGGCTTTTCCAACCGGATGATCGACACCGCCGGCGTGATGGCTAAGTTCCTCTGATCCCCATTGCCAGCGGAGTTGCCGGTGCCCAATTTCAAGACGCTCGACGATCTGCCCGCCGATCTGACCGGAGAGGTGGCGCTGGTTCGCGTCGATCTCAACCTGCCGATGAAGGACGGATCGGCCACTGATGTGACGCGGGTCGAGGCGGTGAAGCCCACCATCCTCGAACTCGCGGGGCGCGGGGCGAAGGTGCTGTTGCTGGCCCATTTCGGGCGTCCGGGCGGGCAGCGTTCGTCGATGTTGTCGACCAGCATGGTGGTGGGCGATGTCGAACAGGTGCTGGGCAAGGAAGTCATGTTCATCCCCGAAATCACGGGGCCGGTGGTGGCGCAGGCGGTCGAAACGATCCTGCGGGCCGGTGACATCGGATTGCTGGACAACACCCGCTTCTGGCCGGGCGAGGAAGCGAACGATCCCAATTTCGCGCAGGCGATTGCGGCGCACGGCACGCTCTACATCAACGATGCCTTCAGCGCCGCGCACCGTGCGCATGCCACCACCGAAGGGCTGGCGCATTTCCTGCCTGCCTATGCCGGGCGCTCGATGCAAGCCGAGCTGAAAGCATTGGACGCAGCCCTAGGCGCGCCTGAGCAGCCGGTCGCGGCGGTGGTCGGCGGGGCCAAGGTTTCGACCAAGCTGGCGGTGCTTGAACATCTGGTAGGCAAGGTGCAGCACCTCATCATCGGCGGAGGCATGGCCAACACCTTCCTCGCGGCGCGCGGGGTGGATGTGGGCAAGTCGCTGTGCGAGCACGATCTGGCAGACACCGTTTCGCGCATCATGGACGAGGCCGACAAGGCCGGCTGCACGGTTCACCTGCCCTATGATGTGGTGGTGGCCAAGGAATTCGCCGCCAACCCCGCGTCCCTGCGCACCTGCAATGTCCATGAAGTTGCGTCCGACGAGATGATCCTCGATCTCGGCCCGCAGGCGGTTGAAGCTTTGGCCGATGTGCTCAAGACCTGCCGCACGCTGGTGTGGAACGGGCCTCTGGGTGCGTTCGAGACCGAACCGTTCGATGCAGCCACCGTGGCGCTGGCGCGCACGGCGGCGGCGTTGACTTTGGAGGGATCGCTCATCAGCGTCGCGGGCGGAGGCGACACCGTTGCAGCCTTGGCGCAGGCGGGCGCTTCGGATGATTTCACATATATCTCAACCGCTGGCGGCGCCTTCCTCGAATGGATGGAAGGTCGCGAGCTGCCGGGCGTGACGGCTCTCGAAGCTTAGCATGGCAGATGTTTCTGCCCAAATAGAGGCGCTGGCGCTCGGCACAATGCGCGCATGGGTGGCGCGCGACGCCAAAGCGATGAAAAAGCTCACGCACCGCGATTTCATGATGCTGATTGGCAGCATGCCGCCACAACTGCTTGATCGACCAAGCTTCCTTGCTGCACTGGAGCGCGGCTTTGCCTGCACCCGCTTCGCATTTCGCGAGGTCATCGTGCGGCCTTATGGTAAAAGCGCATGGTTCGTTGCAGGCGCTGAACTGGAACTCGCGCTTGGCCCAAAGGTGTGGACCGGCAGCTTTCTAGTCACCGACCTCTGGCGCAAAGGTGCGATCGGGGGCTGGAAGCTCAATGAACGCAGCCTTGCGCGGTTGGATCAGGACGAGGGATTGGCAGCCTCCCTCAGCCGCCTGCAATTGTGGAAATAGACATGAGCGAGGCCGTCGAAACCAGTTACGGGCAGTTGAGCGTGATGCAGCACGGCGAGTTTGCCGGGTGGCGTCATTGGCAGGGGGACCCGTTCGAAACCCGCTCCGGCCCCTTCTACTACCGGCGGCAGGATGACGGCACCTATGTCAGCGCATTCCGCGCCGAACCGCGTCATATGAATGGCGGCGGGTTCATGCATGGCGGCTGCATGATGACCTTTGCCGATTTCGCGCTGTTCGCGATTGCGACCGATGTGCTGAACGGCGATCACGCGGTGACGCTGAACCTTGCAGGCGATTTCCTGGGTCCGGTGGCAGACGGCGCGCTGGTTGAGGCACGGGGCGAGGTGACGCGGGGAGGCGGGAAGACCATTTTCGTGCGTGGGATTGTCACAGGCGACGGTCAACCTGCCCTGAGCTTTACCGGCATCATCCGGCGTCTTTCCAAACGCGGATAGCATCGGTTTCAGCTTCGCGGTTGCAGCATTCGCAACCGCTGGCTAAGGCACCGGCGAGGGGCGCTGCATACCTATGCAGTCCGTCTCAAAGGGCCGCATAACGCACCGCTACCGCGCCATTGGAGAACGCTGCAATGAACACCCGTGAAATGACCGACCGCATCGCCACGGGCCAGGGCTTCATTGCCGCGCTTGACCAGTCGGGCGGCTCCACGCCCAAGGCGCTGCGCGGTTACGGCGTGGATGATGGCGAGTGGTCGGGCGAAGACGAGATGTTTCAGGCGATCCATGCGATGCGCGCCCGCGTCATCACCTCGCCCTGCTTTGGCAGCGGCAAGGTTATCGGTGCCATTCTGTTCGAGCGCACGATGGATGGCGAGGTGGATGGTCAGAGCACCGCGAATGCGTTGAAGGCACGCGGGATCGTGCCCTTTATCAAGGTCGACGAAGGCCTTGCCGATGAGGCGGACGATGTGCAGTTGATGAAGCCGATGGTGAAGCTGGACGCGCTGCTCGAAAAGTCGGTCGCGCACGGCATGTTCGGCACCAAGATGCGTTCGGTCATCAAGTCCGCCAACCCGGCAGGAATCGCCGCTGTGGTTGCCCAGCAGTTTCAGGTCGCCCATCAAATCATCGCTGCCGGCCTGAGGCCTATCATCGAGCCGGAATACGACATCAACGCCGCCGACCGGGCCGAAGGCGAAGCAATTTTGCGCGCCGAAATCATCACGCATCTCGATGCGCTGCCCGATGACCAGCAGGTGATCCTGAAGCTGTCGATCCCGGCCACGGCGGGCTTTTACACCCCGTTGACGCAGCATCCCCGGGTGCTGCGCGTGGTGGCGCTGTCGGGCGGTTTTTCGACCGATGAGGCCTGCACGCGCCTGGCCCAGAACCCCGGCATGATCGCCAGCTTCAGCCGCGGGCTGCTTCAGGATTTGCGCAAGACCCAGTCGGACACGGAGTTCGACACGGTGCTGGGCAAGGCCATCGAACAGATCGCGAGCGCGAGCGTCTGATCGCGGCTTTGCACGGTTGAACAGGTGACAGCGCCGCTCCGAACGATTAGCGAGCGCGGCCATGATCCAAACACAGCTCTATCTCATCTCCCCCCCGAAAGTGGACGGCGACTTCCCCCAGCGGCTTGAACGCGCGTTGGCGGCGGGCAAGGGCCCCAAAAGCCAGCTTGTCACCGCCTTCCAGTTCCGGGTGAAGGGCATCGAAAGCCACGAGGCCGCCGCGCTGGCCGAACCGCTTCAGGCAATCTGCGCGGCGCATGACGTTGCGTTCATCGTCAATGATTCGGTATCGCTGGCCAAACGGTTGAAGGCCGATGGCGTGCATCTGGGGCAGAACGACGGCGATCCCCGCGAGGCGCGTGAGGAACTGGGCCGCGAGGCGCAGATTGGCGTCACGTGCCACGCCAGTCGCCACATGGCGATGAATGCAGGCGAGGCCGGGGCCGATTACGTAGTCTTCGGCGCGTTCTACCCTTCCACCACCAAGGACAAGGGGCCGGACGCCGAGGTGCCCGATCTGGAATTGCTGCAGTGGTGGACGTCGATTTTCGAGATCCCTTGCGTGGCCATTGGCGGAATCACGCCGGACAATTGCAAGCCGCTGATCGATGCCGGCGCGGATTTCCTCGCCGTGTCAGGTGCCGTGTGGAACGGCGATGAGGTTGCTGCGGTCGAAGCCTTTGCGAAAGTCATGCGGAGATAAGGAGCGGCGTTACGCTACGTGGTTTTGGCGTGGGGCTTGTCCGCTGTCGGGCGGTTCGCAATGCGTTGTGGTTGGCCGGAGTTGTGCGGGCCGATGACGCTGCTCCAATTTTTTGTTGTCAGCCTCTTTCGGCACACCACAGACCATTGCCCAGGTGCTTGGCGACAAGCGAGCGCGAATACCAAGGCCCCTCGACCTCATGAGGCGCTTTGTTTGCAGAATAATGTTGGCTGATAAAACGGGTCTCGAATTCGCACTGAGCCAAGCTGGCAGGTTCAAGCCAATCACAGCTTAGATTTCGAACCTCTTTTCTTCCAGGCGCTTCCTCCAAGACGAGACAATCGTTTTCTTCTATGCACGCGCAGCTCTGATTCAGGCCGTCGGGAAGTTCTTGTTCTGTGGGTAGAGCGGGCAACGGTGCGGTGCTCTCTGGCGAACACGCTGACAGAACAGTGGCCAACACCAGTGGTCCATATTGGCTATTCATCGGCCAATTCCCCGCATTACGCATTAACACAATAATTCGATAAATAGCCGTATCTCTATTCAGGAATGTCCACTGTTGGCGAAAAAAAACCCGTTTTAGCTGTCCGGCAGCTTTTGGGAAAAGCGCAACAGCATCGGAATGGCCGGAAGTGGGTGGTTTTCTGCCTTAGCCCTCTCCCCTCGTGGGAGAGGGTTGGGAGAGGGACGGCTCCGGCCGTGCCCCCTCTCAACTGCGACTAGGCAGCAAGCTGCCAAGTCTCCGTTTCTCTCCCACAAGGGGAGAGACAGTTATGACCACTTTGGGATCGTTTCCTGAACGGCAGCTTTTAATTCAGACGCAGCCTTAGCGGTCGCAGATCGCGAGACACTGTCCACTATTGGCCTATAGCCCTAGCTACCGGTGCCAATCCGTGTGCAGATCAGCTTGCTGAGACTTCTGTCGGGATTCAGTTTCTGCATGGTGTTTTCGCCCCGCACCCGGAAGCGTTGATCCTTTTTGGGCCCACGCGTGAAGACAAGCTCGGTGCCGCGCAGCAGGTAGATTCCATTGCCTTCGGGGTTTTCGTAGCTTGATGCGGTGCCGATCCGGAACGCCTCTGCCGGAACCTCGACAAAGGCATCGCCCCCGGCGTCGCCCGGCAGCGCGCATTGCCAATCGCCGTGCTGCAAAATGCCAAGCGAGCCGGTGGTCGGGCTTCCGCGCGGGCGCGAGGTGTTGCGATCCTGTCCTTGCGCGCCGCCGGGCAGAAAGGCGGCTGCTGCCGCGGCGCTGACAAACAGCAGAAATACATAACGGGTCTTCATGATGCCGCTGCCCTTACCAGCCAGCGGGCGGGCTGGCCACGCCTTTTGAAATCCACAGCGCGGGCAGGCGGCGTTTGCCGCACATTTGCCTGCGCTTGCCCGGACCGGCCTGCTCGGCTATGGGCGCGCATCATTTCCGGGTACGCGCCTTTCAGGTGCTGCCCCGCCAATCCATTTATCGTCAAGCAAAAGGCCCACAGCCCCATGAAGATCAGCGGCGTCGATATCCGCCCCGGCAATATCATCGAATATGAAAAGGGCATCTGGAAGGTCGCCAAGATCCAGCACACCCAGCCGGGCAAGGGCGGGGCCTACATGCAGGTCGAAATGAAGAACCTGCAGGATGGCCGCAAGACCAACGTGCGCTTCCGCAGCGCCGACACGATCGAGCGTGTGCGCCTCGACACCAAGGAATTCCAGTTCCTCTATGCCGAGGGCGAGGATCTGGTGTTCATGGACAACGACACCTACGAACAGATCACGCTGCCTGGCGATCTGCTGGGCGATGCGCGCCCCTTCCTGCAAGACGGGATGCAGGTAAATCTTGAGCTGTGGGACGAAAAGCCGATCTCGGTCGAACTGCCCTCGCAGATCGAAGCCACCATCGTGGAAGCCGATGCGGTGGTGAAGGGGCAGACCGCCTCGTCGAGCTACAAGCCGGCGATCCTCGACAATGGCGTACGCATCATGGTGCCGCCGCACATCGGCAGCGGCACGCGCATCATCGTGGATGTGTACGAGCAGGCCTACGTCGGCAAGGCGAGCTGAGGGACGACAATGGCTTCAGTCCGGCAATACTTCGATGATCCGAGGCTTGCCGGACTGGATCTCTCGGATAGCTGGCTCCGGGGATTCGTGTTCGAGGATGGACTCGCGATCCGATTGTTCTGCGATTTTCACCTGACGCGCGATCACCCGGAATGGCAGCCCTTCGACGAGACGGAATTCTGGGCCTGCTACTGGCGCGGGTCGATCGTCTTTCGCGGGTGCAAGGACGTGATTCTGAAAACCGGATCAGTATTCCCGCGCACTACGGACCACTTCGATTGCGATACGATGGACACTTTCGAAATCCACGATGCGCTTGTCAAGGTCGAGACGGGTAGTCTTAAATTTGAAATCCACACGATTGATTTTGTTGTGGAACTGGAAGAAGTGATCAAATAAATGGCAGCTATTTCCGGCCTTATTCGCGTCATGGAACGCGCCGCGCGCAAGGCGGGCGGCCGCTTGCGGCGCGATTTCGGCGAAGTCGAACATTTGCAGGTCAGCCGTAAAGGCCCGGCCGATTTCGTCAGCAAGGCCGATATCCGTGCGGAACGGATACTGTATGACGAACTGCTTGCCGCCCGTCCGGGCTGGGGCTTTGTCATGGAAGAGGCCGGCGTGATCGAAGGCGATCCCGGCATGCCGCGCTGGATCGTCGATCCGCTGGATGGAACCAGCAACTTTCTTCACGGCATCCCGCACTTTGCCATCAGCATCGCGGCTCAGGAACCCAAGCTCGATGGTAGTGGATGGGGCGATGTAGTGGCAGGCGTGGTCTATCAGCCGATCACCGATCAGACTTTCTGGGCGGAAAAGTCGCGCGGCGCGTGGCTGCAGGATGCACGGCTGCGCGTCTCGGCCCGCTCGCGCATGGCCGATGCCCTGGTGGCGACCGGCGTGCCGTTCTTCGGCCACGGCGACTTTGCCGAATGGAGCCGGATTTTTGGCGCGATCGGCCCCGAAGTCGCAGGCATCCGCCGCTTTGGCGCCGCTTCGCTCGATCTTGCCTATGTGGCGCAAGGGCGGTTCGACGGGTTCTGGGAAAGCGGTCTGAGCGATTGGGACACCGCAGCAGGCTGCCTTCTCGTTCGCGAGGCCGGTGGCTTTGTCACCGATTTCCGTGGCCGGTCCGAGCCGATCCATGCCGGGCAGGTGCTGGCCGCGAATGATGCGCTGCATTCCAAACTGCACAAGCTTCTGGCAGGGGCGTTGCGATAGAGCATATTGCCATATCGCGGTGCGCTCGCTAACAGCCTGCGCACCCGATCCGGCGCCCCTGTGGTGGAATTGGTAGACGCGCTCGACTCAAAATCGAGTTTCGAAAGAAGTGCCAGTTCGAGTCTGGCCAGGGGCACCATTCCTTTTCATTATCGGCCAACCGGCGCAAACAGCGCAATGGCGACACGTTGGTCTGGCAAGGCGTCGCCCGTCCTTGTGCCAGTAGTTAGGCCGTGCAGCTTAGGCTATTCAAGGGTCTTCCCGATAAACTGCTTGCTCACGGCCCACCCGATTGGCTAGCGCCTGCAGTTGCGCCATGCTGGATCCACCATCCTATCACGCGATTGCGGCCATGGCGGTAACGATCGCCATGTTTATCGGCTTTGCCCGCGGGCGATACCCTGAAGAAATCATCTCGCTTGTCACCATCGCGGTGATCGGTGTGGGGCTCTATTTCGCGCCGCTTGAGGGCACCAAGCCGACAGATGGGTTGGCCCTGGCCTTCGGAGGCTTTGGGCATCAGGCGTTGATCACGATCTGCGCGCTGATGATCATGGGGCGCGGCCTGGTGGTGACAGGCGCGCTGGAGCCCTTTGCCCGGTTGCTGGAACGGATCTTCCGGATCAATGGGCAGATCGGTCTGCTGGCCGCCTTGATGATTGCGCTGACTTTGTCGATGTTCGTCAACGACACGCCTGTGATGGTCTTGTTGCTGCCAATCCTTGTGGCACTGGCCGGCAAGGGGCTGATGGCGTCGTCCAAGACCCTCATGCCGATCAACGCCGCCGTGCTGATTGGCGGAATGGCGACCACCATCGGCACGTCGACCAATATTCTGGTGGTATCGATCGCATCGGATATCGGCATGCGGCCTTTGGGCGTGTTCGAATTCACCCCGATCGTGCTGATTGCCGCCTTGTTTGCCCTGCCTTATCTGTGGCTTGTGATGCCACGGTTGCTGCGTGATAACAGCGTGGTGCCGGACAATATCCGCAGGACTTTCCACACCCGTTTGCGGGTCGGCACCAGCAGCCTGCTTTCCGGCGCCGAGCTTTCAGCGATCACCGCCAAGCTGCCGGACGGCATCACCTTCCATGACAGACCAACCGGCCTGCTCCAGCCCGAACAGCGCCTCCATATCTCCGGTACGCATGAGGCGCTTGAGGAAGCGGCGCGTGCGTTGAAAGGCGAACTGGCGCCCAGCTGGGTGCTCAACCGTATTCGCCGGGTGTCCAAGGCGCAGGGCGAGGATGTGGTCGCGGTCGAAATGACGGTGACGGCGGATTCGCGCCTGATCACCCGGACGTTGGCCAGCTCGGGGATCGCCGATCTTTACGGCGTTGCAGTGCTGGGCATTCACCGGCCCGAGCGTCTGCTGGGCGAGCGGGACATCTACTCCGAAGCTGGCGATTTGCGCATTCTCGAAGGGGATGTGCTGCTGGTGATGGGAATTGACGACGATCTGCAAACCTTCGCGCGCAATGATGGCCTGCTGCGGCTTGAAGGCGCGCGCGAATTGCCGCGCCGGTCAAAGGCGGTGCTGGCGGGCGCGATCATGCTGGGTGCGATTGCGACCGCTTCCATTGGTTTGCCTTGGTTCGATGGTGGCGGTTACGCCCCGATCAAATTGCCGATCGCGATTTCGGCCTTGGCGGGTGCGATTGTGATGTTCGTGACAGGCTGCGTGAAGTTCGACCGTGTCGGCCGTGCACTTTCGGCCAAGGTGATCGTGCTGATCGCCGCCAGCCTTGCGATTGGCCGGGTCATTGACGAGAGCGGTGCGGCGGAATGGCTGGGGCAGGCGCTTTCGCTGGGGCTGGCCTATCTGCCGCCAGCGTTGATCCTGTCGGCGATCATGCTGTTCGTGACAGTTGTCACCAACTTCGCATCCAACGCCACCGCTGCGACGATCGGGACACCGATCGCCTTCAGCATCGCATCCCAGCTCGGCCTGCCGCCCGAACCCTTGGTGCTGGCCGTGCTGTTCGGCTGCAACCTGTGTTACGCGACACCGATTGCCTACCAGACAAACATGCTGATCATGTCGGAAGGTGGATATGAATTCGGCGATTACATCCGTGCTGGCGTACCGCTGGTGGCTCTGATGGTCACCGTGCTCTCGATCCTGCTGGTCATCTGGTACGGATTGTAAATCGCGCTGCCCCTTTCCTAATCCCCGAGTGTTGTGGCAACGTGCAGCAATGGTTGCAGGCGCTTGTCAACTTGCCGGCTTGCGGGCCTCGTGGGCCGGACGGATCGGGTGAGAGGTTTTCTGTTTCTGGACAGTGTCTCATGTGTCTCCAACAGCGGCGCATGACGGGGATGAAGCAAGGGGAAATGCGATGCGGATAAGGGCGATTTTGGCAGGGGGAAGCCTGCTGGCCATGGCGGCGGTGCCCGCACACGCGGACGAATTGCGCGATGCGGTAGCGGCGGATTTGCCCGCGCTGGTCGAACTCTATCAGGATCTGCACGCCAATCCGGAACTCAGCTTTCAGGAAGTCGAAACCGCCAAGAAACTCGCCGCCCGTGCCCGGGCGCTTGGCTTCGACGTGACCGAAGGTGTCGGCAAGACCGGGGTGGTTGCGGTGATGCGCAACGGTAATGGCCCCACCGTGATGCTGCGCGCCGACATGGACGGGTTGCCGGTGATCGAGCAGACCGGCCTGCCTTACGCCTCCACACGCCGGGCGGTGCCGGCAACCGGGATCGAGACGGGCGTGATGCACGCGTGCGGGCACGACACGCACATGGCCGCCTGGATCGGCACGGCGCAGCAGCTCGTCTCGCGGCGCGATCAGTGGTCGGGAACGCTGGTGATGATCCTTCAACCCGCCGAGGAAATCGGTGAAGGCGCCAAGGCCATGCTCGACGACGGGCTATACACCCGTTTTCCCAAGCCCGATTACGTGCTTGCGTTTCACGATGCCGCGCAGGCGCCCGCCGGGACGATCGGATACGCCAACGGCTTCGCGCTCGCCAATGTGGATTCGGTCGATATCGTGGTGCCGGGTGTGGGCGGTCACGGCGCCTATCCGCACACGACCAAGGATCCCGTGGTGCTCGCATCGAGCATCGTGATGCGGTTACAGACGTTGGTGAGCCGCGAGTTGAATCCGACCGATTCCGCGGTGGTCACCGTTGGCAGCTTTCAGGCAGGGTCGAAGCACAACATCATCCCTGATGAAGCCCGGCTCCAGATCACGGTTCGCAGCTATTCGGATGTCAATCGCAAGCAGCTTCTGGATGGCATCGCGCGCATTGCGCGGGGCGAGGCGATTGCTGCGGGAATGCCCGATGACAAGTTGCCGCGCGTAACCGTGGCCGATCCCTATACCCCTGCGACCTACAATACGCCGGATCTGACCGCGCGCGTGGCCAATCTTCTTCAGCCGCGCTTTGAAGGCAAATTGACGGAGGTTTCCGCCGTGATGGGTGGCGAGGATTTCAGCCAGTTCTACCGCGCCGACCGCGAGAACGTGGAATCGCTCATCCTCTGGGTGGGCGGTGTGAAGGCGGAGGAATGGGCCAAGGCGGAACGGGGCGAGATCACCTTGCCTTCGCTGCACTCTCCATTCTGGGCGCCTGACGCCCCGGTCGTCATCGCGACGGCCACCGAGGCACTGACGGCCGCCACGCTTGATGTGATGCAGAAAAAGGGCGGATAACGCTCTGTCTCCCCAAAAATTCGGCCGCCGGATCGCACCTGGGAAGGGGTGATCCGGCGGCCGTTTCTCCTCCCCAGGAGAACTGTGAAACGGGTGTGGTCTTACGAGGGGACGTAAGTGCCGAGACGGTGGTGGAGGGCGTTGATCTTGGCCAGCTCCTCACGGTCTTCGGTGTTGCGGGCGTGGCTTTCGAGCGCGCGGCGCAGCAGCTTCATGTCGGCGGTCGAAAGCAGCGCACGGGCGCGCGCAGGTTCAGGATTGGGGGTGTCAGTATCGCTCATCGTCACTCTCCTAGGGTGAATACCCGCAGTCCTTAGGCGGCTTTGCGGGCAACCGGAAGGCTGCAATTCGCAGCCCTCCGGCGCTCTCCCAGAGCTTAGGCTGCCTCGAACTGGTTCATGGTGTTGTGGGCACCACCAGCTTTCAGCGCGGCTTCACCGGCGAAGTATTCCTTGTGATCATCGCCAATGTCGCTGCCGGACATGTTCTGGTGCTTCACACAGGCGATGCCCTGACGGATTTCCTCGCGCTGCACGTTCTTGACGTAGCCGAGCATTCCCGCCTCGCCGAAGTATTCGCGGGCAAGGTTGTCGGTGCTCAGCGCGGCGGTGTGATAGGTGGGCAGGGTGATGAGGTGGTGGAAAATGCCCGCCCGCGCCGCGCCATCGCGCTGGAAGGTGCGGATCTTCTCATCGGCTTCGGCGGCCAGTTCGGTGGTGTCATAATCGACACTCATCAGCTTGGCACGGTCAAAGGCCGCTACGTCCTTGCCGGCTGCTTCCCACGCATCGAACACCTGCTGGCGGAAGTTGAGCGTCCAGTTGAAGCTGGGTGAGTTGTTGTAGACCAGCTTGGCGTTGGGCACGACTTCGCGGATGCGGTCGACCATTTCGGCGATCTGCTCAACATGGGGCTTTTCGGTCTCGATCCACAACAGGTCGGCGCCATGCTGGAGCGAAGTGACGCAGTCGAGCACTACCCGGTCCACGCCCGTTCCGGCGCGGAACTGGTACAGGTTCGACGGCAGACGCTTGGGCGAAAGCAGCTTGCCATCGCGGCTGATGAACACCTGGCCATTGGTGATGTTGGCCGGATCGACTTCGTCGCAATCGAGGAAGCTGTTGTATTGATCGCCCAGATCGCCTGGCTCCTTCGAGAACGCGATCTGCTTGGTCAATCCAGCGCCGAGCGAATCGGTGCGGGCGACGATGATCCCGTCTTCCACGCCCATTTCGAGGAACGCCATGCGGCAGGCGCGGATCTTTTGCAGGAAGTCTTCGTGCGGTACCGTGACCTTGCCATCCTGGTGGCCGCACTGCTTTTCGTCCGAAACCTGATTTTCGATCTGGAGCGCGCAGGCCCCCGCCTCGATCATCTTTTTGGCGAGCAGGTAGGTCGCCTCGGCGTTACCGAACCCTGCGTCGATGTCGGCGATGATTGGTACGACGTGGGTTTCGTAGGTATCGATGGCATTTTCGAGCCGCTTGGCTTCGACCGCGTCTCCGGCTTCGCGGGCGGCGTCAAGCGCACGGAACATGCCCCCCAGTTCGCGGGCGTCAGCTTGCTTGAGGAAGGTGTAAAGCTCTTCGATCAGCGCGGGGACCGAGGTCTTCTCATGCATCGACTGATCGGGCAGCGGGCCGAATTCGCTGCGCAGTGCGGCAACCATCCAGCCCGAGAGGTAGAGATACCGCTGCTTGGTGGTGCCGAAATGCTTCTTGATCGCGATCAGCTTCTGTTGCGCGATAAAGCCGTGCCAGCAGCCCAGCGACTGCGTGTATTGTGCGGTATCGGCGTCGTAGGCAGCCATATCGGCGCGCATGATCCCGGCGGTATACTTGGCGATGTCCAGTCCGGTCTTGAACCGGTTCTGGGTGACCATGCGGGCGGCGCTTTCGGGATCGATTGCTGCCCAGCTTGCTCCATTTGCGGAAACCAGGTCGCGCATCCGCGTGATGGTGTTCTGATAAGTCATATGCATCTCCTGTCCATCCTGGGGAGTGGCGCCCGCCGGTTTAGCTCAACGCCGTTGGATGGGTAGGCCTTGGCGTGTTGCGCCGCACCATGATAGAAAAAATTACAGATAATCGTGTCGCTATGCAGACAATTGCGCGTGAACTTGTGTCAATCTGTCAAGTTATTTACATTGGGCACATGACCGACACAAACCTCCTCGCCGGACCGGCCATCCGGCGCTTGCGCAAGCGCGAAGGCCTGACCCAAGCGGCGATGGCGAGCATGCTTGGCATCTCACCGTCCTACCTCAACCTCATCGAGCGCAACCAGCGCCCGCTGTCAGCTCGCGTGTTGGTGCAGGTCATCGAGCGATTCGATTTCGATCCGCGGACCTTGCGTGAAGACGACGCCATCGGGGGGCTCGATGGCCTGGTGCGGCGCATGGCTGACAAGCGGTTTGGAGATCTGGGCATTGACCGGGAGGAGGTGCAGGAATTTCTCGCAGCCGCGCCTCAGATCGCTGCGGCCTTCGCGCGGCTTTATGACACCGCGGGAAGCGAGCGTGTTGTGGCCGAGGATACCGCTGCCGCTGCGCGCCGTGCGGTGGAACGCTGGCAGAATCATTTTGCTGATCTTGATCACGCCGCCGAAGATCTGGCTGATGAATTACGTCTTTCACGCGGGGAAATCAGCGCCGCGCTGTCAGAGCGGCTGCGCGAAAAGCACCAGCTATCGGTCCGTATCCTGCCAGCCGAAGTGATGCCTGGACAGGTCCACCGGCTCGATCTTCACGCACGTCAATTGCAGTTGTCCGAAATGCTGCCCGGTGCGGCGCGGCGTTTCCAGATTGCGCGGCAGGTGGGTGCACTTGAAATGCGGGAGGGGATTGAGACGCTCGTCGCGGGCGCCAACCTCGCCGCCTCCGACGCGCGCGACACCTTGCGTGAACACATCACCGATTATCTCGCTGGTGCGCTGCTGCTTCCCTATCGCCGTTTCCTGAGAGCCTGCGAAGCGACCGGCTATGACCTTGCTGTGTTGCAACGGCGATTTGCGGCCAGTTTCGATCAGATAGCCGAGCGGCTCACCACTCTTGGCAGGGTCGGAGAGCGCGGGCTTCCGTTCTTCACCGCAACGATTGACCGGGCCGGGCGGATGACTCGATTTACAGCCGGAGGCAGCGGAGCCATTTATCCGCTTGAAAGCGCGCGATGGCCCGCTTGGGTGCCCTACGCCGCCTTTGAGCGCCCCGGCACGGTCCTCACGCAAGCCGTGACTTTCGGGGAGGGTGATGCAGCGGCGCGGCATTGGTTCACGATCACGCGCACTGTGGACGGTGACGGCGTGATGTGCGCAGGACGGCGAGCCGTGGTGATCGGGATCGAAGCGCGTTTCGCGGGCGACCTTGCTCATGCCCGCGGGGTCTCGCTCGATCGCGATGATGCCGTATCGCTTGGAACGCCGTGCGGGCGTTGTGGACGGACGGAATGTCTGACGCCTGCGACAAGCCGGCTTGCCAGCCGGCGTCAGACGTAAGCGGACCGGCGCTTTCCGGCATTTTGGCTGGAAGTGTAAAATTTACCGACATTTCATTTCTTGCGCGTAGTTCGGCTGATCAAGAAGGTTAACCGGACCGCACATCATGATCCGCCTGTTCAAGCACTATATCCCTCACGCCGTGCTTTTGCTCGGACTGCTTGATCTTGGCTTGCTGGTGCTGGCCAGCGAGGTTGCCTGGCAATGGCGCGCCCACCAAATCGGCATGAACCTTGGCGATTTCGGAGGCCGCGGGTTTGCGCTGGCCGGAACGGCTTTGGTGATCTGGTTGGCGATGATCGCTGTGGGGGTTTACGGCCCCTACGCGCTGCGGAGCCTTCGCTTTGCCGGCGCGCGGATACTCGTGGCAATCAGCCTTGGCATCATCGCCTTGGCCGTGGTCGATTTTCTGTTTCCAAGCGACATGTTCTGGCGCTCGACTTTGCTCTACACCATGGGCTTCGCTATCGTGGTGCTTGTAGCAGACCGGCTGCTGCTCAATTCTTTTCTGGGTTCATCTGCATTCCGCCGCCGGGTGATGGTGCTGGGCGCAGGCGACCGGGCCCAGCGGCTGCGTGAGCTGGGTGAGAAGCCCGAAACGGGCTTTGTGATCGTCGCCTACATCGCCATGAGCGAAGATCAGCGGCAGGTCGAAGAGGCCATTCCACGTGCCGCCATCCACGATCTGGGGCGCTTTGTCGAAAACCTCGGCGTGTCCGAAGTGGTGCTGGCGTTGCAAGAACGGCGCAACGCCCTGCCATTGAAGGACTTGCTCAGGATCAAGACCAAGGGCGTCCACGTCAATGATTTCTCGAGCTTTATCGAGCGTGAAACCGGACGGGTTGATCTCGACACAATCAATCCCAGCTGGCTGATTTTTTCGGATGGTTTTTCGAGTTCGCGGATGTTCTCTAGCGCGATGAAGCGGATCTTTGATATTATCGCGAGCGTGATCCTGCTGGCACTGACACTTCCGCTGATCGTGCTGTTTGCGGGTCTGGTGAAGCTTGATAGCAAAGGACCGGCGTTCTTCCGCCAAAAGCGCGTTGGCCTCTACGGTGAGACGTTCACGCTTATCAAGCTGCGCTCAATGCGCACCGATGCCGAAAAGGACGGGGCCAAGTGGGCCGAGGAAAATGACCCCCGCATCACCCGTTTGGGTCACTTTATCCGCAAGGTCCGTTTGGACGAATTGCCGCAGACGTGGACAGTTCTCAAGGGGGAAATGAGCTTTGTCGGACCGCGGCCGGAAGTGCCGTCCTTCGTTGACAGCCTGGAAGAAGAGATCCCGTTTTACGGAGAACGGCACATGGTGAAACCCGGTATCACAGGGTGGGCGCAGATAAACTTTCCCTATGGGGCGTCTGTGGAGGACAGCCGCTGCAAGCTCGAATATGATCTATACTATGCCAAGAATTACACGCCCTTCCTTGATTTCGTGATCCTGCTTCAGACGCTGCGCGTGATCCTTTGGCCAGAGGGTGCGCGATGATCTGGCTCGGGGGATTCGTAAATTTGGCAAGCTTTCTGTCCTGGGTCACAGGCGCCGTGCTGAGCGCGGGCGCGATGCTGTGGATGTGGCACCACGGAGAGCGTGCCCGGCCTGACCGTATGCCGCTCATCATCGCGGCGGGGCTCAGCGCGATCTGGTGCGCATTGGCCGCCGGACTGGGCGCCCAGCACAGCGCGGTCGTGATCGCAGCGATGTTACGCAACCTTGCGCTTATTTCGGCGATCTTTTGCCTTTTTTCCGCCGACGGTCGCACGGCCAGCCTGAAGCCGATCCGCCCGGTCATAATTGCTTTGGTGCTTGTCCAATTGCTTCAGCCAGTCGTTTTGTTCGTCGAGATGCGCGTTGCGGGTTCCCCGGATGTGCGCAATATCGTGTTAGAGGCGCGCGCTCTGATCGATATGTTGGTAGCCATTGGCGCGCTGTTGCTGCTGCATAATCTTTATGCGGGCGCAGCAAGCGCCCTGCGTCCGGTCTTGCGCTGGACGGGCATCGCGCTCGCGGGGATTTTCGCTTATGATCTCAATCTCCAGACGCTGACCTTTCTGATCGGCAACCCCGCTGGCGCGCTGGGTGATTTGCGCGGACTTTTCGTCGGCATCATGACCGCAATCTTCGCCCTTGGCATGAGTTCAGCCGGACCACGTGTCCAATTCAGCCCGTCTCGCGCGGTCACCTTTCGCACATTATCGCTGCTGTTGATCGGTGGTTACCTGGTCGGCATGGTGGTGGTAACCAAATCGCTTGCTATGCTCGGCGGAGATATGGCACGCGCCAGCCAGTCGGTTTTTTTGGTGATCGCCGTGATCGGCGCGGCTCTGGCGCTGCCATCGCCGCGGCTGCGCGGCTGGTTACGCGTCACCGCGACCAAGCACCTGTTCCAGCATCGCTATGATTACCGCCAGGAATGGTTGCGGTTTACACGCACCATCGGGCGTAGTGGCGCGGGCAACGCCAGCCTTGAGGAACGCGCTGTCAAGGCGCTTGCCGACATCACCGAAAGCCCCGCCGGTCTGCTATTGATGCCCAGCGAAGATGCGCACCTGGAGCTTACGGCCCGCTGGAACTGGCCGACAATCACGGTGCCTGCGAGAGCCGGTACGATTGTGCTGGCGAATCTGCTTGAACACCACAACCTGGTGCTCGCGCTTGATGAGGTGCGCTGCGGGATAGATCACCACGGCGAAGCTGCGCACGTCCCGCCATGGCTCTTGCAGACCGAGGATGCCTGGGCGCTGGTGCCGCTGATCCATTTTGATCGGCTGGTTGGTGTCGTCCTGCTCGCCCGTCCGCGCAATCCGCGCCAGCTTGATTGGGAGGACTTCGATCTCCTGCGCGTCGTCGGCCAGCAACTTGCGAGCTACCTGGCTGAGCAAGCCGGGCATCAGGCGCTTATGGATGCCAGCCGGTTTGACGAATTCAATCGCCGCATGGCCTTCGTGATGCACGACATCAAGAACCTCGTAAGCCAGATGTCGCTGTTGGCGACCAATGCTGAGAGGCACGCGGACAACCCGGCCTTTCGTGCCGACATGCTGGTGACTTTACGCAATTCCGCCGACAAGCTTTCAGCGCTTTTGGCGCGGCTCGGGCGTTATGGCTCGGGGCAGGTCAACGGGCTTGATTCGATCGATTTGGTCGAATTGGCACGCGGTATCGCCGACCGCTTCAAAGGTGTGCATCCGGTGGCGCTAACCCGCGAAGTGCCGGTTCAGGTCATGGGCAATCGCGAAGCACTGGAACAAGCTTTGATCCACCTTGTCCAAAACGCCATTGATGCCAGCGAAGCGACGATGCCGGTATTTCTTGATGTGACGTCTGAAGGTTTACACGGAGCCATCGACGTGGTCGATGCAGGCAAGGGGATGAGCCCCGCCTTCGTTCGCACAGGCCTGTTTAAGCCGTTCATTTCGTCAAAGGCCGGCGGGTTCGGCATTGGCGCCTTTGAGGCCCGCGAATTGGTCAAAGCGATGGGCGGGCGAATCGCCGTAGAAAGCCGGGAAGGGTTGGGCACGCGCTTTTCGGTGGTGCTGCCCCTGGCTAACGCCGTGCATCTTCTGGGCGCGCAGAGCGATGACGATGTGACAGCGCAGGAGGTCGCGTAATGGCCGACAAGAAACCCGTTTTGCTAGTGATCGAAGACGATCCGGGCCTGCAAGCCCAGCTCAAGTGGGCCTATGACGATTTCGAGGTGGTGATCGCGGGCGACCGGGACAGCGCGCTGGCGGCGCTGCGATCCGAAGTGCCGGGTGTGGTGACGCTCGACCTCGGCTTGCCGCCTGATCCCGACGGCACGACCGAAGGTTTTGCGGTGCTGGACGCCATCATGGCGCTGAAACCTGACACCAAAGTGATCGTTGCGAGCGGGCATGGCGCGCGTGATAGCGCACTCGGTGCGATCGCACGCGGCGCTTACGATTTCTACCAGAAGCCGATCGACATTGACGCGCTCGGACTCATTGTGCGGCGCGCATTCAATCTGCGTGCCATCGAGCAGGAAAACCGGCGTCTCGTCGCCTCCAGCAGTGCCGACAAGACCGTGCTTGGCCGATTGATCACCGGCGCACCGGAAATGGTCAAGGTTGCCCGGACGATTGAGCGCGTCGCAAAGACCAGCGTGTCCGTGATGTTGCTCGGTGCCAGCGGCACAGGCAAGGAATTGCTTGCCAGGGGATTGCATGACGCCAGCGACCGCGCCGAAGGGCCGTTTGTCGCGATCAACTGTGCTGCAATCCCCGAAAGCCTGCTTGAAAGCGAATTGTTCGGGCATGAAAGGGGCGCGTTCACCGGAGCGGTCAAGACCACAGAGGGGAAGATCGAAAGTGCCGATGGCGGCACGTTGTTTTTGGACGAAGTGGGTGACATTCCGCTGCCCCTTCAGGTCAAACTGCTACGCTTCCTGCAGGAACGCACGATCGAGCGGGTGGGCGGTCGCCGAGCGATCGCGGTCAACACCCGGATCGTGTGCGCAACTCATCAAGACCTTGAAAGCATGATCACGTCAGGCGGTTTCCGTGAGGATCTGTTCTATCGCCTTGCCGAAATCGTCATACGGATCCCGGGCCTTGCCGAGCGTCATGGCGATCCTGTGCTCCTTGCCAAGGCGTTCCTGAAACGCTTTGCTGCAGAAATGAACCCTTCGGTTTCCGGCTTTGCCCCCGATGCGCTGGCCGCAATCGATGCACACGAATGGCCGGGCAATGTGCGCGAACTGGAAAACCGTGTGAAGCGCGCTGTCATCATGACCGATGGCAAGCTTGTGAACGCGGACGATCTCGATTTGGGGATGGGCGAGAACCAAGACGCCGACGTACTTAACCTCAAATCCGCGCGCGAGGCGGCCGATCGGCGGGTAATCCGCCACGCCTTGTCTCGCAGCGAAGGCAATATTTCCAGCACCGCAAAGCTGCTCGGTATCAGCCGCCCGACCTTATACGATCTGCTCAAGCAATATGACCTTCAGGCATGAAGCAACCGCCTGTTTGTGCGCTTTGCTTTTGTCATTGGCGGGTTGTTCGGGTGGTGCCGATGGGGCGCATCCGGACTTAGGTTCGCCCCCATCGGCATTGGCTGGGCTGCTCGATGACGCTGATCGAGCAATGGTGGCAGGTCAATCGGCCGAAGTGCTGCGGGTGCTGGATGAGGCAGTCGTCATGGCGCCGGACGATCCGGCTGTATGGACTGCGATTGCCCGTATGCGCCTTCGCAACGGTGAAAATCTCACAGCCTTGGAGGCCGCTGACCGGGCTCTGGTATTGGGTCCCGATCATCCGCCCGCATTGTTGCTACGGGCGCTCATGGTGCGGGATGCGCATGGGCATCGGGCCGCCTTGCCGTGGTTCCGCGCCGCACTGACAGCCGATCCATTCTACGTCGATGCTTGGGCGGAATATGCCGCAACACTTGGCGACGGCGGCGAAGCGGGGGCGATGCTTGCGGCAGTCCGTACGCTCGGTGACATCGCACCGGATGATCTGCGTGTGCCGTATCTGCAAGCGGTCCTGGCCGCGCGCGGCGGCGAGTATGCGCTCGCGCGCAGTCTGCTATCGCGCAGTGGCATGACAGACCGCGGTGTACCGGCCGCGCTCCAACTCGACGCGATCATCAGTCTGGCCGAAGGCAATGCTGATAGCGCCGCTGCAATCCTTGAAGGTCTTACCGCGCGCCAACCCGGTAATTCGCGGCTGCGTGAACTGTTTGCAAAGGCGCTGTTTGATGCGGGGCGGGTGGATGAACTTGCCGCCCGTTTTGGCCGGGACGCAAAACGTCCCGAAGCCACGCCTTATCTGGTGATGTTGGTGGCGCGGGCACATGAACAGCGCGGCGACCGGGCAGGCGCGGCGCCATTATTGGAAAAAGCGATGCAAGGCGCAGGCAATTCCGCGGTGGTGCTTTCCCTGCGTGAAGGCCTGCCGTCGCCGACAATGACTATTCGTGCCGCAGGGCTGGCCGGCGATTGGATCAAGGCAAGGGCAGACGCCAGGGTGCTGACGGCGCGTTTTCCGGCGTCAGCTGACGTTTCGGCACTGGCAGGCGATGCAGCACTGGGCGCGGGTGATCTGCAAGCTGCCCTGTCCGCCTATGCGATGACGGCACGGGTCAAGCGACCCTGGCCGCTCACGCGCAAGGTCGTTCTCGCTTACACGAATTCTGGCGAGCTTGCGGCCGTCGACCTGCTGCTGGCGCGGCATGCGGCGAACGAGCCCGATAATGCAAGCGCCGTAATCGCCTTGGCGGAGCATTTAGGGCAAAGCGGTCAGTGGGCGCGTGTGGGGCCTCTGCTCGATCATGCGATAGCGATGGGCGCAGGGCATGATCCAGCGCTGCTTGGTCTGCGATTGCGCGCAGCGCGGGCGATGGGGCAAGATGACGAGGAACGCCGCTTTGCCACCTTGCTGGCAGAGATGCGGCCCCGCTCGCTTTCCCAACGATAGGCGCGCTGCCGCTCGACAAGCGTGATGCAGCAGGGCAGGGCGCGTGCCTGATGCTCAAGCCTGCTTCTCGCCCGCCATTTCTGACCGATCCCATGATCGCCGTGCTGGCGCTTTCTGCGGGTCTTGCGCTTGTGCTGCCTGCGACGGGAGGTGCGCGTGCCGCTGCAGCCATGGTCTCCAGTGCCGGTATCTTTCTATTATTCCTGGTGAATGGCATGCGAATCCGCCGGTCCGAGATTGCGCGGGGCCTTGCCAACTGGCGTTATTTCGGGCCGCTGCTGCTATTCGTTTTTGGCGCAATGGCGATCGGCGGGCTTGGCTTTGCGCACCTTGCGCAGAACGTTCTGCCGCCGGTCGTGGCCTTGGGCTTTGTCTATCTCGGCTGTCTGCCATCGACCGTGCAATCTTCCACCAGCTACACCAGCCTGGCGGAGGGCAACGTGGGTCTAGCCGTCATCGGCGCGGCTCTCATCAACATCATCGGCGTATTCGTGAGCGCGCCGCTGTTCGCGCTGTTGGGCGGGGGCGGGGCGGGTGAGATCGGCAGCGAGGCGGTCGTCCGCATTGCCGTTATTCTGGTGCTGCCGTTCGTGATCGGGCAGATTGTGCAAGGCCGAGTGATCGAGCAGATCGCGGCCCATCGTGCGCGGATCGCCTGGCTTGATCGGGCCGTGATCGGAATCGCGGTCTATGTCGCCTTCTCCGGCGCGGTCGAGCAAGGTTTGGGCACGATGTTTGCGCTGGGCGATTGGGCGGCGCTGATAGTCTTAGTGCTGGCGATGCTGGGATTGGCGCTGGCAGGGGCTTGGGTGAGTGCAGGACTGCTTGGCCTGCCGCGTGCTGACCGGATCGCTTTCCTGTTTGTCGGATCGCAGAAAAGCGTCGTCATCGGCGCGCCGCTGGCCGCTATCCTGTTTCCACCGGCCAGCGCCGGGTTCGTAATCGCGCCATTGCTGCTCTATCACTTGGCGCAGCTGGTACTGGCCGCGCCTCTTGCAGTGCGGCTTGCAAAGACTGCCCAAGCTTAGGCCTTGGGTTGGTACGTCTGTTCGGCGCCTGGGAAACTGCGATCGCGCACTTCCTGGGCATAACGGGCCACAGTGCGGTCGATTACGCCTGCGATATCTTCGTACCGCTTCACAAATCGCGGCACGCGCTCGAACATGCCGAGCATATCGTCAGTCACCAGCACCTGTCCGTCACATTGCGCCGATGCGCCGATGCCGATGGTTGGGCAGCTTACAGCGACGGTTGCCGCGATTGCGATGGGTTCGACGACGCCTTCGATGACAATGGCAAAGGCACCGGCTTCATCCAGGGCCTTTGCATCGGAGACGATCTTTTCCGCTTCAGCATCCGATCGCCCGCGCGCGCCATATCCGCCGAGCACGTTCACGGCCTGCGGGGTAAGGCCAACATGGCCCATTACAGGAATCCCTCGGCTATTGAGGAAGGCAACAGTCGGGGCCATGGCCGCTCCACCTTCAAGCTTTATGGCCGCAGCGCCCGTCTGCTTCATCAGAAACGCCGCGCTTTCAAACGCCTGCTCGGGCGAAGCCTCGTACGAGCCGAAAGGCATGTCGACCACCACGACCGAGTGATATGACCCGCGCACCACGGCCGCACCGTGATTGGCCATCATCTCCAATGTCACAGGCACGGTCGAGGGCAATCCATAGATCACCTGTCCGAGGGAATCTCCCACCAGCAGCAGATCGCAGTGGCTATCGAGGATCTGGGCCTGACGCGCGGTATAGGCGGTCAGCATCACCAGAGGTTGCGCCGTCACGCCGTCTGTCTTGCGCGCGCGGATGCCTGGAACCGTCAGGCGCCGCATGGGCTGCGGGGTGGGGTTGGCACGGCTGGTGCTGGTGTCGAGCTGAAAGGTTGTAGACATGGTTGTCAGCCCTAGCGGGTGCGCGCGTCGGGGGAAAGCCTGCGCTTTGGCGCTTGTTTTGCGAGCGTGTTGCGCTAGCGTTACAGCCTGACGGTCGCGCAGGGGATCTGCCTGCGATCAAGGGGAGACCTATTCCAGATGTTTCTAGACAGGGTAAAGCCGCTCGACGCGATCCTCGCAGCGGCGGAAAAGAAATCACTCAAGCGTTCGCTCGGTGCGATTCAGCTGATGCTGTTTGGCATTGGCTGCATCATCGGCACCGGGATTTTCGTGCTGACGTCGGCCGGGGCTCAAAAAGCCGGGCCGGGGCTGATGCTGGCTTTCGCGATTGCCGGATTGATCTGCATCGTCGCCGCGCTTTGTTATGCCGAGATTTCCTCGACCATTCCGGTCTCGGGATCGGCCTATACCTATACCTACGCCACGATGGGGGAATTCCTGGCCTGGACAGTGGGCTGGGCGCTGGTGCTCGAATACGCCATCGCGGCGAGCGCGGTGTCGGTGGGCTGGTCGGGTTATTTCGTCGGCACCATCCTTAACGAGACTTTCGGCATAGCCCTTCCTGCGGCGCTTTCGGGTGGACCTTTGGCATTCGGCGGGGTTGAAGGCGGTGTCATCAATCTGCCGGCGCTGGTGATCGCATTGCTTGTTACGTGGCTGCTGATGATCGGTACGAGTGAAAGCGCCAAGGTCAATGCGGTGCTGGTTGTCATCAAGGTGACCGCGCTGACGGTTTTCATCGTGCTGACCTTGCCTGAAATCGATTCCGCGAATTTCAACCCGTTCTTGCCTGCTAATGTGTTCGGCGGCTGGGGCACGGGAGTCGGCGCGGTCGGCGCTGCGGCGACGATCTTCTTTGCCTATGTGGGCTTCGATGCGGTTTCGACTGCGGCGGAAGAAACCAAGAACCCGCAGCGCAACGTGCCGATCGGTCTGGTCGGATCGCTCTTGTTCTGCACGGTATTCTACATTCTGGTGGCAGCCGGTGCGATCGGGACTATCGGGGGGCAGCCCATCATGGGGCCGGACGGCGTGCCGTTCCCGGCAGGGTCAGAAGAACTCGCCCGCCAGTGCGCCATGCCGGCCTACTCGGCAGCGTTGGTGTGTTCGGATGAAGCACTGGCCCACGTGCTGCGCCAGATCGGGTATTCGAGCATCGGCAACGCTCTGGGTTATGCCGCCTTCATTGCGCTTCCTTCGGTCATTCTGGTGTTGCTCTATGCCCAGACCCGTATCTTCTTCGTGATGAGCCGTGATGGGTTGCTTCCCGAAGTCCTGAGCACGGTGCACCCCAAGTGGCAGACGCCCCACGTTGTAACAGCGATGACCGGTGTGGTTGTGGCGGTGGCTGCGGCGTTTCTGCCAGTCGGAAAGCTGGCCGATATCGCCAATGCCGGCACGCTTTACGCCTTTGCGCTGGTGGCCTTGGCGGTGATGGTGCTGCGCCGGACGCGGCCCGATGTGAAACGTCCCTTCAGGGTCGCTGGCCTGATGATCATCGCTCCCGCGGCGATTGCGGGCTGTCTGTTCCTCTTCGTCAATCTGCCGACGGAAGCGATGATCGTTCTGCCGGTGTGGACCCTGATCGGCGTGGCGATCTACACGCTATACGGACGCGGTCGCAGCCATCTGGGTCGCGGGATCGTGGAAGTGGTCGATGATGTTCTGGGTGACGAGACGATCATTCCGATCGATAATCCCAAATCCTGATCGATTGCTTTTATGGACATACAAAGGGGCGCCCGGAAGCGGGCGCCCTTTTTCTGTCCCGGCGGCGTGATTGCCAAAGGGCCAGAGTTGGAACATAATGCGAACAAATGAGTCGTTCCTTCATGTCATCCAAACCGTCACCCGCCCGTGTTCTGCCTGCACACCTTGCTGAACCGCGTTGGCGACCGGGCCTGCCTGCGCAGCCGTTTCATTCGGAAATCTTCGCTCCGGCAGGAGAGGCGAGCGGGGCGGGGCTGGCGCTGGCGCTGGCGCGTGACGCCTTGAACTCGTCATCGGACGCGGGTGCGGCGCAGGATATCCGGCAGTTGCTGTGGGTACAGGATCGCAAAGCCATGCAATTGGGGGGACGGCCCTGCCTTGCCGGCCTGCCGCCTGAATGGCGTCACCGGGTGATCCATGTCGCCGCCGCCACGCCCGAAGACGCGCTGTTCGCGTTGGAGGAGGGGCTCAAGTGCCGTGATCTTGCCTGCGTGATCGGGGAGATCGCGGGCAATCCGCGCGCGCTGTCCTTCACCGCCTCACGCCGTCTCAGCCTTATGGCGGAACGTCACGGGGTGCGGCTGTGGCTGGTACGGCTTGATGCCCAGCCTGATCTTTCTTCGGCCCGGATGCGCTGGCAGGCACGCGCTGCCCCGTCTTTGCCGCCGCGCTGGAATGCGGCCGCCCCCGGCACCGCCAGATGGCACGCCGAATTGTTTCGTGCGCGTGCCCATGCGCCGGGCGAATGGATATTGAGCGATGATACCGAAACCCTACGCCTCCGCACCCAGCCAAATGCCTGCGAGTCCGACACCGACTTCGCCGTCGCGCCGGATCCTGTCCGTCTGGCTCGCCCGACTGTCGGTCGATCGCTGGCAGCGCGCGCACGCGCCTGATGCGCCCGAAACGACCGCGCCGACCGCGCTGATCGCCGACACCGCGCACGGACCGCGGATCACTGCTGCCAATGATGCGGGATTGGCTGCGGGTGCGCGGGCCGGGATGCTGCTGGCGGATGCGCGGGCGCTCTGTCCCGAACTTACCGCCGTGCCGGGCGATCCGGCGGGCGATCTGGCAAGCCTGGAAAAACTTGCCCTATGGGCACAGCGTTGGGGGCCGTGGAGCGCGCTTGATCCACCGGATGGTCTGCTGATCGATGTCACCGGCGTCGCTCACCTGTATGGCGGCGAAGAGGCGCTGCTGGGCGATGTTGCGCGGGCCTTTACCCAGCGCGGGCTGACCGCACGCGCGGCGCTCGCGCCAACGGCGGGCGCGGCTTGGGCGCTCGCGCATTTTGGGTCTCACCCTGCAAGACCGGGGGCGATCCTTGCTCCGGGCGATGATCCGCTGCGGATGCTGGGCGATCTGCCGGTGGCCGCGCTCCGGCTCGACGATGATGTGCTCACCGTGCTGCGGCGTCTGGGGATCAAGCGTCTGGGCGAGCTGGCAGGGGTCAGCGGTGCGGGCGATGATCCTGCTGCGGAGGCCGCCGCTCGCGATTCGCTGCGCCGCCGATTTCGGAACCATCGCTCACCCGCTGCCAATCCGCTGCTGCGGCTCGATCAATTGCTCGGCCGTGTGCCCGAGCCATTGCTGCCGGTGATCGCGCAGATGATGCCGATGGTGCAGCGTCGCTTGATGGAGCCGTTGCGCCACCGGGATTTGCTTGACCGGGTGGTGGAAGACCTTGCCGCCGATATGGTGCGCACGCTCGAGGCACGCGGCGAAGGCGCGCGGCGGCTTGAACTGGCGCTGTGGCGGGTCGACGGCGAGGTGTTACAACGCCGCATCGAACTCGCCGCCGCCACTCGCGAGGCCAGCCACATCACCCGTCTGTTCGCCGCACGGCTTGACGATGTCGAGGCTGGGTTCGGGATTGAAGCGGTGCAATTGCGTGCCAGTTGGAGCGAGCCGCTTGAGGTGGCGCAGGCCGATCTCGATGCGGCGGCCGAACATCACGGTACCGCGCTGGCAGCCTGTATCGACCGCCTGACCGTGCGATTGGGGGCCAAGGCCGTCACCCGCCCGGTGCTGCGTGCAAGCCACATTCCCGAACGCGCGCAAGGCTGGCAACTGCCGATGGAGCCGCTGCCACCGGCCCAAGGTGCGCTCGCCTTCCACGCCCGCCCGTTGAAGCTGCTCGATCGGGCGGAACCCATCGCTGTGCTCTATGCCTCACCTGACGGCGTGCCGCAGCGTTTCCGCTGGCGGGGAAGCGTGCGTGAGGTGGTGCGGGTGGAAGGGCCGGAGCGGATCGCGCCCGAATGGTGGCGCGAACGCTCCACCACGCGTCTGCGCGACTATTATCGCGTCGAGGACGAAGCCGGGCGGCGTTACTGGATCTACCGCCAGGGAATCGCAGGTGACGGGCGCGGCGGAATGCCTGACTGGTTTCTGCAAGGGCTGTGTGCCTGATCGGTTTTAACCGTATTTGCCTCACCGGCTTACTTAGCTTTCCTTTACAGGTTTGTGCGAAGCCAATGGCTATGAATATACATTCCATCTCACGCGCGTCCGAACGGCGGCCGATGAGCCTCACTGTAAAAAGCCTTGTGCGGTCTCGCGTGGTGTTTGTTGATCTGCTCGACATCTCCGAAGGCGGCTGCAAGATCAAGGCGAAGGCCGGATTTGCCGAGGTGGGCGACCGGGTAACCATGAAGGTGAACGGGATCAACGCGCCCCTGGGCTTGATTGCCTGGGTTGAAGGGTCGACCGCCGGAGTCGCCTTTGAAGGCGCAATGCATCCGGCAGTGATCGACTTTTTGTGCGCCCAGCAGGACGAGCGCGACAGCGGGCCGAGGCTGCGCCGCATCGCCTAACCCTACGCGAGCACGGCTTGCAAGCTTTGCATTTGGCATTGCGGTTGTCAGAACATATAAGGAACGCTGAAAGGTGTTCCTCCGTTCCATGGCCCAGCAGACACTTAGACAGAAGCTTGAAATCCTCGCCGATGCGGCGAAGTATGATGCGTCATGCGCGTCATCGGGGACGGCCAAGAAGAATTCGGTGGGCGGCAAAGGTGTCGGTTCGACCGAGGGGATGGGCATTTGCCATGCCTATGCTCCCGATGGCCGCTGCATCTCGCTGCTCAAGATCCTGCTGACCAATCACTGCATTTTCGATTGCCACTACTGCATCAACCGCAAAAGCTCGAACGTGGCGCGGGCGCGGTTTACGCCGCAGGAGGTGGTCGACCTCACGCTCAATTTCTACCGCCGCAATTATATCGAGGGGCTGTTCCTGTCCTCAGGTATCGTGAAAAGCGCCAATCACACGATGGAGCAGCTGGTCGAGGTTGCGCGGATCCTGCGCGAAGAGCATGATTTTCGCGGCTATATCCACCTCAAGACCATTCCCGAAGCCGATGCCGAGATCATACATGAGGCCGGTCTTTATGCCGACCGGGTCTCGATCAATGTCGAACTGCCGACCCGCGCCGGCCTCAACCGGCTCGCGCCCGATAAAGATGAAAGCCAGATCGAAGGCGCGATGGGGCGTACCAAGATGCGGATCATCGAGGCCAAGGACGAGCGCAAGCGGTTTCGACATGCGCCCCGGTTTGCACCCGCAGGTCAATCGACCCAGATGATCGTCGGCGCGGATGATGCCAATGATACCGCAATTATTGGCAAGGCGAGCAGGCTTTACGGCAGCTTCGGGCTCAGGCGTGTCTATTACAGCGCGTTTTCGCCCATCCCCGATGCTTCAGCGGTGCTGCCCTTGAAGCGCCCGCCGCTGCTGCGCGAACACCGCTTGTATCAGTCCGACTGGCTGATGCGCTTCTATGGCTTTGCCCCCGGCGAAGTCGCGGACGCGACCGAGGCGGATGGCAATCTGCCGCTCGACATAGATCCGAAACTGGCCTGGGCGCTGAAGTTCCGCGAAAGCTTCCCGGTCGATGTGAACCGCGCGGCGAAAGAACAATTGCTGCGGGTGCCGGGACTGGGGACCACGGCGGTGGGCCGCATTCTTGCAGCGCGGCGGCACCGGACGCTGCGGTTGGATGATGTGGCGCGCCTTACCGCCTCGATCGCGAAGGTGCGGCCTTTCATCTGCACGCTCGACTGGCGCCCGACCTTGTTGACCGACCGCGCCGACCTGCGCCGTCTGCTTGCGCCCAAGTCGGAACAGCTGGAGCTGTTTTGATGCGGGTGATGCAGAACGTGAGCCTTGGCGCGCATTATGCCGTGCGCCTTCCCGCGCCTGATGATTTCGCATTCTGGCGTGAACGTGCGCGGGGGTTGATCCAGTGCGATGTTCCGCCTGACCGCGTTTCATGGATCGAGCCGGGCGGGACAGGCGATCTGTTTGCTGCCGAAGGGCCGTCTCGCAGCGACAAGCGCCTGCCTGCTCCGCCTGCTGATGCACCCCCGGTGCGCGCCAGCAAAGCATTCCTTACGGCTGCCCGCCGTGCCGCGCTGCACACCGATCCGGCGCGGTTCGGCTTGCTGTATGAGGTGTTGTGGCAGCTTCAGCGCAACCCTCGGCTGATGGAGGACAAGGCCAACATTCAGGTGCGCCGGATCGAGGAGCTGGCCAAATCGGTGCGCCGTGATGCGCACAAGATGCATGCCTTTGTCCGCTTCCGCGAGGTGGCAGTCGAGGACGGCACGCCGCATTTCGTCGCATGGTTCGAACCCGATCACCACATTGTCCGCACCGAAGCGGCGTTCTTCATGCGTCGTTTTGCCAACATGCGCTGGTCGATCCTGACCCCGCGCGGGACCATCCACTGGGACGGGCAAGTGATGCATGAGGGCCCGCCAGCGCGCCGTGAGGATGCCCCGGGAGACGATCCGGTCGAGGATCTGTGGCGGTCATACTATGCCTCGATCTTCAATCCGGCGCGGCTGAAAGTGGGCGCGATGCTGTCCGAGATGCCGAAAAAATACTGGAAGAACCTGCCCGAGGCCGCGCTGATCCCGCAGCTGATCGCAGGCGCACAGGCGCGTGAGGCGGCGATGGTGGCGGCAGGGGAGCGCGAGGAACGCGTTCGCCCTGCGACACTGGCCCAGGTTGCACAAGGGGCTGCGGCTTGCCGCGACTGTGCAATCGCCGATTGCGGCACCCGCGCGGTGGCGGGGGAGGGGCCGTCGCAGGCCGCTTTGATGATCGTCGGCGAACAGCCCGGCGATCAGGAGGATCTGGCCGGGCGCGTGTTTGTTGGTCCGGCGGGGCAATTGCTCGATCAGCACCTGACCCGCGCCGGGATCGACCGGAGCGCAGCTTACGTCACCAATGCGGTCAAGCATTTCAAGTTCGTCTGGAAGGGTAAGCATCGCCTGCACCAGTCGCCCGTCGCCAAGGAGATCGACACCTGCCGCTGGTGGCTAGAGGCCGAGCGCGCGATCGTGCAGCCTCGCATCGTGCTGGCGCTGGGGGCAAGTGCGGCGCGCGGAATGCTGGGCCGCACGGTCAGCGTGTCCAAGGCGCGCGGCGCGCCGATCATGCTCGATGACGGGGCCGAACTGTGGGTGACGGTGCACCCCTCCTACCTGCTCCGGCTCGACGGTGAGGCGCAAGCGCAGCAGGCCGCGCTGTTCGCCGCCGATCTGGCTGCCGTGCAGGCGCGGGTTGCGCAAATCGGGGTCTGATGCCCGACGCCCCGCTAACTCCAGACAAGCGCACGTTGCAGGTTGATCCCTCACGGATCGCCCATCCGCTGCGTGCGCCTTTTGTCGAGCTGGGGGTGGCAAGCTGCTTCAGCTTTTTGCGCGGGGCGTCGGATGCGGTCGATCTGGTGTTGGCCGCCCATTCCCAAGGTTATGACGCGCTGGGGATTGCCGATGTGAATTCGATGGCGGGCGTGGTGCGGTTGCATACCGAGGCCAAGACATTGAAGTTGCGCCCTGTGATCGGCTGCCGGATCGAGACCGTCGAGGGTGTCGCTTTTCTTGCCTACCCCGAAACCCGCGCCGCCTATGGCCGCCTGTGCCGCCTTATCAGCGCAGGCCGGATGCAGACGCCCGATGGCGGGTGGCAGGACAAAGGTGTGTGTCAGATCACACTGGCGATGCTGGCGGACCACGCTGCCAAAGAAGGTGAGGGGGACATTCAACTGATCCTGCTCCCGCCCGATGATCTTGGGACGCAGTTCGTGATCGCGGTTGAGAGCAACGTTGTCCCCTTCCGTCGTCCCGGGCTTGATCCAGGACTGCTTGCCCAAAGCGATTCCGACCTTCGCCGGGATGACGAAAGGAAGATGCCGTTTCCCGACCTTCTGCCGCATCTTACCCATCAGTTGCCGACCTTGGGCTATATCGCCGCCAGTTATCTTTACCGCGGCGACGACATCGCTCGGATCGCGCATCTTGACAGCCTTGCGCACAGGCACGGGCTCAGCCTGCTGGCGACAAACGACGTCCACTACCATGCCCCAGAACGCCGTGCGCTGCAGGACGTGATGACCGCGATCCGGCACAAGACACCTGTGGCAGCAGCAGGTCATCTGCTGCATCCCAATGCCGAG
This sequence comes from Sphingomonadales bacterium, assembly GCA_009995225.1. Classification (GTDB taxonomy): domain Bacteria; phylum Pseudomonadota; class Alphaproteobacteria; order Sphingomonadales; family Sphingomonadaceae; genus Erythrobacter. Next base: position 80,787 of record JAACPW010000012.1, on the reverse strand, counting down.
CGGCACCTCAAGTCTCCAGAGCAGATGCAGCGCCTCTTCGCCCGCTGGCCTCACGCGATCCGCGCCGCGCGCGAGGTGGCAGACAGGTGCCAGTTCAGCCTCGACGAATTGCGTTATGAATACCCTGAGGAGATTTATCCCGACGGCCAGACCCCGCAGCAATTCCTCGAAGCCGAAGTCTGGGCAGGGGCTGAGCGCCGCTATCCTGCCAATGATTCGGGCGTAGGCCTGCCCGAAACCGTTCGTGCCACGCTGATCCGCGAACTGGCTTTGATCGCGAAGCTCGATCTTGCGCGCTACTTTCTCACCATCAAGGACATCGTCGATTTCGCCCGCGGGTGCGATCCGCCGATCCTGTGTCAGGGGCGGGGCAGCGCCGCGAACTCTGCCGTGTGTTACGTGCTCGGCATCACATCCGTCGATCCCGCCAAACACCAGCTGCTGTTCGACCGCTTCATCTCCGAAGAGCGGAAAGAGCCGCCCGATATCGATGTCGATTTCGAGCACGAGCGGCGCGAGGAGGTGATCCAGTATATCTATCGCAGATATGGCCGCCACCGCGCCGGCCTATGCGCCACCGTGATCCATTATCGTCCACGCATGGCGATTCGCGAAGTGGGCAAGGCAATGGGGCTATCGGAAGACGTGACCAGCGCGCTCGCACGCACCGTATGGGGCGGATGGGGACGCGAGATCAGCGAGAAACACGCCGCTGAAACCGGGCTCGACGTGACCGATCCGCACCTCAGGCGCGTTCTCAAACTCACCGAACAGATGATTGGAATGCCACGCCATCTGAGCCAGCATGTAGGCGGCTTCATCCTGACCGAAAGCGCGCTGACCGAGACCGTCCCGATCGGCAATGGCGCAATGCCCGACCGTTCCTTTATTGAGTGGGACAAGGACGACATTGAGGCCTTGGGTATCCTCAAAGTCGATGTGCTGGCGCTGGGGATGCTGACCTGCATCCGCAAGTGCCTTGATCTGCTGGGCGTGCATCATGGCCGCGCCCTGACGCTGGCCACCGTCCCGCGCGAAGACCCGGAGACCTACGCCATGCTTCGCAAAGGCGATTCGCTGGGGGTTTTCCAGGTGGAAAGCCGGGCGCAGATGAATATGCTGCCGCGCCTGCGCCCGCGCGAATTCTACGATCTCGTGATTCAGGTCGCAATTGTTCGGCCCGGCCCGATTCAGGGCGATATGGTGCATCCCTATCTCAAGCGTCGCCGAGGGGCTGAGCCTGTGCAAATTCCCGCGCCTGCACCCCAACACGGCCCCCCGGATGAATTGACCAGCATCCTCGGGCGGACATTGGGTGTGCCGATTTTTCAGGAACAGGCGATGAAGATCGCGCTGGATGCGGCGAAGTTCTCCAGTCTTGAAGCCAACCGCCTGAGGAAAGCGATGGCGACCTTCCGCAGCCGCGGGATGGTCGACGAGCTTCAGGACATGATGGTCGAACGCATGGTCGCGCGCGGATATGATCGCGACTTTGCCCAGCGGTGCTTCAACCAGATCCGGGGCTTTGGCGAATATGGCTTTCCCGAAAGCCACGCCGCCAGCTTTGCGCAGCTGGTTTACGTGTCGAGCTGGCTCAAGTGCCATTACCCGGCGGCCTTTGCCTGCGGGCTGCTCAATTCGCAGCCGATGGGCTTCTACGCACCTGCGCAGATCGTGCGCGATGCGGCGGAGCATGGGGTCAAGGTTTTGCCGGTGGATGTGAACCATTCAGGCTGGGACTGCACGCTTGAGAGTGATGGCGAAGGCCACGCCCTGCGGCTCGGCCTCAGGCAGATCGACGGGCTTCCCGAACACGTCGCCGCCACACTCGTCAGCGTGCGTGAGGCGGGCGGGGCTTACCGTAACATTCCCGACCTTCGTGCCCGTGCCGGCCTCAGCCCCGCGCATATCGAGCGGCTTGCCAGCGCCGATGCCTTCACCTCGCTCAGTCTCACCCGCCGCCAAGCCTTGTGGGATGCGCGCAGCCTTGTCGCCGCGCCCGATCTGCCGCTGTTCCGCGCCGCCGGAATCCGCGAGGAGGGAGCAGAGCGCGCGCGCATCGGCCTGCCTGCCATGCCCCTGTCCGAAGAAGTGGTCGCCGATTACCAGACCACCCGTCTGAGCCTGAAAGCGCACCCGATGGCCTTCCTACGGGCCGATCTGGCCGCGCGCGGCTTTGTGCGCGCTGCGGATCTGCGCCATCGCAAGTTCCGCAGCATGGTGCAGGTTGCCGGTGTGGTGCTGATCCGCCAGCGACCGGGCAGTGCCAAGGGCGTCACCTTCATCACGCTGGAAGATGAGACAGGCGTCATCAACCTCGTGATCTGGCCCGATCTCAAGGAAAAGAACCGCAAAGTGGTGATGGGCGCCCGCCTGATGGAAGTGCGTGGACGGGTGGAATATGACGACGAGGTAATCCATGTGATTGCCCAGTCCATGACCGATGCAACACAGCGTCTTCATGCGCTCTCGGACGATTTGCTTGAAGCCCCGCTTGCGCGCGCGGACCATGTCAACGCACCGCTTTCCGGGCGGCGCCCTCCAGCACCGCATGATCTGGCGGGCGGACTTGCGCCTGTCCCCAATGTCACCGGACATCCGCGCGACCATCGGATATTGCCCAAGTCCCGCGATTTTCACTAGGATTACAGCATGAACCGCTACAACCGACCACATCAGAAGGGCCGGTCCAATCCTCACTATGCCGCGGCGCGCCGGGCGATGGTGCTGCTTGTCCTGCTGATCGGGGCGATTGCCGGTTGGCAGTGGCTGCAAGAGCACCCACAGCACAATCCCTTGGCGCCGCTTGATCTGCGCGATCCGCCGGGCTGGGCGACGCGCACAAAATTGATCGCCTTGCGCAGCGATGTGACGGAGTGCCGCGCGGTGCTCGCCCGCAGCGGCGTCGCCTTCACCGCGCTTCCTGCGACCGGGGAGGGGGAGTGCGCCCGGCCTGACCGAACCCGGCTCGGCGATTATCCACTGGCGCCCGATACCCCGGCGGTAACTTGCCCGGTTGCCGCCGCCCTCGAATTGTGGCGGCGTGAAAGTGTTGCACCGGCGGCACGCAGCATCCTTGGAAGCGAGATAGCCCGGATCGAGCATCTCGGCGCCTATTCGTGCCGCCGAATGTATGGCGAGGCAGACGGCGCGTGGAGCGAGCATGCCACCGCTAACGCGATCGACATCGCTGCCTTCGTGTTGGAAGACGGACGGCGGCTCAGCGTACTTGGGGATTGGGACGGAAGCGGCGAGGAAGCCGCCTTTCTGCGTCAGGTCCGCCAAGGCGCATGCGACAGCTTCGCCACCGTCCTTTCACCCGATTACAACGCCGCCCATGCCGATCATTTCCATCTTGACCAGGATGATCGCTGGGCGGGCGTATGCCGTTAATTGGCCTCGAGAGCATACCCCGCTGAACGGACCGTGCGGATCGGATCCTTCGCGCTTTCCACTCCAATCGCCTTGCGCAGGCGGCGGATGTGAACGTCGACGGTGCGTAGCTCGATATCGGAGCCCGTTCCCCATACGCCATCGAGCAACTGGCCGCGGCTGAACACTCGGCCAGGGCTTTCCATGAAGAATTTCAGAAGGCGATATTCCGTTGGCCCAAGCTGGAGCGCGCGGCCCCGGCGCTGAACCTTGTGCGCCACCGGATCGAGTTTCAAATCGCCAACTTCAATGGTTTCCCCTGCCAGCGCCGGACGGATACGGCGCATTACGGCAGCAACACGCGCCAACAGCTCGCGCGGAGAAAAAGGCTTCGTCAGGTAATCATCCGCCCCCGTTTCCAACCCGCGCACCCGATCATCCTCGGCCTCGCGCGCGGTCAGCATGATGATCGGAACGTGCGCAGTTTCCTTGTCGCGACGCAAACGGCGGCAAACCTCGATCCCGCTCGTACCCTCGATCATCCAGTCGAGGATGATGAGATCGGGCACTTCCTCAGCGGCCAGAACCAACGCCTCGTCCCCGTCGCCGGTGCAACGCACGGCATAACCCTCGTTCTGAAAGCGATATTCGAGCAGTTCTGACAGGGCGGGATCGTCTTCGACCAGCAACAATTTGGCAGCGGACATGCGCAAGATGCCTCCTCAAGCCCGTAGATACGGGCGGTGCCAGAGCCTATGTGTCACTTGAGCGACAATTTGATGAAACAGAAACGGTTTTCATCCGCTGCCTGACAAAGAGCCGCTGCGGAATGCGTCTACCGGTCGCCCTCGGGCGGATAGACCCCTGTCGCGGCGAAGTGCACCATCTCCGCAACGTTGGTGGCATGATCGCCGATCCGCTCGATATTGCGGGCCACGAACAGCAATTGCGCCGCGCTTGAAATGGTCGAAGGGTTTTCAACCATGTGACTGACGAGATTGCGGAAAATGCTGTTATAAAAGGCATCGACCTTGGAATCGGTCGCAATCACTTCACGGGCGAGATCGGGATCGCGCGCGGCGTAGGCGGTCAACACATCGTGCACCATCTCGCCCGCCAGCTCGCCCATTGTCGGCAGGAGCGTGAGCGGTTCAAACCGGGCGCGGCCTTCGATCATGCCCACGCGCTTGGCGATGTTCTTGGAATAGTCGCCGATACGCTCCAAAACGCCAGCGATCTTGAGCGCGGCAATCACTTCGCGCAGGTCATCGGCCATTGGCGCACGCAAGGCGATGATCCGCACCGCAAGCTTGTCGACCTCCATTTCAAGCGCGTCCATACGCTTGTCACGCGCAACCACCTTATCGGCCAGCGCCACGTCACCGCGCACCATGGCATCAAGCGATTCGGCAATTGCGACTTCAGCTAAGCCGCCCATCTCCGCAATCAGACCGCGCAGCCGGGTAATGTCCTCATCAAAGGCTTTGACGGTATGCTCAGCCATCAACCGTACCTTCCGGTGATATAATCCTTCGTCCGTTCCTCGATGGGATTGGTGAAGATCTCCGAAGTGGGGCCATATTCGACCATCTTGCCGAGGTGGAAGAACGCGGTGCGCTGGCTGACACGTGCAGCCTGCTGCATCGAATGGGTCACGATCACGATGGCGTAGCGACCTGAAAGGTCATCAATCAATTCCTCGATCTTGGCAGTTGCGATGGGATCGAGCGCGCTGGCGGGTTCGTCCATCAGGATAACTTCTGGGTCTACCGCGATGGCGCGCGCAATGCAAAGCCGCTGCTGCTGACCACCAGAGAGAGCGGTGCCCGAATCGTCGAGCCGATCCTTGACCTCGTCCCACAGGCCGGCGCGGGTCAGTGAACGTTCGACCACGATGTCAAGATCGGCCTTCTTTTCCGCTAGCCCGTGGATCTTCGGCCCATAGGCGATGTTTTCGTAAATCGACTTGGGAAAGGGGTTGGGCTTCTGGAACACCATACCAACACGGGCGCGCAGCTGCACGACATCCATCTGACTGGCGTGGATGTCCTCACCATCGAGTTCGATCAGACCCGTCACCTTGGCGGCCCCAATGGTATCATTCATGCGATTGAAGCACCGCAGGAACGTTGACTTACCGCAACCCGAAGGGCCGATGAACGCCGTGACGTAATTGGGCGAGATGTCGATCGACACCTCGTCAATCGCCTTTTTGTCGCCGTAGTAGACACAAACGTCCCGCGCGCGGATCTTGGCGCCTTCGTCGGTCATATTGGGATGGATCACAGTCACCAGCGTTTCTCAAACTTGTTCCGGAGGTAAATGGCGAGACCGTTCATGGCGAGCAGGAAGACCAGCAGAACGATGATGGCGGCACTTGTGCGTTCGACGAAGCCACGATCAATTTCATCAGACCACAAGAAAATCTGCATCGGCAGCACAGTGGCAGGGGAGGTGAAACCGTCGGGCGGCGTGGCCACGAAAATGCGCATGCCGATCAGCAGCAGCGGCGCGGTTTCGCCCAAGGCGCGGGCCATCCCGATAATGGTGCCGGTCAACATACCCGGCAAAGCCAGCGGCAGGACGTGGTGGAACACCACCTGTATCGGCGAGGCTCCGATAGCGAGCGCGCCGTCGCGGATTGAAGGCGGGACGGCCTTGATCGCATTTCGCCCCGAAATCACGATGACCGGCATGGTCATCAGCGCCAGCGTCATCCCCCCGATCAACGGTGCAGAACGCAGATTGGGAAAGAGGGCAAGGAATACCGCGAGGCCCAACAACCCGAAGATAATCGAGGGCACGGCCGCCAGATTACTGATCGATACCTCGATCACGTCAGTCCACCGGTTACGAGGCGCATATTCTTCAAGATAGAGCGCCGAAAGCACCCCGATTGGGAAGGCGAGCACCAGCGTCACCAGCATGGTCAGCATCGTACCCTTCAGAGCGCCCCAAATGCCGACGGATCGCGGGTTCGTGGCATCCGATCGCGCAAGAAATCCCCAGTCCCAATTGCGCGACAGTTTCCCGTCTTGGGCAAGGCGCTGCGCCAGAACTTGTGTTTCGGGTGCGCCTTCGCCCTGAAGTCCGGCCGCGAGCGCCGAACTTGTTGCGAGGTGGAACGTCTTACTGCGCGAAACCAGATCCGGGTCTTCGGCGAGCGCATTAGCGAGGTCGCGCCAAGCCTCTGGCGAGATTTCTGCGGCGGCGTCGGCACCCAACTGCGCTTCGGCGAAGAACGTCACAACATCGGGCAGACCCTGCATCTCGAGCGTTTGCATCGCGCTGGGCGCGGTCAAGGACACGGCATCGCCGGTCACGCCACTTTCGGCAAAGTCGATGGTGACGGCAAGCTCGGCCCGCTGGAACCCTGAGATGCCATTGATCAGCATATTGCCTAGCAAGAACACCAGCACGGCGACCGAGAAAATCACGGCGCTCATCCCGATAAGACGGAAATTGCGCTCGGCGCGGTAACGCTTTGCGAGCCGCCTTTCAAAGGTGGAGGTTCGCGTGGGGCCGAGCGATGATGCTTGGGTGCCTGTGGTATTGGGAAGGGCGGAACTGCTCACTCGTAAGCCTCCCGGAAACGTTTGACGACACGCAAGGCGATGAAATTGAGCGCCAGTGTCACCATGAACAGCACAAAACCAAGAGCATAGGCGCTCAACGTAGCGGGGTGATCCGTACTTTGCTCACCGGTCAGAAGTTTGACGATCTGGACCGTCACGGTCGACATCGGCTCAAGCGGGTTAGCGGTAAGGTTGGCTGCTGGCGATGCGGCCATGACCACGATCATCGTCTCGCCGATCGCACGGCTCACGGCCAACATGATCCCAGCAACGATGCCCGGAAGCGCGGCGGGAAACAGCACGCGGCGGATTGTCTCCGACTTGGTCGCGCCCATGGCAAGACTGCCATCACGCATGGCTCCGGGTACGGCCGCCATCGAATCGTCCGCCATCGAAGACACGAACGGAATGATCATCACCCCCATCACGATCCCTGCGGCAAGCGCGCTTTCGGTTGAGGCGCTGGTGATGCCGATAGATACCGCTGCATCGCGGATCATCGGAGCCAGCGTGAGCGCCGCAAAATAGCCATACACGACGGTTGGCACACCCGCGAGCAGCTCAAGCAGCGGCTTGATCCAGGCGCGGACCTTGGGATCGGCATATTGCGTAAGGTAAACCGCACTCATCAGTCCCAAAGGGATCGCCACAATCATGGCGATGATCGCGCCGATGAAAAGCGTGCCCCAGAACAGCGGTATCGCGCCGTAGCGCGACGGATCGACGGCATCGGGGTTGCCCATCGTGTCCGGTCCCCATTTTGTGCCGAACAGAAAGTCGATCGGGGATACCATTCCAAAGAAGCGCACGGTTTCGAACACTAGGCTGACGAAAATGCCAAGCGTGGTCAGGATTGCCACCATCGAGGCCAGCAGCAGGATCATCATGACCGTCCGCTCGACCCGTGTCCGCGCGCCAAATTGCGGGCGCAACCGGAGGAAGGCGAGTGCGCCGCCTGCAACCGCAATCAGCACCGTCACCACAATGCCGATGGTGTTGTAATAGGCAAACGCGTCACGAAACGGCGCGATCAGTGGCTCTGCTTCGTCATTGAACACGCCGGGCGCCTGCCCAAGCGCCACGGCCCGCGCTTCGCCCAGAAAAGCATCGCGCTCAAACCCGAAGGCGGGAAGGGCGCTTGTCGCCGGCGACGCCAGCACGGTTTGCATAACCAGCTGCGGGGCGATCACGGACCACGCCACAACAAACACCAACACCGGGATCACAACCCACAGCGCAACATACCAGGCATGATAGATCGGGCGCGAGGCGGGCCGCAGCGCCGGGTCGCTCGACTGGAAGCTCCACGCCTTGGCGCGGCCCGCCAGCCAGCCCAGCAAGCCCAAGCCCATAGCAATCAGGATCAGCGTGATCGGCGACATGAAAGAGACCTGTGTTCCCTGAAGGCGAAGCGCATAGGCGAGTAGCTCACCGAATCTCCGGACGAGATCAGGGGCCGCGTGTGGCCCCCATGGCATGAAGGCCGCATGTTGAAGAAATAAGACACTGCTATGACAGTTGTTGTGCTTCCGAAGGATGGACGGCAGGGACATCTTCATCCGGCAGAGCGGATTCTTTCGGTGGATCCGCCTCGGCGAGGGGAAGGCGCACCACAACGCGCGTGCCTTTTCCAAGCTCGCTGGTGATGTCGAGTCGTCCGCGATGGCGTTCGACAATATGTTTGACGATCGCAAGTCCCAGGCCGGTTCCACCCGAAGCGCGGCTGCGGCCGGGATCGGTGCGGTAGAATCGGCGTGTGAGGTGCGGGATCTGTTCGGGCGCGATGCCTTCGCCCTGATCGACGACAGCGAGCCGCGCAAGATCGCCCTGCGCAAGGTCAAGCACCACAGTGACCGGGGTATCAGGCGCACCGTATTTCAAAGCGTTGTCGACAAGGTTGCGAACCACCTGTTCAAGCTGTTGCAGATCGCCCAGCACCAGTGGTTCGACGGCAATTTCAAGGTTCAGCCGTTCCATCCGGGACGGTCCTGCCGCATCGCACGCGGCCCGTTCAACCAGTGAGGCAAAGTCGATCCGTGCGGTTGGCAGGTCGTGTTTTTCGGCTTCGACCCGCGACAGGCTCATCAGATCGCTGACAAGTGCATGCAGCCGCTGCGCCTCGCGCTCGATGATGCCGAGGAACTTGTGCGCAGTGGGCGTATCCAGGCCGGCATCCCCTTCCTGCAAGGTTTCAACATAGCCGAGAATCGCGGCGAGCGGCGTGCGCAATTCATGGCTCGCATTGGCGACAAAATCGGTGTGGGCGCGGCTGATATCGGCTTCAGCGGTCTGGTTGATGAACTCCAACATCGCGAGACGTTCGTCGATCATCTGGCGGTTGATCTGCCAGATGTCCCCGCGCCGCACGAGGCCGCGGACGATTGCTTCACCCTGCCGATTCTCGTTTAGCAAGGAAATTGCCTCTGGCTGGCGCAGAGCGACGCGGGCATCCTGTCCGATGACATGCGGTCCCAGTATCCGACGCGCCGCACGATTGGCGATCGCGATGATGCTGCGTTCGGTGATGATCAGGGGCGTGTTGGAGCTTTCGATCAAATCACGGATCGAATCGATCGTGAGGCGCTGCTTCACCTTGGCCCGGGGTGGTTCGGGAGGGCGGCCTGCCGCAACCAGGAGCGACCCGACCCATACCGTCAGAACCGCGAACGCAATGACGATCTCGGTCCCCAGCAGCAGCAGCGCCACGAAGGTCACCGCCGCTAGCATGATGCCTGCGATCGGAATGTTCTGGCCGCTGCCCATGGCAAAGCCCCTACAACCAGTCAGCGCCGGTGGGAAGCGAAGAGCGATACCGATCGACCCGCGCAAGACATGAAAAAAGACGGCGAGACCGAAGCCTGCCGCCTTTTTCAACCACCTTGGGAGTGGTGACCCCTACGGGAATCGAACCCGTGTTTCAGCCGTGAAAGGGCCGCGTCCTAACCGCTAGACGAAGGGGCCGTCGCGATTGCGAGAGGGCGCAGTTAGGGGGGTGAATCGGATCGGTCAACACTCTTTTGGCCACGCACTGCAAAAATCCGTCACACCCACCCTCAATCGGCGAACGCGGCGTCCTCCAATTGCAATTCAGCTGCCGGACGGTTGCCCCAATCATCGATGCGCGCACGACCCGCGAGGTAGAATTGGCGGCCCTGGCTGCGGTGGAGCAAGGTCTGCGCCATGTCGGTTTCGGCCACGCGGAAGGCAATTGCCTTGAAGCTGCGCCCGTCTTTGCCGCTGGCAATAAGGCGCAGATGATCCTTGCCCACAATATCGGCCTTAATGATCCGCACCGGCCCCACAGCGATCCGCGGAGCGGGCCAACCGACGCCATAGGGGCCTGCGGCTTCCAGCGTCGCGACCAGCTCGGGAGTCAGCCCACCTGGCGCGAGCGCCAGATCGAGCAACATCGCCGCGCCCGCCCGCGCCCTTTCGACATCTCGGGCGAGCCGTTCATCGAGAAACCCGGCAAAGTCGGCAAGGCGGGCAGGATCAATCGTCAGTCCTGCCGCCATCGCGTGCCCGCCGCCTGCCACCAATAAACCGGCCTCGCGAGCAGCGATGATGGCAGCGCCCAGATCCACGCCGCTGATTGACCGGCCCGAGCCCTTGCCCTGAAGCTCGTCCAGCGCGATCACCACGGCGGGCTTGCCGGTCTTTTCCTTGATCCGTCCCGCCACGATGCCGATGACGCCGGGATGCCAGCCGTGCCCGCTCAGGACTTGCACCGCCATGTTGTGCTGCCCGGCCAGTTGCGCTTCTGCTGCCTCTTGCACTTCGCCCTCGATCACGCGGCGCTCTTCGTTCAGCTGTGAAAGCTGAATGGCGATAGCGCGCGCTTCTTCAGGATCGGTGGTGGTGAGCAAACGCACTCCAAGAGTCGATTCGCCGATTCGTCCGCCCGCATTGATGCGCGGACCAAGCGCGAAGCCGAGATCGCTCGCTTGCGGTGCGCGCGTCAGACGGCTCGCGTCCATCAAGGCGGCCATTCCAATCCGATTGCGCCGTGCCAGCACCTTGAGGCCCTGCGCGACGAAAGCGCGGTTGAGGCCATGGAGCGCGGCGACATCGGCCACGGTACCCAAGGCAACCAAATCGAGCAGACCGATCAGATCGGGCTCGACCCGGTCAGCAAACCATCCTCGTTCCCGCAGGGTCCGAACCAGCGCCACAGCCAGCAAGAAGGCGACGCCGACGGCAGCGAGATGCCCATGAGCCGCGCCAAGATCGCTCTCGTCGAGGCGGTTGGGATTGACCAAAGCAGTGGTGGGGGGAAGATCATGCGAACACTTGTGGTGATCGACCACGATCACATCGATCCCGGCGTCGCGCGCCATGCCGAGCGCTTCATGCGCCATGGCCCCGCAATCGACGGTGACCACAAGGCTCGACCCCGCTTCGCCAAGACGCACTAACGCCTCACCTGAAGGGCCGTAGCCTTCGAGCAGACGGTCCGGAATGTAATAGCCAGCCTCAAGCCCCAACTGACGGAGTAGTTCGACCAGCAGCGCAGCACTGGTTGCGCCATCGACATCGTAATCGCCATAAATCGTGACCCGCTCGCGCGTCATTACGCTGTGGGCGAGGCGTTCAGCGGCTGTATCCATGTCACGAAAGCTCGACGGATCGGGCAGAAACGCCCGCAACGTGGGCTGGGCATGACGCGCCAAGTCATCCTTGGCAACGCCGCGGGTCAGAAGCAATTGGTCGAGGATCGCGTGGTCAAGGCCGTGTGGCTCGCCTTCGTGTCCCTCACCAAGTTCCATGTTTCCGCCCCGCCAGCGCCACGCCTTTCCCGACAATGAGACGGCAACGCCAAGGACAGGAGCAAAACCGGGCGGGGAGAGGGTGCGGGAAGCCATCGTGGGGCGATAGCGGAAAGCAGGCCGGGCTGACAGGGATGCCCGATTGACAATCGACAGGCGCGCGATGCAGCCTTGCGCCATGATCACAGCCCCTGCCGAGCCCCGCCTGCTCATCATCTGGAACAGCCATACTGGGGCCAGCCAAGCGATGGCGCGGGCAGCGGCCGATGGCGCAGGTATCGCCGGTGCACTCGTCCCAGCCATCGATACGCTGCCGGAGATGCTGATGGGCGCGGATGGTTATGTGTTCTGCTGCCCTGAAAACCTGGGCAGCATGAGCGGGCTGATGAAGGACATGTTCGACCGCGCCTATTACCCTTTGATGGGCCAGATCGAAGGTCGCCCCTATGCCACGCTGATAGCCGCCGGATCGGACGGGGAAGGTGCCCAGCGGCAGATCGACCGGATCGCGAAAGGGTGGCGATTGAAGCGCGTGGCCGAGCCCGTGATCGTCAATTTCGCCGCGCAGACTCCCGAAGCCATTTTGGCGCCTAAAACGGTTCCCTCCAATGCTTTGAAACAATGCCGGAAAATTGGCGCCGCGCTGGCGGAGGGCCTGAGGCTCGGCGTGTTCTAGTAATTGCTCCAAATCAGGACAGGGCTACCCTTTGGGGACTCGACGGTGCCAGACAAACACGTCATTCAGATCGCATGTGCATGGATTGCATCTGATACAGGCTAGGGAGCCGAAAGAATTTCACAGTCGCAGCGCGCCCAGAACGCTGAGCTGCACCTGCTGTTTGCCCGTGGCGAACGGCCCGATCGGCATGCGATCGGCGCCTTTGCGACGCGCTGGCTGTCGGTCGGTGTCAGCCATGATTCCCTCGATACCAGTGCGCCCCGTAACGGGGCGTTGTGGCCTGGCCAGCAACACTGGCTTGAGCTGCTGCGCAACGGGCTGACCTTCGATCTCAGTGGCCTGGCTCCGGGGCCTGAAAGCCCCTTTCCCGACATTGCCCATCGGTTCGATTTGCCCGAACTTCCGGGACCGGACCATTTTGAGGTGGTGACGTTGCGACCGGGGCCACATCTGGCTGCGGCCGGGAACAGCCTTCCGGTGATCCGCGAGATGGTGGCTCTGGCGTGTGATATGGTGCAGCATTTCGATCAGCTCGCAGCAGTGGGATGGGGTCCGGCACAAACCGCGATCGGTCGGCGGTTCTTCGAATCTGTGATGGCGGCCTGGCACGATGGCGGTCCGTTTCCGGCGTTGGGGCTGACCGCCTTCGTCGAGACGGAGGATGCCGCCCTGCAAAGCACGGGCCTCCAGTTCTGGATCGGCCAGGAATTGCGGATCGAACCACCGCTGAGCGCAGACAGGGTCGCTGCGACTCGTTTGGCGATCCGTTTGGTCAACCACCTTGTCCTTGTCGGCTGTCTCGAAGCCAATGATCACATCACCGCCCCGGACGGCACGCGTCTGGTCCTGCGCCCTTCTCGCGATCGTGCCATCATCAACGTGTCGCGCGAATAGATGCAACCTCGGCGTCCGATCGCAAGCCGGACTGTGATCGCCTTTCGTTCGGTCAACACGCCCGGTGCGCCGGGTTACCATGCCAGCCTGCAACGCCATCACTTGTTGCCCCGACAATTGCTCTCGCGGCGCTGTTTTGGCGCCATGTTTGCCGAAGTGGGACGCAAGCGGGTGGGCTTTGATGATTTCCGCCGCAATGGGCTGCTGCTGCCCGCCACTGAAACGACAAGCGTCACGACCGGGATGCCACTCCATCGCGGTCCACACCCGCGCTACAACGAGGTCGTGATCGCTCGTGTCGGGCAAATCGAAGCGCGGTGGTCTGTTTCCCGATGCGAAGACGCGGAAGCCGCAATGAATGAAGCCTTGTTGCGCCTGCACCTTCTGCAAGGCGCGCTTCGGCGGCAATTGCTTGGCGAACACCGGCGGGTCCTGCTCAATCGCAAAGACCCGCTGGGCACTGGGTATGATTTCAGCGAACTTGACGCGATGGCCGAGACGCTGTGGACGGCGCAGTAGCGATCACTCGGCAGCCTCGGCAAAAGCGCCCCACGCAGCATAGCCGGAATTGGCGAGCAACTGCGCCTTGGCCGCGTGATATTCGCGCTCCATCCGGGCGACGAGGTCTTCGACGCTACCGACGTCCTTGATCGGGCCGATCCCTTGGCCCGAGCCCCAGATATCCTTCCACGCCTTGGCCTTGGTGTTGCCGCCGCTGCCGAAGTTCATCTTGCTGGGATCGCTTTCGGGCAGATTGTCGGGGTCCATGCCGGCAGCTTCGATCGAGGAGCGCAGGTAATTGCCATGCACGCCGGTGAACAGGTTGGTGTAGACGATCCCTTCCGACGTTCCTTCGACGATGCCGTTCTTGTAGGCTTCGTCGGCGTTGGCTTCCTTGGTCGCGATGAAGGCGCTGCCGGCATAGGCGAAATCGGCACGCAGGGCCTGCGCGGCGAGGATCGTGGCGCCGTGCCCGACCGATCCCGACAGCGCGACCAACCCGTCGAACCATTCGCGGATTTCCTGCATCAAGGCGAAGGGCGACAGCGCGCCCGCATGGCCGCCTGCGCCGGCCGCCACGGGGATCAGGCCGGTTGCGCCCTTTTCGATCGCCTTGCGGGCGAAGCGGTTGTTGATCACGTCATGCATCGTGACCCCGCCCCAGTTGCGCACGGCGGTGTAGATATCCTCGCGCGCGCCCAGCGAGGTGATGACCATCGGCACCTGCCACTTCTCGCAGGTCGCCATGTCGGCATCGACGCGGTCGTTGGTCCTGTGGACGATCTGGTTGACCGCAAAGGGCGCCGCCGGGCGATCGGGATGGGCGCGGTTGTGGGCGCTGAGTTCCTCGGTGATCTGATGCAGCCATTCATCCAACTGCGATTGCGGACGAGCGTTCAGCGCGGGAAAGCTGCCGATGATCCCCGCCTTGCACTGCGCAATGACGAGTTCCGGGCCGGAGACGATGAACAGCGGCGATCCGATCAGCGGCAGACGCAGGCGATCGAACGGAGCGGGAAGGGGCATCGGTTTCTCCTCAAAACGTATTCGGCTTGAATGCGTGTCTCTAGCGCAGGTTCCGGGCCTGCCAAGCGCGATTTTGGTATGGCGACGGGGGCTTAGGCGAGCAGGTCCTCCAGCCCGTAGAAGCGCGCCGCAGTTCCGGCATAGAGCGCCGCCTTCTCATCGGCGCTGGCCGACCTGGTCAGGTGCTTGAAGGCGTTCCACAGCACCGCATAATCCGCGCCCCAGTAATCGACCGGGTAGTTGCTTTCGAACATGGCGCGCTGCGGCCCGAAGGCCTCGATGCAGGTTTCGATATAGGGACGCCACAGCGCGGCGAGATGCTCCGATCCGCGCCCTGCGCACGGGCCCTCTTCAGGCAGAGCGCAAAACGCCATCGCGAGCCCGCCAAGCTTGACCACGACGTTCTCGCAAGCCGCCAGCTCGTGAATATTGCGGCGCCATTCGTCAAAACGTTCATGCAAGCGGCCCTTGTATCCCGCGACCCCCAGCGGTGTGCCGCAGTGGTCGAGGCAGATCGGCTGATCGGGGAAGGCACGGGCAAGATCGATCACGTCGGGCAATTGCGGTTCGAGCACCCAGGCATCGAAGGTCATGCCGCGTTTGCCCAATTCGGCGAACCCCTGGCGGAAGGTGGTGTCGCGGTAGAGGCCTTCGGGGTGGTGGAACGGCGGGCCGAGAACCTCGGGATCGGCGTCCCATGCACCGGCGTGGCGAATGCCCCGGAACCGTCCCGGAGCGGCGGCTGCGAGCGCATCGAGCACCGTGCCCGCGCCACTGCCCAGCATCAGATCGGCATGGCCGACGATCCCGGCGCAATAGCGCGAAGGCCCATACAGGCCGCTGGCCGATTGCGCCGCGACGCCGTTGACGAACTCCACCTCGCCCACCGGCTTCAACGCATCGCCATAGGCGCCGTTGTAGAAGGCGCCGCATTCCATGAAGACCGTGCCAACGATGTTGTGCCCACCGCTTAGGTGCGCGTGAAGCTGGTCGAAGGTGTAGTGTGCATTGTCGATCAGCGCCGCGATGAAGGGGTGATGCGGCTGCGGGAACATGGCGATCATCGACCGCAGATCCCACAGGTGATGATGCGGGTCGATGATCGGCAGATCGGGTTCCAGAATCGGCTCGGGGCTGGCGGCGTCGGTCATGGTTCTCTCCCTCGTGTCCGCGCGTGTTGGAGACACATGAGACACTGTCCAGAGAACAAAATCTCTCCGTGCCGCTCCGCGCTTGTTACAACAGGACTAATGGCAGGATCGGCGCGCGTCATGCGCTTTCGGTAAGGGCCGGACCGGGCGTAGGAAAGTGACCATGATGTGATCGGGCTATGGAACCCGGTCGGCAATCGGTGACTTCGATAGGCAACAGTCATTGGTGTACGGTCGCACGGCCCGGCAATTGGCGCCGCGCCCTGCATTGAAGGAGAATGCGTCATGGGATTTGTTACGACCGAAGACGGCGTAGACATTTTCTACAAGGATTGGGGGCCGAAGGGCGCGCAGCCCATCGTCTTTCACCACGGCTGGCCGCTCAGTTCGGATGACTGGGATGCACAGATGCTGTTCTTTCTTGGTGAGGGATTCCGTGTCGTGGCGCATGACCGGCGCGGGCATGGCCGCTCGGCGCAGGTGTCGGACGGGCACGATATGGATCACTACGCCGCAGATGCCTTCGCCGTCGTCAAGGCGCTCGATCTCAACAACGCTGTCCATGTCGGCCATTCAACCGGGGGCGGTGAAGTGGCGCGCTATGTTGCGCGTCATGGTAAGCCCGCTGGCCGTGTTGCCAAAGCGGTGCTGGTTTCGGCGGTCGTGCCGTTGATGCTGAAGACGGATGACAACCCTGAAGGCACGCTCATGGAGGTGTTTGATGATTTCCGCGCCTCGCTCGCGGCGAACCGGGCAAAGTTTTTCCGCGACGTGCCCTGCGGCCCGTTTTTCGGCTTCAACCGCGATGGTGCCGATCCGATCGAGGGCGTGATCCAGAATTGGTGGCGGCAGGCGATGATGGGCAGCGCCAAGGCCCATTATGACGGGATCACGGCGTTCTCCGAAACCGACCAGAGCGATGATCTGCGCGCGATGACCGTGCCTACGCTGGTGCTGCACGGCGAAGACGATCAGGTCGTGCCGATCGAAGCCTCGGCCAGGAAAAGCATCGATCTTTTGCCGAACGCTACGCTGAAGACCTATCCCGGCTTTTCGCACGGGATGCTGACGGTCAACGCCGATGAGCTGAACGCCGACATTCTTGCTTTCGTCAAAGGCTGAACGAAAGCACCGCCATCGGGACAAATCGGCCCTGCCACGGCGGGCGGGGCCGACCCTGTCCCTAACCTGCGACCGCCGCATTGGCGGCGCTGAGCACGGCGCGCACGCTGGCGGTGGCGATGTCCTGGTCGATCCCGCAACCCCAGATGGTGCGGCCATCGGGCGCGCGGCATTCGAGATAGGCCGCCGCGCGCGCATCGGTGCCGGCGCCCAGCGCGTGTTCGGTGTAATCGACCACGTCTAGTTCGACGCCGAAGGCTTCGCGCAACGTGCCCATGACGCTGGAGATCAACCCATTGCCGCGACCTGAAACGGTCTGCTCGGTGCCGTTGACCGCGATGGTGCCGGCAAAGATGCGGGTGCCATCAGACGCGCGGCTTTCCTCGTAACGCACAAGCTGGAAATGCTTGGGATGGGTCTTGACGTGATAGGCGCGGCGGAACGCGTCCCAGATGTCGGCGGCATTCAATTCGCGGCCCAGATCGTCGGCCATTGCCTGCACGTGGCGGCTGAAATCGGCCTGCATCTTCTTGGGCAGCTTGAGGCCTTGATCCTTCTCCAGCACCCAGGCGAAACCGCCCTTGCCGGACTGCGAATTGACGCGGATCACCGCTTCGTAGCTGCGCCCGAGATCCGCCGGATCGATCGGCAGGTAGGGTACGCGCCATTGCTCGTCGTTCTGCGTCTCGCGCGCTTCGAAGCCCTTCTTGATCGCATCCTGATGGCTCCCGCTGAACGCGGTGTAGACCAGTTCCCCGCCATAGGGATGGCGCTGATGAACGGGCAGGTCGTTGCAATAGGTGACGGTCTCGATCACCCGGTCGATATCCGAAAAGTCGAGCTGCGGGTCGATGCCTTGGGTGTAGAGGTTGAGCGCCATGGTCACGAGGCAGCAATTGCCGGTACGCTCGCCATTGCCAAACAGGCAGCCTTCGACCCGGTCGGCGCCGGCCATCAGCCCGAGTTCGGCGGCGGCCACGCCGGTGCCGCGGTCATTGTGCGTGTGCAGGGAAAGCACGGCGCTTGTCCGATTGGGCAGGTGGCGGCCGAAATACTCGATCTGGTCGGCGTAGATGTTGGGCGTCGCCGCCTCGACCGTGGCGGGCAGGTTGAGGATGATCGGGTGCTCGGGCGAGGGGGCGAGCACCTCCATCACCGCGGCGCACACTTCGATGCTGAAATCGAGTTCGGCGGTGGAGAAGGTTTCGGGGCTGTACTGGAAGTGCCAGTCGGTGCCGGGATACTTGGCAGCTTCGTCGCGCATGACCTTGGCGCCTGCAACCGCGATCGCCTTCACCTCGTCCTTCGACATGCGGAACACGATGTCGCGCCACGCCGGGCTGACGGCATTGTAGAGGTGGACGATCGCGGCTTGCGCGCCTTCGAGGCTGGCAAAGCTGGTGCGGATCAGGTCTTCCCGGCTTTGGGTGAGCACCTGCACGATCACGTCGTCGGGGATCGCGTCGGATTTGACCAAGCCGGAGATGAAATCGAACTCGGTCGCGCCGGCGCTGGGGAAGCCGACCTCGATTTCCTTGACGCCGACCTCGACCAGCAGATCGAAGAACCGGCGCTTCTTCACCGCGTCCATCGGATCTATGATCGACTGGTTGCCATCGCGCAGATCGGTCGACAGCCAGCGCGGGGCTTTCTCAATCAGGCGTGAAGGCCACTGGCGGCCGGGCAGATCGATCTGGCCGAAGGGGCGATATTTGGCGGAAGGCTGCTTGAGCATGGGCATGAAAATAGGCTTTTCGCGAAAGGGATTGGGAAGCTGCGGAACATCACCCTTGGGAGTGGCGCCGCGCTGTCCGATGCGCGCGACGGCCTACGCCCAAGGGCGCATAAGTCGAAGCAGCGTAAGTCCGTTTCGTGCCATGGCCGCCGTCTTTGCCGATTATTTCGTCAGGTGCAAGCCGGGAATGGCCCGCATTTCAACCGTCATAGGTCAGCCGCACCGCGCATCGCGGATGATGTTCTGGGCATCCAGCATGATCGACAGGCGCGGGTTCGTTGGGTCCGGGTTGACGTTGAGGCCACTGCCGACCGCGACAAACCGCAGATTGTTGGTGCGGCCCAGCATCCGGGCGATTTCAGCGCGGGTGGGCTGATCGGCCAGCTTGCCGATGAAACCGCCCATCAGCGGCGCGCCGCAGGTTTTGGAGGCCGGATCGGTCAACGTGCCCTTGGCAAACGGCCCCGCCGCCGCACCGGGCAAAGGCGTGGCGACAGTGGGGGTGGCTGTTGCGGCAGGTGCAGGCGCTGCGCCGGGTGCGGTCGCGGTGTCGGCCCCGCCGATTCGGGCAGCGAAACTTTCCGCGTCGTTTTCGGGCTGCGCAGGCTCACTGCCGCAAGCCGACAGGGTGAGAGCGGTTGCTGCAAGAGCGAGTGCGCGAAGAGCGGTGATCATGGTGTCCGGTCCATCAAGTTTGAATGCCTCGCCAAAGCGCGCTTTGCGTTACCGGTTTATGACAGTCGCGCTTTTACCTGCTTTGCCGCAAGCGGTCGGATGTCAGCTGGTCGATCCGCGTGACGCCCATCAGCCGCATACCCCGCTCCAGTTCATCCTTGAGGATGCCCAGCGCGCGCTCAACCCCCTCCTGACCGGCGGCTGCCAGTGCATAGAGGTACAGGCGCCCACCCGAGGCTGCGGTCGCGCCTGTGCACAGGGCTTTCATAACATGCGTTCCGCGCCGCACACCGCCGTCACAAATAATCTCGATCTGGCCGCCGACTGCGTCGACAATTTCAGGAAGTTGATCGAAGGGCGCGCGGCTGCCATCCAACTGCCGCCCGCCATGGTTGGAGATCATGATTGCATCGGCCCCGATGGCGACCGCACGGCGGGCATCGTCGGCACTCATGATGCCTTTGAGGACAAAAGTGCCACCCCATTGTGCGCGAATGGCGGCGGCGGTGTCCCAATCCATCGACGTGTCGAGCATGGTGTTGAAATATTCGGCGATACTCACGGCCTTGCCGCTCCCCTCGCTGACATGGGTATCAAGATTGGGGAGGCGGAACTTGTCGCGCAGCAGGTAATCGAGCGTCCACCTGGGCCGCGTGGCATAGCTGACGATGCTAGACGGCGTGAAGCGGGGCGGGGTGGTGAAGCCGCTGCGCAAGCACCGCTCGCGCTTGCCGGACACAATCGTGTCCACCGTTAACGCCAGCGCGTCGAACTTTGCGGCTTGGCACCGCTCGACCATGTGGGTGTTCAGGCCCTTGTCCTTGTGGACGTAGAGCTGGAAGAGCTTGGGCCCGCTGGTCAATGCGGCGATGTCTTCGATGCTTTGCGTGGCGAGGCTCGATATGCCAAACCACAGCCCGTATTTCTCTGCCGCCTTGGCCACGGCAGTTTCGCCCTGCCAGTGGAAAGCACGCTGAACCGCCGTGGGCGACAACATCAGCGGAAGTGCGGATTTCCGGCCAAGCAGCGTGCAGCTTGTGTCAATCTGTGCCACGCCCGCCAGCACATCGGGGACCAGATCGACACCCGCGAAGGCGGCCGTATTGCGGGCCTTGGTCAGCTCATCATCTGCCGCGCCGTCGATATAATCGAACACCGGAAACGGCAGCCGCCGTTTGGCGAGCCGGCGGAAATCATCAATATTGTGGCAATCGGACAAGCGCATCGTGAGACTCGCCTGCCCGATTGCCGAGTATGAGTCGAGTGGACGTTTACTGCTTCTCGAAAGCAGCACTGATCGTCATGGTCACATCCTTGCCCACCATAGGGACGCCGTAGTTCACACCCCATTGCGTGCGATCGATCATGGCGCGCGCGTGGAAGCCGACGGTTTCCTTCTTGTTCATCGGGTTCGCACCTGCACCGACGAATTCCACCGCCATGGCGACGGGGCCGGTCTTACCGTTCATGGTGAGGTCGCCGACAACGTTCGCGGTGGTGTTGCCTGTGCGCGTCACGCTGGTCGAAACGAACTTCGCCATACCCGGCTGCGGGCCAAAGAAATCGGGCGCGCCGCCATCCTTGCCCGGACGCAGCAGATGGTCCCGCAGGCCCGCGCTGGCAACAGACACATCGGCAATCGGAACCATGATTTCAAAGCTGGCGGCTTCGATGTTGGCCGGATCCATCGTCATCGTGCCGGAGATGTTGCCGAACAGTCCGAAATAATCGTTGAAGCCGAAATGGTTGACCTGCCAGTTTACCAGCGTGTGACCGGCATCGAGCGCGTAGGTTCCTGCAGTAACGCGCGAAGCATCCTGGATGCCGGGCATCTGCGGCGCTTCTTGCGCAAAGATCGCGGGCGCAGCGGCGATCCCGCCGGTAACACCTGCAAGCGTAACGGCGGCAGCTGCAGCGAAAGTAAAGCGGTTCATCGGGAATTGGCCTCCTATTGGTTCAGGCTGCTCAATCCCCGACGATAGGCAATTGTTCCTCCGCTTGCCGTGTGATCCCGTCGTTCCGTCAGTTCTTCGCCTTGTCCACCAGCTTGTTGGCGGCGATCCACGGCATCATGGCGCGCAGTTTTTCGCCCGTCTGCTCGATCGGGTGAGCGGCGGCCCGTTTGCGGGCTGCTTTCAGTTCGGGCTGGCCGGCGCGGTTATCCAGCACGAAGTTCTTCACGAAACGGCCTGACTGGATGTCGGCCAGCACGCGCTTCATTTCGGCCTTGGTCTCGTCGGTGATGATGCGCGGGCCGGTGGTGATGTCGCCATATTCGGCGGTGTTACTGATCGAATAGCGCATATTGGCGATGCCGCCTTCATACAGCAGATCAACGATCAGCTTGGTTTCGTGGAGGCACTCGAAATAGGCCATTTCGGGCGCGTAACCGGCCTCGACCAGCGTTTCGAACCCGGCCTGGATGAGGTGGGTTATCCCGCCGCACAGCACGGCCTGCTCGCCGAACAGATCGGTTTCGCATTCCTCGCGGAAGTTGGTTTCAATGATCCCGCTGCGACCACCGCCGACGGCGCTGGCATAGGCGAGGGCGACGTCATGCGCCGCGCCGCTGGCATCCTGATGGATCGCGATGAGGCAGGGCACGCCGCCGCCGCGCACGTATTCGCTGCGGACGGTGTGGCCCGGGCCCTTGGGGGCGATCATGATCACGTCGATGTCGGCGGGCGCTTCGATCAGGCCGAAGTGGACATTGAGCCCGTGCGCAAAGGCGAGGGCGGAGCCGGGCTTCATGTGGCCCTTGAGATCGTTTTCCCAGATCGCGGCCTGATGTTCATCGGGCGCGAGGATCATGATGAGGTCGGCCCACTTGGCGGCTTCGGAGTTGGTGAGCACCTTGAAGCCGGCGTCTTGCGCCTTCTTGGCCGTGGCCGAGCCTTCACGCAGGGCAATGGCGACTTCGGCCACGCCGCTGTCACGCAGGTTCTGGGCATGGGCATGGCCTTGCGAGCCGTAGCCGACGATGGCCACCTTCTTGGGCTTGATCAGACCGAGATCGGCGTCGGCGTCGTAATAAACTTTCATTTCTTATTTCCTCGTCATTCCGGCGAACTCCGGAACCCAGTCCCGGCGGCAGTGAAAATGGATCCCGGCCTGCGCCGGGAAGACGGTAATCTGTAAAATACTAAACCCCCTGGGCCCCGCGGATCATGCCGACCACACCTGACCGGCCAACCTCGACCAGCCCGAGATCGCGCATCAAGGCGACAAAGCTGTCGATTTTCTCGGGCGCGCCGGTCAGTTCGAAGACGAAGCTGGTGGTGGTGGTGTCGACCACGTGGGCGCGGAATATTTCCGCGACCCGCAGCGCCTCTACCCGCTTGTCTCCGGTGCCGGCAACCTTGATCAGCGCCAGCTCGCGCTCGACATGCGGGCCGGCGGTGGTGAGGTCGGTGACCTTGTGCACCGGCACGAGGCGTTCGAGCTGCGCCTCGATCTGGTCGATCACCGACGGCGGCCCGTTGGTGACAATGGTGATCCGGCTGACCGCGTGATCTTCGGTAATGTCAGCAACGGTGAGGCTGTCGATATTATAGCCGCGCGCAGTGAACAGCCCGGTGATCTTGGCAAGGATCCCCGGCTCGTTGTCGACGGTTACGGTGAGCACATGACGCTCGGAGGGACTTTCCGTGATTTTCATGGTGTCAGTTGTCCTTCAAGCGGCGGCTTCAGACCAGCGCCTTGGCTTCGTCGTCCATCGTCCCGTCGACCTTATCGCCATAAAGCATCATGTCGGTATGCGCTGCACCTGATGGTATCATCGGCAGGCAGTTGGCATCTTGCGCCACCAGACAATCGACCATCACCGGGCCATCATGCGCAAGCATTGCGGCGATGCCTTCGTCGAGTTCGCTTTCGTCATGGATGCGGATACCCTTCCAGCCATAGGCTTCGGCAAGCCTCACAAAATCAGGCAGGCTGTCGGAATAGCTGTTCGAATAGCGGCTTTCATAGGTCAGTTCCTGCCACTGGCGAACCATGCCCATATATTCATTGTTGAGGATGAACACCTTGACCGGCAGGCGATACTGGCTCGCCGTGCCCAGTTCCTGAATGTTCATCTGGATGCTCGCCTCGCCCGCGATGTCGATCACCAGCGCGTCGGGATGGCCCAGCTGCGCGCCAATTGCGGCCGGCAGGCCATAGCCCATCGTGCCAAGACCGCCGCTCGTCAGCCATTTGTTGGGATCTTCAAAACCGAAATACTGCGCCGCCCACATCTGGTGCTGGCCGACTTCGGTGCTGATGATCGGGTTGTGCTGATGGGTGAGCGCGTGGAGGCGCTCGACTGCCTTTTGCGGCATGATCATCCCAGGATGCTTTACCGATCGTTCGGGATAAGCGAGGCAATCACGCGCACGCCAGCCCGCAATCCGCGCTTTCCATTCGCCAAGATCACGTGGTGGCCTTGAACCCCACGCCTCGATCATCTGCGAAAGCACGGTTCCGCAGTCACCGACAATGCCAAGCTCGACCGGCACGACCTTGTTGATCGAGCTGCGGTCGATATCGATGTGGATCTTCGTCGAATCCGGCGAGAACGCGTCAAGTCGTCCGGTCACGCGATCATCGAAGCGCGCGCCGATGCAGACCATCACGTCGGCCTTATTCATCGCCAAGTTGGCTTCATACGTGCCATGCATGCCCAACATTCCCAGCCAGTCGGGGTGTTGAGAAGGAAAGGCGCCCAGGCCCATCAGGGTCGAGGTGACAGGCGCGCCGGTGATGTCCTGCAGTTGTCGCAACAAACGGCTCGCTTCAGGCCCGGAATTGATAACGCCGCCGCCGGTGTAGAATATCGGCCTCTGGGCGTTGGCAAGCAGTTCGATTGCCTCATGGATCTGTTCGGTCGGAGCGGCCGTCTGCGGAGCATAGCGATGCGCCCCGGCACGGGTCAGCGCGTGGCGTTCCGAGGGCACGGCGATCTGCACATTCTTGGGAATGTCGATCACCACCGGGCCGGGGCGTCCGGTGGTTGCGATCAGAAACGCTTCCTTGATCGTGGCGGCCAGATCGGCCGGATCCTTCACCAGATAGTTGTGCTTGGTGCAGTGCCGTGTGATTCCGATGGTGTCGGCTTCCTGAAAGGCATCGGTGCCGATCAGACTGGTGGGCACCTGTCCGGTGATGACGACCAGCGGAATGGAATCCATCCACGCATCGGCAATTCCCGTGATGGCATTTGTCGCACCCGGACCGGAGGTGACCAGCACCACGCCGGGCTTGCCGGTCGAGCGAGCATAGCCTTCGGCTGCGTGCGCCGCGCCCGCTTCGTGACGCACCAGGATATGACGGATGCGACCGGGCCCTTCGGAGTCTCCGAACAATTCGTCATAGATCGGAAGCACCGCGCCGCCGGGATAGCCGAACACATATTCAACGCCCTGTTCGATGAGGCACTGCACAAGAATGGCTGCGCCGCTCATGGCAGCGGCGTTATCCGAGCTCTTGCTGGCGGTCACAGCGGTCTTCGGGGCAGGTTCCGGCTTGCCGGGCACGGGGCTCTCCATTTGATCGATCACAGGGGGCTGAACGAGCAGCCACAGGGATTGGGGCAACGACAAAAGAAACCGGCCCGATGCAGGGGGGTGCATCGGACCGCGTAGGACAGCCGCTACCGGTCATAATATGATGGGTCAAGGCTTAATGTTGTAATAAAGATGCAAAATAATTGTCGAGGTGGATATTTTCGTGCTCTTCCCAGATCTGGAGACGGGGCCAATCCTGTGGCGGTTGCCGCCGGAACCACGTGAACTGGCGCTTGGCGTAGTTGCGGGTCGCCTGTTGCCCGGCGGCTTGCATAGCTTCATGGCTGAGAGTTTTATCCAGGTAAGCGGCAATCTCGGGCACGCCGATGGCTCGCATCACCGGCAGGTCCGGATCAAGATCGCGCGCAAGCAAGGCTTCGACTTCGGCAATCGCGCCGCCTTCCAGCATGGTTCCAAAGCGCCGATCGCATCTTTCGTAAACCCATGGCCGGTCGGGCTCCACGATCAGCGGATAGAGCGTCACGACATCTCCGATTCCGCCGGCTTTGGCCAGCTGCCAATCGGCCAGCGTCACGCCGGTCGATCGTTTGACCTCAAGCGACCGCGCGATCCGCTGGCGGTCTCCAGCGTCCAGTTCTGCGGCGCGCAGTGGGTCTTCCAGTTGCAGCAGCTTGTAAGCCGCATCGTCGGGCAAAGCGCGCACCGCAGCCCGAACCGCAGGGTCAATCTCGGGGATCGGCGCAATCCCTTCGAGCAGCACTTTGAGATAAAGGCCTGTGCCACCGACAAGAATGGGAACCGAGCCGTTTGCATGGCAATCGTCGATCTCGGCCTTGGCGCGTGCGGCCCAAGCGGCGACAGAACAGGCCTGACTGCCATCCCATGCGCCAAACAGGCGATGCTCGATGCCCTGCATGTCCTTGTCTGACGGACGCGCGGATAACACTTGCAGGTCGGCATAGACCTGCGCGCTGTCGGCATTGATGATAACCGCGTGCTGTCCGGTTTCGGCAAGCCGATGGGCGAGGGCGATTGCGATCGCGCTCTTGCCGCTGGCGGTTGGCCCTGCAATGAGCGCGAGCGGTGCTGGTGGAGATACGACGATGCTCATTGCGCGACTGATAGCAGAGACGGACGAATGTGAAACGCGTCTCGATGCGTTGTCGGCGGCATTGTCCCACGCCGGCGTGCCGCACCATCCTTCCGCTGTGGTTCCGGATGATGGCGGCGTGCTTGAACTCCGCTTCGATCAGGGGAGCCCCCCGGATATCCTGGCGGCGATCGATGCCGTGTTCCAACCTGCCGACATGCTGGTCGCACGCGGCCCCATCGCGGTGCCGCGCCTGTTCGTGTCGGACATGGATTCCACCATGATCGGTCAGGAATGCATCGATGAGTTGGCCGATTACGCCGGCCTTAAGCCGCAAATCGCTGCGATTACCGAGCGTGCGATGCAGGGCGAACTCGATTTTGAATCGGCCTTGCGCGAACGGGTGGCGTTGCTCGAAGGGTTGGCGGAAGATGCCATCCACGCCTGCCTTGCCGAGCGCATTACTGCAACACCGGGCGCATCCACACTGGTTGCGACGCTTGCAGGCATGGGCACGCGCACGGTGTTGGTCACGGGCGGCTTTCACCATTTTGCCGATCCGATTGCAGAAAGGCTCGGCTTTCATCGCGTTGTGGGAAACCGTCTTGGCGTAGAGGGCGGCAAGCTAACCGGGGGGCTGATCGGTCCGATTACCGACAGCGCGGTCAAGGCTGCGGTGCTTAGGGAAGAGTTGGGTGGCATGGGCGAAGACATACACAGCCTAGCCACCGGCGACGGGGCAAACGACATTCCGATGATCGCAGCGGCGACTTACGGTTTTGCCTATCGCGCGAAACCCAAAGCCCGTGCGGCCGCCAATGGACGGATCGATGCAGGTGATCTGACGGCAGTTCTGCGCTTGCTGGGTATTCCGCGCGATCAATGGCGCGGCAATTGATCAACGTGCGAAAACTTGCGGCTGCAAAAAAGGGTTTCGATTACGCCACCGAGTAGGCTATTAACATCCGTGTAAGCAAGTTGGGGCTATCGACAGCTTACCTTGAAGGACCGCCGACCTATGACCGGATCAGATCACGAAGCCTACAGCCAGATGTTTGCCGCAGACGGGACCGTCTTGCGACATCCGGATCGGCCGACACCGCGCTATCGTCCGCTCCGCGCGGTGCGCAGCTTTCAGGCGCTGATCAAGGACAAGGAAGACACCAGCCTGGTCTTCAAGATTTTCGAATCGCTGCCATCGTCCGACTTCTTGGACCGGGTAAGTCGCCTCGCTCTGTCAGAACGCGGGGAAATGCTGCGCGCCACGGAGCCTTCGCTGCCCGAAATCCTTGACGATCACGCGGCCTTGCGCCGCACGCCCAAGGGCAGCCTTGCCCATGCCTATTGCGATTTCATGGAAGCCGAAGGCCTCTCGGCAGCGGGCCTTGTGGCCGAAGCCGAGCGGCTTGGCCGTCCGAAATATCCCGATCTCGTGCAATGGTTCATCGAACGCTCGCGTGACACGCATGACCTGTTCCACATCCTCACCGGTTACAGCCGCGATGCGCTTGGCGAACAATGCGTGTTGTTGTTTACCCACGGTCAGGCGCCCAGCCAGGGCCATCTGCTGATCGGTTATGCCGGCGCGGCGAATATCAAGAAGATGGTCAAGGGCAGTGCGGCGCCGGTTTTCGGCGCCGTGCGGCAGGCTCAACGCACCGGCAAGGGCGCGCCGCAATTGATGGCCTATCCCATTCGCGAATTGCTGGCTCGGCCGCTTGCCGATGTGCGGGCGGAAATGCGGATCCCTGAGCCGACCCAATACCGCGAATGTCACCGGATCTGGAAAGCCGAAGGACTTGATCCCTATGATCTGCTCTCCAGCAAGCCTGCCGAAACGGAGTTGCTGGCCGCCTGATTTGTGCGTCGATGCGCCCGCTGGTTGTTGCCGATCAAGGGAGCATGTGCGCTTGATCCAGGGGGGGCACAGATTGGGTGGCGAAATCGTTTATCGGATCTGAGGCGCTGTCGGTCGCGCGGACAATCGACCGCTTATTGACATCAATGTAAGTGGCATTCATTGAACCTAACCCGCACCGCGTGCAAAGGATCTGATGCCATGGCTTTCACCGAACTTCCGCTGGTTGCCCCTGAACGCAGGACGTCCGGCATCCGCCCGCTCAAGGTGCTGCACCATTTCGGCAAGCTGGTCGAAAACAAGGAAGACACCGAACAGGTGTTTCACATTATCGAAGCCACCAAGGGTCGCCGCAGTCTTGCATTGGCGCGTGACTTTGTCCGGTCGCGCGAAGGCCAGCGCTTTCTTGCCGATAGCGTCGATATTCCCGCCATGCTCGATGATCACGCACGCTGGGCCGATTGCGCGCCCAATAGCGTGGCGGCGCATTACCTTGCCTTCATGAAGCGCGAAGGGCTTTCTGCGGCTGGACTGGTTGCCGAAAGCCATCGGTGGGCGCCGCCTGAAAGCCTGCCTCACGATCAGACCCAGTGGTATTTCGATCGGATGCGCGACACGCACGACCTGTTTCATGTGCTGACCGGCTATGGCCGCGATGCGCTGGGGGAAGTCAGCTTGCTCGGGTTTTCTTACGAGCAGAACCTGAATGGCGGGATCCTGTTCATCGCCTACGCGGGCGCACGGCAGATCAAGAAGGTCAGCGGCACCAGGGCGCCGATTTATGCAGCGATCAGGGAAGGGCGCAGGCTGGGCCGGGCCGCTGCGAAGATCGCGCATCAGGACATTGCCGCATTGATGCTCGAAGACATTGACGAAGCGCGGGCGCGCATGAATGTCGGCACGCCTGAAATCTATCGCGAGTGCCTCACCGTCCTTGAAAGCGAAGGCATGGCTCGTGAGCAATTAACCTTGGGCGGAGCAAGCGCGCAGGCTGCTTAGGCGTTCAGCGCAGTTCCTTGCGGATCACAAGCTTGAGGCCAGACCACACGTCATCAATGGCACACAGCTTGGTATCGAACAGTCCCAACGGCAGAGCAATTTCGCGGATCGTGTCTTCGCCGATGTCGTTCGGCAGGTTGCCCGCTGCTGTTGGCCAACTGACCCAGATCTGGCCCTCCGGCGCGATCTGATGACGCAGCGTTTGAAGTTGCGTTTCGAGAGTGGCACGCTCGGTCACGAAGATATGGGCCGCATCCATCCCTTCGGCAGGGTCGGCGACGAAGACCAGTTCAAGCGCGTATTCGTCGATCTCGTCGATTATGTGTTCGGGCATCGCGTCAAACCACACCCGCATGCCGTCACGCAGCGTCAGCTTTTTGACGAGCGGGGTTTCGCGGTGGACGGAAGTCAAACGGTCGCTCCCTGTCGTGGCCGATTCATGCTTCCATCCATTCGTCGAAAAAGCGCTGGTTGGCGGCCTTCAAGTCGGCCAGCGCAACGCCAAGCACCGCATCGCCGCCCACTGTGCCGATCCGCTGGAACCCGATCTGCGCGGTATCGGCATCACGCGTGCCCTTGGCGAGCGCCGTGTTGAGCGCCGCCACATCGGGCACCGTCACAAGGTAGCGGCCCTGATCCTCGCCGAACCACCATTGCGCTGGCGTGTAATCAGGATTGCCCGCCAGATCGGCTTCGGCGCCGATGCCGCCGGCCAGTGCCATTTCCGCCAAAGCCACCGCAAGCCCGCCATCGCTGAGGTCGTGGACGGCGTTTACCAGTCCATCCGCGATCAATTCGTGAATGATTTCGCCCGCAGTGCGCTCGACGACCAGATCGGTGGGCGGCGTGCGTCCGGCTTCCATGCCCTTGACCACGCGCAGCCACAGCGACTGGCCGAGGTGTGAACGGGTGGGATCGGGCTTGGCCCAGAACTCGGGACCGACGAGGTAGATCGCATCGCCCGCCTGCTTGAAATGCATCGTCATCATCTTCGACAGGTCGGTGATGATGCCGACGCCGCCGATCGCCGGAGTAGGCAGGATCGCGCTGCCGCCGCCGGTTGCCTTTGATTCATTATATAGGCTGACATTCCCGCTCACGATCGGGAAATCGAGCGCGCGGCAGGCATCGCCCATGCCTTCAAGCGCGTGGACGATCTGTGCCATGATCTCGGGACGCTGCGGGTTGGCGAAGTTGAGGCAGTTGGTTACCGCCAGCGGCCGCGCGCCCACGGCGCACAAATTGCGGTAGGCTTCGGCAATAGCCTGCTTGCCGCCCTCGTACGGATCGGCGAAGACATAGCGCGGCGTGCAATCGGTGGTGATGGCCAGCGCCTTACCGGTGCCATGCACCCGCACCACGCCGGCATCGCCCCCGGTTTGGAGCGTGTCGCCGCCAACCTGCGAATCATATTGCTCGGCAATCCAGCGGCGCGAGGCGAGATCGGGCGAGGCCATCATCGTCAGCAGGTCGGCCGCGATGTCATCGCTGGCGGGCACTTCGGCGAGCGGCTTGACGCCCGCCCAAACCTTGTATTCGTCCTTCGACAGATAGGGCCGGTCATACAGCGGCGCGTCGGCAGCCAGCGGCCCAAGCGGGATGTCGCACACGACTTCGCCGTTGAATTCAAGCACCATGTGGCCGGTGTCGGTGACTTCGCCGATCACGGCGAAATCGAGCTCCCACTTGCGGAAGATCGCCTCGGCCTCGGCCTCGCGGCCGGGCTTCAGCACCATCAGCATCCGCTCCTGGCTTTCGCTCAGCATCATTTCGTACGGCGTCATGCCGGTTTCGCGGCAGGGCACCTTGTTCATGTCGAGCCGGATGCCAGCCTTGCCGTTGGTCGCCATTTCGACGCTTGAAGACGTAAGCCCCGCTGCGCCCATGTCCTGAATCGCCACGATCGCATCGGTCGCCATCAGTTCGAGACACGCTTCGATCAGCAGCTTTTCAGTGAAGGGATCGCCCACCTGCACGGTGGGGCGCTTGGCTTCGGCATCGTCGCCGAAATCGGCCGAGGCCATAGTGGCGCCGTGAATGCCGTCGCGCCCGGTCTTGGAGCCGACATAGACGATCGGATTGCCGAGCCCGGTGGCGGCGGAATAGAAGATCTTGTCCGCATCGGCGACGCCAACGGTCATGGCGTTCACAAGAATGTTGCCGTCATATGCCGGGTGGAAATTGGTCTCCCCCGCCACCGTCGGCACGCCGACGCAATTGCCATAGCCGCCGATCCCTGCGACCACGCCCTGCACCAGATGCTTCATCTTGGGATGCTCAGGGCGGCCAAAACGCAGCGCATTGGCATTCGCCATCGGGCGCGCGCCCATGGTGAAGACGTCACGCAGGATCCCGCCTACGCCGGTCGCGGCGCCCTGATAGGGCTCGATGTAACTGGGGTGGTTGTGGCTCTCCATCTTGAAGATCGCGGCCTGCCCGTCACCGATGTCGATGACACCCGCATTCTCGCCGGGGCCGCAGATCACCCAAGGGGCTTCGGTCGGCAGCTTCTTCAAGTGCAGGCGCGAGGACTTGTAGCTGCAATGCTCCGACCACATCACCGAAAAGATGCCGAGTTCCACGATGTTCGGCTCGCGGCCCAAGGCGTTCAGGACGCGCTGATACTCTTCGGGGGAGAGGCCGTGTTGTTCGACGATTTCAGGGGTGATGGCGGTCATGTCAGGACTCCTTGCGCCGTCCCCTAGATTACTGGAGTGCGAAGGCCAAGCTGCCGCGTTTCCTGAACCAGCGATTCTCCCCGACCCAGGCCGCAAGCGCGGTCAGAACGCCAAAGGCGACAAGCGCCTGCACATAAAGAAACAGGCCGGCAGCGTCAGGATGGGGCGCGAACCAGTTAATCGCCTGAAGCAGCAGCATCGCGCCCAGCAACACCGCCGGGGGGCCGACAGGGCCGCGCGTGCGGCGTATATAAAATGCAAACGCGCCAAGAACCAAACCCAGTTCGAGCGGGATCGCCACCCAAGGCAGGTTCCACAAGCCCAGGCCCAGCTTCGGAGGCCCGCCACTCATCGTCAAGTCAGGCACGTGCACCACCCAGTCGAGCAACCAGTGCGAAAGCACGACCATACCCGCCAGCACCCCGACCCGCAGGTTTCGCTGATGAATGGCCACAATGCCAAAAAAGGCGGCGGCCCACAGTGCGGCACCCACCAGGCTGTGCGTGTAGGGCATGTCGTAGAGATCGAAAGGCACCATGACGCTTGCATCAGGGTCGATCCGCATATGCTCGACCCCCACGGCCGCAAGTGCGAAAAATCCCCAGTCGACCAACTGCGCCGCCACGAACATGAGGCCCAGCCGCGGGCGTTCGGGGCTGATCGCAGCGGCGGCGAAGGCGGGAGCGAAGTGGCCGATGAACATAAAGGCTTTGCTGTGCTTCAGGCTGATGCGGGTGCGAAACGCAGGACCGCCCAGGTTGCGATCCCGCTCGCCGAGCCGGTGACGAAGGCGCCCCACAGGATATCCAGAACGCTGATCTGGGTCGACCAGACTTTCATCACCGCCTGCGATGTCAGGTCGAACGTGGCATAGCACAGGGCACCCAGCAGGATGCCGTTGAGAACAGCCGCCTGCACGGTGCCGCTTTCGATACCCGGACGGATGGCAAACCACGTCATTCCGGCGATGTAGATGAGATAAAACGCAACGGCCGGCCCGGCATTGAAGCTCTTGGCCATGATTTCGCCGATCACCGGACGATACAGATTGCCCGCCGCCCAGCGGAGCCAGACCACGTCCATCGCCAGAAAAACGACCGCTGCCACGCCATAGGCGATGAACCATTTTAGCATATTGCGTGCAATTCCTGTTTTGGTTGAACCCGCCCGTCACCCCCAGCCTTGACCGCGCCCGCGTGCCCCGTCAATGCTTCGCAGCATGGACGAGGGCACAGCATCACCGGCTGCCGCAGGGCAGGCAAGCGCGCACGATATTGCAGGCATGAGTTTCGAGGCGGCCTTGGCCGCGCTCGAACAGATCGTGCAGGCGCTGGAGCGGGGGGATGTGCCGCTCGATCAATCCATCAGTCTGTATGAACGCGGGGAGGCGCTGCGTGCGGCCTGCCAGCAGCGGCTTGACGCGGCGCAGGCGCGGATCGAACGGATCGTGACGGCATCCGATGGCCGGGCGACCGGCACGCAGCCTTTCGATACGGAAGGCTGAAACGATGCTGGCCGAGACGAAAAGCACGATTCTCAGCGATGAGATCAAGCAGGTCCAGTCGGAGATCGATTCGCTGTTCGATGCGATCCTTCCGGTGCCGGACGATACCAGCGCGCGCCTGGTCGAAGCGATGCGTTATGCCGCCATCGGGGGCGGCAAGCGGGTGCGCCCGCTGCTTGTGGTCAGCACCGCCAGCCTGTTCGGCGTGGCGCGCGACGCGGCGCTTCGGGCAGGGGCCGCGATTGAGGCAATCCACGTCTATTCGCTGATTCACGATGACCTGCCGTGCATGGACAATGACGATCTGCGCCACGGCAAGCCGACGCTGCACAAGGTCTATGACGAGGCGACCGCCGTGCTGGCGGGCGATGCGCTTCACGCGCTCGCATTCGAAATCCTGGCCGATGACGAAACCAGCGAAGACCCTTTTACTCGCAGCGAGTTGATCCTGACGCTTGGCAAATCGTCGGGGATGCACGGCATGGCAGGCGGGCAAATGATGGACATGGTCGCGGACGAGGAGGGCGTGGAATACGACCTTCACACCATTACCCGTCTGCAACAGCTCAAGACCGGCGCGTTGCTGGCCGCGAGTGTCGAGATGGGTGCAATCCTCGGCAAGGTCGCACCGCAGGGCCGTGCGCATCTGCGGGCCTATGCCCGTGACATTGGCCTGGCGTTCCAGATCGCGGACGACCTGCTGGATGTCGAAGGCGACGTCGCCAAGGCCGGCAAGGCGCTGCGCAAGGACAACGAACAGGGCAAGCAGACCTTCGTCACTCTGATGGGCGTAGACAAGGCCCGCGAACAGGCGCGCGCGCTGGTGGATCAGGCGGTGTTGCGGCTCGCCTCCTATGGCCCCGAAGCCGATATTCTGCGCGCGCTAGCCCGTTTCATCGTAGAACGCGACCGCTGAGCGCGCAGACGCTCGGCTCAGGGGAGAGAGACAGCATGGCGTTCCGGCAAATGATCCAGGAGGAAACCCGCGGCGGCGTGACCATGCGGGTGCATCGCTATGTGGAAAAGAGGATGGTGGCGCTCGGCATCCCCACCGGGGTTGAAGGTCAGGTGCACTACATCGCCGAACCCACCGATGTGCATCAGCTTGAAATCGAACTCAGCGACGCAGCCGTTCTGATCGAGCCGGGCGCGCTGCAATATTCCTACGGCAATCTCAGCGCCGAGATTGTCCGTCATGAAGCGAACAAGGGCTTCTTTGCCCGCGCCGCTGCCTCAGCCGCGACCGGGGAATCCGCCCACGCCACGCGCTATTCGGGATCGGGTACGATCTGGTGTGAACCCGTGCGCCGCCACTTCGTGCTGGCGACAATGGATGGGCCGCAGGATGCGCTGTTGCTGGATGACCGCGCGTTCTATGCCTGCGCAGCGGAAATCTCGCTCTCCACCCATATGCACAAATCGGTGTCGGGCATGTTTTCGGGCAATGGCTTGGCGCAGCCGAAGATCACCGGTCAGGGCGTCTTTGCAGTCGAAAGCCCGGTTCCTGTGCATGAGATCGACGAAGTCGCCGTGCTGCCGGGGCAGGAAGTCGTGGTCGATGGCGATTTCATGCTGATGTATTCGGCCTCGCTTGAGGTCACGATCGGCCCTCTGGTCAAGGGGCTGCGTAGCGCGCTGCGCTCGGGTGAAGGGTTCGTCTACAAGATGCGCGGATCGGGCAATGTCTGGATCACGCCATCGGCGCGGATCGGCTGACGGCCGGCAAAGGAAAGATGACAGCGATGAGCGTTACAGCATGACCCGCCGCATCGGGATCTACCCTGGCACCTTCGATCCCATTACGCTGGGCCATGCCGATATCATCCGGCGCGGATCGAAGCTGGTCGATCATCTCATTATCGGGGTCACGACAAACCCGTCAAAAGACCCGATGTTTTCCACCGACGAACGCTTCCGCATGGTGGAACGGGAAGTTGCCAACATGGGCCTGGCCAATGTCGAGGTGGTGGGCTTCAACGCGCTGCTGGTAAAGTTCGCGCAGAGGCAGCGGGCCAATGTCATCATCCGGGGCCTGCGCGCCGTCGCGGACTTCGAATACGAATATCAGATGGCCGGCATGAACCAACAGCTTGACGACGATATCGAGACCGTGTTCCTCATGGCCGATGTCTCGCTCCAACCGATTGCGTCCAAGCTGGTGAAGGAAATCGCGATCTATGGCGGCGACATCGCCCGCTTCGTGAGCGCGCCTGTGTGCGAGGAAGTGAATGCTCGCGTGCGCGAAGTGGGGATGAAGGGCGATTATTGACGCGCGATGCCGGCGCGTGTGCCCAGCATCATCCTTCTCATTCATTGCAGTGTCAGGCGGGCGCCGCTAGACGCTCGTTGAAATCCGGATGGAACCATGATCATCACAAAACTTTCCCCCGCCCTTGCCGCCCTTTTGCTGTTCGCCGCGCCACAGGCGGCTTTTGCCCAGGCGCAGAAAGACGACACACCGCCCGAAGCCTTCGGCGACAATGCCGAAACCGCCGATGAGGATGCCGTCCCCGCAGCCGGACGCACCTATCCGCCGATCAACTTCGACCCCGCGGTCGAACCCGAGGATGTCTGGGTGCTCGATCTGTCCAATGGTCAGAGGATCAAGGTCCGTCTTCAAGATGAATGGGCGCCAGCCCATGTCGAACGCATCAAGACGCTGACCCGTGCCGGGTTTTACAACGGGGTGGTATTCCACCGTGTCATTGAAGGCTTCATGGCGCAGGGCGGCGATCCCACAGGGACCGGTCAGGGCGGCAGCGAGCTGCCTGACCTGAAGGCCGAATTCAATCCGATGCCGCACGTTCGCGGCAGTTTGGCCATGGCCCGCGCCGCCGAGGAAGACAGTGCCAACAGCCAGTTTTTCATCGTGTTCTACCCGCGTTTCAGCCTCGACAAGAAATACACCAATTTCGGCCGCGTGATCGAAAACATGGAAGCGGTCGACGCGATCAACCGGGGTGAGCCGCCCGCGGAGCCGACCTTCATTGTTCAGGCCTCGCTTGCGAGTGATAACCTGCCACCCCCGCCGCCGCCGCCTGCTCCGGCAGCGGATGCACCCATTTCAGCCGATATGCTGAGCGCGCCGATCGGCTAGGGGGCTTTTCGGCGTTCGCGCTTGCCGCTAGGCGCGCGCTATGAAGGTTGATCTGTTCGATTTCGAGTTACCGCCACAGCGCATCGCTCTGCGTCCGGTGCGTCCCCGCGATTCTGCACGGATGCTGGTGGTGCGGGGCGACCGTGACCCGTTCGAAGACTGCGCCGTGCGCGATTTGCCCAACCTTCTGGGCCCCGGCGATGTGCTGGTTTTCAACGACACCCGCGTCATCCCTGCCCAGCTTGAAGGCCGCCGCGCCGGTGGCGAGGCGAAAATCGGAGCGACGCTGCACAAGCGGCTAGACCTGCGGCGCTGGCAGGCGTTCATTCGCAACGCCAAGCGAGTGAAGGAAGGCGACCAGATCATCTTTGGCGGCGGGGTGACTGCGATTGCTGAAGCGCGCCTTGCTGACGGGTCCATTGCGCTGATGTTCGAGGGTGAAGAACCGGTCGAAGTCCTGCTGGACCGTGCGGGCACCATGCCGCTCCCGCCCTATATCGCGTCGAAGCGCGGGGTCGATGCGCAGGATCTCGAAGACTACCAGACGATGTTCGCGCGCGAAAAGGGTGCGGTTGCAGCGCCCACGGCCTCGCTGCATTTCACCCAGGGCCTGATCGATGCCATCGATGCTGCCGGCATCGGGCGGGCGATGCTGACGTTGCATGTGGGCGCGGGAACTTTCCTGCCCGTCAAGGCGGACGATACGGACGATCATCACATGCACGCCGAGTTTGGGCGCATCTCGCCTGAAACCGCCGCGCAGCTTAACGAAGCGCGTGCCAAAGGCGGCCGGATCATTGCTGTTGGCACCACATCGCTCCGCCTGCTCGAAAGCGCGGTGGACGCAGATGGCGTGATCCAACCTTTTGCTGGCGACACCGCGATCTTCATCACGCCAGGGTATAAACTGCGCGCGGTCGATGGTCTTATGACCAATTTTCATCTGCCCAAATCAACGCTGATGATGCTGGTCAGCGCCTTGATGGGGCGCGACAGGATGATGGCGGCCTATGCCCATGCCATTGCGCATGAATATCGCTTCTATTCCTATGGTGACTCCTCGCTGTTGCTGCCCTAAATCGGTTTTATGAACGTACCGATCCTGTCGATCCGCGGCCTTACCAAAACATATAAGGGCGGCACCCGCGCGCTCGACAACGTTGATCTGGATATCCGTCCGGGCGAGATTTTCGCGCTTCTGGGTCCGAACGGAGCGGGCAAGACGACGCTGATCGGCGCAGTGTGCGGCATGGTACGGCCCACCGGCGGCAGTATTACCGCCTTCGGCCAGGATCTCTCGCGCGATTGGCGTTCAGCACGGGCGCGGATCGGCCTCGTGCCGCAGGAACTTGCCACCGACATGTTCGAAACCGTGTGGCGCGCCATTTCCTATTCGCGCGGGCTGTTCGGGCAGCCGAGTAACCCTGCCCGGCTTGAAGAGATTTTGCGAAGTCTGTCCTTGTGGGACAAGAAGGACGCGCAAATCCGCTCTCTATCAGGCGGGATGAAGCGCCGTGTGCTCATCGCCAAGGCCTTGGCGCACGAGCCGGAGCTGCTTTTCCTTGATGAGCCCACCGCCGGCGTCGATGTCGAACTGCGCAAGGACATGTGGCAGCAGATCGCGGCGCTGAAAAAGCGCGGTGTCACCATCATCCTCACCACCCACTATATTGAAGAAGCCGAGGAAATGGCCGACCGTGTCGGCATCATTCGCGGCGGGCGCATCCTGATGGTGGACGAGAAGGCGGCGATGATGGATCGGCTCGGCACGACCGAGGCCGTGATCGCGCTCGCTGCCCCCTTATCTGCGATCCCGCCAGAACTTGCCGGCTTTCCGATAGAGATTGCCAAAGGCGCGATGCAAATCATCTATCGCGGCGGAAACGGGCAGGGCGGAGGCCGGGCGCAGGTCGCGCAACTGACGCAAGCCATGACCCGCGCCCAAATCGCCTATACCAGCCTCGACATCCATGATTCCTCCCTTGAGGACATATTTGTCGGTCTGCTTGGTGAGAAGGAGGCGGCGTGATGGCTTTCAACATCCGCAGCGCCTATGCGATCTATCGCCGTGAAATGGGGCGCGCTTTCCGCACCGCGTTCCAGTCAATTCTCTCACCAGTGCTGACCACATCGCTGTATTTCGTGGTGTTTGGAACGGTCATCGGTGCGCGGATGGAGCCGGTTGGCGGCGTTCCTTACGGCGCCTTTATCATCCCCGGCCTGCTGATGCTAACGCTGCTGGGTGAGACGACCAGCAATGCAAGCTTCGGTATCTACATGCCGCGCTTCACCGGCACGATCTACGAATTGCTCTCGGCCCCCGTGGGTGTGGCAGAGACACTGGCGGGCTTTGTCGGCGCAGCGGCCACCAAAGGGCTGATCCTGGCCGCAATCATCCTGGGCACGGCGACGTTCTTTGTCGATTACGAGATCAAATATCCCGTTCTGGCTGCGTTTTACATCATGCTGGTTGCGTCTAGCTTCGCGCTGTTCGGTTTCATCCTCGGGATCTGGGCCGACTCGTTCGAGAAGCTCGGGATCATACCGCTGCTGATCCTCACCCCGCTGACCTTTCTGGGGGGCACATTCTATTCCATCCGCGATCTGCCCGCGCCGTGGGATGCGGTCGCGTTAGCCAATCCCATCGCTTTTCTGGTGAGCGGGCTGCGATTTAGCTTCTATGGTGTGGCCGATGTGCCGATTGGCGTGTCGCTTGGCCTCACCTTGGGCTTCCTCGCGCTGTGTATCCTTGTAATTACAGTGATTTTCCGCACAGGTTGGCGTTTGCGCGAATAATCCAGGCCTGACGGCTTAGCCTGTTGGTCGGATCATATGCACCGTCTGCCGGACATTAATAGCAACCTTCACGTTCGTTCATTGCGCAGAAAGAAGCGCATTCTTACATGAGCGAC
Organism: Sphingomonadales bacterium; assembly: GCA_009995225.1. Classification (GTDB taxonomy): domain Bacteria; phylum Pseudomonadota; class Alphaproteobacteria; order Sphingomonadales; family Sphingomonadaceae; genus Erythrobacter. The sequence continues at coordinate 41,646 of JAACPW010000012.1, read as the reverse complement.
AACCCGTCGTACCCCTTATACGGCAGGCCCAATGAAGGAAAAAAGAATGAAAAAGATCGCAATCTTCAAGGTCGCAACCCTCGGCGCCGCCATGGGCGCCATCGCGCTGCCGGCTGCTGCACAGGCACAGAGCACCATGGAACCCGATGTCACCATCGGCGCCACGGTTGGTCTGCATGACCTCGGCATCGATCTCGGTGATCTCGACGCCGACAATGGCCAGTTCAATGATTTCAACATTGATGACAGCGGCGAAATCTATGGCGGCTTTGCTGCCGTCGACTTCCCGCTTGGCACCAACCTGTTCGCTGGCGTTGAAGGCAACGCCTCGTTCGGCAGTGGCCCGATCGATGCCGAATATGGCGCCTCGGCTCGCCTTGGCTTCCGCACGGATAGCGGAGCCAAGATTTACGCGCGCGGCGGCTATCAGTGGGTCGACCTTGATGTCGGCAACCTGACGGGCATCAGCGAAGATTTCCTCGATGCCAACAACATCGATGTGGATGATGTCGCCGGTGACTACCTCGTCGGCGTGGGCGTTGAAGTTCCTGTGAGCTCGGTTGTCCTGCGCGCCAACGTCGATACCATCGCGTTCGACACGCTGCGCGGCACGGTCGGCGTGGGCTTCAAGTTCTGATCATCTGATCCGGACTGAGAATATCGGCGGGCCGCTTGTCATCATGGCAGGCGGCCCGTTTGCTTTTGACCTGTTTGCTTTTGGGGTGACAGGGGCGCCATGCATCGTTAGCGCGCGATGCCCATGACTGCTCCTCGTTTTGCCTTTACCCTCCATGCGACCGACGGCAAGGCGCGCACCGGCACGATTGCCATGCAGCGCGGCGAGATCCGCACGCCCGCCTTCATGCCGGTCGGCACAGCGGCGACCGTCAAAGCCATGAAGCCCGAAGCCGTGCGCGCGACCGGCGCCGACATCATTCTGGGCAATACCTATCACCTGATGCTGCGCCCCGGTGCTGAGCGAGTGGCGCGACTCGGGGGATTACATAGCTTCATGAACTGGCAGCGCCCGATCCTGACGGACAGTGGCGGCTACCAGGTGATGAGCCTGAGCGAACTGCGCAAGCTGACCGAACAAGGCGTCGAGTTTCGCAGCCATATCGATGGTTCGAAGCACATGATCACGCCGGAACGCAGCATGGAAATCCAGCGCCTGCTCGGTTCGGACATCGTCATGGCCTTTGACGAATGTCCGCGGGCAGACCGACCGCGTGACGAGATCGCCGCTTCGATGGAACTCTCGATGCGGTGGGCCAAGCGCAGCCGTGAAGGGTTCCAGAGCGGGGAGGATCACGCAGGCCGCGCCGCGCTGTTCGGTATTCAGCAGGGCGCCCTGCACGAAGACCTGCGCCGTATCAGCGCGGACAAGCTCACCGACATCGGCTTTGATGGCTACGCGGTGGGTGGTTTGGCCGTGGGGGAGGGGCAGGAAGCGATGTTTGGTGTGCTCGACTACGCGCCGGATATGCTGCCCAAGGATCGCCCGCGTTATCTGATGGGCGTGGGCAAACCCGATGATCTGGTGGGGGCGGTCGAGCGCGGGATCGACATGTTCGACTGCGTGCTGCCGACACGTTCCGGTCGCAATGGTCAGGCATTCACCTGGAATGGCCCCATGAACGTGCGCAATGCGCGCTTTGCCGAGGACACCGGCCCGCTCGACGGGCGGTGCGTTTGCCCGGTCTGTACGACCTACTCGCGCGCCTATATCCACCATCTGGTCAAGTCGGGCGAGATGCTGGGCGCGATGCTGGTGACCGAGCACAACCTCAGCTTTTATCAGGCCTTGATGCAGGGGATGCGCGACGCCATCGCCGCTGGTATATTTTCGTCCTTTGTCAGTACCTTTCGGCACAACTACTTCGGCCATAGGGTTTGAAATTGCAGCACAACCGGGTAGCCTGACCGACCGTTGAGTGGGGAAGGCATACTATGACAATTTTTCGCAGCGCAAGCCTCGTGGCCATTGCCACCGCCCTGTGCACGGCCGCGGTCGCCACCGCGCAAGATGACAATATTGATGAACTGGCGGTGCTATTCGGGGCGCGTGAGACCGTGCTCGATATTGCGCTTTCGCCATCGGGCAACAAGATCGCGTACATCTCCGCTGGCCCCGAACATACCGAGGTGCTCAATGTGGTCGACCTCGCCGGCGATGCCAAAATTCGCCAGGTGGCAGCCAACTCGGAGAAGACCGCCGATCTCGTGTCCTGCGAATGGGCCACGGAATCGCGCCTTGTGTGTCAGGTTTCAGGGATGGCCCGTGCCCCTGATGGCACGCTCCTTGGCTTTGATCGCCTGTTTGCGATCAGCGATGACGGCAGCAATGCTCAGGAATTGAGCCAACGCCAATCGAGCCGCGCGCTGGGCTTTGTTCAGCAAGGCGGAGACGTGGTTGCGCTGGATGTCGACGGTGAGCAGGGAAAGATCCTGATGTCGCGCCAACTGGTCAAGGAAGTAACCATCGGGACCCGTCTCGCGAATGACCAGGAGGGGCTCAGTGTCGACCTTGTCGATGTGGAAAGCAGCCAGCGGCGCTCGCGCGAGAACGCTGATTCTGGCGCACAACGCTATATCGCGGACGAAGCCGGGAAGGTGCGGATAAAGGTGCGTGCGCGCAGTGACGGGCGCGGCTTTCTGACCGGGGAATATGATTACGCCTACCGCGCAAAAAACAGCAATGGCTGGAAACTGCTCAAGGACCTTACCATCGCCGGTCAGCCAGTAGCCGGGTTTGCGCCCGTTGCCGTTGACAGCGCCGATGACGTTGCGATCGGCTTCATCAGCCTCGGCGGCTACGATGCTGTTGCTGCATTCGCGCTCGATGGCAGCGGCGCTGGGCGCCAGTTACGCCACCGAAAAACGCTCCATCGCCTATTTCAATCCTGAGCTGGCACAGCTTGCCGAAAGACTTGGCCAGGCGTTGCCGGATCAGCCGATCATCAACATTGTCGGTGCCAGCGCGGACGAGCAGAAATTGCTGATGATTGCATCCAGCGATACGCAGCCGGGCATGGTCTATCTGTTCGACAAGGCCAAGCGCAGTCTTGAACCGGTCCTTCCCGTGCGCGCCAACCTTGTTGACCGCAAGATGGGGACCATGCAGCCGGTGACCTATCCGGCTGCATGGTCCCCTGATACCTGCCTACCTGACCATGCCACCCGGATCGGACGGCAAGAACCTTGCTGCCGTCGTTTTGCCGCATGGGGGCCCGGCAGCGCGCGATGAATGGGGGTTCGACTGGCTGGTGCAGTACCTGATTGCCCGAGGTTATGCGGTGCTGCAGCCGAATTATCGCGGTTCGGCCGGGTATGGCGAGGCCTGGTTCGGACGCAATGGTTATCAATCCTGGGACGTCGCAGTGGGCGATGTCAACGACGCTGGTCGCTGGCTTGTCTCGCAGGGGATTGCCGATCCTGAACGCCTTGGAATCGCCGGATGGTCCTACGGCGGATACGCGGCGTTGCAATCGCAGGTGCTTGACCCAACGCTGTTCAAAGCGATCGTAGCGATCGCGCCCGTGACCGATCTTGAATACCTGCGCCAGGATGCGCGGGCTTACACCAGCTTCAAGTTCCGCGACCGGCAATTGGGGCAGGGGCCCCACATCGCGGCGGGGAGTCCCCGGCGCCATGCCGAAAAGTTTGCAAGCCCTGTCGCACTGTTCCACGGCACGCGTGATCTGAACGTGGATGTGCGGCACGCCCAGGCGATGGAAAAGGCGCTGAAGGCGGTTGGCAAACCGGTGGATTACCACGAATATGAAGACCTTCAGCACGGACTGGATGATAGCGCCGCGCGGGCCGATATGCTGGCCACGATTGGCCGCTTTTTGGATGAGGAACTGGGGCAGGGCGGTTGAGACACCAAGGCACTCGACAAGCCAGCCTGCACCCCTCTAGGGCGAAGGCCATGAACGACACTCCGATGAATCCCGATGACTGTTCAACCATGATCGATGTGCGCGCCGGGGTCGATGCGCTGGATCGTGAACTGGTTGCGCTGCTGGCCAAGCGTTTTGGCTACATGCGTGCCGCGGCCCGGATCAAGCCAAGCCGTGATGCCGTACGCGATGAAGAACGAAAGGCCAGCGTGATTGCCGCTGCCGTCTCGGAAGCGAAAGCCCACAGCATACCTGCTGATGTTGTTGCTGATGTCTGGGAGCGCCTCGTCGAAGGGTCAATCGCCTATGAGCTGGGCGAATGGGACCGGACGCGGGATTGATGCAAAATACGTAGCATGAATGAAAAAGGGCGGCCCGATGAGGCCGCCCTTTTTGTATGTAATCGCTGAAAGTTGGATCAGCGCGAGTAGAATTCCACCACCAGGTTCGGTTCCATCGTCACCGGATAGGGCACTTCGTCGAGCTTGGGCACGCGGGTGAAAGTGATCTTGTCCGTGCCATCGGGCTGGACGTAATCGGGGATATCACGCTCGGCGAGGCTCTGCGCTTCGATCACGAGCGCCATTTCCTTGGCCTTGCTGCCGAGGCTGATGACATCGCCGATCATCACGCGGCGCGATGCGATGTTGCACTTCACGCCGTTCACATAGATGTGACCGTGACTCACGACCTGACGGGCCGAGAAGATCGTCGGAGCGAACTTGGCGCGGTACACAACCATGTCCAGGCGCTGTTCGAGCAGGCCGATCAGGTTCTGGCTGGTGTCGCCCTTCATGCGCGATGCTTCGGCATAGGTGCGCTTGAACTGCTTTTCGGTGACGTCGCCGTAGTAGCCCTTCAGCTTCTGCTTGGCGCGCAGCTGCAGGCCATAATCGCTCATCTTGCCCTTGCGACGCTGACCGTGCTGGCCGGGGCCGTAGGACCGCTTGTTCACCGGGGAGTTGGGCCGACCCCAGATGTTTTCGCCCATCCGGCGGTCAAGCTTGTACTTGGCGCTTTTGCGCTTCGACATACGTCTTCCTTCAAATTGCAGGGCCGCCCCCATTGGGCAGCCATCAAACCCGGCATCGCACCATCATGAAAGATCATGATGCGGCCACCGCTTCACCGGGGTGCGGGGCCAATTGCGAAGGGAGGGCGCATAGCAGGATGCGCGCAGAGGTCAAGCCGATGGCCGCCCTCGCTGGCGGATCAGCTGCGAATCTTGCGGGCCAGTGTCGTAAGAACACCGCGCAACGTGCGCACTTCAAGGTGATTCCAGCCCGGCTTGGTCAGCACGCCGCGCAAAGCCCGCCGCGTTGCCTCGGCGCGCCCTTCGGGCAAAAAGTATTCGCGCGGTTCAAGCAACATTTCAAAATGGGCAATCAACCCTTCCAGCTCCTCCTGCGGGGCTGGGGGCAGCGTTTCTTCAAGCGTCGGTTGCACCAGCACGGGGTCAACGCCGTCCATCTCGCGCCCGATCCGCGACCATTCGTAGGCGACCAGGATCACGGCCTGCGCCAGATTGAGGGAGGCGAACTCGGGGTTGATCGGGATTGTCAGGATGTTGCGGGCAAGCGCGACGTCTTCGGTTTCCAACCCGGATCGTTCCGGGCCGAAGATGATGGCATGGCGGCCTGCCTTAGTGTGCACCAACCGCCCGGCTTCGTCAGCGCCGATCACGGGCTTGGTCACGCCGCGCTTGCGCACGGTGGTGGCGTGGACATGCTGGCAATCGGCCACGGCCTCAGCGGTGGTGGCATAGACCTTGGCGTGTTCAAGCACGCTGTCCGCGCCCGCTGCAGCGGGGCCCGCAGACGGATTAGGCCAGCCATCGCGGGGCGCGACGAGGCGCAATTCGGTCAATCCGAAATTGAGCATCGCGCGCGCCGCCTTGCCGATATTCTCGCCGAGTTGCGGGCGCACGAGAACGATTACCGGCTTGTTGAGGGCGGCCATGTTACGTTTAATCTTTCGCCGCTTGCTGGACGGTGCTGGCAAACTCTTCAAAGTCACGCGCTTCGGAAAAATCGCGATAGACGCTCGCGAATCGAATATAAGCAACGGAATCGATTTGCCGCAGGCCTTCCATGACCAGTTCGCCAATGTGGGATGAAGGCACTTCAGCCTCACCCGATGTTTCGACCTGACGCTGAATCCCCGAAATCAGCTGATCGAGCCGCTCCTGATCGATTCCCCGCTTACGACTGGCAAGCGCAACGGAATGCTCCAGTTTGGAGCGGTCGAACGGTTCTCGCCGCGCATTCTCGCCATTCGTGCCGGATTTGACCACCACCACGTCGCGCAATTGCACGCGCTCGAATGTGGTGAACCGCGCCCCGCAGGACGAGCACTGGCGACGCCGCCGGATAGAGGCGTTATCCTCGGTCGGGCGACTGTCCTTGACCTGCGTGTCATCATGGGCGCAAAAGGGGCAGCGCATTCAGAGGGTTACTTCTTGATCCTCTGATATAGTGCAAAGCCCGCGCCGGCAATCAGACCGACAGGAATGGAAATGACGGGCAGAATAAACCCTGCAGCAGCCCCAATCGCGGCGCCGGTCAGAACAGGCTTGGTGGAAGGGTGGTTGATCCCTTCTTTTGCCATACCCGAAACTTCGGTTTTTACATCTTCAACCCAATCGGGACTTTGGCGCGGATTTTGATCGTTCATTGTTTTGGTCCTTACATGCCCGGATAGACGGGGAAAGCAGCGCAAAGTTTGCTCACGCGCTGACGCACGCTTTCTTCGATCTGCGCATCGCCTTCGGCGCCATTTGTGGAAAGGCCTTCAACGACTTCGGCAATGAGTTTGCCAATGATCCGAAACTCGTCCGGGCCAAAACCGCGAGTGGTGCCGGCCGGCGTGCCCAGGCGGATGCCGCTGGTGACAAAGGGCGAGCGGGTATCGAACGGAATGCCGTTCTTGTTGCAGGTGAGCCATGCGCGATCGAGGCCCTTTTCGGCGTCCTTACCGGTTACATCCTTGGCAGTGAGGTCCACCAGCATCGAGTGGTTATCCGTCCCGCCGGACACGATCCGCAGGCCGTTTTCCTCGAGGCTCGTGGCAAGTGCGCGTGCGTTTTCGACGATGCGGTGCGCGTAATCGCGGAAACTGGGATCGAGTGCTTCCTTGAAAGCGACCGCCTTGGCCGCGACGATGTGCATCAACGGCCCGCCCTGAAGGCCGGGGAACACCGCCATGTTAAGTGGCTTGGTATACTTCTCGTCATTCCACAGGATGATGCCAGAACGCGGACCGCGCAGGGATTTGTGGGTGGTCGAGGTGACGATGTCGCAATGCGGGAAGGGCGAGGGATGCGCGCCGCCGGCAACGAGGCCGGAGATGTGGCTCATGTCGCACAGCAGGATCGCGCCGACTTCATCGGCGATGGCTCGGAAGGCCGGGAAGTCCCATGTGCGCGAATAGGCGGTGCCGCCGCAGATGATGATCTTCGGCTTGCTTGTCCGCGCCTTGGCGGCGACTTCGTCCATGTCAACCGTCTCGGTCGCAGGGTTCACGCCGTAGGAGACGACGTTGAACCACTTGCCGCTCATGTTGACCGGCGAACCGTGCGTCAGGTGGCCGCCCGAATTGAGATCGAGACCCATGAAGGTGTCGCCCGGATTGATAAGGGCGAGGAATACAGCCTGATTCATCTGGCTGCCCGAGTTGGGCTGCACATTGGCAAAGTTGCACCCGAACAACTGCTTGGCGCGGTCAATTGCCAGCGTTTCGACCACGTCGGCATAATCGCAGCCGCCATAGTAACGCTTGCCCGGATAGCCTTCCGCGTATTTGTTGGTGAACACAGAACCGGCCGCTTCCAGCACGGCGCGGCTTGCGATGTTCTCGCTCGCGATCAGTTCGATCTTGTCACGCTGGCGGGCGAGCTCCTTGCCAATCGCGGCGGCGATTTCGGGATCGGCGTGCGCAAGATCATCGTTCCAGAAGCCATCCATCGGGTTCTGGGTACGGGCGGCGAAATCAATCGGGGCAGTGCTCATTGATGGGTCTCGATATGATCGGGCTGAAACGGGGGCTTGCCGAGCTTGCCGACGCGGCGCTGGTGGCGACCGGCCGGATCGCCGGCATCGGCGAATTCGGTGTCCAGGAAGGTTGCGATGCAGGATTTGGCCATCTCAATCCCTACGAGCCGCGCGCCCATTGCGATGCAATTGGCATCATTATGTTCGCGCGAGAGGGCGGCTGACAGGGGTTCGCTCACGAGGGCGCAGCGCACCTGGGGGTGGCGGTTGATGCTGATCGATATGCCGATCCCGCTGCCACACAGCGCCACGCCGAATTCGACAGTGCCTTCGGCGACAATTTCCGCCAGGCGGTAGCCGTAATCGGGGTAATCGACGCTGACACCTGGTTCCGGGCCGAGATCGGCGACGTCGTGGCCTTCCTCGATCAACCATTCGGCGAGTTCGGCCTTGAGATCGGTGGCGGCGTGGTCTGAGGCGATGGCGATGCGCATGGCAGGCCTATAGGCGCTGGATCGGAGATTCTCCACCCCCCACGCCGCCTCTTTTCGACCGGCGGCTTGCCAAAATTCGATCAGGCTTGAGCGCTATCGCATATAGACTAAACCTTGCCGACAATCAGGAGTTATCGCGATGAAAGCAAAGTCGAAGGCGCAGCAGAAAGCCGCATGCGCGGCCCTGTCCGCCAAGCGCGGCGATACGCCGAAGAAAGACCTCGAGGGCGCATCGAAAGACATGGTCGATTCGATGAGCGAGGAAGAGCTGGAGGAACTGGCGTCGACCAAGCGCGAATCCCTGCCAGACAAGAAGAACTGACCTCGCCGGGCATGAAAAACCCCGCCGCAGCGGGGTCTTCCGGATGATTACTGGTCGAGGAAAGACCGCATTTTGCGGCTGCGGCTCGGGTGCTTCAGTTTCCGCAGCGCCTTGGCCTCGATCTGCCGGATGCGTTCGCGGGTCACCGAGAACTGCTGGCCGACTTCCTCCAGCGTGTGATCGGTGTTCATCCCGATGCCGAAGCGCATCCGCAGCACGCGCTCTTCACGCGGGGTGAGTGACGCCAGCACGCGGGTGACGGTTTCCTTGAGGTTCGCCTGGATGGCGGCATCCACCGGGATGATCGCGTTCTTGTCCTCGATGAAATCGCCCAGGTGGCTGTCTTCCTCGTCGCCAATCGGGGTTTCGAGGGAGATCGGCTCCTTGGCGATCTTCATCACCTTGCGCACCTTTTCCAGCGGCATGGAGAGGCGCTGCGCCATTTCTTCCGGGGTCGGCTCGCGGCCTTCTTCGTGCAGGAACTGGCGGCTCGTGCGCACCAGCTTGTTGATCGTCTCGATCATGTGCACCGGAATACGAATGGTGCGCGCCTGATCGGCGATCGAGCGGGTGATCGCCTGCCGGATCCACCACGTCGCGTAGGTCGAGAACTTGTAACCGCGGCGGTATTCGAACTTGTCGACCGCCTTCATCAAACCGATATTGCCTTCCTGAATAAGATCAAGGAATTGCAAGCCGCGGTTCGTATATTTCTTGGCAATCGAGATGACCAGACGCAGGTTCGCCTCAACCATTTCCTTCTTGGCGATCCGCGCCTCGCGCTCGCCTTTCTGGACCATGTTCACGATGCGGCGGAATTCGGGCAGGCTCATGCCGGTCTGCGCGGCGATGTCGGCGATTTCCGAGCGAATACGCTCGATCGCGTCTTCTTCCTTCTCGGCGAAGGCGGCCCACTTCTTGTCCTTCTTGGCGCGGTCCTTGATCCAGGCGTCGTCCATCTCGTTGCCCATATAGGCGTTGAGGAAGTCGACACGCTTGACCTTGTGACGTTCGGCAAGGCGGAGCATCTGCCCGCCCAGCGTGGTCAGGCGGCGGTTGAAGGCATAGAGGTTGTCGACCAGGAATTCGATCTTGGTCGCGTGGAACTGAACGCTTTCCACTTCAGCCGTCAGCTCTTCGCGCAAGTTCTCGTACTTGGTTTCCTTGGCCGCCGGGAAGGCATTACCCAGCGCGAGCGTATCGACCCGTTCGCCTTGCAGCTTTTCGAAAGCGAGGAATAGCGTGGTGATCCGCGCAAAGGTTTCGAGCGCCTCAGGCTTCAGCGCAGCTTCCATCTGGGCGAGGGAGAGGGTGTTGTCTTCTTCCTCCTCTTCCTCGCGCTTGGGGCGGCCATCGCCATCCTCGTCGTCTTCGCCGTCCGCATCCGGCTCATCCTTGACTTCATCATCCTCGCGGATGGTCGGGCCGGCGGTGGCTTCGGAAATTTCGCCGTCGTCATCCTCGTCCTCGGCGCCTTCGGCCATCTTGTCGGCCGGCGGTTCCTTGGACAACATCGCATCGAGATCGAGGATTTCGCGCAATTGCATATCGCCGTTGTTCAGGGCTTCGGACCACTGGATAATCGCGTGAAACGTGATCGGGCTTTCGCACAGCCCCATGATCATCATGTCGCGGCCAGCCTCAATCCGCTTGGCGATGGCAATTTCGCCTTCGCGGCTGAGCAGTTCCACTGCGCCCATCTCGCGCAGATACATGCGCACCGGGTCATCCGTGCGCTCTCCGGTTACGAGTTTGCGATTTCCGGCGCGGGCATCCTTTGCCGGGCTCTTTTTCTCGTCGTCATCATCGTCATCGTCGTCATCGACGGCAACGTCTTCGGCCTCGCGGCTTTCGCCTTCGGTTTCAGCCTCGGCATCCTCGTCATTCTCGACGATCTGGACGCCCATTTCGGACAGGGCGGTCTGGATATCCTCGATCTGATCGGGGCTCATCTCGCCAGAGGGCAGCGCCTCATTCAGCTCGTCGTAGGTGACATAGCCACGCTTCTTCGCCTTGCTGATGAGCTTCTTGATCGAAGCTTCGTTGAGGTCGATCAGCGGCGCGTCTTCCTTCTCGGCCATATTTTTATTATCAATCCGTTGCCGGGCGGTCCGTGCACTGCACGAAATCGCCAATTAAACCCATATCCGCCTGTCAGACGGTGTCGTCACCCATTGCCACCGAGCCCGCTTTGCGGCGCCCGAAAGCCTTGAGTCGCTCATCAACTGCCATGAGCTGTGCGCGCAAACGCGTCTGCTCCGCAAATGATCCTTCGGGATCATTTTCGAAACGCGCAATCGTGGCTGCAAGTGCAACCTCCAACGCCGGTCTTTCAACCAGCAGCGACACAGCTTCGGCCAGTTCCTCACACGCAGCGCCGGGATCGTTGCCTTCTTCATCGAGAAAGGCGTAGCGGATATCTGCCGGCGGGGCAGGTTGGCCTTGCTGGTTGCATATGGCGTTTGGCGTGACCGAATCAAGCGTTTCTGCAAGTTCGAACAGGGATTCGATCAATAGCGCGGCTTTGGGGTCAAGCCGGGCGAGGCTGGAGAGGGCTTCGGCGTGACGGGCAATCTCTTGCGGAAACCGCGTCAGGCCGGTCAGAACGGCGTTCAACAAGCCTTGCCGCTGGCCGCCTGCCATCATGCCCGATAGCTGCGCACGCGCACCTTCTGACAAGCCCTGATGCGGCATCACGGCTCCGCGCCCGAACCCTTTGAAGTTGGCGCGCTGGCCTGATTTGCCGGGCTGAAAGGCGGGGCGCGGTGGGCGCGGTGGATAGGCGAAGGCAGAGAACCGGTCGCCCAGCTCGCGGCGGTAAAGACCCTTGATCTCGGGATCCGCAATCGTTTCAACATGGGTCATCAGCCGCGCCTTGAGACCCGCCTTGGCTTCAGGCGTGGTAAGAGGCTGAGCATCGCGTTCGAACTGCCATAATGTCTCGATCAGGCTGGCTGGCTTTTCCAGCAACCCCTCCATCGCCGTTTTGCCCTGCGTCTTGATGAGATCATCGGGATCGAGGCCAGCAGGCAGGCACACGATGCTGAGCGATCGCATGGGGGCCAGCAGCGGCAGCGCGCGGGTGATGGCCCGCATCGCAGCTCTCTGACCCGCCGCATCGCCATCGAAACACAGAACCGGCACTTCGACCATGCGCCACAGCAGTTCGAGCTGCATTTCGGTGAGCGCCGTGCCCAGTGGTGCGACCGCGTCGGCAATCCCTGCATTGGCGAGGGCGATCACATCCATGTAGCCTTCGACCACCACCACGCGTCCCGATTGACGAGCGGCAGGGGCGGCACGGTGCAGATTGTAAAGCGTGCGCCCTTTATCGAACAGGTCGGTGTCGGGCGAGTTCAGATATTTGGCGACGCCGTCCCGCTTTTCGAGAATGCGGCCGCCAAATGCGATCACCCGGCCGCGTGCGTCCTGAATAGGGAGCATGACGCGGCCCCGAAAGCGGTCATACCTTTCGCCCTGATCGTTTGCGGCCCGCATGCCGGCGCCTTCCAGCATATCCTCGTCGAACTGCGTGAGGGCGCGGGGCAGAGCCTGACGATCATCGGGCGCCCAGCCAAAGCCGAAATCTTGCATGACTTCCATCGAAAACCCGCGCCGCTGCAGATAGTCGCGCGCTGCACCACCGCTTGGCCCGGTAAGGCTCTGCACAAAAAACCGTTGCGCTGCCTCGGTCACATCGATCAGGCTGGCGCGGGCTTCCGCCTTTTGCGCCGCAACGGGATCAGGCGCGGGCACCTCCATTCCGGCGGTCGCGGCCAATTCCTTGACCGCATCCATGAATTGCAGGCCCTGATTGTCGACCATCCAACTGATCGCATCGCCATGCGCGCCGCAGCCAAAGCAATGGTAGAACTGCTTCTGATCGTTGACGTAGAAGCTCGGCGTCTTTTCCTCGTGGAATGGGCAGCACCCCTTCCACTCGCGCCCCGCGCGGGTCAGCTTGACCGAGCGCTGGACAAGCGTCGACAGCGTGATCCGCGCGCGCAGCTCGTCCTTCCATTGCGGGGTGATAGCCATGCAAGATTAGGTGCGCCCGAACGCGCCGGCGTTCAAGCGGGACTTTGCTTTCAGGAAAGCGCCGCCTTCACCAGAGTGCTCGCCAGCTTCCCATCCAGCACGGCGCCGTGCCGCGCCTTCAGTTCGGCCATCACGGTGCCCATGTCCTTCATGGTAGACGCGCCGGTCTCTGCCTTGATCGCGTCGATTGCGGCGGCGGTTTCTGCCTCGCTGAGCATCTGCGGCAGGAATTCCTCGATCACGGCAAGCTCGGCGCGCTCGATTGCAGCCAGTTCCGTGCGGCCACCGGCGTCGTACATCTCAATCGATTCGCGGCGCTGTTTGGCCATCTTCTGAAGGACACTGACAACCAGTTCATCGTCGGGGATCGCCTTTGTCGAGGTGCGCTCCTCGATATCGCGGTCTTTGATCTTCGCGCTGATCTGGCGAAGTGCGGCGGTGCGGTCTTTCTCGCCCGCCTTCATCGCGGTGATGGTGGCGGCCTTGATATCGTCGCGGATCATGGGGTGTTTCCTGTGGATTGAATGGCCAAACGGCACGGAATGGCGCGCCTCTAACGCAAATAGGGCGGCACGCCTAGGTTGACGCGAGGGGCCATGGGGCTTAGCGGACGAAACTTAGCAACATCGCTGGCTTTACCCCAAACGGAGCGCCCCCATGGCCGACCCCGCTTCTTTCCGTGCGCAACCTTCCGGCGCAACCGGCTGCCTCGTTCTGGCCGACGGCACAGTGGTGTGGGGGCGCGGCTTCGGCGCGGTTGGGGCGAGCGTTGGCGAGGTGTGCTTCAACACCGCCATGACCGGCTATCAGGAAGTGATGACCGATCCCAGCTACGCGGCGCAGATCGTCACGTTCACCTTCCCGCATATCGGCAATGTCGGCGCGAACAGCGAGGATGTGGAAAGCTGCGTGGAAGGCGCGGTCGGCTGCATCGTGCGCGAAGACGTGACCGAGCCTTCAAGCTTCCGGAGCATCGAGACGTTTGCCGACTGGATGGTGCGCAACGGCAAGATCGGTCTCAGCGGCATTGACACCCGCGCGCTGACCCGCCGCATCCGCCAGACCGGTGCGCCCAACGCGGTGATCGCCCATGCGCCGGACGGCAAGTTTGACCTGCCTGCCCTGGTGAAGCGGGCGCAGGAGTGGCCGGGGCTGGAGGGCATGGACCTCGCCATCCGCGTCACCCGTCACAAGCACGAGGGCTGGGAGGGCGGCTACTGGACGCTGGGCAAAGGCTATGGCCGCGCGGCGCGCGATGCCAAGCCGCATGTGGTCGCGATCGACTATGGTTCGAAGGACAACATCTTCCGCAATCTGGTGAAGGCTGGTGCGCGGGTGACGGTGGTGCCGGCGAAGACCAGCTTTGACGAGGTGATGGCTTTGCAGCCTGATGGCGTCTTCCTGAGCAACGGACCCGGCGATCCGGCGGCAACGGGCGAATATGCGGTGCCGGTCATCAAGGCTCTGCTGGAAGCAGACATGCCGATCTTCGGCATCTGTCTGGGCCACCAGCTGCTGGCGCTCGCCGCGGGTGCGAAGACGATCAAGATGCACCAGGGCCACCGCGGCGCGAACCATCCGGTCCAGCGCGTCGGCGAGGGCTGGGGCGAGACCTCGGGGCTGGTCGAGATCACCTCGATGAACCACGGCTTTGCGGTGGACGCGGCGACCCTGCCGGAGAATGTCGAGCAGACCCATGTGTCGCTGTTCGACGGGACGAATTGCGGCATCGCGATCAAGGGCAAGCGGGCGTTTGCCGTGCAGTATCACCCGGAGGCGTCGCCGGGGCCGCAGGACAGCTTTTACCTGTTCGCAAAGTTTGTGGGGGGTCTGGGGTGATGTTTAACCTTAAGCACGCAGCAATGGCACTCCTTGCAACAGCTAGCTTACTAATTGGCGGACCAGTCATTTCGCAGGACACCGGTGCGACTGAGGACGGACTACTTGCCCTAAAGAGCCTTGCGCAAAACATGGTTCCTGAGGGCTCTGATATCCTCGCTGTCTGTGGATCTTCAGATGGAAAAGGATACTACTTATGGCCTCGTCATGACGGGTGGCAAAGCGACCCAATCTCGGGAGGTCGTTTAGTATTTTTTGTGACACCGGAGAACGAGCCAAACATTCTTTTTTTGGATGCTCTTGGAGAGTTCATCAATGCCAGAGAAGATGGTGGCATTCTTTCCTTTTCATTCCTCGACCCAAAAACTGGTTCATTTGGAATAATTGAAACCTATCCATCAACTGGAGTGACGTCGACATACGTCGTGACAGTTTCTCCAGAAGGTGAACTTTTTGGCCTTTGGACATCTTTAAAATCTCATGTTTCTCAGGCTAATATTTCAAAGGTAACCGCGCATGTTACGCGCTGCGCAGCCTGATGGTGATCGAGATGATCTTACCTGATCTTTCACTTCTCCCTTCCCCTTGGGGAAGGGTTGGGGACGGGGGTTCGGCGGTGAGGGGTCAGGGCGACTCATCGGGCGTCGTACACCCATCCCCCAACCCCTTCCCTTCAGGGAAGGGGAGTTTGGTTGCGCGCGATTTCAATCTCTTGCCCAATCACTGTCAGCACCCCATCGATATTCCCCAGCACCTCGTTGTTCCAGAAGCGGATCAGGCGGTAGCCGTGCGCTTCGATGATGCGGGTGCGGTTCGCATCGGTGGGGCTGACCGCGTGCTGTCCGCCATCGAGTTCGATGGCGAGGCGCAAGGACCGGCTGGCGAAGTCGGCAATAAAGTCACCGATGGGAAACTGCCGAGTGAATTTCACGCCCTCAAACCGGCTTGCTCGCAAATGCGCCCACAACCGCTTTTCTGCCTCTGTCGGTTCGCCGCGCAGTTTGCGCGCGAGGCTGGTCAATCGCTTTTCCGCCATCGTGGTACACTCATACCCAACCCCTTCCCTCGAAGGAAGGGGCTGAGTGCGCTCACCGCCATCCTCGCAACATTTTCAATCCCCGCACTCGCCCAGAACCCCGCAATGACTCCGCCCCCGCTCGCCGAATGGCCCGGTGCGGAGATTGCCGAGGGCGTCGCGTTTCAGGGCGATGGGTCGGTCACGCTCGAAGCGTCGCCCGATACTGGCCTTCCGGTGCTCAGCTTCTGGCGTCCGGTGCTGCATGACGAGGATAGCCGCTACCCCGTCGCCGGCCGCATGGATTGCCGCATCGCCGCCGCCGAAAGCCCGTTCGACGCGGTCTCCTTCGATCCCGCCGCACGCCACGCCGCTGTTGCCGACGCCCGCAAGGACGAAGGCTTCATCGACACCGAGCGCCTTGCATCGGGGGATGACGGTATGAAGCAACTCGACGTAGTCGGCCGCCGGAACAGCCCGCGCTCCTACTATGTGCTAAGCTACATCATGGCCCGCGACGGGGACCGTCTGATCGACATCCGCCGTAACTGCACCTTCATCTTCGGGTCAGCCGCGTCCAAGCCGGACGTGCTGCCGCTCGTGAACCGCTACACCAAGCTCTCCTTTGCCTTTGCCGACAGGGATTCCTGATGCCCAAAAGAACCGACATTTCCTCCATCCTCGTCATTGGCGCTGGCCCGATCATCATCGGGCAGGCGTGCGAGTTCGATTACTCCGGCACGCAGGCGATTAAGGCGCTGAAGGAGGAGGGCTACCGCGTCATCCTCGTCAATTCCAATCCGGCGACGATCATGACCGATCCGGAGTTCGCCGACGCCACCTATATCGAGCCGATCACGCCCGATATCGTCGCCAAGATCATCGCGAAGGAACGTCCCGATGCGCTGCTGCCGACGATGGGCGGGCAGACGGCGCTCAACTGCGCGCTGGCGCTGGACGCGGATGGCACGCTGGCGAAGTACGGCGTCGAGATGATCGGGGCCAAGGCCGACGCGATCGACAAAGCCGAAAACCGCCAGCGCTTCCGCGATGCGATGACCAGCATCGGGCTGGAAAGCGCGCGCAGCGGCGTCGCCAACACGCTGGAGGAAGCGCGCGAGATCCTTGAACGCACGGGCCTGCCTTCGATCATCCGTCCCAGCTTCACGCTGGGCGGCACGGGCGGCGGGATTGCCTATAACAAGGCCGAGTTCGAGCAGATCGTGCGTGAAGGCCTCGATGCCTCGCCCACCACCGAAGTCCTGATCGAGGAATCGCTGCTCGGCTGGAAAGAGTTCGAGATGGAGGTGGTGCGTGATCGCAAGGATAACGCGATCATCATCTGCGCCATCGAAAACGTCGATCCGATGGGCGTCCACACCGGGGACAGCATCACCGTCGCCCCGGCGCTGACGCTGACCGACAAGGAATACCAGATCATGCGCAATGCGAGTATCGCTTGCCTGCGCGAGATCGGGGTGGAGACGGGAGGCAGCAACGTCCAGTTCGCGGTCAATCCCAAGGACGGCCGCCTGATCGTGATCGAGATGAATCCGCGCGTGTCGCGCAGTTCCGCGCTGGCATCCAAGGCCACCGGCTTCCCCATCGCCCGCGTCGCGGCCAAGCTTGCGGTCGGATACACGCTGGATGAACTCACCAACGAAATCACCGGGGCGACGCCTGCGAGCTTCGAGCCGACCATCGATTACGTGGTGACCAAAATCCCGCGCTTCGCCTTTGAGAAGTTCAAGGGCGCGGCCACCGATCTTTCGACCGCAATGAAATCGGTCGGCGAGGTCATGGCTATTGGCCGCAGCTTTGCCGAATCGATGCAGAAGGCACTGCGCGGGCTGGAAACCGGGCTGGACGGCTTCAACCGGCTGCCTGAGCTCGAAGGTCAGCCCCGCGACGTGATCGTGGCTGCCCTGTCGCGCCGCACGCCTGACCGCCTGCTCAAGGTTGCGCAGGCGTTCCGCGAAGGCATGAGCGTCGAAGATATCGCGGGGGTTACTTTCTACGATCCGTGGTTCCTGCGCCAGATCGAAGCGATCATCGCGGCCGAAGCCGAAGTGCAGACAAACGGGTTGCCCCGCGATGCGATCGGCCTTCGCCGCCTGAAGGCGATGGGCTTTTCCGACCGACGCCTCGCCACGCTTGCCGTGCGGTCTGTCGGCGTGGCAGGTGGCATGGGCGAAACCCAGGCCAAACGCTCCGGCCTGCTCCACGATGCGCTCGTGGCGATGGCGGGCGCGACCAGCGCGGCGGAAGTGCGCGCTCTGCGTCACAAGCTCGGCGTGTTCCCGGTGTTCAAGCGGATCGACAGCTGCGCCGCCGAATTCGATGCGATTACGCCATACATGTACTCGACCTATGAAGCGCCCAGCTTCGGCGAGGCCCAGTGCGAGGCCATGCCATCCGACCGCCGCAAGATCGTGATCCTGGGTGGCGGGCCGAACCGGATCGGGCAGGGGATCGAGTTTGACTATTGCTGCGTCCATGCTTGTTTTGCGCTCGCCGAGCAGGGCTTCGAGACGATCATGGTCAACTGCAACCCAGAGACCGTCTCGACCGATTACGACACCTCGGACCGGCTCTATTTCGAACCGTTGACCGATGAAGACGTGCTCGAAATCCTGCGGGTCGAGCAGCAGAATGGCGAGCTGGTCGGTGTGATCGTGCAGTTTGGCGGGCAGACCCCGCTGAAACTGGCGCAGGCGCTGGAGGATGCGGGTATTCCGATCCTCGGCACCTCGCCCGATGCGATCGACCTGGCCGAAGACCGCGAACGCTTTGCCAAGCTCATCAGCAAGCTGAAACTCAAGCAGCCCGACAACGGCATCGCCCGCAGCCGGGACGAGGCCGCCGCCGTGGCCGCACGCATCGGCTACCCGGTGCTGCTGCGCCCGTCCTACGTGCTCGGCGGCCGGGCAATGGAGATCGTCGACAGCGAAGCGCAGCTCGACAATTACATCGCCACCGCGGTCAACGTATCGGGCGATAGTCCGGTGTTGATCGATCAGTATCTGCGCGATGCAATCGAATGTGATGTCGATGCGCTATGCGATGGCGAGCAGGTGAGCATTGCTGGCGTCATGCAGCACATCGAAGAAGCCGGAGTCCATTCGGGAGACAGCGCCTGCACGCTTCCGCCCTATTCGCTCCCGCCCGGGATCATCGCAGAAATGGAGCGTCAGGCCCATGCGCTGGCCCATGCGCTCGGCGTCGTCGGACTGATGAACATCCAGTTCGCTGTGAAAGATGGCGAGGTTTACCTCATTGAGGTCAATCCGCGTGCCAGCCGCACCGTGCCCTTCGTCGCCAAGGCAATCGGTCAGCCGGTGGCCAAGATCGCGGCGCGGGTCATGGCAGGCGAAAAGCTGGCCGCGTTCCCGCCGTTCAAGCGCGACCTGCCCTACATGGCGGTCAAGGAGGCGGTTTTCCCGTGGGGACGATTCCCTGGCGCGGACCCTGTGCTGAGCCCCGAGATGAAGTCCACAGGTGAGGTCATGGGGATAGACGTGAGCTTCGAGGCGGCGTTTCTCAAGTCGCAGATTGGCGCGGGGATGATCCCTCCGCAATCCGGCACGGTGTTCGTGTCCGTCAAAAATACGGACAAGCCTGTGATTGTCGCAGGGGTGCGCCAATTGATCGAACACGGTTTTCGCATTGTCGCCACCGACGGTACGCAAACCTATCTCGCCGAACAGGGTCTGGCGGTTGAACGGGTGAACAAGGTTGCCGAGGGCCAGCCTCATATCGTCGACAAAATCATCGACGGGGAGATCGCGTTGATCTTCAACACCACGGAAGGCTGGCAGTCGCTGATGGATTCCAAATCGATCCGTCAGGCTGCGCTGGCGAACAAGGTGCCCTATTACACAACCGCTGCCGGATCGGTCGCGGCAGCGTTGTCGATTTCGGCGATCCGGCCCGATCAGCTTGAAGTCCGCTCCATGCAGGACTATTATGGTGTTTAACCGAGGTTTCCCCCCGACAGGATGAAAGTGACTGCCGCCGTTTGGATCGAACGGCCGGGATCGGTTTTTTCCCGTTGCGGGTTGGGCGACTGTTTTAACAAATAGAAAGAACAGATAGATGGCGACGATGGACAAGGTGCCGATGCTGGCCGAGGGGTATGAGCGATTGACGGCCGACCTCAAGATGCTGCGCGAAGAACGCCCCAAAATCGTCGAGGCCATCGAAGAAGCCCGCGCCCACGGTGACTTGTCGGAAAACGCCGAATATCACGCCGCGAAGGAACGGCAGGGTCAGGTCGAGGCGATGATTGGCGATATCGAAGGCATGGTCAGCCGCGCGCAGATCATCGATCCGACGACGCTGTCTGGCGACAAAATCGTGTTTGGCGCGACTGTCACGTTGCTTGACGAAAACGACAAGCCAATCCGCTACCAGATCGTCGGCAAGACCGAAGCGGATGCCACCGGAGGGCGAATTTCCTACACATCTCCGCTTGCGCGCGCATTGATCGGCAAGCAGGTGGGTGACGATATCGAAGTCACAGTGCCGTCGGGCGAGAAGTTCTACCACGTCGACAAGATCGAGTTCATCTGACGGGCCAGTCGCCGAACATGCAGTGCGCGAAAGGTGCAGCGGGCGCATCGGGTGCGACATGTCGTTGGCTTCATGACGGTGCGACCGAGTTGATCGGGAACCACGGAGGGAAGAGACGGCGCGTGTAGATGTCACGCAGGGTGGGTGTCGGCTCGTCCAGCCATCGTCCAGGCCCGTCCCAGGCCTTGTTTCATGTGAAACGCGCAATTTGCTTCGTGTTATTTAACGATGACTATGGTTTGTGGCTTCAAACGCCTGCAGCCGCACCGGTTTCAAACGGCGCGGTGCTGGATCGTAACGCAGGAGAGCGACACTGGTCGAGAATTATGCGGCAGAATGAAAGCTGCAATTGCGCGGTTGCCAGTGGCCAAACAACGGACGACAGTTTCGTCGTCAAGCTCTGATTAAACGCAGGCCGTTCAATCGTCGGGAGTGAGAAGCTTGTGGATGGGCACCACCACATACTTCATCTCGGCATCGTCAACCGTGCGTTGTGCTTGCGCGCGCCAAGCGTCGACGGCGCTGTCGAAAGAGCTATAAACGCCGACAACGTGAATGCTTTCGGGGTCTTGAAACTCGATAGCGCGAGGATCGGTCACCCGGCCGCCCATCACGAGGTGGAGACGCTGGACGGGAGTGGTTTCAGCCATGTGATTTGCCCTTGGGAAAAAAGAATGCGGGCTCCCTTAGCGCGCGCAGCGCCAAGGGCAAGACCCGCAGACTGGCAACGCGATTACCGGGTGGCCCGGCGTTTGAGATCGCTGAACGTGTCCGCAGCAACTGCGCGCGTTTTGCGAGCCATGGCGCGGGTGCTGCTTGCCGCAGAATCGGCCGCATCGGATGCGCTGGCCGAAAGCTTTTTCGCCTTGGAACCGGCGGCATCGCCCAATTCCCCGGCGCGGTCCTGACCGGCCCGAGCCGTGTCCATGATCTCGTCGATCATGGTCATACCATAAGCCACCACACTGTCGCCAATCGACTGGCCGATACCTGTGCGGCGTTTTGCAAAGCTCTTTGCATTTGATCCCGCGTTCGAAATCGCGTCGCTGGCCGAATGGATAGCTTTGCCTGCGGCCTGGCGGCCCGGACGGGTCAGCAGACCAATGATGACGCCGGCGACCACAGCACCACCGATCACCGTGAGCGGGTTTGCACGGGTGTAATCGGCCGCTGAACTTGCAGCTTCGCGTGCCTGATCCGCCAAGGTGCGCTCTGCATTGCGGCGTTCAGCCGTATCAATCCGGGCACGCAGGGCATCGCGGGCATCAGTCGTGGCAACGGGGGTAGGGTTGGTCATGAATTATCTCCTTGTGCAGCCGCAGCAGTAGGCGCGGCATCATCATCGTATTCATTGTCGTGTTCGTTTTCGGGCTCGGCGTGGTCATCAAACCAGGCGATGATCGGACCCCGAGAAAACCAGAGGATGATCGCGCCGACAAGAATGGCCAGCACACCCTTCTGATCGCCCACCTGAGCCTTTGCTTGCGCAAGCACGTCACGCGCGCCGGTACGAAAACGGTCCGCGATGGTTGAGCCAACTCCGGACGACACGCGGCTTGCGATGCCTTCTTCATTCAGGCTTGCCCGCAGCCGCTCGATATCGTCGGTCAGCACGGCGCGCGCCGCGTCCCGCATCTGACGATCTTCGATGAAACGTTGGGGAAGATGGGTCAATTGTCATCTCCTGATCCGAACATCGCCGAAAGCACTTTGCCTTCCCCCGCCACGCTCACCACCAATGCTGCAACGCCTGCGAGCATCACGCCGACGACAATGGCGATGGCGCCCCAGATCGTCACATACGGCGCAAGCGCAATCACGACACCCACCGCCAATGCAATGAGCGCGATGTGAAGCAGCACAAGGGCCAGTACCAGCAACGCCGCGACGCGGCCGACTTTCTTACCGGCAAGGCTGACGCGGGTCTTCTGAAAGGCGATTTCGGCCTCGACATATGTCTTGGCGTCTTCGACCAGCGTCTCGATGTCGTCGCGCAATGACGCGAAATCGGTTTCGTCTTCTTCGGAAAGGGCGGGATCCGGCGCGAACGCCGGATCGGTTAATGTGCCGTCCGGCATGTGCGGAAGGCCCGGCTCGGTATCGTACATGAGCGTGCCTCTCTCGCCCGATTAGCGCCGCATTCCGCCGAGCATCCGTGCGAGGAAAAAGCCGACAACCGCTGCAATACCTACCGCAGCGCCCGGGCTTTTGCGAACCATGGTGCGCGCATCCTCGCCAAGTTCCTCGACGCTCTTCGATTCAAGCTTGGCGGATGTTTCCTGAAGCGTCCGCGATGCCTTGCGGGCATAATCGCCATATTGTTCGCCGAGCTTTTCGTCGATCTGACCAGCGGTATCGCCGACAACCTTGCCAAGAGAAGCGATCGCGTCGCTGGCAGCTTGCTTGCCTTCTACTGCAAGCTCACCGGCCTTACCCTTGGCCTGATCGCCATAGGTCTTGGCTTCGGCGACAAGATCATTGCTCTTGCCCTTGGCCTGTCCGCTGACCGCGCTGAGCCGATTTTCAGCTTCGGTGCGCAACGCTGCTGCGCCAGCCTTGGCTTCTTCGAGCGCCGCATTGAACCGGCTCTTGGCTTCAGCCACAGGCGCGGTTGTCGTTGGGGTAACAGCAGCTACCGTCTCGTCGCCCTTTTTCATCGCGCCGGTCTTGCGCGAAGCGGTCGGCTTCGATTCGCCAGTGGCCCCAACTCCGCCCTTGATCGGGCTTGCGGGAGTCTTGCGCGTCTTGGGAGCAGCCGAACCGGTGGGGGTGTTGTCTACCATTTTCATGCTTCCATTTTTCTTGTGATTGAACACTGGGTGGAAGTGCGCTTGCACCGGAATGTTCCACGGCATAGGGCCAATGGGAGACCCGGAACGACCAGAATCGCGGCGGACCGAGTGTATTATCAAGTTACAACACATTCCTCCGGGAGCCAAACATGACCGCCATCATCGACATTCACGCACGCGAGATCCTCGACAGCCGCGGGAACCCGACCGTCGAGGTGGACGTGCTGCTGGACGATGGCAGTTTCGGTCGTGCTGCAGTGCCATCGGGTGCGTCGACCGGCGCGCATGAGGCGGTGGAATTGCGCGACGGCGATAGCGCCCGCTACCTGGGCAAGGGTGTGTTGAAGGCGGTTGATGCCGTTAACACCGAAGTCCGCGAGCTGCTGGTCGACAACTTCGATGCCGAGGACCAGCGCGATATCGACGATGCCCTGATGGCGCTTGATGGCACGGTCAATAAGGCACGCCTGGGCGCGAACGCGATCCTGGGTACAAGTCTGGCGGTTGCGAAGGCGGCGGCGAATGCGCGCGGGTTGCCGTTATATTCTTACCTCGGCGGCGTATCGGCCCACATGCTTCCGGTGCCGATGATGAACATCATCAATGGCGGCGAACATGCCGACAACCCCATCGATATCCAGGAATTCATGATCATGCCGGTTGGCGCGGACAGCATTGCCGAAGCCGTGCGCTGGGGGGCGGAGGTGTTTCACACGCTCAAGAAGGACCTTGCACAGAAAGGCCTCGCCACAAGCGTTGGTGACGAGGGCGGCTTTGCGCCCAACCTCGCCAGTACCCGCGCCGCGCTCGATTTCATCATGGATAGCGTCGCCAAGGCAGGCTTTACTCCTGGTGAGGACATCGTGTTGGCGCTCGATTGCGCGGCCACCGAGTTCTTCAGGGACGGCCGGTATGAAATCTCCGGCGAAGGCCTCAGCCTCAGCCCGCACGAGATGGCCGATTATTTGGCCAAACTCGCTGCCGAATACCCGATCCGCTCGATCGAGGACGGTATGAGCGAGGACGATTTTGATGGCTGGGCCGCGCTAACCGGCAAGCTGGGCGATAGCGTGCAGCTGGTTGGCGACGATCTGTTCGTAACAAATCCTGCGCGACTTTCAGACGGAATTGGCCGCGGTCTCGCCAATTCGTTGCTGGTCAAGGTCAATCAGATCGGCACGCTCACCGAAACGCTCGCTGCAGTCGATATGGCGCACCGTGCACGCTACACCTGTGTCATGAGCCATCGATCGGGCGAAACCGAGGATGCGACCATCGCCGACCTGGCGGTCGCCACCAATTGCGGACAGATCAAGACAGGCTCGCTCGCGCGTTCGGACAGGTTGGCAAAGTATAATCAACTGATCCGGATCGAAGAGGAGCTGGGCCTTAGCGCAGCCTACGCCGGCAAGGGGTGTTTTGGCGCACGCGCCTAATGGTGATCGACGGAGTCGAAAAATCGCTCGAGTGCTGCGCGTGCCGCCGGCGTTAGCCGCACCAAAACCCGGCGCTGGTCCCCGGCATCGTTTTCCCGCACCACCAAGCCTTCGTCAGCCAAAACGCCAAGCCAGCGCAACCCTGTTGTAGCAGGCGCCGCCGACCCGATGCACGCGCTGGAAACAGACACTGATTTGCCTTCGCTCTGGGCGATGTAAAGATCGAGCAAGATGTCCCACGCAGGTTCACCGAACAGGTCCGGGTTGCCAAAAATCGCGTCTCTCTTGCGGCGCATCGAGTAGGCTTTGCGCGCCATAATGAGATAATCTTTTGCCGCCCGAGCGTTCATTGCAGGCTCAGGAGAGGCGTCGCCATGGCAGCCATGCGCTGCTTGGCGAAGGCGAACCGCGATTTCCATCAACTCATCGGCAAAGGGATGAAGGACCGAAACCGGCTCGTAAAGGTTCGCGTCTTGCCACTCATGGGCAGAATCGCGCGATTTATCGCTCATGCATTCGCCTTCAGGAATGCTCTGCAGCGAACAGGCAGAGCGTGTCTGAGGCGTTCATGATAGGTCAAGTGAACCAAACTGGCTTTACGGGTAAATACGCAGGTCGTTCTTTTCCCGATGAAAACCCGTGCGGACTAGGAACTAGTCACGTTTCGCCTGGTCTCTTCGCAACTGATGGATTGCGGCATCCACGTGGGCAGCAGCGATATGCGCGCCGAGTTTATCGAGAGCGACGAGTTGCTGTTCTAGCGCAGCAAGCACGTCACACATGCGCCCATTGCGTGGGGCGGCCGGGTGAAGATTTTCCAATGTCAGATCCCAAGATATCGCTATTTCAACCGCCATCGCACCCGACCCACGGATAGCGGCAATAGCCATGCGGCTATCGCGTCAATGACCTACCGAAAGCTACATAGGGAAAATACGTAATGCAGGGCCAGGCCCATTGCGGGACACCGCACCGCAAAACCTTCACCTGGCAAACCGCTGCTGCAAGGCCAGCAGCGCAAGCGTGGCCTTAGCCGCCTCACCGCCCTTGTCCTTTTGGGCGGGATCGGCACGCACCAGAGCTTGCGCCTCGTTCTCGACAGTCAGGATACCGTTGCCAATCGCAATACCGTCCATCGTTAACGCCGTGATCGCGCGTGCACTCTCACCTGCAACGATCTCGAAATGATAGGTTTCTCCGCGGATCACGACGCCAATCGCGACAAATCCGTCATAGCGATCGCTTTCTGCCGCCAGTGCGATGGCGCCGGGAATCTCGAGCGCACCGGGAACTGTCAACACTTCGACATTGTGACCCTGGGCTTCGAGCGCAGCCCGTGCGCCATTAACCAGCATGTCGTTGAGATGGGCATAGAAGCGCGCTTCCACGATAAGGATATCGGCCATGAAGGTTTACTCCGGAATGGGATGAAAATCGGTAATGGTCAGGCCATATCCCTCAAGCGCGACGAGATCGGGACGGCTGTTCGACAGAAGGACAATCTCGGTCACGCCGAGATCCACCAGGATTTGTGACCCGATGCCGATATTGCGCAACTCTTCGTCAGGACGCCATTCCCCGGTGCCGACCCGCCCTGTAAGGATCACGATTACACCCGAGCCATGCGCGCCGATCGCCTGCATCGCACGCTGCAGTGTCCGCTTGCGAACACCCGGTGCGCCAAGAACATCGTCGAACACCGAAATCGGGTGAACGCGGGCGAGGGTGGGCTCGCCGGGAACCACGTGGCCCTTTTGCAGCACATAGGCCTCGTTTCCTGCAACGCGATCGCGATAAGTGATCATGCGCCACTGCCCGCCGTAGTCAGACGTGAAAGCGCGTTCGCCCAGACGCTCGACCAGATGGTCATTGCGCATTCGGTAGGCGATCAGGTCGCGGATTGTGCCGATCTTGAGATTGTGGCGCCGCGCAAACGTCATCAGATCATCGAGCCGCGCCATCGTCCCGTCTTCGTTCATGATTTCGCAAATCACGCCCGATGGGTTCAGCCCTGCCAGCCGGGAGATATCAACGGCGGCTTCGGTATGGCCTGCGCGCACCAGCGTTCCGCCATCACGCGCCATCAACGGGAACACATGTCCCGGCGTGACCAGATCGTCAGCGCCCTTCGCGGCGTCAATGGCAACCGAGACAGTGCGCGCACGGTCGGCTGCAGAGATGCCGGTGGTAACACCCTCTTTAGCCTCGATCGAGATCGTGAAGGCGGTCTGCATCGATTCCTTGTTGTTGCGGCTCATGGGCTGCAATCCAAGGTGGTCGACCCGGTCCTTGGTAAGCGCGAGGCAGATGAGGCCCCGGCCATGAGTCGCCATGAAGTTGATCGCCTGCGGCGTGGCCATTTGCGCGGGGATGATGAGATCGCCCTCGTTTTCGCGGTCCTCGTCATCGACGAGGATGTACATGCGGCCATTCCGGGCTTCGTCGATGATCTCCTCAATGGTGGCCAGAACCGGTTTGTCGGCATTGGCCTCAAGGAAAGCTCCCAGTTTGGAGAGCGTTTCTGCCGTAGGGTTCCAGCTGTCCTCGGTGCAGTCTCTCAGCGTATTGGCATGGAGCCCTGCCGCGCGGGCAAGACCGGCGCGCGTCATTGTGGCGGATGTGATGAGTTCGCGAACGCGTGTGATGAGCGATGTGTCCATCACACGCCACTATCACATCACAGTGTGAAATCAAGACAGGCAATGTCTGGTATGACCGGAGATCGCCAAGCGTTCCCAATATCCATCCTGTCGCCGCGAAATCCACACATAGCAATTCCAGGCCGAAAATCGCGCGGTGGAACTTTACGCTGCGCGTTACTCTTAGACCCGCGTGTGCGAGAGCATGAGAAGGCAGGGGTGTACATGATCAGGCTGCATGACGATTTCTGGAATATCCGCGGTTCATTCAAAATCGCGAAGGTCATCGACATCGGCACGCATATGTCGCTGGTCAGGCGGCCCAATGGGCGCTTTATCATTGTCGACTCTTATAGCCTGGCTGGCGATGAATTGGCTGAGGTCATGGCTCTGACTGACGAAGGCAAGGCTGTGGACGCGATCCTGAATGTTCATCCGTTCCACACCATCCACTGTCAGACGCTGAAGGACGCTTTGCCCCACGCAAAGATGATCGGCACACGCCGTCACCGCCAAGAGGTGCCCGATCTCGATTGGGATTCTGCTTCCATCGAAGACGTTGCAACCCAAAGCGGCTTCATGGACGCCCTCGAGTTCTCGACACCCCGCGGGGTTGATTTCGTGAGTGCCGATGACAGCGTTCATGTTGCGTCGGTGCTGGTTCGCCATCGGGCAAGCGGGATTGTCCACGTCGATGATACGATCAACGTGCTGATGCCGCCGGCAATCCTGAAATCCCTTTTCCCCGAACCCCGCCTGCGTTTTCACCCGATGCTCAAAAAGGCTCTCGAGGAGCGGAGCGGCGCAGCCGATGATTATGCCGAATGGGCGCGTGATCTGGCGCAAGAATGGGCGGGAACCCCGGCTGTTTGTGCCGCACACTCAGCCATCCGCGAGCTTGATGAGGGGCAATGGGAAGCAGAAATCCTAGAAGCACTTGATAATGTCGATGACATTCTTGCAGATCACCGCGCCAAATTTGGCTGACATCAGATACCTCCGACTAGAGCAGTAACCATGATCGAACAAAGCGATGAGACGAAGATGCAGCCCAGTGTGATGGCGCCCGACAATGGTCTGCTGATCGGATGAGCAGCGACAAGCAACTATCGTGCGATGTCGCGGTGATCGGAGCGGGAACGGCGGGTCTTGCTGCTGAGCGCGCAGCCCGCGCCAATGGAGCGACAACGCTTCTGATCGATCCCCATTTTGCCGGCACGACCTGCGCCACTGTCGGATGCATGCCGTCGAAGCTTTTGATCGCAGCGTCAAAGGCGCGGCGCGCCGTGTTGCGTGCCGAGGTCTTCGGCGTCATGGCCACCGATGTCGAAGTTGATGACACGAAATTGCTGCACCGCGTCCGCGCGGAACGGGATCGGTTCGTGTCCCTCACACAAGACTCAATCGACGAAATTCCGGACGGAATCCGGATCAGGGCAAAGGCCCGGTTTGCGGATTCCAACCGTCTTGATCTGGATGACGGCCGCACGATTGCTGCGAAAACCATCGTGATTGCCACTGGTTCGCGGCCATCAATGCCCGCGCCATTTGCAGCACTGGGAGAGCTTGCTCTGACCAACCAGAGCGTGTTCGACATTGAAACCTTGCCGCGCCGTCTTGCGGTTGTCGGGGCCGGAGCGATTGGTTTGGAATTGGCGCAGGCTTTCTCGGGTCTGGGGGTATCGGTTGTCGTGTTCGACAAGGGCGAGACCTTGGCCAAGGTCCGCTGTTCGCGCGTTCATGCCGCGCTCAAGGACATCCTTGCTCAGGAAATTGACATGCATCTGGGCGTGGAGGTCACGCCTGAACGCATTGGTGACGAGGTCTGCGTTCGTTGGGAGGGCAAAAGTTCAGGCGAGGCCTTATTTGATCGCGTCCTTGTCGCGGTGGGGCGCTCGCCGGTGCTGGACGGAATCGGCCTCGAAAATGCGGGCCTCCCGCTCGATGACAAGGGCGTGCCGTGCCACGATCGGGCGACCATGCGATGCGGCGACAGCCATGTCTTTATTGCCGGCGATGTCGCCAATGATCTGGCCCTTTTGCATGAAGCGTCGCATGATGGCGCAATCGCTGGGCGCAATGCCGCTGCATACCCGGCAGCCATCGAGACCGATCGTTACGTTCCCTTCAGCATTGTCTTCACCGATCCGCAGGTTGTCAGCATCGGTGATTCGGAAGCAGATGGTGCTGTCAGCGGGACGGCAGACTTTTCGGACCAGGGCCGCGCTCGGGTCGAAGCGCGCAATGAGGGGGCGCTCACATTATATGCCGCCGCGCCGGATGGTGTCCTGATTGGCGCAGACCTTGTCGCGCCCGCCGGCGAACATCTCGGTCATCTGCTTGCGTGGGCCATACAGAACAGGATGACGGCTACGCAGGTGCTGACGATGCCTTTCTATCACCCGACGATTGAAGAGGGCCTCAAACAAGCGCTTCGCACGGTCTGCGCAGCAACGCCGATTGCACCGCCTGTTACGCAAGATACAGGCACACCCGCCGGCGGGTGATCCCCCGGCATCACTTATGTGCAAAGACCGTATCTTTTGATGGTGGTGGACGCACTTGGGCTCGAACCAAGGACCCGCTGATTAAGAGTTTGATCAGGGGGCCAATTTTGGGATGTTCAGAGCTGTCCAAATTTGCTCAGATTCAATCTTGGATATAGTGATTATCCATCTGATTTATAGCTAATTTCGGTCATAGCGCCCTGTCAACAAATGTTCGCCAATGGACGATTTTGACGAACGTTGTCCTTCCGCAAAGTGGAGCCTATGTGGAGCCTATAGCGAAAAGGCATTGGCGCGAATTATCGTGAAACCGCTCAACAGCCAGGCAATCGAGACACTGATCACACGGGCGCGAACGGTCAAGGGCAGGCAGTTGGAGCTCGCTGATGACCGCGTTGCCGGGTTGCGCATCCGGGCCGGTGAACGTTCGGCCACATGGCTCCTTTGTACCCGGCTGCGCAACGGCAAGCGCACCCGGATCAAGTTGGGAGCCTGCCGGGCATGGGTCTGTCGGATGCGCGAGAGGCGGCACGGGTCAAGCACATTGAAGTTGTCGAAGGCGTTGATCCCAACGAGGAGAAGCGAGAGGCAAAGCGTGAAGCGATGCGGGCGGCGCGAATGCTGCGCAAGCTCTCTGATGTGCTCGACGATTACGAACGCCTGAAGCTGTCGCAATTGCGGCGTGGGTCGCAATGACGCCGCGCTATCGACGGAAAGACCGGGTTGCTGAAGCAATTCGGTTCAAGGGACATCACATCGATCACACGGGCCGGCATCGTGGATGCTGTGCGCAAACATGCGGAGAAGGGTCCGATGGCTGCGAACCGCAATCTGGCATATGTGAAGGCCTTCATGAACTGGTGTGTCGGGAAATTGTGGAGAGTAATCCGGCGGCGAATATCAAGAAGCCTGCCAAGGAGCGCACCCGCGGCCGTTTCCATTCGCTCGATGAGCTGCCGGAAATCTGGGATGCCATGGAAGCGCTCGAATATCCCTTTGGTCAGCTATATCGCTTGTTGATCGTAGTGTCCATGCGCCGCGATGAAGTGGCGGCGATGCCGATCACCGAACTTGACCTCGCCGCCGATGGTGATCCCGATAACGCGGTCTAGACTTTGTCCGGGCATAGAACCAAGCGCGGCAACTTACTGCGAGTTCCCCTGTCGCCACTGGCTGTGTCGCTGATCAAGGAGGCGCTGGTTGCGTTGGATCGCCCGAAAGACAGCCCGTTTGTCTTCAGCATGACAGACGCATCGCGGCGGCAAAGGAGGCTGGCCGGGAGCCCGGTCGGCATGGAGCACTGAACCATCCATGATCTTCGGACCACGTTCAGCACATTTTCATGCGAGGTTCTCGGCGCCGACGTTGCAGTGGTGGATCGCATCCTGAACCATGTCGCCACCGTCACCACCTCAAAGATCATGCGGGTTTACAACAAGTCGGAGCTGTTCGAACGGCGCAAGCAGGTGATGCACGACTGGGCCGTCATGATTGAACGTGAAGCGGCGGCGAGGGCTGAGCGTCTGCGATCCGGCGCTGCTTTGCAGCTCGAAATGGCGTTACTGGCTTAAACTGGGGGCTCGGAATTGCTGATATTTGAGATCACTGAGGCCCGGCAATTTTGCGCTGCCAACCCCGTGTTATCGACCGAGTTGCCTTCACGCGACCCTCGGGTCCAAACAATGCCAACAGAAAATCATCTTTAAAACGCCCCCTCGTTTCCCCGGCAAGGCCCCATCCGAAAAACGGCAAAGGCCTCCGCCCCGACACCACAAGGCGGTTTACGTGATATTTATGCGCTTTGGTTAGCGTCGACCGATGGAATTGGATTTTTCCGCAGTCTGGACAGGCATGATCATGATGGCAGCCCTCGTGGCTGTCGTCGGTCTGGTCGTCTTGCGCCGAAAGATCGTCAAGCCGTCGGGTCCACAGGACTCCTACGAGATTGAATCTGCGAGGCTGACCGTCATCCAATTTGACGTCGCTGAGCTGCCGGTGATCCGGAACCTGCTTGGCCCTGAGACAGCAGCCGAGATACTAGCAGGTCTGGCGAGCAAGACACGCGCGCTTGAGGCCTTGGCTGTGCCGCCGTCAATCGGGCTCAATTCAGTCACGCTGTCTTTCTCGGCCATGGATGGCGCGGACACTGCGAGGCACTTAATTGAAAGCATGGCGCTACTTTCGGAAGGGGTGGACGTTGCAGGGGCAACCTTCAATTGCACCGTTCGCCCCACGATCCTTGCGGATGCGTCTGATGCGACGAAACCCGCAAACCCCCGAACTCCCAGCGAAAACCGGAATCTTGGCGAGGAAGACAGCCCTGCGTTCCGGATGGAGCTTTTGCGGGGTCTTCAGGCGGGACTAGCTAAAGGGGAAGTGACGCTCGCCTATCAGCCCAAGCTTGACCTGCGCAGTGGCATAATCTGTTCGGCAGAGGCGCTGTTGCGCTGGGCTCACCCCGGCGGGCAGCAGGTCAACATCGGCGATCTGGTTACCCTGTGCGAGCAAACCGGAACAATCCGAGAGCTGACACGGTGGACGGCAGCTAAGGCCATTGCGGATAACGAAAAATTCCTGGCTGCTGGTCACGGGTTGCTGATCTTCATCAATGTCTCGGGCTCACTCCTCGCGGATGTGGGCTTTGCGGATGATTTGCTGGAACTGCTGTCGCAGACGCCTGCCAGGATTGGGATTGAGATCACCGAAACCGCCGTCATTGCCGATCCGGAGGCAGCGATCAGCAACCTCGACAGGTTTGCAAAAGCCGGGATTGCGATTGCCATCGATGACTTCGGCGCTGGCCTCGCATCGCTCGAATACTTGCAACGCCTGCCCGCGAGCGAGCTCAAGATCGACCGGGCGTTCATTGCAGAACTCAGTATCAGTCACCGAAATCCGCTGATCACCCGCGCGACCATCGACCTCGCCCATGCTCTCGATATGCGGGTAACAGCCGAAGGCGTGGACGACGAGTTGAGCATGGCGCTGCTCCGGATCATGGGCTGTGATCTTGCGCAGGGTTATCTAATTTCCCGACCACTCGATCCGTTGAAATTCGTTGATTTTCTGCAAAACTTCGAAGCAAACGCGGATACAAAAAAGGTCACGAAAGCAGGACGCTAGTTCGCCTTTAACTTAATCTTCAGTGTGATTGGCGGTCAAACGTTAAGCCAGTCCCTTTGCATGGGTTTCATGGTCTCAGGTTTACAGCCGAAAGCTGAAATCAGGGGCAAGCCATGCGTAAGCACATCAACACGACTAACTTCGGAAGCGCAATTGCGCTGGCGATGTCGCTCGCTATAGCCCAGCCTGCTTCAGCACAGGATGAATCCTCGCAATCGGATGACCAGGCACCAGTTCTGGTGGAGGTTCCTGCGCCGGACATCGAAGTTTCGGAAGAGATTTTTGCTCTGGCCGCGGAGTCGAGGCCCATTGTCGCCATGGGCGGGCCGTTGGCGTCCTACGGGCAGACCGCAGCTGCAGCGGGCGGGGTCAATCCGCTCAAGGGGCGTCTTCGGGCCTTTGACGGCGATCTTGCGCCTCATATTGGGCTCATGTCCAGCTTAGCTAGGCCGATCGATCCTTCAAAGGGACGTCTGCGCGCCTTCGAAGGCGATATTGATCCTTACAAAGGCCGCCTTCGAGCTTTCTGGGGCAATCTGGCGCCGGTAGCCGGTGAGTTGGACCCCAAAGTCACGCAAATCAGTAGCTTCACCGACAGCTTTCTGCCCGCAAGCCAAGGCATAATCGCCAGTTGGACGGTTGCACATACCAGCGGCAATTACACGGACGTTATCACTAAACTGGACCAGCTTCTGACGGCTTCCAAGGCGCAGTGGGAAGACGATGTCACCGCGCAAACGGGCAAGGATTTCACCTCAACGGTCGCCAACCCGTTCCTTGCCAAGTGGAACGTCAACCTTGCCAATCCCAGCACCCTGTCAGGTCTTGATGCGTTCGACCGCAGCATGTTCCTGCTCGACTGGTACGACACGGTCATGAACTTTTCGGGCATGGACCGCTACGATCACTGGATGAACGCGGTGCGCTGGACCCCGGCACTGACGCAGGTCCAGGGCGGTGGCAGCAAAGCGGTAATCGGTCTGGTTGATTTCTTCGCGGCCAACGATGCGGATGTCCGCTCCAAGGTCATTTATTCGGGCGGCTACCAGAACGTCGACAATGCTCACGGCGCGGCAGTAGGCAGCCTGATTGTCGCATCGCACGACGGGCGCGGTGTCATGGGGATCGCACCTCGCGCGCAGATTGCGGCCTTTAACCCCTTCGACCACACTTTCACGGCCAGTTGGCGGGATGTTGAGCGGGGTATTGCTGAGGTCGGCCAACGCGGCGCATCGGTCATCAACCTGTCGCTTGGGGTGCCCGGCTTCACCCTTCCTGCCGAGTGGCGCAATGTGTTCCGGCGGTCGGAAATCGACGGCTTCAAGGACAACACGATCTACGTCATTGCTGCCGGTAATGACGGTTCCACGCAGCGCGCCAACATCGAGATGAATGGCGCGCTCGACAGCACCTTCCTGATTGTCGGTTCGGTCGATCCGTTTGGCCAGATTTCATCCTTTTCCAACAGGCCCGGAACCGCCTGCATAACCGATGGCGGCGTCTGCAAGAACACATCGGCCTGGAACCCGAACGATCCCTATTTCCAGACGGCTGATTACCTGAAGGAAAGCGGCCTGCTGATGAACCGCTTCCTCGTCGCACCGGGCGAGCTGCTGCTTGTGTCCGACGGCAATGGCGGCGTCACCCGGATGTCGGGCACGTCTTTTGCCGCACCGCTCGTTTCGGGTGCGATCGCACTGATCCAGGATCGCTGGCCGTGGCTGAAGAACTATCCGCGCGATGTGGCCAAGATCATTCTCGAAAGCGCTCAGGATTTGGGCGCACCGGGAGTTGATCCGATTTATGGCCACGGGCTGCTTGATATCGCGGCGGCGCAATCGGCGCTCGATTTCGATAATTTGAAGTATTACCTCGTGGATCGCGGCCAGATGACCGAGATCAGCGCCAGTACGCTGCAATCTAGCGGCGTAAACCCGATCTGGTCGAGCCGGAACCTTTATTTCAGCGCGTTTGAAAAGATCGACAGCGCCGAGCGCGACTTCCTGATTCCGCTTTCAAGCCGCCTGTTTGGCGGCAATGTCGATGGGCGGATGTTCCAGAAGCACATGTACGATCTGTTTATGGCTTGGGTTTCCAATGGCGGCTCGGCAAGCGGTGGAAAGTTCGTCAGCCTGACAGACACCCCGTCCGTGAACCTCGGCGGCGTCGGTGGCGCGTGGTCGATTGCCATGCGCGGTGGCTTCCGCACGGTAGACACGCGGTTTGGTTTCAACACCCGGATGACTTCGAGCATTCGGGTGACGGCGCCGGACGACAAGGTGTCATTTGCGTTTGGTTTTGGCGAAATCGCTGCGGCGCTTGCCGGCAATGGCGCGATGCAGCTGGCGTCTGACTTTGATCCGCTTACGGGGGGCAATGATCCGCTGCTGGGCTTTGCCTCGGGCCAGTCGCACATGGCAGTCAGCTACAAACTGGCACGCAATCTGACCGTGGGCGTTGGCTTCACCGATGAATTCCGCAGCATTGATGCAGAATTCGGCTTCCTGCGGCAGTCGCCCGAGCTCATCGAGCAACAGCGGATGCTGGGCGAATACGCCGCATCGGCAACCAATGTGCGGGTCGATTATGCGTTTAGCGGGTCGACCAATGTCGGCCTGTCGCTGACCCGGCTTGACGAAGATAACGCACTGCTCGGCGTCCGCTCGCTTGTGCGCGATGATTTCGGTGGCGGCGGCGTATCCCGCAGTGCCACTCTGTCGGCGGACGCTCTGATCGGCGAAACATTCCAATTGTTCGGATCGGCGACGGTGGCGCGGAGCCAGACGGGTTCCAATGCCAGCCTGCGGTTGGAAAATGTGACAAGCACAGCGTGGCAGGCTGGCTTCGCGAAGCAGAAGCTGCTGGGATCACAGGACAATCTGCGTTTTACGATCGCTCAGCCCTTGCAGATGGAGCAAGGTGTTCTGGAGTTCCAGTCGGTCGGCGTGGTGAACCGTGAAACCGGCGAGCGCGGCATTATCACCCAGCGCGCTGACATTGCTCAGCCGGAAACACGGCGGTTCCGGGCCGAAGCGCATTATGGCGCGCCGATCATGAAGGGTAGCGGGCAGGTCGCGATGTTCAGCAGCTATGAACTGCGCGATGTGCGCGAGGACATTGCCCGCTGGACCGTGGGCGGCCGGGTTAGCCTCGCTTTTTGAATGGGCTGAGCCTGACAGCCAGCGGCGAATAGCCAGTCTGTTTACCAATTCACGCTAGAGTGGCCGTATGTTGCGGACTGCTCTTGCCGGATTGATTGCCTTCGTGCTGGCGGCTGCCATGCCAGGCCCGGCCCTTGCTGCCAGTAGCGAAGCTGCGCGCTTCAACCAGTCAATCGAAGCGGCAAAGGCCGCAATGATGAGCGATCCGCAGCAGGCCCTTCGGATCGTTGATCGTGCTCTGGCACAAGCCGAAAAGCTACCGGAAAACGAACGGGATGTGGCGAAAGCCACAGCGCTATGGCTCCGGATTGAAGCGAATATCGGGCTGAACCGGTTGAGCGATGCTGCCCGGCAAGTTGATCAAGCGCTGACGCTGGTGAAGTTGACCGACCCGAACTCCAAACTGCATGGCGACCTTTTGCGCTCCAAAGGCGCAATTGCTGCCATCAACGGCAAGGCCCCTGATGCCTTGCGCGTCTATTTGGAAGCGCATCGGATTTATAAGCATGTCGGAAACAAACGTGCTCAGGCGATCGCGCTTCAAGACATTGGTTCGATCTATGGCGAGGCCGGCGATCACGAGCGCGATCTTGCTTACAATGAACAAGCCCAAGAGCTTTACGTCAACGAACCAAACTTGGCGGTTGTCGCCAATAACAATCGTGGCGAGGCATATCGTAAGCTTGGTCGGACGGAGCAAGCGGAAAGCTCCTTCGCCGCCGCCCTGGCAAATGCCCGCGAACTCGAAAGCCCTTTGCTTGAGACCCGCATCCTCACCAATCTGGCCCTTGTCCAGATTGAGCTCGGAAAACTTGATGCGGCTGCCATTAACGCCCTGAAGGCCGAACGTCTTGGAGGTACGGGTGAGGCGCGCGACTGGCTTCCCTTTGTCTACGGCGTCAAGGCTGCCATTGCAGTAAAGCGCGGCGAGGACCGCACAGCAATCACGCTTGTCGAGCGGCTCTTTGAAGACACCAATCTTGATCAGACCGATCTGACATACCGGGAGTTCCACAAGCTCGCGGCTGATCTCTACGCCCGCAACAATCAACCGGCCAAAGCCTTGGTCCACCTCAAGGCGTTTCAGCGCCTCGACAGCGAGGCACGCGATCTGATTTCGACGGCCAGCTCCCAGTTGCTCGGCGCACAGTTCAATTCGGCTAACCAGAAGGCCCGCATTGCGCAGCTCAAGCAGGATCAGCTCCAGCGCGATGTGCAGATCGAACGACAGAAGGCCATGATTGTACAGGGCCTTCTGGGTGCGGCCCTTATTCTGATCATCGTCGCTGGCGTCGCATTGGTGTCGATCAGACGCAGCAGGAACGAGGTCAGGGCCGCCAACACTGTTCTGACTGAGGTCAACAGCAAGCTGGAAACCGCGCTCAAGGCGAAGACCGACTTCCTCGCCATGACCAGTCATGAAATCCGCACGCCGCTCAACGGGATCATGGGCATGACCCAGGTGCTGCTCGCCGATCAGGGGCTCGATTCGCAAACGCGCGAACGGGTCAATCTGGTGCTGGGGGCCGGGCAGACAATGCAATCGCTGGTCGATGATCTGCTCGATGTCGCCAAGATGGAAAATGGCGGGATCACGATCTCCGCCGCGCCTGCTGACCTGCGATCCATTCTGAGGGACAGTGTGCAGTTCTGGCAGGCTGAAGCAAGCGCCAAGGGCATCGGCATTTCGTTCGTCGAGGCCACCCCGATCCCGATTATCACCACGGATGCGGGCCGCATTCGTCAGGTGCTGTTCAACCTGCTGGCCAATGCGATCAAATTCACTCCGGCGGGCTGCATTACGGTGACCGCCAGCCAAAATGACGCGCAGATAATCGAAATCTCGGTTGAGGATACCGGCGTCGGCATCCCTGAGGATCAGCTGGAAACCGTGTTTGAGGCATTCCATCAGGTCGACAACGGCATGTCGCGCGACTTTGGCGGGGCTGGGCTGGGGCTTGCGATCTGCCGCAATATCATGACTGCGCTGGGCGGCCAGATCAGTGTCACAAGCGCGGTAGAGCACGGTTCGGCGTTTCGTCTGACGCTGCCAATTGCGGCAGAGCAGGCCGATGCTTTGCATGTTGAAGCAGAAGTGCCGGGCGCAGCGCCTGCTTCCTCGCTGGTGTCATCATCAGCTGCCGATAATGCTGCTGCCTTGCCGCGTCTCGCGGTTATCGTTGACAGCAACGAATTGCGTCTCGCAAAGATCAAGGCCGTGATCCAACCACATCGTGCCTCCCTGATCGGCGTCACGAGTCTAGAAGAGGCCGAACACCTTATTCAGTCAGGACAAGCGAGCCAGCTTGTTCTGGACACGTCGGCATTTACTGGTGAAGGTGACACTCAAGCGGCGTATGCCGCCTTCATCGAGCAGGCGCAGATGCACCAGGTGCATGTGATAGTTTTGCTTGGGCCAGATGATGGCTTGCCATTGCTGGCGGCACAGGCCGCAGCACCGGATGTTCTGCTGCAGAAACCTCTCAAGGCCTCGTATCTTATCGAAGCGATCAAAGCCTCTGGCTCGCAGGCAGGGTTTCAATCGCAAGTCGCTTAATCTACGGTCCGTGCCCAGGCGGTTGGGGCGACTTATTGATGCGCGTGATTTTTGTCGAAGACGATGCGCTCAATCGCCGGGTGGTGCGCGACATGCTACGCGTGATCGACATCGACATGGCCGAGGCCGAGGATGGCGAAGCCGGACTCAAGATGATCGCCGATGCCGGCTTTGATCTGGTCCTGATGGACCTGCGGATGCCGGGAATTGACGGGCTGACTGCGATCCGCCGCTTGCGAGCAATGGCAGCCCCCGCCTGCGATACGCCTGTCATCGTGGTGACAGCGGACATGGCAGCTGACCTCAAAGTGCGGTGCTATGATGCGGGTGCCAATGATGTGCTGCAAAAGCCGGTGGCGCTGAACGCCTTGATTGACGCGATCGGACGCGTGGCTGCGGCCAGCTCCGGCGACGATCTGATGCTCGACTAGGGGGGACTGCCATCCTCGGCAAGGCCGTCTGATCAACCGCCGCGACCGAAGGGGGCGGCCAAAATCCGGGCTGGGCAGGGCGGGCAAACGAAGTGGCCGCCCCGACCGGGGCGCCGGACCGCGTCGTAGGAAGGGGCTGGTCCCTGTTGGCATTTCTTCGGCTGGCAAGGCCATCCAATCGACAAGGCGCGGTAGTCTCAAGCTCGTGACTTGATCAGGAATGTTTTTTTGGATGAGTCGTGCGCTGCGGTTACGCGGCATCGCCGGGCGCTAAGCGCCCGGCTGCACCTCCTTGGTCTCATCATAGAGCGGCGTGCGCAACACGATCCGGCCATTGATCGGCACGACCTCGAGCTGCAGTGACAGACCCTTGCGTTCGCGGTGGAACCAAGCGGCTCCGACCTTGGTCCAGACGGCCTTGGCGCCGCGATTGCTGACGTGCCAGGCGATGAAATCCGGAGCTTTGGGCTCGGGCGCGGTGGCGGGTGCGGATGCTTGGGACGTGCGGGCCATGTAATGTTCCTTTCGTGTTGGTGGCTCGTTGCACCAGACAGAAAGGCTGCGCGGCAAAGGGCGCGGGGTCATGTCCAACACGGGTGACCCCGGCGCAGGCCGGGGGGACCGGCGCGGGCCGGACATTGACCCTCGCCCGCGTGCGGCCAGTGCGGTTGCTCAAAACGAAGCCGCCACACGGAAGGGAAGGGCGGGGCACTGCCGCCTCCCAGCCCGACCGTCAGGATCCACTCTGTATTGCAAAACGCGATACAACGTGCCAGATCAGGCTCAAGGAGATTGGCCATGGCTCACTCGATACGGCGCAAGAATCATCCGCTTTCGATGCGGCTTGCCGATGCCGACATTGCGATCATCGACCGCGCGGCGAGCCTGCGCGGGCGCTCGCGCACGGAATTCATGCGCGATGCAGCGGTGCGGACGGCAGAGGAAGTGATCATGGAGAACACGCTCATTCGCATGTCCCCCGAAGGTTTCGCCGCCTTCGTCGACATGCTCGACCGTCCAGCCAAGCCAGTGCCGGAAATGGTCGAGCTGCTGAAGCGGCCTGCTCCCTGGGAAACCAAACCTGCTGCCGAATAGGTCGCCGCCGTGACAATCTCCGCACCCGAGCCGCTCAGCGAAGTGCATGATCTTACGTCATTCTCGTGCGGCAAGCCTTCGCTCGACAACTGGCTGCGCACCCGCGTGCTCTCGAACCACAAGAAGGGTTTCACCGCCGTCATGGCGGTCCATAACGCGGGGAAAGTGATCGGCTTCTATGGCCTCGCGCCAACCGCCGTTGTCCCAGCCAGCTTGCCGCGTGCGATCCGCACCGGGCAATCGCCAGATCCTCTGCCCAGCCTGCTGCTGGGCCAACTGGCGACCGATGCGCAATGGCGGGGCAAAGGTATCGGCACCGGCCTGCTCAAACATGCTTTGCAGCGCTGCGTCGAAGGCGCAGCGCTGATCGGTGGCCGGGCGCTGATCGTCAACGCGGTCGATGAGGAGGCCGCGCAATTCTGGAAGCGGCGCGGGTTCTTGCCATCGAAGGACGATCCGATGGTTCTCGCGCGCTCGATTCTCGACATTGCCGTATCGCTCGAAGCCAGCGCCGCGAAAGGTTAGCCCCGCAAAAATGCGGCAGCTTTATAACAGGGACAGCTGCGCCTCCTCGCCTGCGACGAAGGTAACAGGCGGACCGACCATCACAAGTTCCCGTCCGGCGTGACGCACGATAATGCCGTCATAGAAGCCCGCTGGATCACCGCGCGCCCGATCGCCATCGCCACACCGCTCATGATAGCTGCGCGCAGTGCCGCCATAGACGGATGGGTGCACGAGCCGGTAGGCCTCTGCTCCCGCAGGACCCGTGCCAACACAGACCCACAACTCTCCTCCATATCGGAACGGCTTGCGGATGGGTTGACCCATACCGATGCGGTCGGCGCTGTAGCTGGCGTGAATATCGCCCTCGCCGATTTGCTTTTCGCTGGTGTCGCACCACGCACCGTAAGCAAGGCGCGAAAGTTCCACCGTGTGGGACAGGCGAGCCATATCAATACTCGCTGGCCAGTATGATGGTCAGCACCCGCCGCGTGACAGCGGGGTCGGCGAAATCTTCGCTGCCGATCCGCAACGCGCAGTCATAGCCATCGATCTTCCAGAACACGGTCACTGCAACATCAACAGGCCGCGAAGTCGACCAGACCCCATCCACCCCCTGCCAGATCGCTCCGAAGTCGCGCTCGCCATAGGAATCATTGCCGGGCGTAGGCCGCGCTGGCGGTGAACAGGCTGCGATCGAGCAACGCTTCGATCACGGCAAGCCGCGCTTCCAATGCCGCCATGACGTCATCACCAGGGTTGCTGCCTCCCGCCATCGGCGCATCAGCAACGGCGCCAAGCCCGGCCTCGATCACCCGCGACAGGGCCTGATAGCGGGTCAATCCGCGCGCCTCGGCATAGCGCCGGATCATCACTTCCTGCCCCATCGGCACGCGCACCGAGAGCTTGACCCGGTTCAAGACTGCACCGCCTGGAGCGCGCCATGCGCGCGCTCCCGAAATGGCGCAAATGCGCGGGCTTTGATGCACGGCGGGGGCAG
Organism: Sphingomonadales bacterium; assembly: GCA_009995225.1. Taxonomy (GTDB): domain Bacteria; phylum Pseudomonadota; class Alphaproteobacteria; order Sphingomonadales; family Sphingomonadaceae; genus Erythrobacter. The sequence continues at coordinate 230 of JAACPW010000012.1, read as the reverse complement.
GGCATTGCGTGGCACCATTTTGTAGATGGTCGAACGCGAGCGGATGTTGAGCGCAGCCTGGAGCTACCGCATATTGAGGAGAACAATTGTCGTTTCACGCATGGGAACCTCCGTTAAAGAGGTCCCTCATCATGGACTTGTAACGGTTTTGCGCCGGTCACCTGAGCGTTTAAAGCTCGCATTAGGAGACCGATTAGATGATGAAGCATTCCGAAGAGTTCAAGCGAGAG
>JAACPW010000011.1 GCA_009995225.1 Sphingomonadales bacterium | reverse complement strand
CATGCCGTTGATCGGGCCCATTTCGAAGGCGAGGTCGATGAAGTTGTCTTCCAGCCGCACGGTCTTCTGGCAGATGTCGATCAGGTCTTCCTTGACCGCCTTGGTGAGGCACTGGCGTTCCTCGCAGAAGGTGTGGAACAGCTTGATGATGCCTTCGCAGTGCAAGCTTTCGTCGCGCACCGACCAGCTGACGATCTGGCCCATGCCCTTCATTTTGTTGAAGCGCGGGAAGTTCATCAGCATCGCGAAGCTGGCGAACAGCTGCAGGCCTTCGGTGAAGCCGCCGAACACCGCGAGCGTGCGGGCGATATCCTCGTCGCTCTCGACGTTGAAGGTCTGCAGGAAATCGTGCTTGTCCTTCATTTCCTCGTATTCGAGGAAGGCGGAATATTCGCTCTCGGGCATCCCGATGGTGTCGAGCAGGTGCGAATAGGCGGCGATGTGGACGGTTTCCATGTTGGAGAACGCGGCGAGCATCATCTTGATCTCGGTCGGCTTGAACACCCGGCCGTAGTTTTCGTGATAGCAGTTCTGCACCTCGACATCGGCCTGGGTGAAGAAGCGGAAGATCTGGGTGAGCAGGTTGCGCTCGTTCTCGGTGATCTTCTGCGCCCAGTCGCGGCAATCCTCGCCCAGGGGCACCTCTTCGGGCATCCAGTGGATCTGCTGCTGGCGCTTCCAGAAGTCATAGGCCCAGGGGTACTGGAACGGCTTGTAGGTGGAGCGGGCTTCGAGCAGCGACATGGGCGGGTCTCCTTGGTCAGTCAGGATCTTATATACGAAGCGCGAGGGGCGGTGGATTCAGCCCCTCGCGCGGAACTTTCAGGGCGCGTAAGCGACCACGACATAGAGGCAGAACGGCACGAACATCACCAGCATCGCGGTGTGGATCAGCGCGGCGTTGCGGGCATGGCCTTCGACATTGCGGCGCAGTTCGCGCCAGGCGTTGAAGGCGAAAACGGCACACACGATGAGGCCGAAAACCCCCATCCCAAACGGCAAGTTCATTGATACTGCATCCTTGTTAACGGTCCGGGCCGCGCGTGGTGCGCGAGGCTTTGCGCCAAGATACGCAAAGCCGCGCAGGCTGGATTGCGGGCGGGGGCGCGCAAGGCGGCAAAAATTGCCCCCGCGCCCCCGCCTGTCCGGCCTATTGGCAACTCAGGCATTCTTCGTAATCGGTCGGCCCTTCGGCGGCGCTGAGTTCGATCTTGGCGAGTTCGGAGGTGTTGTCCGCCTCCACCCCGCCGACGAAACCGGCGCGCTGCACAGACTTGGACCGCAGGTAATACAGCGACTTGATGCCGCGCTCCCACGCCTGGTAATGCAGCATCATCAGATCCCACTTGTCGACATCAGCCGGGATGAACAGGTTCAGCGACTGGGCCTGATCGATATAGGGCGTGCGGTCCGCCGCGAATTCGAGCAGCCAGCGCTGGTCGATTTCGAAGCTGGTCTTGTAAATGCCCTTTTCTTCGGGCGTCAGGAAATCGAGGTGCTGGACGCTGCCGCCGCGTTCGAGGATCGAGTTCCAGACGTTGGTCGAGTTCTTGGACTTCTTGTCGAGCAGCTTTTCCAGATAGGGATTGCGCACGATGAAGCTGCCCGACAGCGTCTTGTGGGTGTAGATATTGGCCGGGATCGGCTCGATGCAGGCGCTGGTGCCGCCGCAGATGATGCTGATCGACGCGGTCGGCGCGATCGCCATCTTGCAGCTGAACCGCTCCATTGCGCCCATGTCGGCGGCATCGGGGCAGGGCCCGCGTTCCTGTGCGAGCAGCATCGAGGCTTCGGACGCCTTGGCCTGAATGTGCTTGAACATCTGCAGATTCAGCGCCTTGGCCATCGCGCTTTCGAAGGCGATGCCCTTTTGCTGAAGGAAAGAGTGGAAGCCCATGACGCCCAGGCCCACGCTGCGCTCGCGCTCGGCGGAGTACTTGGCGCGGGCCATCTCGTCGGGCGCGCGGTCGATGTAGTCCTGCAGGACGTTGTCGAGGAAGCGCATCACGTCTTCGATGAACTGCTTGTCGCCCTTCCACTCGTCCCAGGTTTCCAGGTTGAGCGAGGAGAGGCAGCACACCGCCGTGCGGTCATTGCCGAGGTGGTCGATGCCGGTGGGCAGCGTGATTTCCGAACACAGGTTCGAGGTCGAAACTTTGAGGCCCAGATCGCGGTGATGCTTGGGCATCATGCGGTTCACGGTGTCGTTGAAGACGATGTAGGGCTCACCCGTGGCAAGGCGCGTCTCGACCAGCTTCTGGAACAGCGAACGCGCATCGACGGTCTGGCGCACCGAACCATCGCGGGGTGAGCGCAGCTGGAACTCAGCGCCATCGCGCACCGCTTCCATGAATTCGTCGGTCAGCAGCACGCCGTGGTGCAGGTTCAGCGCCTTGCGGTTGAAATCGCCCGAAGGCTTGCGGATTTCGAGGAACTCCTCGATTTCCGGGTGGCTGACATCGAGATAGCACGCCGCCGAGCCGCGCCGCAGCGAGCCTTGCGAAATGGCCAGCGTCAGCGAGTCCATCACGCGCACGAAGGGAATGATCCCGCTGGTCTTGCCGTTCAGGCCGACCGGCTCGCCAATCCCGCGGACATTGCCCCAATAGGTGCCGATCCCGCCGCCCTTGCTGGCGAGCCAGACGTTTTCGTTCCAGGTATCGACAATCCCTTCGAGGCTGTCGGACACCGAGTTGAGATAGCACGAAATCGGCAGGCCCCGCGCGGTCCCGCCGTTCGACAGCACCGGGGTGGCGGGCATGAACCACAGGTTCGAAATATAGGTGTACAGCCGCTGCGCGTGGGCATCGTCATCGGCGTAGGCATCGGCCACGCGGGCGAACAGATCCTGATAGCTCTCGCCGGGCAAAAGATAGCGATCGGTCAGCGTTTCCTTGCCGAAATCCGTGAGGCGCGCATCGCGGCTGGGATCGGTGTGGATCGTGAAGCGGCGATCGTTGACCTTCTTGCTGTCGACCCCCCCGGCTTTTTCGGCAGCCGATTTGGCAACTTCGGCCATGGCACCGGCCAGCGCCTCACCGGCCTTGGCGGCAATCAGCACATCGGAGCCAGTATCAGTCATCTTCATGGTCACAGCCTTTTCATCCTTCGCGGACATCTCGGCACCTGCGCCTGCATCCAACCCGTTCGTCACATCATCATTTACCGCAGTATTGGGCACGTTTTCGCTCGCCTTGAAATCCATCTGAAGCCCCACTTGTCCCCCGAATCGGACCATCGGCACAAGGGGCGATGTTCTGATTCTGTTCTATACCGGGTGGTCCACAGACTTGCCAACAGGGTGCCCGGTCAGCGGGCGTGCAGGCAGGTCGGTCGACCCCATTTGCGACGCCGCGCGGACCTTGGGGCCGGGGCGAATCGTCCTGCGTTGACCCTTTGCAGGGCGGCGGGCGTTTCACCAAGGCTTGGGGGTCCGATCAACATCGAACCACTAGATGATGAATCACCCAGGGACTCCCGTCAACGGGCGTTTAAGCACTTAGTTACCACGCCGGCGTGCTTTCGGGGTTGGGTCAGACCCGCGACGCGTGGACCAAGCTTGAGTCGCGCGGCCCGCAAGCCCCTAATTGAATCTGTGAAGAAAAAAATAAGCGCGGGCTTAATCGAATCCCCGCGTGAATCTTTTGCACGCACAAGGACATGATTGTTGCGCCGGCGGCGGCGCGCGCGCGAAGCGTCAGGCCTGTTCGAAGGCTTCGAGCGCGGTCCCGGCGGCCAGCCAGCGCTGTTCGGCCTCTGCCAGCGAATCGGCGGCGCGTGCGCGTTTGGTCAGCAGCGCCTGCATCGCGCTGCCGCCCTGTCCCCCGGACCTAGCCGAAAGCGCGAGGATATCCTTGTCGAATTGCGCCACCTCGGCATTCAGACGGGCAATGGCGGTTTCGGCCTTGGTGAGATCCGATTGCGCGGCGCGCAGGTCCGCGCCGGAATGGCCGCCGCCGCGTTGTCCCTTGCCCTTGCCGGCGTTGCCCTTGGGCTGGTTGCGGCCGAGGATGAAGTCGATGTAATCCTCCATGCTGCCGGCATATTCGCGCGCGGTGCCGCTATCGACCAGGATCAGGCGATCGGCGGTCAGTTCGACCATGTGGCGATCGTGGCTGATGAGAATCACCGCGCCGGTGTAATTGTTGAGCGCCTGGATCAGCGCCTCACGCGCATCGACGTCAAGGTGGTTGGTCGGCTCGTCGAGGATCAGCAGGTGCGGCGCATCGCGGGTGATCAGCGCCAGCGCGAGGCGCGCACGCTCGCCGCCAGAAAGCTTGTCGACCCGCTGGTTCGCGCGCGGGCCGGAGAAACCGAAGCGCCCCAACTGCGCACGAACTGCGCCGGCCGATTGCCCGTCCATCGCGCGGTTCATCAGATCGAGCGGGGTTTCCTCGCCCGCCAGCTCCTCCACCTGATACTGCGTGAAGTACCCGACCTTCAGCTTGCCGGGCGCGTTGACTTCGCCTTCGGCCGGGACAAGCTGCGAGGCAAGCAGCCGCGCCAGCGTGGTCTTGCCGTTGCCATTGCGGCCCAGCAGCGCGATCCGGTCGTCAGCGTCGATCCGGAAGTTGAGTCGCTTGAGGATCGGCGGCGCCTCGCCATAGCCCACCGCTGCGTGATCAAGCGTGATCATCGGCGATCTGAGTTCGGCGGGATCGGGGAAATCGAAGGTTAGCGAGGGATCTTCCGCCAGCGCGGCAATCGGCTGCATCTTGGCGAGCATCTTGGCCCGCGATTGCGCCTGCTTGGCGGTGGAGGCGCGCGCGGAATTGCGGGCAACGTAATCCTGAAGCCGCGCGCGCTGCGCATCCTGCGAGGCCTTGGCCGATGCCAGCTGCGCAGCGCGCTCGGCTCGCTGCTTTTCAAACGCGTCGTAGCCGCCCGGATACAGCGTCAGCTGCCCGCCCTGCAGGTGCAGGATGTGATCGACCACCTTGTTCAGCAGGTCGCGTTCATGGCTGATGACGACCAGCGTGGCGGGGTAGGATTTGAGGAAGTTCTCCAGCCACAGCGTCGCTTCAAGGTCGAGGTGGTTCGACGGCTCGTCGAGCAGCAGGATGTCGGGTTCGGAAAACAGCAGCGCCCCCAGCGCGATCCGCATTTTCCAGCCGCCCGAAAAGCTGTCCACGGGTCGTTGCTGCATGTCATCGTCGAAGCCCAGACCATTGAGGATCTTGGCGGCGCGCGCGGGCGCGGAATAGGCGTCGATCGCGAGCAGGCGCTCGTGCACGTCGCCCATGCGGTCCATGTCGGTGCAGGTTTCCAGCTCTTCGAGCAGGCTTGCGCGTTCGGTGGCCGATGCCAGCACGACCTCTTCGGGCGTCATATTGCCGCTGGGGGCTTCCTGCGCGATATAGCCGATCTTGGCGCGCGAAGGCTTGCTGATTTCGCCGTCGTCGGGCTCGATTTCCCCGATCAGCGCCTTCATCAGCGTGGACTTGCCCGCGCCGTTGCGGCCGATCAGGCCGACGCGCGCGCCCACCGGCACGGTTGCGCTGGCGCGTTCAAGAATGGCCCGGCCGCCAAGCCGCACTGTGACACCGTCGATTGTAAGCATGGGCGCGCCCTTAACAGGCTATCGGGCGCGTCCCAAAGGAAATCACCCGCCGCGCGCGTGGGCCGTGATTTCGCCCGCGATGCGCGGGACCAGCGGGATGGGCAGATCATGGCCCCAGCCGGGAATCGTCACCAGCCGCGCGCCGGAGATGTGCCTGGCGGTATCCTCGCCCGCCTCCAGCTTCACCAGCGGATCATCCTCGCCATGCATCACCAGCGTCGGCACGCGCACATCGGCGAGGCGCGAACGGCGGCAGCCATCGTCGATGATCGCGGCGAGCTGACGCGGAAGCCCTGCGGGATAGACCGAGCGGCGGATGCTGCGCAGCACCCGTTCGCGCTGGGCTTCGGGATCGAAGGGAAAGCCGGGGCTGCCGATATTCTTCACCACGTTGAGGCCGTGGGCGACGATGGTTTCCTCGTCCATCGCCTTCAACGGCGCAACCAGCGCGTCCATCGCGTGTTTTTCGGCCTGGGGCAGCTTGCCGTTGCCGGTGGTCGACATGATCGAGGTCATGGTCAGCAGCCGTTCGGGATGGTGAATCGCCATCAATTGCACGATCATGCCCCCCATCGATGCGCCGACCACATGGGCGCGGTCGATGCCGAGCGCGGTCAGCAGCCCGATCCCGTCATCGGCCATGTCCTTCAGGGTGTAGGGCACCTTGGCGGGGAAGCCGATCTTCTTGCGCAACACCTGCACCGGCAGGCTGGGCGCGCGGGCGCCTTCCATTTTCTGGCTGAGGCCAATGTCGCGGTTGTCGTAGCGAATCACCCGGAACCCGTCGCCCGCCAGCGCCGCCACCAGCTCGTCCGGCCACAGCGTCATCTGCGCGCCCAGGCCCATCACCAGCAGGATCACGTCGGCATCAGGGTTGCCCCCCTGCGGAAGGGTGTCCTCGTAGAAAATCTCGATGCCGGTGTTGGGGGTGGTGACGGTGGGCATGGGCGGTTGATCCTCTGGACTAAGCGATCTTGGCCCGCACGGTCACTTCCATTCGGGTCCGGCGATATCGAAGCCGCGCAACTCCAATTGGTCAAGCACTCCGCCGCTTTCTGCCAACACCCTGAGGGGCACCACGGCAAGCGTTGTGCCGCTGGCGGTGCTGACCTCGGCGATGTTATCGACCCATATGGTCCTCAATTCGCTGCCCAAAGTGTCATCCGCCCAGGGCCAGCACTGGCCGAGCGCGCTTTCCAGCGGGTTCGCCATGACGCCCGGAATATCGTAGCGGCGCCAGTCGGTCGCGCGCTTTTCGACCGTGGCGGGGCCGGCCTCCACCGCGTCCATCGCGGCGGTCAGGCAAGAAATGTGCGCTTGCGGCGGTGCATCGGCGAGGTTGTCGATGATATCCTCACCCCGCAGCGTGGCGGCGCGGGTGGTGGGCACCTTGGCCTTGCCCGCCGCCTTGCGAACCACGTCTGACGGTTCATCGGCGGTGTCGCGGTTGAAGCGCAGCTGCTTGCGCAGCATCTCGAAGGAGGTGAGCAGGAAGGACTGGCGGGTGTAATCTTCCTTGTGCGCCGTGCCCAGCGCCGAGAGCCGCGCCCATTGGTCCGGCGTCAGATATTGGCTTGCCTCGGTCTTGTCGGGCAATTTGGTGAACTTCGATCCGCTGAAGATCAGCCGCAGCACATCGCCCGGAGACACCTTGGGCTTGGCGCCGAGGATCACCCGGTCTGCTGCCCGCGTGGCTTCCTCCAGCCGCGCAGGCTCCCACGGGGTGCTTTTCGGAATCGCCCGGATCTCGCCGACGAGGATGATGGTGCCGGTGGGCGTGTCGATCGTCCACATCGGCGCGCCCGAACGCTGGGCGGTGACGACGATGGCGTTTTCGCTTGGGGCGGGGTCTTGGGCGGCGAGGGGAGCGGCGGTCAGCACGGCAAGGCAGAGGAATGACAAAGGCATCTTCATCGCAGCGCATCCTTGAGAAATGTCCCGCGCCCTTAGCGCCGATCAAATGAACCTCAACCGAACCCCCACCCCCGTTCGTGCTCGATATGCCCTAAGGCACCAACACCGTATCCCGCGGCTCATCCGCCATCTCGGGATAATCCAGCGTATAGTGCAGCCCCCGGCTCTCCTTGCGGTGGAGCGCGCTCTTCACGATCAACTCCGCCGATTGAAGCAGGTTTCTGAGTTCGATCAGGTCGGTCGTCACCCGGAAGGCGCCGTAGTAATCCTCGATCTCGCGCTTCAGCAGGTCGATGCGGCTGGCGGCGCGTTCCAGACGCTTGGTGGTGCGCACGATGCCGACGTAATTCCACATGAAGCGGCGGATTTCGGTCCAGTTCTGCTTGATGACCACCTCTTCGTCGGAATCGGTCACGCGGCTTTCGTCCCATGGCAGGATCGCGGGCGGCGCCTCAAGGCTGTCCCAGCGCGCCAGAATATCCTGCGCCGCCGCCTCGCCGAAGACGAAGCATTCGAGCAGGGAGTTCGACGCCAGCCGGTTCGCGCCGTGCAGACCGCTTTCGGTGCATTCGCCCGCCGCCCACAGGCCGGGAATGTCGGTGGCTGCATCAAGCCCCACCACCACCCCGCCGCAGGTGTAGTGCTGCGCGGGCACCACCGGAATCGGCTGCGTGGTCATGTCGATTCCGATGGTCAGCAGCTTTTCGTGAATGGTCGGGAAATGCCCGCGCACGAATTCGGGCGGTTCATGGCTGATGTCGAGATGCACGTAATCGAGGCCGAACCGCTTGATTTCGGAATCGATGGCGCGCGCCACCACGTCGCGCGGGGCGAGTTCCAGCCGTTCGGGATCGTAGAACTGCATGAACCGCTTGCCGGTGCGCGGGTTGATCAGCCGACCGCCTTCGCCGCGCACGGCTTCGGTGATAAGGAAGTTCTTGATGTCGAGGCTGTAGAGGCAGGTCGGGTGGAACTGCATCATCTCCATGTTGGAAACGCGTGCGCCCGCCCGCCACGCCATCGCGATGCCATCGCCGGTCGCGCCGCGGGGCGCGGTGGAGAACTGGTAGACGCGCCCTGCGCCGCCGGTGGCCAGGATCGTGGCACGCGCAACGTGGCGCTCGACCCGTCCGGTCGCCTCGTCGAGCGCATAGACACCCCATACGTGGCCCGCAGCAGAGAAAGCCTCACGATGGCGATCGGTGATGAGGTCGATGCAGGTGCGGCCCGGCAGCAGGGTGATATTGGGATTGGCTTTTGCTGCGGCGAGCAAGGCGGATTGCACCGCCCAGCCGGTCGCGTCATCGACATGCACGATCCGGCGGTGTGAATGGCCGCCTTCGCGCGTGAGGTGGAGCGCCTGTTCCTCGCGGTTGAACGGCACCCCCAATTCGCACAGGCGGTCAATCGAGGCGGGCGCGCGCTCGATCACGAACTCCACCGTTTCGCGATCATTGAGGCCCGCGCCCGCCACCATCGTATCGCGCACGTGGTTTTCGAAGGTGTCGCCGGTATCGAGCACGGCCGCGATCCCGCCCTGCGCCCAGGCGGTCGATCCGCCGGTCAGCGAACCCTTGGCCAGCACCAGCACGCGGCGCGTTTCCGCGAGCGCCAGGGCCGCCGTAAGGCCGGCCGCACCGGAGCCGATGATCACGACGTCGTGCGCCTGCACGTCACGTTCCGGTGGCAAAGCCTTGTCTGTCGTCATTGCCTAGCCATGCCGCGCAAATCAGCGGTCGGCAAGGGCAAGCGTGTCACACAGCTTTAAGACGAAAGACGTAAGGGTTTGCCCTAGGTTGCAGTGCAGCAAAGTGCTAATCGGATCGCAGGGCACGAGTCAGTGCGAAAAGCAGCGTGGTGGCACGGTCGTAGAACGGGTTTTCGATCGTACGCCCTCTCCGGCGGAGCTCATCGTTCTCATGTCAATTTTTTCCATCATCGGTTGCGCGCTCAACCTGCATCAGCCCAATCGCCGCGACGTCAAGTGGGATGGACGCGCCTATGTTGGGCGATGCCGGCACTGTGATGCGCCGATAGAGCGGCTCAGCCGTCGCAAATGGCGCAAGCGTGATGCGGCGCCCCGCGAACGGCGCGGTGAGAATGGCGAAACCTGAAGGTCCGGCTCAAGCCGCCGCAGCGGTCAACTGGACAAACACATCCTCAAGGTCGGCTTCACGGGTGGTGACATCCTCGATCGTCAGGTTCTGCGCCTGCAGGATGGCGAGCACTTGCCCTGCACTGAGGCGGTCCTTGTCATAGGTGACTTCCACCCCGCGCGCCCCGTCCCATTGCACCCGCACGAACGCGTCATGGGCCGGCGCGGCGGCAAGATCCTGAGCCACGGTAACCGCCACGATCTTCTCACGCGCCATGTCCACCAGCTCGCGGGTCGGCTTGTTGGCGATCAGCTGGCCATGATTGATGATCGCGATCCGGTCACACAGCTGTTCGGCTTCTTCGAGATAGTGGGTGGTCAGCACCACGGTCACACCGTCGCGGTTCAATTCACTCACCAGTTCCCACAATTGGCGCCGCAGATCGACATCGACGCCGGCGGTGGGCTCGTCCAGCACAAGGATCGGCGGGGAGTGGACCATTGCCTTGGCCACCAGCAGCCGCCGCTTCATCCCGCCTGACAGCGTGCGGGCATAGGCATCGCGCTTGTCTGCCAACCGCACCGCCTCCAGCAACGCCTCGCTGCGGCGCAGGGCCGCGGTGATGCCGTAAAAGCCCCCTTGATTCTCCAACACCTCGAACGGCGTAAAGAAGGGGTCGAACACGATTTCCTGCGGCACGATCCCGATCGAACGGCTGGCGTTGCGGCGGTCCCGGTCAATATCAAAGCCCCAGATGTCCACCGCGCCGGAGGTCTTGTTGACGAGGCCCGCCAGGATGTTGATCAGCGTCGATTTGCCCGCGCCATTGGGGCCGAGCAGGCCGAAGATCGATCCTTCGGGCACATCGAAGCTGACGCCGCCCAACGCCAGCTTGCCTTCGGTGACGATGCCGTTCGCGCCCTTTGCCGGGGCGTAGCGTTTCACAAGGTTGTCGATGCGGATGGCGGGCGCTGAGGAGGGCGCTGAGGAGTCTGGGGCAGTCATGCCTCCCGCCTAGGCAAGGCGTCCCGCAAAGGCAATTGAACTCCGGCCCCGCGCCCTGTATCGGCGCAAGCCATGAGCATTCCTCCTCCCGAAGTCCTGCTGGTCGATGCGCGCCGCGTGTCCTGTGATGGCGCAAGCGACATCCGCAGCGGCGCAGGCTATCGCCCCGCTGCGCTGGGTCACCCGCGCGTATTCCTTGAGATTGACGAGCATGGCTATGTCGATTGTGGCTATTGCGACCGACGCTTCGTGCTGCGCGGCGGGCCGGCAGATGGCGCGGATCAGGCGCGCCTGCCCGACATTTCCTCGGGCGCCAGCACCCCGCACACCTGATGCGCTCAGCGCAGGTTCAGGCGCATGGTGGCAGGGTAGTGGGTGAAATTGAACGCGCGCGCCGGAGCACGGGGCCTGCCATTCGGGAGTATTGTCCGATGAGCCGCTATCTCACTGTTTTAACCGCTGGTCTGCCTTTGGTCGTTGCAAGTCTGTGTGTCAGCCCGCTGGCGGCGCAGGACTCGGGCACGCCGGGTCTTGAGGTCGAAACCAGCACCGCTCCCGCGGCGCAGACCAAGGGCGAGCGGCGCCTTGCCAAGCTTCTCGAAGGCCGCGTCGCAGGCGAGCCGGTGCGCTGTATCCGCGCCTTGCCGTCCCAGCGCATGACGACCATCGATGGCACCGCCTATGTCTATGGCTCGGGCAACACGATCTACGTCCAGCGCACCCGCAATCCCGATCAGATCGATGAAAGCGACGCGCTGGTCATGACTCGCTTCAACGGCAGCCAGATGTGCCGGTTGGATCAGACGACCACGGTAAATCCCGTGCTCGGGTACTTCACCGGCGCCGTCTTCTTTGAAGATTTTGTGCCCTATACGCGCGTGCGGTCGGACGACGCCAACGAAGGTTGAGCGGTCGCTTGCACGGGCCGTGACGAGCGATCGGCGGAACCGTGGTTTCCCTGTTCGCCTTGGGCCTTTCGGTCCCCAACCTGTGTGCCAGTTGGCGGGGGTCCGGCGCGATCATTGGAACGGTGTCCCCTCGTGGCCGCCTCAAATGGCTGCAACTGTTGCAGTTGCGCCTGATCCAGTCCGGCCAAAACCCGTTCAGTGCGGCGATAGGCACTGATTTCGGCGTGGATTTCCCCAAGTGAGTCCGTGGCACCAAAGCGTGCGCCTGCTCGGTCGGCCTGCGCGGTCACATGGCATGGTGCGCTTGCATCGTCAGCGGCACCGTTGCCTCTTGGGGCATTCGATGATGGCGAGCCCTCCGTGGCAATCAAGCCGCTGGTGTCTGCCGCCGCAGAAGCGCGGGCGCCCTGCCACCGGCCCAGCAACCAGCCAGCCAATGCCACAGCCGCGACAAGGGTGCCCATCACAGCGGGGCTTGCGAGTAATTCCATCCCAATCTCTCCGCCCCAATCCATTCGAAGAGCCATTAACGAACCGCGCCGGAGCGATCCTCTCCAGAATCGATCACGGCGCGGTCCATAATGGCGCAGCGGCTTATGAGAGGGTATGCGGAGTGTTACCTAGCGCCGGGCGCTTAGAGGTCAGTTTCGGCCCATTGCGTGCATCCGGGCGATGATCTCTTCAGCCTGCAGCATGATGCGGTCGATCAACTCCTGACAGGTCGGGATATCGTGGATCAGCCCGGCGACCATGCCGCAGCTCCACGCGCCGGCATCCATGGTGCCTTCCATCATGATCTTCGGATACACCCCGGCGACTTCGGGCAGGATGTCCTGAATGGTGATCGCATCGCCAAGCTCGCGCTCCTTGACCAGCAGGCGTTCGACCGCGTCATTGGTCAGCACGCGTTCGGTGTTGCGCAGCGGGCGCATGACGAGCCGCGTGTCGAGTTCACTCGCGGCCAGGATCGCCTGCTTGACGTTGTCGTGCACCGGGGCTTCGCGGGTGGCGATAAAGCGCGTGCCCATGTTCATCCCCTGCGCGCCCATGGCGAGGCTGGCGACCAGACTGCGCCCGTCGGCCATCCCCCCGCTGGAGACGAAGGGGATGTCCAGTTCATCGGCGGCGCGCGGCAGCAGGATGAAGTTGGGCACATCGTCCTCGCCCGGATGGCCGCCGCATTCGAACCCGTCGACGCTCACCGCATCGCAGCCGATGTCCTGCGCCTTCAGCGAGTGGCGCACGCTGGTGCACTTGTGGATCACCTTGATCCCGGCATCTTTCAGCGGCGGCAGCAGATCGACCGGGTTGCGTCCGGCTGTCTCCACCACCTTGACCCCGCCATCGATCACCGCCTTGACCAGTCCCGGATAGTCGGGCGGGGTGAGGGTCGGCAAGATGGTCAGGTTCACGCCGAAGGGCTTGTCGGTCATGTCCTTGCAACGCGCGATTTCATTCGCCAGCTTCTCGGGCGTGCCCTGCGTCAGGCCGGTGATGATCCCGAGCCCGCCCGCATTGGACACCGCCGCCGCCATTTCGGCAAACCCGACATAGTGCATTCCCCCCTGAATGATGGGATGCTGGATGCCGAACATTTCGGTGATGGCGGTTTTCATGGCGTGTGTTCTCCCGTGCAATTGCGTGTTTGCGAGCGAGACAAGCCGAGTTTCCGCACAGGTGCAAGCCCGCTTTTACGAGGCCCGCTCGCCGTAGCGTCGGGCATCGCTTAGGAAGCGGCGGCTTTGCGCGGCCTGCCAAGAGTCAGCACGATTCCGCCCAGCACCAGCGCGCCGCCCGCCATCAGACGCCAGCCCAGCGGCTCTGCCAGCCAGACCGCGCCGCCCAGCGCCGCAACCACCGGGGTTGCAAGCTGCACGCTTGCTACGGTTGCCAGCCCAAGGCGGGGGATGACTGTGTACCACGCGACATAGCCCAGCCCGGATGTCACAGCGCCGCTGACGACAGCCAGCGACAGCGCGTCAGAGGTGGCCAACAGCGGGTCCGGCCCGTGGCTCGCCTCCCATAATAACAGCGGCAGCATCAACAACGCGGCTAACAGGAAACTGCGCGCCGTGCGTCCCGTCGCATCTCCGGCGCCGCGCCCGATCAGCGTGTAGGCGCCCCACGCGACCCCCGCTGTCGCCATCAGCCCTGCCGCTGCCGGGTCGACTGCGGCCTCGCCGGGGGCAAGCAGGGTGACAAGCCCCGCCATCGCGAGGGCCAGCCCGGCCCATCCCGCCCGCGTCAATCTTTCGCCCTGCGCATAGCTGACCAGCAGGATCGTCGCCTGGACCGCCGCGAACAGGATCAGCGCGCCTGTGCCGGCGGTGATATCGCGATAGGCGAAGGAAAATCCGGCGACATAGACCGCAAGGGCGATCGCCCCCGGCCAGTCTGCCCGCGCCGGGGGTCGGCCGATGACCGGCAACAGAATCAAAGCGCCCGCCGCAAGCCGCACCGCCGAGAACGCAGCGGCACCCATCGCGTCGTCGCCCAAAGCGGCGCGGGCGAGCAGCGAATTGCCGGCAAATGCCGTAATCGCAAGGCCTGCCAGCGCGAGGGTGACAAGGCCGCTGCGCATCATTCGTCTGCGCGGATCGCGGCGCGGCGCTGCCTTATGACCGCGAGAAAGACAGCGTGAAGGTGACCGGCACCGCCGGCGTGATCGACGGCAGTTCCGCCAGCGCGCGCAACTCGCCCAGTTCATCGGTCAGACCGAACATGTCGGTCGAGATGATGACCGGCGCGGTCGGCACCACGGTCACGCGGTCAGCCGAGGCGCGGGTCACGATCACTTCGGTTTCGACATCGCTGGTCATGCCCTTGATCCCGACGGTGGCTTTCAGGGGGCGAATGATCGACTGTCCCACCGCAAGGCCCACAAAGGCTGCCGGGTCAAGCTTGGCCGTAACCGTCGCTGTCGGGTTATTGGCCACATCGAAAAACATCTCGCGCATCCGTTCATTGCGGATGTCGACCCCGGTGTTGACCGAGCCGAGATCGATGTCGAGGCTTGCCGTGCCGTCGGTCGCAACGGTGCCGGTCATGGCGTCAAAGCGGTTCGCTTCAGCCACTTCGCCCGATTTGATGCTGACATAGCTCAGGCGCGAGCCTGCCGGATCGAGCGTCCAGTTGCCCTCAGTCAACGCGGCAGGCTCGGTCGCAGCACCGGCTGGCGCATCGGCGCCCTGCTCGGCGCAGGCGACAAGCCCCAACGCCAAGGTGGCGGCAAAAGCAAAGGGGCGCAGGCTGATCACAGGCAATTCCCTTGAAACGCACAATCGGAACCGCGGCAGATATGCGATTTGTCGTGCAGCGGGAAGTGGGCGCTGTGCGGCTATTCCCATTCAATCGTGCCCGGTGGCTTGCTGGTGTAATCATAGACCACGCGGTTGATGCCTTTCACCTCGTTGACGATACGGGTGGCAACGCGGATCAGGAACCCGGCGTCATAGGGAAAGACATCTGCCGTCATGCCGTCTGTCGAGGTGACAGCGCGCAGGGCGCAGACCGAATCATAGGTGCGATGATCGCCCATCACCCCCACGGTCTTGACCGGCAGCAGCACCGCGAAGGCCTGCCAGATCGCGTCATACAGCCCCGCATTGCGGATTTCTTCGAGGTAGATCGCATCGGCCTTCCGCAGGATATCGCAGCGTTCCTTGGTGACTTCGCCGGGGATGCGGATGGCAAGGCCGGGGCCGGGGAAGGGGTGGCGGCCGACGAAGGCTTGCGGCAGGCCGAGTTCACGCCCCAGATCGCGCACCTCGTCCTTGAACAATTCGCGTAAAGGCTCGACGAGCTGCATGTTCATGCGTTCGGGCAGGCCGCCGACATTGTGGTGGCTCTTGATGGTGACACTCGGCCCGCCGGTGAAGGAGACAGATTCGATCACATCGGGATAGAGCGTGCCCTGCGCGAGGAAATCCGCCCCGCCGATCTTGCGCGCCTCTTCCTCGAACACATCGATAAAGGTCTTGCCGATGAACTTGCGCTTGGCTTCCGGGTCGGTGAGGCCGGCAAGGCCGCCAAGGAACTGCTCTTCCACATCCACATGGACCAGCGGGATGTTGTAATGGTCGCGGAACAGGGTCACGACCTGCTCGGCCTCGTTCATGCGCATCAACCCGTGGTCGACGAAGACGCAGGTCAGCTGGTCGCCGATCGCTTCGTGGATCAGCACCGCCGCGACCGCCGAATCGACTCCGCCCGAAAGGCCGCAGATCACGCGCTGGTCACCCACCTGCGCGCGGATTTCGGCAATCTTGGTCTTGCGGAATTCGGCCATGGTCCAATCGCCCGCCAGCCCGCAGACATGGCGCACGAAGTTGGCGATCAGCTTGCCGCCATCGGGGGTGTGGACCACTTCGGGATGGAACTGCGTCCCGTAGAATTTGCGGCTTTCGTCCGCGATCACCGCGAAAGGTGCGCCGTCGGATGTGGCAACGATTGCGAAACCGGGCGCAAACTGCGTGACCTTGTCGCCGTGGCTCATCCACACCTGATGGCGTGTCCCCACGTCCCAGAGGCCATCGAACAGCGCGCATTCGGCGGTGACGGTCAGGAAGGCGCGGCCAAACTCGCCGCCTTCGCCGGTTTCATGCCCGGGCCGGACCTCGCCGCCGAGCTGATGGCTCATCACTTGTTGGCCATAGCAGATGCCAAGGATCGGCACACCGGCCTCGAACAGCGCCTGCGGCGCGCGCGGGCTGCCGTCATCGGGAACGCTGGCGGGCGATCCGGACAGGATGATGCCTTTGGGCTTCATGCGCCGGAAAGCGGCTTCGGCCTGGGTGAAAGGCGCAATCTCGGAATAGACCCCGGCCTCGCGCACGCGGCGCGCGATCAACTGCGTCACCTGACTGCCGAAATCGACAATCAGGATGCTTTCGGAAACAGCGGAATCGCCCTTGGTGGGGCTGGAGGGGTGCGCGCTCATGGCGGCGGATTACGAAGCGGGCTGCGCGCTGTCCAGCATCGCGGCATTCAGTGCGCATGATTTTGCAGTGACACGGGGCATTGCGCCCATGATCGTGTGCCGTTAGGCGGCTGGCGCATCACCGATGCCCGGAGCGCCGCCCGCGCGCAAATCGAACGGATGGTAGCGCGACACAGCGCGAGCGGACGTGCCACCATCGCCAATCGGTATACGTAAAGTGATGAAATTATGTGTTAATAGGGCGAAACGGATAGCGACTTTGCGCAAGCTTCGAAACCGAACGGGCTTGCAGAAAATGCAACCAATTGACGTGTTTTCGCATTTGTATTCGGTTCTATCGAACACCACTTCGCCGCTTGAGCGATGCGTTGCCGGGCCCCTCTCTCCTAACCGGCCTTCTCCTTTGATGGAGCCATCGTTCGGGTGCGGCAGCCGAACACGGACCGCTTCCCCGCCTGCGTGACAGGCAGGATCGGCCAGCTTCCCCCCCCTTGCGCGGCCCTTCTGCCTCTTCACTGCCCGGCGCCAAATGCCGGGCGCGCAGCGAAAGAGACGCAGCCACCACTCCCCCCCCGAACAGGTGGCTGCGTCTCAAGCGGGCGTTGATTGCCTTTTTCGATTGCGGTGATGAAGTATTTTCAGTCGTCTTGGTAATTGAATATTGCGCGAAGCTTTGTATATGATGCTCAAGTCCGGGCGATCACCCCTCTCTCCCCCCCTGATCGCCCGGGCCCCCAATCATAACAAAACAGGGAATTGAACCATGCGTATGTTCAGCGAAAAGCTTGTCGCCTTGCTGTTTGCCGTCGTCATCAGCGGCGCCGCGTTTAACACCTTCATCATCTGAGGCCTCCGGCCTCGGGCATCATCTGAGGCCGTAAGCCCCCGAAAAGCGTGAAGAAACAGATCGGTAACGCCACATCATCCGGCCCGGTTGCCCACGGGGGTAGCCGGGCCGTGCTGCATCGGGCGGCATATTATTCCACGCCGCCCAGCCGCGCGGCCTCTTCGCGCAGATCGGTTTTGAGCAGTTTGCCGATATGGCTGCGCGGCATTTCGGCAATCGGATGAAGCGCAGCGAGTCGCTGAGTCTTGCCCAGCCGCTCGTTCACCGCCGCCATGATCGCGGCAGGTTCGCCCGCTCCGTCTTTCAGCACCACGAATCCGACCGGGCTTTCGCCCCACTTGCGCGACGGCATCCCGACCACAGCGGCTTCGACCACGCCGGGTTCCCGGCACAATTCGGCTTCGAGATCGGATGGGTAGATGTTGAACCCGCCCGAGATGATCATGTCCTTGGCGCGGCCCACCAGTTCGACAAAGCCGTCCGCGTCCACCCGCCCGATATCGCCCATCCGCATCCATACGCCATTGTCATTTGGGCCGGCCGCGGGGTCGATCCACTGCGCTTCGGCGGTCTTGTCAGGGCGGTTCTTATAGCCGCTCATCATGGTGAGACTGCGGCCCACCATGTTGCCGGGCGTGCCCGTCGGCACTTCGCGGTCCTCGTCGTCGAGCACCTTCAATTCGCTGCCCGGTGCGGGGCGTCCCACGGTGTGCAGCTTGTCGGGGAATTCGTGGCAGGGCAGCAGGCACACCACGCCGCCTTCGGTCATCGAATAGATCTCGATCAACCCGCCCGGCATCCGCGCCAGCACCTCGCGCTTGAGTTCCGCGGAGAAGGGCGCGGAGGTGCAGTATTTGAGCTTGAGCGCCGACAGGTCGAAGTCGTCGAACCCGGCAAAGTCCATCAACCGCTGATATTGCACCGGCACCAGCATGGTGATGGTCGTGCGATCTTCCTGCGCAAAGCCGAGCCACCTGGCGCAATCGAACTTGCCCATCACCCGCACGCAGCCGCCCGCCAGCAGCATCGGCAGGAAGGCGACCATCGTGGTGTTGGAATAGAGCGGCGTGGAGGCGAGCGAGCGCACCTCCAGCCCTGCACCCAAATAGGACAGCGCGGTCGAGGCAAACTGCCGCCAGCGCATTGCATGCGAATGCACGATGCCCTTGGGGATGCCGGTAGTGCCGCTGGAATAGATGATGTTGAACGCATCCTGCGGCTCGGGCGCGAAGGCAGGGGCGCGGGCACCGGGAGGGGCCATCCACTGATCGATGCTTTCCAGCGGAACGCGGATCAGATCGGCCATGAAGTCCGGGCCAAGCTCCTTCGCCTTGGCCGCGTCGATGAACAGATGGCCTGCGCCCGAATCGCGCGCCATGCCGGCAAGCTGTTCCGCGCTCGCGCTGGTCGTCAGCGGCGCGGCGACCCCGCCCGCGCGCATCGCGGCAAGGAACACCAGCGCGTAATTGACCGTGGACGTGCCGAGGATCGCGACCGATTGCCCGCGCTGCAACCCCGTCTCCACCAGCCGCGCCGCCAGCCGTTCGACCAGCCCGACCAGTTCCGCCCAATACACCTCGCGCTGTTCGTCGATCAGAGCGAGATCATCGCCCTTGATACGTGACCATTCCATCAGGATGTCGGGGAAGCTGCCGAAGGGCTCGGCAAGGCGGACGGTCATCATTTCGGTGCTCATGGCGGATATGCATAATCCGGCGGCGGACTTGCGCAAAGGATTTGCACGATCATCCGCGCAGGCAGCCTTGCCGCCTCCCCGACGTTTGCTCCGCTGGCCGATGATCCGCTGACTCGTGGAAAAGCGTAGCCTGCGGCCCTCCCGCAGTTGGGAATCCGCGCGCGAGCGCCTATATGGCTGCCATGAACGACACCACGCCCCACGCATCTGACCCGGTCTCCGAAGGCTTCCCCGAACGCGTCCGCCAGATGGGCGAATATGGCGCGGATTCGATCAAGGTTCTCAAGGGCCTTGATGCCGTGCGCAAGCGGCCCGGCATGTATATCGGAGATACCGACGATGGATCGGGCCTGCACCACATGGTGTTCGAGGTCAGCGATAACGCGATCGACGAAGCGCTGGCCGGGCACTGCGACCTTGTGTTGATCGAATTGAACCCCGATGGCAGCGTATCCGTGGAAGATAACGGCCGCGGCATTCCCACCGGGATGCACACCGAGGAAGGCGTGTCCGCTGCCGAGGTCATCATGACCCAGCTGCACGCCGGCGGAAAGTTCGACAACACCAACGACGAAAATGCCTACAAGGTATCAGGCGGCCTGCACGGCGTCGGCGTGTCGGTGGTCAACGCGCTGTCCGAATGGCTGGAACTGGTGATCTGGCGCGAAGGCAAGGCGCACTGGATGCGGTTTGAACATGGCGATGCGGTGAACCCGCTCGAAGTCACCGGCGATGCTCCGCCCGTGGCCAGCAATGGCGACAACAACGGCCTCAAGAAAGGCACGCGCGTCACCTTCAAGGCCAGCCACGACACTTTCAAGAACGTCACCGAGTTCGATTTCGACAAGCTTGAGCACCGCTACCGCGAGCTGGCGTTCCTGAACTCCGGCGTGCGCATCAAGCTGCGCGACAAGCGGCACGAGGAAGTGCTGGAGCACGACCTCTATTACGAAGGCGGGATCGCGGCCTTCGTCAAATATCTCGACCGCAACAAGCAGCCGCTGATCCCCGAGCCGATTTCGGTTTCGGCGGAGAAGGACGGCATCGGCATCGACGTCGCGCTGGAATGGAACGATTCCTACTACGAGAACGTCCTCGCCTTCACCAACAACATCCCCCAGCGTGACGGCGGCACGCACCTTGCCGCCTTCCGCGCCGCGCTGACCCGCACGCTGAACAATTATGCCGAACGTTCGGGGATGCTGAAGAAGGAAAAGGTCAGCCTGTCGGGTGAGGACATGCGCGAAGGCCTGACCGCGATTGTTTCGGTCAAGCTGCCAGACCCGAAGTTCTCCAGCCAGACCAAGGACAAGCTGGTCAGCTCCGAAGTGCGCTCGCCGCTCGAATCGCTGATGAGCGACAAGATGAGCGAATGGCTGGAGGAAAACCCCGGCGATGCCAAGTCGATCATCCAGAAGGTGATCGACGCTGCCGCCGCGCGCGAAGCTGCCCGCCGCGCGCGCGAAATGAGCCGCAAGGGCGCGATGAGCATCGCCTCGCTGCCCGGCAAGCTGGCTGATTGCCAGGAACGCGATCCGGCCAAGTCGGAACTGTTCCTGGTCGAAGGCGACTCCGCTGGCGGCTCGGCCAAGCAGGGGCGTGACCGCAAGACGCAGGCGATCCTGCCGCTGAAGGGCAAGATCCTCAACGTGGAACGCGCGCGGTTCGACCGGATCATCTCGTCCAAGGAAGTCGGCACGCTGATTCAGGCGATGGGCACCGGCATCCGCGACGAGTTCAATCTCGACAAGCTGCGCTACCACAAGATCGTCATCATGACCGACGCTGACGTGGACGGCGCGCATATCCGCACGCTGCTGCTGACCTTCTTCCACCGCCAGATGCCCGACATCATTCGCGCAGGGCACCTGTTCATCGCGCAGCCGCCGTTGTTCAAGGTCGCCAAGGGGCGCAGCGAGGTCTATCTCAAGGATCAGCCGGCGCTGGATCGCTATCTGGTGGATGCCGGGCTTCAGGGCCGGGTGATCGAAACCAGTGAAGGCGCGCGCGGCGGCGATGATCTGCGCGCGCTGGTGGATGGCGCCTTGCGACTCAAGAACCTGCTCGCCTTCGTGCCGCGCCGCTATGACAGCGGGATCGTGGAGCAGATGGCGCTGGTCGGCGCGCTGGAACCGGGGCTGACGGGTGAGGCGCTCACCGCTGCGCTGGGCCGCGCCGCCGGGCGGCTGGGTGCGGGCGACCGCGAAGCGCGGTGGAGCGCCTATCAGCGCGACGACGGCACGGTGGTGTTCGAACGCATGTGGCGCGGCGTCAAGGATGTGCACGAGATCGAGGCGCGCTTCCTCTCCAGCACGGAAGCGCACAAGCTCCACAGCCTCGCCGCGGCGCAGGCCGATGCCTATGCCACCCCGGTCCGGCTGGTGCGCGCAGGCAATGTGCCTGACGAGCCGGAACCCGCGCCCGATCAGGATGGGGACGCCGCCGAAGGCGATGCCTTTGCCGGTGAGGCCGAACAGCCCGCCGCCGCCCCGCCGCAGCCGCAGGACGATGGCATCAGCCGCCCCAGCCAACTGCTCGCCGCGATTTTCGCTGCCGGGCGCAAGGGTCTGGCGATTGCGCGCTACAAGGGTCTTGGTGAAATGAACGCCGAACAATTGTGGGAAACCACGCTTGATCCCGAAGCGCGCATCCTGTTGCAGGTGAAGGTCGAAGATGCCGATGTCACTGACGAGATTTTCACGCGGCTGATGGGCGACATCGTCGAACCGCGGCGTGAATTCATTCAGGATAACGCGCTTAACGTGGCCAATCTCGACGTCTAACCGCTCCGAAAGACCCCAATGGCGCATCAGCCCCACCGTACCGAGGATTTGCAACAGGCAAGCTTCCTGATCATCCTTGCGGTGGTCACGCTGCTGATGGCGGTGATTGTCTGGCCGTTTTCGCAGCCCCTGCTGTGGGCGGCGCTGGCGGCGATCATGTTCCAGCCGCTGTACCGCAATATCTTGCGCAACCTTCGCGGGCGGCGCAATCCGGCGGCCGGGCTTTCGCTGCTGGTTATCTTCTTCGTCGTGATGGTGCCCGCCGCATGGATCGGGACGATGGTGTTCCAACAGGCGATCGTGCTGATTGCGACGCTGCAGGAGCAGCCCATCGATCTCGCGGTGGTGTTTGACACGGTTTACAGCAATTTGCCCAGAGTCGCGCGCGAGGCGATGGATCGCAGTGGCTGGTCCAATATCGGGATGGTTCAGACACGGCTTCAGGAATGGCTCACGCAAAGCGTGGGCGTGATTGCTTCGCAAGCTGTTGTGATCGGCAGCGGCGCGCTGGGCGTGGTGCTGTCGTTCGGCGTTGGCCTCTACGTGATGTTTTTCCTGCTGCGCGATGGCGATCGGATCGGGCGCATTGTACTCAGCGCGGTCCCGGTTGAACGGGCGATTGCCGACCGGCTGGCGCACCGCTTCCTCGGCATCGTGCGCGCCACGATCAAGGGCACCGGCGTTGTTGCTTTGGTGCAGGGCGCGTTGGGGACGATCACGCTGATGATCGCAGGCGTGCCTTCGGCGCTGTTGTTCGGAGTGATCATGGCAATCTTCGCGCTGGTGCCGGTGATCGGATCGGGCGCGGTGTGGGTGCCAGCGGGCGTCTGGTTGCTGATTGTTGGCGACACATGGCAGGGCGTGTTTGTGCTGCTGTCGGGCTTCGTCATCATTTCTTCGGCGGACAATGTCCTGCGTCCCATTCTGGTCGGCCGCGATACGGGGATTCCCGACTGGATCATTCTCATCACCACGTTGGGCGGCATCAGCCTTGTCGGCCTGTCGGGGATCGTGCTGGGGCCCCTGGTGGCCGGGCTGTTTCTGGCGAGCTGGTCGATCCTGCGCGAACAGCGCGAGGAAGACGAAGCCCTGAGCCACGATGAGGGCGACGGGATCAGGGTCGATGCCTCGGGCCATACGCCCGATAGCCCCGTGGCGGCCGGCTGAGCCATGCAGCCGCTTGTCACACCCGGCTCGCAGGGCGAAGCCATCGGACGGTTGGTTGTCGCGGGCCTCGTCGTGACCATGTTGTCTGCGCTGCCTTTCGGCAATTATCTGATGTATCCCTTCGCGATCCTGACGACGTGGTTTCACGAAATGGGGCATGGCCTCACCGCGGTGATGCTGGGCCAGCATTTCGAACAATTGATGATCTTCCCCAACGGATCGGGCGTGGCCGAAAGCCAGCTTTCGTCCGATTCCTCGCGCTTTACTTACGCCGCGATTGCCGCAGGCGGCCCACTGGCGCCGAGCGCGGTGGGGGCCTTGCTGATTGTCGCCAGCGCTCATCCGAGCGCCTGGCGCCCGGTGCTGTGGCTATCGGCGGCAGCGATCCTTGCGAGCGTTGTCATCTGGGTGCGTTCGCCCACGGGTTATTGGGCCTTGCCGCTGGTGGCGGCAATTCTCGGCCTGATCGCGTGGCGCGCATCGCCCGGCTTTGCGCGTTTCAGCCTCCAATTTCTCGGCGTGCTGGGCGCGATGAGTATGCTGCGCGATTTCAATTATCTCTTCACTGAAGAAGGCGTCATCAACGGGCGCGCGATGCTGTCGGACACCGGACAGATCGAAGCCGCGCTGGTTTTGCCGCACTGGTTCTGGGCGGGGCTGATCCTCACGGTGTCCGCAGCGATGGTGGGCGCGGCGCTCAAATATGCGCTGGCGGAAAAGCGCCTGCGTCCCCCGCCGCGCAAGCTCCCGGCCAATGTGCTGCAATTCAGGCGCGGCCCCAAACGCTGAGATTATCGCGCCACCGGCGTGTTTAAGAGGCGACCTTCAGCGTGTTCACGCCCGAGGCATCGGCCCCGGCCTCGCCCGACAGGCCGATGAACATCGTGTCCACGATCCGCGCCAGCTTCTGCTCGGTCAGCTTTTCCCCGAGGTAGATCAGCGCATCGGGCAAGGTGTAGTTGGAGATCATCTGGTTGATCAGCGACAGCGCCTCGTCGATCTCCAGCCCGGCGAAGAAGCCTTCGGCCTGCGCCTCGGCGATCAATTCGCACAGGTAGTGATCGGCCAGATCGACATAAGAGCGCACCCGTTCGAAATTGGCCGCGCCCATTTCGCACAGGATGGTGAAGTGTTCCGGGTCCGCGCGGAAGCGATCGCGTGAGATGATGAAGCGGCGGCGGAAGAACTCGTACATCTTGCGTTGCGGCGGCAAGGTGGTGGCCAGCACCTCCTCCATCACGGCAAGCTGCGGCGCGAGCCAGGTCTGCGCGACCGCGTCGAACAGATCGTCATAATCGGCAAACAGCGCTTCAAAGCGCGCGCGGGTCAGCCCGCTTTCGGACATGGCGACTGTCCAGGGGATCTCGGCGCCGCGCTCCCTGACCAGATCGAGCACGTGGCGCGCGATCCGCTCACGCTCGGCATCGCGTAAGGTCGGGTTGAGAGCCATGGGTCTGCGGGTCTCCTTGCTGGGTGTCAGCATAGGCCAAGCGCGCGCGCGCCGAAAGGGTGCGGATATGCTTTTTGTGCGGCGCAGCAGCGTCGTTGGTCGATCAGCGCGCCTCAGCTTCGCGGTGGCATCGGGAAAAAGGCGGAGGTGCGACGCTTGTAATCGGCGTATTTGTCGCCCCGCGACTTGTCCATACCCTTCTCCAGCAGGGTCACGCCCGACCACCGCGTCAGCGTGAAGCTGAGAAACAGCGGCCCGATGACCGTCGCCGCCGCATAGCCCCATCCGGCCGCCGCGCAGGCGAGCCAGATGCCCCACCATGCGCAGAAATCGCCGAAGTAGTTGGGGTGGCGGGTGTAGCGCCACAGGCCGGTGTCGAGCACCTGCCCGTGGTTCGCCGGGTTCGCCTTGAACCG
Organism: Sphingomonadales bacterium; assembly: GCA_009995225.1. Classification (GTDB taxonomy): domain Bacteria; phylum Pseudomonadota; class Alphaproteobacteria; order Sphingomonadales; family Sphingomonadaceae; genus Erythrobacter. The sequence continues at coordinate 93,521 of JAACPW010000011.1, read as the reverse complement.
GGTCAACTGCCAATCGCCCACCCATTCGAAGAACACACCCACGCTCCATAGGCCTAAGCCCGCCCATGCGAGCGGCGTGATCGGGGAAGGTTCTGGGCTGGCGAGGATGCCGACCTGCGCCGGGCTCGACACCATGAACAACAGCACCGCCTGCATCAGCCACACGCGGATGAGCGCGGCGCGGGCGAAGTTGCCCGCCTCACGATCCTTCTTGAGGATCATCTTGTAACGCTTGTCCTCGCCTTCCTTGCGCCAGCGTAGAAACAGGTAGGCGCCCAGCCGGAAGCCCCAGGCGGCGGTCATGATCATGATCAGCGTCGCCAGCTGCCCCGGCCCGCCGGGCACGTGCAGCCAGCTTGCGACCGCAAGGATGCCCATGCCGGCGCCCCAGAAGGCGTCGATGAAGCTCACATCGTTGATTTTCACGCTGATCGCCCACTGGATCAGCACCAGCGCCAGCAGGATTGCGGCGTTCAGCGCGAGCAGTTCAAACATCGTTGCGCCCGGCAATGATATCGCGCGCCTGTTGTTCCAGCACCTTGAAGCGGTCGTAATCGGGCAGCTTGGTGCGGAACCATTCGGCCAGTTTCAGCAGATCCTCGCCGTAATTCCCGGTCGGGATCAGTGGCGGGCCAAAGCTGACGATGCGGCTGGCGTGATCGGCAAAGGCGGGGACGATCGGGACGTTGGCGGCGCGGGCAATATGGTAGAAGCCCGAACGCCACTTGCCATCCGATTTCCGGCTGCCTTCGCACGCAATCACCAGCGCCAGTTCATCGCGCGCGGCAAATTCGGCGGCGACCTGCTCGGTGGCGTTGGCTTTTTTGCGGCGATCAATCGGGATGCCGCCCATGTCGAACATGAAGTTCTTCATGATCCCCTGGAATAGCGTATGCTTGCCCATGAAGTTGGGGCGGATGCCTTCGTCATGCGTCGCCCCGGTGAAGAACACGAAGTCCCAGTTCGAGGTGTGCGGCGCGCCGGCCAGCACGTATTTTTTCAGGTGCTTGGGCAGGGGATCGACGACCTTCCACCCTTGCGCATACCAGATGGCAAGGATGATCCGGCGCACGATGCGCGACAGCAGCGTGGGCTTGCGCTCAGGCGCGGGGGTAACGGGTTTGTGCAAGCGGTACGCCCCTCCCAAAGGCTTGATGCTTGTGGCCTAACTTGGGTTAGCTACGCAAGGGGGGCGGCGGGGGTTTCAGGCTACATCCGGAACACGCCAAACGAAGGCCGCTCGGCAATCGGGGCTTCCAGACACGCCGCCAGCGCCAGCCCCAGCACATCGCGGGTCTGCACCGGGTCGACCACGCCGTCGTCCCACAGGCGGGCGGTGGCGTAGTAGGGGTTGCCTTCGTCTTCGTATTTCTGGCGGATCGGGACCTTGAAGGCCTCGGTCTGGTCAGCGTCCCACGTATCGGCGTCGCGGTGGACGGTAGCGAGCACGCTGGCCGCCTGCTCCCCGCCCATCACCGAGATGCGCGCATTGGGCCAGGTGAACAGGAAGCGGGGCGAGTAGGCCCGCCCGCACATGCCGTAATTGCCCGCGCCAAAGCTGCCGCCGATCACCACGGTGAGTTTGGGCACGCTTGCGGTGGCGACGGCGGTGACCAGCTTGGCGCCATGCTTGGCGATGCCTTCCGCCTCGTACTTCCCGCCGACCATGAAGCCGCTGATATTCTGGAGGAACAGCAGCGGAATGCGGCGCTGGCAGGCAAGCTCGATGAAATGCGCGCCCTTCTGCGCGCTTTCGGAGAACAGCACGCCGTTGTTCGCAAGGATCGCGACCGGCATCCCCCAGATATGCGCGAACCCGCAGACCAGCGTGGAGCCGTAATGCGCCTTGAACTCGTGGAACTCGCTGCCGTCCACCAGCCGCGCGATCACTTCCTTGACATCATAGGGCGCGCGCACGTCATCGGGGATGAGGGCGTAGAGGTCATCCGCGTCGAATTTGGGCGGGCGCGGGTCGCGTCGCGCCACGTCCGTCGCCGCACCGGTGTTCGTGCCGAGGTGGCTGACGATGTCGCGCACGATGGTGAGCGCGTGTTCGTCATCTTCCGCCAAGTGATCGACCACGCCCGATTTCTTCGCGTGAAGATCGCCGCCGCCCAGATCCTCGGCTGTGATTTCCTCGCCCGTCGCGGCCTTCACCAGCGGCGGGCCGGCGAGGAAGATCGTGCCCTGATTGCGGACGATCACGCTCTCGTCCGACATGGCAGGCACATAAGCGCCACCCGCGGTGCAACTTCCCATCACGCATGCGATCTGCGGAATGCCGAGCGCACTCATGTTGGCCTGATTGAAGAAAATCCGCCCGAAGTGGTCGCGGTCGGGGAAGACCTCGGCCTGATGCGGCAGGTTCGCGCCGCCGCTATCGACGAGGTAGATGCACGGCAGACGGTTCTCAGCTGCGATCTCCTGGGCGCGCAGGTGCTTTTTGACCGTCATCGGGTAATAGGTGCCGCCCTTCACGGTCGCATCATTGCACACGATCATGCACTGGCGGCCCGAGACGCGCCCGACGCCGCAGATCAGCGAGGCGCCGTTGACGTCGCCTTCATACATGCCGTTGGCGGCAAGCTGGCCCACTTCGAGGAAGGGCGAGCCCGGATCGAGCAACCGCTCCACCCGCTCACGCGGCAGCAGCTTGCCGCGTGACACATGGCGTTCGCGCGATTTCTCTGTGCCCCCCAGCGCCGCCTCGGCCACGCGGGCGCGCAGATCGGCGGCGAGCGATTGGTTATAGGCAAACCGCGCCTTGGCCTCGGGGCTTTCGCGGTCGAGCTTGGTGGTCAGAGTGGGGGCGGTCATTCTAAAACTCTCCGTCATGCTGAACAGGTTTGTGCAAGCACAGCTCCGCTTCCAGCATCCATTTCTCCATCTGCACCAGCGGCTCCTGTTTGCGCGATGGACCCTGAAACAAGTTCAGGGTGACGAAATTACCAAAACCGAACATCACCGCTTGCGCACAAACTCGGCCCGCAGCACGAGGCCCTTGATGCCGGGATATTTGCAGTCGATCTCCTGCGCGTCGCCGGTCAGGCGGATCGACTTGATCAGCGTGCCCTGCTTCAGCGTTTGCCCTGCGCCCTTGACCTCGAGATCCTTGATCAGCGTCACCGCATCGCCATCGGCGAGGATGTTGCCGACCGCGTCGCGCACCTCGACCGCGTCATCCGCCGCCTGCTTGGCCGCGAGTTCCGAGGCAGCCATCCATTCGCCACTGGCCTCGTCGTAGACGTAATCGTCGTCGCCGCTGCTCACCCTGCCGCGCCAATCAATTCGCGCCCGATCAGCATCCGGCGGATCTCGTTGGTCCCTGCGCCGATGTCGAGCAACTTCGCATCCCGCATGTAGCGTTCCACCGGCCAGTCGGTCGTGTAGCCCGCGCCGCCCAGCGCCTGCACGCTTTCCGCCGCGACCTTGAAGGCGTTCTCCGACGCAAGCAAAATCACGCCAGCCGCATCGAAGCGGGTCGTCTGCCCCGCGTCGCAGGCCCTGGCCACCGCATAGGTGTAGGCGCGAGCCGATTGCAGCGCGACATACATGTCAGCGACCTTGGCCTGCATCAGTTGGAACGAGCCAATCGGCTTCCCGAACTGCTTCCTCTCGCGAAGATACGGGATCACCGTGTCGAGGCAGGCCTGCATGATGCCGAGCTGCAATCCGGCGAGCACCACGCGCTCGTAATCCAGCCCGCTCATCAGCACCCCGACCCCGCCATTCAGCGGACCCATGATGCGGTCTTCGGGCACGAAGCAGTCGGTGAACACCAGCTCGGCGGTGGGCGAGCCCTTCATCCCGACCTTGGAAATCTTCTGGCCGATGGCAAAGCCCTCGTCGCCCTTCTCGACCAGGAACGTCGTGATGCCGCGGCTGCCTGCATGGCCATCGGTCTTGGCGTAAACCACCAGCGTATCGGCCTCGGGTGCATTGGTGATCCAGAACTTGGTGCCGTTGAGGATGTAACCGCCCTGAACGGCCTCCGCCTTGAGCTTCATCGAGACCACGTCGCTGCCAGCGCCCGCTTCGGACATCGCAAGGCTGCCGACGTGTTCGCCACTGATCAGCTTGGGGAGATACTTGGCGCGCTGTTCGTCATTCCCCCAGCGGCTGATCTGGTTGAGGCACAGGTTGGAATGCGCGCCGTAGCTGAGCCCGACGCTGGCCGAAGCGCGGCTGACTTCCTCGACCGCGATGACGTGTTCGAGATAGCCGAGGCCCAGTCCGCCCCATTGTTCTTCCACCGTGATGCCGTGCAGGCCCAGCGCGCCCATCGGTTCCCACAGCTCACGCGGGAAGCGGTCTTCGCGGTCGGTCCGTTCGGCGAGCGGGGCGATCTGCTCGTCAGCGAAGCGGGCCGTGGTATCGCGGATCATGTCGGCGGCTTCGCCGAGGTGGAAGTCGAATTCGGGGGTCGCGCGCATTTTATGTCCTGCCGGTGAAATGATCTTCTGCATCACCGCATAGCAAGCCATTGGGCAAAGGCCAATCGGGCACGCTGGCGCTGGCCGCCCAATCTCGCTAACTCTAGCGCATGACAACGCCAGCACCCCTGCTCCGCTTCGACGGGGTGATCTGCCGCTTCGGTGCGGTAACTGCGGTCAGCGGCGTGACGTGCGACATCGCACCGGGCAGTTTCGTGGCGCTGGTGGGGGCATCGGGATCGGGCAAGTCGACGCTGCTGAAAACCGTCAACACGCTGGTGACACCCACCGAAGGCCGCGTGGTCTTTGCAGGCGAGGACGTGGCTGAATTGCCGCCGGCGCGCCTGCGCCGCCGCGTGGGATATGTGTTTCAGGGGATCGGCCTGTTCCCGCACTTTACCGTGGCCGAAAACATCGCGATCGGCCCGCGCCTGACCGGGGAGAAACTGCCGCCGGAACGGATCGCCGAACTGCTTACGCTGGTGGAACTCGATCCCGCGATGGCCAGCCGGATGCCCGATGAACTCAGCGGCGGTCAGCGTCAGCGGGTCGGCGTGGCGCGCGCGCTGGCGGGCGAGCCGGAGCTGCTGATCATGGACGAACCCTTCGGCGCGCTCGATCCGGTGACCCGCGATGCGCTGGGCGAAAAGGTGCGCGAGCTGCATGAACGCCTCGGCCTTACCACGGTGATGGTGACGCACGACATGGCCGAAGCGCTGCTGCTGGCCGACCGGGTGCTGGTGATGGACAAGGGCGCATTGGTGGCGGACGAAACCCCGCACGCGCTGATCACCGGCGCAGGCGGAGAGGTGGCGCAGGGCCTTGTCGCCGTGCCGCGCCAGCAGGCAGAACGGCTCGCCGCGATGGAGCGTTCTGGGGAAGGCCGCCTCTGATGGACAATATCTGGGAAATCCTCCCCGGCCTCACCGACAAGCTGGCGGCGCACGTGGTGCTGTCGGCCAGCGCGATCGGTCTTGCCATGCTGATCGCCCTGCCGATGGCGGTATGGGCCAGCCGTTCGCCCATGGTGTCCCGCGTGGCCCTCAGTCTGGCCAGCCTCGTCCAGACCATCCCGGCGCTGGCGCTGCTGGCGCTGTTCTTCCCGCTGCTGCTGAGCTTGCGCAGCGTGTTCGGCGAGGGCCTGCCGACGCTGGGCTTCCTGCCCGCTCTGATGGCGCTGACGCTGTATGCGCTGCTGCCGATCCTGCGCAATGCGGTGACGGCGCAGGCCAATCTCGATCCCGGCGTGCTCGAAGCCGCCGATGGCGTGGGCATGACCAAGTGGCAAAAGCTCACGCTGGTGGAGGCGCCGCTGTCCGCCCCTTTCATCATGGCCGGCATCCGCACCGCAAGCGTCTGGACCATCGGCGCGGCGACGCTGGCGACCACGATCGGCCAGCCGAGCCTCGGCGATCCGATCTTTGCCGGGCTCCAGACCCAGAACTGGGCGCTGGTGCTGGCGGGGTGCTTTGCCAGCGCGGGGCTGGCGCTGGCGGCGGACAACCTGTTGTGGGTGATCGAGGTGGGCCTGGCGCGGCGCAAGCGGTGGATGACGCTGGGCGGAATCGCCGTGGTCGCTCTGGGCATTCTGGCCGCCGTATGGGCGCAAGGGGCGGGTACCGCCGAACGCCGCATCGTCATCGCGGCCAAATCATTTTCGGAGCAATATATCCTCGCCCAGTTGATCGGTGCGCGGCTGGAGGCAGCGGGATACGCGGTCGAATATCGCGACGGGATGGGCAGCGCGGTGGTGCACGGCGCGGTCGCCAATTCCAGCATCGACATTGCGGTCGATTACACCGGCACGATCTGGGCGAACTACTTGGGCCGCAAGGACAATCCGGGCCGCGAGGCGATGTATGACACGATCGCCGCGTGGGAGGCGCGCGAGAACGGCGTCAAGGTGCTGGGGCGGCTCGGGTTCGAGAACGCCTATGCCTTTGCCATGCGCGGCGACCGGGCGCGGGACCTGGGCATCACCTCGCTGACCGATCTGGCCGCCGCCGCGCCGCAGCTGACTGTGGGCGGCGATCCGGAATTCTTCGAGCGGCCCGAATGGATCGCGGTGCGTGACGCCTATGGCTTGCGGTTTGCGCGCAGCCGCAATTTCGCGCCGACCTTCATGTACAACGCGCTCGCATCGGGCGAGGCCGATGTCATCAGCGCCTATACCTCGGACGGACGCATCGCGGCGGACAAGCTGGCGGTGCTGACCGACCCCGCCGGCGCACTGCCAAGCTACGATGCGATCCTGCTGCTGTCCCCGCGCATCGGCACCGACCCGGACGTGGTCGCCGCGCTGCAACCGCTGATCGGCGCGATCAGCGTCGAAGCGATGCGCGAGGCCAATCTTGCGGTCGATCGCGAGGATGACAGGAAGCAGACCCCCAAGGCAGCGGCAGCGGAATTGGCGAAGGTCATCAACCAGACGGTAGTTGGGAAACGATGAAACGGTCGCAAAGCGACCGCAAGGCCGACTGGCCGCCCGCAGCGATGCGGCCGTCAGGCCGCGTAAGCGAGGATACCGCGCGCCGGAGGGCGCGCGCAAATCAGGACGCGATCTTCCACACCTGCGTCTGGCAGAACGGGCCGATGCAGCCTTTCACTTCCAGCGTGCCAGCCCCTTTGCGGCGGATGATCGAACGATAGCTTTTGCCGTTCTTGGGATCGTAGATCTGGCCGCGCCACACGTCGCCATCGGCGGTAAAGCCCGACAGGATCGTACTGCCCAACAGACGGTTCTTGCGCTTGGCAGGGTCGGGATTGTTGATATCCCGCTGATCGGTGCCGCCGGGTTGCGGCGTCAGGAACCGGTCGATCGTCCCGCACATCGCTCCCTTGCTCGCGGGCCCGCCGCACGGCGCGATCAGGATGACGGCGTCCTTTTCCGCCGGAACCCAGCGGCCCGCTACCGGCTTGGCCGCGTTTCCGGGCGTGGCCATCGCCAATCCGATTGCCAGTGCCATCATCCGCAGTCGCATCATCATTCAAATCCTACCCCGAACGGCCAGCGCCGCCCGCAAAGTCCCAGCACCTTGAACAAGGTGCCCATCTGGTGATCCTCGACCAGCCGGTCGCGTTGGCGCTGGATCTTGTCCTTCTCGTAAGGGTTGCGCCGCTGGAGCGCCTCCATCCGGGTGTCGATTCCCATCTGGCGCAGCCATTCGCCCTGATAGGTCAGCCCCATCACATCCGCGCCGTTATTTTCGGCAACCTGTCTGAGCAGTTCGAAATCGACATGGGCGGTCAGATCGGCCTCGCCGGGATGCGCAAAGATATCGACTTTCTGGTGCGATTGGAGCGCCTGCATGGTCGATCCCGAGCGCAGTTCCATGTGGCCGTAATCGATCACCAGCGCTGCGCCGCCCTGTTCCTTCAGGCGCTGCGCGACTTCCGCCATCAGCGCGACGGCGGCGGGGCTGGTTTCGATCATGGCGCCTTGCGCCGCCGTTACCCAGCTTGCGGGGACAAGGTGATCCATCCGTTCCTTGCCTGCCATGAAGGTGAAAGCCTCCCCGTCCAGCCCGACCAGCCGATCAAACCAGCCGTCAGCCGATCGCACCAGTTGATGCACGGGGAGCGCATCGAAAAACTCGTTAGCGACGATCAGCAACGGGGCATCGTCGGGCAAGGTCGAAAGATCGTGGTGGTGGTGGCAGCCGGGAAACCTCTCGCGCTGGAGTGCGCGCAAGGTCGCCGATGTTTCGACGAAATGGATCTCTGGCGCAAAATCATAACGTTCAGCCGCCGTCAGCGCATCGCTGGCCAAGGTGCCGCGTCCGGGGCCGAGTTCGACGTAATGGATGCGCTTGCGACTGCCCATGCGGACCCACAGATCGGCCAGCCATAGCCCGATCAACTCGCCGAACATCTGACTGACCTCGGGCGCCGTGATGAAGTCACCTTGCTCGCCCAGCGGATCGCGGCTGGCATAATAGCGCGCGTTGCTTTCGCCCATGTATTGCGCAAGGCTGACCGGGCCGGTTTCGCGGATCAGGCGCTTGAGTGTCGCGGCCACATCGACATTCGCGCGGGCGATGACTTCGGCTTCCAGCCGCGCCTGTTCGGCCGCAGCAGCCTCGGCCTCGGCAGCCAGACGCGCGGCTTCGGCGGCAGCGGCTTCCTCGGCTTCGCGCCGGGCCTGTTCCTCAGCGGCGAGACGCGCCGCCTCGGCAGCGGCGATGCGGGCGGCCTCTTCCGCTTGGGCCTTGGCCTTGGCTTCGGCAGCCGCACGGGCTTTGGCCTCGGCCTCGCGCCGCGCTTTCTCCTCGGCAGCAAGCCGCGCGGCTTCGGCGGCGGCAATGCGGGCTTTTTTGTCCGCTTCGGCCTTGGCCTTTGCTTCCGCCTCGGCACGCGCGCGCGCTTCGGCTTCGCGGCGCGCCTTTTCCTCGGCGGCGGCCTTTGCCTTGGCTTCCGCTTCGGCTTGGGCACGGGCCTTTTCCTGCGCACGGGCCTTGGCGAGCGCGGCGGCTTCGGCTTCCTTGCGCAGACGGGCCTCTTCCTTGGCCTTCGCCTTAGCCTCCGCCTCAACACGCGCGCGGTCTTCGGCTTCGCGGCGGGCCTGTTCCTCGGCGGCGGCCTTGGCGGCGGCGGCGGCTGCCTCGGCTTCGCGGCGCGCCTGCTCCTGGGCCTCGGCACGAGCGTTGGCTTCGGCGATTTCGCGCGCCTTGGCTTCCTTGCGCGCCTGCGCTTCGGCCTGCGCCCTGGCGCGGGCTTCGGCTTCGGCACGCATCCGTGCCTGTGTTTCGGCCTGTTTGCGGGCGCGGGCCTGCGCGGCGGCTTTTTCGCGGGCTTCGCGTTCGGCGCGAGCGCGCACTTCGGCCTCGGCCTTTTCGCGCATCCGCGTTTCCTTCAGGACCCGTGCGCGCTCTTCCGCGTCAGCCTTGGCGCGGGCGAGTTCTTCCGCCTTGGCACGCGCAGCGTTGTCCGCACGGGCGCGGGCTTCGGCCTTGGCACGCTCTCGCGCAGCCGATTCGGCTGCGGTGCGCATCTGCGCTTCGGCGCGCGCGCGTGCGGCGGTATCGATCGCGGGGCGGGCCTTGGGTTCGGGCTCAGGCGCCGGATCGATCAGCCTGAGCGCCGAGCGCCAGACCCCCGGCTCCCCGTTTGCCCCTTCGTTCAGGCGGGCGCGCTGATCCCCGCCGCCAGCGGCTTCTTCCGCAGTGCGAAGAACACGACAATCAATCCAATCAGGATAAGCGGTATCGTCAGCCATTGCCCCATCGATAGCCCGGTCCGGGCCGCAAAGTCAGCCAGTTGTTGATCCGGCTGACGGAAAAATTCGTTCACGAAGCGCGCAACACCCATGCCGGTGGTGAACACGCCCGCCAGCAAGCCGGGGCGATACCGCGCGCGGGTGAACCAGAACAGCACCATCATGATGATCAACATGGCCAGCCCTTCCAGCCCTGCCTGATAGAGCTGGCTGGGGTGGCGCGGCAGATCGTCGGCGGTGGGAAACACCATTGCCCAGGGCACATCGGTCGGCCCCCGGCCCCACAGCTCGCCGTTGACGAAATTGGCCAGCCGCCCCAGCAGCATCCCCATCGGCACGCCGACGCAGACGTAATCGACCACGCGGATGAAATTGAGTTTGTCGCGCCACGCCACCCACGCCATCGCCGCGGTCACCCCGGCCAGCCCGCCGTGAAAGCTCATGCCGCCGTCCCACAGGCGCAGCAGCTTCCACGAGACGAAACCATCGCCCGAAAAATCGGTAAAAGCGGACGGGATGCCGGTTTCGCCGCCCGTGTAGAACGCGGCATAGCCGAGCCGTCCGCCGACAATGACGCCCAGAATGCAGAGCGTGAACAGATCATCGGCGTGCCGCTGCGCCATCGGCGCGCCGGGTTCCTTCAGCATCCGGGACGTGTGCCAATAGGCAAAGATCAACCCGATCAGATAGGCGAGCGAGTAATAGCGCAGCGTGAAGAAGCCCAGCTCGATCCCCGGCTTCAGCCCGAGATCGGTCCAGTAGATCGGATCGGCAGCGCCGCTTGCGGCAAGTAGTGACAGCACGGAGCGAACCTCTTATTGACGGTGCGACGCCGTATCGGCGGAACGGACACGGCCTCTGTCGCGCTGGCGCTTCTGGCACAGCATCCAGGGCAGGGGAAGAGGCAGGGGTCTGCCGGACGCAATGGGACAGGCAATTCGCGACGGACATACAGTTCGGGCGGAGGCCACAACACAAGAGAGAGAGGAACATCACCGCATGCCCACCCAGCTGGACAATGCGCTCGAAGCGATCATCACCGGCCTCACCGCCGAGGATCAACCCTTCGCCACCGTGCCCTTCAACCGCGATGGCGTGGACATGCCCGCCTTCGCCGGAGCGCCGCCGAGCCTCGCCCATTATTTCGCGCATTTCTGCAACCAGAACAAGGATGTGCCCTTTCTGGTCGATGGTGATATTCGCCTGACCTTTGGCGAGACCTATGCTGCCGCCACGTGCGTTGCCGAGGGGCTGGTGCAGACTCACGGTCTTGCCAAAGGCGACCGAGTGGGTCTGGCCGCGCGCAATTCGGCCAACTGGATGATCGCCTATATGGGCATCCTGATGGCGGGCGGCTGTGCCACCTTGCTCAACGGTTTTTCCTCAGGCGACGAGCTGGCTTACGGGCTCGATCTGGCCGAAGCCAAGCTGTTGCTGGCCGATGAAGGCCGCGCCGCGCGGCTCGATGGGCATGACCACCCTTCCAAGATCATCCTGTTCACCCACGGCAATGCGCCGTCCGAAGGGCTTGGCGAAACCTGGATGACACCCGAAGGTACCCCTGCGTCAATGGCGATGCTGGGCGAGCTTGGCCCGGATGACATCGCGACGATCCTTTATACCTCGGGTTCGACCGGCAAATCCAAGGGCGCGTGGTCCGATCACCGCGGCGTGGTGAACGGGGTGATGAATTATGTCGCCCAGTCGGCGATGGCCAAGGTGCATATCGAAAGCCAGGAAGGCCCGATGACGACGCAGCCCTGCGCGCTGGTCGCCGTGCCGCTGTTCCACGTGACCGGCGAAGTGCCGCTGTTCCTGCAAAGCTTTGCCATCGCGCGCAAGCTGGTGCTGATGCCCAAGTGGGATGCAGGCCTCGCGATCCGGCTGATGGCCGAAGAACAGGTCAGCTATTTCGTCGGCGTGCCGCTGATGAGCTATGAAATCGCCAACCACCCTGACCGCGCCAAGTATGACCTGTCGGCCTGCAAGAGCTTCGCCGCAGGCGGCGCGCCGCGTCCGGTAGAACATGTGACCCGGATCAAGGAAGCCTTCCCCGGCAGCTTCCCGCTGCTGGGCTATGGCCTCACGGAAACCAACGCGGTGGGCTGCGGCAACTTCAACGAGAATTACCTCGCCAAGCCCGGATCGACCGGCCGCCCCAGCAAGCCGCTGGTGGACATGGCGATCCTCGACGACATGGGCAATGCCCTGCCGCAGGGCCAGGTGGGCGAGGTGTGCATCCGTTCGGTTGCGAACTTCCGCGGCTACTGGAAGAATCCCGAGGCAACGCAAGCGGCCTTCACCAAGGATGGCTATTTCCGCACCGGCGATCTGGGCTTTCTCGATGCGGACGGTTATCTGTTCATCGTCGACCGCAAGAAGGACATCATCATTCGCGGCGGCGAGAACATTTCCTGCATCGAGGTGGAGGACGCGGTCTATGCGCATGACGATGTGGGCGAATGTTCGGTCTTCGGCCTGCCCGACGAACGCTTCGGCGAGGTGCCGGCGGCGGTCTATACCATGAAGGAAGGTCGCCCTGCGGTCACACCTGCGGAGCTGCGGGCGTTCCTGCTGGAGCGGATCGCGCCGTTCAAGGTGCCGCTTGAATCGCAGATCTGGCTGGCCAACGAGGCGCTCCCGCGCCTCGGCACGCAGAAGATCGACAAGCGCAGCGTCAAGGCCCGCTACACCAGCCAGTCGGTCCCGGCGTGAACGAAGCGTGAGTCGTCCCCATGTCTCCTAGGCGCGTGCCGGGGCAGCGCGCGATCATTGACCGGCGCGCGCTGGCCGAGACTATCGCTGCGCTGCACGCGGCAGAGGGGGCGGCTGCGCGGGCTGCGATCGTCAAGGCGCTGCGCGATGCGCTCGATACCGGGCGGGCCGAACTGGCGCGGCGCCTGGGGGAGGCGCCGTCAGCCGGGCACGAGGTTACGGCGGGCTTCAGCTTTCTGATGGATCAGTTGCTGCGGGTGATCCACGATCACGTCAGCACCCATCTCTACCCCGTGGCGGGCCGCACCCAGGCCGAACGGCTCGCGATCCTGGCGGTCGGCGGCTATGGCCGGGCCGAGATGGCGCCCAATTCGGATGTCGATGTCGCCTTCATCACGCCCGGCAAGCGCGCGCCATGGTGCGAGCAGGTTATCGAGACGATGCTCTACCTGCTGTGGGATCTGGGCCTCAAGGTCGGCCATTCCAGCCGCACGGTGGCCGATACCGTGCGCATGGCCAAAGAAGACCTGACGATCCGCACCGCGCTGCTCGAAGGGCGGCTGGTGTGGGGCGATCAGGCGCTTTACGAAGAGCTGCGCAGCCGGTTCTGGAGCGAGGTCGTCAAGGGCAGCGAGCGTCAGTTCCTGACGCAGAAGCTGGCCGAGCGCGATGCCCGGCACAAGCGCATGGGCGACAGCCGCTATGTCGTCGAACCCAACGTCAAGGAAGGCAAGGGCGCGCTGCGCGACCTGCAAACGCTCTACTGGATTGGCAAGTATATCCACCGCGTCCAGAACGGGGCCGAACTGGTCGATGTCGGCCTGCTGACGGCAAGCGAATATCGCAGCTTCCGCCGCGCCGAGGGCTTTCTGCTGGCGGCGCGCTGCCACATGCATCTCCTCACGGACCGCGCCGAGGACCGGCTGACCTTCGATCTGCAGCGGGCCGTTGCCGAACGGATGCAGTTTGCCGACCGTCCGGGCAAAAGTGCGGTCGAACGGTTCATGCAGTATTATTTCCTGCAGGTGAAACGCGTCGGCAGCCTCACCGGCGTGTTCCTCGCGCACCTGGACGAGGAATTCGCCAAGAAGCGCCCGCGCACCGGCTTCTTTGCCGGCTGGACGCAGCGGCCGCGGATTTTCAAGGGCTACATCGTCGATGGTGGCCGGTTGCGCGCGCCGGGTGACGACTGGTTCCGCAAGGACCCCGTGCGCCTGATCGAAGTGTTCCAGCTGGCCGAGGCCGAAGGGCTGGAGGTCCACCCCGAAACCATGCGGCAGGCGGACCGTGATTCCGCGCTGATCGACGGCAAGATCCGCCGGGACAAGCGCGCCAATACGCTGTTTCTCGATCTGCTGGCAGGGCGCAAAGACCCCGAAACGGTTCTGCGCTGGATGAACGAGGCGGGCGTGTTCGGTCGGTTCGTGCCAGATTTCGGGCGGGTCAATGCACAGATGCAGTTCGACATGTATCATCACTACACGGTCGACGAACATACCATCCGCGCCATCGGCCTGCTGAGCCAGATCGAGCGCGGGCTGCTGACCGCCGATCATCCGCGTGCCAGCCGCGAATTTCCCAAGCTGGCTTCACGCCGTGCGCTGTATGTCGCGGTGCTGCTGCATGACATCGCCAAGGGGCGCGGGGGCGATCATTCGGTGCTGGGCGCGGACGTGGCGCACCGGCTGTGCCCGCGCTTCGGGCTGGACGAAAAGGAGACCGATCTGGTCGCCTGGCTAGTGTTTCACCACCTGCTGATGAGCCGCGTTGCACAGAAACGCGACCTGACCGATCCCAAGACGATCGAGGATTTTGTGGGCGAGGTGCAAAGCCTTGAGCGTCTGCGCAACCTTGCAATCCTGACCGCAGTGGATATCCGCGCGGTCGGGCCGGGGACGTGGAACAGCTGGAAAGGCCAGTTGCTTGGCGAACTTTACGATGCGACGCAGGAACGCCTGCGGCTGGGCCACAAGGGCAAGGGCCGCGAAGGCCGCGTCACCGCCAAGAAGGATGCGGTCGCGCAATTGCTGGGCGATGCCGATCATCTGGTGAACAGCATCGGCGCGCAGCTGGGCGATGCGTACTGGATCGCCGAGCCGGAAGACATCATCGCCAGCAATCTGGTGCAATATGATGCGGCGGTCGCGGTTGGCGATGCGCTGTCGATCCATTGCGAGGTGGACGAAACCCGGGGCGCGACCCGGGTCAGCGTGATCGCGGCCGACCACCCCGGCCTGTTCTACCGCATGGCGGGCGGCATCCATCTGGCTGGCGCTAACATCATCGATGCGCGCATCCACACCGCACGCAATGGCTTTGCGGTCGACAACTTCCTGGTGCAGGATCAGAATGCCCAGCCGTTCCGCGAGCCTGCGCAAATGGCGCGGATCGACAAGGGCATCCGTGACGCGCTGCTCGCCAAGATCGAACTGGTGCCCAAGCTGGCGGCCCGCCCCTTGCCCCACTCGCGCGCGAAGGCGTTCGACGTTGCCCCGCGTGTCGGGTTCGACAATGATGCATCCAACCACTTTACCGTGATCGAAGTGACCGCGCGTGATCGGGCGGCCTTGCTCAACCGGCTGGCGCACGCGCTCTACAAGGCCAACCTGATCGTGCATTCAGCGCATATCACCGCCTATGGCGAAGCAGCGGCGGACACCTTCTACGTCACCGATCTCACCGCCGCCAAGATCAAGGCGCCTGAACGGCAGGCAGAGATCGAGGCCGCGCTGCTTGCTGCGGCGAGCGATCAGCGCCAGCAGCAGCTCGAACAGGCATAATTGCCACACTCCAAAGCCTGCGGACGACCGCTGCCTTGGCGTAGGTTGCAATTCGATGACTTGTTGGTAGGTCGCGAGAATAAAAGTTGAGGAGAGTACTACCATGAAATTCGTTACCCCCGTGCAGGGCCGCTTGCGGCTCGGCAAGCTGGCGCTGCTTGCCTCGGCGGCCGCGCTGGTTCCTGTTTCCGCACAGGCACAAGACACCGATGAGCCGGTGCAGCGGGAATCCGGCAGCACACTCGACAACATCAACGAAATCCTCGTCACCGGAACCAAGACCCGGGATGCCGAAAACGTGCAGGACATTCCGATCGCGGTGACCGCGTTCAATGCCGACACGCTGGAAGCCTTCAAGGTCCGCGACATCTCGGGCCTTTCGTTCCAGGCGCCGACGGTCAGCCTCGATCAGGTCGGCACCAGCCGCGGCACCGCGAACTTCACCATCCGCGGCCTTGGCATCAACTCGTCGATCCCGTCGATTGACCCGACCGTCGGCGTGTTCGTCGATGGCGTGTATCTCGGCATCAACGGCGGCGTCGTGTTCGATCTGTTCGATCTCGACAGCGTCGAAATCCTGCGTGGCCCGCAGGGCGTGTTGTTCGGCCGCAACGTCACCGGCGGCGCGGTGGTGATCAACACCGGCAACCCGACCGAAGATTTCCGCGGCAAGTTCCGCGCATCGGTTGACGGCCCGGCGGTTGATGGCGGCCGCGGCGGCCCCAACTACACCGTCAGCGGCGTGGTCTCCGGCCCGATTGTCGAAGACGTGCTGCTGTTCAAGGTCGGCGCCTACTACAACAAGGACGAAGGCTACTTCACCAACCTGTTCGACAATTCGAATCACGGTGCAGCGGAAACCAAGATCCTGCGCGGCGCATTGGAAGCGCGTCTGGGCGGCCTGACCCTGCTCGGCAAGCTCGACTACTTCGAAAGCGATGGCGATGGCCCGTCCGCGCAGAACCGCGCCTTTTTCGATCGCAATTCCTATGATTTCTCGATCGACGAGCCGGGCTTCTACTCCAATGAAATCTGGACCGGCTCGCTAACGGCGACCATCGATATCGGCCCGGGCACCCTCACCAACGTCTTCGGCTATCGCGACTATCAGGCCGCGACGCGCGGGGATATCGATGCCACCCCGGCCTTCCTGTTCCACTCGAGCACCGAAACCACGCAGGAACAGTTCTCGAACGAATTGCGCTATGCGATCTCGCTCGACCGGCTCGATCTGACCGTCGGCGGGTTCTGGTTCGAACAGGATCTGGCCTACACCGAGAACCGCGAACTGCGCCGCGACCTTCCGGTCAACCTGCGCCCCCCGGTGTTCTACGGCGGCGGTTCGCAGAACCACGAAGTGCTCGGCGCATTTGCCAATGCACAGTGGGAGTTTGTCGACAATCTTTCGCTGATCGCGGGCATTCGCTGGAACCAGGAAACCAAGGATGCAGGCGTCACCTACATCCTGCCGCGCGCCGAGTGTTCGGTGCAGGCCGGCACCTGCCCGACCGGCACCATGCCGTTCAACCCGGCGACCGAAACCAACGGCTTCACCGATCGCGTGCGGTTCCGCAACTGGTCGCCGAAGCTGGGCCTGCAATACGAATACGATCAAGGCCAGGTCTATGGTCACTGGAGCCGCGGTTACCGTTCGGGCGGGTACAACTTCCGCATCACCAATGTGGCGGTCTTCAACCGTGCGTTCCTGGCGACCAATTCGCTCAGCTTCGATGAAGAGAAGGTCGACAATTACGAAATCGGTGCGAAGTTCCAGACCGACGATCGCTCGTTCACGCTCAACGTGGCGGGTTACATCACCACGGTTGGCAACATGCAGCGCGAAGTGAACCTGGCCGATCCGGGCGCGGGCGTGGTGCAGAACATTCTCAACACCGCCGATGCCACCATCAAGGGCTTCGAAGCCGAAGCGCGGATGCGCGTGTCGGAATCGCTGCAATTCACCGCCAACGTCGGGATCATCGACGCCAACTACGACGAAGTGTTGTTCGACATTTCGGGTGACGGCGTGATCAACGATACCGATCTGGCGCTGAGCCTGCCGCGCGTACCGCCGATCACCGTCGGTCTTGGTGCGATCCACGAATGGGATTTGGGCAACAGCACGATCCTGACGCGGGTGAACTACCAGTACCGGGACGAAGCGGCCTACACCGATGATAACCTCGGCTGGCTGAATTCGCTCAGCAATCTGGAAGCCAACATCTCGTGGGAAACCCCGGTGGATGGCCTGACGCTGTCGATCTACGGCCGCAACCTGCTCGATCAGGTGCAGGAAGGTGGCGACACGCAGGTGCCGTTCGGCGGTCCGAACTCGACCGGCGTGCGCCAGCCGTTCGGCCCGAACCCGACGCAGGGCACCTTCTCGCCGCTGATGCGCGGCCGGAACCTGGGCGTGGAAGCGCTGTTCGAGTTCTGATGCTTTAGTGGCGATCGCCCCTCCGGGCGATCGCCCTCGCTAGACGCGCAGCATAGCTGCGCCCGCTGCAGGCGGCCGGTCGGCCTTGCGGTTGCTGTTCGACCGTAGCCAGCGGATGACGGGAAAAAAGGGTGCTCCGGCAACGGGGCGCCCTTTTTCGTTCAACCCTCGGCGGTGGCCAGCAACAGCGCGATGGCGCTGTCGTCAAACGCGACGAAGGCCCATTCGATGCTGGCCGAGGTGATCGGGTTCCAGCCGAAATACATCCGGTTGGTCACGATCTGGCAGGTGCGGGCATCGAAGCAACCGAGGAAGCCCTCCGCCATGGCCAGCGCATCGGCCTCGCCCAGCCAGGCTTGCTGCGACAAGACCATGTTGTGGCTGAACGCCTCGATCAGTGCGGCGCGGGCCGAGCGCGCACCGTCCGGGGCGGCATCGGGATCGAGCAGTTCCCAATTGCCGCCAATCGGCTGGTAGCCGAGCGCCGTGACAAAGCGGTCGGCAGTGGCGGCGTGAAGACCGGGCGGCGCATCCAAAGCCTGCGCGGCGAACGTGACCGAGGCACTGTCTGCGTTCAGGCGCTGGCTCCATTTTGCGATAAACGCTTCGAGCCGGACGAGCGTGTCGCCCATCCCCCCCGTCATCGGTGCGCCGCGCCTCTTTGCCCGAACAGCGCGGTGCCGACCCGGATGTGCGTCGCGCCGAGCATCACCGCCGTCTCGTAATCGCCGCTCATGCCCATGCTGAGGCCGGTCAACCCGTGATCGGCGGCAAGTTTCGCCAGTAAAGCGAAAAACGGCGCGGCTTCGGTGTCGGCGGGCGGGATGCACATCAGGCCCGCCAACGGAATGTCGGCCGCGCGTGCGGCGTCCAGAAAGGCGGGAAGCTCTGTCATCGGACAGCCGCCCTTTTGCGTCTCGTCCCCGATATTGACCTGCACGAAGCACGGCACGCGGCGACCCGTCTTGTCCATCGCGCGTGCCAGCGCGTTCAGCAGGCTGGGCCGGTCGAGCGAATGGATCACGTCGAACAGCGCCACAGCCTCTTCCGCCTTGTTCGATTGCAACTGGCCGATCAGGTGCAGTTCGATATCGGCGCAGGCTTTGCGCAAGGCCGGCCATTTGCCCTGTGCTTCCTGGACCCGGTTCTCCCCGAACACACGCTGGCCGGCATCGATCAGCGGCTGGATGGCCGATGCGTCATGCGTCTTGCTCACCGCGATCAGGGTGACATCGGACGGCGCGCGGCGGGCGGGCTTGCACACGCGGGCGATATTGGCGCGGATGTCGGCGAGGCGGGTGGCTGCATTTTCCATGGTGCCGTTCTATAGCGGGTGGGTGACGCGCGCCAATCCCCTCCCATGCCTGTGGCTTATCAGTGACAAGCGCAATGACGCGGGGCTGGAGGCGGGATTGGCCCGCCTGCCGCGCGGATCGGGCTTTATCTATCGCCATTATCACTTGCCCGGGGCCGAGCGTCTGGCGCGCTTCCGGGCCCTTCGGCAGGCAGCGCGGGCGCGGGGGCATGTAGTGATTCTGGCCGATTCGGCGCTGACCGCGCGCGAATGGGGGGCGGACGGCGTGTATGGCAGCCCGCGCAGCCTGACGCCGCGCCGCTGCGGGTTGCTCCATCTGGCGACCGCGCATGACATGGCCGAACTGGGTCTGGCGGCACGGCTGGGCGCGGATGCGGCGCTGCTTTCGCCGGTCTTCCCCACCGCCTCGCATCCGGACGGCGCGGTGCTGGGCCCGGCGCGGTTCCGGCTGCTGGCACAGCAGGCCAACATCCCGGTAATCGCGCTTGGCGGGATGACCGCACACCGCGCCCGCACGCTGGAATGGCCGCGCTGGGCGGCGATTGACGGGCTCAGTCAGGAACACGCCCCGTCGCTTGATCCTTGACCGGAGTCCCGCAAGGATTCATAATTTGTTCCGCACAGGAGATACCCCCATGGCCAGCCGCGCGGCCTTGAACAGCAAACCCGGTCGTCAGACCGATGCCGAATGGCGCGCAGGTCTGCGCCGCAGCTTGCGCCGCATCGTCCAGATGGCGGGCGCGGGCCTGCTGCTGGGTGCCGCCGTGTTCCTCGCGCTCGCGCTGGCAAGTTACACCCAGACCGATCCCAGCCCCTCGACCGCAGCCGATCCCGGCGCGGTTGCCAACTGGATGGGTGCAAGCGGAGCGTGGGCGGCGGACCGGGTGCTGCTGATCTTCGGCCTGCCCGGCGCATTGCTGCTGCCGCTGCTTTACGCGTCGGCGCGCAAGCTGTGGCGCGATGTCGAAAACGGTGACGCGCCCGAAACAACCGCGTGGTGGATGCCCACCGCACTGCTGCTGATTGCCATGACGCTGATCGCAACCGTGCTCAGCCTCGCATTCGAAGGGCCAGGCGGAATATTGCCCGCGCAATCGGGCGGACTTGCGGGCCTGCTGGGGGCCAGTGCCATTCAGGCGGTGGCCGCCCGCTTCGGTGCTGGGGCGCAGGGCTGGGTGATCCTTGGCCTTGCGCTCACCAGCCTGGCTGTGGGTGTCGCCCTGCTCACCCGGATTTTCGCGATTGATTGGCGCGCGCTGATGAGCCTGCCGAATTTCCTCGGCGGCGGATCGCTGACCGGGTTGATGAACCGCCTGCCGCTGCCGGGCCGCGGCGCGGCGGCAGCGCCTGCGCTGACCTTTGCTGCGGATGACGAGGATGACGACGCCATCCCCGCACCGCGCCCACGCCGCGCCGCCAAGGGCGAGGCCGCACCCGCCCCGCTCGACGCTCCGCCGCGCCGCGCGCCGGAAATCAGCGATCCCTCCGCTCCGCCCAAGCGTGCCGAGGCCGCCAGGACCGCCCAGCGTGATATGTTCGCGCCCTTCAACCTGCCCAGCCTCGATCTGCTGGCCGAACCGCCGGTGGACAAGGCGCCCAAGCTCGACAAGCTGGCGCTGGAACGCAACGCCCGTCTGCTTGAAAACGTGCTCGACGATTTCAACGTGAAGGGCGAAATCACCGCCGTGCGCACCGGCCCGGTGGTGACGATGTACGAGCTGGAGCCCGCACCCGGCATCAAGGCCAGCCGCATCATCGGCCTCGCTGAAGACATCGCCCGCAACATGAGCGCCATCTCCGCGCGCGTCTCGCCCATTCCGGGCCGCACGGTGATGGGCATCGAACTGCCCAATCAGGATCGGCAGGTGGTGATGCTGAAGGAATTGGCCGCCTGCGCCGATTTTGCCGATGCCAAGGGCAATCTGCCGATCATTCTGGGCAAGGATATCGCGGGCGAACCGATCATCGCGGACCTTGCTGCCATGCCGCACTTGCTGGTCGCGGGCACCACGGGTTCGGGTAAGTCGGTCGGGCTCAACGTGATCCTGCTCAGCCTGCTCTATCGTTTCACGCCCACCGAACTGCGCTTGATCCTGATCGATCCCAAGGTGCTCGAACTCAAGACCTACGACGATATCCCGCACCTCCTCTCGCCGGTGGTGACCGAGCCTGCCAAATCGGTGCGCGCGCTGAAATGGGCGGTCGAAGAAATGGAGCGCCGCTACCGGATGATGAGCGCGATCTCCTCGCGCAACATCCACTCCTTCAACGAAAAGGTCTCGGCCGCGATTGCCAAGGGCAAGCCTTTGGGTCGCCGGGTGCAGACCGGGTTTGATCCCGAAACCGGCGAGCAGTTGTTCGAGGAAGAACAGCTCGATTATCAGCCGTTGCCGCAGATCGTGCTGATCGTCGACGAGTTGGCCGACCTTATGGTGACGATCGGCAAGGAAATCGAAGTCCTGATCCAGCGCCTGTCGCAAAAGAGCCGCGCTGCGGGCATCCACCTGATCATGGCGACGCAGCGTCCGTCGGTCGACGTCATCACCGGCGTTATCAAGGCCAACCTGCCGACCCGGATCAGCTTCAAGGTGACCAGCCGGATCGACAGCCGCACCATTCTGGGCGAACAGGGCGCCGAACAGCTGCTGGGCAAGGGCGACATGCTTTACAAGCCCAACACCGGCGCGATGGTGCGCGTCCACGGCCCGTTCGTCTCCGACGAGGAGGTCGAAGCCGTGGCTGATTTCTGGCGCACCCAGGGCGCGCCCGAATATATCGACGCCGTCACCGAAGAACCCGAGGACGGCTTTGGCTTCGGCTTCGAGGACGAGATGACCGCTTCGGACAATCCGGACGAGCGCAAATATCGTCAGGCCTGCCAGGTGGTGATCGAAAACCAGAAGGCGTCGGGAAGCTGGCTCCAGCGCCAGATGGGTGTTGGCTACAACACGGCGGCCAAATGGATCGAGCGGATGGAAGAAGATGGCCTCGTCGGCCCGGCCAATCATGTCGGGCGGCGCGAGATCTATCGCGACCGGGACGGCAACCCCTTGTGATTGCACAGGGCACCTGATGCAGCCGGGCAACGCCTTAAAAGTGACATAGGTTAGTCACTGAACCTTCATGGTGCGGTCGCTGCACCGTCACCAATCCCTGTCACGGGGCGGGCACCTCTCAGGCATCAGGGAAAGCCAGAACATGAACACCGCCCGTTTTACGCGCACCTCGCTGGTCGCGCTCACCGCCGCACTCGCCGCCGCGCCGCACGCCGCTTTCGCGCAGGATAACCCCGCCGCGGGCGACAACGCTTCCGGCAATGAAATCATTGTCACCACGCAGAAGATCGAACAGCGTGCTCTGGACGTGCCGATCACCATCACCGCCACCACGGGTGAGCGGATCCGCGAACTGGGCGTCACCGATCTCGACGAACTGTCCTACTACACCCCCGGTCTGCTGATCCAGGAACAGAGCGCCAACAACCCCGGCGTCGTGATCCGCGGCATCACGTCGGATTCAGGTTCGGCGCAGGAAGGTCCGCGCGTTACGCTTTATTACAACGGCGTCGACATCTCGCGGTCGCGCGGATCGTATCAGGCGATCTACGATATGGAGCGTATCGAGGTGATCAAGGGTCCGCAGGCGACCCTGTTCGGCACCGCCAGCGCCGTGGGTGCGATCAGCCTGGTTTCTGCTAAGCCGCGCGCGGGCTTCGAGGGCGAGGTGCGCGGCGGCTACGGCAATTTCAATCAGACGCTGGTGGGCGGCTACCTCAACATCGGTTCCGATGTGATTGCCGCGCGTATTGCCGGCGAATGGCGCACGCGCGATGGCTATGTTGAGAACCTCAATCCCAACCAGGAACGGGATCTGTACGCGCAGGACCAGTTGGGTCTGCGTGCATCGATCCGCTATACGCCCACGCCGGATTTCACGCTCGACATAATCGGCACCTATGATCAGCAGCGCAATGGCGGCACGCCGTTCATTTCGGGAACGTTGCCGGCTTCGGCAGCCTCGCCCGGCGGCCCGACCAATGCCTTCGTTGATGCCAACCTTGGCGGTTTCCCGGCGGGCGCGGCGGCGCTCGGTGACGATCAGCTTGGCCTCAACCGTGAGGTTTACGATCTTAACATCACTGCAGAATTCCGGATTTCCGACGCATGGACCTTCACCACGGTGAACGGCTACCGCGAATTCGACAGCCTCGAAGTGTTCGATGCCGACGGATCGGCCGCGCCGTTCCTCGAATTCACCGAATTCTCAAAGGGCTGGCAGGCCAGTCACGAAGGCCGCTTCAACTATGCGGGCGACCAGCTTCGCGCCAGTGCAGGGTGGAACCTGTTCATCGAAGACAACTTCCAGAACGTGCCATTCGCCACCGAGGAAGGGGTGTTCCTGACCTGCCTTGGCGGCCTGTTCGCCAACCCGCGCCAATTGTGCGTGGCGCCTGATGGCGGCGTGCCCGCCCTCGGGGCGACCAACATCCCCTACAGCGCCTTGCTGTTCGAAAATTCGGGTCGCAACGAGGCGTATTCGGTGTTTGCCGACGTGACCTGGATCCCGACCGATGCGCTTGAACTGACCGCAGGTGTCCGGCTCCTCGACGAATATCGCCAGTCCGGCTATGTCAACGATATCCCTAATAGCGCGCTGACCGGCGCGCCGCTGATCCCCGGCGGGATCAGCACCAATGGGCGCGCCTTCACTGCCGATGACAGTTTCCAGGCCGTGCTGCCGCGCTTCAACGCATTGCTGCGGGTCAGTGATGATTTCAATGTTTACGCCACCGTGTCCAAGGGCCGCCGTTCGCCGGTGGTCCAGCTGGGCGTGGGCCGCGATGACGCCCGCAACGTGGTCGCCACCCGTAACGATATCGATGCGGAAATCGTCTGGAACTACGAAGGCGGGGTCAAGCTTGCGGCCGGTCCGGTGTCGGCATCGCTCGGGGTCTATTATCAGGTCTATGACAACTTCCAGGTCACCATTCCCAATACCGCGCAACCTGGCACGTTCATCACCGTCAGCGCGGGCAGCGCCAGCAATCTCGGTGTCGAAGGCGAACTGGCTGTTGATCTGGCGGAATGGTTCACGGTGTTCGGCAACTTCGGCTTCATCGATGGCGGGGTGGACGATGATCCGTCCAATGGAAACCTTGCCGGATCGCGGTTCCGCTTGCAGCCCGAATGGCAGGCCTCAGGCGGGTTCACCATCGATTACGACTTTGGCGGGGCCCGCTTCTTCGCCACGCCGACTGTCACCCATCGCAGCACCATCTTCTTCCAGGTGCCCAACGCCGCTCTGCTGTCGCAGGGACCGGTTACATTGATGAACGCCCGCGCCGGGGTGAGCTTTGCCGAAGATCGTTACGAAATCGCCGGCTTCATCCGCAACGCCTTCGACGAAGACTACCTGCTGGATGCCGGCAACACCGGAAACGGCTTCGGCATTCCGACGTTCATTCCGGCAGAACCGCGCTTCTACGGGGTGGAAGTCACCGCGAAGTTCTGAGGCACTTTTTACTGCGGTATGATCGGGGGCGGGGGAAGCGATTCCTCCGCCCTTTGATTTCGCGCCTCGCGTTGCGCACGTTCGTCCGGGGTCAGCGGGCGGAAGCGGATGGCGATGGGGGTGAAGCTGCCATCGTCGCGCTGGCGGATCGTCACCACGCCGCGCTGGCCGCTGTCCTGCAATTCACGCTGCAAGGTTTCCGCACGGGCCTGGCCCAGATAAAGCCGTCCCATGGTGAGCGCGCTCAGGCCGTAAACGCCGCTGGGATCGCCGCGCACCGGATGGGCGCAGGGGCTTTCGCGATGCACGGTAACGCGGGCGATCCGGGGCGCGTCGCCTTCGAGGCACAGCATGAACGGATGATCGTTGCGCCATCGGGGCCACTGTTCGACACCGGGCCAGTCATAGGTAAACTCGACATAGTGCCCGCGCAGGTAATCGCGCGGGTCATAGCCTTCGACCGGCACCTCCCATTCGGTGCCTTGCTGGAAGGTGTGATGGCTCTGCCCCCACAGCGCCGCGAGGCCGAGCGCGGGGAGCAAGGCGGCGGCGATACGGCCAAGGGGGCGGATCATGCCGCAGGCCCCGCATCGGGCGCAAACCGCTTCGACACGCGCACCGCTGCCCATGCGATCCCGAGAATCATCAGGCCGGATGCGATCAGCCCGAAGCCGCTGGTGAGCAGATCGCCCGCCAGCTCAAAACTGAGGATGATGAGCCGCAGCGCGATAACGCCCACGGCCAGCTGGAACACGCCCCGCCATTGCGCCGCCAGCGCAGCGGCGGCGATGCCGGCCCATAGCGCCATGAACAGCAACCCCGCAGGTACCGTCAGATCATCGAGCCCATAGGCCATCGGCGGCACCAATCCTGCCCCGATGATGATCGCGCCGGCCATCCCCCCCGAAATGCCGGGCCGCGCTACCCTCACGCCAAGGCCCGCCAGCACCGCGACCGCGCCGCTCAAGGTGGGGCTTGCCCATTCCCGCGTCAGACCACCGCGCCCCCATTCGCCCGCGCTGGCGATGGACGCCGCAAAGGACGCGCCTGCAACCGCGTAGGCCAGCGCCAACTGCTCCAGCCGCCGCCAGAAATCGGGCCGGGCGCTACGGGCTCGCAGCCACGCCGCGACCGGCGCGAACAGCACAGGCATGGCCGTGAGAAGCGCCAGCCACAAAAGCAAGGCCATGGACGGCGTAGCCGCGCGATAGGCCGTCGCAGCGCTGGCATAGTCCCACACGCACCACACCGCCCCGCCCAGCACCGCAAGCGCAGCAGGCCAACCGCGCCCCATCAGCAGCAGCAGCGGCGCAAACAGCGCGAGCCACATCGCCAGCGGCTGCCACAGCGGCGCGGATGTCTGATAGACCTGTCCCAGATGCCCGAAGAACGTGAGGCCGAGCGCGGCAGTGACGAAGACCACCGCTTCAACCGCCCAGGGTGAGGCCAGCGACAACCGTTCCACACGCCAATACAGCGCGGTCAGCATCGCCGCAATCAGTGCCAGGTGAACGCCAAGGCGCACCTGTCCGGGTATCTCTTCCCAATTCGAGGCAACCACCGAGACCAGCCCCAGCCCGATGGCCAGTGCGCCGATACCGAACACCGCCCACAGCGCCAGCGGGCGGGCATGCGCGGTTTCATGGGCCAGTAGCCGATCACGCGTGTCCGCATCGATCAGGCCGGCGTCATGCCACAGGGCGATCTTGCGCGTGCTCATGGTGCCACGATACGCACGCGATGACCGCGCGGCAATTGCTGCATCTGGGCGCTGCATTCGGGCGCGGCTATCGGGCGAAGGTTATTCCGCTTCGAGTTCGGCCCTGGTCAGCAAGGTCATGCTCTGCACCTTGGCCGCATTGGCGGCCATCGCCGATTCCGGCATCGCCACCATCCCAATCCGCGCAAGCGGCCCGGTCTTGCCCCAGCTTTTCACCCATTCCTTCATGTAATCTTCAAGGCCCGGAATCGCGCGCATGTGCGCTTTCTTTACATAGACATACATTGCCCGCGCGCCGGGGTAGGCGAAGCTGGAGATATTCTCGTATGTCGGTTCGACCCCATCCATCGGCAGGCCCTGCACCTTATCGGAGTTTTCCTCCATGTAGGAATAGCCGAACACGCCCACGGCGCGCGGGTTGCCGATGATCTTCTGGACAATCAGATTGTCCTGCTCGCCCTGATCGACATAGGCGCCATCGTCGCGCACTTCGGTGCAGATCTGACGATGTTCGTCGGGGTTGCTTTCTTTCAAGGCTTCCATCGCCGGATTGCTGGCGCAGCCGACTTCAAGCACCAGTTCCTTCAGCGCATCGCGCGTGCCCGATGTGCTGGGCGGGCCATAGACAAGGATCGGATCGGCCGGCAGCGCCGGATCGACATCGGCCCAGGTCTTGGCGGTCTGGGCCTTGCCATAGGGGCGCTCTGCCAATGCTTCGTACACCGTCTTGGGTGACAGGTTGAGCATGATCCCGCCCCTGGCCGCAGCAAAGGCGATGCCGTCCAGACCGACCTGCAATTCGATCACTTCATCGACGCTGTTGGCGCTGCATGCATCGAATTCCGAAGGCTTCATCCGGCGCGAGGCGTTGGCCATGTCGGGCGTGTTGGGGCCAAGGCCGGAGCAGAACAGCTGGATGCCATTGCCGGTTCCGGTCGATTCGATCAGCGGCGAAGGCATGTCCGGGTTGGACCGCGAAAAGTTTTCCGCCACCACCTTGGCAAAGGGGTAAACCGTTGAAGACCCAACCGCATGGACCGACTGGGCCGAGGAGTTTTCCGAGCAACCCGACACCATGGCGCCAGCGAAGACCAATGCGGTGCCAAGTTTGATAACGGCGCCAAATGTGGAGAAGGCGAGCGTGCGATGTGCCATGAAGTTTCCTGAAGCGGTGCGAAAACGCAGGTTCTACTAAGGTCGCGCTAAGGGGATTTGATGACAAGCCCGTGACGATCCGGGCGCAGCAGGCTGGCCCCCAAGCCAACGGTGTGCGCGGCCCTGCAAGTCTCTGACAACGTGGTATATTTGCTCCAGAATGGAGATAACTATCTTAACAGCATCGTAACGGCTTGCATGGTAACGCCCCGCCGTGGATGTCATGCGCCTCTTGTTCCGTGCTGCGATGGTTGCCGTGCTGCTGGCGTTGCTGGCTGCGCGTCCGGTTGCGGCTGAGGATCGGGACGCGCCTGCTTTTGCCCCGGTCTGTCATACCACCACCGGTCATGATTCCGCCTCCCGCGCCATGAAAGCACCACCGGTCTGGATATGTGACGACCAGGCGTGGCGGGCCGATCAACCGGTGGCCTGGCTCAAATTTGATGCCGCAAGCTGGCAGGGGAATGCGCCGCCGCGCTATTTCTTCAGCCGCACCGCCCGGCATCAGGGGATCACGCTGACCGCCATTGATGCAAACGGCGCGCAACGCAGCGTCAGCTATGTCGAAGCCGACGGCGAGCCGATTGCGGCCGGCCCCGTTTTCCGCCTGCCATTGCCGCAGATCACGGCTGATACCCGTATGGTGATTGCCCGGATCGATCTGCCCCACTCGATCCCGCTTTTGACCGAGGCGCGGCTGGCCCGCGATCCCGAAAACGTGGCGCGGACGCAGTTGGAAATGATGATTCTGGCACTGGTGCTGGGAATGCTCGTCCTGCCGCTGTTGTTCGACATCACATTCTATCTTGTGCTGCGCGAACGGTTCGTGTTGCTCCACGCGCTGATGGTGACCGGGATGATGGGATATGTCCTGTTCGCGGGCGGCCTGATTTCTGTTTTCGTCACGGTGTCGGTTGCGGCGTTGGCGGTGCTGGCTCCGTTATCATGGGCCATCGGGTGCGGTGCGGCGCTGCTGTTTTTGAGCGCATTTCTGGAGCACGGCGCGCTGGATCCGAGGGTGCGGCGCTTCACCTTCTGGGCGGGGTGCTGGACGATTCTCGTGCCCGGCCTGTTTTCGTTTCAGCTTCACGCCACGCAGGCCTTTGATGATCTGGCCTATTTCCTCGCGATCTCGCCGGCCGCGCTGATCGCCAGCTTTGCCATCATCCATGCGATCATGCGCGGTAGCCGTTCAGCCCGCTTTGTCGCCGCAGCATGGGCACCGCTGATCGCCGCTTCGGTGGAACGGCTGACACGCGGGCTGGGGCTGCACACCGGGCCGTCGAGCCTTGATCTGATGATGTTTGTGGCGACGGGCATCGAAGTGGTGGTCATCAGCCTTGCGATTGCCGATCGTTTCTTGGCGCTGCGCCGCGAACGTGATGCCGCGCTGACCGAGGCCAAGATGCTCGAACACATCTCGACCCGCGATTCGCTCACCGGATTGATGAACCGCCGCGCGATCGAGGCGCGGTTTGACGATCTGCTGGTGCAAGGCTTCGATACCTTCGCGCTGGTCGATCTCGACCGGTTCAAGGCGATCAACGATCTTCATGGGCATCAGGTCGGCGATGCGGCGCTGATCGCCTGCGCCAGCGCGCTTCGGTCAAGCGGAGATCGCGATACGGTGGCGGTGCGGCTGGGGGGCGAGGAGTTTGTCGTGCTGTTGCGCGGGCTCCACACGCTCGACCGTGCCGAAGCGTTGCGCCGTGCGATACCGATGCGGATCGCCAAGGCTGTGCCGGGACTCGATTTGCCGGTGACTGCCAGCATGGGCGTGGTGGTGATGGCCGAAGCCAGCCGTCACAAGATAACCTTCACCGAATTCTACGCCCGCGCCGATGCGCTGATGTACGAAGCCAAGGCCGCAGGTCGCAATCGCATAGCCTATGAACGCCTGACGGTGTTCAAGGCCGCGCCTGAAAGCCGGCAGCAGGCAGAAGACCGCGCGGCCTGATTTACGGGCGCCCGAGTTGGCGCCTGAGTAAACTTGTGTGCTGCAACCTCAAGCAAACGGCGCCAGCACCTCGGGCCGCACCCGCGCCAGCCGTCCCGTCGCCTTGTCGAGCATCGCCCAGGTTGTGCTCGCGCTGACGAGGCGTTTGCCGCCTGCGTCGGTAAACTCGACCCGGCGGAGCGATTTGGCACCCATGCCCGCGCCTTCGATCCAGGTGGTCGCCGTAACGATTTCGCCCTCCGACACGTTGCCGCGGTAATCGATCTCGTGCCGCACCACGACCCAGAAGAACGCGGCGCGATCCTCCGGGCGGGCAACCGCATCCCAATGCGCGGTGGCCATGTCCTGAATCCACTGCACCCACACGGTGTTGTTTACGTGGCCGAGCGCGTCGATGTGCTGCGGCTTGGCCATGAAGGTGCGAGTGAAGGTGTTCGGGCCTGTCACTCGCCGCCCGTTTTGGGAGCCATCCCCATCTGCCACAGGATGAAGGCGAACTCCTCCGCCGTTTCCTTCAGCGCGTTCCAGCGGCCCGATTGCCCGCCGTGGCCTGCGCCCATGTTGGTCTTCATCAGCAGCAGGTTGTCGTCGGTCTTCACTTCACGCAGCTTGGCGACCCACTTGGCCGGCTCCCAGTATGTCACGCGCGGATCGTTGAGGCCCGCTGTCACCAGCATCGGCGGGTATTCCTTGGCGACGACCTGATCGTAAGGCGAATAGGACAGCATGTAGGCGAACGCCGCCTTGTCGGTGATGGGGTTGCCCCATTCCTGCCATTCACCCGGCGTCAGCGGCAAATCCTTGTTCAGCATCGTGTTCAGCACATCGACGAAGGGCACGTGCGCAACGATGGCGCCGTACTGCTTGGGGTCCTGATTGATGATCGCGCCCATCAGTTCGCCGCCCGCCGATCCGCCGCTGGCCGTGACCATGCCTTCGGCGGTGTAGCCTTCCGCAATCAACCCGCGCCCGGCATCGACAAAGTCGTTGAAGGTGTTGGTCCGCTCGAACATCTTGCCTTGCAGATACCAGCGCCGCCCCAGATCATCCCCTCCGCGAATATGCGCGATGGCATAGGCAAAGCCGCGATCCACGAGAGAGAGGCGCGAGGTCGAGAAGCCCGGCGGCACGGCATAGCCATAGGCGCCATAGGCATAGAGATGCAGCGGCCCCGGCCCTTCGATCCCGGCCTTGGCCAGGATTTCGGCGCGGTCCTTGCGCATCACCACGCTGACCGGCACCATCGTCCCGTCGCGCGCCTGCACGCTCACGCGTTCGGTGACATAGAGGCTGGCATCGTAACCGCTGGGGATTTCCTGCGTCTTGAGCGTTTCCAGACCGCCGGTCGCCACGTCGTAATCATAGATCGTGCTGGGCGTGACCATGCTTTGATAGGACAGGCGCAGCGCGCTCATGTCATATTCGGGGTTGTTGGAAAGCCCGGCGGTGTAGCTCGCTTCGGGGAAGCTGATCGGGGTGATCCGGTCCGCATCGCCATATTGGCGCAGATGGATCTGGTCGAGCCCGTTCTGGCGCCCTTCGGTGACGTAGAAATCCTTGAACAGGTCAAAGCCGGTCAGGTAGAATTCGTCCGACCCGGCAATCACCGTCTGCCATTCGCCCGGCGTCTCCAGCTTGGCCTTGGCGAGACGGAAGTTGATGTGGTCGTCATTGGTCCACACCCACACCTCCCCATCGCGCACATCGACGCTGTATTCGACGCCCTTCTGGCGCGGCTTGATGAGAATCGGCTGCGCGGTGGGGGTGGCAGCGGGGACAAGACGCACTTCGCTGGTCTCGTTGTCGCCGGTGGCGATCACCAGCCAGTCATCCTGCGCCGAAAGCCCGGTGCCGACACTAAAGCTCTGGTCTTCTTCCTTGTAGAGCGTCACGTCCTGTTCGACCGGGGTGCCGATCACGTGCAGCTTGGCCTTCAGCGTGCGCCATTCCTCGGTCGAGGGGCCATAGACCAGTGCGGTATCATTCGCGACCCAGACCAGATCGCTGCGCAGGTTGGTGATGACATCGGGCAGCAGTTCGCCGGTTTCCAGATCCTTGATCCGCGCGGTGTAACGTTCCGACCCGTCGGTATCGGCGGAATAGGCGAGAAACCGCCCGTTCTGGCTGATCGACGCTGCGCCAAGGCGGAAATATTCCTGCCCCTCGGCCAACTGGTTCTCGTCAATGATGAGCTGGGCCCCGCCGCCGCTTACAGGCTTGCGGTAATGCTTGCGATACTGCGCGCCTTCTTCGAATTCGGACCAGTAGATGTAATCGCCATCCTTCTGCGGCACCGTGGAATCGTCTTCTTTGATACGCGCGCGCATCTCGGTGAACAGTGCTTCGGTGAAGGGGGCCTGCGCGCCCATCTTGGCTTCGAAATAGGCGTTCTCCGCCTTGACGTGGTTCAGCACGTCCTCGTCATCGATGGTGGGGTAGGACTTGTCATACAGCCAGTCATAGGGGTCTTCGATGGTGATCCCGTGATGCGTGTAGGTGTGCGGGCGCTTCTCGGCGACGGGGGGCTGGATATCGGTGCTGGAAGCGGCGGCAGATGTGGTCACGCGGGTCTGTTCCTCTGGGCTGTTCGTGGTGGCACGAGCGGGAGCGGCTACCGCCAAGGTGGTGGCAAGAAGTGCGGTGGCAAGTGCGTGGGTGCTGATCTGGCGGAGCATTGCGGTCGTCCCCTGTTGGCGTCCGGCCCTTGCGCAGCGGGTGGAAAAACCGCGGCCTTGGGCCTATGTTGGCGGTTCTAGCGAGACATTCCCGCGCGGCAAGACCCGCGCCGACACCTGAGGACCACACGATGCTGATGCAAACCCCCCAACTCTCCGGCCAAGCCCGCCTTTCCGCCCTGCGCGAGGAGCTGAAGCGTCGGGGCGTGCACGGTTTCGTCATCCCCATCTCCGATGAACACATGAGCGAATATGTCGGCGATTATGCGCAGCGGCTGGAATGGCTGACGGGTTTTCGCGGATCGGCGGGCTTTGCCGCAGTGACGCTGGATCACGCGGCGATCTTCGTCGATGGGCGCTACACCGTGCAGGTGCGCGAGCAGGTTGATGGAAACCTGTTCGATTACAAGAGCGTGCCGGGCGAAAGCCTGAGCGGCTGGCTGGCCGATGTGTGCGCTGACGGTGCCCGGATCGCCTACGACCCCTGGCTCCACACCTGGGGCTGGGTCGAAGCGCTGGAACGCCAGGTCAACCCCAAGGGCATCACGCTCGTGCCGGCGGACAGCAACCCGATCGACGCGGTGTGGTCCGATCGCCCCGCGCCATCGGTGGCGCAGGCGCGGGTGCATGACGAAGCGATGGCGGGGCGGTCCTCGGCCGACAAGCGTGCGGCTGTTGCCGATTGGCTGGTCAAGGAAGGCCACGATGCGGTGGTGATCCCGGCGCTCGATTCGGTGGCCTGGCTGCTCAACATTCGCGGGGCCGATGTGGCGCATACGCCCGTCGCCCTGTCCTATGTCATCGCCCGCAAGGATGGCAGCGCCGAGCTCTTCATCGCGCCCGAGAAGGTGACGCCCGAACTCACCCGCCATCTGGGCAATGCGGTCACGATCCGCGACCGGGCGGCGTTTGAGGGCGCGCTTGGCGAATATGCGGGGCAAAGCGTTGTCCTCGATCCTGATTTCGCCGTGGTCGGCATTGCGCAAGGCCTGCGGGCCGGCGGCGCCACGTTCACCTTCAAGCAGGATCCGACGATCCTGGCCAAGGCGATCAAGAACGCCGCCGAACAGGATGGTCACCGCGACGCGCAGGCGCGTGACGGGGCAGCGGTCAGCCGCTTCCTGCGCTGGCTGGAAATCGAAGCGCCCA
Organism: Sphingomonadales bacterium; assembly: GCA_009995225.1. Taxonomy (GTDB): domain Bacteria; phylum Pseudomonadota; class Alphaproteobacteria; order Sphingomonadales; family Sphingomonadaceae; genus Erythrobacter. The sequence goes on along the minus strand of JAACPW010000011.1, from coordinate 60,459 downwards.
AGGGCGGTGTCGATGAACTCGCCGCCGCGGCCCGCCTGCAAGCCTTTCGTGAGGAAGACCCCGGCCTGCATGATCTCAGCTTCGACACGATCTCTGCCGCCGCAGGCCACGCCGCGCTGCCGCATTACAAGGTGGACGAAGACAGCAATATCCCGATCCCGCCGGGCTCGATCTACCTCGTCGATTCGGGCGGGCAATATCCTGGCGGCACCACCGATATCACCCGCACGGTCTGGATCGGGACGCCCGATGGTGCGGGGGTGCCGACGCCCGAAATGCGCGATCGCAACACCCGCGTGCTGAAGGGCCATATCCAGCTTGCCCGCGCGGTGTTTCCGCAAGGGACGTGCGGCGCGCAGCTCGACATTCTGGCGCGGCAATATCTGTGGGAAGCGGGCGTCGATTACGGTCACGGCACCGGACATGGCGTGGGCAGTGTACTCGCCGTGCATGAAGGCCCGCAACGCATTGCCAAGCCTGCGGGCGGGCAGGCCGGGACAGGGCAGGAACTGCACGCCGGGATGATCTGTTCGAACGAGCCGGGCTATTACAAGCCGAACGCCTTCGGCATCCGGATCGAAAACCTCGCGCTGATTGAGGAGCGGCAGATCGAAGGCATGGAAGGCCGCTGGCTCGGGTTCGAGACGCTGACCTTCGTGCCGCTGGACCGCAAGCTGATCGACAAGAGCCTGCTGACTTCCGAAGAGATTGCGTGGGTCGATACCTATCACGCCCGCGTGCGCGAGGTGCTGACCCCGCGCCTGACGGGTGACGATCTGGCCTGGGTGGAGCGTGAGACCGCGCCGCTTTGACGCTTGTTGGCATTCCCGTGTTCCTGTAATGTTCCGATCACGAGTCGCGCATTTACCGGGAGGAACACGCATGATCGGCTATGTTACTGTGGGCACCAACGATCTGCCGCGCGCGGCGGCGTTTTATGATGCGTTGTCCGCGCATTTCGGCGTGGGGCGGATGATGGACACCGAAGCGTTCATCGCCTGGGGCGAATGGGGCGGCGGCACCGGGATCGCGGCGACGCTGCCATTCGATGGCCAGCCTGCAAGCGTGGGCAATGGGGTGATGGTGGCGCTTGAGGTCAAGACGCCCGACGATGTCCACGCGGTCTATGACATTGCGATGGCCTACGGAGGAAGCGATGAAGGCGCACCCGGCCCGCGCGGCGATGACGGCTTTTACGCGGGCTATTTCCGCGATCCCGATGGCAACAAGCTGAACGCCTATTGCATGGTCGCTGCTGCCGACGCGTGAGGCTGTCTTGCCGTGGGGCAGACCCGTCTTGACCCCTGCTTGACTCTGCTTGCCCCTGCCCAGGCCGCGCCTTGCAGGCCAAATCCTGCAATGTTTCACGTGAAACATTGCAGGAACATTGTGGCTTAACGCATCAATCCGCCGATCAGGTTTCTGACAAAAGCGGTTGCGCCGGTGCGCAGCGGATTGGCGCCGGACTTCTTGCCCAGCACCGCCGCCACCGCGATCGACGCCAGCGAACCGCTTGCCGCAGTCATCGCGCTCTTGCCGGCCTTCTCCCACACCGAAGGGGTTGTGCGTGCCCGCTTGCCAACCTCTTCGCGGCCCATTTCGGCCACTTCTTCAGCGGTCGCGGCAGCATCGGCGGCCTTGGCGGCCAGCACCTCGGCGGCGCTGGCGCGGTCGACGCGGGTATCGTATTTCCCGTCGAGCGGGCTGACCGACTGAATGATGGCGCGTTCCTTGGGCGTAACCGGCCCAAGGCGCGAGCGCGGCGGCTTGATCAGCGTGCGCTCGACAATCGTAGGTGCGCCGTCTTCGTCCAGCATGGACACCAGCGCCTCGCCGACCTTCAATTCAGTGATCGCGGTTTCGACATCCAGCCTGGGGTTGATCCGGAAGGTCTCGGCCGCCGCCTTGATCGCGCGCTGATCACGCGGCGTGAAGGCGCGCAAGGCATGCTGCACCCGGTTGCCCAGCTGGCCGGCGACTTCTTCGGGAATATCGATCGGGTTCTGCGTGACGAAAAACACCCCCACGCCCTTCGACCGGATCAGCCGCACCACCTGTTCGATGGTGTCCTGCAAGGCCTTGGGCGCATCGTCGAACAACAGGTGCGCCTCATCGAAGAAGAACACCAGCTTGGGCTTTTCCGGGTCGCCGACTTCGGGAAGCGTCTCGAACAGTTCTGCCAGCAGCCACAGCAGGAAGGTGGCATAGAGCTTGGGACTGCGCATCAATTTATCGGCGGCCAGAACATTGATGATGCCGCGCCCCTGATCATCCACCTTGAGAAAGTCGTCGATCTCGAGCGCCGGCTCGCCGAAGAAATGGTTCGCCCCTTGCGATTCGAACGACAGCAATTGCCGCTGGATCGCCCCGACCGAAGGCTTGGTGACGTTGCCGTATTTGCCGGACAATTCGGCCGAATTTGCGTTCGCCCAGGCCAGCAGCGCCTGCAAGTCGGCAAAGTCGAGCAGCAGCAATCCGTTCTCGTCGGCATGACGGAAGATGATCTGCAAGACCCCTTCCTGCGTCTCGTTGAGATCCAGCAAACGCGACAGCAGCAGCGGCCCCATTTCCGAGATCGTGGTGCGGATCGGGTGGCCCTGTTCCCCGTAAAGATCCCAGAAGATCACGGGATTATCGGTATAGGCATAGTCGGTGATGCCCAGTTCCCGGGCGCGGCTTTCCAGCTTTTCGGCGTGCTTGAAGGTCGGCGAGCCCGGCATCGCGATCCCTGACAGGTCACCCTTCACATCGGCCACGAACACCGGCACCCCGGCCATCGAAAAGCTTTCGGCGATGCCCTGCAATGTCACGGTCTTGCCGGTTCCGGTCGCGCCTGCGATCAGCCCGTGGCGGTTCGACCGGCTCAATGCCAGGGCCTGGCGCGAACCATCCGATCCCAGCCCCAAAAATATTTCCGTCGCGCTGTCCGCCATGGCCTGCCCCCATCAAATTGCCGTTGCCGGTGATGTGCAGGGGCGGCCCGCAGCGGTCAAGTTCTCGACAACGGCGCTGGTTTTGGCCAAGGCTACCCGGCATGGGTCAGACAATGCCTTTCGTTCTGCTCGATGATGCCCGCGCCCGTGAAGGATCGGGCGAAACCGCCGCCGACGCCCTGCTTTACGAAAATCCGCGCGCTGTGTTCGTGGCGCAGCGGCCCGATGAGGTGGATCGCGTGCTGGCCGCGGCCGAAGCGGCGCGGGTGGCCTGTGGCGGGGCGCTGGCGGGGTATATTGCCTATGAGGCAGGTTTGGCGCTCGAACCCAAACTGGCGCACCTGGCCCCGGCGCGGTCAGGCGCGGCGGGGCCGCTGGTGTGGCTCGGCCTGTTTGATGCCCCGCACGCGATTGCGGCGGAGGATGTTCCCGGCTGGCTGGAAGCACGCGCGCAAGGCCCGGGCACGCTTGGCCCGATGGAGCCGCAACTTTCTCCGGGTGGTTACGCCGCCGCCTTCGCCACATTGCGTGAGGCGATCTGTGCCGGAGACATCTATCAGGCCAATCTCACCTATACGCTGGCGGGCTCGTTCCGCGGCGATCCGGTGGGGCTGTATGCCGCGCTGCGCGATTCAGCGGCGGCCGGGTATGGCGGATTGATTTTCGACGGATCGCACTGGCTGCTCAGCTTCTCGCCCGAACTGTTCGCGGCGCTGAACGGCGCGCAAGCCAAGGTGAAGCCGATGAAGGGAACGCGCCCCCGCGCCGCTGATCCGGCGGTGGATCGCGCGGCGGTGGAAGAATTAGTGTCCTCGATGAAGGACCGGGCCGAAAACCTGATGATCGTTGATCTGATGCGCAATGATCTGTCGCGGGTGGCCGAGGCGGGCAGCGTGCGTGTTGACGCGCCCTTTGCGGTGGAAAGCTATCCGACGGTGCATCAGATGGTTTCCACCGTGCGCGCCACCTTGCAGCCGGGCAAGGGCGCGATGGATCTGGTGCGGGCGTTGTTTCCCTGCGGATCGATCACCGGCGCGCCCAAGATCCGGGCGATGGAATTGCTGGGCACGGTGGAGCGCGATGCGCGCGGCCCCTATTGCGGCGCGATCGGGCGAATCGATGCGCCCGATGGAGCGGGACTCTCCCATGCTGCCTTCAACGTGGCGATTCGCACCTTGCGGCTGACCCCCATCGAAAACGGGCAGGGCAGCGCCGTTCTCGGCATCGGATCGGCGATTGTGGCGGATAGCGATGCGTTGTCCGAACGGCGCGAATGCGAGGTCAAGGCCGGGTTCGTGCGCCGCGCGACGCCGGGGCTTACCGCAGCCACCTGTGACCTGATCGAGACCATGCGGTTCGAACCTGACAGCGGGATCGCGCTTCTGGAACTGCATCTGGAGCGGATGAAAGCGAGCGCGGCGACGCTCGGTTTCGTGTTTGATCGCCATGCCTTGCGTAACCACATCCAGGCGGTGTGCTTTGAGCTCGTGGCGCCCGCGCGCGTGCGCCTGATGGTGTCGCGCAGCGGGGCGAGCGCGCTGGAGACCGGGCCGCTTCCGCCTGCCCTGGATGATCCGGTCCGGGTGGCCGCGCTGCCTCACCCGCTCGATCCCTCGGACTGGCGGCTGGCGCACAAGACGTCGGATCGCGGATTCTACGAGGACGCGTTGGCGGCTGCGCAGACGTTCGGTGCGCAAGAAGCGGTGCTGGTGAGGGGGGACGGGCAGGTGACCGAGGGCAGCTTTACCTGCGTGTTCGCGGACGGTGCAGACGGCGTGCTGCTGACCCCGCCGGCCCACACCGGCCTGCTGCCCGGCGTGTTGCGTGCGCATCTCATCGCGACGGGCAAGGCGCGCGAGGCGGAGCTGACGCTTGACGATCTGGCGCAGGGCTTCTGGATCGGCAATGCCTTGCGTGGGTTGATGCGGGCGCAGTTGGTCTAGCCATGCATCGCCCTTCGACAAGCCGGAAGCGAGCAGGTAACGGGGCGCATGGCTGATATCAAAATCCTCTACGAAGACGGCGAAGCACTGGTGATCGACAAGCCTTCGGGCATGGCGGTCGATCGGCCGCGCAAAGGCGGCATCTGTCTGGAAGACCACCTCGAACGGCTGAAGCTGGGCTTTCAGCGACCGCCGGTTGCGGTGCACCGGCTTGATACCGACACCAGCGGTTGCCTGTTGCTGGCGCGCAATCCCAAGGCCTTGGCCCGGTTCAACAAGGCGTTCGAGGATCGGCTGGTGGGCAAGACCTATCTGGCGATCCTGGCCGGCCATCCCCAAAGCGAATCGGGAACGATCGAGCTTTCGCTGTCCAAGATCAGCTCGGTCGAAAAAGGCTGGCGGATGATCCCGGCAAAGAAGGGCAAGCTGGCGGTGTCACATTGGGAATTGGTCAAGGAACTCGGGCCCAACAGCCTGATCCGCTTCCGGCCCGAAACCGGCCGCACACACCAGCTGCGCGTTCATGCACTGGCTGGCCTCGGCGCGGCATTGCTGGGCGATCCGGTCTATGGTGCCGGATCGGCCGGGGCGGCCAAGCGCACCATGCTCCACGCCGAAAGTCTGACCCTGACCCGGCCGGGCAAGACCACGATCGAAGCGCGCGCGGGCCTGCCGGCGGACTTTGTCGCCTTCGGGGCGGGCGATGGATGAAGACGCCCCCGAATCGCTGAGTGCCCGCGCCATCCGGCTGGCGAGTGAAAGTTTCCTCGCAGGCTCTGGCCCGGGCGGACAGAACGCCAACAAGGTCGCCACCGAAGTGGAACTGCGCGTCAACATCTACGCGCTGCGCCTTAACCCTGTGGTGTTCGCACGGCTGCGGACGCTGGCAGGCGCGAAGTTGGCCGGCAACGGCGATCTGATCATCAATTCCAAGGCGCACCGGACGCAGGAAGCCAATCGGCAGGATGCCCGTGTGAAGCTGGCGGCGCTGCTGGATGAGGCGCAGACCCAGCCCAAGCGCCGCGCCAAGACCCGGTTGAACCGGATCGGCAAGACAGCGCGGCTCAAGGTCAAGAAGGAGCGCGGCACGGTGAAGGCCAATCGCGGCAAACCGCGCGCTTCGGACTGGTAGCCGGACACGCCAAGCCTGCCTTGACTTTTGCCTGTGAATCGGCGAATGGCGCCCTCGTGTGGCGGTGTGCCGGTTCAACCGGGCATGCCGCTATTTGCTTTTTTAGCCCTGCGTGACGCATGCGCCGGGCCGACCCAGTTGACAGGAACCCGCCATGGCGAAGCCCACCACCGTCAAGATCCGCCTCGTCTCGAGCGAGGGCACCGGCTTCTTCTATGTGACCAAGAAGAACCCGCGCAACATCACCGAAAAGATGAGCTTCCGGAAGTACGATCCGGTTGCGCGCAAGCACGTTGAATTCAAGGAAGCCAAGATCAAGTAAGATCGGCTTTGCGTAGCTGCCGCCGCGATTGAACCTGACTGGCGGCAGGTGCGATAATTCATCGACAGTTCAAGCCCGCGGTCTTAACCGCATCGGCATGACAAAACGTATCCCTTCTTTTCGTACATTGGCGATCGGCCTTGGGGCCGGTGCGCTCGCGCTGGGCCTTGCGCCCGTTGGTACGGCCCCTTTGACCGCGCCCGCCGCAGCGCAGGCCACCAGCGATCTCGACAAGGTCGTCGGCGCGCTGCGCGGCATCTCCACCATGAAGGCCGACTTCACCCAGACGGATCGTCAGGGTTCGACGCTGCGCGGACAGATGACGCTGAAGCGCCCCGGCAAGATTCGCTTCGACTATGGCAAGGATGCCGAATTCCTCGTCATCTCGAACGGCAAATCGCTCTACATGATCGATTACGAGGTCAATCAGGTCGAACGCTGGCCGATCGGCAATTCGCCGCTGGGGGCGCTGTTCAATCCTGAAAAGGACGTCAAGGCGTTCGGCAAGATAGTGGCGACGCGCGATCCCAATGTGCTGAGCGTTGAAGTGCGCGATCCCAAAAAGCCCGAATTCGGCATGATCACGCTGATCTTCGTTCGCAAGCCCTCTGCCCCTGGCGGGCTGGAACTGGCCTATTGGGTCGCGCTGGACGCGCAGAACAATCGCACCCGCGTGCAATTGTCGAACCAGCGTTACGGCGTCAGCGTTGCTGACAGCGCCTTCACGTTTAAGGATCCGCGCCGAACGACCCGTCGGCCCGGATAGCTCGTCTGGCGACGAGCGGTTGTATGAAAGCGACAAGATTCTGGCCGCGTTCATGTGATTGAAAGCCTCCAACGGCTAATCATTATCAACAAGGCGGCTCGAAGGGAGGTTTCCCCCCTGTTGCCCACCCTTCGTAATGGGCCTGCTTTGTACAAGCGTGACGAACGCTCTATGGAACCCTCGACCCAACGCCCCCGGGTCGAGGGTTTTTGTATGTCGAAAACGGGGTTTTCCGCCTTCGACGGTTGAGCCCTGCTCCGGCGCGACGTTGCCGCTTATTCCCCCCAGCCCAATGCCTTGCGGATGATCGCATAGATCACGTTCTGTTCGATCACGCCGCGTGCGCGGGTCGCGCCGGGTCCGGTGGCGAACAGCGCCACATCCTCGCCCGCATGGGTTTCGCCGCCGGTCGGTACCAATGCTTGCTGGCGCGCCGCGATGCCGGTTTCGGGCACCTGTCGCTCACCACGCACCGCTCCCGGTCCGTTTGCGTAACCGAGTGTGGTGTAAGGCTTGCCGTCCGCCGCCAGCACGGGCGACTTACCGTCCCCGCCGTCTTCGCCGCGCCCGGCAGGCGGGACGACAAACCCCAAAATGTCGTTCCCGCGCTGCGGATAGCCCGCGATCGTGAAGACGTGGCTGTGATCGGCCGTCACCATGATGAGCGTTTCGGCAGGGTCGGTGTTATCAACGGCATATTGCACCGCGCGAGCGAATTCTACCGCCTCTTCCAACGCATAGCCTGCCTGCCCTGCATGGTGGGCGTGATCGATCCGCCCCCCTTCGACCATCAGATAGTAGCCATCGGGGTCGGCCTTCAGCCGGGCGAGGGCGGCTGCTGTCATGTCGGTCAGGGTCGGCTCAGGCGAATCGGCCTTGCGATCGGCCATGAAGGTCATGTGGCTGGGGTTGAACAGGCCGAGCACCGGCTTGTCCATCGGCGCGGCGGAAAGGCCGGCGGCGTCCCTGACCACGGTGCCGCCATTTTTGGCTGCCCATGTGGCGGGCAGATCGGCCCCGGCCTCGATCCGGCGACCGGCGCGGTCCTTGTCCTTGCCGTAGAAGGCCGATGTGCCGCCGCCTAAAGCCACATCGAAAGCCGCTTCGGCGAGTTGCAGGGCAATATCCTTGCACCCCTGGCCCTGCTGATCGTCGGGGATGTTGTTGTCCCCCTCCCAGTCACGATCGGCGCTACGGGAGAAGACGCTGGCGGGGGTGGCGTGAGTCAGGCGTGTGGTGGTTACGATCCCGAGGGCGAGGCCCCGCTGTTTCACCTCTTCGCCCAGCAGGGGAAGCGGGTGAGCGAGTGCGTCTTTGCACACGCCTTTTTCTGCTTCCGGCCCGATGCCGAGCACGCCGATCCGGGTTTTTTGCCCCGAATGCATTGCGGTTGCGGTGCCGGCGCTGTCGGGCACCTGGGCGTTGGTGTTGTAGGTTTTGACCAGCGCGACATTGTCGAACTTTTCAAAGCTGAGGCGATTTTCCTCGCCGGTTTCCCCACGCTTTTGCGCTTCGTAGATGCGCGCGGCGGTGATCGTGGAGATGCCCATGCCGTCACCGATGAACAGGATGACGTTCTTGGCCTTGGCCGGTGCGGCGGACTGGGCGGAGGACTGGGCGACCGGCGCCGAACGGGGTTCTGCCGTGGTTGCACAGGCACCCAGCGGGAGGGCAGCAGCAGCAAGAGCGATCAGCGCGCGGGACGGGGTCATCACAGGTTCTCCTTGGGCAGCGCGGTATCGGGTGTGAAGATGACCGTAAAGTGACGGTTTGCGAATTGAGCGCATCGCCGGTGGCTGGATTTAGCGTTTTTGGTCGCCCTATCGCTTCGCTACTTGAGGGCGTTCTTGGTGCCCCACCGCTTCGCTACTTGAGGGCGTTCTTGGTGCCCTACCGCTTCGCTACTTGAGGGCGGAGCCATCTCCCCCTAAGTCCGCCCGATGCTGAGCGTTGCCACCTGGAATATCAACTCCGCCCGCCTGCGCGTGGGCCTGATCGAAAAGCTGCTGACCGAGGCCGCGCCCGACATTCTGTGCCTGCAGGAGATCAAGTGCGAAAGCCACCTGTTCCCAGCATCAGCTTTGGCGAACCTGGGCTACACCCATCAGGCGGTGAGCGGACAGAAGGGCTACCACGGCGTCGCCACGGTCAGCCGTGTCCCGATCCGCGAGCTGACCCGCCACGACTGGCAGGACAATGGCGAGGCACGGCATATCGGGGTGGAGGTGCTGGGCAAGGATCTGTTGATCGAAAACGTCTATGTCCCCGCCGGCGGCGACGTGCCCGACCGCGCGGTGAACGCAAAGTTCGGGCAGAAGCTCGATTTCCTTGGCCGGATGACCAGGTGGGCCGACACGCTCGACCGGCCCACGCTGATCGTCGGCGATTTCAACATCGCCCCGCTCGAAAGCGACGTGTGGAGCCACAAGCAGCTTTTGAAGGTCGTCAGTCACACGCCGATCGAGGTCGAGACGCTGGGCAAGTTTCGCGACGCCCACGGCTGGGTCGATATCGGGCGTGAACATGTGCCGCATCCGGGCCGCTATTATAGCTGGTGGAGCTACCGCAATCCGGGCTGGCAGGAAAATGACAAGGGCCGCCGGCTCGATCACATGTGGGCCTCGCCCGATCTGGCGCGGCAAGCAACCGGACACCGCGTGATCGAAGCGGCACGCGGCTGGGAAAAGCCGTCCGATCACGTTCCGCTGATCACGGAGTTCGATCTCTGAGCGCGCCTTCCCCAGAACGCCGCGCTGCACAAGCCGTGGACGGCTTACGCCATGGCTGGCCACTGGCGTTCGCAGGTGGGCCGACCCTGCTGCCGGTCGAAACTGCCATCGCGACAGCGGCGACCGCGCCGCGGATGCTGATTTCCGCTGCGCGCGCGGCGACGCTCAAACTCGCCAACCAGCGCGATGCCGCGGTGCCGCACGCTCCGGTGCTGATCGCAGGCGGTGAAGACTTCACTGTGCGCGACGCCCTGCCGATTGCCGATCCGGCGCTTGATCTGGGCAATCCGCTCAAAGGCCCGTTCAAGGCGGTGACGCTGGACTGGGAAGAGACCGCCCGCGCCGCGCTGGAACTGGCGCGGATCGCGGGAATCCTGCCCGCCTTTTTGGTCGATCCGGTGAATGCGGGCGAGGCGGTGCCGGTCGAGATATCCGATCTGGCCGCCTATTCCGATGCCGGGGCGCTCAGGGTCGTCACGCGCGCACGGCTACCTGTCCACGCGTGCGAGGATGCGGAAATCGTCGCTTTCCGGTCAGCCGCCGATCTGCGCGAACACGTGGCGCTGGTCATCGGCAAGCAATCGGGCGACCGACAGCCGCTTGTGCGCCTCCATTCGGAATGTCTGACCGGCGACATCCTCGGCAGCCTGAAATGCGATTGCGGCCCGCAGCTCGACGCTGCGCTGCATGCGATGGCGCACGAGGCGCAAGGCAGCGGAGGCTGGGGCGTGCTGCTCTATATGCGGCAGGAGGGGCGCGGGATCGGGCTCGTCAACAAGCTGCGCGCCTACCGCTTGCAGGATCAGGGGTTCGATACGGTCGAGGCGAACCAGCGCCTCGGCCTGCCCGATGAAGCGCGCGATTTCCCGGTGGCGGCGCGAATGCTTAAATTGCTGGGTGCGACCGCGATCCGGTTGCTGACCAACAACCCGGCGAAAGTCATCGCGCTGGAAGCCGCCGGCATCACGGTGAGCGAGCGCGTGCCGCACCAGCTCCCGGAAAACCCCCACAACGCCCGCTATCTGGCGACCAAGCGCGACCGGTCAGGGCACTTGCTGCCTTAACGCTGCTCGTATTGCGTCAGGCCCGCTGCCAGCGTGTTGCCCTGCATCACGATGCGCGATCCGGTCCAGTCAGCAAAGAACACGCTTTGCCGCGAAAGGCCGGGGACGAAGCGGGCTTCGTTGTTCACCACTTCCAACCCGTCGGACGCGTGCAGCAGGTCTTCCGCGCCCAGCGCGATGAAGGCGGAGTAATTCTCCTTGTCGCGCCCCTGCACGAACCAGTTGTCGGCAATCCGGCCCATGCTGCCGGCGGGAAGGTCGATCATGTAGTTGGTGGTGCGCCCGTTCGCGTCATCGAAGCTGTTGCCTTCGATCACGACCTCGCCCGCGCGCGCTTTCAGGTAGTGGCCGCCAGTGCCGCGTTCGAACCGGCTTTCGCGCACCGTGAGCGAGCCGTAGTCGCCGATATACAGTGAATGGGCGCAGCCCGCGTCGTTCTCGCAAGTGCCAAGCCCGGTGAAGGTGGAGCGGGTGATGTAGATGCGGCTGCCGGGATCATCGGCAGTGAGAATGCCCTGCTGGCTGTTCTCGAACCGCGCATAGGCGACGTTAAGGGCGCCTGCTTCAAGCCGGATGCCTGCGCCGTTGCCGTCCGCCACATTGATATTGCTGAACGTCAGCCCGCGGATCTCTGCGCCTGTGCCGCGCAGCACCAGCGCGGCCTTGCCCTCGCACGCGCGGCCCGCGAAGGTGACGGTGCCCGGCTCGGCCGCTTCGTAGATGATGACGCCCTGTTCCTGCACCGCGCATTGGCGATAGGTGCCGGGCTGGATGCGAATCGTGGCTCGGGCGTTGCCGATATCGTTCACCGCGTCCTGAAGATTGGAATAGCTGCGGCCGGTTTCGGTCACGGTGAACGCGCCCGGCACGGGCTGCGCAACGAGCACCGCGGCAGGCAACAGAACAGCGGCGGCGAGCGCATGGAGCGCAAAGGATGGCTTGCGGATCATGCGCGGCAAGATAGCCGGCAATGGTTAAGACACCATTTGCCGCTTGGCGTATCCCCCAAGGCTTGGCTAAACCCCTCGCGATCACGTGACCCACACAAGGACCAATCCGATGCGTAATGTTTTTGCCCTGCCCACCTCCCTGGCCGCCCTTTCCGGCGCTGCCTTGCTACTTTCTGCCTGCGGCAGCGCCGATGACGCTTCGACCGAAGTGAGCGCCGATACGGTGGAAATGCCCGCCGATGCTGCGCTTGCCCCGATCGAGGAAGCGCCGGTCGCCGATCCTTCCGCCACCGTGACCGATGCGCCGGGCGCTGTGGAAACGCCGGAAGCCGGTGCCACTGCTGCAGGTGATGCTGCTGCCAATGTTGCCGCCGAAGCCGCGGCCGCCGCTGAAGCCCCGGCCGAATAAGCAACGCCGTGCTGCGCTGGCCCATCGCCGTGTGCCTTGCCCTTTGCCTTGCTGCGTGCGGGGACGAAGGGGCGAGCGCGCCCGGCGAGGTCAGCCCGGGCGAGGCGAAGGCGCTGGAAGATGCTGCCTCGATGCTCGACGAGCGTCGTTTGCCGCCCGAGGCCGTCCCGGCGGAACCGCTCACCGATGTGCCGGTCGACCCGGAACCTCCTGCGCCCACGCGCAACTAGGCACACGCCCCCGCCCGCCTTCCCGTTCAAGGACGAATCCCACCATGAATGCTCCCACCACGCTCGCCGCGCCTGCTAACACCGGAATGGACGAGGACACCTTCGAACAATTCGCCGAGCAGTTGCAGCGTTACGTCCGCGAACGGTTGCTTCCGGCCGAGGCGCAGGTGATCGCCGAAGACCGCATTCCCGACGCGATCGTGAACGAGATGCGCGATATGGGGCTGTTCGGCCTCTCCGTGCCCGAGGAATTCGGCGGCGCGGGGCTCAACATGACGCAGTATGCGCGCGTGGTGAACATCATGGCCTATGCCGCGCCGGCCTATCGCTCGATCTTCTCGATCAATGTCGGGATGTTTTCGAGCGCGCTGAAGAACGGCGCGACGCAGGCGCAGAAGGAAGAATGGTATCCGCAGATCGCCGAAGGGAAGATCGCGTGTTTCGGCCTGACCGAACCGGGCTCGGGCAGCGACAGTGCGGGCCTTCAGACAACCGCAGTGCCCGACACGCAAGGCAATGGCTGGATCCTCAACGGCACCAAGCGTTACATCACCAACGCGCCGCACGCCGATGTCGCGCTGATCATGGCGCGCACCAACAAGGAAGCCCTGCCCAAGAACGCCCACGTCTCGGCGTTCCTCGTCCCGATGAATGCGCCGGGCGTTTCGACCGGATCGCCCGACAGGAAGATGGGGCAGGCCGGATCGCATATTTCGGACATCATGCTCGACGATGTGCATGTGCCGGGCGATGCGTTGCTGGGCGGCGAGACCGGCAAGGGCTTCGTCTTTGCGATGAAGAGTTTGGATAACGGCCGCATTTCCGTAGGCGCGGCGGCGACCGGCTATGCGCGGCGCGCGCTCGATTCGGCACTGCGTTATGCCAATGAACGCAAGGCCTTCGGCGAACCCATCGCCAATTTCCAGCTGATCCAGGCGATGCTCGCCGACAGCGAGATCGAGATCTATGCGGCCGAAAGCATGATGGCCGATGTCACTGCGCGCGCCGACCGGGGCGAGAACATTCTGGTCAAGGCCGCCGCCTTCAAGGTCTTTGCCAGCGAAATGTGCGGCCGCGTGGTCGACCGGGTGGTGCAGGTCTATGGCGGCGCGGGCTATCTGGCAGAATACGATGCCGAACGCTTCTTCCGTGATGCGCGCATCTACCGCATTTACGAAGGCACGACCCAGATCCTGCAATTGCAGATTGCCAAGCACATGCTGCGTGAGTGGGCGGCGGGGGCCTGAGTGTACAACCTCCTCAATGACCTGAGCATCGTCGAGGTCTCCAGCTTCGTCGCCTCGCCCACGGCGGGCCTCTATTGCGCGCAGATGGGTGCAGAGGTGATCCGCGTCGATCACACAGCGGGCGGGCTGGATTACAACCGCTACATGCTGACGCGCGAGGGACGTTCGCTTTCCTGGGAGAACCTCAACCGCGCCAAGAAATCGGTCGCGCTCGATCTGCAATCGGGCGAGGGGCGCGAATTGCTGGTGGAGCTGGCGAGCGCGGTCGGCCAGTGCATCACCAACCTGCCGGAAAAGAGCTTCCTGAGCCATGCGGCGATGCAGGCCCGACGCGCCGACATGGTCAGCTTGCGCGTCATGGGATGGCACGATGGCCGTCAGGCGATGGATTTCACGGTCAATGCCGCTGCCGGCTACCCGCTGATGTGCGGGCCAGAAGACTGGGATCCGGCCACCGCGCCGCCGGTCAATCAGGTATTGCCCGCGTGGGACTTCATCACTGGAGCCTACGGCGCCTTCGCCTTGCTCGCCGCGCTGCGCCACCGTGACAAGACGGGTGAGGGCAGCGAAGTGCGCCTGCCGCTGGGCGATGTGGCAATCGGCACGATGGCCAACGCCGGGCTGATGGCGGAAGTGCTGTATCGCGGCGGGGACCGCGAACGGCTGGGCAACGCGATCTGGGGCGCGTTCGGGCGCGATTTCCGCAGCCGTGACGGGGTGCGCTTCATGGTCGCGGCGCTGACGCCCAAGCAGTGGAGCGGATTGGTGAAAGCCTTCGGGGTCGAAGGCGGCATCGGCGTGCTGGAGGCCGAATATGGCGTGAAGTTTGCCGACGGGGACACACCGCGGTTCCAGCACCGGGCCGAATTGTTCGCGCTGTTCCAAGGCGCTGCGGACATGATGGACTATGCCGATATCGAAGCCCGCCTTACCGCACAGGCGTGCACCTTCGAACGCTATCGCACCGCCTTCGAGGCTGCGAACGATCCGGCGCTGGTGGCGGACAACCCGCTGTTCGGCCCGGCGCCTGCCAACCCTTCGGGCTTCGATTACCCGGCTACCCGCTCCTTTGCCAACCTTTCAGGGCGGGACGCGGGCGATCCTGCGCCGGCACCGTTTCTCGGGCAGCATTCGGAAGAGGTGCTGGCCGAAAAGCTGGGGCTTTCCTCCGGCGCGATCGGCAAGCTGGTGGATGCCGGGACCGTGGCACTTTCAGACAAGGACAGAGCATGACCAGACGCGCCGCCATCTGCACCCCACTACGCACCCCGGTGGGGAAGTTCCTCGGCGGGCTTTCCAGCATGAACGCCGGGCAGCTCGGCGCGGTGATCCTCAAGGCGCTGATGGAGCGCAGCGGCATCGATCCGGCGCGGGTTGATGACGTGGTGTTCAGCCAGGGCTATGGCAATGGCGAGGCGCCCGCGATCGGTCACTGGAGCTGGCTGGCGGCGGGCCTCCCCCTCGAAGTCCCCGGCTTCCAGCTTGATCGCCGCTGCGGATCGGGCGTGCAGGCGGTGGCGACGGCGGCGATGATGGTGGAAACGGGGATGGCCGATGTCGTCGTGGCGGGCGGCGTGGAAAGCATGTCGAATGTTGAACACTACACCTTGCAAGGGCGCGGCGGGGCGCGGATGGGCGATATCACGCTGCATGATCGCCTCAGCCGGGGGCGGGTGATGAGCCAGCCGGTCGAACGCTTCGGCGTCATCACCGGAATGATCGAAACCGCCGAGAACCTCGCGAAGGATTACGGCATCACCCGCGAGGCAGCGGATGAGTTCGCGGTGCGCAGCCACCAGAACGCAGCGCGGGCCTGGGCTGACGGCAAATTTGCCGAGCAACTGGTGCCCGTCGCGATCCCCCAGCGCAAAGGCGATCCCGTGGTGTTCGACCACGATGAAGGCTACCGCGCCGATGCGACGCTCGAATCGCTAGGCAAGCTTTACGCCATTGATGGCAAGCGCGATCCTGATGCCATCGTTACCGCCGGCAATGCCAGCCAGCAGAACGATGCGGCGGCCGCCTGCCTCGTGGTTGCGGAAGACAAGCTGGAGGAAATGGGCCTCACCCCGATGCTGTGGTTCGGCGGCTGGGCGGCGGCGGGCTGCGATCCGTCGCGCATGGGGATCGGCCCGGTGCCCGCGGTGGAGCGCCTGTTCGCGCGACGCGGCTATAGCTGGGACGATATCGGCATGGTCGAACTCAACGAAGCTTTCGCGCCGCAGGTGCTTGCCGTGCTCAAGGGCTGGGGCTGGTCGGACGACGATTCGCGCCTGGAGATGCTCAACGTCAATGGCTCGGGGATCAGCCTGGGCCATCCCATTGGCGCGACGGGCGGTCGAATCCTGGCCGACATGGCGCACGAGATGCACCGGCGCAGTGCGCGCTACGGGCTGGAAACCATGTGCATCGGCGGCGGACAGGGCATTGCGGCGGTGTTCGAGCGCGCCGGATGACCGATGTCAGCGCCTGGATCGGGCGAGAGCAGCACACCAGCGACCGGCTGGATGACGGGCTGGCCGCGCGCTGGCTTGCCACCTTCGATCTGCCGCGCCCGAACCCTGCGATCATGCCGCAGGGCGTTCACTTTGCGCTCTGCACCCCTGAGGCGCCCACTCTCAATCTTGGCGAAGACGGCCACCCGGCGCGGGACGAAAGCGCCGATAGCTTCCTCCCCCCTTTCCCGATGCCGCGCCGGATGTGGGCGTCTTCCAAAATCGCCTTCCACGCCCCGATCGCCATTGGCGCCGTGATCGCGCGCACGAGCCGGGTCACGTCGGTCAGCGAGAAAGAGGGCGGCTCCGGGCGGCTCGCCTTCGTCGATGTCGAGCATCACACGCGCGCCAATGGCACGCTGGCGGTGATCGAAACGCAGACGCTGGTTTATCGCGATGCGGCTGCACCCGATGCGCTGCTCAGCCCGCCGCCACCGGGGGATGGGCGGTTCGATCCTTCCGATTGGGACGCGCACCGCGCTATCACGCCCGATGCGCGGCTGCTGTTTCGCTATTCGGCGCTGACCTTCAACACCCACCGCATCCACTACGACGCGCCCTATGCGCAAGCGGTTGAGCGTTATCGCGGGCTGGTGGTTCACGGCCCACTGACCGCGAGCCTGCTGTTGCAGCTGGCGGCGGGTGAACTGGGCGAAAACCGGGTGCGCCGCTTTGCCTTCCGGGGCCTGTCTCCCGCCATCGCGGGCGAGCCGCTGCACTTGGTGATGCGCAAGGGCGAGACTGGATCCGACCTTGCCGCCTTTGCAGGCGACGGGCGGCCGGTGATGCAGGCGAGCGCCGCGCTCTAATCCAGCGGGTAATCGGTGATCGGCTTGAGCACCTTGTAACTTTCCTTCACCGGCGGTTTTTTCAGGTCGGGAAAGTCGATTGCGCCGGGGGCTTCGTGCGTATCGGGGACGCGGCTGAGCAGATCGCTGACCAGTGTCAGCCGTCCGCGCCGCTGATCGTTGAAATCGACCAGCGTCCACGGCGCGTGTTTCGTGTGGGTCGCTTTCAGCATCGCATCGCGCGCCTTTGTGTATTCGGTGTATTTC
Organism: Sphingomonadales bacterium; assembly: GCA_009995225.1. Classification (GTDB taxonomy): domain Bacteria; phylum Pseudomonadota; class Alphaproteobacteria; order Sphingomonadales; family Sphingomonadaceae; genus Erythrobacter. The sequence goes on along the minus strand of JAACPW010000011.1, from coordinate 43,184 downwards.
CCCCGTGCCGCCAAATCGATCGGGGATAGCTTCCAGCGTTTCAGCGGATCCTCCAGCCGTTCGCGCAGCCGTTCTTCCTGCTGCGCCTGATCGGTGGTGAGCCAGTATTTGAACAGCAGGATGCCATCATCAACCAGCATCTTTTCGAAGGCTGGCGCCGCCGTGAGGAAGGCCGCAACCTCGGCATCGGACGCATAACCCATCACCTTTTCGACGCCTGCCCTGTTGTACCATGACCGGTCGAACAGCACGATCTCGCCCGCGGCTGGCAGGTGCGGGACATACCGCTGGAAATACCACTGGCTCGCTTCGATCTCGGTGGGTTTGGGAAGCGCAACTGTCCGGCACTGACGCGGATTAAGCTTGTCGCGCACCGCGGTGATCGCGCCGCCCTTGCCCGCAGTGTCGCGGCCTTCGAACAGCACCACGATCCGTGCGCCGGTCGTTTTGGCCCAGCGTGCCATGCTGACCAGTTCGAGGCTCAACGGTTCGAGCGCCGCCTCATATTCCTTGCGCTTCATCCCCATGGGCCGCTCCTTTGTTTGTGCACGCTGCCAGAAGGTAGTATCACCTGCAACGATATGGCCACACTTGCAGATCTCCAGCCCGATTTTGCCACCCTGCCTGAAATGACGGGCGATGTCTTCACCGCGCCGCTCGCCAAGCCGGCGCATGTGGGCGAAGACTGGCTGGAACCGGCGCAAACCGCCTACACATCAGAAGATGACGCGGTCTGGAACGATCTTTTCGTCCGCCAGATCGAGGTTCTTCCGAACCGGGCGTGCACCGCCTTCCTGGCCGGACTGGAAAAGCTTGACCTGGGGCGCGGGGGCGTGCCGGAATTCGGCGTGCTGTCGGAAGAACTGGGCGCATTGACCGGGTGGAGCGTGGTGCCGGTCCCGATGCTGATCCCCGACCACGTGTTTTTCTGGCATCTGGCCAACCGCCGATTCCCCGCAGGCAATTTCATCCGCACCCGCGAAACGTTCGACTATATCGAGGAGCCTGACGTTTTCCACGATGTGTTCGGCCACGTGCCGATGCTGACCGACCCGACCTATGCCGACTATATGCAGGAATATGGCCGCGCCGGGTGGAAGGCGATGCGGTATAACCGCCTCAAGGCGTTGGGCGCTTTGTATTGGTACACGGTCGAATTCGGGCTCATCGAGGAAGCAGGGGAAGTGCGCGCTTACGGTGCCGGAATTCTGTCAGGGCCGACCGAGGCCCGCTTCGCGGTGGAGGCGCAAAGCCCCAACCGCATCATGCTCAATGTCGATCGCGTGATGCGCACCGATTACGTCATCAGCGATCTGCAGCCGACCTATTTCGTGATCCCCAGCTTCGAAGATCTTTACCGTCAGACGGTGGAGCGCGATTTCGACCGGCTTTATCGCAGCCTCCCGGCAGGCTTCACTTATGCCAACAGCGCGGTGATCGATGTCGATAATGTGCTGCATCGGGGGACGCAGCAGTATCACCTGCGCGGCGGACGCGGCAGCGGCGCAAAACCTGTCTGAGCGCAAAAGAAAACGGCCCGGAACCGAAGTTCCAGGCCGCCTTGTCGTGCTGCAAGCCGTTAAGGGCCAACAGGTCTGACGAATTACTGAGCGACGGCTGCGCCATCATCCATGGCTTCGCCGGTTTCTTCCATGTTTTCAGCCTTGGCTTCGGCGTTGTCGACCATCGCATCTTCCTGAGCGTCGGTGATCTGGCCGGCATCTTCCATGGCGTCGGCTTCAGCTTCTACGCCTTCGACCATGGCGTCACCCTGCTCTTCCATGGCTTCTTCGTTCGGGCCTTCGCAGGCAGCGAGCGACAGACCGAGGGCTGCGGCGGCAAAGAAGGCAGTGTGCTTGGACGTGAACTTCATAACGCTCTCCATAAAACTGGCTGGCAGGCGACGACCTGCCGAATGAGCCTATAGAGCCATTTCGGGGGAAAGTTCCATACCTGAACAAAAATTCATGCACGCGAATCGGATTTTCGCAAGCGCAGTGCATGATAGAGCACCAGCGCCACACCAGTGGCTGCCAGCGCAATTCCGAGGCTGAGGATCGAAAGGCTGCCGATCATGGTGCCTTCATTGGCGATGGCGCCGGCGATCACCGATACAATCATGCCGAGTGCAATCTGCCGCAAAATCGTTCCAGGCGCTTCGGTCCGGGCGATGATCGAGGCCAGCCAACCCAGCGTTACCCCCAAAATGATCAACACCAGCAAGGCCATTTTACCCGATTTCTCCATCACCATCGGCGCCGATGGCCCGCAGACCCGCCTCGCCCTTAAACCAGCAAGCCGCCGGGTGGTTCCGAAGGGGGCGCGTCAGCGCGTCAGCAACCACACCAGCGCGGCGCCGCCGATGACGATGCGGTAATAGGCAAATGGCGCAAATCCAAACCGGCTGACATAGGTCACAAAAGCGCGGATCACGACCATTGCGGCCAGAAATGCAGCCACAAGACCGATCGCGATTTCCTGCCAGCCAACCAGGGCCACCCCTTCGCTCAATCCGGCCGGATCGGACAGGATCTTCACCGTTGCGGCGCCGAGCATTGTCGGCACGGCCAGAAAGAAGCTGAATTCGGCGGCGGTTTTGCGCCCCACGCCCATTGCCAGCGCGCCAAGGATGGTTGCGCCTGAACGGCTGGTTCCGGGAATCATCGCAAGGCACTGGATAAACCCGATGCCGATGACCTTCTTCAAGGGGATCGCCGCTACGCCGCCGTCCTCGCCGGGACGCACGGCTTTTTCGAGGCCGATCATCGCGAACCCGCCCACCAGCAGTGCCCAGGCGACCACCAGCGGACTTTCCAGCAGCGCGAAGATCTGATCCTTGGCCAGCAGCCCGATCACCGCAGCGGGCGTGAAGCCGATGAGCAGATTGCGCACAAACAAAACCGATGTCCGCTCCCATTTGAGCAGGCCGAGGAACATGCCCCACAAATAGCGGAAATAGGTCACCACCACCGCCAGAATCGCGCCCAGCTGGATCACCACGTTGAACTGCGCCCACTGCGCAGCGTCATAGCCGAACAGCTCGGACGCGAGGATCAGGTGCCCGGTCGATGACACGGGCAAAAATTCGGTCAGTCCTTCAAGGATGCCGAGCAGGATCGCAACAAGGGTTTCGCTCATGGGCGGTGCGCTTTGCTGACAGGCGGCTGCAAGTCAAACCGAAAAGGCCCGCCCTGTGGATGGGCGGGCCTCAAGGGAGTTACCAGATACGCACGCGCTCTTCGGGCGGCAGATACAGGGCATCGTCGGGTTTCACGCCGAAAGCTTCGTACCATTCGTCAAGGTTCCGGACGACGCCGTTGACGCGGTATTCTTCCGGGCTGTGGCTGTCGGTGACGAGGCGGTTGCGATAGTTTGCCTCACGCTGGCTTGACCGCCACACCTGCGCCCAGGCGAGGAAGAAACGCTGATCGCCAGTCAGGCCGTCAATCACCGGCACGTCTGTGTCCTTGGTTGCGATCTTGTAGGCGCGATAGGCCATGCTGAGGCCGCCGACATCGCCGATGTTCTCGCCCAGCGTCAGGCGCCCGTTGACGCAGGTGGTGCCATTGTCGAGCGGACAAAAGGCGTTGTATTGCGCCACGAGACGGTTGCCCAGTTCGTCAAAGGCGGCCCGGTCGGTGTCGGTCCACCAGTTGCTCAGCTTGCCCGTCGCGTCGGACTTGGAGCCCTGATCGTCGAAGCCGTGGCCGATTTCATGCCCGATCACCCCGCCGATGGCGCCGTAATTGACCGCAATATCGTTGGAGAGCGCGAAGAACGGCTGCTGGAGGATGCCGGCGGGGAAGACGATCTCGTTCTTCACCGAGTTGTAATAGGCGTTCACCGTCTGCGGCAGCATGCCCCATTCGGTACGGTCGATCGGTTCACCCAGCTTGGCGACATTGTCGGCCTGTTCCCACGTGGCGGCTGCCATGCGATTGGCAATCGGATCGCCGGCAGTGATGGCAAGGCCTTCATAGGTTTCCAGATTGGGGCGATAGCCGATCTTCGGATCGAAGCTGTCGAGCTTGGCGAGGGCCTGGGTTTTGGTCGCTTCACCCATCCAGTCGATCTCGGCGATGGATTCACGCAGCGCCAGTCGCAGGTTGGCGACCAGTTCATCCATCGCGACCTTGTTTTCCGCCGGGAAGTACCGCGCGACGTAGGATTTGCCGATCAACTCGCCCAGCAGGCCTTCGGACTCGCCGATCGCCCGCTTCCAGCGTGGGCGCTGCTCGGGCGTGCCGCGCAGGGTCTGGCCGTAGAAATCGAAGCTTGCGGCATCGAAACGCGAAGGAAGCACGGCGGCGTTGCCTGACAGGAACTCCTTGGCCATCCACGCTTGCAGCACTTCGACCGGGGTTTCACCGATCAGCGCGAACATGCCGGGAAGGCCGGTGCCGATCTTGGCAAGGGTTGCCTCGTCGAGCTTGTACTGGGCGATTTCTTCGGCGGTCGGCGGCATCAGGCTGACGACGAAGCCGGGGCTGTCGGCGATGCCGATCTGCTGGAGCATGGCCGTGACGGGAACCGCGCCGCTGATCGCACCAAGTTCGTCGGCGGTCAGCAGGTTGTAGGTCAGGTCGCGGTTGCGGCGCACGGTGCGGTCCCATGCCACATTGCGCGCAATCGTGTCTTCAAAGGCATAGACCGTCTCGGCCATGGCGGCGGGGTCTGCGTAGCCCGCTTCGCCCAGCAGGAAGGCGAGATATTGCTTGTACTTGGCCTGGATCGCCTGGCCTTTTTCCGATGTGTCGAGATAGTAATCGCGATCCGGCATCCCCAACCCGCCAAAGCCGACGCTGGCGATGTGGCGATCGGGCTGCTTGGCATCCACGCCCACGCCTGCGCCAATCGGGCTGGCAAAGCCCGGCTCGGCCCACAGCATGGCGAGATCGTTCAGCGTTGCGGCGCCCTTGATCCGGGCGAGATAGGGCTGCGCCGGCGCAAGGCCCGCCGCTTCGATGGCGCCGGTATCAAGGAAGGTGCGATAGGCATCCACGATGCGGCGCTCGTCACCCGAAAGGGTGGCGGCGTCCTTGGCCATCAACTCGTCCATCAACGCCTTGACGTCGGCGGTGCTCTTTTCGCCCAGCAGGGTGAAGGCACCGATGCGGCTGAATTCGGCGGGCAGCGGGTTCGCATCGATCCAGCGCTGGTTGACATAGGCGTTGAAGTCATCGCCCGGCGTGATGTCGTCGGCGAGCAGATCGGGATCGACGCCCCATTCGCCAAAGCTCATCGTCGGCAGTGCGGCCACGGGCGCATCGGCGGCGGATTGCACCAGATGTTCGACCGCGCCGCTGGCGTCATGGCCGTGGCTATCGTCGTTGGCGAAGGCTGGCGCGGCGAGCGCGATCAGGCTTGCGCCAAGAAGGGCGGCGGTCTTGTGGATCATGATGCATGTGTCCCTGAAAAGCTTCGACGATACCTTTAATGCGGGTCACATTAACGTCGCATGGGCCAAGCGGTCGCCGCTTATCCGGCGGGCCATGCGCTTCGTCGAAAAGGTTGGGGTCGAAAAGACCGGGGTCGAAAAGCTCGGGGTCGAGAAGGTCAGGCGGCCGCGTTGGCGAATTGCAGGCTGGCAAGCCTGGCGTAAAGCCCGCCCGCCTTGCTCAAGGCCTCATGCGTGCCCTGTTCGACGATGCGTCCGTCCTCCAGCACCACGATCCGGTCGGCTGCGCGCACCGTGGCAAGGCGGTGCGCGATCACCAGTGTGGTGCGGCCCTGCATCAGCCCATCAAGCGCCTGCTGCACCAATTGTTCGCTTTCGGCATCCAGCGCACTGGTCGCTTCATCCAGCAGCAGGATCGGCGCATCGCGCAGCAGTGCACGGGCGATGGCGACGCGCTGTTGCTGGCCGCCCGACAATTGCGTGCCGCCTTCGCCAAGATAGGTGTCGAGACCTTGTGGCAGCGCCCGCAGGAACGTTTCGGCATTGGCGGCGCGGGCGGCGTCCCAGATATCGTCGTCGCTCGCATCCCACTGGCCGTAACGCAGGTTGTCGCGGGCATTGGCGCTGAACAGCACCCCGTCCTGCGGCACCAGCGCGATCCGTGAACGCACCTCGCCCGGATCGGCACTGGTCAGCGGTACACCGTCGATCCGGATGGTGCCACCTTGCGGATCGTAGAACCGTTCGACCAGTTGAAAGATCGTCGATTTGCCTGCGCCCGACGGGCCAACGATGGCGATGGTCTCCCCAGGTTCGATCTCGAGCGTGAAGTCCTTGAGCGCTTCGGTTTCAGGCCGGGCCGGGTAACGGAAGGTCACATTGCGGAACGACAGACTGCCGCGCGCCGGCGTGGGCAGGCGTTCAGGCCGCGCAGGGGGCGCGATTTCGGGCTTCGCTTCGAGCAATTCGGCCAGTCGGCTGGCCGCGCCTGCACCACGCAGCAGATCGCCGTAGACTTCGGTGAGCGAACCCAGCGCGCCGGCGACTAGAATGCCGGTGAACACGAAGAAGCCCATATCTCCCGGCGTGATCGTGCCTTCATTCACCGCCAAGGCGCCGCGCCACATCGCCAGCGTGATCGCACCGAACACCAGCAAAATCACCACCGAGGTCATGGCCGCGCGCAAGATGATGCGCCGCCGGGCGATGGTGAAGGTTTCCTCGACGACTCCGGCAAAGCGTTCGCCCTCGCGCCGTTCTTGCCCGAAACTTTGCACGATCTTCATCGCGGACAGCACTTCGGTCACATAGGCGCCGACATCCGCGATCCGGTCCTGACTGGTGCGCGAGACAGCGCGAATCTTGCGTCCGAAGAACACGATGGGTGCGATCACCAACGGAATGCCGATCAGCAGGCCTAGTGTCAGCGATGGCGCAAGAAAGATCAGCAACGCGATCCCGCCGATCGCGGTGAGCGAATTGCGCAACGCGACCGAAACCGTGGTGCCGACCACATTTTCGATGATCGCCGTATCCGATGTCATCCGGCTGGAAATTTCCTTGGGGCTGTTCACCTCGTAAAAGCCGGGCGAGAGGTACAGCAGATTGGCCTGCACCTTCAACCGGACATCGGCCACCACGCGTTCACCCAGCCAGCTTACGTAATAGAACCGCATCGCCGTGCCGAGGCCGAGGACCACCACGATCATGAGCAGATATTTGAAGGCAGAGCCGATATCGGCGGGTGTCGCACTGCCGCCGAACGCTTCATCGATGATGACCTTGAAGCGCCACGGGATTGCCAGCGTCGCCCCCGAGGTGATCAGCAGAGCCAGCAGCGCGAGGCCGATCTGGCGCGGATATTGAACCGCTGTGCTGAACACCATCCGGAGCGGGCCGAGCGAGCGCGATTTGGGCGCCGCCGCCTGTTCCGCAATCGTCGCCGTTTCGGGCAGTCCGACCACGCTCTCGGCAGGGGCCGATGTGTCGGAGAGTTCGCGCTTCTGGAGTTCGACGTTCATGATTGCAGCGCTCTAGCGGCCCGTTGCGCGAATTTCACGTGCAAAAAGCAGCAGGCTCGTGTGCCTGGCCTGTGCCTGACGCGTGTCTGGCGGGTGAGCGCCTCCAGGCGGATCGTGTAATTGTGCATTGCACAACGGCCCTCAAAGGCCCATCTGTTTCGTAAAGGCGCTGTCGAAACAAGGCGCCAGCCCGTTCGCTGCTTGAGGTAACCCGATGCTTTACCACGCCTATGAACTCCAGCGCAGCTGGATGAACAGCGCCAGCGCGCTGGCTTCGATCAGTGCCGAGGTGCTGTCCAACCCCGCCAATCCGCTCGGCTACACGGGCATGGGGCCGATGGTTGCCAATGCGATGGAAGTGTTTGCCCACGCGACGGCAGCTTATGGCAAGCCGGCATTCGGCCTCACCAGTATCGCCATTGATGGCACGCTGCATGATGTCACCGAACGTGTCGCTCTCCATCGTCCTTTCGGCGATCTGTTGCACTTCACGGTGGAAGGCGCACCCGCCGATCGTCCGCGTCTGCTGATTGTCGCCCCGATGAGCGGCCATTACGCCACGCTGCTGCGCGGCACGGTGGAACGGATGCTGGAATCGGCCGATGTCTTCATCACCGATTGGACCGATGCCAAGATGGTGCCGCAAAGCGAAGGCCAGTTCGATCTGGATGAATATATCGATTACCTCATCGCGTTCACCGAACACGTCCACGCCGAAGCCAATAGTGACGGCGCCAAGGGCCAGCGCATCCACATGATGGCGGTGTGCCAGCCCAGCGTCCCCGCCTTTGCCGCGACCGCGCTGATGAACCTGCAAAAATCACCGGCAACGCCTGCGACCCTGACCATGATGGGCGGCCCGATCGACACCCGCGAGTGCCCCACGGTCGTCAATAACATGGCGATGCAGCGCCCGATCGCATGGTTCCGCCAATCGGTGATCGCGACCGTGCCGATGAAATATCCAGGCGCTGGACGCCGCGTCTATCCCGGCTTCATGCAGCTCAACGCCTTCATGTCGATGAACCTGTCGAGCCACATGCTCAGCCACTACGAGATGTTCAAACACCTCACCGCGGGCGATGATGCATCCGCGCAGGCGACCAAGGATTTCTACGACGAATACCGCAGCGTTTGCGACATGACGGCGGAGTTTTACCTTCAGACCGTGGAGGAGGTGTTCCAGAAGCACTCGATCCCCAAGGGCGAGTTCCGTCACAAGGGCACGCTGGTCGATATCACCCAGATCACCGACACCGCGTTGCTGGCGATCGAGGGCGAGCGTGATGACATCTCCGGCCTCGGCCAGACCCGCGCGGCGCTGAAGCTGACGCCGAACCTGCCTGATGACAAGAAGCGGTATTACATGGCCGAAGGCGCGGGCCATTACGGCATCTTCAACGGCAGCCGCTGGCGCACCAAGGTCGCGCCGGTCGTGGAAGAATGGATTGCTGCGCACGGCGGCTAGGCGTGCGGGGCGCCGCTGCAATCCTATCATAGGATTGACATATATCTGACCGCGCCCCAGAGGCGCGGGTGTCCTGTTCTATCGTGGCAGACCATACTCTTGCCCGGACGGGATCAATGCAGATTATCGGCAGCACCGCGCGTATCGACGCGGTCATCACGTGGGTCGACGGCGGCGATCCGCTGCATCGTGCAAGGCGGCAGCATTATCAGACGGCGGGCGCGGCGCACCACGCCAACGCCATCAATCCGCACCGCTGGGCCTGCAATGACGAATTGAGCTATTGCCTGCGGTCGATCGCCAACCACGCCCCGTGGATCGGGCGCATCTGGATTGTGACCGATGCGCAGACGCCTGATCTTTCGCGCCTTCCGAGTGCCTTGTTGGATCGGATCACCATTGTCGATCATCGCACGGTCTTCGCCGGTCATGAGGACGTGTTGCCGACCTTCAATTCGCTGGCGATCGAAACGCTGCTGTGGCGCATTCCGGGGCTGGCGGAGCACTTCGTCTATTTCAATGACGATGTGTTTCTGACCGGGCCATTGGCACCGGGCGATCTGTTCTGCGGCGACGCGCCCGTGCTGCGGGGGCGTTGGGTGGATTACCGCACGCTGGCAGCAGACCCTGCCAGCCGCATTGATCCCACGCTGCTGCACCCGCTTACGCAAATCAACGCCGCCGCGCTGGCGGGGTTTGGCACCGACCGCCTGTTCCGCGCAGCGCACGTCGTTCATCCGATGCGCCGATCGATGATGGCGCGGCTTTATGACGAGCATCGGGACGCATTCGTGGCCAATATCGGACACCGATTCCGCTGTGTGACGCAATTCCTGCCGCAAGGCCTGCACAATCACGCCTGGATTGCGACCGGTGACGCAGTGCTCCACACCGTCGAAGACCACCTGCATCTGCGCACCGGCGCGGTGCTGGATTATCCGCTGCCCGATGTCCGCGCGCTCCTGGCCCGCGCGCTGCAGCCGCAGTTCAAGTTCCTGTGCATCAATGATCTGCCGCAGGTCGAAGCCGCTATTCCCGACACCCGCGACTGGATCGAGCGCGCCATTGCGGCGTGAACTTTAAGCGCCTGTCACAATCGCCAGTCAATCGCACCGCGTCCGTGTTGCGCCAGAAAGGCGTTGGTCTGGCTGAACGGGCGCGAGCCGAAGAAGCCGTTATGCGCTGACAGCGGGCTGGGGTGGGCGGATGTCAGCACCAGATGGTGGCCAGATCCGGCCCCTGAGAGGGCGAGTGCGGGCACGCGGCTTGCCTTCTTGCGCGCATGGCTGCCCCACAGGATGAACACTGTCGGCTCTGCACGCTCAGCGACGGCGGCGACGGCGGCATCGGTAATCGCATCCCACCCGCGACCCGCATGGCTGCCTGCCTGACCCGCTTCGACCGTCAGCGTGTTGTTGAGCAACAGCACACCCTGCCGCGCCCACGGCGTCAGATCCCCGGTCTGCACGCGCGGCAGAGCGAGGTCAGCCTCCAGCTCCTTGTAGATGTTCACCAGCGAGGGCGGCACGCGCACGCCTGCCTGCACCGAAAAGGCAAGACCATGCGCCTGTCCTGGCCCGTGATAGGGATCCTGCCCCAGAATCACGCAGCGCACCGCATCGAGCGGCGTGAGCGCCAGCGCCGCCAGCCGTGTCCCGCGCGGCGGATAGACCTGTTTGCCTGCCGCTTCCTCGGCCTTGAGCCAGCCGCCCAAGCGGCGCGCTTCGGCGCTATCCAGCACCGGTTCCAGCACGCTGCGCCAGCTTTCGGGGATCGTGTCGTGTGTCATTGCCATCAAACTGGCATGCCGCGGCCACGCACGCCACTGAACGCTTCCCCTCTTTCCCCAATCGGCGTAGGGCCTGCGCCATGGCCGTACATTTTCATGAAGAAGACCTTCCCGCCGGCGTGTTGACCGGTACCAGCGATCTTGCCGTCGATACCGAGACGATGGGCCTCATCACCCCGCGTGACAGGCTGTGCGTGGTGCAGATTTCCGATGGATCGGGTGATGAACATCTGGTGCGCTTCAATCCGGGCAGCGCCTATGACGCGCCCAATCTGGAAGCGATCCTGAGCGATCCGGCGCGGGTGAAAATCTACCACTTTGGCCGGTTCGATCTGGCAGCGGTGCATTACTACCTCGGCGTGACAGCCGGGCCGGTGTTCTGCACCAAGATCGCTAGCAAGCTGGTGCGCACCTACACCGACCGGCATGGCCTGAAGAACCTGGTCGACGAACTGCTGGGCGAAAACATTTCCAAGCAGCAGCAAAGCTCCGATTGGGGCGGGCCGGTCTTGTCGGACGCGCAGCGGGATTACGCTGCGTCGGATGTGCGCTATCTCCACCGCCTGCGCGATGAACTGACCGTGCGGCTGGAACGCGAGGGACGCATGGCGATGGCGCAGGCGTGCTTCGATTTCCTGCCGACACGCGCGCTGCTCGATATCGCCGGCTGGGCCGAGAACGACATCTTCAGCCACATGTAAGCCCACAGCAAGGACGCCGCAGGCAGACACGCATCATGGCCCCCGCCCAGCCCCGCATCGAAACCAGTGAAGCGCGCGCGCTGCGCGGCCGCCGCCAGCAATTCGCTGCGCCCGGCGGATCGCATGACCGGTTGGTGCGCTTTCTGGCGCGGGCGCTGCCGATGGGTGTGGGCGTGATGGCTGCGCTGATGATCATCACACCGCTCAGCCCGCGCGGCGAGGTAAGCTTCCTGCTCGATCGCAACAAGGTCGCACAGATCAACGAGCGGCTGAGCGTTGATAACGCGATGTATCGCGGGCGCGACAATCAGGGGCGCCCTTTCTCCCTGCTCGCGGGTGAGGCGGTGCAGCGTTCCAGCGTCGAAGGGCTGGTGCGGATGCAGGATCTGGTCGCGCAATTGCTGCTGACCGAAGGGCCTGCGCGCCTGAGCGCCGATGGCGGGGTCTATGATATCGACGCCGAAACCGTCGCCGTGAACGGCCCGGTGCGCCTGACCGCCTCTGATGGCTACGCGATGGTGGCGCGCGGCGTTTCGGTCGATCTCAAGGCGCGAACGATGCAGGGCGATGCCGGGGTTACGGGCGAAGTTCCGGCCGGCACCTTCTCCGCCAACACCATGCGCGCCGATCTGACCGCGCGCACGATCACACTCGAAGGCGATGCACGCCTGACCATGATCCCCGGCCAGTTGAGGATGCCGTGATGACCCCAGTTGCCCGTTCTCCGCTGCGCCGGCTTGCCCTGATCTGGGGGGTTGGCGGCTTTGCGCTTGCTGCTGCGCTTTCGGGCGGCATGACCTTGCAGGCCCAGAGCATCGCCAGCCATAATTCCGATGCGCCTGTGACCTATGACGCCGGCAAGATCGTGTTCGATGATCGTGCCAATCAGGTGATCTTCAGCGGCGGCGTGATTGTCAATCAGGCCGGCTTGCGGATCCAGTCTGACCGGATGCTGGTGAACTTCACCGATAATGGCCAGCTTGAAATCCAGCGTATCACTGCAACCAGCGGCGTGACGGTGACCCGCGGGGACGAACGGGCCACTGGCGACAATGCGATCTATGATTTCAACCGCCGGATCATCACCATGGCCGGCAATGTCAGCCTGCGGCGCGGCACGGACACCCTTAACGGCGGACGGCTGGTGATTGATCTCGCCAGCGGGCTTTCAACCGTGGATGGCAATGCTTCGGGTTCCGGCGCCGCCGCGCCCGGTTGGCAGGGACGTGTCACCGGCAGCTTTACCGTGCCGCAGAACCGCTAGCCGTGATCGGCCAAAGGCCCCGAACCTAGAATGCGTTATCGTGTCTGAGCACCATCACGGTGCGCAGCACGATTTCGATATCGCGCCGCAAGGACCAGCCTGCGATATATTCCAGGTCTGATTGCAGACGATCGGTCAGATCTTTTTCCAGCGCGGTCGCGCCGCGATGGCCGCGCACCTGCGCAAGGCCTGTCAGGCCCGGCTTGAGGCAATGCCGCTGCCAGTACATCCGGTCGATGTCCCAGAAATACTTGTTGTTGGCGCGTGAGCCAAGCGCGTGGGGGCGCGGGCCGACAATCGACATGTCGCCTTTCAGCACATTGATGATCTGCGGCAGTTCATCGATGCTGGTGCGCCGGATCAAGGCACCGATGCGGGTGATGCGATCATCGTCGCGCGCGGCGGACTGATGGCCCGCATGATCGAGCTTGTCTTCGCGCATGGAGCGGAACTTGAACATGTCGAAGAACTGGTTGCCCCGGCCCAGGCGGCGCTGAACAAACAGCACCGGTCCGCGATCTTCCAGCTTGATCAGGATCGCCACGACAAGCAGCAAGGGCGAGAGCACCAGCAATGCCCCTCCGGCAACGGTAACGTCAAAGACGCGCTTGAACACGCGGGCGCGAAGGCCCAGCGGCCCGGTGGAAACCACCAGCGTCGTCCGGTCAAGCGCGTCGTAGCTGTGCACACCTACCGCACCCAACGCATGCGCAGGCTCGCTCACGATCTCGCCATAGACGCCGGCCGATTTCAGCAGAAAAGCCCAGTTTTCACGCCGTTCGCGCGGGCAACTGACCACCACCTTGTCCTGATTGCGCAGCAGCTTGCCCAGGCGGTCAAGCATGAAAGGATCATGGCTTCCTGGATCGAGATTGTACTGCGCCGCCGAAATCGTGACCGCGCCATCAATGGGAAAGCCCGAACCCCCATCGTCGATCACCAGCCGATTGGTGATGCGCCCGCCCCAGCGTAGCTCGATCAGCGCGGCCACGAATCGACGAAACACCATCATGAGCAGCGCGGTGAACAGCAGGCCGAGCGTCACTGCGGCGCGGGAAAAATCCTGATTCGATTTGGTGTAGAACGCCAGGAAATTGATCAACGCAGCGGATATGAACAGGGCGATCAAGGCCTTGCGTGTCGCGAACAGCCAGTCACCCAGCGCCCGTACGCCATAGCATTTGTTGTACATTGCGATCGTGAAGAAGACCGGCATCATCGCTTGTGCCGCCAGCATCGAGCGCGGCTCCAGCCAGCGGCCTTCCCACAGCAAGGCGGCCAACGCAAAGCTGAGGTTGAGCAGCACACCATCGGCCAGCATCAACAGGATATAGGCGCGCAAACGTCGCCGCTCCAGCGAAGGAACGAGCTTGGCGTCGACATCCTCATGCCTTGCCGATTCCAGAAGTTTCGGCGTGACGCGGTTCATTAAAGATCATTCCCCAAAGGCGCGACCCTCATCGTCCTACGTAAAAGGCCTTACAGCGGAAACCAGAAATTTGTGCGACCGCGAAAAGCAGCTTGTCACATTTTGCTACCGCTTTGCAGCAAATCGCCCGATTTCTGCAAGTTCCTGAGCCAGCAAAAGCTCCGCTGCCTGGCTGTTGGCGAGCAGAGTGCGGTGCAGCGCGGTCAGACGGGGGATCAGCCGCTCGAGTCGCGTTTCGCGGCTACCGCGCGCTGCGGCCTGCGTCCAGCGCTTGAACTGGTTGGCGATGTCCCGTTTTTCCTTGAAGAAGATGCCGAGCCGCATTTCGGCGCCCTTGTCGATCTGGTCAAAACTGCCGCGTGGGCCAAGATAGGCGGAAATCTGCGCCAACTGGCTCGCGCGCCGCTCGAGTGCCAGTGCCACACCGACCGGATTCAACCGCAGTTCGCGCATCCGCTTGATTTCGCCGGCGATCTTGTTCAACTCGCCGCCCAGCACGGCGTTGACCAACGGGGCGAACCCGTCCTCGTCCGTGGTGGCGCCGATCGCGGCGTGGTCTTCCGGGGTGGCAGGGCGCGGTGCCTGCGGGTCGGCATCGCAATACAGCGCCAGCTTGGTGACTTCGGACTGCGCCAGCCGCACGTCCAGCCCGGCGCCGCGCGCGATCCGTTCGGCCAGATCCCCGCCAAGCCTGAGGCCTGCGGCATCGGCCATTGCTCTGACCGCGCTGGCGACCGAGCCGAGATCGGGCGGATGGAACATCGCCACCAGCGCATCGCCACGCTTTTCAAGCAGCTTGGCCGTGCGCGACTTGTCGGTGGCGGAGGTGGCCACGACGATCACGGGCGCGGCAATCCCGGCGCCGGCATCGGCGGTCTCGATCAGGAACTGGATCGCGTCATGGGCGTCATCGCCGCTGGCACGCACCCAGATGTGGCGCGCCCCGCCAAACAGCGATGTCGAGCGGGCCTCATCCCCCAGCAAGGCCGGATCGCGGCGCAGGTCCGACCCGGCCAGTTCCACCCGCTCGCCCGGATCGGGCAGTGCCGCAGCGACGCGGTTGGCGGCGGCGCTTGCGCCAGCCTCGTCCGGACCGCAGAAAAAGAAGATACCGGCGCCCAGCGCGCCTTGCGGCAGGCCGCGGGCAAAGTCGCTGTTCTTGGCCTTCATAGGCCCGCCGTCACTGGCCTGCGGCGGCGCGGCCGCGCAGCGTCAGCGCGATCTGTGTCGCCATCCGGTCAGCGACTTCAAGCGCGAGATTCTCCAGCGCCTTTTGTTCAGCAGCGATGGTGGCATATTCGCTGGAAACCACGTCGATCCCCGCGTCGGAACCGGCGGTGGCATCCAGCAGCACCGATCCGGTTGCCAGCTCGACCAGTTGATAGCGCGCGCGCAGGATGCGGCGTTCGCGGCTGATGGTGTCATCATTGAGCACCCCCAACGCTTCCAGCGAATCGTCCAATCGCACATCGAGCCGATAGCGCGGCGTGGTCTGTCCTGCGACGCCCAGCCGCGCTTCGAGCGCGTTCTTGACCAGCCAACCGCCGCGTCCCTCGATCGCGGGCACATCGACCGCGGCGATGCCTTGCGCGGTCGCAGCGTTCGATCCGCCCGCATACATCGGCGAAAGGCCGCAAGCGGACAGGGCTAACAGCGCCAGGAGGGCAAAGACGACACGCATCAGGTGACGATATTCACCAAACGGTCGGGCACGACAATGATCTTGCGGATCGCCGCCCCATCGACTGAGCGTTGCAGGTTGGCAGACGCCAGCGCGAGTGCTTCCAGCGTATCCTTGTCGGCCCCCTTGGGCGCGGTCACGGTGTCGCGCAGCTTGCCCATGTGCTGGATCGCGATTGTCACTTCGTCATCAATCAGCAGCGCGGGGTCGACGGTGGGCCAAGGAGCGTCGGCCATCAGGCCCTCGCCGCCCATCCTGGCCCAAGCTTCCTCCGCAAGATGCGGCATCATCGGCGAGATCAGGCGCGGCAGCACCGCAATCGCCGCCATCTGGTCGGCGCTGGCATGCGACCGCTCGATCGCATTGGTGAATTCGTAAATGCGCGCGACCGCCTTGTTGAACTGGAGATGCTCGATGTCGTTGGCGACACCGGCAATCGTGCGGTGCATCAGCTTTTCGAGCGCGCGGTTGGGCTCGGCGTTGATATCGCAGTGCGGATTGTTCGCCACAACTCGCCACAGCCGCTGGACGAAGCGCGCGCAGCCCTCGATCCCCGCGTCGGACCACGGCAGATCGCGCTCGGGCGGCGAATCCGACAGCATGAACCACCGCACGGCGTCTGCGCCGTGGCGGGCGATGATGGCATCGGGGTCGACCACGTTCTTCTTCGACTTCGACATCTTGATGATGCGGCCGACTTCGACCACGGCATTATCGGCGATCAGCGTCGCCCCGGCTGACGTCCGGTCCACTTCTTCTGGCGCAAAGAACACCGGCACGCCGCGTTCGGTGTCGATCCGGCTGTAAGTCTCGTGCGTCACCATCCCTTGCGTGAACAGCGCCGCAAACGGCTCGGCCACAGCGATCTGGCCCATGTGGGCGAGCGCCCGCGTCCAGAACCGGGCGTAGAGCAGGTGCAGGATCGCGTGTTCGACCCCGCCGATATAGTGCTGCACCGGCAACCACTTGGCGACTTCTTCGGGGTCGAAGGGCTTGTCGGCAGGCTGGCTGGCGAAGCGCAGGAAATACCACGAGCTGTCGACAAAGGTGTCGAGCGTATCGGTCTCGCGCCGCGCCGCTGCGCCGCACGCGGGGCAGTCGACATGCTTCCATGTGGGGTGGCGTTCGAGCGGGTTGCCGGGGATGTCGAAGCTGACATCCTCGGGCAGGGTGACGGGGAGCTGGTCCTTGGGGACCGGCACCACGCCGCAGGTATCGCAGTGGATGAAGGGGATCGGCGTCCCCCAATAGCGTTGTCGCGAAACACCCCAGTCGCGCAGGCGCCACACGGTGCGCCCTTCGCCCCAGCCGCCGCTTTCGGCGCGGGTGATGACCGCCTGCTTGGCATCCTCGACGCTCATGCCATCGAGGAAATCGGAATTGACGATCACCCCGTCGCCGGCCTCCGCCTCGCCCTTGAAGGGCTCGTCGGCGCGGGCGGGATCGGTGGCGACAACGCGCATGATCGGCAGGTCATATCTGGTCGCGAATTCGAAGTCGCGCTGGTCATGGCCGGGCACGCCCATCACCGCGCCGGTGCCGTATTCCATCAGCACGAAATTGGCGATGAAGACTGGCAGGTCGGCGCCCGTGAACGGGTGCTTGGCGGTGATCGGTGTGCGATAACCCAGCTTTTCCGCCGTTTCGAGCGCGGCTGCGGTGGTCGCGCCCTTCTTGCACTGGTCGATAAAGGCGGCGACCGCCGGATCGCCCGCCAGCCCTTGAGCAATCGGGTGATCGGCAGCAATCGCGCAGAAACTCGCGCCGAAGATCGTATCGGGGCGGGTCGAATAGACCGGAAGCTTACCGCCGTCGGAGAGGTCGAAGCTGAACTCCAAGCCTTGCGACTTGCCGATCCAGTTCTCCTGCATCAGCCGGACCTTCTCGGGCCAGCTTTCCAGCGTGCCCAGCCCTGCCAGCAGATCATCGGCAAAGTCGGTGATCTTCAGGAACCACTGGTTGAGCTTGCGCTTCTCGACTTCCGCGCCCGAACGCCAGCCCTTGCCGTCGATCACCTGCTCGTTGGCGAGCACGGTCATGTCGACCGGGTCCCAATTGACGGTCGATTCCTTGCGATAGACCAGCCCTGCGGCAAACAGATCGAGGAACAGCGCCTGTTCGTGGCCGTAATATTCGGGATCGCAGGTGGCGAATTCGCGGGTCCAGTCGAGCGCGAAGCCGATGCGCTGCAATTGCGCCTTCATCTGCGCGATGTTCTGACGCGTCCAGCCGCCCGGATGCACGCCCTTTTCCATCGCCGCGTTTTCGGCCGGCATCCCGAAGGCGTCCCAGCCCATCGGGTGCAGCACTTCGAATCCGCGCATCTTCTGATAGCGCGCCAGCACATCGCCCATCGTGTAGTTGCGCACGTGGCCCATGTGGATGCGCCCCGAAGGATAGGGGAACATCTCGAGGATGTAGCTTTTGGGCTTTTCGCTATCGCTGTCGGCGGTGAACGTCCCCGCCTCGGTCCAGGCACGCTGCCAGCGTCCGTCGGCGACAGACGGATCGAAACGGGATTCAGTCATGAACGGGTTTCCGCTGGAGGAAGAGCTCAGGAAGCGAGCGCCTGGCGGCGCAGATCGCGCGCCTTGGTGAGGATGATGTCCTCAAGCTTTTGCACGGTGGCCGCCTGCACCGGGGCTTCGACCCAGTTGCCCGCTTCGTTCACCTGACGGCTGGCCGCGACGCGCAGGGCATCGGCGCGCAGATCCTGATCGAGGATTGTCACGGTCAGCTTGACCCGCTCGGTCGGGTTGGTCGGGTTGGCATACCAATCGGTCACAATCACACCGCCGGCGCTGTCGGCCTGAAGCAGCGGGGCAAAGCTCACCGTGTCGAGCGCCGCGCGCCACAGGTAGGCGTTGACGCCGATCGTGTTGAGTTGGGCGGCCGACAATTCGGTACGCGGACGCTGGTTGCCGCCGCAGGCAGCAAGGCCCAACAGCGACGCCCCGAGCAACGCATAGGCCAGTGTGCGGCGGCCAAGGGCGGCGACCGGGCGGAAAGGGGCAGAATTGGCGCGTGTCACAGCCGGATTGTCCTCATCATCGGTATTGGTGTCGCTCTATAACCTTGCGGCCTGATGCGGCAAGCTTCATCCGCTTTGCGGCGCGGAGAGGTTGGCCGGGGCAGGTGCCGCAAAAAGGCGTTGTCAGCTTTACCCAGCCTGAATTTACACATTCATGCAACCTTCTGTGTGCATGGTGCAACAGGTCAGGCGCGAATCCGGCTCGGGCCACGGCAAGTTCATTGCAAGCCCGTCGGCCGCGCCTATCAGGGATGGAACAATGCCGCGGCGACTCACTTGGGGTTCAGGCAGGATATGGTTGGGCAAGGCCCCAGCCGGATAAAAATAGGGACGCAAGATATCACAATGGCACGCATGTCGGACAGGTCAGCCAAGGCGCAGCATTCGCTGTCGTCGATCGCGCTGTCCACTGCGGCGTGCGGCGCTTTGGCGCTTGCCGTGCCGAGCGCGGGTCTCGCCTTGGCCGGGGATGCCGTGCCGCAACGCACGGCCGCCTCGCTCGATACGCTGGGCCTGCGGATGTTTACGCCCGCCTCGGTCGATCCGGCGCTGGCCGCCCGCGTGGCTGACAAGGCGCGCGCGCGCGGCATTCGCTTCACGCCTGCCAGTGCCCCGTCGCTTTCGGGCAAGCGGACCGTGACGGTCGCGGTGCGGGTCGATGATGATACTGCGCGTGCGATTACGGTGCGCAAGGCGATCGAAGCGGTTCCGGGTCGCGGTTCGGGCCTCGCCGGTGTCGATGCCAGCAAGTTCCGGCTGGGCACGGCGCGGGGCTACCAGAGTTTTGCGCGCTCGGTCGATCTGTCGGCCAATGTCAGAAACGTCGCGCTGCCCGATCTGGCGCAGTTTGAGCCTTCGCGCCCGCAGACCGAAGACAAGCCTTCGCGTCTTCAGCCGCGAATCGAGCTGGAAGATCGCCAGATTGCCGGCCGTTCGCCCAACACGCTTGATTCGACTGCGGCGCAGACCGTGGATGTCGGCGGCAGCTTCCGCCTTTCGCCCAACCTCAACGTGACCGCCGGTGTGCGCTATTCGCAGGAACGCGAACGGCTCGATCCGCTGACCAATTCGGTGCAGGATAGCCAGGCGGTCTATGTGGGAACCCAGATCAAGTTCTGATCTGTTGGATGGATGCGGCGCTGGTTCGGGCCCCTTGTCCAGACCCCGCCTTGCCTATCGCTAGGCCCCGCTTGATCGGGCCAGACCCCCGCCAGCTTCTTCCAGACCCCTGCCAGCCTCGGCTTGGCGCTCGCAGCGATTCGTTGCTTTCCCTGATCCTACAGCATCGCTAAGTTGCTGGCGGAGCAAACGGATTGAGACTTTTGGGGAGGAATTGCCATGGGC
The DNA here is from genome assembly GCA_009995225.1 of Sphingomonadales bacterium. GTDB lineage: Bacteria > Pseudomonadota > Alphaproteobacteria > Sphingomonadales > Sphingomonadaceae > Erythrobacter. Next base: position 23,058 of record JAACPW010000011.1, on the reverse strand, counting down.
CGGATAGCCATCGTAACCGGAGGAACGCGCGGGATCGGGGAGGCGATCTGCAAGCGGCTCGCCCGGCAAGGTCACACCGTCATCGCCAATTACGCCGGGAATGAGGAAAAGGCCCGGGCCTTCACAGCGGAAACCGGGATACGCGCCTACAGGTGGGACGTGGGCGATCATGAAGCCACGCTGGAAGGCTGCGCGCAGGTCGAGCGGGATTTCGGCCCGGTCGACATCGTCGTCAACAACGCCGGCATCACCCGCGACGGCACGCTGCGCAAGGTCAGCTTCGATGACTGGAACGATGTGATTCGCGTCAATCTTGGCGGGTGCTTCAACATGGCCAAGGCGACCTTCCCCGGAATGTGCGAGCGGGGCTGGGGCCGGATCGTCAACATCGGCTCGATCAACGGGCAGGCGGGGCAATACGGCCAGGTCAATTATGCGGCGGCCAAAAGCGGAATTCATGGCTTTACCAAAGCCTTGGCTCAGGAAGGCGCCAAGTGTGGCGTGACCGTGAACGCGATCGCACCGGGTTATATCGACACCGACATGGTGGCCGCTGTCCCGGCACCGGTGCTGGAAAAAATCGTAGCCAAGATCCCGATCGGTCGGCTTGGCATCGCGGAGGAAATCGCCCGCGGCGTGGCGTTCCTCACCAGCGAGAACGGTGGTTTCATGACCGGCTCGACCATGAGTATCAATGGCGGCCAGCACATGTATTGAGACGCGCGAGAGAGCGACTCTGGCCCCGCCTCCCAAAAAAGGCCCCTGCCGTGAGGCAGGGGCATAAAGTGGGGGGCCAGAAGCCCCTCGGGTCGCGACACCGTAGTATCACGGTATATCGGCAAGTCTCGTGACAATGGCTGTTAGACGCTTTTGAATGCGCCAAATTGGATCATTTGATCCAGTATCCGACCACCCGATAGTCCGCGCCATCGCGTTCGAGCGTCACGGTTTCCGTCGCGGCAGCCCGATTGGCGAAGTCCGTCGTGAAGATCACGATTCGCTGTTCGCGCGGTGCCGACAGCGATTGATATTCAAGCAGTTCGCGCCCGGTCACAGACCCGAGCGGCTGGCGGGCCTGCGCCGCCGCCTGCGCCCATGCCGGGGATGAAATCGCATCACGGAAGGCCGAACCACTGGCGGCATAACTGGCCTGCCAATCGCCCTTGTCGATATGCACAAGCCACGCGCGGGCTGTCTGCTGAAGCTGATCGAGGTCGAGGCTGGCACCACCCGACCGGGCAGCGGAAACATCGGCTTCGATGGCAATTCCGGCCACCTTCCACGCGCCGTCTTCCCATGCCAGCGACACGCTCTCGATTTGTGGTGCGCCGCTCGCGTAGGTGGAGCGGAACTTGATCAATCGGTAACCTTCGGGCGGGGCCGGGACATATTCATTGGCAATCGCCACACGCGCCAGCATCTTGCCCAGCGGTGGCCGAACTGTCGCGGACACCTCGCTCCAGCGTTCCAGCGTATTGAGCGTGCGGAACGTCTTCCCAGTCGCGGCATAACTTTCGGCCCAGCGGCTCTGGTCGAGCAGCTCCAGAAAATCCGCGGCAGTGGTTTCCGCTGCCGCTGCAGAAGATTCGGCGGTAGAGGTGCGCCCTGCATTGGCGAAAGGCAGCACGGAAATAGGCGATGCGGGAATGAGCAGCGCGGCAAGGATCAACGACATAACAAGCACTCCGGCAAGGATGGGAGCAAGGCCCGGCCCTGCCCGCCGCTGGGAAGCGGATGCGTGGGCTTCTGCCGTGCCGGTTGCTTGGCGCGCATCCCCCAATTCCTTGTCCGCCACCATTTCGGGGGCCTCGTCCCCCTCTTCGGCCAGCAACCGGCGCGCGGCTTCCCGGCTGCTGGTGACGCCGAGCTTGCGCCTGGCATCGCGCAACCTTTCATTTACCGTGTGCACCGAAAGTCCCAGCGCCTGCGCGGACGACTTGGCGTCATGTCCGCGCAGCAGCAGCCGCAGCGTGTCCTTTTCCTTGTCGGTCAGCATATCGAGGCCGGTCGTCATGCGCCAAGGTCTAGGGGGCAGCGCCAGCAGCGGCCACCCCGAATTTTTCGTATCGCGCCGCGGCAACGCTCCGTCCGGAATCGACGGGCATTTGTCACGCGCCCGCGCTAGCCTGCGCTGCGAAGGAGACACCCGATGGCTGACCGCATTCTCGTATTCTACGGCTCGTACCGCCGCGACCGGCAGGGGATCCGTCTGGCCAATTACTGCGTGCGAGAGCTGAAGGCACGCGGCGCGGATGCCGAACTGATCGACGCGCAGGCCGTGGACCTGCCGATGCTCGACCGGATGTACAAGGAATATTCCGAAGGCGAAGCGCCCGAGGCTCTGGGGACGCTGGCGGGCAAGATCCGCAGCGCTGATGCCTTTGTGTTCGTGACGGGTGAATATAATTGGAGCGTGCAGCCGGGGTTGAAAAACCTCACCGACCACTTCCTCGAAGAATGGTTCTGGCGACCCGCCGCGATTGCCAGCTATTCCGCCGGACGCTTTGGCGGCGTGCGCGCGGCGCTGGCATGGCGCGATATCCTTGGCGAAATGGGAATGGTGGTGGTGTCGAGCACGATTGCGGTCGGCCCGATGAAGGACACGTTGGACGCGGACGGTCAGCCGGTGGGTGACGGCGGGAAAGCGCTGGAGAAGCAGTTCCCGAAATTTGCCGACGATCTGGCATGGTGGACCGCAGCGGCGAAGGCGCAACGGGAGAAGGTGAAGCCGCCCTACTGAGTGCAGCGAAAGTGACGAAGGTTTAAGGGCTTGGCATATATGACATCGCGATGTCCGTGCATTTCGATGTTAGCAAGATCAGCTTCTTTGGGCTTGATGATTGGTCCGTGGCCGTGTGCGCCTGGCGGGGCTGCTGCCTGGAAGTCTTTGCGCGCGCCGAACATTCGGTCGCGGATTGCTTGATAGCCCTCGAAAAGGCAGGGATCGCTTTGGGCAAGGACGCCCGTCACACTTTTGCCGGCACGCGGCTCAACGCTTTGAGCGCCTGCATCGCCAACCATGACTTCGGCGGCCACGGCAAGATGGCGCAAACCCGGATCGGTCGATGGGAAAAGGTCCACGAACTGCGCGCCTACCTGGCGCACGGAACGGTGAAGGCGTCGGGCAATGGTGTCGTGATTCAGCATATGGCATTCGATGGGAAGACGCAGACGCGCTTGCCGCCACGGCAACTCAGCCGGATCGAGATGCTTACAGTGCTGGCCGAACTGGAGGAGGTCCAGGCGCAGCTGCATCAACAGCTGGGTCACATCAAGGCGCTGGCTCGGAAGGCAAAGCCCATGAAAGCCAACAAGAAGCCTAACCCCGGATCAAGTCCGGGGTGACGAGAAGTGGTGGGTTAGCCCCTAACCCCTGTAAAGCCCGTCCACCCTTGCCTGATACCGCTCGCGAATCTTGTGGCGGCGGATCTTCATCGACGGCGTCATTTCCTCGTTCTCGATGCTGAACGCCTCGTCCGCGAAGGCGAACTGGCGGACCTTTTCGGTCACGGACAGATCGACATTCGTCCGGTCGACAGCCGCGCGCACCGCGTTCTTGAACGCGGGCAATTCCTGCAAAGCCTTCAGATCAAACTTCTCGTCATTGGCGCGTGCCCATTCCAGTGCCCATTCGGCATCAGGCACGATCAGGCCGACCACGTAAGGCCGCTTGTCCCCGCTCACCATCGCCTGCGCGATTTCGGGCTGCAAGGTCAGCATTCCTTCGACCTTCTGGGGCGCAATATTGTCGCCCTTGTCGTTGACGATCATGTCCTTCTTGCGATCGGTGATGACGATCCGGCCCTTGTTGTCGAAATGGCCGATGTCGCCGGTGTGGAGCCAGAGTTCGCCCGTGTGATCATCGGGATCGGGTTTCAGCGTACGCGCGGTTTCCGCCTCGTTGCGCCAATAGCCGTGCATAACCAGCTCGCCGCGCACCAGCAGTTCCCCATCGGCAGCCACGCGCACCTCCACCCCTCGCAGCGGCGGGCCGACGGTGTCCATCTTGAGGCCGACCTTGGGCCGGTTGCAGCTGATCACAGGCCCGGCTTCGGTCTGGCCATAGCCTTGCAGCATGGTCAGGCCCATTGCGTCAAAGAAATTGCCGACGTCGGGATTGAGCGGCGCGCCGCCGGAAACCAGAGCCTTCAGTCGCCCGCCAAACTTGGCGCGAATCTTGGGTCGCAGCGTCTTTTCGACCAGCAGATCGAGCGGCCGGTCACGCAGGCGCTTTTTGCCGTTTGTGGATTTCTCGGCAATCTTCAGCGCGCTATCCATCATGAAGCCCGCGACTTTGCCCTGCTTTTCGATCTGTTTGATGATCCGGGTGCGCAGGACTTCGAACAGGCGCGGGACCACCACCATCAACGTCGGCCGGGTTTCCTCGATATTTGCGGCAAGCTTATCCAGCCCTTCGCAATAGAAGATTTCCGCGCCGACGCTGATGGGCAGATATTGCCCGCCCGAATGTTCATAGGCGTGGCTGAGCGGCAGGAACGACAAGAAGCGTTCCTCGGTGAGACCGAAATCCTCGATCAGCACCTCGGCGGCGCCGGCGGCATTACACAAGATTGCGCCGTGGTGTTGCATCACCCCGCGCGGCGCGCCGCCGGTGCCACTGGTATAGATCAGGCACGCGGTTTCCGACCGTTCTATACCGGAAATGCGCGCGTCAACGGCGGCCCGCGCGGCCGCCGCATCGCCGACCAAAAGTTCGGCCCAGCGGTGATATTCAAAGCTGCCTGATTGCTGGCGCTTGAGATTGTCGATCCCGATGACATGATCCACCAGCCCGGTTTCCGCGATTGCGCCGACCAGGGGGGCGAGCAGTTTCTCGGTGGAGACGACCACCGCACGCGCACCTGAATTGTCGAGGATGTGGGCATGATCGCGGCGGGTGTTGGTGATGTATGTCGGGACAGTGATGCAGCCTGCCGCCATGATCGCTAGGTCGGCGATGCACCATTCGGGCCGGTTTTCCGATACCAAAGCAACCCGGTCGCCGTCTTCCAGCCCCATGCCGCGCAGCGCTTCGGCCATCAGGCAGACGTGCTCGGCCGCCGAACGCCAGCTTTGCGTGACCCACTGCCCACCGGTCTTGTGGCCGAGGAACGGGGCATCACTCTTTTCGTCGGCACGTTTGAGAAACAATTCGACGAGGTTCTGAGCGTTGTCGATGTCCTGCAACAGCTGGTGGTCAGCCGAATTGGCGACTGCACGGGGGGCGCGGCCCGTTTTGAGCGGGGGCAAAGTGGGGGCTTGCACTGGCAAAGGCTCCTGATCCCTTCGAGTTATCGTTCGGGGTTCAGTGCGACCCCGTGCGCAAAGAGATTAGAAGCTGTTCGTCGGAGCGGCAAGCGGGGCGAAGGGTGTTGCGATCGAAACCTACTGATAAACCAGCTTGCCTATCAGGCGCGGATCGATCGCCACCTCCCACGTGTCATCCGGCCGGCGGCGCAGGGCATTGGCTTTGAGAGGGGGCGCGCCCTTGCGGATGCTGGCATGGCCAAGCGCCTTGAGCTGCGCTTCCATGGCTTCGAGCGCCGAGCCTTCCTCGATCAGCACGGTATCGCCAAAGCTCATGATGAACGGCATCCCCAGCGCCTCGGACGCGGTCATCCCGAAATCCACCACGCCGATGATCGAACGGGCGACCTGCACCGGAATGGTCGGGCCACCGGCTGCGCCGATCACCAGCACGATCCGGTTGTCGGCATCATAGACGATGGTGGGAGCCATCGAGGAACGGGGCCGCTTGCCGCCTTGCACCCGGTTGGCAACCGGCTTGCCATTGTCTTGGGCGGTGAGCGTGAAATCGGTCAGTTCGTTGTTCAGGTAGAAACCGCCGAAATGCAGTCCAGAACCGAACGCGCCTTCAATGGTGGAGGTGTAGCTGATGGCATTTCCGGCCGCATCGGTGATGGCAAAGTGGGTCGTTCCGTTTTCCGGCTCCTCCGGTCCGTCGCCGCGTGCCAGCGGGGCGCCGGGGGGGACACCGGCCTCGACTGCGGCGAGTGTGGTGTCGGGCGAAATGAGCGCCGAACGGCTTGCGATGTAGTCTGCATCCACCAGCCCCGCGACGGGGACGGTGACGAAATCGGCATCTGCGGTGTAAAGCTCGCGGTCGGCATAGGCCACGCGCTGACTTTCGACGAACAGGTGCCAGAACACCGGGTTTTGCGGGCCCAGCGTGGCAAGATCGAACCGTTCGAGCTGGCCGAGCATCTGCGCCAGAGCGACCCCGCCCGAAGATGGCGGGCCCATGCCGCATACGCGGTAGGTGCGATACGGCGCGCAGACCGGCGCGCGGATCTTGGGCGTATAGGCGGTGATGTCGGCAGCGGTCATGCGCCCATCCTGCGGGGTCGCGCCTGCGACATAGGCGGCAAGTTGTGCAGCGGCGGCGCTGCCATACATCGCTTCCGGGCCTTCCTTTGCCAAAGCCTTGAGCGTGGCGGCAAGGGCAGGCACCGTAACAGTCGAGCCGACGGGCAAAGCATTGCCGTCGGCCCCAAAAAATACCCCCCTTGCGGCGTCAGATTTGTCCGCGCGGCCCTTGTTCTGCGACAAGGATTCGTGGAGCCGCCGGTTCATCATGAAGCCGTTTTCGGCCAGGGCGATGGCTGGTGCGAACAGCGCAGACCACGGCAATGTACCATGATCGGCATGGGCTTTCGCGGCGAGCGCGACATTGCCCGGCACTCCTACGCTCAGGCCCGTGAAGACGCGGGTCTCGCGGTCCAGCACCTTGCCGGATTCGTCAAGGAACCGGGCCGGCGTTGCGGCCGCAGGCGCGGTTTCGCGGCCGTCATACGTGGTTAGCGCGCCGCTCTTGCCATCTGCGCGCAGCATGAAGCCACCGCCGCCGATGCCGGAGCTTTGCGGTTCGACCACGGTCAGCGCCAACATGACAGCAATCGCCGCGTCGACAGCTGACCCCCCCTGGGCCAGCATTGCTTCGCCCGCGGCCGTCGCGCGCGGATCGGCGCTGCTGACCGCGCCCGCCGCAACGGGCGGCGTACCGGCCGCGGCGATGGTCTGAGTAGAGGCACAGCCTGGCAAGGCCAGTGCTATGGAAACGATCAGGGCGGCAAAGAAACGCATGTCGAAGGTAGCTATTCGCTTCCCACCGCTTCGGCAATGCTCGCAAAGCCATCGCGCCGCATCAGTCCCTCCAGCCCGCGCACGATCCGCGCACCAAGGCCGGGGCCTTCATACACCATGGCCGAATAAAGCTGCACAAGGCTGGCCCCTGCCCGGATGCGTTCCCACGCATGCTCCGCAGTAGCGATGCCGCCGACGCCGACCAGCGGAATTGCAGCCCCCGTAGCCTTGCGGAAATCGCGCAGGCGCTGGGTGGCGAGCTTGCGGAGCGGCGCGCCGGACAAACCGCCGGTTTCGCCCGCATGGCGCGATTGCAGCGCGGGTCGCGAAATCGTGGTGTTCGATACCACCAGCGCGCCGAGCCGCTTGTCCAGCGCGATCCGGGCGATGGCGTCGATGTCGGATGGCGTGAGATCGGGGGCAACCTTGAGGAAGATCGGCGGCGGAGCGGACGGCACGGCCTCGTCGCGCGCGGCGATCACGGCATCGATCAGAGCGGTGAGCGCGTTTTCGTCCTGCAGCGCGCGCAGGCCCGGCGTGTTGGGGGACGACACATTGACACAGAGATAGCTCGAAAATGGAGCCATCTTGCGTGCCATCACGGCATAGTCGGCAATGCGATCTGCCGAATCCTTGTTGGCGCCAATGTTCACAGCGACGATTCCGGATCGCCCGGCGCGGGCACGCAGCCGTGCAAGCGCCGCCTCCGCGCCCCCGTTGTTGAACCCCATGCGGTTGATAACGGCTTGATCTTCCACCAATCTGAACAAGCGGGGCTTGGGGTTTCCGGCCTGCGCAAGCGGTGTGATCGAGCCGACTTCGGTGAAGCCGAAGCCCAGCCCCAGCAACGCGTCCGGCACTTCGGCGTCCTTGTCGAAGCCTGCCGCCACGCCAACCGGATTGGGAAAATTCAGCCCCGCCACAGCCACCGCCAGCGCGCCGCCTTCGGCAGCGGGCGAGCGGCCCGGCAACGCCGCCAGCGTGCGGATCGCCAGTCGGTGACCCATTTCCGAATCGAGCGCAAACAGCGCAGGTCTGATAAAGTTAAACAGCATCGTCACTGCGGTTAAGTCAGCATGCGGCGCATGTCGAGCCAATCAGGCCGCCACAGGTGCCGCAGCAGGTAAATCTCGATTATCCAGACACTTGCCAGAAGCCGCCCCTTGGTGGCCGGGTAGGGGTTGTCGCTTGCATACAATCCCGCGGATGATTCGCAGTATAAACGCACAATCGCGACCCGAAGGGCTCGGAGCAGCAATGCAATGAGTTCCTCAACTTCAATAGGCGGCGCTCCTTCGGGTGCGCCGCCTCTTTTTCGGTCTGCTTTTGACTAAAGACGCAAATGTGGCATCATACGTCCGATGACATCATGACCACCACCCTTGAGCCTTCCGAAATCGCCAGCGGCATTTCAGCCACAGACCGGCAGCTAACGGCTGCGGCGCTAATCTGTGTCGATTACATCGCGCCCCCGGCAGCCATCGCACCCTTCGTCACGACGCTCTACCATTTTCGCTGTGACGAAGCGGTGATCCGGGACATTCAACCCGCGTCAGTCGGGAACCTCTGCTTTTTTCCGTACGGAACCGGGGAGATGCTGTTTGCGCAAGGGCATCGCGATCCCAATCACATGATGGGCCTGATGACCCCGCTTTCGCGCGCCACGCCGATTCTGGTCGACGGGCCGTTCCATGCTTTCGGGGCGGCGCTGACACCGATCGGCTGGGCGGCGCTGACTGGCCTTCATGCCGGGCAGTGCCGTGACCGGCTGTTGCCCGCTGCGAGCGTTCTTGGTCCCGTCATCGATACGTTGGGCCAAAGTCTGATCGCGGCCTACCGCGAAGAGCGGATGAGCGGGCGCGACTGTGCCTTGGCGGTGGGCGACTTCATCGGGCAGAACGTCAAGCCGATCAATCCGCGCCATCTTGACCTGATTGCGGCAACGGGCCGATGGCTTGGCGCGTCTTTCAATCCCGAAGTCGGCGATCTGTCCGGAATTGCAGGCTATTCAGCCCGTCAGGTGCAGCGTCTGGTCGAACGCTATTTCGGCCTGACACCGCGGGCGCTGGCGCGCAAATATCGCGCCTTGCGCGCAGCGGCGCTGTTGTCCGCGCCGCAATTGTCGATGGAGGATGATGCTGAAATCGCCGAGGCCTTCTTCGATCAGTCGCATATGATCCGCGAGATCGCGCATTTCGTGGGCCGTACCCCTGCGCGCCTGTCCGATTCTACCACGCCCTATCTTGCCGAGATGATCGACGCCCGCAACTTGCGTGAACTGACCCGTTGACAAGCGATTGACTCGACAAGCGCCCAACATTGGCGCACGATTATATCAAACGATGGTCGCGCCATACCGAAAAGGGGGTGTCCTTCGGGGCAGAGGTGGGTTGCCGGTTCACACACGAATGATCTCGCCACCGGCCGATCTGGCCGGGTTGATCAACACGTTCTACATCATCGAAACCGACGAGGTGGCGGTGCCGGAGACGGTGCCGGCCTATTCGGCTCAGCTGCTGGTTGTCGTGCGCGGCCGGATCCGGTTCACCTATGCCGATGGCAGCACGGGGACGACCGGCACTGTGACCTTTAACGCCCCCCAGATGCGCAGCGCCCAATGCGTGATGGAAGGGCCGCTTCTGGAAGTCGGTGTGTCGTTCACTCACGTTGCGTGGCAAAAACTCGCCAACCTTCCCGCCGACAGGGTTCACGACCGGCTGATACCGGCAGAGCAAATCCTTGCACCCGACCGGATCGCCGCGCTTGAGGCAGCGGCGCTGGCCTGCGCCGAAGGACGCATCGCGCCTGACGCGCTCTGCACCCCTCTGGCAGCGGCGGTGGCCTCCGGCCGTCATGCCATTCGACCCGATCATGTCGCGGCAGTCGAGGCGATTTCGCGCTGGCTGGTCAGCGGGTTCGATCCGCCGCTGACCGATCTGTATGACAATGTCAGCCTTTCGTGCCGCCAGTTGCAGCGTATCTCCCGCCGCTTTTTCGGGGTCGCCCCGGCGCAGGTGCTCAAGCGGTTCCGGGCGCATCGGGCAGCGATGGTGCTGGCGCAGCCCGGTATCAGCGAGGAGGTGTTCGACGCGCTGATGGCGACCTATTTCGATCAGGCGCATCTGATCCGCGATATCCGGCGCTACACCGGACGCACCCCGTCGCAATTGCGCAGCAAATATCGCGGGCACGGCCTGCTCGATCCGGCCGGGCACGGCGATGCCGGCGTCCTGCTCAACAGTCCACCGAAAGACTTCCCCGCCGCCGAACCCGCTTTACGGTTGTAATGCGAGCATAATGCTCCTAATTCCAATTCAGATCAAATTCGTCTGAATTGAGAACCGTTCGCAATGCGCCTGTCAAACCTTGCCGATTATGCCGTCATCACGATGTGCCAGGCCGCCACGCATTGTGGTGACGGGCGGGTGAGCGCGGCGGAGCTTGCCGCCGAAACCGGCCTGCCGGTGCCGACTGTGCAGAAGCTGGTGTCGAAACTGACGGCGGCGGGCCTGCTCCGCTCGGTCCGCGGTGCACATGGTGGTTTGCAGCTGGGCCGTCCCGCAGCGGCGATCACGGTGGCCGACATCGTCGAGGCGATCGAGGGGCGGATCGCGTTGACCGCCTGCGTCGACCACAGCCCTTGCGATTTCGAGACCGGGTGCAACATGAAGCCGCACTGGCCGATCATCAATCAGGCGCTGCGCGGCGCGCTGGCAGGGATCACCCTTGCCCAGTTGCGCGCGCCATCGGGGGCCCGTCCGCTCCCACTTATCGAGGAAACACTGGCATGAGCGACCGTATCGACCTTCAGGAAAAGCCGGAAACGGATGTTGAAGCCCGCGAAGCCGCGGCCAAGGCCGCCGATTACGAGCATGGCTGGTCGTCGGATATCGAGACCGAATTCGCTGAAAAGGGCCTGACCGAAGACACGGTGCGGTTCATCTCGGCCAAGAAGAACGAGCCCGAATGGATGCTCGAATGGCGGCTGAAGGCCTTCCGCCTGTGGCAGACCATGCCCGAGCCCGATTGGGCCAAGGTCGGCTATCCCGAGATCGACTACCAGGACGCCTATTATTACGCCGCGCCCAAGAAGAAGATCGAACTGGACTCGCTTGAAGACCTCGATCCCGAGATCAAGCGCATATACGACAAGCTCGGCATCCCGCTGGGCGAGCAGGAAGTGCTGGCCGGGGTCAAGGGCGCGAAGAAGGTTGCCGTGGACGCAGTGTTCGATTCTGTCAGCGTCGCCACCAGCTTCCGTGCCGAATTGCTGCGTGCAGGCGTGATCTTCCTCTCGATTTCCGAGGCGATCCGCGAATATCCCGACCTCGTCAAAAAGTGGCTCGGCAAGGTCGTGCCGGTACGCGATAACTACTTTGCGGCGCTCAATTGCGCGGTCTTCTCCGATGGCACCTTCGTCTACATTCCCGAAGGCGTGCGCTGCCCGATGGAGCTTTCGACCTATTTCCGCATCAATGCCGAAAACACCGGACAGTTCGAACGCACGCTGATCATCGCCGAAAAGGGCGCTTACGTCAGCTACCTCGAAGGTTGCACCGCGCCGATGCGCGACGAAAACCAGCTCCACGCCGCCGTGGTCGAACTGGTCGCGATGGACGATGCCGAGATCAAGTATTCGACCGTGCAGAACTGGTATCCCGGCAATGCCGAGGGCAAGGGCGGGATCTACAACTTCGTCACCACTACTCGGTCGCGGTCACCAACAATTTCCAGCAGGCCGACACCGGCACCAAGATGATCCACAACGGCAAGAACAGCCGCTCGACGATCATCTCCAAGGGGATTTCGGCGGGCAAATCGTCGAACACCTACCGCGGCCTCGTCCGCGTCGGGCCGACCGCGAGCGGCGTGCGCAACTTCACCCAGTGCGACAGCCTGCTGCTCGGCGATCAATGCGGCGCGCACACTGTGCCCTATATCGAGGTCAAGAACCCCAGCGCGCAGATCGAGCATGAGGCGACCACCTCCAAGATCAGCGACGAACAGCTGTTCTACGCGATGCAGCGGGGCTTGGGCGAAGAGGAAGCCGTGGCGCTGATCGTCAACGGCTTTGCCAAGGACGTGCTGAAAGAGCTGCCGATGGAGTTTGCTGTGGAGGCGCAGAAGCTGCTGGCGATTTCGCTGGAAGGTTCGGTTGGATGATTAACGCCCGCCACACCCGTCACCCTGAACTCGTTTCAGCATCCATCCCGCCTCATGCGCCGGCGGCGCGTGCGGCGGAATGGATGCTGAAACAAGTTCAGGGTGACGAACGCGCGATTTCGCTTGAGGGTAGCGTAGTGTGATCCGCACAGTTTTAGCTTCCGCTTTGTTCATGGTATCATTCGCATCTTATGCGGAGGCGCCTGCGCCTTGGCTTATCGACCACCAGAAATGTATCGGCCATGCAGCCGAAACGCGGATGGCAAGCATAACGGACAGGCTGAGCAAGAACGACTCTCGCAAGCTAGCTGAAGAAATCTACGTGGCGTGCGCAAATTTCATGCCGAATGACATGACCGCGACTGAACGCGCAAAATTCATCGATGATCAGAGCCGGATATTTGCGAAGCGGCTCCGCTACCAGTCAGGCAATGTTAAATGACCACCCGCAAAACCCTCGCCCTCAACCCCGAGGCCGCCTCCTCCACCGAAGCCCCCGCGCTCAAGAAGAAGGGCCGTGGGTGGGAGATTTCGGATTCGCGGCTCGATGCGCTCCACGATCAGGCGCGCGAGATGCGGCGGCATTCGACCGAGGCGCACAAGGCGCTGGCGGAGAAGTTCGCTCATGCCGATCTGGGCCGTTACACCTTCAAGCGCTTCGCGGTGGTCGGCTCCGCGATTGTCGATTTCAACTGCCACAACCTCGGCCTCGCGCTTGCGATTGACGAGGAGGGGCAGAACGATGCCCTCGCCAAGCGCCGCGACAAGAGCCTCGAAAGTGTCGGCATCAAAGTGATGCGGATCGCGGCGAGCGACATCCTCACCGACATCGACGGGGTGCTGAAGCAACTTACGCAGGTGATGCGCGACCGGATCGCCGAGCGCAAAGCCGCCGCCCGCGCACACAAGGCGGCGAACCCGAACCAAGGCTACGACCGCCCCAAATCGCGTGATGGCGAACGCTCCAACCCGCGCAACGAAACCCAGAAACCCCGGAGCCGCCCATGATGTTCGCCACTGTCATCGCCCCTCTTCTCGCCCTGCAAGCGGTCGGCGAATCCGCTGTGGCGATCAAGAACGACAATCCGGAAACATGGAGTGTCGAATATCCGCGCCTGATCCAGCCCTATGTGGCGGATTACCGCCGCTGTCTGACGCTCGCCAACCGGCGCATCAACGGCACCGCCAATTTCGCCGACCAGCACGCCGGCGATCTGGCGCGCTGCAGCGCGACGCGGACCACGGCCATCGCGCAATCCAATGAGATTTTGGCGAACGCCAAGACCAAACTCAGCCCCGCCGAAATTGACCGCCTGTTCGACAATGTCGGCAAGATTCACGTCGCGCGCGGTCGTGACCTCGACCAGCAATTCACTTCGCGCATGGCCGGAGCTGCGGCGGCAACGGATGCCTATGAAGCCACCCGGCCCAAGGGACTGGTGATCGAGCTGCGCGATGCCAGCGTGGTCAAGGCGCGCACCGACGCGACCGCGCCAGCGCCCAGCAAAACAAACAAGGACGGATAATCATGCTGACCATCACCGATCTGCACGCCAGGATTGGCGACACAGAAATCCTCAAGGGGCTGACGCTGCATGTTCCTGCAGGCGAAATCCATGCAATCATGGGGCCGAACGGCGCGGGCAAATCGACGCTTTCCAATGTGCTGGGCGGCAAGCCGGGTTACGAAGTGACCGGCGGCAGTGTGGCGTTTCGCGGGCAGGATCTGCTGGCGCTCGCACCGCATGAACGCGCCGCCGCCGGGCTATTCCTCGGCTTTCAATACCCGGTCGAAATCCCCGGCGTCTCCAATGTGCAGTTTCTGCGGGAAGCCCTGAATTCGCAACGCCGCCAGCGCGGGGAAGAACCGCTGTCTGGCGGGGAATTCCTGAAGCTGGCCAAGGACCGGGCGGGCTTGCTGCAAATGGACATGGACATGCTCAAACGGCAGGTGAACGTCGGCTTTTCGGGCGGCGAGAAGAAGCGCGCCGAAATGGTCCAGATGGGCATTCTCGATCCGTCGTTTGCGCTGCTCGATGAAACCGATTCAGGCCTCGATATTGATGCGCTGCGGATCGTGGGCGCAGGGATCAACGCGATCATGCGGTCCCCCAACAAGGCGGTCTTGCTGATCACGCACTACCAGCGCCTGCTCGATGTGGTGACGCCGGACAAGGTCAGCATTCTGGCCGATGGCCGGATCGTCGAAACCGGCGGGCCGGAACTTGCGCTGCGGCTTGAGGCCGAGGGCTATGATTCGGTGATGGCATGAGCCTGATTGTCGCCACATTCGCGCTCGCCGCGGCTGCACCTGCGGCGCAGCCTCGGGTTGACAACGAAATCGTCGTGATGGGCAGCAAGCTGCGCGATTGGCGCGGAAACATGAAGCTGCGCAAGGGCGCGGTCAGTTGCAAGACCAAGCGTTCCACGGGCGACAAGGCGATTGATGCCATCGGATGCGATGCGATGGTGCAATGCTTCACGCCTATCGTGCCGCGTTTCGCCGCTCTCGAAAAGAGCAAGCTGCCGAAGGACGAAATGAACCGCCAGGCCGATGCCTTGCTGAACGATGCCGGCATCGGCGATTGCCTTGCTGCCCGGCGCGAGGCCGGGATTGCCGCCTTGGTCGCAGCGCGCCGGAGCAAGCGGACATGAGCACCGCCACGCTCCCTACCCGACGCGATGAAGCGTGGCGCTATGCCGATATGGATGGCGTCGCGCGGCTTGGTGTCGCAGCACTTGACCTGTGGCAGGCGATTGATGTGGACGCGGGCGAGAGCGTGACGCGCTGCCTGATCGTCGGCAGTGATGCGCCGGAACTGCATCGCTTTCGCGTAACTCTGGGCGAAGGGGCGCGCGCCGCGTTCTTCGTCACCAATGCCGGGCAGGACTATACCCGCGTCGAGATCGAAGTGCGGCTCGCCAGGGGTGCGCATTTCGAATGTGGCGGTGTCACCATCGGCGGCGGCGCGGGCGTAACCCGCGAAGTCGTGACGCAGGTGGTCCATGCCGAGCCTGAGGCGACCAGCAACCAGACCATCCGTGCGGTGCACTGGAACACCGGCACCGGCAATTTCCTCGGCGAAATCAAGGTCGCGCGCCACGCGCAGAAGACCGACGCCGCGCAGGATTTCAAGGGGCTGCTGCTGGAAGCTGGCGCCAGCGCCAACGCCGTCCCGCAGCTCGAAATCTTCGCCGACGATGTGAAGTGCGCGCACGGCGCGACGGTTGGCGAACTCGACGAGGCAGCGCGCTTCTACATGATGGCGCGCGGGCTTGATCCGGCCACCGCCCAGCGGCTGCTGGTGCAGGCCTTCATCGGCGATGCCTTCGTGTCGCTGGATGACGAAGGGGAGCGCGAGGCGCTGCTCAATGCGGCGCTGTCAGCGCTGGAAGGCGCACAGCTATGAACGCACCTGTCACCATCGCGCGGGAGTTCACCTCCGAGTTCCCCGGCCTGCTCACCGCGGGGGGCAAGCCTTGGCACTACCTCGATACCGCCGCCACGGCGCAGAAACCACGTGCCGTGATCGACGCGATGGGGCGAGCCATGGGCGAGGATTACGCCACTGTTCACCGCGGGGTCTACGCCCGCTCGGCGGAGATGACTCAGGCTTATGAGGCCGCGCGGCGCACGGTTGCGCAGTTCATCGGTGGGCATGAAGACGAGCTGATCTTCACCCGCGGCGCGACCGAGGCGATCAATCTCGTCGCCGAGACCTGGGGCCGCGCGAATCTCAGGGCGGGCGACCGTATCCTGCTGTCGCAACTGGAGCACCACTCCAACATCGTTCCGTGGCAGATGATTGCGGCCGAGACCGGCGCGGTGATCGACGTGTGCCCGCTGACCGACGATCACCAGATTGATCTGGACGCCGCCGAAGCGATGCTGACCGAAGCGCACAAGCTGGTGGCTTTCGGCCATGTCTCCAACGTGGTCGGCAGCGTGCTCGACGCAGTCCGTGCCGCTTCGCTGGCGCACAGGGTTGGCGCGAAGCTGCTGCTCGATGGGTGCCAGTCGGCCCCCCACATGGGCGTGGATGTCGCCGCGCTGGACTGCGATTTCTTCGTGTTCGGCGCACACAAGCTTTACGGCCCGACCGGGATCGGTGCGTTGTGGGCCAAGGCCGATATCCTTGCCGATATGCCTCCCTATCAAGGCGGCGGCGCGATGATTGACCGCGTCACGTTTGCCGGCACCACCTATGCCCCTGCACCGCAGCGGTTCGAGGCCGGGACGCCCGCGATCGCCGAGGCCATCGCTTTTGCCGCTGCCGCCGATTACGTGAGCGCCATCGGCACCGAGCGTATTCACGCGCATGAAAAAGCGCTCGTCGCCCGTCTGCGGCGCGAGCTTGGCGCGATGAATGACGTGACGCTGTTCGGCCCCGCCGACAGCGCCGGGATTGTCAGCTTCGCGGTGGGTGACATTCACCCGCATGACCTCGGCACCATTCTTGATGAAGCGAACGTCGCGATTCGTGCCGGGCATCACTGTGCCCAGCCGCTGATGGATTACCTGGGCGTCCCCGCCACCGCGCGCGCCAGCTTCGGGCTCTATTCGACCGAGGCCGATGTTGACGCGCTGCTCGCCGGGATCGCCCGCACCCGCAAGATTTTTGGAAAAGGATGAGAGCGATGGACAGCTCAACCAACCAGACCGACATGACCAAGCCGCCCCGCGCCCGCGTGGCTGATGCCGTGGACCCGGACATCGCATCCGAAGCGCCGCGCAATCGCGACTATCTCGAAGGCTTTCTTGCTGCCAAGACTGGCGAGGCCGCTGTTGGCGGTGAGGGCAGCGATCTTCAGGCCGATGTGATCGCCGCCCTGCGCGAAATCTTCGACCCGGAAATCCCGGTGAACATCTACGATCTCGGCCTGATCTACGGGGTCGAGGTCGATGACGACCGCGATGCCACCGTCACCATGACACTGACCACGCCGCACTGCCCCGTCGCCGAATCGATGCCGGGCGAAATCGAACTGCGCGTCGCCAGCGTGCCGGGCATCCGCGATGCCGAGGTCGTGCTGGTGTGGGAACCGGCCTGGGGCCCGCACAAGATGAGCGACGAAGCGCGGCTCGAACTGGGGATGCTGTGATGACCGATACCGCCACAACAACCCGTCCCGCGCCCAAAGCCGCAGTGATCCTCACGCCCTCCGCCGAGGCACGGATTGCGGACTTGATGGGCAAGGCCCCCGAAGACGCGATCGGCGTGAAGCTGTCGACCCCGCGCCGGGGTTGTTCGGGCCTTGCCTATTCGGTCGATTACGTCACCAGCGAAGCCAAGTTCGACGAAAAGATCGTCACCCCCGGCGGCGTATTCTACATCGACGGCGCCAGCGTGCTCTACCTGATCGGCAGCGTCATGGACTGGCGCGAGGATGATTTCACGGCGGGCTTTGTGTTCGAGAATCCGAACGCCAAGGGTGCCTGTGGCTGCGGCGAGAGCTTCATGGTATAGAGTGCGCCATGTCAGACAGAGACTCGGATCATGGTGACATTCTCGACAATCTCGGTCGGATCGCCGGCGGGGTCGGACTACTCGTGATTGCAGCGGTGCAAGCCATTGCTGTGGGCCGTCATAGGCCGAAGGCTGACATTCATCAGCGCCCCGGTGCCACGTCGCTTGGTGCTTTCATGCGCCGCCGCGGCCAGACATTGCACCGCAAACCGCCTGAAGCCGGACTTCCCGTGCCGGCCATTCCCCCGCGCGGACCGCAACCCTTGCAGGGCGGTGCGGCTGCCCCGCTCGAATTCGGCAACTAGGCTTTCAATCTTCGGCGGCCAGCCGGGCGATCAGACGGCTTTCGAGATCGTCGGTTTCGCCGTCGGCAGCAATCATCTTTTCAAGCCACTCGCTCTCATAGTCGGTGATTGCTTCGCCTGAGGCTGCGAGTGTCGCGTAGCCAGATGCCGATGCCGTCTTCTTGCCGAACACCTTGCCGAAGTGGTCGAACACCTGCGGCGCTTCGCGGGCCACGCGGCTCATGAAACGGCCCACGTTGGCGCTGCTTTCGGCAATAAAGCTCTCCAGTTCGCGTTTGCGCTGATGACTGAGCTGCGCGTTCTGGAGCGTGAAGCCCTTCAGGTAATTCGCCACGCCGTCGATGAACAGGCCGTCCCATTCAGCGGCGTTTTCATCGGCAAGGGTCGCGTCCTTCAACCGGAACAGCATTTCGGCATCGAAGCGCGTCACCGCTGCCGGGCCGTGGCCGCCGGCCGCCCAGATCACGCGGCGGATGATGCGGCATTCGGCGGCGCTGATGTGCGTCGCCGACAGTTGCCCGCCGCAGCGGGTGGGGCCGGTGCCAGTCAGCACTTCGCGCTCGACCACATTCAGCACGTAGGTCTTGAGGCTGTCGGGCGTGTTTTCCGCGCGTTCGAGGATGCGCACCATCGCTTCCAGTTCGGCCATGCTTTCGACCGCGCCGTCAGCTTCCACCTGAGCGATCAGCCATTCGGCATCTTCGTCATTGCATTGCAGGCGGGGCGGGGTGCCGTTCAGCACGAACTCGCCGATCGCCTCCACGAAGAAGTCGCACCATTCCGGGCTGCGTTCCTTCAGCGCGCGGTTGAGGTCGAACAGCGCCTCGGCCTCGGCGCGGGTGATGACGCCATCGCCCCAGCCTTCGCGGCGCAGCGCAAGCAGTTCGTCTGCGGTGATCTGCCCGTCGGCCGAAGCGGACCTGGCGATGGTGATGAATTGCGTGGTCATTCGACGTCACATCCCCGTAAGATTGCGGGCAGGACATGGCACGGACAGGCTTAAGACCGCGTTACCGAACTGACCTTTGGCGTTCGACCTTGCGGATGCAGGCTCTGGGTTCAGCCGGTGCCCCGCCTGCGCGAAGCCGAGCCATGACATGGGTGGCTGTCGGTTCCGCTGCGGCGGCAACGGGATAGATGAAGATATCGAGCACGCAGGACGCACCCGCGAACTGCAATTTGCGCGCGTCCCCTTCCACCAGGTCAATGCGCGGCGTGCCGAACCGCTGCAGCAATGCTCGAGGCGAGGCGCCGATGACGCCTTCGAGCCCTTGCGCCGCCATGACCTGTGGCACGCGCACCACGGAGGAACTGCCCGGTTGCCCAGAAGCTGCCGGACGCCCCGGTGCCGGTTTGCTTGCGCCGGCACAGGCCCCGAGCAACAGCGCGATCGCCGCAAGCGGGAGTGCGGCGCCCTTCATCGCGCAGTTTCCGCGGCTTCAAGGCGCCGCAGCACCAGATGCGTGCCCGCCGCTGCGCCGATCACCGGTGCGATCAGGTTCAGGAACGGCACAAGCATCATCCCGGCAACCGCCGCGCCCAGCAGCACGCGCTCGCTTCGAGGCGCAGGGTTCACATCGCCTGCCCCTTGCCCATGGCGCAGCCACGCCATGTCGGTGAATTCACGCCCGAGCAGCACGGCATTCACGGCCAGAAACACCACCGCCGGGCCGATTGCGGTAAACACCAGCACCGCCGCAAGCGGAAGCGCCAGCAGGTTATAGCCCAGCGCCCGCAGCAAGCCTTTTGTCGCAACCGATATCTCCCGCGCAAAGGGCAGGGGCCGCGCCCGCTGTGCCAGCGCAGGATAATGCCGCGCCTCGACCGCCACCACGATGGCGTCCGCGAAGAACTGCAGCACCGCCAACGCGACGATCCGGAACAACAGCCACATCACAATCGGCACCAGCAGCACCGTGGCCAGGCCCGCCCATCCATCGCCAATACCAACCCGCTGGCCCGCCTCAGCCAGCGCATAATAGAGGCCGACGCCAAGCCCTGCGAACAGCACCAGCGTGACGATGACGCTCTTCAGCAGCACGGCCATGACGGCGCGATCGCCCAATTGGCCGAAGGCTTTCACTATGGCGGCAGGAACGGCAGACATCGTGTGTCCGTTGGGGTGACGGTGCCGCGAAGTCAACGCAGGGATCTTGCCGCGCGCACAGATGACTTGGCGGATGCGATGAAGGCCGCTAGGCGCGCGTCGAACCCCCATTCAAGCCAATCCTCTGCTTAAGGACGTGCCTGTGCCCGAAACCAACCCGCCCCGTTACGATGTCATCGCCATCGGCAACGCCGTGGTCGACGTGATCGCCGCCTGCACGGAGGAACTGATCGAAGAGCTGCAACTCAACCGCGGCGGCATGACCCTGATCGACGAGGCACGGGCGGACGAGCTTTATGAAGCCATGCCGCCTGCGCGCGAGATCTCCGGCGGTTCGGCGGCCAACACGCTGGCGGGTCTTGCCACGCTCGGCCTCGAATGCGCCTTCATCGGCCAGGTTGCCGATGATCAGCTTGGCACGGTGTTCCGCCACGACATGCGCGCCACGGGCATCGATTTCGATATCCCGGCGCGGCCGACCAGCAATGCCGAAGCCGAACCGGCCACCGGCCGCGTGCTCATTTTCGTCACCCCCGATGGGGAGCGTACGATGAACACCTTCCTTGGCGCCGGCCAGTTTCTCCCGGCTGCCGCGCTGGATGAAGACCTGATCGCCAGCGGCGCGATCCTCTATCTCGAAGGCTATCTGTGGGATCCCGAAGAGCCCCGCCGCGCCATGCGCCGCGCCATCGAGGTCGCGCGCGAGGCAGGCCGCAAGATCGCGTTCACCGCATCGGAAAGCTTCGTGATCGCCCGCCACGGCGACGATTTCCGCGCCATGATCGACGAAGGCGTGATCGACATTCTGTTCGTCAATGAAAGCGAACTTGCGACGCTGACGGGCGAGGACGACTTCGAAACCGGCCTCGCGGCGGTGGCGGGCAAGGTGCCGGTGCTGGTTGCGACCCGCAGCGAAAAGGGCGCAGTCGCGATTGCGCATGGCGAGCGCGCCGAAGTCGCGGCCGAGCCGGTTGCCAAGGTCGTCGACACCACTGGCGCGGGCGACCAGTTCGCGGCGGGCTTCCTGTCGGGCTATGCCAAGGGCGAGCCTTTGGCGCAGTGCCTGAAGCGCGGAGCGATCTGCGCATCCGAAGTGATCGCGCATTACGGCCCGCGGCCCGAAGCCGATATGCTGAAATTGATGGAAGAGCGGTTGTAAGCGTTCAGCTTGGCTCCCTGTTTCCTGACGTTGGAGACAGGTGAGACACTGTCCAGAAAGCGAAAACCCTTCCCTTGAGCGGATCAGGGGGCAGGCTGACGATGACAAAGAGCGGTTCGGCCAAGACTGGCCCCACCCGTTCTCCCTGAGCCTGTCGAAGGGCCGTCCTTCACATGTGCAATCGGGTGCGAGGCGCCGGAAAAAGACAGTCCTTCGACAGGCTCAGGACGAATGGGTGCGGGTTTGGGTGAAGACCCTAACCCCCGGCCGTCCCTGTAGGAAAGTCACTCGTCGGGGACGTATCCGGCCTTGCGCAAGCTCACCATGTAGCGCGCAATCTGGTCGATCTGTGGACGGGTGAGGGTGAAATCCATATCTTCGGGATAATTGTGCGCCTCCGCCAGCCAATCGGCGAGCGAGCGTTCGGAAAGCCCCCGCCGGTTGGCGATCGAGGCAAAGCTGGGCGCCGCAGGGTTGGGCGACAGGAACGGCGGCTCGACCGCATGGCAGCTCCCGCAGGCCGCCTCGACAAAGGCCGGCGCGCGCGTGTCGAACGAGGGCGAGGTGGGCTTGCCCGTCATCGGCGGCGGGTTCTCGGACCCCGGCGTCTGACAGGCTGTGAGCGCCAGCAGCGGAGCGGTGATGAGAGCGAGGAGGCGAAAGGGGGGGTGGATCATGATGTCCTTATGCGCCTTCCGCATCGCCCTGTCCTTGATCGGGATCAAATATAAAGCCGATGATATGACCGCTTGTGGCAAGAGGTGTCAGGGTGGCGAATGACCGGAAGTAGGTGGATTTCGGAATGTCGGGTTCATCATCTGAGCAAGGCGGAAAACACGAGACCCGCACGGTCTGATGTTGGCTGGCAGTGCAGATAGGAGACACGTCAACCGGTCAAGCGCTAGGCTACTGGCTCTAGCATTCCGCTTCCCCACCCTTGTTGATTGGCGTAATCCGGTAGCCCGCCGGTTGGATCTCAAAGATTCTCGCGCGGGTATCAGGATTAAATTGGTACAATCGAACCTCACCATCTGGATGGATTGCGATTTCCAAAACGAAACGAACCCGCCTGTCGAACTTCTCTAAGTCTCTAGCTGAGACAGCATCGAAGAATCGCTTTTCATCATAGTCATATTTGCAATCGCCTACAGCTACTGACATGGGGATTGGATTGCTGGCGCGACGAAAAAGTTCGGATTGGCTTGATGGTGTGAGAGTTATGAGCTCTTTTCGATAAGTTATATGTATATCTTGGCTGAATTTATTCGAAAAAAATATGGAACCGAGACTGGAACAACTTGTCGTAGTAAACAACAATACAATAAGAGCGAATATCCTCAACACATTCATCACTCCCGCATTAATTACACTACCTTGGTGACCGGGATCGCCGGGTTGCCATAAGGCCTAGCGTCTGGCGGATAGTCATTCAAAAATTAGATCATCCGATGGAATATCTCAACCGCGGCTGAACGATGTCCGCTATGGGGTCGGAACCTGACGGGCAGGAATTTTTCAAGGCCGTGGCGAAGCCGCAAGACCGCTTTCGGGATCGCCCGCCCGCCCGGTTTATGGCCGATGCTGGCTTGGTCGTAAGCGGTGTTTTCAGGCCACGTGGCCGTGCGGCAGGAGCTCATCGATCCGCGATGCCGGGTGACCGTTGGCGAGGCTTGTGAGCGTTGCGGTCAGCCATGTGTGCGGGTTGATGCCGATGAGCTTGCAGTTCTCGATCAGCGTGGCGATCACCGCCCA
>JAACPW010000026.1 GCA_009995225.1 Sphingomonadales bacterium | reverse complement strand
TGTTGGCGACCAACGCTTCAGCAAAGGCAGATGCCGTCTGCGCCGCGTCGGTGGAGCCCATCTATGAGCCCTTCATGATTCGGTCAACGGGTTTTTGCAGTTATGTGTCAATCTGTCCCGAGAATGGCACAAATCCGCCAGTTTCCGTGGCAGAGCCGCGACCGAAATAGGTGTCCGCACTGTAGGGCCCCCTACAGGTTTGGCCTAGAATCGATGCATCTTGGGCGATCAGGCCCCTTAACGCTGCCCTACTTTGCGACTCACTACCGCCCCACCCTGCAGACCCGGCGCGCCAGACGGTTCTGCGCGCCTTGCGGTAGCGGCCCTTCAGGCCCACATCGGCACTCATGCCGCCAGAAACATCGACACCCACTGATCCTTCCGCCGCCAAGACGGGGCATCCGCGTGACGTGGAGAGCTGGGCAACGCTGAAGCGGTTCCTGCCCTATCTGTGGCCTAATAATAATACCGGCCTTAGAATCCGCATCGCCGTGGCAATGATCCTGGTTCTTGCAGCCAAGGGCGTCACGCTGGCCCTGCCCTTTGCGTACAAGGGCGCCGTTGATGCCATGTCGGGATCAGGGACGATTGGGAGCGACGGGGCAACCGTTGCGATGGCGTTCGTCGCAGCCTACGCGCTGGGCCGCTTTACGTCCGTGGCGTTCGACAACCTTCGCAATATCGCTTTCGAGCGCGTGGGACAGGTTGCGACGTTGCATCTGGCCGAAGACGTGTTCCACCGCCTCCACCGCCTGTCCTTGCGCTTCCACCTCGCGCGGCGCACCGGCGAAGTCACCAAGATTATCGAGCGCGGGACCAAGAGCATCGACCAGATGCTGTATTTCCTGCTGTTCAACATCGCGCCAACGATCTTTGAACTGATCGCGGTGGGAATCATCTTCTATGTCAATTTCGGCATTGAACTGGTCGCGGCCACGAGCGTTACCGTCGTCGCCTATGTCTGGGTGACGCGGGCGATCACCGAATGGCGCACCAAGCTGCGGCGCGAGATGAACGATCTTGATGGCAAGGCGCTCCACCGTGCGGTCGATTCGTTGCTGAATTACGAGACGGTCAAATATTTCGGCGCTGAAGCCCGCGAGGAGGCCCGCTATTCCCAGGCGGCCCGCGCCTATGCCGAAGCAGCTGTAAAATCCGAAAACTCGGTTGGCCTGCTCAACATGGCGCAGTCAGTCATCACCAATGCGCTGGTCGGGGCTGCGATGGCTTACACGGTCTGGGGATGGAGCACAGGCGCACTGACCGTAGGCGATCTGGTGCTGGTCAATTCGCTGCTGATCCAGCTGTTCCGCCCGCTCGATGTGCTGGGCTGGGTGTACCGCACCATCCGCCAAGGCCTGATCGACATGGGCGAGATGTTCCGCCTGATCGACACCGATATCGAAGTGAAGGACAAGCCGGGCGCGCCCGCGCTGATCGTTCGCCGGCCGATGGTGGCGTTCGACAATGTCACCTTCGGTTACGATCCGGGCCGCACGATCCTCAATGGCCTCAGTTTCGAAGTGCCTGCCGGAAGCACCACCGCGATTGTCGGCCCATCGGGCGCAGGCAAGAGCACCATCGGGCGGCTGCTGTTCCGCTTCTACGATCCGCAACAAGGCCGCGTGCTGGTGGGGGACGAGGACATTGCCACCGTCTTGCAGGACAGCGTGCGCGCCGCGATCGGTATCGTTCCGCAGGACACCGTACTGTTCAACGAAAGCCTCGCCTACAATATCGGCTATGGCGCTGAAGGTGCAGATCATGATCGCATCGTGCAAGCCGCACGCGATGCCGCGCTGACACCGCTGATCGCACGTCTGCCCGATGGCTTTGACACGATGGTGGGCGAACGCGGATTGAAGCTTTCAGGCGGGGAAAAGCAGCGCGTTGCGATCGCCCGAACGCTGGTCAAGAATCCGCCGATCCTGTTGCTGGACGAGGCCACAAGCGCGTTGGACACCCGCACCGAACAGGAGATCCTCGGCACGCTGAAGCGCATTGCCCAGGGGCGCACCACAATTGCGATTGCGCACCGGCTTTCCACCATTGCGGACGCCGACAACATATTGGTGCTGGACCAGGGCCGGTTGGTGGAAAGCGGCGATCACGGCGTGCTTTTGAAGCGCGGCGGACTCTACGCCGACATGTGGGCCAGGCAGGCGAACGAACGCGGCAATGATGATGTCACGGTCGATGCAGAGGCGGCCGAATAGCTCCAGCAAAGAGCACCGGACAGGATTGCTCAGCCGCCGGGCGCCCGTTACGTCTGCCCTCATTGTCCCCATCCGAGGGGGAAGACTTTGAGGAGAGAATCGCTCATGCGTCACGGCCCGTTGCTTGTCGTCCTGCTGGCCACCGCCGCCGCGCCCGCCGCAGCACAGGATGCGCCGGCTGCGACCACCGCCGTGCCAATCCCCGCCGCGCTGACAGCCGAAGACATGCCGCCAATCCCGCTGGAGATGGCGACCCGCGCCCGCCCCTATCTCGAAGCACGCGGCGCAGGCTTTGCCGGGTGGGATCCCAACACCCGCGCCGTTCTGATTGCCACGCGCTTTGCCAACACCAACCAGCTTCACCGGGTCGAAGCCCCGCTGGGGGCCCGCAACCAGATCAGCTTTGAAGCCGAGCCGGTGCGCGGCTCCTACGCGCCGGGACAAGGCGACATCATCGTTGTCAGCAAGGATCAAGGCGGGGACGAATATTTTCAGCTCCACAGCCTGAAGGATGGCCGCCTGACTCTGCTGACCGATGGCAAGAGCCGCAACCAGATCAACGCGTGGAGCAAGGATGGCGCGCTGATCGGATACAGTTCGACCCGCCGCAATGGCGTGGATTCCGATCTTTACGTCATGGACCCGCGCGATCCGACCACGGCGCGCATGGTCCATGAAAGCCAAGGCGGCGGATGGTACATCGCCGCGTTTTCACCTGACAAGCGCACGGCCTACGCTGCCAAATACAATTCGGTGCAGGACGTGGATCTCTACCAGCTCGACCTTGCGACCGGCGCCATGACCCCGATCGGAGACACCGCGTCCGAAATTGCCTATGGCGGCCTGACCATTGCTGCGGACGGGATCGTGTGGGTCACGAGCGATCAGGGGTCGGATTTCCAGCGTCTGGGCCGGCTTGACCCCGCCTTGGGGGCCTTCAGCCCCGTCTCGCAGGAGGCCTGGGATGTCGACAGCTTCGCCATTTCCGATGACGGCAAGACAATCGCCTACGAAGTCAACGAAGCCGGGTCCGATCGGTTGCGCATCCTTGATGTCGCCACCGGCCAGATCACCAAGGTCGATGCCCTCCCCGCCGGGCAGATCGGTGGCATCGAAATCGCGCCGTGGGGCGAGATAGGTTTCAGCTTTTCCAGCGCCAAGAGCGCAGCCGATGTCTGGTCGCTTGACCCCAAAACGATGGAACTGACGCGCTGGACGCAAAGCGAAACCGGCGGCCTCGACACGCAAGTGAATGTCGAGCCGCGGATCGTGACCACCAAGAGCTTTGACGGGCTGGAGGTCTCCGGCCTGCTTTATCTGCCCGATCCGGTCAAGTTTCCCGGCAAGCGCCCGTTGATCGTGTCCGTCCACGGCGGGCCGGAGGGGCAAAGCACTGCGGGCTTCATGGGCCGCAACAACTACCACCTCAATGAACTGGGTATCGGCGTCTTCTACCCCAATGTGCGCGGCTCGACCGGGTACGGCAAGACCTTCGTCAGCCTCGACAACGGCCCCTTCCAACGCGAGGATTCAGTCAAGGACATGGCTGCGCTGATTGATACCGTGCGCGCCGATCCGGCGGTCGATGCGGCGCGCATCGGCCTGTCGGGCGGGTCATACGGTGGCTACATGTGCTACGCCGCTGCCGTGCAACTGAAGGACAGGCTGAGCGCGACCCAATGCACCGTCGCCATCAGCAATTTCGTCAGCTTCCTCGAAAACACCAATCCCTATCGGCAAGACCTTCGCCGGGTGGAGTATGGCGACGAGCGCGATCCGGGCCAACGCGCCAAGCTGACCGAAATCAGCCCCCTGGCCCGCGTGAGCGAGATCGAAAAGCCGATGTTCGTCATCACCGGCGCCAATGACCCACGCGTGCCCAAGTCCGAAGCCGATCAGATGGTCGCCGCAATCCGGGCCAACGGGGGCGTGGCCTGGCATCTGATCGCTGCTGATGAAGGGCACGGCTTCGCCAAGAGGGCAAACGCGGACTACGCCTTCCTGGCGCAGCTGATGTTCTGGAAAAAGCACCTGCTCGGCGAATAAGGCCGCCTGGGGGCGCCGCCATCCGGGACGGCGCCCCTTGGCTTAAAGGATATATTTGCTGAGGTCGGTGTTGCCCGCCAGCCCGGCCAGCCGTGCGTTCACATAGGCGGCATCGACGGTGATTGTCTCACCGGCATGATCTTCCGCCTCGAAGCTGATGTCTTCCAGCAGCCGTTCCATCACTGTCTGAAGCCGCCGCGCGCCGATATTTTCAACCGTCGCATTCACCTGCGCAGCGATCCGCGCAATTTCGGGAACCGCATCATCGGCAAATTCCAGCGTCACCTGCTCGGTGGCCAGCAACGCCTTGGACTGCGCGACGAGATTGGCGCGTGTTTCGCTCAGGATGCGCACAAAATCGGCTTCGGTCAGCGCGCGCAGCTCCACCCGGATGGGCAAACGGCCCTGCAATTCGGGCAACATGTCCGAAGGCTTGGCGACATGGAACGCGCCGCTTGCGATGAACAGCACGTGGTCGGTTTTCATCGGGCCATACTTGGTGGCGACCGTGGTGCCTTCGATCAGCGGCAGAAGATCGCGCTGCACGCCTTCGCGGCTAACGCTGCCGCCGCGCACGTCGCTGACGGCGATCTTGTCGATCTCGTCGAGGAACACGATCCCGTTGGTTTCGGCATTCTGGAGAGCGGCGCGGGCGACATCGTCCTGATCGAGCCGCTTGTCGGCTTCTTCATCGACCAACCGGTCCCACGCATCGGGCACGCGCAGTTTCTGGCGACGGGTGTTCTTGCGGCCGAGCGCCTTGCCCATCATGTCGGAGAGGTCGATCATGCCCATCTGCCCGCCCATGTTGCCCATGTCGAAGGGTGCGGCGGGCGTGTCCTTCACCTCGATCTCGACCTCGACATCGTTCATCGCGTTCTGGGTGATCCGCTGGCGGAAGCTGGCGCGGGTGGCCTCGGAAGCACTGTCGCCTACCAGGGCATTGAGCAGCCGGTCCATCGCAGCTTCGGAGGCAGCTTCGCGCACCGCTTCGCGGCGACGCTCCTTTTCAAGCCGGATCGCATCTTCAACAAGATCGCGCGCGATCTGTTCGACATCGCGGCCGACATAGCCGACTTCGGTGAACTTGGTCGCCTCAACCTTGATGAAGGGGGCTTCGGCGAGTTTCGCCAGACGCCGGCTGATTTCGGTCTTGCCGCAGCCCGTGGGGCCGATCATCAGGATGTTCTTGGGCGTCACCTCGTCGCGCAGATCCGCGCCCAGACGCTGACGCCGCCAGCGATTGCGCAGCGCGACCGCAACCGCGCGCTTGGCATCGGCCTGGCCGATGATGTGTTCGTCGAGCGCGGCGACAATCGCCTTGGGTGTCAGGTTTTCAGTCATGATGTCCCGGGAAAGATTGAGGGGTCTCAGACGGTCTCGACCGTCAAGTTGCCGTTCGTGAAAACGCAGATCTCTGCGGCGACCGCCATGGCCTTGCGGGCGATGGTTTCGGCGTCGGCCTCGTAATCGGCAATTGCACGGGCCGCAGCGAGCGCAAAATTGCCGCCTGATCCGATCGCAGCAATGTCGCCCGCTGGCTCCAGCACATCGCCGTTGCCAGTCAGCACCAGCAGCGTGTCGTGATCGGCAACGATCATCAAAGCTTCGAGATTGCGCAGAAATTTGTCGGTGCGCCAGTCCTTGGCCAGTTCCACGCTCGCGCGCATCAGCTGGCCGGAATATTGCTCGAGCTTCTTTTCCAGTCGCTCGAACAAGGTGAAGGCGTCGGCCGTCGCGCCGGCGAAACCGGCGATCACGCTGCCATCCCCAAGCCGCCGCACCTTGCGCGCATTGGGCTTCATCACCGTGTTGCCCATCGATACCTGGCCGTCGCCTGCGATAACGGTATTGCCTGCACGGCGTACGCCGATGATGGTGGTTCCGTGCCACTGGATGAGGCCGTGGCTGGCATGTTCGCTTGTCATGCAAGGAATATGGCGCGCCTTCCCGCAGGATCAAGCGCGCCGGTCGCGAGATTACGGGCCGCCCGGTCCGCCACCGCCCGGCAGGCCGCCGCCGCCGACCTGTCCGATATTGCCGAACAGGTCTTCGAGGAAACCGCGTTCACGCCCGAGCGTCGGGGTTTTGTTGCCGTTGGGATCGAGGAACACCACGTTCTCCACGCCGCTGCGCTTGACCTCAGCCACACGGCCCGCCTCATCGAAGGTCACGGCAAGCACCGTATGGTCCTGAATGCGCGGACGGCTGAACGGACGCTGGCCCGTGATGCTGGACACGTAATACCAGGTCGGCGTGCCATATTGACTGGTAAAGGTTGGACGCCCAAGCGTGCCTTCCACCGATTGCTGGTTGTCGATTTGCGGCTGTATCGCGTTGCTGAGCAGCGGATCGACAATGTAGCCGCGCGATTCGCGGATTGCCGAACACGCCGGCAGCAGCGCCGCCACGCCCACCAGCACCAGCGCGCCGCGCAGCTTGCGCCAGCTCACATTCGTCGCGCTGGCCCATTTCACATTCGCGTTCATCTGCGCCAAACCGTCTCAATCCCGTCCTGCATTCGCGCACACTCGCGCATTTGTCCCTTGGGCCAGGTGCTTTAAGGGGCTAGGCGCAAGCTTGCAACGCACCATATAGCGCGGCGGTGAGACAACCTGCTTGAACGGCGGTTGAACGCATCCGCGCTTCGTGCGTTGGCGTAAGAAGAACGGCGTGCGATCATGCGCCCTGGCCACACGACAATCGCCTGAAAGGCTTCTTTTTATGTCCATCCTCTCCCGCCTGCTTGGCACTGCTCCTGACCCGCGCGAAAACGTGCGCCCCCTGTGGCACCGCGTGATCGAGCTGGCGCGCGATTCGGCCTATTATTCCGAATGCAACGTGGCGGATTCGATTGCCGGGCGGTTCGACATGATCACCGCTGTGCTTAGCACCGTCATCGTCAGGATCGAAGCCTCTGAAATGCGCACGGAAAGCGCGCTTTTGGCGGAACTGTTCGTCGAGGACATGGATAGCCAATTGCGCGAATTCGGCGTGAATGACGTGGTCGTGGGCAAGCGTATCGGCAAGCTGATGAGCGTGCTGGGCGGACGCCTTGGCGCCTATCGCAGCGCGCTGAACGCAGGCGACATGGAAAAGCTCACCGGCGCGGTCCAGCGCAATGTGACCTTTACCGAAGGCGCTGACGAAGCCGGGAGCGCCCGCGCCGTGGCCAGCCGGTTGATGAAACTGTTCGAGCGGCTGGGCCGCTTTTCTGACGATGAAATGCTGAAAGCGAATGCGATCTGGTGAGCGATCCCCTGCCCCCGTCCGAGCTTACCCGCATGGTGAAGGCGCGCCCGCTATCGGGCGAAATAGTGGTCGTCGAAGCCACCGCGGAAGAGCGTGCTGCGCTTTGCGCGCGGTTTGGGCTGGGCGCGGTTGAACGCTTGCGGGCCGAGATTGCGCTGGAACAAAAACCGCGCGCGATCCGCGCAACCGGGCGGCTGAAGGCGGCGATCCTGCAACCGTGCGCCATCAGCGGCGAGGCCTTCCCCGTCACCATCGACGAGCCCGTCGACCTTAAATTTGTCGAGGACACTGCGCGCCCCGTGGCCGAAGGCGACGAAATCGAACTCGAAGCCGATGATTGCGACGAGATTGCCTATAGCGGCGACATGTTCGACCTTGGCGAAGCGGTGGCACAGACGCTGGGGCTTGCCATCGACCCCTATGCCGAAGGTCCGAACGCGGACGCTGCCCGTGCCGCCGCGGGCATTGTAGCAGAAGGCGAGCAGGACGGGCCACTGGCCGCGCTGCTGGCAGGGCTCAAACGGGACTAGGCCTGTCTGGCGGATTCACCTTCCACGGGTTGATGAAAAGCACCTCTACCGGCACATCAAAGAACGCGGCCATGCGATAGGCCATTGGCAAGGACGGATCATACTTGTCCGCCTCGATTGCAATGATGGTCTGGCGCGAAATGGCGAGCCGGTCTGCCAGATCGGCCTGATTAAGGCCTTGCGCCTTGCGTAAATCGCGCAAGCAGTTTTTCATTCCGACTGGCCCCGGCCGCGCAGGCGCCAGACCAGCCATACGCCTGCAAAACCGACAAACTGCGCGAAGAACAGATAGATCGCGCCAAGGCTGATGTCGCTATGCCGGCCAAAGAAAACCGCCAGATAGACCAACATTGCTAATGCGCCGAAGTTCCCGCCCCAATACCAGCTGATCAGCTGGCCCTGTTGTTGCAGGTCATCCGTCCGCTTCCACCACAGCCAGCCGGCCGCCATGACAAGCCCGCAAACGCCAAGGAGAAGCAGGAACAGCAAGGCGGCATTATCGCCCGCCCCGGCGGCGGGAACCGTTGCTCCGATCACAATTCCGGCGGCCGCCGCAGCAGCGAACGCCATTGCGCAAAACAGCCAGTATTTCATTCGATGCGACATGATCTCAGCTCCCTCAACAAACCCAATGTTGAGATGTTTTGACATTTTGCAGGAATTGTCAAAACGTTTTTACATCTGTTGAACGAAAAAGACCCGCAATCGCTTGCGGGGCCTTTTCTCGTTGTCCGGATTTTTTGCGCCGATCAGAACGGTTATATCCGATCTCCCGATGGTAACTGACAGTGTAACTGTAAGCAAGCATCTGCTATATAACGATAAAATCAGATGCGCGAAAGCATTAGATTGGGCAAACTGTAACTCAGCCCTTCCCCCATGCCATCCACATCAAATCCCCAGCTTGTCCACATTGCTATGCACAAGTGGCTTATCTGCCCTCGCTACCGGGAGAGTCAACTGGCTGAGTGCGTAGACCTGAAGTTGCTTTCGGGCGGTGGCCAGCTTTTTCCTCTCACGCTGATAAGCCGCCCTTGGTTTTGGATCGTTGCCGAGTTTTTTGGGCCTTTCATCGACAGTTCGCATGCTGATGCGTGTCGAGCGCTTCAACTGCTGGACCTTCACGACCTTGGCTTCAATACGTTTGGCAAGCGGGTGGTCGAGCACATCGGCGAAAGACTTTCCCTCGAGACTGGCAGCCATTGCATTCGGGATCTGTGAATCGAAACGCACCTCGATGATATTCGGTTGTTGCGGAAACCATCGGACGACAACATTTGCGCGAAGTTCGATAGCTTCGACCACAAGGGTGCCGAGAGTTGAACCACCTGCCATCCATGGCGTTCCTGCTGGCAGAGATCTGATTGGGTAGCCGTCGAAATCGGTTCCGATGATCTTGTTGGGTTTGCCAACACTTCGCCAACCCGGACCTTCTGAGTATCTCGGCCTCATCTTGCTGACACTCCACACGCTGTCCGCAAAGTCCTGAGCCTTGATGCCGTAGGTCTCGAGCAGAGCGAGTGTGAATTCGCATGTGCCAATGAGGCTGACTGGTGGTGCGCTGGTGCCGGATTTCTTCCATGCTCTTGTGAACGCGAAATTATCCAGAGCTCGCCCCATCACATCGAGCGTGACTTGCGGATCATCCCGGCAGTAGGATGCGTCCTCGGGGCAAAGTATTGGCCATGGCGGTAGTTGCTCTGTCATGATGCACAAGCTAGCCGATGCGCTTCCCGCTCCAGTCCAACCCAATTTTTCGTCATCTTCGAGGCCGATAATCTCCGGTCCGTAGGCCTCGATGTTTTTCGCTAGGCTGTGTTGACAAAAGACTTCAGCCATAGGCGAGTGGCGGCGAGGTTGAGGAAGCTTTCGAAGGATAGGATTGTCTTGTCGTAGCGGGTGGCG
>JAACPW010000010.1 GCA_009995225.1 Sphingomonadales bacterium | reverse complement strand
GAGTAGGTCGCCGCCAGGCATTGAAGCCAGTGGACGCGGGGTATAACCCATTCACATAGTCAAAGGGCTGACCCCACAAGGGCAGCCCTTTTGGCGTCTCTGCGCCTCGGCGCACACGCACAATCGGTATCGCGGGATGGAGCAGCCCGGTAGCTCGTCAGGCTCATAACCTGAAGGTCGTTGGTTCAAATCCAACTCCCGCAACCAAACAATCATACACTCACACACATGATCACGCATCACGCCCGCAGCCCAGATGTAGGGCGGTTTCGGCGCCGACATCGATGCACGGTCTTGGGCCCGCCCCCCTGGCATCTCCAGAGATCAGCGCCACCGCCCAGCGCGCCGCCTTATGCGCTCATCACCGCGCCTGACCCTTTACGATAGCCCCGTCCTTCATAATGACCATGAAGTTCCGCGCGGGATCGCCAATCACATCGATATCGGCGAGCGGATCGCCGCGAACCAGAATGAGATCGGCCAGCGCCCCTTCTTCGATCACGCCGAGGCGCCCTTCGTAGGGTGTGCGTGGCCCCGACAACGCGAGCAATTCTGCATTGCCCGACGTCACCAGACGCAGCAATTCGGCAGAAGTGAAATAGGGCTTCAGCCGCAGGATATAGGCGTTCTGCTGGGCGTTGAGATCGGGTTCGAACAGGAAGTCGGTTCCCCAAGCCAGCTTCACACCCAGCCGCTTGGCCATCGGCCAAACGATCTTCTGGCCTTCCACCACCGGCTTGCGCTTTTCCCGCCGCTTGGGATCCATCGCTTCAGTGGAATCCACCAGCATCTGGCCCGAAAGCCAGATGCCCTTGTCGGCCATCAGTTTCAGCGTGTCCTCGTCAAGCAGGTTGCCATGCTCGATCACCTTGACGCCGGCCTCGATCGCGCGGCGCACCGACTTGGGATGGTAGGCATGAACGGTGACATAAGTGTTCCAGTCCGACGCTGCGTCCACCGCCGCCTTCATCTCGTCCAAGGTGTATTGCGTCACGTCGAGAGGGTCATACTCCGAGCTCGTCCCGCCGCCAGCCGCCAGCTTGATCTGGCTCGCGCCCCTGCGAAGATTCTCGCGAACCGCGGTCAGAACTTCGTCGCGCCCATCGGCAATCACACTGGCCCAGATCTCTTCGGCTTTCGACATCTTACCGGAAAAACGGCGCGAGGGTTCGTCCGGACCGCGCAGGTCGGCATGGCCCGAGGTTTGCGAGATCATCGGTCCCGATGGCCAGATGCGCGGGCCCATCACCTTGCCGCTATCGATCAGAGTCTTGAGGGGGAATGACGGACCACCGACATCGCGCACGGAGGTGAAGCCGCGCATCAGCATGGCCTGCGATTGAGCCGCAGACAGTTGCATGACCTTCTCCAAGCTCATTTCCGTCGAGGCCATCTGGGCGGGCGAAAGGCTATTGAACATCATATGGACATGATTGTCGATCAGACCGGGCATCAGCGTCTGGCCGGTACCGTCGATCACGATGGCCTCTGCCGAAGCGGGCGCAGCGTCCGAGCCGATCGCCACGATCAAATGCCCACGAACCAATACGGTGGTGGGGGCCGATAAGGTGTCTGCGGTGCCATCGAATACCCGGACATTGGTGAATACAACCTCAGTTGCCGGGCTATCCTTCGCGGCGAGCGGAGTTGCGGGGGAAACCAACAAGGCTGCCGCGGCAGCAAGGGCGGCCCGCAAATAAGCTGTGATCATGTCATTTCCCCGCCCTGTCGATGCGTCTCGCAACTATGCGGCGGTCATACCGCTCCGCAATCGTGATGCCAATATTCCGGCGCGCAATGATTTCCCGCGCTCCGCCTGACGCGTCCGAGACACGCCCACTCGCGAAAGGTCGGAACATTCGCTCCGCGTTCCACTATTTCCCGAGACAACCACAGTTCGTCACGAACCAGAGGAGACGACCACGATGACCATCGCAACGCTCAAAGATCTGTATATCGACCAGCTTCAGGACATTTACAGCGCGAATAAGCAGTCGCTTGAAGCCACCAAAAAGCTGCATGGAAAGGCTACGTCCGATGCGCTGAAAGAAGCCCTGAAGGCCGGCGTCGACGGGATCGGCGAAGGGATCGAGCAGGTCGGCAAGATCATCAGAAGCCACCACGCCGAACCCACCGGCGAATTCTGCAAAGGCATGGAAGGCCTTGTTAAAGAAGTGAAAGCGCACGCGCTTGACGCCGATATCGACGACAAGGACGTGCTCGATGCGTCGATCATCACGCAGTATCAGCGCATGACGCATTACGGTCTGGCCGGATACGGCACCGTTGTCGCCTTCGCCAAGCGTCTGGGCCTCAGCGATGATGCCAAGACGCTCCAGACCTGCCTGGACAACACCTACAGCGGTGACCGGACCATGACCGACATCGCCACGGGCGAAGTCAATGACGCTGCCGCAACCAACTGATCCGATTGACGCCGGCAGCCTTCGCCCCGGCACTGTGAAGGGGGTGCGACCATGATGGCCGCGCCCCCTTTTTTATGCGCAAAAGGCGCTTATCCCACTACGCCTGCACCCGCCAGCACGGCCAGCGTGAGAACATCGGGAACGCTCGCGGTCATCGGGACAATCTGCACCGGCTTTTCGACGCCGATCATCATCGGACCGATGGTGGCATTGCTGCCGAGTTCACGCAGCAGCTTGGCCGAAAGGTTCGCCGATTGCAGCCCCGGCATGATCAGCACATTGGCTGGCCCCGACAGGCGGCTGAACGGATAAAGCGACATGACCTTGGGGTTGAGCGCCGCGTCAGGCGCCATTTCGCCTTCATATTCAAAGCCCGGATCTTCCTTGTCGAGGATCGCCACGGCTTCGCGGATTGAGGTGAGCCATTGGCCCGAAGGATTGCCAAAGGTCGAATAGCTCAGAAACGCCACGCGCGGTTCGTGTCCCATGCGCCGGGCGACGGCGGCGGTTTCCTTGGCAATATGCGCGAGCTCCTGTGCATTGGGCCGTTCGTTAATGGTGGTATCGGCCAGGAACGTGGTGTGGTTCTTGCCGATCATCATGTGAATGCCGAAAGGCAGCGCGCCTTCCTTGGGATCGAGCACGATATTGATTTCGCGAACGGTCTGCGCGAACGTGCGGGTCATGCCGGTGATCATCCCGTCGCCGTGGCCCAGCGCCACCAGAAGCGCGGCAAACACGTTGCGTTCCTGATTGACCATACGGCGCACATCACGCTCGGTATAACCGCGCCGCTGAAGCCGCTTGTAAAGGAAGTTTACCATTTCCGGCACGTGCTCGCTATCAGCCGAGTTCTGTATCTCGAAGCTGCTCGGATCGCTCACGGAAAGCTGGTGCAGCTTGTCGAGGACGGCTTTGGTGCGGCCCACCAGAATTGGCGTGCCATAACCGAAATCGCGGAACTGGATCGCGGCGCGCAGCACCACTTCTTCTTCCGCTTCGGCAAAGACCATGCGTTTGGGGTTGGCTTTGGCCACCTCATAGACGCCGCTCAGCACCGATGTAGTGGGGTTGAGGCGCGACCGCAGCTTGACGCGATAGGCATCGAAATCATCGATCCGCGCACGGGCCACGCCGGAATCCATTGCCGCCTTGGCGACCGCCGAAGATACGACCTCGATCAGACGCGGGTCGAAGGGGGCCGGGATGATGTAATCTGTGCCGAACTTTTGGTTCTTGCCATAGGCGGCGGCCACTTCTTCGGGAACCTGCTGGCGCGCAAGCTCCGCAATGGCCTTGGCCGCGGCGACCTTCATCTCTTCATTGATCGTGGTCGCCTGAACATCCAGCGCGCCGCGGAAGATGAAGGGGAAGCCCAGCACATTGTTGACCTGATTGGGAAAATCACTGCGCCCAGTAGCGATGATCGCATCGGGGCGCACGGCCTTGGCTTCGTCCGGCATGATTTCGGGAACAGGATTGGCCATCGCGAAGATGATTGGCCTGTCCGCCATCTGCGTGATCCACTCCGGTTTCAAAGCGCCTGCGGCTGAAAGGCCAAGGAAAATGTCGGCCCCCGCCAGTGCTTCTTCCAGGTTGGTCGCGGTGGTGGCGACCGCGTGGGCACTCTTCCACTGGTCCACTCCGTCGCGGCCCGGCGTAATCGGGCCGCTGCGGTCGCACAGGATCACGTTTTCATGCCGCACGCCCATGGCCTTGATCAGCGCGGTACAGGCGATTGCCGCCGCGCCTGCGCCGTTGACCACTACCTTCACGTCGCGGAAATCGCGGCCTGTGATGTGGCAGGCGTTGAGCAGGCCGGCCGCCGTGATGATCGCGGTGCCGTGCTGGTCATCATGCATGACAGGGATTTTCATGCGTTCGCGCAAGGCGGCTTCGATGATGAAGCATTCGGGGGCCTTGATGTCTTCAAGGTTGATGCCGCCAAAGGTCGGCTCCATCAGAGCCACCGCGTTGATGAAGGCTTCAGGGTCTTCGGTGTCGAGCTCGATGTCGATGGAATCGACGTCGGCAAACCGCTTGAACAGCGCCGCCTTGCCTTCCATGACCGGCTTGGATGCAAGCGCGCCCAGATTGCCAAGGCCCAGGATGGCGGTGCCGTTGGAAATCACCGCAACAAGGTTCGCCTTGGCGGTGTAACGTGCGGCCAGTGACGGGTCAGCCGCAATGGCTTCCACTGGCACGGCAACGCCTGGCGAATAGGCCAGGCTGAGATCACGCTGCGAGGTCATCGGCTTGGTGGCGACGATCTCGAGCTTACCGGGGCGGATGGTCTCATGATAGAACAGCGCCTCGCGTGCAGTGAAGCCGCCCTTGTTCTCTTCTGTCATGTGCCAGATTCCTCTGTTTGTCCGTCCGGTAAATCGTACCCCGCTTAGCCTCGCGCGGCGCGATGCGATAGGCCGGAAATGGCGCAGGCCGGGGGAAAGCCTTCCTCCCGGACGTTTCCGAATCGCAGGCGATGGGGCAAGGCCGTGCCAATGCCCTCGCTTCTCGATCCTCAGACCGCCGGCAAGCTTACGCCGATGATGGCGCAATACCTCGCGTTGCGCGAAGAAGCGGGCGATGCGTTGCTGTTTTACCGGATGGGTGATTTCTTCGAATTGTTCTTCGACGACGCCCGGATCGCGGCACAAATCCTCGATATTGCGCTGACCACACGGGGTGAGCATCACGGTGCGCCGATTCCGATGTGCGGGGTTCCGGTGCATTCGTCGGAAGGCTATCTGGCGCGGCTGATCAAGGCAGGCTGCCGGGTCGCCATTGCCGAGCAGGTGGAAACGCCGGGCGAGGCCAAGGCGCGGGCCAGGCGCGAGGGCACGCCTTCGTCCAAGGCATTGGTCGGCCGCGCGATTGTCCGACTGGTGACGGCAGGCACGCTGACCGAGGAAGCGCTTCTGGAACCGCGCCGCGCCAATGTGCTTGTCGCGCTGGCAGAACTGCGCGGCACGATCGGGATTGCTGCTTGCGATATCTCGACGGGCGCGATGGTGCTGGAGGAATGCGCGGCCGACCAGCTTGGTGCAGCTTTGGCGCGGCTTGGCCCGAGCGAAGTCGTGGTGCCCGAAGATTGGTCCCACGGCCCTGATGAAGCGATTTTCCGCCCGCGCAGCACCTTTGCAAGCGATGCCGGAGCCGAGCGGCTAAAAATTGTTCACGGCGTGGCGACGCTCGATGCCTATGGCGATTTGTCTCGGGCAATGCTGTGCGCGGCGGGCGGTTTGATTGCCTATCTCGACCATGTCGGCCGGGGCAAACTTCCGCTGCTTCTGCCGCCGGTGCAGCGCGAGGCCGCGTCGGGCATGGCCATGGATGCGGCAACGCGGACCAGCCTGGAAATCCTCGAAAGCACCACTGGCGGGCGAGCCGGGAGCCTGATTGGCGCGGTTGATCGTTGCGTCACGGGGGCCGGTTCGCGGCTGCTGGCCGAGGACCTGTCCGCCCCCTTGCTCGATGTGTCGCAGATCGAGGCGCGGCTTGCACTGGTGCAGTTCTGGCGCGACCGGCCGATCGAGCGCGCGCAGCTGCGTGAAGCTTTGCGCGCGATCCCCGATCTGGGCCGTGCGCTGGGCCGGGTGGTGGCAGAACGGGGAGCCCCGCGCGATCTCGGCCAGTTGCGCGACGGGCTGTCGGAAGCGATGCGGCTGCACCAGTGGCTGACCGGCGCCCTGGACAGGCCCGCGCTGCTCGACACGGTTCTTGGGCGCCTGACAGGCCACGGCGCGCTGACCGATTGGCTGTCGCGCGCGTTGGTGCCTTCGCCGCCCATCGAGCGGTCGGGCGGTGGCTATATTGCTGACGGATACGATGCGGCGCTCGACGAATTGCGCGCCACATCCGGCGATGCACGCCGCGCCATTGCCGCGATGGAGGCGCGCTACCGCAACGAGACAGGGATCGCCACGCTCAAGATCCGGCACAACGGCGTGCTGGGTTATTTCATCGAAGTCGCCGCGCGCCACGCTGATCGGCTGATGGCGCCCGATAGCGGGTTCACGCATCGCCAGACGATGAAGGACGCGGTGCGATTCAACTCCCTGACGCTACACGAAGAAGCGAGCCGGATTGCCGAGGCGGGCGGCCATGCTCTCGCCGCAGAAGAGGCACATTTCGAAGAACTGGTGGCCGCTGTGATCGCAGCGCGCGAAACGATCGCCGCGACAGCCGCCGCGCTCGCCCGGATCGACGTGGCTGCCGGGAACGCGGAACGCGCGAGCGAGGCTGACTGGTGCCGTCCAAAGATTGACGAGGACACGGACCTCGCCATCACCGGCGGGCGGCATCCGGTGGTCGAAGCGGCACTCGCCAAATTGGGTGATCGGTTCGTGGCCAATGACTGCGCATTGGCGGCCGATAATCGCCTGTGGCTGATCGGCGGGCCCAACATGGGTGGCAAATCGACCTTCCTGCGGCAGAATGCGTTGATCGTGCTGCTGGCGCAGGCCGGGTGTTTTGTTCCTGCCACTTCGGCGCGCATCGGTCTTGTCGACCGCCTGTTCAGCCGGGTGGGCGCGGCGGACAACCTTGCACGCGGGCGATCGACCTTCATGGTCGAGATGGTCGAAACCGCCGCCATTCTCGCGCAGGCGACGAACCGCAGTTTTGTCATTCTTGACGAAGTGGGACGCGGCACATCGACCTATGATGGCCTCGCGCTCGCTTGGGCGGTGGCCGAGGCTGTGCATTCGCAAATCAAGTGCCGCTGCCTGTTCGCAACGCATTATCACGAATTGGCGCGAATGGCAGAAAGCTGTGAGGCGCTGTCGTTGCACCATGTCCGGGCGCGCGAATGGCAGGGCGATCTGGTTCTGCTGCATGAGCTGGCCGATGGCCCGGCGGATCGGTCATACGGCCTGGCGGTCGCGCGGCTCGCAGGCGTTCCGGCGCCGGTTGTGGCGCGTGCCACTGCTGTCCTCGAAAAACTTGAAGCAACCCGCGCTGCAACAGGCGGGATTGCGGCAGGGCTGGGCGACCTGCCCCTGTTTGCCGCGCTCGCCGCCGAACCGGCTAAGGAAACGCCTGAACAGCAGTTGGCCGAAAACCTGAGAAACGCCGATCTCGATGCGCTCACCCCGCGGGAGGCGCTCGATTTGCTTTACGAATGGAAGCGCGTTTTGCCCAAGTCGCTGGGCTGAACACGCGCTGCCGTCATGCTACAATATCAGGGCCGTTTGGTTTCGCGCAGTTGGTCGCGATCGATATCGTCCGGGTCTTCATTGGCGGTCGCACCGCTGTCATGATAGCGGCTAGGCTCATCGTCATGATCAGGCTCGCCCGAGAACGCCCCATTGTCGATCGCGCCGGTGTTTTCCATTTTCCGCATCACATCGATCAGATCGGTTTCATGACCGGCGACATTATCGATGCCGGGCGAGGGGGCTTTGCGACTTTCTGTTCCGCCGGTTTGGCCGCTTTTTTCCTGGCGCGCATCCACAGCCACGTCCTGCGCTTGCTCGCCGCGCATGTCCTGTTCGGAGTTATGGGTTTCCGGGGCCATTGCTTCAGGATGGCCATGGGTGGGGGTTGGGGTGTTACGTTCGGGCATGGGTGTTCTCCTTGCCCGGCTTAAAGTCAGTCAGCAGGGCGATGTTTCTCACGCGGCGACAGTCCGGTCGTGCGATGCGCCAAGTCGCTTTGAACAAAGTTTTAACCGCAGTTCCGGTAGTCTTGCGCCATGTACAAGACCGTTTTCCAGAACAGCAAAGCCGCGCTTGCTTTTGCAGCGATGACCTTGTTCGGTGCCATGGCGATGGTCGGTACGCCGGAAGATAGCGGCGTGGTCGTCAAGGCCGCCGATATTCTGGGCGCCGAGCGTGCCAAGTTCGCCAATGATGCCCAGGCTTTTGCCAAGGGACAAAGCGAAGGTGACAGGCCCAGCAATCTCGGCACTGAGTGGGGCGAGGACACGGCGGTTTTTGGCGCATACAGTGCCGATGGCCCGCCTGCCATGCTCCCGCAACCATATCAGGCTCCCGGCCCGGGTGGCTTTGATCCGGTCGATGCGCCGCTTTTGCCCGGGGCCATCGCGACCCCTACCAATAACCAGCTCCCCCCAAAGCTGCCGCCGTATATTTCCGATCGCGAACTGGTGATCGAAATCCAGTAGTGTTTCAGCGGGTGGGAACCGGCGATTCGCCAGTGTAGTCGTAAAAGCCGCGACCAGACTTGCGACCCAGCCACCCTGCCTCGACATATTTCACCAGCAGCGGTGCCGGGCGATACTTGCTGTCACGGGTGGTTCTGTAAAGAACGTTTATAATGTCCAGGCAGGTGTCGAGCCCGACAAAATCCGCCAGTTGAAGCGGCCCCATCGGGTGGTTGAGGCCGAGGCGGCAGCCCTTGTCGATATCCTCGATCCCGGCTGTGCCCTGACCGAGCAAAAACACCGCTTCGTTGATCATCGGCAGCAGGATGCGGTTGACGACGAAGCCGGGTTCGTCCTGGCTCAGCACCACCTCTTTGCCCAAGCCCCTGGCGAAAGCGGTCACGCGGTCAGTGGTCGCCTGCGCGGTGGCGAGACCGGGGATCACTTCGATCAAGCCCATCACCGGCACCGGATTGAAAAAGTGCAGCCCGATGAACCGCGCCGGGTCAGGCGAGTGGTTGGCCATGCGGGTGATCGGGATCGAGGAGGTGTTCGATGAAAGGATCGAGTCCGCGTGCAATACCTTGCCGGCCGCGTCGAAGATCGCGTTCTTGATCTCTTCGCGCTCGGTCGCTGCCTCGATGATGAGATCAGCCTCGGCGAAGGGCGTATAATCAGCGACCGGGGTGATGCGCGCAAGCAGCGCCTCGGCCTCGGACGCTTCGATCTTGCCGCGGCCCATCAGCTTGACCAGCGCCTTTTCGACGTTGGCTTTGCCAGCTTCAGCGCGAGCAAGATCAATATCGGCCAGCATCACGGCCATGCCATTGGCAGCAACAGTCTGGGCAATGCCGGTGCCCATTTGTCCGGCTCCGATGACGGCGATGGTGCGCATGGTCTAATCCTTCGCAAGTGCAGCAATCACGCCGCCCTAGCGGGGAAGCCTTCGCCTGACTAGCGGTTAGCGCCCGGAACCCACTTCACATCGCGCTTGCCATTATCGTTGACCACGCGGGCAAGCACGAACAGGTAATCCGACAACCGGTTGATATAGGCCAGCGCGGCCGGATTGACCGGCACTTCGGCGGCAAGCGCGACCATCGCCCGCTCTGCTGCCCGCGTGGTGGCGCGCGCTACGTGCAAACGGGCAGCCAGTTCGGTGCCTCCCGGCAGGATGAAGCTGGTGAGAGGCTGAAGGTTTTCGTTGCAGGCATCAATCCGGTGTTCCAGCCATTCCGCCTGCGATTCGATCATCCGCAGCACCATTTCGGACGGCACGAAGTCATCCCCCGGTGTTGCCAGATCAGCGCCGAGATCGAACAGGTCATTCTGGATGCGGGAGATCTCGGCGCCGGGCACGCCGGACATGAGCACCGCCGCCATCCCGATCGCGCTATTGGCTTCGTCGACAAGCCCCATCGCGATAATGCGTGCCGTGTGTTTCAGGCAGCGCGAGCCATCGACCAGGCCCGTGGTTCCATCATCGCCGGTGCGGGTGTAGATCTTGTTCAACTTTACCATTGACGGTTCACCACGTCACGGCGCGGATCAGTTCCCGCCACTGGAAGCAACGATCCCGATCACAAACACCACCACAATGGCGAGCGCCTGATACTTGATGCGCGCAAACATCGCCTTGTTCTGCGCAAGCTGCATATCAGTGGCGGTTGAGCTTTCACCGGTTTCAAGATCAATCTTGGTGGTCTTGAGAAACGCCACGATCCCCTTGACCAGCGAAAACGCGACCAGGCCCATCAAGATGAGCAGTATGGGTATAAGTAAGTAGTTCATATGCTTTCCAATGGACGTGCGGGGTTTAGGTTCCAAGTCGTAAATGTTGCAAGCGCAGTTGTGCGGCAAGCATGAGCCCGTCTTCGCCCGCCTCCCTGCGCTGTGCCAACGCAGGCGATCCGCGCCGTTTGGCAAGTTTCTCACCATTTGCGTCGTTAAGCAAAGGGTGGTGATGCCAGCGCGGGGCGGGCAGGCCGAGCAAGGCTTGCAGCATGCGATGCACATGGCTTGCTGCAAACAGATCGGCGCCGCGTGTCACCACCGTCACGCCGTCTTCTGCATCGTCGAGGGTGACCGCCAGGTGGTAGCTTGCGGGCAAGTTTTTGCGCACCAGCACCACATCGCCCAGCCCGGCAAGATTGACCGTTTGTGGTCCCGCCAGATCGTCGTTCCAAACCAGCGGTCCGGTCACTTCCGCCGCGCGGGCCGCGTCCAGCCGCCAAGCCGCTGCGCGCGCGGGATCGGGCGCACGAGTTTTGCAAGAACCGGGTTTGCAAGTGCCGGGATAGATCATCCCATCGGGGCCTTGGCCTGCGCCTGCGTCCGCGATCTGTGTGCGGGTGCAGGTGCACGGATAGAGCAGTCCGGATGCCTTCAATGTCGCAGCAGCAGCGGCGTAGCGTTCGATCCGGGTCGATTGCGCGGGCACCTCGTGCCATTCCAGACCGAGCCATTCCAGATCGCGGCGGAATTCGTCTGCCAGTTCCGGGCGGGAACGTGGTCCGTCAATATCCTCGATCCGCAACACGAACCGCCCCCCATTTTGCCGGGCCAGGTCATGCGCGATGATGGCGCTGAAGGCGTGGCCAAGATGCAGCCGCCCGTTGGGGCTCGGAGCAAAGCGGGTCGTAACCGGAACGTTGTTGGGCATCGAGCGGTTTATGCCACAAGGCGTGTTATTGCGTCAGCCCCAGACGTGGTCTTCAACTTGGCCACAGCTTTTCCACAGGGCGTCAACAGCCTGACCCTGTGGATAGCCATCCTGTCACGGGTTTGACTCTTTGATTTGCCACGTCAGGATGGAAGCAATCAGGGAGTAATGCTCACCGTGCTTAAAGCCGAACTGATCGAAAGAGCAGCCCGTTTCCGCGGGATCGATGAAGATCCCACGCGCAACCTGTCTGCCTGCCCGGCGCTGGTGCTCAACGCCGATTACACCCCTTTGTCCTATTACCCGCTGAGCCTGTGGCCGTGGCAGACCGCGATCAAGGCGGTGTTTCTGGACCGGGTGGACATCGTGGCGAGCTATGATCGCGAAGTCCATTCGCCCAATTTTGACATGAAAATTCCGAGTGTTATCGCGCTCAGGCAATATGTGAAGCACAGCGAATTTCCCGCATTTACCCGCTTCAACGTGTTTTTGCGCGACCGCTTCCAGTGCCAGTATTGTGGCAGCATGGAGCATTTGACCTTCGACCACGTCACCCCGCGCCGACTGGGTGGTCGTACCACGTGGGAGAACATCATTACTGCCTGCGCGCCGTGCAACATGAAGAAGGGCGGACGCACGCCCAAACAGGCCGCAATGCCCGTATATCAGGCACCGATTCGCCCGACGAGCTGGCAGTTGCAACAGCACGGCAAGCTGTTCCCGCCCAATTATCTGCATGAAACGTGGCGCGACTGGCTGTACTGGGACATCGAACTCGAAGCCTAGGGCTAC
Source organism: Sphingomonadales bacterium (assembly GCA_009995225.1). Lineage (GTDB taxonomy): Bacteria > Pseudomonadota > Alphaproteobacteria > Sphingomonadales > Sphingomonadaceae > Erythrobacter. The sequence continues at coordinate 125,407 of JAACPW010000010.1, read as the reverse complement.
GGTTACGCTCGCTGTGCGGCTGGGAACTTGTTGCGCCTGTTGCTCTTTAACCCATCCTCGCGCCATGACCGTCAATGCCGGTCGGGCGCGTGAATGAAGGGGTAATGCAATCAGTTTCCGTCGCACATTCCTGTTCGCTCTTTGGGCGTCCCTGTCTTTGGCCCTGTCCTTGGCCGGGCTGTCTGTCTTCCCTGCCAGCACGGCCCACGCGCAGACACTGACCGATCCCACCGGGACCGCCGCCGATGCCGCTGATGCGCCGGAAGCCGGAACCATCGATATTGCGTCCCTGACCGACCAATCGGACCGCGCCACCGAAGCCGGGCTTCGGCAGATCTATTCAAAAATTGACGGTCTGGCCGGGGTCGAGGTGGCGGTTCAGTCCGGCGTCGTCCGGCTTTCCGGTACAGTGATCAATCAGGCTGACCGGGAGCAGGCCCTCGCTATTGCTCAACGCATCGCCGGTGTGGTCACGGTAGAGAATGGCATTGAACGATCGCTGGAGGTGGACAGCAACCTTTCGCCCGCCCTGTCCTCGCTCAATGACGATTTTCGCGGGTTGATCCGGGGCTTGCCGCTGTTTGGCGTAGCGGTGCTGGCGGCCTTGCTGATCGCGGCGGCGGGTTACGTGCTTGCCGCCCAGCGGCGCCTTTGGGTGTGGGTCACGCCCAACGCATTTTTGGCCGAATTGGTAATGGGCGCCATCAAGGTGGTGGCGATTATCGCCGGGCTGATCATCGCGCTGCAAATCTTGGATGCGACCGCGCTGCTTGGTCTGGTGCTCGGCAGTGCCGGGATCATCGGCATCGCGCTGGGCTTTGCGGTGCGTGATACGGTCGACAATTATGTCTCCAGCCTGATGCTCAGTCTGCGGCAGCCGTTCCGGGCCAATGACCATGTCATTATCGACACGCTGGAGGGCCACGTGATTCGCCTCACCTCACGTGCCACTGTGCTGATGACGTTGGATGGCAACCACCTGCGCATTCCCAATGCGACCGTGTTCAAGGCCAACATCCTCAATTTCACGCGCAATCCGCAGCGCCGCTTTGAATTTGATCTCGGAGTGGATTCAGCAGACGATCCACTGGCCGCGATGCGTGTCGGTCTCGACGCGATGCGAGCACTGCCCTTTGTGCTCGATGAGCCGCGCAGCCACGCGATCATCCAGGCCGTGGGCGATTCCAGCATCGTGCTGCGGTTCTTCGCCTGGGTCGATCAGCAAGAGACCGATTACATGAAAGGCCGCAGCCTTGCCATTCAGGCGGCAAAATCGGCGCTGGAGGAAGCGGGGTACGAACTGCCCGAGCCGATCTATCGCATCCGGGTCGAGGATTTCGCCAAGCTGCCCAAGGCAGGGAACGCGAAGCGTGTGCGCCCTGAAAAACCGACGCCCGCCGCGCCGCCAATCGATGATGAGCACGCTGCGCGGGATCGTACCATCGAACAGCTGGTCAGCGAAGAACGCGGCGCTGGCGAGAAAGACCTGCTCGATACGCGCCGACCGATCGAGTAGCGGATCGTCTATCTTCATTTGCTGACAAGAACGCCGCCGCCCTGCGTTGCAATTCCATGACGCGGCGCTAGGCGGGGGCATCACGGCTTCTGCGGGGATTCGCGCATCATGAAAATCATGTCCGGCAATTCGAACCTGCCGCTGGCCCGCGCCATCGCGGCCTATCTCGAAATCCCGCTCACCGACGCCAGCGTGCGGCGCTTCTCGGACGAGGAAGTCTTCGTCGAAATCCACGAGAACGTGCGCGGGGAGGATGTGTTCGTCGTCCAGCCGACGAACTTCCCGGCCAACGACAACCTGATGGAACTGCTGATCTGCATCGACGCGCTGCGCCGCGCCTCGGCTAAGCGGATCACCGCGGTGGTGCCGTATTTCGGCTATGCCCGCCAGGACCGCAAACCCGGACCCCGCACGCCGATCTCGGCCAAGCTGGTGGCGAACCTGATTACCGAGGCTGGCGCTGACAGGATGCTGGCGGTGGATCTGCACGCCGGCCAGATCCAGGGCTTCTTCGATATCCCGACCGATAACCTTTATGCCGCGCCGGTCATGGCGGCGGATATTCAGGCGCGGTATGGCGATCAGTCGCTGATGGTCGTCAGCCCCGACGTGGGCGGGGTGGTGCGTGCGCGTGCACTGGCCAAGCGGCTCGACAACGCGCCGCTCGCCATCGTGGACAAGCGTCGTGACCGTCCGGGCGAATCGGAAGTCATGAACATCATCGGCGATGTCGAAGGGCGGCATTGCATCCTGATCGACGACATCGTCGATTCGGGCGGCACGCTGTGCAACGCGGCCGAAGCGTTGCTGGAAGGCGGGGCCAAGTCGGTCGCGGCCTATATCACCCACGGCGTGCTGTCGGGCGGCGCGGTGGCGCGGATCAACGGGTCGAGCCTCAAAGAACTGGTGATCACCGATTCGATCCGGCCCACCGAAGCTGCCGAAGCCTCCGACCGCATCCGCATCCTGCCGATTGCGCCACTGGTGGGTGAGGCGATCCGCCGGATTGCGGACGAAAGCTCGGTCAGCTCGCTGTTCGATTGATGTTTGACCCTGCCGAAGTTTGCGGCCTGCTGATCGAAGCGGCCCGCGCGCGGCAGACCTTCACTTACGGCGCGCTGCTCAATATCCTCGGCCACGGCTTCACCCGTCCGCTGATGCGGCAATTGTGCAAGGTGCTCGACCATATCGACGAGGATGGGCGCGCTTGCGGGGAGCCGGGCCTTGCGGTGCTGGTGGTGCGCCAGTCGGACGGCCTGCCCGGACAGGGCTGGTTCGTCGCCCGCACACAGGTTTACGATGACCTGCCGCTGGAATGGGAGGGGCCGGAGGCGCGGGCCTATACCGAGGCTCGACAGGCCGAAGCCTTCGATTATTGGAAAGCCCCATGACCGACACCAGAAATGACCGGGATCTCGCCCTCGCCCTGCGTCTTGCCGATGTGGCCGGCGCCGCCATCCGCCCCCTGTTCCGCAGCCAGTGGAGCGAGGAGAAGAAGGCCGACCGCAGCTTCGTCACCGAAGCCGACCGCGCCGCCGAAGCCGCGATGCGCCGGCTGATTGAGGCCGAGTTTTCCGCCGACGGCATAATCGGCGAGGAATATGGCACCCGCAACGAAGGCGCAGGCCGCCAATGGGTGCTCGATCCGATTGACGGCACCACCAGCTTCATCGCCGGTCGCCCGATCTTCGGCACGCTGATCGCCTTGCTTCAGGATGGCTGGCCGGTGCTGGGCATCATCGACCAGCCGATTGCGGGTGAGCGCTGGGTGGGCCGCATCGGTCAGCCGACGCTGTTCAACGGTAAGCCCGCCACTTGCCGGCCGCTGAAGGAATTCGGCGACGCGGTGCTCGCCACCACCAGTCCGCACCTGTTCACCAATGAAGAAGCTGACGCCTTCATGGCCGTTGCCAAGCAGGTGGCCGAAAAGAAGATCATCTACGGCGGCGATTGCTACAATTACGGGCTTGTTGCGTCCGGCCATGTCGATGTGGTGATCGAGGCGGGACTGAAACTGTATGATTACGCCGCGCTGGTGCCGGTGGTCGAAGGCGCGGGCGGGATCATGGCGGACTGGCAGGGCAATCCGCTCGATGCCGGGTCCGATGGCACCGTGATCGCACTGGGCGATCCGGCGCGGCTTGAGGACGTGCTCGACGCGATGGGGTAGGGCGCGCTGCTGGCTTACGCCGCCGGGCGGGTCCGACGTTCTTGATCGCCATGAAAGGTGGGGTAAAGCCAGAAAAGCCCATCGTCGTTCGAACACGTGCGTTTTCTCAGGTGAATGTCTCGCATTGGGCTTAAACGGCGTCGAGATCGGTGGGATGCGGAGCGATCTCTGCCGGGTAATCCCCCTCAAGTGCCTGCGCCTCTCCGCGCCGCAGCCATGCAAAGGCGCAAGCAAGCTGATCGAGGGGATGCAGGCCGGAAATGATCACCGGCCCTGTTGCCCGAAGCATGACGCCAAGCAGTGCCTCCAACGCGTATGACGCGCAATTGAGCCACCCGATCCGGTTGCCCGGCCAAGCACGAAACCGCCCTGCTGCTGGCGGATCCGACCATCGGGCTGCGCCTGTTCTCCGCTTTTGGCGGGCTTGAACGCGGCGCCGGCGGGGTGGTCAGCTTGCCGCGGGGCGGCGGGCATCGCCGGGCGCTTGTCAATGAGGCCAGCGCAGGCGCATCGGCTGCACTGGCGCAAGAACAGCTTGCCCGGTTTGATGTCGCCCAAACAACCGAAGCCGACGTGACCGGGGCCCGAACAGCGGCGCTGCGCGCCATAGCTAAGCTGCGGATCTATGCGCTCGACCTGCGGCTTAAGGATTGACCGCGTCCGTAAAACGGCGCTGGGTCGCGTCGGCGCGTTGCAGCAAGGCGCGCGTGCTGTCTCGCCGTTTGGCGATAAAGGAAAAACGCTGTCATGGATCCTGAAAGCGCACACCCTGACGATCCGCATTATGTCCACCGCACCGGTTGGCTGCGCGCGGCCGTTCTGGGGGCCAATGACGGGATCGTGTCCGTTTCCTCGCTGATTCTGGGGGTGGCCGCAGCCACGCCCGATGCGCAGGCTATCCTTGTTGCCGGAGTTGCTGGTTTGGTGGCCGGCGCGATGTCGATGGCGGCAGGCGAATATATTTCGGTGTCCTCGCAACGCGATTCCGAACAGGCCGATATCCGGCGCGAAAAGCAGGCGTTGGCCGACACGCCGGAGCACGAGCTTGAAGAACTGGCCGCACTGTATCAGGCGCGGGGTCTAAGCGCCGAGACAGCAGCCATCGTTGCCCATGAGCTTTCCGCGCTCGATCCGCTCGCAGCCCATGTCCGCGACGAATTGGGGCTGTCCGATCATTTCGCGGCCCGGCCGTTGCAAGCCGCACTGGCATCGGGCGCTACCTTCAGCGTGGCGGCCGCAATTCCCGTGGCGGCGGCCTATCTTGCGCCGGCGTCAGTGATCATTCTGGCGGTCCTGATCGTCTCGGTCGCGGCCTTGGCCATTCTCGGCGCACTCGGCGCGCGTGCGGGCGCTGCGCCGATGGTGCCAGCGGTGTCGCGTGTGGTGGGTTGGGGCATCTTTGCCATGGCCATTACCGCCGCGATCGGCTGGCTGTTCGGCGTGAGTGTTTGATGGGCGTTTTTGCAAGAGGATACGGTATGACTGACACCGTCAAGGGGCAGCATTACGCGCCCATTTCCATTGCCCTTCACTGGGCCATGTTTCTTCTGATCGCAGGCGGTTACGCGTGCATTTTGCTGCGTGAGAATTTTGAACGTGGGAGTGATATGCGGGAAGGTTTGAAAACCTGGCACTTCATGCTGGGCCTCGCAGTCCTGTTGCTGGTCCTTGTCCGGATCGGCGCAAGGTTTCTGACCGCAAAACCACCAATTTCCCCGCAGCCCCCAGCCTGGCAGATGCTTGCATCGAAGAGCGTGCATCTTGCGCTTTATGGCTTCATGCTGGCTATGCCGTTGCTGGGCTGGACCATTTTGAGTGCCGAGGGGAAGTCGATCCCGTTTTTCGGGCTGGAGCTGTTCGCGTTGACAGGCGCTGACAAATCCCTGGCAGGCCAGGTGAAGGAGATTCACGAAACCATCGGCACCATCGGATACTATCTGATCGCAATCCACGCCGCTGCGGCTTTGCTGCACCATTATTTCTACAAGGATAACACCTTGACGCGCATGCTGCCAGCACGGCGCAAGGCATCCTGACGGCGACGCCAGCGCCTGCCGGGAGGTCAGTCCTGGGGAGCAGCCGGGCTGACCGGTGGCCTCGCGGCTTTACCCCTGCTGCACAGCGGGTGCCAACGGCCCTTCGCCCAATTCCCCCTCCATTGCTGCAACACTGGTCGCCACGGCAAGATCGCCTGTGACATTGATCACTGTGCGCCACATGTCGAGAATGCGATCAAACGGCAGCAGAAAGCCGATGACGAGCGCAGTTTGATCGGGCGTGATACCGATCACGTCCAGCACGGCTGCCATCAGAAACAACGATGCTGAAGGCACCGATGCGGTCCCGATAGAAACCAGCACGGTGGTCAGCGCGATCGTGGCGTAATCACCGATGCTGAGCGTCACGCCGAAAATCTGTGCGGCAAAGACTGCCACCGCCGCCACGTAGAGCGCGGTGCCATCCATATTGATCGTTGCGCCCAGGGGGATCACGGAGGATGCAACCGCCGGGCGGATATGCATACCCTCCTCGGCGGCGGTGAGTGTTACCGGCAGGGTAGCCGCGCTTGAACTGGTCGAGAATGCCAGGAGCTGCGGCGCGCGCGCAATCGAGAAAAACGCCAGCGGCGAGCGGTCTGCGAACAACCGCACCATCCCACCATGGACCAGAATCATATGCGCAGCGCCGCCCAGATAGATCACCAGGACCAGCGAAAAGACCGAAACAAACGCCGAAACGCCTTCGCTCCCCATGACCGATGCGACCAGCGCAAACACGCCGATGGGCGCAGTTTCCATGACGATATGCGTGACCTTGAGCATCACGGCCGACCCTGCGGTGAACAGCCGGGTGAGCGGCTTTGCCGTTTCGCCCGCCATCAGCAGCCCTGCGCCCAACAGGACGCCGAAGAAAATGATCGCGAGGATATCGCCCGAGGCAAATGCGGCAAAGACATTCTCGGGCACGATCGCCATCAGGCGTTCATCCAGCGGCACAGGAGCAGCGAGGACATCCGACGATGATACTTCGTCCAGCGTGACGCCGCGTCCGGGCTGCAGGATCAGCGCACCTGCCAGCCCAAACAGAATCGCAACAAAAGTGGTCGCCATATAAAGCGCCATCGATCTCAGCCCGATCGCGCCCAGCTTCGCCGGAGCCGCCATTGATGCAACCCCAGAAACCAGCGTCACGAACACCAGCGGCACGATCAGCATACGGATCAGGCGAATGAACAGGTCCCCGATCCACTGGAGCTGCGCCGCCGCCGGGCCCATCAGCCAGCCGGCAAGCGCGCCCAGGAAAAGCGCGCCCAGAATACGCTGCCACAGAGGGAGGCCGAACCAGGTTGCTGCAATTCTTTTCATATAACGCATCATGACATCAATTGGCCCGAGGTTCGATTTGAAAGTGGTCAATGTGGCATGATATCAGCCAGCGTGAATGGCATGGCCCATTTCACCGCGCGCACTTCACTGACACGAATCAATCAGCCTGCCTGGCGACAAGGGCTGCCAGGGCCGGTTCCGACGTGTCTCAATCAGGAGATGAAAATGCCCAAGCTGAAGACCAAGAGCGGTGTGAAGAAACGCTTCAAGTTCACCGCCACCGGCAAGGTCAAGCACGGCGTCGCTGGCAAGCGTCACCGTTTGATGAGCCACAATGCGAAGTATATCCGCACCAACCGCGGCACCTCGGTTCTGTCGTCGCACGATACGCCGACGATCAAGAAATGGGCGCCCTACGGGCTGGATTGATGCGCAGGGCCTTGCGCCTCGCCGTCTTAAAATAAGGATATACTGAAATGCCTCGCATCAAACGCGGTGTCACCACCCGCACCAAACACAAGCGGTTACTCGAACAGGCCAAGGGCTATCGCGGCCGCCGCAAGAATACCATCCGCGTCGCACGTCAGGCGGTCGAAAAGGCTGGCCAGTACGCGTACCGCGACCGCAAGATCAAGAAGCGGACCTTCCGCGGTCTCTGGATCCAGCGCATCAATGCGGCCGTCCGCATGGAAGGCCTGACCTATTCACAGTTCATGCACGGCATCAAGCTGGCCGGCATCGAACTCGACCGTAAGGCGATGGCCGATCTCGCCATGAACGAGGGCGGCGCCTTCAAGGCCGTGATCGCGCAAGCTAAGGCCGCTCTGCCGGCATAAGGCATTCGCGGCTTCGGCCCGGACAACAAAAAAGGGGTAGGTTCCTGCGAAGGAACCTGCCCCTTTTTTGTTTTGCCGGTTGTCGCGCGCTTGGCGGATCTGGCGCGACGAATTATGCACGGGGTGACATGACCGGACAGCTGCTTTGCAAAACCGATCATTTGTCGCTAGCGCGCAGCGGCACGTATCCCTGAGCAGACCACCCGAGGCCATGACCGACATCACATCCCAGACTGAGGCAGCGTTGCTCGCGATCGCGGCAGCAGACAGCCTCGATATGCTTGAAGCGCAGCGGCTTGAAACGCTCGGCAAGAAGGGGTGGGTGAGCCTTGCCCTGAAGACCCTCGGAGGCATGACCCCAGAGGAGCGTACTGCCGCCGCGCCCGCGATTCAGTCTGCCCGGGCGAGTGTTGCTGGCGCATTGGAGGCGAAGAAGGCTGCGCTGGAAGCCGCCGAACTGGAAGCGCAGCTGGCGCGCGAGGCGATCGACCTGACGCTGCCCGCGCAGGCGGCGCACAAGGGTTCTGTGCATCCGGTTTCGCAGGTGATGGACGAACTTGCCGAAATCTTCGCCGACCTCGGCTTTGCCGTCGCGACTGGACCGGAAATCGAGGACGACTGGCACAATTTCACCGCGCTCAACATGGACGAGACGCACCCCGCGCGGGCGATGCACGACACGTTCTACTTCCCGGACAAGACGGGCGACGGAAAGGATGTGCTGCTGCGTACGCACACCTCGCCTGTTCAGATCCGTTCGATGCTGGCGCAAGGCGCGCCCCTCCGCCTGATCGCGCCGGGCCGGGTCTATCGCTCGGACAGTGACGCCACCCACACGCCGATGTTTCATCAGGTCGAAGGCCTCGTCATCGACAGGGATATCCACCTCGGCCATCTCAAGTGGACGCTGGAGACCTTCTTCAAGGCCTTCTTCGAGCGTGAGGATATCGTTTTGCGGCTGCGCCCCAGCTATTTCCCGTTCACCGAGCCGAGCGTCGAGGTCGATGTCGGCTATTCCACCGAAGGCGGCCGCAGGATCGTCGGCGGGCACGGCGATGCGCCGGGCCATGCATGGATGGAAATCGGCGGCAGCGGCATGGTGAATGTGCGGGTGCTCGAATTCGCAGGGGTCGATCCGGCGGAATATCAAGGCTTTGCCTTCGGCCTCGGGATCGACCGGATTGCCATGCTCAAATACGGGATGAACGATCTGCGCGCGTTCTTCGACGGTGATGGCCGCTGGCTGGCGCATTACGGCTTCTCGCCATTCGATCAGCCGACCTTGTCCGCCGGCGTGGGAGCGCGCGCATGAAGTTTTCGCTGACCTGGCTCAAGGACCACCTTGAGACCACCGCCACCGTCAATGAAATCTGCGATGCGCTTAACGCCATCGGGCTTGAAGTCGAGGGCGTCGAAGACCCGTCCGACAAGCTGGCGGGCTTCCGTGTAGCTCACGTGCTGACCGCCGCGCGCCATCCCGATGCTGACAAGCTGCAGGTGCTGACAGTCGATACCGGCGAAGGCGATCCCTTGCAGGTCGTCTGCGGCGCGCCCAATGCCCGCGCAGGGATGAAAGGCGTGCTCGGCCTGCCCGGTGCAACTGTTCCTGCCAATGGCATGGTGTTGAAAAAGAGCGCGATCCGCGGCGTCGAATCCAATGGCATGATGTGCTCGGTCCGTGAGCTGGAGCTGGGCGAGGATCATGACGGGATCATCGAATTGCCCGCTGACGCTCCGGTGGGCAAGAGTTTCGCCGATTACCACGGCTCCAGCCCGGTCATCGAAGTGGCGGTGACGCCCAACCGCCCCGATTGCATGGGCGTTTACGGCATCGCCCGCGATCTGGCGGCAAAGGGGCTGGGAACGGTGAAGCCGATCGCTATGCCCGCCTTCAGCGCAAACGGCGCGTGCCCGGTTGAAATCCGTACCGATGATCCGCAGGGCTGCCCCGCGTTCTATGGCCGCGTGGTGAAAGGCGTGACAAACGGCGCTTCTCCCGACTGGCTCCAACAGCGCCTGAAGTCTGCGGGTCAGCGTCCGATCTCGTTGCTGGTCGATCTCACCAATTACCTGATGCTAGCCTTCGGGCGACCGGCGCACACCTATGATCTGGCCAAGCTGCAAGGCGCGGTGGTGGCGCGGCGGGCGAAGGAGGGCGAGCAGGTGCTCGCGCTCAATGAAAAGACCTACACGCTCGATACCGAGATGGTCGTGATCGCCGACGATGCGGGCGTGCACGACATCGCCGGGATCATGGGCGGCGCACATTCCGGGGTCACTGAGGCGACCACCGATGTGCTGCTCGAAATCGCGTATTTCGATCCTGCCCGCATCGGCGCGACCGGGCGCAAGCTGGGCCTGTCCTCCGATGCGCGCACGCGATTTGAACGCGGCGTCGATCCGGTGTTTCTGGACCAGGGCCTCGACCTTTTGACCGGATTGATCGTCGAACTTGCGGGCGGCACGCCCGGCGATGTCGTTCGCGCAGGTTCGCCGCCGTCAGAAGCGAAGGTCATCGGTTTCGACCCGACCCTGACCGCGCGCCTGGGCGGTGTGGACGTGGCTGAAGGTGAGCAGCGGCGCATCCTCGAGAGCCTTGGTTTCAGCATTGATGAAGGCTGGCAGGTCACCTGCCCCCTGCGCCGCCATGACATCGAAGGCCCGGCGGACATCGTCGAGGAAGTGGTGCGTATCCATGGCCTCAGCAACGTGGCGAGCGTGGCTCTGCCGCGGGTCGAAGGGGTCGCCCGGCCGACCGCGACGCCGCAACAGAAGCTTGAACGGTCCTTGCGCCGTTCCGCTGCCGCGATCGGGTTGAACGAGGCGATTACCTGGAGCTTCCTGCCTGTCTGGGCTGCCGAGCACTATGCCTCCGATCAGCCGCTTTGGGAACTTGCGAATCCGATCAGCGAGGATCTCAAGGCGATGCGTCCCGCGTTGCTGCCGGGGCTGCTGATGGCGGCCAAGCGCAACGCCGATCGCGGTGCGGCCAGTTCGCGCCTGTTCGAGATCGGGCGGCGATATTTCCGCGCTGCGGATGGTCTGAGCGACGAAAAGCCGACGCTCGGGATCGTGTTGGCAGGTGAGAAGACTCAGCGCGGCTGGCAGGCAGGTAAGGCCAAGGCGTTTGACGCTTTCGATGCCAAGGCGCTTGCGTTGCAACTGCTCGAAGCGGCTGGCGCTCCGGTCACGAACTTGATGGTCATGGGCGACGCGGGCGCGCAATTTCATCTTGGCCAATCGGCCACCTTGCGGCTTGGCCCCAAAACGGTGTTGGCGCGCTTCGGCATGGTGCATCCCGCGTCGCTCAAGGCCTTCGATGTCGATGGGCCGGTCGCCGCGATTGAACTGTTTCTCGACGCAATCCCGCTTAAGAAAAACGCAGCTTTCGCGCGGCCCGGCTTTGCCCCGCCTGCCCTTCAGGCTGTGATACGCGACTTTGCCTTCCTTGTGCCCGAAAGCCTGGCGGCTGGCGATCTGGTGCGCGCCGTGCAAGGCGCAGACAAGGTGAACATTGCCAGTGTCCGGGTGTTCGATGTTTTTGCCGGACAGGGCGTGCCCGAAGGCTATAAGTCTATCGCTGTGGAGGTCACGCTTCAACCGGGCGAGGCCAGCTTCAAGGACGCGGACCTTAAAGCGATTGCCGAGAAGGTCGTCGCGGCGGCTGCCAAGCAGGGAGGGGCGCTGCGCTGATGAAAACGGCTTTTGTCACAGGCGCTACCGCGGGGATTGGGCTTGCCACGGTGCGCACGCTGGTCGCGAACGGCTGGCGCTGCGTTGCGACCGGACGGCGGCAGGAGCGGCTTGACTCCCTCGTCGCGGAACTGGGCGCGGACAAGGTCCACGCGGCCTGCTTCGACGTGCGCGATACCGCTGCGCTCGAAGCCGCGCTGGGCGACCTTCCCGAAGGTTTCCGCGACATCGATCTGCTGGTGAATAACGCAGGGCTGGCGCAAGGCCTGTCGCCCGCGCAAGACGCCAATCTCGACGATTGGCGCACCATGATCGACACCAACATCACCGCGATGGTGGTTCTGACGCGCAAGCTGCTGCCGATGTTGATCGAACGCAAGGGTGCGATCATCGCCATCGGCTCGGTGGCTGGCAGCTACGTCTATCCCGGCGGGAATGTCTATGCCGGGTCCAAGGCTTTCGCCAACCACTTTACGCTGGCCTTGCGCGCGGATCTCCACGGCACCGGCGTGCGGGTGACCAGCATCGAGCCGGGGATGGTAGAAACCGAGTTCACAGTGGTGCGCACCGGTAGCCAGCAGGCATCGGATGATCTGTATCGCGGCGTCCATCCGATGACCGGCCAGGATATTGCCGATACGATCACGTGGATCGCCAGCCTGCCGCCGCACCTCAACATCAACCGGATCGAATTGATGCCGGTCAACCAGGACTTCGCGGGTTTCCGCGTCGCACGCGACCCGCAATGACCGCCAATCCCAAGAGTAACCGCCGCACTTTCGCGATCATCTCGCACCCTGACGCCGGGAAAACCACGCTCACCGAAAAGCTGCTGCTGCAAGGCGGGGCGATCCACCTGGCGGGCGAGGTCAAGGCACGCGGTCAGGCGCGGCGCGCGCGGTCGGACTGGATGAAGATCGAACAGCAGCGCGGAATTTCGGTGACCTCCTCGGTGATGACTTTCGAGCGTGGCGGGATCGTGTTCAACCTGCTCGACACGCCAGGGCACGAGGATTTCTCCGAAGACACCTATCGCACGCTGACGGCGGTGGATTCTGCGGTGATGGTGATCGACGCCGCCAAGGGCATCGAGCCGCAGACGCGCAAGCTGTTTGAGGTTTGCCGCTTGCGCTCAGTGCCGATCATCACCTTTGTCAACAAGGTCGACCGCGAGGGCCGCGATCCCTTCGAAACGCTCGACGAGGTGGCGGACATGCTCGCGCTCGACGTCAGCCCGCAGATGTGGCCGATCGGGATGGGCGGGGAGTTCGAAGGCATTCTCGACTTCGCGACCGAAACCGTCAGTCGCCCTGAAGGGCCCAGCCGCGAATTCCTCGGCGCACGTGACACGGCCGCGATCCCACAGCGTTTCGCCGACGAGATCGAACTGGCACGCGGCGGATACCCGGAATTCGACCTTGAAGCGTTCCGCAATGGAGATCTTACGCCAGTCTATTTCGGCTCGGCGCTCAAGAACTTCGGTGTAATCGAACTGATCGACGCGATTTCGCGCTACGCCCCGCCGCCTCGGCCTCAGCCTGCGGGAGAGGAGCAGATCGAGCCGACCCGCGACGAAGTCACCGGCTTCATCTTCAAGGTGCAGGCCAACATGGACCCCAACCACCGCGACCGCATCGCGTTCATGCGGCAGGTGTCGGGCACCTTCAAACGCGGCATGAAGCTGACGCCGAGCGGCCTTGGCAAGCCGATTGCGGTGCACTCGCCGATCCTGTTCTTTGCGCAGGACCGCGAGCTGGCCGATACGGCCGAAGCGGGCGACATCATCGGGATCCCCAACCACGGCACGCTGAGGGTGGGGGACACGCTGAGTGAGCGCAATCAGGTGCGCTTCACCGGCCTGCCCAACTTCGCCCCGGAAATCCTGCGCCGTGTCCAGCTGCGCGATCCGACCAAGACCAAGCAATTACGCAAGGCCTTGGACGATCTTTCTGAAGAGGGCGTGATCCAGGTGTTCTACCCTGACATCGGCTCGGCGCATATCGTCGGGGTGGTCGGCCAGTTGCAGCTCGAAGTGCTGATCAGCCGGCTGGAGGCGGAATACAAGGTGGAGGCCGTGCTTGAACCCTCCCCCTTTGCCACCGCGCGCTGGATCAAGGGGGACGAAAAGACGCTGGAGGAGTTCGCGGGCTTCAACCGCGCCAACCTCGCCCGCGACCGCGACGGCGACTATGTGTTCATGGCCAAGAGCCCGTGGGATGTGAGCTATCAGGTCGAAAAGAACCCTGATTTAACTTTCTCGGCCACCAAGGAACGCTAGGAACCCACTTCCGTTCGCCCTGAGCTTGTTGAAGGGCTGTCTTTCCTTTGGGCTAACAGGTCAAAAGAGAAGAGCAGTGCTTCAACAAGCTCAGCACGCATGAGTGTCGGGTCTGAGGCTTGCCCAAACGGCAAGCTTTGGCCAAAGCGGAGCCCATGCACGATACCGGCCCGACCTCGCAAACCTTCATCTCGCAGCGCCTTCGCCTGAACTACCTCGACTGGGGTGGGCGCGGAAAGCCGCCGCTGGTGCTGGTGCATGGTGGGCGCGATCATGCGCGGTCGTGGGACTGGACCGCGGAGGCGCTGAGCGCAGAGTACCATGTCATCGCGATGGACCACCGTGGCCACGGCGACAGCGACTGGGTCTCGGACGGGGTCTATTCCGCCGCCGACATGGTCTATGATCTGGCGCAACTGATTCACCAGCTGGGCGTTGGACCGGTGCGGATGGTGGCTCATTCGATGGGGGGCAATGTCGCGCTGCGCTATACCGGTGCGTTTCCCGACATGGTCACCAAGCTTGTAGCGATCGAGGGGCTTGGTCCCTCGCCCGAATCGCGCGTTAAGCAGCGCGCAATGCCCTACGGCGAACGCTTGGCCGATTGGGTCGAGAAAAAGCGTAAGGCGGCCGGGCGGTCCCCGCGCAAATACGAAAGCATCGAAGCCGCCTTTGCACGGATGATCGAGGAAAACGCCTATCTCACTGAGGAGCAGGCGCGCCACCTGACCGTCCACGGCGTCAATCGTAACGAAGACGGCACCTATAGCTGGAAGTTCGATCCCCACCTGAATGTTTGGCCGGTCGAGGATGTCGGCGATGAGTTCATCGAAGCCTTGTGGAGCGCGATTACCTGCCCGACACTGCTGCTATACGGAGCAGACAGCTGGGCTTCGAACCCGGAGAAGGACGGACGGATCGCGCATTTCAGCACCGCGCGCGTGATCGAGTTCAAGAAAGCCGGACACTGGCTACACCATGATCAGTTTGATCGTTTCATCGCCACCTTGCGTAACTTTCTATAAGCCCCTCTGCAAATCTGCCTAAAAATTAGACACAAGATTAACTTTTAGGCAATAAATTTTCCGCAGTTGCGAAGAAATGCGCTGATTCCGCTGCGTCAGCCGCATTACATAAATATGGCACGTTTGTTGCTGTGTCTCTGTCGACCGGAATGATCCGGCGCAACAGGGGCCACAGATGAAGTTCATCATCGCCATCATCAAACCGTTCAAGCTCGACACCGTGCGCGAAGCGTTGAGCGGCATCGGCATCGCCGGGATGACCGTGACCGAGGTTAAAGGCTTCGGTCGCCAGAAGGGTCAGACCGAGATTTACCGCGGTGCCGAATATTCCACCAACATGCTTCCCAAAGTGAAGCTCGAGATCGCTGCCAGCGACGATGTCGCTGCGCAGGTGGTCGAAACCATTCAATCGACCGCCAACACCGGCGCGATCGGCGACGGCAAGATCTTCGTGCTCGATCTTGCGTCTGCCACCCGCATCCGGACCGGCGAGTCCGGCGAAACCGCGCTTTAAAGGGGCCATGCAATGAAGCGTATTATCCTTAAGGCGGCGGCGCTGGCGACGGGGGCCGTCCTTCTGGCCGCACCATCGTTTGCCGCCCCGGTGTCTGACGTCGCCGAAGCCGTGACGGCTGCTGCCGAAGCAGCGCCTGCCGTTCCCAATCCGGGCAACAATGCCTGGATGATGACCGCGACCGTCCTCGTGATGCTCATGATCCTGCCGGGTCTGGCGCTGTTCTACGGCGGCCTTACCCGTTCGAAGAATATGCTTTCGACCATGACGCAGATCGGCGCGACCGCCTGTCTCGCCATGCTGATCTGGGTGATGTGGGGTTACAGCCTCGCTTTTGGCGATACCACATACGAAGGCACGCTGGGCCTGTTCGTCAGCGGTGGCAGCTACTTCCTGTCCGGCACCGACGCGAGCAGCACCGCAGCAACCTTCACCGATGAAGTCATCAGCAAATACGTCTTCATCAGCTTCCAGATGACCTTCGCCGCGATCACTGCCGCCCTGATCCTGGGTGCCACGGCGGAGCGCATGAAGTTCAGCGCCGTGATGGCCTTCGTGCCGATCTGGCTCACGATTGTCTACTTCCCGATTGCGCACATGGTGTGGGCCGGCGGCGGGCTGCTGTTCGAAGACGGCGCGCTCGACTTTGCTGGTGGCACGGTGGTGCACATCAATGCCGGTGTGTCGGGTCTGGTGCTCGCTTACTTGCTCGGCAAGCGTCGCGGCTATCCCTCGGAACCGATGCCCCCGCACAGCCTGGTCATGACGATGATCGGTACGGGCCTTCTGTGGGTGGGCTGGTTCGGGTTCAACGCGGGTTCCGCGCTTGAAGCTGACGGTTCGGCAGGCCTTGCGATGATCAACACCTTTGTCGCCACGGCAGCCGGTGCCCTGACCTGGATGGTCGCCGAACGGGCGGCAGGCCACAAGGGCTCGGCGTTGGGCTTCTGCTCGGGCGTCATCGTTGGCCTCGTCGCGGTGACGCCGGCGGCGGGCAACAGCGGTCCGTTCGGCGCGATCCTGCTCGGGATCATTGCCTCGCTGGTCTGCTACGTCTTCGTGGCCAAGGTGAAGGCCAAGTTCGGTTACGACGACTCGCTCGACGCCTTCGGCATTCACGGCGTTGGCGGGATCGTCGGTGCGATCGGAACGGCGGTGGTGTACCAGCCCTTCCTGGGCGGCCCCGGCGACGGTTCGACCGCGCTCGGCGCGCAGCTCGGGGTTCAGGTCTTCAGCGTTCTCGTAACGATCGCATGGGCCGGACTGGGCACCCTGATCGCAGGCTTCCTCGTCAAGCTGACCATTGGTCTGCGGGTCGACGAAGAGAGCGAAGTCAACGGCCTCGACATCTCTGAACACGGGGAGCGCGCGTACAACTAAACGCGCACCCATCAAGCTTGGCGGGGGGACACCTCTCTCTCCCTCTCCTCTCCCCCCGCCTCACCACGTTCCTCCTGCGAACGAACAAACTGAACATGGCCGGAGCGGCGAAAAGCCCTCCGGCCTTTTTTTGTTTTGGGCCTCTGTTGCGACCCTGTCTCCGCGGGGTAGTCCTCGGCGCGCTCTGAGCTGCGCACGAGCGGCCGCGCTTGCCGCCAAGCGGCCCGAATCAGCACTTCTCGATAAGGTAGGGGATTAGGCTTTTTCGGCCACCATCACAAAATCCGCACACCGCTCGCCAATCATGATGCTGGGCGCGTTGGTGTTGCCACTGACGAGCTTGGGCATGATGCTCGCATCCGCCACCCACAGGCCTTCCAGGCCCCTCAGCTTAAGTGCCGGATCGACCACTGCATCCGCGTCCGTCCCCATCCGGCAGGTTCCGACCGGGTGATAAACTGAATCCGACCGGTTCCGGATCAGTTCGTCCAGCGCAGCGTCATCAGCAAGGTCGACCGGGTGGCGGTCTTTTGGGCCATAGGCCTGCATCGGAGGCGCATCGACAATCCGGTGGGACAGGCGCACGCCGCCGCGCAGCACCGCCATATCGCGATCATCGGCCAAGAAATTCGGGTCGATCACCGGCGCGGCGGCCGCATCACCGCTGCCCAGCCGCACGGTACCGCGGCTTTCGGGCCGCAGCACGCAGGCATGGAGCGAGAAGCCGTGCGCCTTCACCTTCTCACGCCCGTGGTCCTCGAGCACTGCGGGCACGAAGTGCCATTGCACATCGGGCGCGGGGCTGTCTGCCATCACGGTCCAGAACCCGCCCGCCTCGGCATAGGGCGTCGTCATCACCCCGGTGCGCTTGCGCCGGTGCTCGACAATCGCTGCCGCCATCCGAAGCGTCCCTTTCAGCGTGCTGCCGATCGGTACATCGCTATCTGTCTCCCAGCCCGAGACATAGTCGATATGGTCCTGGAGGTTATTACCTACTGCCGGGCGATCAAGCACCACGTCGATCCCTTGGGCTTTGAGGTGTTCTGCCGGACCGATGCCGGACAGCATCAGGATCTGGGGGGTATTGAATGTGCCCGCGCTCAACACCACGCCGCGGCGCGCGAGCAGGGTTTCGCTCTTGCCTGCACGTCTTATCCGGACACCAGTGACGCGCCTGTCTTCGATCACGAGTTTTTCGACCAATGTGTCGGTTCGTACTGCAAAATTGCCAGCGTCGCGGATCGGCTCGACATAGGCACGTGCGGATGTCCAGCGTTCGCCTTTGTGCTGCGTTACCTGATAGAGGCCAAAGCCTTCCTGGCGCTCGCCATTGAAGTCGTTGTTGGTGCGCAGCTGCATCGACGCCGCTGCCTCGACAAAGGCATGAGAGGACGGGTTGGCATATTTCTGATCCTCGACGAACAATGGGCCGCCGTGGCCGTGATATTCGTCTCCGCCGCGCTGATTGCCTTCGGCGCGCTTGAAATAGGGAAGCACGTCATCATAGGACCAGCCATGGCAACCCATCGCTGCCCAGTTGTCGTAATCCCAGCGATTGCCGCGAATGTAGACCATGGCGTTGATGGCCGAAGAGCCGCCAAGGCCTTTGCCGCGTGGTTGGTATCCAGTGCGCCCATTCAGGCCCTTTTGCGGGATGGTTTCGAAGCGGTAATTGGCGTTCTTGAGCAAAAACGGCATAAAGCCCGGCGTTTTCACGAGAATATTGTCGTTTCGTCCGCCTGCTTCGAGCAGACAAATCCGTCGCGAGCCATCGACTGCGAGTCGCCCTGCGACAGCACTCCCGGCGCTGCCACCGCCGATGACGATGTAGTCGAAGCTTTCCATGATCTCTCCCTTTTTCGGGATAAACTAAGCGGCTTCTCCGAGGTCCGCAATCCGGTTTCGATCAGCCACTGATGTTGCATCAGGCGCAACCTCGCCAGTGACTTTTCGCGCTTCCCATTTTGCACGGATCATGGCGGAGGTTTCGCGGCTGCCGTCGTGGCTCCAGCCAGGTTCACGCAACAAGTAGGATAGCTTGTGCTTCCACGGGGCACGCCAGATGTCTGCGATCATTCCGATCCATTCGTGGAACACCGACCACAACAGATTGAAACTCCCCAGTTGCTTGACGATGCCATAGCGAATTTTCTCGTCATCCACCTCCGGGGTGAAAGTGCCGAACAGCTTGTCCCAGATGATAAAGACGCCAGCGTAATTGGTGTCGAGATAGCGCGGATTGGTCGCATGGTGAACACGGTGGTGGCTGGGCGTGTTCATTACCGCTTCGAACCAGCGGGGCATCCGTCTGATTGCCTCGGTATGGATCCAGAACTGGTAGATGAGGTTGAACCCTCCGCAAATGGCGATCATCACTGGGTGAAAGCCCAGCAGCACCATGGGCAGCGTAAATAGAATGCCGATCGTGAGGTTGCCCGTCCACGTCTGGCGCAACGCAGTCGAAAGGTTATAATGCTGCGATGAATGATGGTTCACATGCGCTGCCCACATCCAGCGCATGCGATGTCCGGCGCGGTGCGACCAGTAATAGGCCAGATCGTCGAGGACGAAGCACAGCGGCCATGCCCACCACACGGCCCACCATTCCGGCCCGAAATCGAACAGCCGCCAGTCATAGGCGAGGAGCATCAGCCACAGGGCAAACCCGCCCAACAGCGCCCCTGCGACCGTTGAACCCAAACCGAAGGACAGGCTGACGAGGGTATCTTTGGGTTCGTAGGCGTCGGGCGCACGCAGCTTGGCCCAAATCATTTCAGCCAATACGGCAGCCACGAAGAGCGGCACGGCATATTGCGTGGGGTTGAATTCGGGCGTCATTCCGACCGCTATATCCGATTGATCGCGTTGGCCCAAGTCGCGGGATTGCAGATAACAAGCGTGGTCTTTCCAAAACGCGCCTCACCGGGATCAACAGTGAGCGTGTAGCGGTCCATCTCTTCTGCGATCACCGCGCTGGCCTGTGGTGTGAGGAGACGTCCGGCGAGGCGGTTGCCGTGGCGGCGCACCAACATAATCTGGCCTGCGGCATCGCGCGCGAGTGCGCTTGCGCCTTCGGCATCGCAGGCGACATCGATGGGCGTAAAGCCGTCTTCAACCTCGCCCGCAGCGCGTTGTACGGCCTCTACGCTATCGAGTTTCGGCGCGCCGCCCAGCTTCATCCACCATGCCAGCCCAGAAAGTGCGAGGATCGCGGCAAGCGAACCGGCCGTCTGAACCAGTAGCGGCGAGATGGTCACGACGGAGGTCTTAACGCGCTGCAAGCATGTCGACCATCGCGCGAATCGGACGGATGTCATAGCCAGCGCGCGCGGCGGTGAGGGCAACATCGTCCGGATCCACCCCCTGCTTTGCAGCAGCCAGTGCCCACAGCAGGGTCGAACGGGTGCCCGATCGGCAATAGGCGAGAATCGGACCTTCGGCCTGTTCCATCGCGTCGATCATGGCATTAATCTGTGGTTCGCTGAACCCGGAATGCCCGATCGGGATAGCAGCATAGTTCATACCGGCAGCGCCTGCAGCAGCGGCAATTTCATCGCCTTGCGGTGCCGTAGGTTCTTCGCCATCCGGGCGGTTGTTGACGATGAAGGCCACCCCAGTCGCCGCTGCTGCGGCCACGTCATCAAGCGTAAGTTGCTGGCTCACATAGACATTTTCAGTCAGTTGACGAAAATCACTCATGATCGGTTCTGCCTTCCCCAGTAGCGCATGCGCCATCCATGCCCAAGGGAGCTGTGCTGCACAAGCTTAGCCGTGGAACATCGCTCCTTCAGCCTTGCGAACGCTGTAAATTCATTCGCAAAGCAAGCTTTTGTGCGCTATAACCATGTTTGCGCGCGCGATGGACCGCAAGCCCTTCGCGCCTGTGTCCGGTGCGGCTCACTGTCCACGACACCGGCACAATGGAGGCCGGGCAGTGTGGCAAGGTACGTACTGATCTATGGGTTACGATAGGGGACGCCGGCGCGGACGCGACAAGCGCGACGGTTTCGGCGAAGAAGGTTTCGATCCGTTTGGCGGTGGGAACGACGGTTTTCCGCCCCCGCGCGATTTTGGCAGCGGCGACCGTTTCGGCGGCGGCGGTGACAGGTTCGGTGGCGGCGGTGGCGGTGATCGCTACAGCGGCGGCAGCGGCGGTGCCCCTCGAGGCGGCGGCTTCAGCGGCGGCCCGCGTGGTCCTGGCGGCGGCGGCGGTGCTGGCGGATTTGGCGGCGCGCCGCGTATGCCCGCGCAGATCGTCGGCACCGGCAAAGGCACCGTGAAGTTCTTCAACACGCAAAAGGGCTTTGGCTTCATTCAGCAAGAAGGCGGCGGCGAAGATGTGTTCGTTCACATCAGCGCGGTTGAGCGGGCCGGACTTGAAGGTCTCGCCGAAGGGCAGGAGCTTCAGTACAACCTGGTGGATCGCGGTGGCAAAGTGTCAGCGCAGGATCTGCAGGTGGTTGGCGATGTGATTGCCGTGGCGGCCAAGCCAGCGGCACCGCAGCGCGAACTCACAGGTGAACGTACCAAGGGCACGGTCAAGTTCTTCAACGCGATGAAGGGCTTCGGCTTCCTCGTTCGTGATGATGGCGAACCCGATGCCTTCGTGCATATCAGCGCGGTCGAGCGTTCCGGGCTTTCCGCACTGAACGAAGGCGAACGCTATGAATTCGATCTGGAAGTCGATCGACGCGGAAAACACTCCGCCGTCAATCTGGCACCGATCGAAGGCTGATCCCGGCCAGAACCGCACCTGCGGTTCGACGCAGGGCTAGCGGAAGATTACCGGATTGCAGATGGCGGCTCTGGTTCAGGGCCGCCATTTGCGTTTTAATTGCTCCCTACTTTGACACATCAGGACACAGCCCATGTCGATCACCCCGCTCATGCCCGTTTACCCGCGTTGCGGCGTCCGGCCGGTGCGTGGCGAGCATTGCCATCTCATCGATGAAGACGGCACTCGTTATCTCGATTTCGCGAGTGGAATCGCCGTCAACCTGCTTGGTCATTCGCACGAAGGCCTCATCGCCGCGATTCAGCAACAGGCGGCAACGCTGATGCACGTGTCGAACCTCTACGGCAGCCCGCAGGGCGAGCGCCTCGCGCAGATGCTGGTCGATACCACCTTCGGCGACACGGTGTTCTTCACCAATTCCGGCGCCGAAGCGGTCGAATGCGCAATAAAGGCCGCACGCGCCTATCACCAGAACGCTGGGGAAGACGGCGACACCAGCCGATTTGAAATAATCACCTTCCACAACGCGTTCCACGGGCGGACGATGGCGACGATCAGTGCCTCGAACCAAACCAAGATGCACCACGGCTTTGCACCGCTGCTGGATGGGTTCAAATATGCCCCGTTCGATGATCTGGAAGCGGTAAAAGCACTCATCGGTCCGAAGACGGCAGCGATCCTTGTGGAGCCGATCCAGGGCGAGGGCGGCATCCGCCCCGCTTCGCAAGAGTTCATGGAGGGCCTGCGCGCGCTTTGTGACGAGCACGATCTCATGCTGGTGCTCGACGAAGTCCAATGCGGTGTCGCGCGAACCGGCAAGCTTTATGCCTATGAACATTACGGCATCGTTCCCGACATCATGGCCACTGCCAAGGGCATCGGCGGTGGTTTCCCCCTGGGCGCATGCGTCGCCACAGAGAAAGCTGCGCGCGGCATGACTTTCGGCACCCACGGATCGACCTATGGTGGCAATCCGCTGGCAATGGCAGCGGGCATGGCGGTGATGGACGCCGTGGCGAACGACGAATTTCTGGACAAGGTGGTCGAGAAGGGGGAGCGTTTACGCTCGCGGCTCGAACAATTTATCGGCAACTATCCCGAGTTGTTCGAACTGGTGCGCGGCAAAGGCCTTATGCTTGGCCTCAAGATGAGGATGGAGAGCCGCCCGTTCTACGTCCACCTTCGCGATCATCATCAACTGCTCACTGTGGCGGCAGGCGACAACACCATCCGCATCATTCCACCGTTGATAATCGGCGATGCCGAGATCGATGAGTTCTTTGACAGGCTGTCAGCAGGTGCGGCAAGCTTCAAAGTGCCCGAGCCGGCATGACGGGGTCAAACACCGGACAGTATCGCCATTTCCTTGATCTCGGGGATGCGGGCGGCGATCACATCGCCGCGATGATCAACGATGCGATCAATCGCAAGGCAGCGCGTGCCAGCAAGCCCAAAGGCGCGGTCGACAGCGATGCGCCGCTTGCCGGAAGGGTGCTGGCGCTGGTGTTCGAGAAAAGTTCGACCCGGACGCGGGTTAGCTTCGACATCGCTATGCGCCAACTGGGCGGAAGCGTGCTGGTGCTCGATTCGGCTTCAAGCCAATTGGGGCGTGGGGAGAGCATCGCCGATACGGCGCGGGTGCTTAGCCGCATGGTCGACGCCATCATGTTGCGGACCGACGATCACGCCAAGATCGAGGAAATGGCGCGCCATGCCACGATACCAGTGATCAACGGTCTTACCGACTCGTCGCATCCTTGCCAGATCGTGGCGGACCTGCTGACCGTGATCGAACATGGCAAGGCGCTTCCCGGTCTGGACGTCGCCTGGTTTGGGGATGGCAACAACGTGCTGCACTCTATCCTAGAGGCCGCAGGGCTTATGAAGTTCAACGTTCGGGTGGCCGTGCCGGAGGGCTACGAGCCCGATTCGCGTTTCGTCGAACGGGCGCGGACAGGCGGGGCGACCGTTACAATAACGCAGGACGCTGAGGCTGCGGCACGCGGAGCGGACGTGATTGTCACCGACACATGGATTTCAATGGGACAGGCCCATGCCGAGGAAAAGCTCGCAGCCATGGCCCCTTATCAGGTCAACGCTGCGCTTTTGGCATTGGCCAAGCCGGACGCGATTTTTCTCCACTGCCTTCCGGCGCACGTCGGCGAAGAGGTCAGTGAGGACGTATTCGCCGGACGGCAGTCGGCCGTTTTTGACGAGGCCGAAAACCGCATCCACGCCCAAAAATCTGTGCTTCTGTGGAGTTTTGGTCTTCTCGGAGCTTGAACCCAGGCTGCGGGGGTCTTTCGTACGGGCCTAACCATACCCATATGGCTGCGCATGGCGAAAACGACTGAACTGACCGAGACCTACTCCGACGCGCTCATGGGCTTCATCCTTCCGGGCCGCAGCGCACGGGGTCGCATGGTGCGGCTTGACGATGTGTTGGAGCAGGTGCTGTCGGCGCATGACTACCCCGCGCCGATCACGCATCTGCTGAGCGAGGCGCTGGTGCTAGGCGCGCTGATGGGCGGGCTGTTGAAGGGGGAGGAGGCGCAGCTTACTCTCCAGGCGCAGACTCAGGGCGGCGTGGTAAAGCTACTCGTGGTTGATTTTCGCGCGGGCGCGATGCGAGGCTATGCCGATTTCGACGACGAACGGCTTGCTTCGCTGGGTGCCAACCCCGGCCTGACGGCGCTTTTCGGCGAAGGCTACCTTGGCATAACCTTCGAGACCGAGGTCAAGCAACGGTATCAGGGGATTGTCCCGCTGGAAGGCGATAGCTTGGCGGAAGCGTGCGAGAACTATTTCAGCCAGTCTGAACAGCTCCCGACGCTGATCCGTGTCGCCAGCCGTGCGGGTGCGGGTGGCCGCAAGGCGGCAGGGATGCTGGTTCAACACTTGGCTGATGGGGAGGAGGGCCGTGAGAGGCTACACGTCCGGCTGGATCACCCTGATTGGGAGCATATTGCGGTCATGGCCGGATCGGTAAGTCATAACGAATTGCTCGATCCTGCTCTATCGCTCGAAGCAATTGCGTGGCGCCTGTTCCACGAGGAAGATGAGATTCGCGTCCAAAAAGGCGCAAACCTGTCGCGGGGGTGCCGTTGCAGCGCTGCGCATTATGAAACAATCATCGCGCGATTCCCGGCCGATGAGCGCGATGAGATGCGCGGCCCGGACGGAACAATTGCGGTCGATTGCGCCTTTTGTTCACGCACATTTGTGTTGGAGATCTGACGGATCGTCCGAATATTCGACAGAAGCAACCGAACTCGGCCAGGAAATACAATTCGCCGGCGCCAAATTCTGGCATGAGGAAACGATGACAAACCGCAACGACAGCAGAATTTTTGTTCTTGGGATGGGGGCGCTCGTTGCAGGGGCAGCGCTATGGTTTGCTGTTCCAGTCGTCGCGCAAGGCACCGGTCTTGCGATGCTTGGAACTCTGACCAAGGGCGAATGGAGCATCAAACAGCGCGGAGCAGGTCCTGATCGCAAGATCTGCGTCAAGTCCGGCGCAGAACTGATTCAGCTGATGCACCGCGAAAGTGGATGTAGTCAGTTCGTGGTTGAGGATGGTGCGGCGCGCGTGACGGTTCAGTATACCTGCCCCGGCAACGGCTATGGCCGCACCAGCATCCGCCGGGAGACTGGGGCGCTCGTGCAGCTGGAAAGCCAAGGCATTCATGGCGGAATACCGTTCCAGCTGACGGCGGAGGCTCGACGCACCGGACGGTGTTGAACCATCCGCAATTGCCATCGCACGCGCGCGTGTTAGGTGGGCAGTATGAGCGGATCTCAACAAATTCTTACACAGCCTTTGGCCGTGGTGCTGCTGTCAGGCGGGCTGGACTCGATGGTCACCGCTGCACTGGCACAAGAGGCTGGATTTATGGTCAACGCCCTGACCGTCGATTATGGGCAGCGCCATCGGCTTGAGCTCGAATCCGCCGTGCGCATCGCCAAGCGGTTGGGATTGGCGCGTCACACCCAGATCGCACTCGATTTGCGCGCCTTCGGCGGGTCTGCGCTGACGGACGCAATCGACGTGCCCAAAGGAGGGGTAGGCGACGATATCCCGGTCACCTATGTGCCAGCGCGAAATTTGGTTTTCCTCGCTCTCACCACCGCCTGCGCTGAGGCTGCTGGCGCGCACGATGTATTTATCGGGGTGAATGCGCTCGACTATTCGGGCTATCCCGACTGCCGCCCCGAATTCATCGCCAGTTTCGCCCAAACCGCACGGCTTGGTACTAAGGCAGGGGTCGAAGGCGGGGCTTTTACGATCCACGCACCTCTCCAGCATATGACCAAGGCCGATATCGCTCGTGAGTGCGCCCGGCTGGAACTTGATCCGGCATGGAGCTGGTCGTGTTATGATCCGACGCCCGAAGGGAGGGCCTGCGGCCTGTGTGATTCCTGCCGCTTGCGGAAAAAGGGTTTTGCCGAGGCGCGGATTGTCGATAGCACGCTCTATAATGTCTGATGAGCCCTGAGCGCAGGCAAAAAAATAAAGTTTCCGGGATAGGGGATCAGCGTTGAACGATAAAGCCGTGGCGGTCGATGACCGCAGTGAAGATTCGGTCCCCGCATATAGCTGGTATGTGCTGGGTGTGCTGGTTGTCGTTTACATTCTCAATTTCATTGACCGTCAGATTCTTTCGATCCTGGCGGTTGATATCAAGCGTGATCTTGATTTGACCGATGGCCAACTCGGCTTCCTCGGCGGTGCGGCATTTGCAGTATTTTATGCCTTGTTCGGTGTTCCCCTCGGGCGCTTGGCGGACCGCTGGCACCGGGTGCGTTTGCTGACTATCGGCCTTCTGCTATGGTCGACAATGACAGCCCTGTCGGGTTTCGCCCGCAATTACTTCACCCTGTCGCTCGCGCGGATGGGCGTTGGGGTTGGTGAGGCAACCGCCAGTCCGACCGCATATTCACTGATTTCCGATTATTTCCCGGCACGAAAGCGCGCCACAGCTTTGGCGATTTATTCGTCAGGATTGTATCTTGGCGGGGGCGTGTCGCTTTTGATTGGAGCCAAGATCTCAAAAGTTTGGGACGCGGCCTACCCAGGCGGTGGCATGGCAGGGCTGGTCGGTTGGCAGGCAGCTTTTCTGGCGGTCGGGATACCTGGTGTGTTGCTTGCCCTGTGGGTGGCCTCGTTGCGGGAACCGGCACGCCCTGCTGCCGAAACAAAGGACACACGTCATCCGCTGGTTGATTTCTTCGTCGACCTATCGATGCTGCTGCCGCCCTTCACTTTATTCCATGCCATGCGCCGCGGACCGAAGGCTGCTCTGGTCAATGCGATCATGGCCGCGGCGATGACGGGCATCGCCATCATCATGATCGAACTGACTGGTAATATTCCGCAATGGTCTGCCATTGCCTTCGGATATTACGCAGTGTTCTCATGGGCTTCGACGTTGCGGCGTCACGATCCAGCGACCTTCAGCTTGATCTGGGGCACGCCTGCGTTCATCTGCACGGCGCTGGGATATGGTCTGGTTTCGCTTGGCGCGTATGCACTGGCGTTCTGGTCCGCACCTTATGCTGAGACGGTGCTGAAATTGCCCAAGGACGAGCTTGCGTTCATCCTTGGGGGAAGTGGCGCAACGTCTGGCTTTCTTGGCGTGATCTTGGGCGGGCGTCTTTCGGACTGGCTTCGCGCGCGCAATCCTTCGGGGCGCATACTCGTGATTATGTTCGGGATCGTTGCGCCCGTCATCCCGATCTGGATCGGCTTCACCACCGAAAACGCGGCGTTGTTCTACGTGATGAATTTTCTGGCTGGCATGTTTGCAGCAACCGCATTGGGAGCCGCGGCCGCGACCACGCAGGACCTGGTTTTACCGCGGATGCGTGGGACTGCGACGGCCTCGTTCTTCCTGGCGACCACCTTGGTAGGTCTTGGGCTTGGTCCCTACATGGTGGGTCAGATCTCTGAGTTGAGCGGAAGCATGCGGATCGGCATGCTTTCCTTGATCGGGGTCGCGCCGATTTCTCTGATATTGCTCGTTTACGCTTACCGCACCCTCCCGGACGCGGAGGCAACGATTGCAGAGAGAGCGCGCGCAGCAGCAGGCGAGTAATTCGCGGCGGCGCATCAAATCGATCCACGCCCTTATGGAGCGATAGTGGGGAATGGGGAAGTTGGTAAGCGTGGCTTCCCCATCGTGCCCGCTTTGCGTTTGATCGCCTGCCAGAACTCCCAGGACTGAGGTCGTCATAGCGATCACCGGGGCATGACGCCCTGCGCTTGCGAACGAGGAAGGCTGTATTCACGGTTGTCAGATCGTAACGCTTGCGATCGCATTCGGGAGCAACGGGCAACAAAAAAGGGGCCGGATCGCTCCAGCCCCTTTTATATTGTTCCGTGGAACCGTGGCTTACATGCCCGAACCCGGACCGTAGGTTACTTCGACGCGGCGGTTCTGCGCTTCACGCACACCGTCGGCAGTCGGAACGCGCGGCTGCGATTCGCCGAAGGCTTCGGTGGTGATCCGAGTACCGGGGACGCCACGACCGGTCAGGTACGAATTGACCGACGCGTTGCGACGTTCAGCCAGACCCACGTTGTAGGCTGTGCTGCCTGCGCGGTCAGTGTGACCCGCCAGCATGACGCTTGCCGAACCGCAATTTGCGTAGGCCGTAACAGCACTGTTGAGGATGCTCGCGGCCTGCGGCGTAATATCCGACTGGTCGAAATCGAAGAATACGACATAGGGACCCGTGTTGCATGCTGCCTGAGGCGGCGGCGGCGGCGGGGGCGGAGGAGGCGGCGGAGGCGGCGGCGGCGGCGGCGGGGGCGGAGGAGGCGGCGGAGCCGGTTCGGCGCCACCGAAGTTGTAGGTGATAGAGCCAAGCACCGAATGGCTGCTCATCTTGGTGTCAAGCGTGCGTCCAAGCGGATCGACCAGGCTGACATCGGGAACGTTGAAGTAGCGATACTTCAAACCGACGTCCCAAGAGTCGCTGATCGGTGCGCGAACGCCTGCCAGCAACTGCCAAGCAAAGCCGGTGTCCGAATCATCCCAGATCCCGGGGCCGTTTGCGTTGACGATGCCTTCCATGTCGACGCGAGCAACACCGACGCCGCCACCGGCGAAGGCTTGAAGGCCATCATCGGACCCGAAATCAAACAGGCCATTCACCATGAAGCTGAGTGCGTTCACTTCGCCAATGGCGTCACGATTTCCGGTAAAGGTGTTAAATCCGCCGACATCCGGGTTGAGCACAAGGCCCTCAGTACCGGCCTGCACGTCCGAGAGATCCGCGGCCCGATAGCTGGCTTCGGCTTCGAGACGGAAAGCCCCGAAATCGTAACCGACCATGCCGCCGAAATCGTAACCTGTGTCGTAGTTGGCGACCGCATCGCTAGCGGTGCCGTTGACATCGAGGCTCTGGTCTTCGACGATCATCACACCGCCATCACCCTGGATATACCACTGGCCTTCACGGGCCATGGCGGGTGTGGTCAGCGCGGTCGAAGCCATCGCCATCCCAATGACGAGTTTGCGCATTCTAAAATTCCCCTTTGAATTGGACTTGAGGCACTGCCGCTCTCTATCTTTTCGCCTTACGTCAAGCAAGCAATCAATAGGCGCTAGGTGTTGCAAGAATGTCGCGTTGGCATGCTTGTGGAAAAAAATGCAATCGAAAAATCGGCGTTAATCTGCCGGTTTGGCTGCCTAGGGGGCAGAGGGAGCCAGCCAGCCCATAGCCTGTAGCGACATCGACAGTGCTGCAATTGCAGATCTCGCTTCAGCGTCGATTATTGTACCACCGGATGGATTTACAGGAACCGCGGCGCTCTCCCACACGCCTCTAAAGATAAGCGTGTGGCCTGCGGAGGTATCGAACACTTGCATTCCTTCGCACGGGGCGATGAAATGCCAGGTTCCGCCGACTAGCAGAGCGAGAGCATTTTCGTGGCTGGCCCAAGCCGCTTGCGCCGGGTCCGTGACGCGAAAGCAGTCGCCTTCCTGTGCGGTGTCCGGTGGGACGGACTGTGAGGCCATGACAGTGTGAGAATGTAACGCATCTAGGACGCACAGGGCCTGATTTAGGAAAAACTCCTTTTGCGCCTGACCGGCTATGAGCAGTGGCAGGCCAAGGCCAGGAGTTGAACTTGGAAAAACGATGGGATTGGGCATGAGATACTCCAGACGATCATGACAATTCGGCAAGCAACAAGGGAGCGGAATGATCAAAGGTACCGATCTGCCTGACCCAGAGTGCGGCTGGGCCATGGGAGTCGACAAGTTCCCGGCGTTCCGACAGGCTAAGGCTCAACCACGCACTCTCGCGCTGCCAAGCGACCACGGGCGCTTCTGTCGGCCCATAACCCACAAGATAGGCTTCGCGCTCTTCGACAAGCGGGACCTCAACGCTATCGCTCCATCGCCACTGGCCTCGTCCGCGCCGGGTCCAACAATAACGAACTGCCTGATCGGCCTCCAACCGTTGCCGCGCGTGAACCGGGCAAGGCGGGCGCCGTGAAAGACCGGGGTTGGCAAGCGATGCGATAACGGTTTCTGCATCGCCAGTTCCGATCCCGGCAATGCGGGAGCTTGCAACCGGCGAAATGAGCTGAGCGTCCAGCGCAATCAGGCGGTCGTCGATAAGGATCACTGGGGTTTGAGCAGGGTGGCCACGGGCAGCTTCGGGTTCTGTCCCGCCGCGTGCTCGCAACAGCCCGGTAAGCCGCCAGCGTCCGCTTCCCAGAGGCTCGGCATGCAGAAACTGCAAAAGCTCGCCCCCGATCAACACGCGGTTTGATCCGTTGGCGATGCCGGAAATATCGGTGTCACTGAAACCAAGATCCTGCGCAAACACATCGATCATTGCCGTCGCCGCTGGCTCAAACAGTAGGCCAGAAGCTGGGGCCAAGGGCGCGCCGAGCGTTCCCATCACGGCGCGCTGGGTTCCGGTCGAACCGAGATCAACAAGCGCGGTGCCCTGAACCGCGAAGAGCGCAGCGCCACGCCAGCCACTGTTCGTTGCCGTCGCAGCTGCAAAAATCAGAGGATTGACGAGATTGGCGCTCTCGTCGGGCGGCAATTCAGTTAACGCTAGCCGCGTCGGCGGGATCACAAGATCAACCGGGGCATTGTTTTTGCCCGGATCACTCTGACGCGGCGTGCTGCCAGCAGGTGGCAGACGTTCCAGTTCAAGCACGATGCCGCGATCCAGCCACTCCCAGCTGCGCAGCAACCAGTTGCCCGGGGCACCGGGAAGTCGCACGATGCTGCCCGGTGTAAGACGTGGGTCGAGTTCCCCTATCCGCCAGGTAACGGTTTCGTGTTGCCAGCGCGCCCGGTTGGCGCTGTCATTGGCAAGTTGCCGCGCACCGCTGGCGGTCATGGTGGCGGGTAGGTCAACCATCAATTCGCGACCGGCCTGCCGCGCCCCGGCAGCCCGCTGCACCCCTGTCTGATAATCGCGGTCCTCGTCATAATAACGAAGCGCGGCAGGCGAACGCGCGGGCAGCCCTGCCCGTTGCCTGTTTCGCGAATCATCCTGCGCGCGATCCTCCAGTGCAAGCGCGTTCGGAAGAGTCAGGGTGGACTCGCCGGCTTTGTCTCGGGTGGCGATGGAGAGGCCGTCTCTTCCCGACATGCAGACAAGCGGGATCACCTGCTCAATCGCGGCAAGCGTCGACGCCAGCGGGCCGCCCTCATCCGCAAAGCCGCGAGCATGGTCAAGCGGCGTCGCGTTCGCCACCGGGAACGCATCGGGCACGATTTGCGCGAGCGATACGCTCTCATCTCCTGCGTCCGCAAAGATCTCAAAGCTGAGCGCCGGAATGCGATTGCCGTAATCGCCCAGTTCGAGATCCTCGAACACGACATAGGCACAGTCGCGAAAAGCGGGCGCGTTGTTGCCTTTGGCTGCGCCGATTAGCGGGTCGACGGGCTCATCCCCGAACCCGCGATACACACGCAGAGCGCCGCCGACCTTGAGATCGTCCTGTGCCCCGCGCAAGAGGTTGCCATCGGCCCAAATCCGACCGACCCGGGCGATCGGCGTGCTTGACACCGCCACTGCGAATGAGGCGGAATAGGAAAAGACCGTGGTTGAGGGCTGCCCCTTTCGTCCTTTTTCCTTACGCTTGCTTTCAACAAGATCGGTCGACCAGATAACCGTGCCTGGTACCCGCATCCGCCCGAACTGGCGTGGGATCGGCTGGCCATAGCTTGAGGTGCTGATCGCCAATTCACGCAGCCGCGGGCCTTCCCGTCCGCCCGGTGTGAATATGCGCGTATCGATTTGCTGGCCGATTAACCCGCCAATCGCACCGCCGATCGGTCCGCCGATCGCTGAACCGAGCGCCGTGAGAACAAGAGTCGCCATGGGATCAACCTTCTGTCTGTGTCTCGTGCCGCCACTTGACATCGATCTGCCATGCGGGATCGCGCGGCTGAAGCACGACCCGCCGGAGGCCAGCATGAGCGTGGACGACACAAAGCGGATCGGCGGCAATCGCGAGGTGGTGCTGGTAATGTCCGAGTGCGATCAGCAGCACGTCGCCGGCACGGATCGGTCCGATCGACAGCACCAAGCCGGATTCCCGCGCTGATGGAAGCCACTGAGCGATGTCGAGATTCCGCAAGGCATAGCCGCTGGGCGGGGCAGGTCGTGCGCCGTTTGCCTGGAGCACGGCCGACACGAGGCCCACGCAATCGAGGCCTGTGGCAGGATCGCGCCCGTGAAGCCGGAATGGGCAACCAATCAGCGCCCGCGCAGCCTCGGCGAGCGTTTCACCCGTTGCCGTCATGACTGGCCGTAACGCGCAAGCAGATCATTGCCCGGAAGGAACGGCTCGCCCCGGAAATTGATGGCATTGCCGAACCGGCTGGAGCAAGTCGCGATGGTATGGTCGCAGCCCGCGCGAAGTTCAGCCCGGGTGCCGATTGCTGTGCCGGTGACCAGCGGCCGATCAAGCACAAGCCAGTCGCCTTGGGCGTCGACGATTCCGAAGGCAACGCCCGTCTGTGGCCCGGCCATGAGGCGCAGTCGCCCATCAAGGTAGGACTCCCCATCAAGGCCGGTGAACCGGGTTCGGTTGCCCTCAAGATCGATCGCGGCAAGCGTGTGAACGGCGGTGAAACGTGCCGCGGAAAGACCGCACCCGCGTCCGCAAAATTCGGCCCGACACGTTGGGCTGGTGCGCGGTACCATGTCTTGTTCGAGCAGGCTTTTGGTTGAACGCAATTCGGCGGCGAACTGGGTACTGTCATCCTCGATCCGTCCGATCTGGCCGGTGTAAAGTGTGTGGTGATCGAGGCTCGCCCAGTCGACTGCGCCGATGTCGATAGCAGCTTCATCGTATAGCCCGGCTGCGAGATCCGCCTCGCGGATGGAATCATGGTGGAGTGCACCTTGGACCTCTGCGCTGTCGTTGCTGAGCTCGGATGTCAGACGGATCGCGGCCGGGATCATGCCAGGAGCGGCCAGGTGCCGAATGCCGCCGAAGCTGAGGTCGCGGTCATGGCTGGTGAAGGCGAGCGCCGCCCCGTCGCGGCGGTAGATCCGCCAGAACGTCGCGACAGTATCCAGCTCGCGGTCGAAGAATACCCGCATCAGGTTGTCTCCCGGATCTCGATCAGCGGCACGGAGGGGGCTTCCCCAGCTGCGAAATTGACGGCTGCAACATCGAGGCGGTCTTCGGCAAAGCGCACCGGCACGTCGAAGCGGAAACCTGCGCGAACCTCGGCCCCTTCGGGCGGGGCGGCAAGGAACCGCAGCACACCCTTTTCGCCTAGCGCCCAGGCGGTGCTTGCCGTTCCGCCGATGCTGACCAACAGCGTATCGGCGCGGGGGCGGGTTATCGGGCGTACCTGCGGTTCGGTGCCGCCATAGGACTTCACCAGCTGGAAATCGGCGCGCACGCCGTCACCGACGCCGATCACCTGATCAAGCATGGTCGGTGCACTGGTCATTGCGTTCGAGCTGTTGTCGAAGGGGTCCATAATCCGGAAGCCGCGCGCCGGCCCGCGGCGAGCGCGGAAGAAGGCGATCAATTCAGACAATTCGCTTTCGGAACGGATGCCCGGCCCGACATCGAAATGGAGGCGCGCGTCTGACCACAGCGAATTGCGCCGCTCATGCCCCGACGCTGTGACAGCGATCGAGGTCGAAAACTCTGGTGCGACCGAGGCGCTGCGCCCCAAAGCAAAGGGGTAGGGCACGTCGTCGAAAGGGTTCATGGCTTGCTCCGGCGGAGGGGCGAGGCGGGTGTAGCCGTCGCGGTTGACCTGTGGCAGCGCCCAGACATACCGGCGCGCGATGCCGCGTGTGGCCGCTTCGTCCAGCCCGCCGTCGATGCGCGCCCAGAACAGCTCGGCATCGGCAGGATCGAGCACGAAGCCCGCCAGATAGTCCTGATCAGCCAGAGCGTAGCCAAGCCGGTCATTGACCAGAGCATAGGCGGCACGCCGGGCGGCATCCGCGCCGGCGGTGAGCCAGTCGTAATCTTCCAACTGGAGCCGGTCGAAAGCCGGTGCGGCCCAGCCTGCGGGCAGATTGGCGCGATACTGTTCGGGCGTCGCGGGATCGAGGACCGTCGGCGTGAAGGCGAGCAGCAGCACTTCGGCTGTGCCTTGTGCCGCTGCGCGGACCGCCGCAGTGAGCGCGCCGGTCGACTGCGCGAGGAGAGCGCCTGCCGCATCGAGCAGCGCCGTTTCCGCTTCACCCAGCGGCGCGGCGATATTGGCGATGACGGGCGGGTCTCCGCCGAACGCAGCGCTTGCCGCATCATCATACAGGCAAATCTCGCGTGAAGGCGTCACCCACCACCACGGCTCGCCGATCTGGAAACGGACGGGGAGGTCGGCGTTTTTTAGCAGCGCGACAAAGGACCGGGCAATATCGGCCAGCCAGCCCATCGCCTCGCTGTTGGCAGGAGACAGCAGGGTCGACGGGGGAACCCACCCCGTCAGCGCGGGCGCCCCGCCGGCCGTGCGCTGTTTCCAGCTTTCAGGGCAGTAAGCGTCGAACAGTTCATAGGAAAGCGAGGCGATCACTTCGAACCCCGCTGCCTGCGCCAGACCGAAGAGGCTGCGGTGCCAAACCTCTGCCGGATCGCACAGCGCGCCACCGGGGGCGGCCTTGAGGCTGCCGTCGGGCTGCCTTGCGAGCCGCATGAAATGGCTCATGCCGACATAGTGGACAATATCCTCTCGGTAACCGAGCCCGGTGATGGCGCGCAGCAGCCGCGCAGGGGTCTGGTTATAGGCATCGTCATAGGCGGTCGCCATGCGTTCGCCATGCGGGGGGACCAGTACATCGCCCAATTCCAGCATCGCCCGTGCGCCATCAGCGACAATCTCGGACATGAGGACGGAACCGTTGAACCGCGCAGGCAGGGGCGTGGTGCTGCCGGGGATGTGTCCGGGCGCAACCAGCGAAATGAACATACGGTCGATGTCGCCCGGATGGATCGGCTCTCCGGGCAGGCCGTAGCCGCTCTCCAGCGCCGAAAAGGGCAGTATGATGCGCGCATCGGTGGGCGTGCCCTGCGCATAGTTCCAGAGCCGGACATACCAGGTGCGCGGCGTGCCCGCGGCGTCCCGCCCTTCGATGGTCAGGGTCGGCCCATTGGGTTGATCGAGGGCGACCACGCCATCGGATTGCCAGCGGAACCGCAGCGACGTGTGGGCGTAATCGCGGTCGGTCTGGTAGGCGAGCAGAGGGTGATCGAGCGTGTCGGCGCTTTCCCAGATCAGGCCCACCAATTCGCCCGCAAGGTGCAGCTCGACATCGACCCGCAAACTGTCCGGGCCAGTCGTCACCACCGCAGCCATGGCGGGGCGGGGGAAATTGATGGCCCAGAAGCGCGGGTCGAAGCGCTGCATGAAGGTGCTTTCCTGCGCGCGGCGTTCGCGGGCGAGCCAGAATGCCATCGGGTGTTCCTTCCGCTCAGGATTGTTGCAAGGCGCGGCGAACGGCGCTGGCGATCTGGCGCGACGAACGCTGCATTGCGGTGGGCGCAGCCTGTCCGCGCGGTACAGCGACCTGGATCGCCACGCGCACATCGCGCCCCGGCGGAGCCATTCCGGTCTCGACCCTTCCGGCGGCGGTCGGCACGAACACCTCCGGGCCGCGTTCACCGACCAGATAGGCGCGCCCCGGCGCGACCGGCCCGCCGGTGGCCCGGCCCGGCAAGCCAAGCAGTGCGCTGAGCGAGTTGCCGATCAGGCTTCCGAGACCGCCATTGCCGCTTCCTGCCCCGCCAAAAAGGCTGCCGATCCCTGATTGCACCGCATAGCCCGCGATTTCGGACAGCGCGCTGAAAGCGACCCGCTTGAGATCATCGAAACCGAGACTGCCGCGTCGCAAGGCTCCCAGCAACCCGCGTTCCAGAACATTCCCCGCACGGCTGAAACCGTCGAGCAGTCCGCCATCGAGCGTGCGGCGCATCGCTTCGACATCGGCGGCAAAGCCATCCGTGCTGGCGCGCACATCGATCACCAGTTCATCGAAATTGTCAGTCATCAGCATCGCGCTCCATCATGCGGGCGATCATCTCGCGATCAGGGGGGGAAAGGGCGCGGCCATCATCAGGGGCGGCCAGGGCCATCGCCAGCTCGGCTGGCGTGGCGCCCCAGAATTCGGCGGGCCGCCAGCCAAGTAGACGTGCGGCGAGCGCGCACCAGCAGACGGCGGCCTGCCCGAAGGTTTTGGTCATGCCTCGCCCTTGAGCACCTGTGCCAAAACGGCGCGTACGGGACCCGTCGCGCTGACCATACCCATCGCCAGCACCGCTTGCCCGACTGCAACGCGTTCTGGGCGGGTTTCGATGGGCAGGCAGTGCCATAGCAATGCGGTCATTTCGGTGAGTGTGAGTGCACCGCCCGCAGCACGCTCAACCAGTGCGAACAGCGAGCCTAGTTCGGCCTCGGCCAGCACCAGATTTTCAAAACTGGGCCGCAGAACATAGTTCAGGCCGTTGACGGCAAGCGCACATTCCCCGCGCAAAGGGTTGGCAACGGCGGTCATGCCGGCACCACGGGGCCGGAACTTTCAAGCTGGAGCGTATAACTACGCTCCCCATTGAAATCTCCGGCATAATCGAGCCGCTGCACGATAAACCGGCCCCGCAGTTTTTCGCCGTCCTCGAACGACAGCTCGTAATCATCATGCGTTCCGGCCAGTGCATGGGCGCGTACCGTGCTCTCGGCGGTGCTACCAAGGAAGATGCCCGCCGCACTGACCGAGACCGAGCGGGTGCCCGCCCCAGACAGCAGATCGCGCCATCCGCCCGATTGCTTGTGCGTGACGACCACCGTGTCGCCATTGATCGACATCTGCGTGGTGCGCAGGCCAGCGATGGTCTGATAGGCCGGGGGCGTGGCCCCGTCGGCGATTTTGAGCAGGAAGGCGGCGCCGGATTGTGCGGGCATGGGGCTAACTCCTAATTCGGTTCGAGAATACGGAAGCGGTATTCGAGCAAAGCGCCGCGGCGGTTGTCGGCGCGCGCTTCACTGCGCGAGCGCAGGAAGCGAATCGAGGCGACTTCGAAGCCCTGCTGGAACGGCGGCAGATCGAGCACGCGGCGCTCGATTGCGCCGAGCAGACCGGCATCGCCAACTGTCAGATCGGTGAAGCTCTCCAGTTCCAGAGCGACGCGGACTTCGCGGCCCTTCCGGTCTTTCGTGCCCCAGTCCACCGATGCACTGGCCGCAATGCCGAGCCACGGCGGCGTGGCGGAGAGTGGCGCTTCTTCTTCGATCGTATTGATCGCAGCCAACGCCGGATCGGCGTCCAGCCAAGTGATCAACGCGGCGCGCAGGTCATTTTCCATCGCGGAAGTCTCCAAACACCTCGGGCCACAGCGCCGCAGCCGAATGCCAGTCTGTCCGGCCACGGAGGCGTTTTCTGAGATGGGCCGCAGCGAACTGGGCGGCGCGGGCGCGTAAGCGCTGCGTCAGCCGCCGTGTAGGGGCAGAGGCCCGGATCATCCGAGCCGCACCGCGCGCCAGGGCCGCCACAAGGCCGTGACGCTGGCCGGAGGAACAGGGCTGGCTTTGCCTTCGCGGTCGCGGAAATCATGCGCTGCCAGCCGGATGATCCCTTGGCGCAGCGGTGCGGGGAGCGCGGACCAGCCGGACGCGATCCCGACCACCAGTTGCAAGGCCAGGCCTTCCCCTTCGAGCGGGAGTCGCAGACGGACGCAGCCACTTGCCGCCAGACGCCATTCCAGCGCGTCCGAAGGTGTTGCGATCACGGTTCGGCTCCCGTCGGCCGCAATCAGCGCCGCCGCTGTGATCTCACGCACGGGCCGTGAGACAAGCTCTTGCCAGTCGCCGGTGAGCGGCACTATCTCTTCGATTGTTTGAACCAGCGGTGCCTTGCCGATGAAGGCTTCGCAGATGGTCAAGCTGGTCTGGAGCAGACCATTGAGCGTTTCGTCTTCATTGGGTCGGCTGATCCCCAGCCAGTGTTTGAGTTCCGCCAGCGCGGGTTCGCCGGGCACCGGGGCTTGCACGATTGTCCGCTGCATGGCGGTGTCTCCGAAATTGTCATCGTCATGAAAAAATGCGCCCGCATCGCAGGGTTCAGGCATGGGGATGGCCAGAAGCGATGCGGGCGCGAATGCCGGCGGGACGCGAAGGGGACACGCAGACCCGCCGGTGCGAGGCCTGAGGTCAGGCCTCGATCTTGAGCAGCTTGATGGCGTTGGAATCGAGCACCTTTCCGCCAATCCGCTTGGTCGCGTAGAAATGCACAAACGGCTTGTTGGTAAAGGGATCGCGCAGCACCTGCGTGGCGCTGCGTTCGGCGATCAGATAGCCGTGGCGGAAGTTGCCGAAGGCAATCGGGAAGGCCCCGCCTGCGACATCGGGCATGTCCTCAGCCTCAATCACCGGGTAGCCAAGCAGGC
This sequence comes from Sphingomonadales bacterium, assembly GCA_009995225.1. Lineage (GTDB taxonomy): Bacteria > Pseudomonadota > Alphaproteobacteria > Sphingomonadales > Sphingomonadaceae > Erythrobacter. The sequence goes on along the minus strand of JAACPW010000010.1, from coordinate 87,043 downwards.
GATCAGGCTGGCCTTCCACCATCCCGGGCTGCCACAGGAAGGCGCCATCGGCGGTCTTGAGCTTGCGCACGCTGGCCAGAGTGGTGGAATTCATCACGAAGACCGCCCCCTGCCGATGGCCCGATTTGAGCGCGTGGATGAGGTCGATCAGCTTGCTGTCGAAGGTGCTGCCGAGGCCGGTGGCGCTGCCCGATCCGATGTACTGCATGGTGCCGAAGGCGCGCACGCCATCGTCGGCGGTGCCCTTTGCACCAGTCAGAAAGCCTTCGGGTTGATTGACGCCCGTGCCGCGGACAAAGGCGGTGCCTTCGGCGCGGGCAAATTCTGTCGCGATTTCGCTGGCGAGCCAGGTTTCAAGGTCGAAGGCGGCATCGTCGAGCATGCCTTGGCTGGCGGCAGGGTTGGCATACAGGTCGCCAGACGGCGGGGCGATTTCGGCAAACTTGGGCGTGCCGGTTTCGGGCCGGGCGGCTGCTTCGCTGACCCAGCCCGAAGCGATGCCGCTGGTTGTAACCAACTTGCGATAACCAGAGCTGCCAGTCTGGACGACCTGTGCGATGGCGCGGATCGGGCTGATGGTGACGAGTTCTGCGGCAATGACGGCATCGATCTGGCGCGGCACTGCGAACCCGCCATCGGCAGGGTTGATACCGCTGATCGATTTCAGTTCTGTTTCGCGGCCGCGGCGCAGGTAACCGTCGACGAAGCTCTTGACCTCAGTCATGTCGCTGGCCGCAGCGGTGCCGCCCATGACCGGGCGGCTGGCCGCGCGGGCGACTTTGTCGAGCCGCGCCTTCACCTCGTCGACATCGCCGCGCAAGCCGGCAATATCGGCTTCGGCCTGATCCTGGCGTGCTACAATATCGAAGCTGGCATCAAGCGGGTCGACGGGATTGGTCATGATGGTGGGCGAATTTTCCATGGGGGAGAGGCCTTTCGGTTGGGCAGAAAAAAGGCCGCCCCAGTGGCGGCCGGTGGAAAGCAAAGGGGCTGGCAAAGGGTCAGCGTACAAGGTGCACGCGTGCGCCGTGTTGCAGCGGATGGGTGACGAGGCTGACTTCGAACAGGTCAATCTCAAGAAGCTCGCGCCCCGCCGCCGTCTGCTTGGCGGCGCGGGTGCGAAAGCCGAAGCTGAGGCCATTGACCCTGCCAGCCGCCAGCAGGTCGGCGGCGCGGCTATCAGGCCGGTCGATCCGGGCCAGCACCCGCAGTCCGCGAAGGTCTTCGGATGCTTGCTCGATTATACCGATCGGCTGGTCGGGCCGGTGCTGCCAATAAAGGGGCAAGGGGCGGTCACGTGCGGCAAGCGTCTTGGCAAAGGCCCCGCGCCGGATCGTGTCACGCCCGGCGTCGGCGATATCGAAAAGGGCGGCATAGCCTGCAAAGCGCAGCAGAGCGGGCGCGTTCACAGCCGGTCCCACAGGCCAAACCGTACGGCGATCCCGATCAGCAACAGCGCCAAGGCCCCGCGAACGATCCAGCCAATCAGCGCCTTCCACGCGCTCGTCTTGGCATCGCGCCAGGCCCGCAACAGTTCGCGCAGTTCGCCGAGATCCTCTTCGGCGCTCGGGTCACCGAGCTTGAGCCGGTCAAGAACGCGGTCGGTGGCAAACGCACTCGCCTCTTCCACAATCGCGCGCAAGGTGACCAGCGCCGCGCCATCGTTGCGGGCTTGGGCCATCAGGCTTGCCAGGACATCTTCGCGGCTCATGCAGCATTCCCTTCAGCCTGGAGGCCCAGCATCTGGCGCTTTTCGGCGCGGCTCAGGAAGTCGGCGTCGGAGATCTGCGACCACAATCGCTCGCGGTCCTCGGATAAAGCCGGGACACGGTCGAGATCGATCCGCAGCTCCGCCCCTGGAAACCACGGCGCGAGACCTTCACGCAGGGCGGCGAACAGCTTTTCCGCGAGCGGCAGCAATGTCAGGCGCCACAATGCGCGGCTGGCCTCGCGATAATTGGCATAAGTGTTATCGCCCGGAAGCCCGAGCAACATCGGCGGCACCCCGAAGGCGAGGGCGATGTCGCGCGCCGCTGCGCTTTTGAGCGTCGCAAAATCCATATCGGCGGGCGTCAGAGCCATGCTTTGCCACTTGAGCCCGCCATCGAGCAGCATGGGACGGCCCGCATTGGCCGTGCCCGAAAAGGCGGCATCAAGTTCGCGCTTCAGCCGGTCAAATTGGTCAAGGGTCAGCGCTGCACCGTCAGCCGTATCATAAACCAGAGCCCCGGAAGGCCGCGCCGCATTCTCCAGCAGCGCGCGGTTCCAGGCGGTTGCAGCATTGTGGATCAGCACCGATTGCCAGGCCGCCTGCAGCGCGCCCGCGCCGCAGTGATCGTCGAGCGGATGCATTGCCCGGATGGCAATCAGGCCGGGCCAGCCGCCCTCGTCCTCGATCGACAGCCGCGTGGTGTGCGGGCCAACGGTGTAATCATAGCTGCACGGCCAGCCATTGGCGTCGAGCACCACCTTGATCCGGTCTGGCCGCAGCGCAAACAGTTCGACCGGGGCGCCGGATGCGTCCTTCAGGATCTGTACGTAGCCATTGCCGTGCAACAGCAATTGGGCCGCGAGGGTTTCGATCAGCGATTGGCCTGCGCTGGTCGCTGCCACCAGCGCGGCGAGACGCGGGTCGGAGCAATGCAGCGGTGCCTGACCGATCCCTTCGGCAAGCAGCCGGACCGAACGCTGGGCAATCGGGTTGGCCAGGAAACCTTCGGCAATGCCGCGCGAATATTCATAACTTCGCGGGCCGGTGCCAGTATCGAAGCCGGGAAGCCAACCGTGCATCACGCCGGAAGCCAGCGGCACGCGGGTGCGCTCCCCGCCCTTGAAGGCGGAGAGAAGAGTGTCGAGCAAAGCCATGTCAATTCCTTTGGTTACATTTGCCGCACGCTCGGCCGTGCGCTTCGCCCCAGCAGCAGTTCGGTCAATGCCCACACGGCTGCATCGGCGCGGTCCGGGCTGCGCCCCGGGCCGGCATAGGCGCCGCCTGCCAGCAGGCCGCACAGTTGATCCTCCAACTGCGCGAACATCCCGGCATGGCGCACGCGCCCGGCGGAATAGAGCGCGGCGACCGGTTCGGCGCGGGCGACCTTGCCGCGCCTGGCATGCACCAGCTTCACGGGAAGCGCCCGATCGGCAGCGCGGAGCACGCTTTCAACCATGGCGCCGCCCTGGTTGGCTTCGGCCACCACCCGGTCTGCATCCCATTCGCGTGCCGCATCAGCGACACGCTGCGCCCATTGCGCTGGCGCCGCGTCGCTTATCGAACAGTCGGCCAGCACGCGGGCGATCCCGTCATCGCCAAGCCCTGCAACAATGATCCCGCATTCGTCCCCCGTAGCGCTGGCCGGCGGATCGACTGCGACCACCACCCGCATCAGCGCCGGCGCCGGGCTGGTTTCGCGTGCGACCTCCAGCATCGAACGGGTCCACAGCGCGCCTTCGATATCCTCGATCAGCTCGCCGCCGATTTCCTGGCGTTCAAGCTGTGTCCCGGCAAACTCGCTGCTGATCGCATGCAGGAAGCGTTCGGGCAGATTGCCTTCGTTCTCGGTGGTGGCGCCGCGTGTAATCACGATATCATCGGCGTTCTGGTGCTGTTTCATCAACCGTTGCACCAGTGGCACCGCGCGCGGCGTCGTGGTGACGAGGATGCGCGGATCGCCGCCCAGTCTCAGCCCGAGCAGCAGATTGTCCCAGCAACGCGTGGCGCGTCCGTGCGACAGTGGCCATTTGCCGATTTCGTCGCACCAGGCGTGGCTGTGCTGCGGCCCGCGCAGGCTCTCGGGCTCGGCAGCCGAAAACAGTTCGGCCTGCGCGCCGTTGCTGAACCGGATGCGGCGACGCGAGGGTTCGAAACGTGGTCGGTCGGCAGCCGTGTAGATGGCCAGCAGACCGCTTTCGCCTTCCACCATGACCGCGCGTGCTTCGGCCAGCGAGGACGAGATCAGCGCGATGCGCGCGCCGGGGTTGCGATCGGCGATCATCTTGACCCATTCAGCGCCCGCGCGGGTCTTGCCAAACCCGCGACCGGCCATGATCATCCAGATCCGCCAGTCGCCTTCGGGGGGCAACTGGCTGGGGCGGGCAAAATATTCCCAGACATAGTCGAACCGGTTTCGCTCGCCACGGGTCAATATGGTCGACAGCTTGCGCTGTGCTTTGGCCGCAGCTTTGTTGTCTTGGGTGAGCCAGTCGAACGGTTTCAACATCATGTCGCGGTCTCATCGGCTTTGGCCTTGCTCATCCGCCGCCGGATTTCGTCGATCTTGCGGTCGATCGACGCGCGCACTTCAGCCGGGCTGACGTTGCGTTCATGCGGTTGGCTGGCGGCGGCACTGTCCCGATGCGCGGCAAGCAGACGGATGGCGTTGGCAAAGTCGAACTTTTCGCCGTCATCAGTTTTGAAATCGCCTTCACGAAGGCGACGCAGCACTTCCATTTCGAGATGGGCGTAGCCCTCGGCGAGCGCGGCCTGCCACTGGCGTGCGAAATCGGGCTGGGCGCGTCGCAGGCGGTAAACCCGGCTGATCTCGATCCCGGCCTGGGCCGCCGCGCGGGTCACGTTAGACGTTTCGGCAAGATGGTCCAGAAAGCGGGTCCGCCAGTGGCGGTCCGTGCCAGTGCCAGTTCCGGTGCCAGCGCGGCTGGCAGGCGTGGTATCAATCTGCGCGGGGTCACGCTTCGCCATCGGCAATACTCCGATTGCGGACAGCAAAAAGGCGGCGATCCCCACGGGGAAGGCCGCCTTCAGGCGAATCGCAATTTTTCGACTATGCCCCTTGTTAACCCCGGAGCGTCACGATGTCAACAAAAATAACCAGATGGGTTAAATTGTCTACCCTCAGATAATGCCGATCGCCCGTCCAGCGCGTTCGAACATCCCGAGGATGGTCTGCACCTGATCGGCGGTGTGCTCTGCACACAGTGAACAGCGCAGCAGGGTCATGCCGGCAGGTGTCGCGGGGGGCCGGGCGAGGTTCACGTAAAGGCCTTCCTTCAACAGCGCCTCCCACATCATCGCGCCCTTTTCCAGATCGGGCATGATGACCGCGATGATCGCGCTTTGCGGCGTATCGGTGCCGAGCTTGAAGCCCAGAGCCTTGAGCCCGCCGTGCAGCGTGCGGCTGTTCTCCCACAGATGCGCGCGCTTGTTGCCGCCGTGCATAAGCTTGCGGATCGATGTGGCGCTGCTTGCCATGACGGCCGGCGGAAGCGCGGCGGTGAAGACGTAAGGGCGGCACACCAGCCGCAGCACTTCGAACTTCGGGTGGTTCGACACGCAAAAGCCGCCAACCGTGCCGACGCTTTTCGAGAAGGTGCCGATGATGAAGTCGACATCATCGAGCACTCCCTGTTCCTCGGCAACGCCGCGGCCATGCTCTCCGATGAAGCCCATCGAATGTGCTTCATCGACCAGCACCGTCGCGCCGTTTTCCTTGCAGACGCGCACCATGTCCTTGAGAGGTGCGACATCGCCCATCATCGAATAGACACCTTCCAGCACGACGAGCTTGCCTGCGCCTTCAGGCACACGCTTCAACCGCTTTTCCAGGGCTTCGACGTCGTTGTGCTTGAACGGCACGACTTCGGCATTGCCCATCGCGCAGCCATCCCAGATCGAAGCGTGGCTATCGATGTCGAGGATGATGTAATCCCCCTTGCCCGCCAGCGTCGAAATGATCCCGAGGTTGGCCTGATACCCGGTCGAAAAGACCATCGCATGATCCATGCCGTAGAATTCGCGCAACGCGGTTTCTACATCGCGGTGATCGCGGAAGGTGCCGTTGAGCACCCGGCTGCCGGTGGTGCCGGCGCCGAATTCCTCCATGGCGCGTTTGCCCGCTTCGATCACGTCCGGATCAAAGGTCATGCCCATGTAGTTGTAGGTGCCAAGCAGGATCGTATCGCGCCCATTGCAGATCGCCTGTGTCGGCGACAGCACCTCTTCCATCACCAGATTGAACGGATCCTCCACGCCAGCGGCGAGCAGTGTCTCGCGTGTCTGGATGATCGGATCGAACTTGGCGAGCAGGTCTACCGGCTCGGCGGGGGCAAGGGCGTCTTTCATAGCGGTCGCCATTATCAGCTATCCTGCATCTTGTGGACTGCCGCCACGAGCTGACCCCAGTTTTCGATCTCGGCCTGCTGGTTCATCGAGATGATCACGTCGAACGCGTCTTCGATCTCGGCGACGAAATCCATCACGGTCAGGCTGTCGAACTCCAGATCGCCTGCAAAGGTGGTCGAGTCTTGGATAGCGACACCCTTTTTGTTGAAGGGTTCGACCAGAGCGCGGATACGGTCATCGACTTCGGCGGGGGTCATGGGCGGCTATGCTTTCGTTGCGTCGGTTGTCGGGCGGCGTATGCCAAGGTAATACGGCTGCAAAGCGGCCGATGATGCAGGTTGTCAAGTTTCGCCGTGCCACAACAGGCGCTGGCGGCTTGTCCAGGGGGATATGATGGCCGACCATTCAACGCAGCCTGAACAGGTCGGAACAGCGCCCGAGCCCTTGCCGGCTGGGTTTTCGAACAATGCGGTGCACCTGGTCCGCACCACGCAGCAGATCAATATGATGCTGAGCCAGATGGCCGATGCCAAGGCTTCGATCCTGATGGGGGCGACCTTTCTCGTTTTCACGATCGCGGTGGGGCAGGCGCGGGGCGGCGCCGTGCCGTGGTCGCTGGGGGTGCTGGCGTTGTTTGCGTTTGTCTCGGCCATGTTTGCCGTCTTCGCGGTGCTGCCTTCGATCAGCACACCGGAAGCCGCCATCCGCAGCGGCACGCGCCCGAACCTGCTGTTTTTCGGCACCTTTACGCACATGGATGAAGATGTCTGGACCGCAAGCGTCCTTGAAGACCTGCGCGCGGACGAAACCGTTTTTCGCGCCATGCTGCACGATGTCTACCAGAACGGGCAGGTGCTCCAGCGCAAGAAATACAAATACCTGGCCTATGCGTACAAGAGCTTCATGGCAGGCCTGACCCTCACCGCGATCACCTTCATAATAGAATACGGGATCGCTTACGCCTGAGGCGCAAAGCCCGTCACACCAGTGCGTTCACCGCGCTCATGAACGGGCCGATCGACACCGGTTTCGACAGGTAGCCTTCGGCCCCTGCGGCACGAATGCGTTCCTCGTCGCCCTTCGCTGCAAAGGCCGTTACGGCCAGCACCGGGATGCCGCACAGCGCGCGGTCGCGCTTGGCAGCTTCGATCAGGTCGACACCCGAAACGCCGCCCAATTGTATGTCCATGATGATGAGATCGGGGGATGTGGCGCGCGCGGTTTCCAGCACCTTGTTACCCTCGGCCACCGGATCCACGTCAAACCCATTGGCCCGCAATACGTCACAGAACAATTTCCTGTTGAGGTCATTGTCCTCGACAACCATGATCCGCTTTGTCACTGCTCGCCCCGCATTCGCTCGCTGTATGACTAACCCCGCACAAAGGACAGAACAATCCCGCATCGTCCCGCATCAGAGCCTGTGAACCCGCAAGTGCTCGCGCTGGCGGCGCTGGGCTGGGTGCTGGAAGGCGAGGATCGTGCCGCGCGCTATCTTGAATTGACGGGCCTCGATCCCGATTCTCTGCGGGAAGGGCTTGGCGATCCGATGATCCTCGCCTCCGCGCTCGAATTCCTTTCCAATCACGAACCCGACCTGATCCGCGCGGCCGAGGCACTGGCTGTCACGCCCGAGGAACTGGTTGCCGCCAAGGACGCTTTGCAAGCATGACCCGACCGCTCATTATCTCCGATTGCGACGAAGTGCTGTTGCACATGGTCGCTCCGTTCAAGGACTGGCTGGAAGTCTCACAGGGCGTCGCCTTCAACCTCGAAGGCCATAATTTCGCCGAAGCCTTGCGCTGGCAGGAAAGCGGCGAACTGCTGGCGCCGCCCGATATCTGGCGGATGCTGGGCAAGTTCTTCGACACCGAAATGGATTCGCAAATGCCGATCGCGGGCGCAGTCGAGGGGATCAACACCCTTGCGGAGAAGGCCGATGTGGTGATCCTGACCAACCTGGTCGATGCCCACCGCGACGCGCGGGCTGCGCAATTGGCCAAGGTCGGCATCAATGCCCGGGTCTTCACCAACCAAGGGCCAAAGGGCCCGGCGTTGAAGGCCATCATGGATGAATATGCGCCGACCCGCGCCTTTTTCATCGACGATCTGGCCCAGCACCATGCTTCGGTGGCGGACATCTCGCCCCACGTCACGCGGCTGCACCTGTGCGGCGAACCGATGATCGCCCACGCCATTGATTGCGCCCACAAGGCAGGCCACGCCGAAGCCCGGATCGATACCTGGGACGAAGCCCTGCCGTGGCTGCTCGAACGACTGGAGAAATGACAATGACCATCGCTGCCAAACTCGCCGACCTCGGCATCACCCTGCCCAAGGCCGCCGCGCCCGTTGCCAGCTACGTGCCAGTGGTGGTGCAGGGCGGTTTTGCCCATGTTTCGGGCCAGTTGCCGTTCGTCGATGGGCAGGTGGTCAAGGGCCGGCTGGGCGATGATGTGTCGGTCGAAGGTGGTCAGGCCGCCGCCCGCGCCTGCGCGCTGATGATTATCGCGCAGCTTGAAGCGGCAGGTTTGCTCGAACGGGTCGAGCGCATTGTCAAGCTCGGCGCCTTCATCAATTGCACCGCCGATTTCACCGATCAACCTGAAGTTGCCAATGGCGCGTCGGATCTGATGGAGCAGGTGTTCGGCGATGCCGGTAAACACGCCCGCGCCGCTGTCGGTGTTCCCGCCCTGCCACGCGGCGCGGCGGTGGAAGTCGATGCGGTCATCGCCCTCAAGGCATGAATGAACGGCGCGTTCCGGACTGGCTGACACGGTGGGAATATGCCCACCGCGGACTGCATGGGCCGGAGACACCGGAAAACTCTCTGGCTGCGGCCGAAGCCGCCATTGCGGCAGGCATGGGAATCGAGTGCGACATCCAGCTCAGCGCCGACAATCACCCCATCGTGTTTCACGATTGGGAGCTTGACCGGCTGACCGGAACCGCCGGAGTCACCGCCACACGCAGCGCGGCGGAGCTTGAACAGCTGTTTCTTCAGGGCACAGGACACCGTCCGTTCCGATTGGCGACCCTGCTCGAACGGATTGCTGGCCGCGTGCCGGTGCTGATCGAGATCAAGTCGCGTGCCCGTTACAGCATCGCGCCCAGTTGTGCGGCTGTCCGGGCTCTCCTGGCCGATTACACCGGGCCGGTGGCGGTGATGAGCTTCGACCCGCGTGTGGCCCGCTGGTTCCGGCGCCATGCGCCACAGGTCTGCGCCGGGCTGGTGATGCGCGAGGATGCCCATGGCGACACGCAAACGCCGTGGCGGCGCAGGCTGACACTGCGGATCGCGCAGCCCGATTTCCTCGCCTATCATGTCGCGGCGCTGCCGAGCCGCTGGGTCGCAGGCTTGCGGGCGGAAGGCTTGCCCGTGCTGACCTGGACGGTCAATTCGCTCGAAACCCGCGCCCGCGCCTTGGCTCACGCCGATGCGTTGATTTCCGAAGGGGCAGGGCTCGCATGAGCGACAATCCCCTTGTGGTGCGCATTGCGCCTTCGGTCGGCAGCTTTGATCGCGACGAATGGAATGCGCTGGGCGGAAACGACAACCCCTTCGTCAGCCACGAATTCCTGACCGCGATGGAGGATTCCGGCTCGGTCGGCCCCGGCACAGGCTGGGAGCCAGCGCCGATCGTCATCACGGATGATGGAGGCAAGCTGCTCGCGGCCATGCCATCTTACGCCAAGGGGCACAGCCAAGGTGAATATGTGTTCGATCACGCCTGGGCCGATGCGTGGCACCGCGCGGGCGGGCGTTACTATCCCAAGCTCCAGATCGCGGCGCCCTTCACCCCCGCCACTGGCCCGCGGCTGCTGTTGTCCGATCCGGGGCTGGCTGTGCACCTGCTGAAAGGCGCGGAGGCCGTGTGCCTTCAGAAAAAAATGTCTTCGGCGCATGCGACCTTCATCGATGCTGCGCAATTGCCAATGTTCGAAGCGGCAGGCTGGTTGCCGCGCGCCGATATCCAGTTCCACTGGTTCAATCGCGGCTATGATACCTTCGAGGATTTCCTCGGCGCGCTGTCGTCGCGAAAGCGCAAGGATCTGCGGAAAGAACGCGCTGCCGCAGTGGAAGGCCTGACGATCCGGCATTTGACTGGTTCCGATATTACCGAGGCGCATTGGGATGCGTTCTGGGTGTTCTATCAGGACACCGGTGCGCGCAAATGGGGTCAGCCTTATCTTACCCGCGAAGCCTTCAGCCTGCTGGGTGAGCGGCTGGGCGACCGGATCATCCTGATCCTCGCCTACGACGGCGACGAGCCGATCGCAGGCGCCCTCAACTTCGCCGGGAAGGATGCGCTTTACGGGCGCTACTGGGGTTGCACCCGCGAGGTGCGCTTCCTGCATTTCGAGCTGTGCTATTATCAGGCGATCGACATCGCGATTGCGCGCGGCTTGCCCTGCGTCGAGGCAGGCGCGCAAGGCGGGCACAAGCTGGCCCGCGGTTATGAGCCGGTGCAGACGCTCTCGGCCCACTGGATCGCCGATCCCGGCTTCCGCAGCGCGGTTGCCGATTTCCTCGAACAAGAGCGCGCTGGGGTGGCAAGCGACCAGTTGTATCTCGGCAGCCGCACCCCGTTCCGAAAAGGCGATTAGGCTGCGCGCTGGCGCCCCTCGGCCAGCCATTGGCGCGCACGGCGCTGGGCTTCGGCGATTTCACGCGCGGTCATTTCATCGGAAATATCGGCGCGGCAATAGGCAGCCTCTTCATGCCCGCGGGCAGCGGCAAGGTTGAACCATTTGTGCGCTTCGATCATGTCGCAGGTCGCGCCGTTGCTGCCGGTGGAAAATGCCACGCCCAGATCGAAGCAGGCGCCTGCTTGCCCCCGGTTGGCTGCCGCCAGCCATGCGCCAAGTACCCCCTCGGTGGATGTTTCGCGTGAAACATTCTTGGCCTGCGGCGTGATTGCGATGATGTGCATGTGTGGTCCCCTGGTCACCGGATCGCCCCCCAGGCGACCTTCCGTGACCAAGGAGTGCCGCATTCATGGTCAAAAATTAGTTAACGCGTTTGTCGCTTTGTGGCGTTTGGTCATTTCCTCCCCCTTTCCTTCCCAAACCCGCTTGTGCGCACTTGGGGCGTTCCCTATAGGGCGCCCATTGCTTCAGCTTGCTGGGACCAAGTGAGCCAATGAAAAGATTCAAGGCGTCAGGACGCGATGGTCTTCCCAGCGGCTCACGGGATGAGACAGCTTGATGCCAACCACCGCGTCTGACGACATCGATATCCTTGAAAAGGCCAAGCGCCTGCTCGCGCCGGACTATCTTCCGACCGAGGACGAGGAATACATGAACGACCGCCAGCAAGCCTATTTCAGGATGCTGTTGCTCGAATGGAAGCGATCGATTCATTCTGCCGCAGGGCAGACGTTGCAGTCCTTGCAGGACGGCCCGATCCGAGAAGCCGACCTGACAGACCGCGCCTCGAGCGAGACTGACTGGGGCATCGAGCTGCGCACGCGCGATCGCCAACGTAAGCTGGTTTCCAAGATCGACTCTGCATTGCGACGGATCGATTCGGGCGATTACGGTTATTGCGAGGTGACCGGCGATCCGATCGGTCTGCGGCGCCTGATTGCGCGCCCCGTCGCAACCATGACGGTCGAAGCGCAGGAAGCCCACGAGAGGCGCGAAAAAATCTCCCGCGACGATTAGCTGGTAATGCCCCGAGGCAATCTTGTGCCGACATGGGACGTGCGCGCAAATGCGTGACAATTACTGCAGGGTTTTACCTCTTGTTAACCGAGAATACCGCACAGTCCACGGGCCATACAAGGATGTCCACGCAACCAGGGCATTCATCGCGCAACATTGATTTTTGGCTGAGGAGGCGAGCTTTAGATGACGGGTGTTGAGACACGCAGCGTCGCGCGCGACAGCCTGTTTCTGCTGGCACACATCCGGGTCGAGCAGAGCGCAGATGTGCACCGGGCGCGGGTTCGCAACCTCTCCGATGGCGGAATGATGGGCGAAGGCGATTTGCGCGTTCAGCGCGGCCACCGCGTCATTGTCGAATTGCGCAACATCGGCGCCGTGAACGGCACCGTGGCTTGGGTGCAGGATAACCGCTTTGGCGTGGCATTCGACGTGGAGGTTGATTCTCAGAAAGCCCGCCGACCGCTTCTTGGTGCCGACGATCCGGCGCCGGTCGGGTCGCAGCTCTCTTGGGCCCACCGCGCACCGCCGCCGCCGCCGGGACATGCCACGCTGCGCAAGATCTGATCGGCGACCGCCCTTCCGTTTTTATCAGGTGCTCCGCGACAAGCTTACCAGCGCGCTTCAACCTGCTAGAACCCCGCCGATGCGATTCTGGTTCCCTCTGATAGCCGCATTGGCGGTGTGGTCTTGCGGTCCATCCGGCGGCAGTGGCCCGCTTGAAGTCGTGGTGATCGGCGCGCCGGATGACCCGTTTGAGCCTGGCGTGCGTCTCTCTCCGGCGGCGCAGGCCACGCGCGCCGCAACCACCGAAGGGCTGGTGGCGCTCGATCCCGCAGGGCAGGTGGTTCCGGCCATAGCCGAGCGTTGGATCGTGACCGAAGACGGGCTCAGCTATATCTTCCGCCTGCGTGACAGCACCTGGCCAGACGACGAGGAGATCGCCGCATCGGACGTCCGGCAGCAGCTTCGTGCGGCGCTCAGGGCGCTGCGTGGCACCTCGCTCGGGCTTGATTTGGGCAAGGTGCGCGATATCCGGGCGATGACCGGACGGGTGATCGAGGTGCGGCTGTCCTCGCCCATGCCCGATTTCCTGCGCTTGCTGGCCCAGCCCGAGCTTGGATTGATGCGCAACGGCAGCGGAGCTGGGCCGATGGCCATGTCACGCGATGAGGCGATCGGTGTCGCCCGCCTTACCGCGCTGCCCCCCGAGGGACGCGGATTGCCCGCGCGCGAAGACTGGGAAGCCGTCGCACAACCGCTTGCGGTGCGATCGTTATCTGCGCGCGCAGCGGTGGCGGCATTTTCGCAAGGGGATGTCGATCTGGTCCTGGGGGGCACCCTGATCGATTTCCCGCTCGCCGAGGTTGGTCCCTTGTCACGCGGCACGATCCAGGTCGATCCGGCACTTGGTCTGCTGGGGCTGACGGTGCGCCGCGAAACGCCCTTCCTTGCGGACCCTGCGCGGCGCGAGGCCTTGTCGATGGCAATCGACCGGACAGCGCTCATCCGCAGTTTCGGGTTGGCCGGCTGGCGGGAAAGCAGCTGGGTTGTCCCGCCCGAGAGCTTTAGCATACAACCCTATCCGCAAGACCGCTGGAACGGCGCATCGATCGATGATCGCCGCCGGATCGCGGCGGCCCGGGTCCAGGAATGGGCCGGCCCCGAGCGCGAGGCATCGGTGCGGGTCGCTGTGCCCGCAGGGCCCGGCGGGGATATCCTGTTGCGCGAACTGGCGTCGGCATGGGGCGCCATCGGCGTTGCGGTGCGACGGGCCGGGAAGGGCGAGGCCGCAGACCTCGAACTGCGGGACACGCTGGCGCGCTACACCTCGCCGCGCTGGTATCTGAATCAGTTTCATTGCAGCATCAGGGCCGGGCTTTGCGCGCCCGAGGCCGACGCGCTGGTGCGCGAATCCCTGTCCCAGAGCGATCCTGCCTTGCGTGAGCAGTTGCTGATCGATGCCCATGCCGCACTGGTCGAACGCGAGGTCTTCATTCCCATCGGCGCGCCGGTGCGCTGGTCGATGGTGCGCGGGACGGTCCGCAACTTTCTGCCGAACGTCTGGGCGATGCACCCCTTGTTCCCGCTGTCCGACCCCACCAGATAAGGGGTATGGAAAAGCCCTCTCCCCTCCGCCCCGAACCCATGACGTTTGCCCTCCCGACCGGCAAAGATGCCGCATCGGTGCGGGCCCGCGTCATCGCGATGGAACGCCTGCTGGAACGCAGCTTCGTGATTCCCGGCACCACTGTGCCCATTGGACTCGACGCTTTGGTTGGCCTTATCCCGGTGATCGGCGATCTCGTGACATCCGCGATGGGCGCGTACATCATCTGGGAGGCGCGCAATCTGGGCCTGTCGAAGTGGAAGCTGGCGCGGATGGGGGCAAATGTCCTGTTCGATACCGCGATCGGTGCGATACCGCTGGTGGGCGATGCGGCAGACCTCGTGTTTCGCTCGAATACCAAAAACCTTCGGATGATCCTGAAGCATATCGACACGCATCACCCGGAGGCCCGGGTTATCGAAGGCCGGACAAGGGGGTAGTTTCCTTGGCAGGGCCTGCGCGCTAGGGTCGGATGATGGACGCCGACGTCACCTATGCAAGCTATCTCGATCTCGATCGCATCCTCGCCGCGCAGCATCCGGCGTCCCAGGCGCATGACGAACTGTTGTTCATCATTGTGCATCAGGCCAGCGAGCTGTGGCTGAAGCTGTGCCTTCACGAACTGACCGCCGCACGCGAACGGATCGAGGCCGATGATCTGCGGCCTGCCTTCAAGATGCTGGCCCGCGTGGCGCGCGCGCAAACGCAACTGATCCAGAGCTGGGACGTGCTCAGCACCATGACCCCGCACGATTACGCGGCAGTGCGCCCGCATCTGGGCGGGTCGAGCGGGTTCCAGTCGGCGCAGTACCGGATGATGGAATTCATGCTGGGCGGGCGTGATGGCAAGCATATCAGGCTTCACAAAAGCAACGCCGACTGGGCCGAACGGCTGGACGCCGAATGCCGCCGCGCGAGCCTGTATGATGCGGCGATCCGCCTGCTCGCACGCCGCGGTTTCGCGATTGACGCGGCGGCCCTGAGCCGCGATCCGGCGCATGCCTATGCCCACAACATCAGCGTCGAGGCGGCATGGGCGGCGATCTACCGCGACCCGGAACCGCATTGGGATCTGTATGAACTGGCGGAGAAGCTGGTTGATCTGGAATACCATTTCCAGCGCTGGCGGTTCGGTCATCTCAAGACCGTCGAGCGGATCATCGGTTTCAAGCGCGGCACCGGCGGCACCCCCGGCGTGCCATATCTCGAAGGCGTGTTGAAGCAGGCCTTCTTCCCCGAATTGCTCAGCGTCAGGACCGCGATATGACTCCCGAACAGCGCGCCGCAGAGTTCGACGCCGCCGATCCGCTGGCGCGGTATCGGGACAGCTTCACGCTGCCCGAAGGCGTCATCTACCTCGACGGCAACTCGCTCGGCGCGCTGCCCAAGGCCACGCCCGGACGGATGCAGGCGGTGGTCGCGCAGGAATGGGGCGAGGGTCTGATCCGTTCCTGGAACAGCGCACACTGGTTCGAGGCAGCGGGCCGTGTGGGCGGCAAGATCGCGCCCCTGATCGGCGCGAGCCCCCACGAAGTCATCGCCTGCGATTCGACCAGCGTGAACCTGTTCAAGCTGATCGCCGCCGCCCTGGCGATGCGGCCTGGTCGCAAGGTGGTGCTGTCCGAACCCGGCAACTTCCCGACCGATCTCTACATGATCGCCGGGCTTGAAGCGCAGGGTCTGGCCGAACGGCGGCTGGCCGAACGGGGCAGGCTGGAGGCGGCGCTCGATAGCGATGTCGCGCTGCTGATGCTCACCCATGTCCACTACAAGACCGGCGGCCTGCACGACATGGTCGCCCTGACCCGCGCTGCGCACGAAGCCGGCGCGCTGGTGCTGTGGGATCTGTCGCACTCCACCGGTGCGCTGCCGGTTGATCTGAACGGTGTGGCGGCGGATTTCGCCGTGGGGTGCGGTTACAAGTACCTGTGCGGCGGGCCGGGCGCCCCCGCCTTCGCCTTCGTGGCCGAGCGGCATCACGCCGACCTTCAGCAACCGCTGACCGGCTGGTTCGGCCACGCCGCGCCCTTCGCCTTCACCGATGATTACACCGGCGCCCCCGGCATTGACCGTCTGCAATGCGGTACGCCGCCGGTACTGGGGCTGGCCGCGCTGGAGGTGGGGGTCGATCTGATCGCGGAAATCGGTGTCGACCGGCTCTACGCCAAGTCGCAGGCGCTGTCGGAGTTCCTGCTGGAATGCCTGATGGCGCATGATGTGGACATCGAGCTTGTCAGCCCGCCGCGCAGCGCCGAGCGGGGCAGCCAGCTGTCCTTCCGCCATCCGGACGCCTATGCGATCTGTCAGGCGCTGATCGCGCGCGGCGTGATCGGTGATTTCCGCGCGCCCGATGTGCTGCGGCTGGGCTTTGCGCCGGCCTATCTCAGCTTCACCGATATCGCCGCCGCCGCGCGGCATCTGGCCGAGGTGCTGGCCAGCGGCGAATGGCAGCGCCCCGCGTTCCGCCAACGCGCTGCCGTGACCTGAGTAGCCGGGCCGCTGTTGCGTCGTGTTGGAGACACATGAGACACTGTCCAGAAACCAAAAATCTGCTGCCCCGAACCGCCCTGTAAAACAGCGATCCTGAAGGCGAGGGCGGCCGGTCATGCGCGGGGCAATGCCACTGCGCCTGCGCGTAGGAAAGCGCGGTCGCAGGCCGCCCCGTCAGACCGAGCGTTCAGCCTTGTCCTTCGCGTTGGTGCCCTTGATCATGCTGCGCATCTGCTCCCATTCGGCATCGCCGAGCGCCTGGAGCATCGGATAGAAGGTGCCGCCGGTGGCCTGATAGCCCGCGCCGTCGATGGCGATGGTCTGACCGTTCACATATTCCGCGCCCGGCCCCATCAGGAACATGGCAAGGTTGGCGAGCTCATGCATTTCGCCTGCGCGGCCCATCGGGTTCAGGGCATTGTTCGAATTGCCGCCAGCCCCATCGGGATGCAGGCGCTCGCTCATCCCCTTGGTCGGGAACAGGCCCGGCGCAATGGCATTGAAGCGCAGGCCATAGCGGCCCCATTCGGTCGCAAGGCTTTGCGTCATGGCGTTGATCGCGGTCTTGGACATGGCGGAAGGCACCACGAAGGCGCTGCCCGACCACACCCAGGTGGTGAGGATCGAGAGGAAGCTGGCGCGCTTCTTTTCCGCAATCAGCCGCTTGCCGATGTCGAGCGTAACGTAGAAGGTGCCGCGCATCACGATATCGGCAATCGCGTTGAAGCCGTTGATCGACAGATCTTCGGTGCGGCTGATGAAATTGCCCGCCGCGTTGTTGACCACCCCGGTCAGCGCGCCGCCATCGGCCCAGATCGCGTCGACCATCGCATGAATTGCGTGCGGATCGCGGATATCGCAGGCCATGCCGGCAATTTTGCCGCCGTGGAGCGCGGTCAACTCCGCCGCCGTCTCGTCCAACTTGTTCTGCCGCCGCCCGCAGATGTAGACGGTGGCGCCCAGCTTGAGGAAGCCTTCCGCCATCTCGCGCCCGAGGCCCGTGCCCCCGCCGGTGACGAGAATGCGCTCGCCCGCCATCAGGCCTTCGCGAAACATCAGCTTCGATACGTCCATGCGCTTTATCCTTTCAAAGACCCAGCACGGTCTTGGCGATGATGTTCTTTTGCACTTCGTCCGATCCGCCGAAGATCGTGGCGGCGCGATTGTTGAGGTATTGGATCATCGCGGTCTGCGCATCTTCGCTACCCACAGGTTCGGGCGCTTCATTGCCGTAAAGCGGGCGTTCCAAGGGCAATTGCAGCGCATCGGGGCCGAGCAGTTCGAGGCGGAGCGTGTCGATCCGCTGGCCGATATTGGACCCCAGCAGCTTCACCAGCGACGTCTGCGGGCCGGGAGCGCGGCCCTTGGCCAGTTCGGCCAGAATGCGCAGTTCGGTGATCTCAAGTGCCTCGGCCTCCAGTCGCACGCGGGCCAGCCGGTCGCGGAAGCGCGGATCGTGTCCGATCATGCCGCCGCTGCCCGACGGCTGCGTTTGCGCCAACTGCTCCAGACGTCCGATGCTCTGGAGCAGGCGCGGGGCATAGCACGAACCGCCGCGTTCGTTTTCCAGCAGAAACTTGGCAATGCTCCAGCCCTGGCCTTCTGCGCCAATCCGGTTTTCAGCCGACGTGCGCGCATCGGTGAAGAACACCGCATTGACCTCGTGATCGCCCGACATCGAAGGGATCGGTGTGACCGAGATGCCGGGCTGGTCCATCGGCACGAGCAAAAAGGTGATCCCGGCCTGTTTCTTCACGGTGGCATCGGTGCGCACCAGCGCAAAGATCCAGTCGGCATGATGGGCGTGGGTGGTCCAGATTTTCGATCCGTTGATGACGTAGTCGCCGCCTTCAAGCCGGGCCGAGGTCTTGAGGCTGGCCAGATCGGAGCCGCTGCCGGGTTCGGAATAGCCTTGGCACCAGTAGTCATCGCCGGACAGGATGCGGGGCAGGAACCGTGCTTTTTGCTCCGGCGTCCCGAACGCGCAGATCACCGGGCCGACAAGACGCAGGCCGAGGATCGACAGCGCCGGCGCACCGGCCAGCGCGCATTCCCTTTCAAAGATGAACTTTTGCGTCGGGCTCCAGCCCGTGCCGCCATCCTCTTTCGGCCAGTGCGGCGCGACCCAGCCCTGGCGATACAGGATGCGGTGCCATTCCATCCCGATATCGGGTTCGACAAACACGCTGGGCGTCCGGCGCGCGCCATCGCGCAGTCGGTCGGTCAGGTTGTTTTGGAGAAACGCCCGCACTTCGTTGCGAAAAGCGATGTCCTGAGACGAGAAGTCCATGTCCATGTCAGTCGAGCCTCATGTTCTGGTCCTCATCACGCGGCCAGAGCATAGTCGGCAAGCGCCGTGTCGGCATCGCCAAACAGGCGATCCAGCACCAGCACGCGTTTCAGGGCGTGGCCGATGGCGAGTTCATCGGTGATCCCCATGCCGCCGTGCATCTGCACCGCTTCGCGCGCGATGGCGTTGCTGTTTTCGCCGATAAAAGCCTTGGCCCCCGCCGCCGCGCGGTGCCACGTGGCGGCGTCTGCGCGGTCGGTCAGCATGGCGCGGTACAGCATCGAGCGTGACTGTTCCTGGCGCGCATAGCAATCGACCAAGCGGTGCTGAAGGGCCTGAAAACTGCCGATGGCAATCCCGAATTGCTCGCGCTGCTTCACATAAGCCAGCGTGTCATCGAGCAGACGCTGGCTGAGGCCCACCATCTCCGCGGCGGCGTAAAGACGCATGTCAGCGGCCATCGCGGCCAACCCCGCGTTATCAAGAGCCAGCCTGGCTGTGGCAGGCGTGCGGGCCAGCGTGAGCTCGCCCGCGATGCTGCCATCCGCGAGTCGATAGGCGCGCAAGCACAGACCGGGTGCATCCTTCGGAACGAGGAAGCAGGCGGTCGCGCCGCCGACATCGGCGGTGACGATGAACAGGTCCGCCAGCAAAGCGCCCGGCACCATCGTTTTTTCGCCCGTGAGCGCGAAACCGTCGGCGTTTTGATCGGCCTTCATGCCCGTGGCGTTCAGGCTGTAGCGTTGCCCGCGCTCGGTCCATGCCAGGGTGGCGATGGTTGTGCCTGCCAGCACACCTTCCAAAGCCGCCCCGGCGCCGCCGCGTTCCAGCAACAGCGCCGGCAAGATGCCGAGCTCGATCAGCGGGTCCGGCGCATTGGCCGCGCCGATGGCTTGGGCCACCAGCGCCAGATCCACCGCCGAACCGCCAAGGCCCCCCGCATCCGCGCCGGCTGCAAGCGCGATCAGCCCCATGTCGGCCAATTGCGTCCAGCGCGCCCGGTCATAGCCTGCCGGCGACAGCCGCAATCGGCGCCGTGCCGCGACATCGATCGGCGCCGCGAAGCGTTCAATCGCGCTCACAAACATGTGGTGTTCGTCGGAAAGGTCGAAATTCATGGCGGCTCGGGCTTTCCACGAAAGGGTGTTCGGCAGCGGGATCGCGCCGTGCAAACGACGGCGTGCGTGCCGGTTGCACTGTCATACGGCCCTGCGAAATTATCAAGCCGTTCGCCAGAATTGCGCCAAGCGCGGTGGGAAGTTTTACAGATCCTCCGGCCGATTGACGTTCATCAGCGGCGCCGCAAGCGTCACCTGCCGCGCACCAACAGCGTCCGCGAAACGGTAGAGCGAGCGGCCTCCGCCAGCCATGAACGCCGCGAGCGCAGCGCCTGCCGCGACCGGCCACAGGCCGACCACCGGCTGACTTGCGACAATCGCCGCGCCGTCGCCTGCCAGCATTGCAGCGCAATCATGCGGCAGATCGGGGATATCGACCCCGGCGCAAAGCACGTGTGTGAAGCCTTCCGCCTCGGCGTGACGCAGGGCTGCCGCCAGCCCCCCCAGCGGGCCTTGCTGCGGCGCGGGCCAGTCAGGGATGCAGCAAAAGCCCGGCTCTGCGCGCCCGCACACGATCACCGCATCGCACTGCGCGGTGAGCGCAGCCGCGACCAGATCGATCAGCCGCGCGCCGTGATACAGTGCGTGGGCCTTGTCGCTGCCAAACCGCCGCGCCTGTCCGCCGGCAAGGATCGCACCAAGCATCACGGGCGCACATCCGCCAATGGCTTGGGGTGCCTGCGCTTCAGCATTTTTGGCCGGGTTCGGGCTGCATCCGCGCCCGCCGTAAGGGGTGTGGACGATCTGCGCCAATGCTGGCCCAGTTCGAAGTCGAGCGAATCCGGGCTGAAAGGATCAAGCCCGGATCCGGGAAAAAGACAGGCTTCCCCAAACAGCATCACACCCTCGACCTCGTAGAAGTCCACGCGCAGGAAATCCCTTTGGCCTGCGAATGCCTCGGCGGCTGCCAGCATCCCGGAAAGTGTGACAGGCCGGTCAAAGCAGCCTTCAACGCGGTTGGAGGAAAGCCGCTGCCACTGCCGATCGAACTGCGCCCAGCGGTGATCGGTCCCCCGGCCGATATGCATCTGAACACATTGGGCAATGCCGCCAAAGACATAGACCTTGTAATCGACAGGCAATCCGTCAACGGTTCCGACGAAGGGTTCCACCAGCAACACCCTTCGCGCGTGAGTGTAGTGCCATTCATCGAGCCAGCCACCATAGGGCTTTTGCAGCCAGCGCGGGGCGCGCCGTAAGGCGGTGTGCCAATCGGCATCGTTGCGAACAACGACGTATTGGTTGCATCCGTGATTGGCTTTGACAATGAAGGGTCGCGGCCAGGGTGCTTGCCGCGGCAGGGTGTCGCCCTGCCATAGCGTCGGGATGACGTGGTCTTGGCCGATTGTTTCAATGGCGCAGGTTTTGGCGAAAAGCTTGTCCGTCATCATCGCAAGGCTGTGATCGCGGTCCCGCAACTTGCGCCACTGCACCCATTCCGTGAAGCGTACGGGTGTGTTTATCCTCGGCAAACGACCGTGCCGCCAAAAATAGGTCAGCGTTACGCGGGTGCGCGCCCACAAAGCTGACGGTATCGGAACGGGGAGCACCGCAGCCAGCGCCGCAGCAATTGATAGGGCCATGTCATTCCAACCTGTTCGGGCAGCGACCGTTCCTTGACGCGGCAATTGCGTTGCACGCAATCGGCGGCGTCTTTGTCTGCCGCGGCGTCACCTTGTGAACGGCAAGGGTCTTTGCGCACAGGCCAGTGGCCATCCGGTTCCTGCGCCAGCCCGTGCGGGAAATCGCTTGCGCGCGAAGGCTGTATTGCGCCAGTAATGCACCATGGATCAGACCCCCGCTTTTGCGTCCGACAAACCGCTTGCCGCTGCCCCTGCCTCTGGCCCGAATGCCGATGCCGCCTTGTCCGAGAACGAGGCGCTGACGAAGCTTCATCCCAATTATGCGCACGCCTTGCGGGTGCAGACCACGCTGATGGCGATCCCGGTGCTGTTTGGCGCCCTGATTCTGGAATTGGCCCTGCGCGACGGGGCGTCGGCGGCTTTGGGGCTGCCGACCGGTATCATCGCGGGCACGGCGCTGGTGATTGCGCTGGCGCTGATTATCCGGGTGCCCGCGCGCCGCTACAATGCGCGCGGCTATCAGATCAGTGATGATCGCCTGCGGGTGGTGCGCGGATTGCTGTTCCGGTCGGACACGGTGGTCCCCTTTGGCCGGGTGCAGCACATTGATGTCGCGCAGGGGCCGCTTGAACGGTTCTTCGGGATCGCCACGCTGACAGTGCACACCGCCGGCAATCACAACGCCAGCGTCGCCCTGCCCGGCCTGGGGGAGCTGCTGGCACGCGAAATGCGTGAAACCATCCGCGCGCATATCCGCCGCGAGACTGTTTGAGCATCCCGGCGTGAACGAGCCGCAACGCACCGCCCCGATCAGCGTCCTGCTGGGCGCCATCGGTGCCATTCGCAGTGCGATCTTGCCGGCCTTTGCCATCGCCTTTTCCGGCATCGGCGGCGGTGACCGGATCTGGGTTGCGCTGGGCGTTGGCCTGGCGGCGGCGGCGATCGGCACATTGATCAACTATGTCGGCTGGCGGCGTTTGACTTACACAATCGGCGAGTCCGATATCCGGGTCGAAAGCGGCGTGATGAGCCGCACGGCGCGGTCCGTACCGTTTGAACGCATTCAGGACGTCAGCATCGAAGCCAAGCCGCTGCCGCGCCTGTTCGGTCTGGTGGCGGTGAAGTTCGAGACCGGAGCCGGTGGAGGGGAAGACCTGGCGCTGCAATACCTGAGCGCCGCCGAGGGGGAGCGCCTGCGTCAGCTGGTGCGCCAGCGCCGCGACGACGAAGCCGCCGCCGCGCCTGCCGACCCCCATACCCGTGCCGCGATCCCTGCCGATGAAACCGGCGATGTGCTTTATGCGCTGACCCCAGGCCGCCTGCTGACCTTTGGCCTGTTCGAGTTTTCGCTGGCGGTCTTCGCGGTTCTGGGCGGTCTGCTGCAATATGCCGACAATGTGATCGATCTGGACATCGGGAACGTCGATGTGTGGCGCGATTGGCTGGAGGAGCAGGGCAGCACGGTGGCGTCCCTTGGCCCCTACATTCAGGCCGCCGCAGCGGTCGCGGGGCTGTTCGGGCTGATCGCCGTCGGCATGGTGACAGGCGTGGTGCGCACGGTCTTGCGCGACTGGGGCTTCACGCTGACCCGTTCGTCCCGCGGGTTCCGGCGGCAGCGCGGGTTGCTGACCCGCACGGATGTGGTGATGCCGGTTCACCGGGTGCAGGGGCTGGTGATCGGCACGGGGCTGTTACGCTACCGCTTCGGCTGGCACGGCCTCAGCTTTGTCAGCCTCGCGCAGGATGCCGAGAGTGAAAGCCATGAGGTTGCGCCTTTTGCAAAGATGGCGGAGATCGCGCCGATTGTCGCGGCGGCAGGCTTTCGGCTGCCGGACGACCGCACAGCCTGGCATCGCGCGAGCAAGCGTCACCGCAACGACCGGACGTTCCGCGATGCCGCGATCTTCGGTGTGCTGACGATTGTCACCGCGATCATGGCGCCAACCGGCCTGTTCCTTATTCCGCTCGGCGCAGCGGTGCTGTCGGTCGGGGTGAACCTGTATGCCTGGGAGTTCCGGCGTCATGCGATTGATGCAGCGCAGGTCTATGCCAGCCACGGCTTCCTTTCGCCGACGCAGATGATTGCGACGCGGATGAAGCTTCACTCGGTCGAAATCGTGCAAAACCCTCTGGCGCGGCTGCGTGGATACGCGACCGTGCACCTCGGGCTGGCGGGCGGGCAGTTCGCGATGCAAGGCGTCTCGCTCGACGAAGCCCGCGCCTTGCGGGCCGCCGTGATCGAGACAATTGCCGGGACAGATTATTCGCGGCTGGATCAGGCGCCCGAAAATCAGGCTTTCAGCGGGGCCCAGTCCGGATTGTCTTCGAACTTCCTGGCGACGTAGGAGCAATCGGGGCGGATCAGGAAGCCCTGCCGCTGCGCATCCTCGACCAGCCGGTCCACCAGCGCCGCCGCCACGCCCCGCCCGCCGATGGCACGCGGTACAATCGTGTGCGCGGCGATGCGCACCTCCTTACCATCGTGTTCTTCGCCCGGTTCCCATTCGAGATAGCCTTCCTCGCCCGAATCCGCGAGCACGGCGACATAGCGCCCACCCTGGCCTGCCACGTGGTGGGTGATGGTCAGCTTGGGGGTTTGTTCGCTCACGATTGTCTGCTCCCGCTTGTCACGCCGGATTGTGCGGCTAGAGGCGATGGTTGATGACGATGTTCAAGCCCTTCCTGTCCGACAACGCCGCAGCCGTCCACCCCCGCGTGTGGGAGGCGATGCGCAACGCCGATGAACCGGACAATCCCTACGATGGGGACGCGCTTTCCGCGCAGCTCGACGCGCGCTTTACCGCCTTGTTCGGGCGCGAATGTGCAGGCCTGTGGGTGGCGACGGGCACGGCGGCCAATTGTCTGGCGCTGGCCACGATGTGCGCCCCCCACGGCGGGGTGGTGTGTCACACCGAAGCGCATATCGAGGTCGACGAAGGCGGCGCGCCGGGGTTCTTCCTGCACGGCGCCAAGCTGATCCACGCCGATGGTGAAGGCGCCAAGCTGGCGTCGCAGGGGATCGCCGCGGCAATCGACCCGATCCGCAACGATGTGCATCAGGTGCAGCCGCAAGCCATCGCGATCACGCAGGCGAGCGAGTATGGCCGCGCCTACGGCCCGGAAGAACTGGCGGCGCTGGCAGCCTTCGCCAAGGAACGCCGGCTGGGTCTGCATATGGACGGGGCGCGGTTTGCCAATGCGGCGGCCTACCTCGGCGGATCGCCCGAAGAGGCCGCGCGCGGTGCCAGCGGACAGGTGGACAGCCTCGCCTTCGGTTTTATCAAGAATGGCGGGATGGGGGCTGAGGCAGTGGTGCTGTTTGATCCCGAACGCGCCATGGAAGTCCGCTACCGCCGCAAGCGTGCCGGGCATCTGCAATGCAAGGGCCGCTATCTCGCCGCGCAGATCCTCGCCATGCTGGATGAAGGATTGTGGCTCGCCAATGCCGCGCACGCCAATGCGGCGGCGCGTGAAGTCGCTGTGGGCTGCGCTGACCGGCTACTCCATCCCGTCGAAGCGAACGAGCTGTTCGTGCGTCTGTCGGAAGCCGAACGCGCCGCGCTGCGGGCGCAGGACTTTGCCTTCTACGATTGGGGCAGCGATTCCGCCCGTTTCGTCACCGCCTGGAACACGCGGGCAGAAGATGCGCAGGCGCTTGGCAAGGCCATCGCCGCGCTATGAATGACGCCGCCGCGCCGTCGATGCTCAGCCCCCGGGTGCTGATCCCTTTCATGCTGACCGGCACGATCTGGGGTTCGACCTGGTTCGTCATCACCGGGCAGATCGACGGCGTGCCTGCGGCGTGGAGCGTGTTCTTCCGCTTCATGCTGGCGACGCCTGCGCTGTTCGCGCTGGCGCTGGTGATGGGCAATCGGCTGCGCCTGAACCGGCCCGAACACCTGCTGGCACTGGGCGTCGGGATCGCGCAATTCAGCGGCAATTTCCTGTTCGTTTATCATGCCGAAGGGCACATTACGTCCGGCATCGTCGCGGTGATGTTCGCGCTGCTGATGGTCCCGAATGCGATTTTCGCGAAGATATTCATCGGCGAAAAGGTGCAGGGCGGCTTTATCGGCGGCAGTCTGGTGGCGATTGCGGGTGTGGCGATGCTGCTGGTGCACGAATGGAACGCGGCGCCGCTGGGCGGCAATGTCGGGCTGGGCATCGTGCTGGCAATCGGCGGGATGCTGGCCGCGTCGATCGCCAATGTGGTGCAGGCCAACCCCACCGGGCGCGGGGTGCCGATGGTGAGCCTGCTGGCTTGGGCGATGCTGTATGGCACGATCTTCGACTTCGCTTATGCCTTCATCACCGCCGGTCCGCCCTCACTGCCGACCGCGTGGCAGTTCTGGGCGGGCACGGCCTATCTGGCGATCATCGGATCGGTCGTCACCTTCCCGCTGCATTACAATCTGGTGCGCGAGATCGGGGCGGGGAAGACGGCCTATAACGGGATCGTCACCGTGTGCGTGGCGATGCTGCTGTCGACCTTGTTCGAAGGGTTCAAGTGGGACGCGCTCTCGATGGGCGGCATGGCGCTGGCGCTGATCGGCATGGGCCTCGCGCTGCGAGCGCGGCGGGTGAAGGCCGTGCAGGTCCAGCAGAGCGGTGCGCTCAGGCGTTAGTTTTCTGTTCAGGCAATGATCGGCCTGAAGGGCCGCAAGGGCGACCGCCCGCCGCGCCTTATGGCGCGAAAGCCAAGGGCGCGGATGCGCCCGCCGGCGCTTGAGGCGAAAACAAAAAATCGAGACCCTCGACATAGGTCGGGTATTGCGGCTGCCAGTCCAGCACTCGTTTGGCCTTGCCATTGGCGACCCGGCGATTTTCGGCATAGAAACCCCGCGCCATTTCGGAGAGGTTCGCCTCTTCCAGCGATTCCAGCGGTGGCAGCGGCAGGCCGAGCAAGCGGCAGGCGTGTTCGGTCACCGCGTTGCCGCTGCACGGATAATCGTCACCGAGATTGTAAGCGCCTGCCGGTGCATCCTGCACCAGCGCGGCGACCACACCGCTGACAATATCGTCGACATGCACGCGGCTGAACACCTGACCGGGCATGTCGATCCGCCGCGCTTTGCCTTCCTGCCCCCGGTCGAGCGCGCTGCGCCCTGGCCCGTAGATGCCCGGCAGGCGGAACGCTCGCGCGCCGAGGTTCAGCCATGCCAGATCCGCCTCGGCGCGGGCGTTGCGGCGGCCTTCGCCCGATTGCGCGATGGTCGGGGTCCATTCGTCCACCCATGCGCCCTCGCGGTCGCCATAAACGCCGGTGGAGGAAAGGTAGAACAGCGGCTTGTCCGCCACCACCTCGCCATAGCGCTCCAGCACCGGGTCGCCGCCGCTTTGCCGGTCGGGCGGGACGGAGGAAAGGATGTGCGTGGCGTTGTGCACCGCGGCCAGCACGGTGTCCCGGTCCGCAAAGGCGATGTCGCCCGCGCTGCCTGTAGCCTGTACCTGCCAACCGCGCGCGCGCACCGCTTCGGCGATCCGCCCTGCTGTGTAACCCAGTCCGAAGATCAGCAAATGCGCCATTATTCAAACCTAACCATTGGACCCGCGCCCGAATCAACCTAAATCGGCGGTCATGGACATTGCAACCACCCCCACCACGCCCGGCGGCAACCCCGATCTCGCCGACGCCGCCCCCTCGCCGCACGCGCCGCCGGTGATCGCGCGGGCCGATTACCGGCCTTTTGCGTGGCTGGTCCCCGCGACCACACTCGCGTTCAATCTCGGTCTGGAGGAGACCCGCGTTTTCGCCACGCTCACGGTCGAACCGAATCCGGCGAGTGAGCCGACCGGCACATTGCGGCTGAACGGCGACGGGATTGTTCCGCTTGCGGTGACCGTTGACGGTGAGGACACCGATGACTGGGAAATGGACGGCCCCGATCTCGTCATTTCGCTAAGCGCCGCGCCGCATAAGGTCGGCATCTGCAACGCGGTTCTGCCCAGCGCCAACACCCAGTTGATGGGCCTGTATGCCTCGAACGGCATGCTTTGCACCCAGTGCGAATCCGAAGGCTTCCGTCGCATCACCTTTTTCCCCGACCGGCCCGATGTGCTGTCGGTGTATCAGGTGCTTATGGAGGGCGACCCGGCGGCTTTCCCGATCCTGCTGTGCAACGGCAACAAGGTGGCAGAGGGTCGGCGCGAGAACGGCACGCATTGGGCCGAGTGGCACGACCCCTGGCCCAAGCCGTCCTATCTTTTCGCGATGGTTGCGGGCGATCTGGTCGCCAACTCCAAGCCCTTCACCACCCGCTCGGGCCGCGTGGTCGAATGCAATGTCTGGGTGCGCAAGGAGGACCTCGCGCGCACCGATCATGCGCTCGAAAGCCTGCACCGCTCGATGACGTGGGACGAGGACGTGTTCGGCCGCGAATATGATCTCGATCTCTTCAATATCGTCGCGGTCAGCGATTTCAACATGGGGGCGATGGAGAACAAGGGGCTGAACGTCTTCAACACCAAATACGTGCTGGCCGATCCCGACACCGCCACCGACGCCGATTTCGACGCGGTCGAGGGCGTGATTGCGCACGAATATTTCCACAACTGGTCGGGCAACCGGATCACCTGCCGTGACTGGTTCCAGCTTTCGCTGAAGGAAGGCTTCACCGTGCTGCGCGACCAGCTGTTCTCGCAGGATATGCGGGGCGAGGCGGTCAAGCGCATCGAGGATGTGCGCATCCTGCGCGCGGCGCAGTTCCCCGAGGATGCGGGCCCGCTGGCGCACCCGATCCGCCCCGACTCTTACCGCGAGATCAGCAACTTCTACACCGCGACGGTCTATAACAAGGGCGCCGAGGTGATCCGCATGATGCGCAGCATGGTCGGTGTCGAACGCTTCCGCGCAGGCACCGACCTGTATTTCGATCGCCATGACGGAGAAGCGGCGACCTGCGAGGATTTCGTGCGCGCGATCGAGGATGGGGCGGACATTGATCTGACCCAGTTCCGGCGCTGGTATTCGCAGGCCGGAACGCCGCGCGTCGCGGTTTCGCAGGCGGTCGATGGCGATACGCTGACGCTGACCCTGAAGCAGACGGTTCCTGCAACGCCGGGCCAGCCTGACAAGCTCCCAATGCCGATCCCGTTGCGGGTGGCAGTGCACGCGCGTCAGAACGGTGCCTTGGGCACAGAACAGCTGATCGTGCTCACCCAAGCCGAACAAAGGTTCATTCTTCCGTTGACCGGGCCTGGTCCGGTGGTCTCCATCAACCGTGGATTCACCGCTCCGGTGGTCATCGATCGGCAATTGGCGCGCGAGGATCTCGTGTTTCTTGCCGCGCATGATGATGATCCCTTTGCGCGCTCCGAAGCGTTGCAGGAACTGGCGGCCGGGCACCTTGTGGGCGCGGCCAGTGGGTCTGTGTCGGATGACGAACAGGCTGCAGGGGAGGCCGCGATTACCGGCGCGTTCCGCTCAAGCCTTGCCGATAACGCCCTCGATGATGCGATGCGCGGCGAATTGATGGTGCTGCCATCGGAAACCTATCTGTTTGAGGTCATGGCGACGGGTGACCGCAAGGCTGATCCGGGCGCGATTCACGCGGCGCGCGAAAAACTCAAAGCGGCCATTGGCTTTGCCCTGTCCGAGGAGCTGGAGGCGCTTCATGCCCGTGCTTGCGCTGTAACGCTCGACGATCAGGCTGGGCGCGGGGCGCGCAAGGTCAAGACCATCGCGCTCGGCCTGATCGCCGCAGCCGATCCGGCGCGCGCCAGCGCGCTTGCTGCGGCGCAGTATGACGCGGCGGACAACATGACCGATCGGCAGGGCGCGCTGATGGTGCTGTGCGGGCTCGACGGGCAGGCACGCGAGGACCGGATTGCCGATTTCTACACGCGCTACCGCGACAATGCGCTGGTGGTGGACAAGTGGTTCACGCTCCAGGCGCTGTCGCTGCACCCGGACGTGATCCAGCATGTCCGGACACTGGCAGAGCATCCGGACTTCACGCTCAAGAACCCCAACCGCGTGCGCGCGCTCCACATGGCCTTTTCGGGCAACCCCAAGGGTTTCCATGCCGCAACGGGCGAAGGCTATCGCATGGTCGCCGACGTGATTCTTGCGCTCGATCCGATCAACCCCCAGACCGCCGCACGCTTCGTCCCCGCGCTTGGGCGCTGGCGGCGGATTGAACCGGGCCGGGCGGCGCTGATGAAGGCCGAGCTGGAACGGATCATGGCGGCAGGCAATCTGTCGCGCGATACCTACGAACAGGTCAGCCGCAGTCTGGAAGGCTGACAGCGTGGACTTTCAGGTCGAGCGTTCCGCGCTGCTTGACGGTATTCCGCATGGCTTTTTCGGCAGTGCAGGGGGCCATCACCAGTTCGGGTTTGGTGGGCCGGGGGACGCGGCCGAGGTGCAGGCTCTGCGCGCGGCGGCGGCGCATGTGGTGCGTGGCGGCGGGCGTCTGGCCGCGCCGCATCAGGTGCATTCGCCCGATGTCGTTGTGGTGGATCATGCCTGGGATGATACTGCTGAAGGTCGTCCGGTGGCCGACGCTGTGGTGACGGCGACATCCGGCATCGTGCTTGGCATCGTGACCGCAGATTGCGGACCGATTGTCTTTGCCGATCCCAAAGCGGGCGTTATCGGCGCCGCCCACGCCGGATGGCGCGGCGCGGTGGACGGTGTGCTCGAAAACACCATTGCCGCGATGGAAACCCTCGGCGCCTGCCGGGCCGATATTGCCGCTGTCATCGGGCCGACGATCGCGCAGGCCAGTTATGAGGTCGATGCGCCTTTCCGTGCGCAGTTCCCTGCACAAGCCGCACGCTTCTTTGCGCCCGCGCCCGAACGCGAAGGCGCCGCACGCTGGCATTTCAACCTTCCCGGTTTTATCGCAGACAGATTGGCGATGGCCGGGCTCAGGAAGATTGCGGATACAGGCCGGGATACATTCTGCGATGTCGCGCGTTATCACTCCTATCGACGCGCCAGCCAGGCGGGCGAGGCCAACTATGGCAGACAGATCAGCATGATCGCCTTGCCATGATCAGGGCTTGCACGCAGGCGAACGCGGCTTGTTTAAAACACGGTTGGACTTTTTGACGATTGCCGTTAATGGCCCCGCGTAAGTTTCAGGTGAGGCGCGTCTCGATGCGCGATCAAGCTTGGGGCGGGGATCAATCGACGGAAGGAAGACGGGGCGAAGGCCCCGTTGTTGGAACACCTCGCTGCGCGGGTTTGACCCCGTTGTGGCCGAACGAGCAGGGTAAGACGAAATGGCTATCAACACGGCCGATACCAGCGCACTGAGCACGGACGATGGCGTACGTCGTCGCGACTGGATCCACATTGCGGCGCTGAGCACCGCAGGCGTCGGCGGCGCAACGCTGCTGTTTCCGCTGGTGAGCCAGATGGCACCGTCGGCAGATGTGCTTGCCGCAAGCAGCACCGATGTCGATCTGAGCGCCATTCAGGCAGGCCAGAGCATCAAGACCACATTCCGCAAGCAACCGCTGTTCGTGAAGCGTTTGACGCCGCAGGAAATCGCGGCGGCCAAGGCTGATGACGCCACCGACATGCGCGATCCTGCCACGCTCGCATCGCGCACCAAGGAAGGTCACGAGGACATCTTGATCACCATGGGCGTTTGCACCCACCTCGGCTGTGTGCCGCTGGGCGCTGCCGAAGGCGAGAACAAGGGTGAGTTCGGCGGTTATTTCTGCCCCTGCCACGGTTCCCACTATGATGTGGCCGGCCGCATCCGCAAGGGCCCCGCGCCGCTCAACCTGATGGTCCCGGAATATACTTTTACATCAGACACCGTCGTCCGTGTCGGATAATCCATCGTAGCTGTATGATAATGATAACCGTCCTGTCCTTTAACTTCGAAAAAGCCGAGAGAACGCTATGAGTTTCGCCTGGGCCAAGCAGTATGAACCAAAGTCCGCTTTCACGCAGTGGCTGGACGAGAAATTGCCGTTCCCGCGGCTCGTCTACAACGCGATTGGCGCCGGCTATCCGGTGCCGCGCAATCTCAATTACATGTGGAACTTCGGCGTTCTGGCCGGTTTCTGCCTGATGATCCAGATCGTCACCGGCGTCGTGCTAGCCATGCACTACGCCGCGAACGCGCAGGTTGCGTTCGGGACGGTCGAGCACATCATGCGCAACGTCAACTACGGTTGGATGATGCGTTATGCCCACGCCAACGGGGCGAGCTTCTTCTTCATCGTCATCTATATGCACATCTTCCGCGGCCTGTTCTATTCGTCGTACAAGGCCCCGCGCGAGATGATCTGGTTGCTGGGTGTCGTGATCTTCCTGCTCATGATGGCGACCGCCTTCATGGGCTATGTGCTTCCGTGGGGCCAGATGAGCTTCTGGGGTGCGCAGGTGATCACCGGTCTGTTCAGCGCGATCCCGCTTGTGGGTGAGCCGCTGCAGGTGTGGCTGCTGGGCGGATTTGCGCCGGACAATGCCGCGCTCAACCGCTTCTTCTCGCTGCACTTCCTGATGCCCTTCGTGATTGCGGGTGTTGTCATCCTGCACATCTGGGCGTTGCACATTCCCGGTTCGTCCAACCCGACGGGCGTGGAAGTGAAGCAGGAATCGGACACGGTCCCGTTCCACCCTTATTACACGTCGAAGGACGGTTTCGGGCTGGGCGTGTTCTTGATCCTCTTTACCGCGATGGTATTTTTCCTTCCCAACGCCTTGGGTCACCCGGACAACTACATCGAGGCAAACCCGCTTTCGACGCCCGCCCACATCGTGCCTGAATGGTATTTCTGGCCCTTCTACGCGATCCTGCGCGCCTTCACCGGCGACCTTAGCATCCCGTTCACCGGCATCGTGCTGATCCCTGCCAAGCTGCTGGGTGTCATCGGGATGTTTGGCTCTATCCTGCTGTGGTTCATCCTGCCGTGGCTTGACAAGAGCCCGGTGCGTTCGGGTCACTATCGTCCGTTGTTCCGCAAGTTCTTCTGGTTCGGCCTTATCCCGACCATGATCGCGCTGTTCATCTGCGGCGGTGCACCGGCGGAAGAGCCCTATGTGATCATCAGCCAGATCGCCACGGCATATTACTTCCTGCACTTCCTGGTGGTTTTGCCGATCATCGGGCAGATCGAAGTGCCCAAGCCTTTGCCCTTCTCGATCACCGAAGGGGTGCTCGGCAAGGACAAGGCGGCAGAAGCGCCGCGTAAGGGAACAGTGGACAGCGGTGACGCTGGCAACCTCCCCGATGGATCGTTGCAACCGGCCGAGTGATCGGCCGGGGCAACCCCAACGCAATTTGAACCGATAACGAGAAAGAGTTCGGTCATGTCTATTCGTCTCGGCGGCATCATCGCAGGCCTTGCCATCACCCTGGTGGTGGTCTTCTGGTCGCTTGCACCTGGTGCCTACAACTTTGCCTTTGGTCCTCCGGCCGAAAAGCAGCCGTCCTACGCGTTCTACGAACACGGTGAAGGTCCGGCGAACGGCTTTTCGTTCGATGGCGCCTTTGGCAAGTGGGACTATGCCCAGCTTCAGCGCGGCTATCAGGTGTACAAGGAAGTGTGCTCCGGATGTCACAGCCTGAAGTTTGTGGCCTTCCGCAACTTGCAGGAGCTCGGCTATTCGGAAGCGGAAATCGATGCCGAAGCCGCCAGCTGGACAGTGCCGGGCATCGATCCTGCGACGGGTGAAACGACGACTCGTTCGGGCAGCCCGACCGACTATTTCCCGATGCCGTTCCCCAATGCGATTGCGGCTGCGGCGGCCAACAACAACGCGATCCCGCCGGATTTGTCGTTGATGACCAAGGCACGGCATGACGGATCGAACTACGTTTATTCGCTGCTGACCGGCTACGGTGAAGCCGATCCGGAATTGGCGGCGAAGGTCGGGTTCGAAACGCCGGACGGTCTTTACTTCAACAAGCATTTTCCGAACGTGAACATCGCCATGGCTCCGCCTTTGGTTGTGGACGATCAGGTTACTTATGCCGACGGCACAAGCGCCACGGTCCCGCAGATGTCTACGGATGTTGCAGCCTTCCTGACATGGACTGCCGAGCCTTCGCTGGTTCAGCGCAAGCAGACCGGCTGGTTCGTCATCGGGTTCCTGCTGTTTGCAACCGTACTGGCCTTCCTGTCCTACAAGCAGATATGGGCAGGTTTGAAGCAGAAGAAGGGCTAAGCCTTCCTTCCACCGACAGGCATTGGCGCCCCGTCATCCCTTGCGGATGGCGGGGCGCTCTGCTTTTAGAAATGCCAAAGGGGTTCTTATGACCGCGCAGCATCTCTCTTGCGAACAGCTCAAAACGCTTGTGCGGACCGTGCCGGATTTTCCGCAGCCCGGCATCCAGTTCCGCGATATCACGACGCTGATCGGCCACCATCAGGGTATGGCGGCAAGCGTGCATCACCTTGCCACCCTCGCCAAGGCAGCGGGCGCAAAAAAGATCGCCGGTATGGAGGCCCGCGGCTTCATTTTCGGCGCAGCCGTCGCCGTGCAACTGGGCATTGGTTTTGTTCCCGTTCGCAAGCCCGGCAAGCTCCCGATCAACACCATCGGCATCGATTATGCGTTGGAATACGGGACTGACCGGCTCGAAATGGACCCCGGCGCAATCGAGCCCGGGCAAAATGTCGTGATGGTTGACGATCTCATCGCCACGGGGGGCACCGCTTTGGCGTCGGCCGAGTTGCTGCGCATGGCAGGGGCGGTGGTGACACAGGCAATATTCGTGATCGATCTGCCCGATCTTGGCGGTGCGACGCGGCTGCGCGGCGCCGGGATTACGGTCGATGCGCTCATGCAGTTCGACGGCGACTGACGCCTTCGAACGCGTGCCGGTGCCGGTTAAAGCGCGCGGCGATGAGTTTGGGTTGTGTTCCCATGGTGCGCCCGTCTATGCAAAACGGGGGCAGGGCGCAGGTCATCGCTCTATCGTAATATCAATTCACCTCAAGAAGGATCACCGAGGCCGCCAATGGCTAACGCCTTGACGCTTTTGATGCTGGTGGCGCTTCCCTTTGTCGCCGCGCTTGCAATTGCGCTGCTTCACGGGGCGAACCGTGCCGTGCATTCGGGGCTTGCGGCCGCGGCGAGTACAGGCGGCCTTGCGCTGCTGGCGACGCTGGCCGCGCCCGTCATCAGCGGCGATGTCCCGTCGGCAAGCTGGGCCTGGGTACCGGCTCTGGGCCTCGATCTGACGCTGATGGTCGATCCACTGGGGCTTATGTTTGCTGGACTGATCCTGGGCATCGGTTTGCTGGTGGTGATCTTCGGGCATTTTTATCTGGACGCAAACGAGGCTACCGGACGCTTCTTTGCCAGCCTGATGCTATTCCAGGGCGCGATGCTGGGCATTGTGATCGCGGGCAATGTGCTGTTGCTGCTGGTCTTCTGGGAAATGACAAGCCTCGCTTCGTTTCTCTTGATCGGGTTCTGGAAGCACAAGGCCGAAGCCCGGCAGGGTGCGCGGATGGCGCTGGCGGTCACAGGCGGCGGGGGCCTTGCGCTCATCGGGGGTATGGTGTTGCTGGGGTCGGTGGCTGGTTCGTTCGATCTGGCGACCATTCTGGAGCGTGGCGATTTGGTTCGCGCATCGCCGCTGTATCCGGCGGCACTGGCGCTGATCCTGCTGGGCTGCTTCACCAAGTCCGCGCAGTTCCCGTTCCACTTCTGGCTTCCCCATGCGATGGCCGCGCCCACACCGGTCAGCGCCTATTTGCATTCGGCCACAATGGTGAAAGCTGGCGTCTTCCTACTGGCCCGGCTGTGGCCGGTGCTGGCGGGGACCGAGCTCTACACGGTGATCGTCACAACCGTGGGTCTGACGACGATGATTTTCGGCGCCGTGGTTGCGCTGTTCCGGCATGATCTGAAAAGTATCCTGGCCTATTCCACCATCTCGCAACTGGGCATGCTGGTGATGTTGCTGGGCTTTTCGCTTGAGGCTGCCGCGTTGGCCGCAGTCTTGCACATCCTCAACCACGCCGCGTTCAAGGCCGCGCTGTTCATGAGCGCCGGGATCGTTGAGCACGAGACCGGCACGCGTGACATCCGGCGGCTGGGCGGCCTTGCCAAGGCGATGCCGACCGCGGCGTTGGTCGCAACGCTCGCCGCAGCCTCCATGGCGGGGCTTCCGCCACTGGGCGGCTTCATCTCCAAGGAGCTTATGCTCTACGAGACGCCCAAGCTGGCCCTGTATGGTTTGCCGTGGCTGCTGCCTGTGCTGGCAACCTTGGGTGCGACCTTTTCGGTCGGGTATTCCCTGCGCCTCGCTGTGCATTTGTTCTTTGGCCAGCCGCGTGAGGCAGATCCTTTCGCCCGCGCGCATGATCCTGGCCCCGGCATGTGGGCCGCGCCCGCATTCTTGACACTGCTGGCGGTGCTGTTGGGCCTCATTCCGATGCTGCTGGCGGGGCCACTGGTCGGCGCTGTCACCGCTGCGGTGATTGGAGGGCCTGCGCCGGACTTCGATCTTGCGCTGTGGCACGGCGTCAATCTTGCCTTGATCCTCAGCCTGCTCGCCGTGGCGGGCGGGGCCCTGCTGTTGTGGCAGCACCGCCCGCTACTCGCCGTGTGGGAGAGCGCCGTATTGCCCGATGCCAAGCGCCTGTTCGAGCGCACCTTAACCTTTGCCGACACCTGGGTAAGAAAAGCGATCGTCGCCACCCACACGCCATCGCTGCAGCGGATGCTGCTGATGAGCTTCGCCGTAATTGTGCTGCTGATCATCGACGGTGCACAGGCCGGCGGTGTTCTGACCGGTGACAGGACGCGTCTGCCGGCTCAGCCCATCGCAATCGTCGCCTGGGTGCTGCTGATCGCGGCGACAGCGGCGGTGGTGAATGATTCGCGCAACCGCTTGCGGGTGCTGATCTATATCAGCGTCATCGGTCTCATCGTCAGTCTCGCTTTTGTGCAATTTTCCGCGCCCGACCTGGCGCTCACGCAGATTTCCGTCGAGGTGGTGACGATCCTGCTTTTGTTGCTGGCCCTGAACCTTCTGCCCAAGAGCCCGCCGCTGCTCTCAAGTATCCCGCGCAAATGGCGTGACGGCGCGCTTGCGGTCAGCGGCGGCGTGCTGATCGGCGGGATCGCCTGGGCAATGCTGACCCGTGATCCGGGGCCCAGCATTGCCGCCTATCACCTCGCCAATGCCAAGTCGGGCGGGGGCGGAACCAATGTGGTCAATGTCATCCTCGTCGACTTCCGCGCCTTTGATACCTTGGGCGAGATCATTGTGCTGGGCATCGCCGGCCTTGGCATCTTTGCTTTGCTGGACAGCACGGCGGTGGGCGCGGCGGGTGCGCGGCTTCGGGCCTGGCGCGAAGACATGACACATTCGCCCGAA
Source organism: Sphingomonadales bacterium (assembly GCA_009995225.1). Lineage (GTDB taxonomy): Bacteria > Pseudomonadota > Alphaproteobacteria > Sphingomonadales > Sphingomonadaceae > Erythrobacter. The sequence goes on along the minus strand of JAACPW010000010.1, from coordinate 50,407 downwards.
CGCCATCCGATCATGCTCGTGGTGGCCAGCCGCATTGTGCTGCCGTTGACGCTGACCGTGGGCATTTACCTGTTCCTGCGCGGGCACAACCAGCCGGGTGGCGGGTTCATCTCCGCGCTCGTGGTGGCCATCGCGTTCCTTGTCCAATATCTCGCCGCCGGGTTCGACTGGTCCAACGCACGCAAACGCTTTGGTGAGCATCAACTGATCGCGTGGGGCGTGCTCACAGCCATGGCGACCGGGCTGGGCGCCGTGGTGTTCGGCGCCAACTTCCTCACATCGGCCTTCGGTTATTTTTATCTGCCGCTGATTGGCAAGTTTGAGCTCGCCACCGCGATGCTGTTCGACACTGGCGTTTTCCTGACCGTGTTCGGCGCGGTGATGCTGGCGCTCGCGCAGCTCAGCCACATCGCGCAGCGCGCGGCCCGTGCCCATGCGGCCCGCCAAGCTGGTGAGGGCGAAGCATGAGTTATGAATTCCTCCTCGCTAGCGCGATCGGCGTGTTGGTTGCTGGCGGCATCTTTCTTGCGCTGCGGGCGCGCACGTTCCAGGTGGTGCTGGGCCTCACGCTGTTTTCCTATGCGGTCAACCTGTTCCTGTTCGCCTCCGGCAGGCTGGTGATGGGTCGCCCACCGATCTGGGACAAGGCGGTCAGCGAATATGCCGATCCCCTGCCACAGGCGCTGGTGTTGACAGCCATCGTCATCACATTCGGCATGACCGCTTTCGTGGTCATTCTGGCGTTGCGCAGTTTTCTGGAAACCGGCAGCGATCATGTCGATGGCGACACGGTTTCGTGCGATGCGCAGGACGGCCTGGCAAACACATGCGACGATGACGGGGAGGAGGAAAACCCGTGACGCTTGCCACGCATCTTCCGATCCTGCCGGTTGTCATTCCTGCGCTTGCCGCCCCGATCATACTGCTGGTGATGCGGCGAAGGCCAAAGCTGGGTGTGGCGGTTGCCTTTGCATCATGCCTTGCTTTGCTCGGCTGCGCATTGACGCTGATGGGATGGGTCAGCGATGGCACGGTGATCGCCTATGCCCTTGGTGACTGGCCAGCGCCGTTCGGCATCGTACTGGTGGCAGACCGGCTGGCAGCCATGATGCTGGTTCTGACCGCGATCCTCGCGCTGATAGCCTTGCTGCACGCCGTGCTCACGCGCGCAGACCGCAAGGGGTGGCATTTCCACGCTCTGTTCCAGTTTCAGTTGATGGGCCTCAACGGCGCATTTCTGACAGGCGATCTGTTCAACCTATTCGTGTTCTTCGAAGTGCTGTTGATCGCGTCCTATGGCCTGATGCTGCACGGCCAGGGCCCTGCGCGGCTCAAGGCCGGGGTGCAATATGTCGTGGTCAACCTGGTGGGATCGTCGCTTTTCCTGGTCGCGCTGGGGATCCTTTATTCGCTGACCGGGACGCTCAACATGGCGGACATGGGCGTGCGGGTGGCCGCCATCGCGCCTGCGGATCAGGGCCTGCTGCGGATCGCGGCGCTGCTGCTGGTCAGCGTGTTTGCGTTGAAAGCAGCCGTCGCTCCGCTGCACCTGTGGTTGGCGCGGACCTACGCCGTGTCGACCCCGGCGGTCGCGGCTCTGTTCGCGATCATGACCAAGGTGGGCGTCTATTCGCTGATCCGGGTGGTGCCGCAGGTGTTTGGTGAGGACGCGGGCGCGGCGGCCTGGGTGCCTGCGCCCTATCTGCTTCCTGCTGCGATGGTGAGTGCGATAATCGGGTTCGCCGGCGTGTTCGTCGCCCGAAGCCTGTCTGAGCAGGCAGCTTATGCCGTTATCGGATCAACCGGCACCTTGCTGATCGCGGTTGCAGGATGGAGCGCAGGAAGCCTTGGTGCTGGCCTTTATTATCTTGTGCATTCAACCCTGGCGGCGGCGGCGCTGTTCATGGTGGCAGACGTGACCGCCCGGCGGCGCGGTGCCTTCGGCGATAACGCGGTGGCCGGCCCGGCCTTTGCGGGACGTAGCGGGGTGGCTTTGCTGTTCATGGCCGCCGCCATTGCGACCACCGGCCTGCCGCCATTGTCGGGCTTCATTGGCAAGCTGCTGATCCTGAATTCGGTCGTGGCCCTGCCAAATTGGGGCTGGGCGTGGGGCGTCATTCTTGGGACCACTTTTATCGGCGTTGTCGGATTCGCGCGGACCGGGAGCGCGGTGTTCTGGAAATCGGCCGCTTGCGACATTCCCGCCGGGCCGGGCACGCGCGCGGATATCGCCGCGCCTGCCATCGCACTGGGACTGCTCGTTGCGCTGTCGGCCGGGGCAGGTTGGGCGAGCGCCTATGCCGATGCCGCCGCGGCGCAGGTCCTTGATCCGGCCCAAAGCGCACGCGCCGTGCTTGTGGAGGCCGCGCGATGATGAAGCGCCTTTTGCCCCATCCCGGTCTCAGTCTGCTGCTTGTGTCGATGTGGGTGGTGATGGTGAGCGATTTCACCTTCGGCACGCTGTTCCTTGGGCTGGTGTTCGGCGTGCTTGTTCCCATCTTCACCGCGCCATGGTGGCCGGATCGGCCGCCCGCTCGCTTCGTGCCCGCCATGACCTTTCTTGCGATCGTTTTGTGGGACATCGTGATCGCCAATTTCGAAGTGGCCGCGATCATCTTGTTCAAGTCCAACCGTTCCTTGCGTCCCGCATGGCTGATCGTCCCGCTCGATCTGACGTCGCCCGAGGCGATTACCGTGTTCGCCTGCACGATCAGCCTGACTCCGGGGACGGTTTCGTCCGATATTTCGGCGTGCGGCAATTATCTGCTCGTCCATTCGCTCCATGCGCCTGATCCGGCAGCTGCCGTTACTTCGGTCAAAACACGTTATGAGGCGCGGCTGAAGGAGGTTTTCCGATGATCGGATACGCGCTTGCCTTCGGTTTTGGCGCGCTCGGCCTCGCGCTGGTGCTGAACCTGTGGCGCCTGTTCAAAGGGCCGGGCGTGGCGGACCGCATTCTGGCGCTTGATACGATGGTCATCAACGTCATCGGGATCATCGTGCTCACCGGCATTGCGCAAGGAAGCGCCGCGTCGTTCGAGGCCGCCTTGCTGCTGGCGATGGTCGGCTTCGTCGGCACGGTGGCCTATGCCAAGTTCCTGTTGCGCGGGGATGTGATCGAATGAGCGCGGGCACGCTTTCGGTAGCCGATCTGGTTGTCAGCGGGTTGATCGTGCTCGGCAGTGCCTTTGCGCTGATTGGCAGCTGGGGTCTGGTGCGCCTGCCCTCGCTGATGGAGCGGCTGCACGGCCCGACCAAGGCGACCACCTTGGGGCTAGGCGCGATGCTGGTCGCGTCTGTGGCCTGGTTTCATCTGGTCGAGGACGTCTGGACCACGCATGAATTGCTGGTTTCGGTCTTTCTGTTCGTCACTGCGCCGATCAGCGCCAACATGATTGCAAAGGTCCATCTGCACCGGCTTCGGCAGGGTGAGCCCAGCGCGGGCGAGGGGCCGGCTGGCACACCCGGCCCGCCCCCCGGCAGCGCCGATTGGGCCACCCACGAAGCCCCCCACGAAGGCACACCCGGCGACTTCATCGGAGACTAGACAAGCGCAAGGGGGGCGAGCGCAAGGGGGGCGAGCGCAAGGGGCCGCGAGCGCAACCTGTCTTGCGGGCCTTAACGCGTAGCGGCGAGATCTTCGCAAAAGCGGCTGGTCCAGGCCTGCACATTATCGTCCCGGATCGTTGTGATCATCGTTTCGTAGCGCGCCTTGCGCTCGGCCAGCGGCATATCCAGCGCCACACGGATCGCATGGGAGATATCGTCCGGGCTGTAGGAATTGACCAGCACGGCACCACGATCCTCCACGCCCAGCTGCTGTGCCGCGCCGGCAAAGCGCGACAGGATCAGCACACCGGGATCATCGGGGTCTTGTGCCGCGACATATTCCTTGGCGACCAGATTCATCCCGTCGCGCAAGGGTGTCACCAGCCCGATTTTGGCCGCGCGGAAAAAGCCGTACAGTTCGGCATGGGAATAGCCGCGGTTGACGTAGCGGATCGGCACCAGATCGACTTCGCTTTGCGCACCGTTGATCTGCCCCGTCTTTTGTTCAAGCAGCATCCGGATGTCCTGATAGCTTTTCACATCCTCGCGGCTAGGCGGCGCGATCTGGATGAACACCAAGTCACGGACGCGATCAGGGTGCTGATCGAAGAATCGCGAAATACCGTCGATCCGTTCGGGCAGGCCCTTGGAATAGTCCAGCCGGTCAACCCCGATCATGGCGGTGCGATCACGGGTCGATGACAGCAAACGGATCTCGGCAAGCCGCGATTCTTCGGTTTCTCCCTGCGCCTGGAAATGCTCCCAATCGATCCCGATGGGGTAGGCGCGGGCGATCGCGGTTTTGCCTTCGAACCGGATCGTGCCCGTCGCCGCGTCCACCTGCGCGCCCAATTCCTCGCGGCAGTAATGCAGGAAACTCTCGCGCCACTCGTCAGTCTGGAAGCCGATCAGGTCGTAGTCCAGCATCGTGCGCACCAGGCGTTCGTGGTACGGCAGCGAGACGAACAGGCGCGTGGGCGGCCAGGGGATGTGGAGAAAGAAGCCGATACGATTGGTCACACCGCGCGCACGCAGCCGCTCGCCCAGCGGCAAAAGGTGGTAATCATGGACCCACACCAGATCATCAGGCTCGATCAGCGGCGAGACACGTTCTGCGAAATGTTCGTTGACGCGTTCGTACCCCTTGGCGGTTTCACGCTCGTATTGGGTCAGATCAAGCCGGTAGTGGAACAGCGGCCACAGCGTCGAATTGGCATAGCCGTTGTAATATTCTTCAATATCGCGGCTCGACAGATCAACGGTGGCGGTGGTCACACCTTCGTGCCGATCCAGATGGATCGAATTGGCCGGATCGTTGTTTTCCTGCCCTGACCACCCGAACCAGATGCCGCCAAAATCCTTGAGCGCCGAGTTCAGCGCGCCAGCAAGGCCGCCTTGTGCGCCGGCAGCGCCGCGCGCCTTGGGCACGGCAACACGGTTCGAAATGATGATAAGGCGGGCTATCGCACGTCACTCCACGGTTTGGACAAGAGTCCGGCACAGTTGATGACACCGACTAGTGAATAGGTCTGCGGAAAGTTCCCCCACAGCTCGTTATCATTGTAATCGAGATCTTCGCTGAGCAGGCCGGAGCGGGTGGTGTGGCTGAGCATGGTTTCGAACAACCGCCGCGCCTCGTCGCTGCGGCCCGCCAGATGCAGCGCCTCGATCAGCCAGAAGGTGCAGACGTTGAAGGCCGTTTCGGGCGCGCCGAAATCGTCCTTGGCGGCATAGCGCAACATGAAATCACCGCGTCGGAGCTGCTGTTCGACCGCAGCAAAGGTCGACAGGAACCGCGGATTGTCGGGAGCAAGGAAGCGCAGTTCGACCATCTGGAGCAGGCTTGCATCAAGATAATCGCTTTCGAAGCTGGCGCCGTAATGTCCGCCCTCTGCACCGTTTTCAACCCAGGCTTCCGCTTCGATCTTGGCCCGGATCGCGTCGGCACGGGTCCGCCACAGGTCTGCGCGGTCTGGTTTGCCGAGCCAGTCTGCCGCCATCGCCAGCCGGTCGCACGCGGCCCAGCTCATCACGGCCGAATAGGTGTGGACCTCCTGCCGGGTGCGGAACTCCCACAGGCCCGCGTCGGGCTGGTCATGCATCGCCCAGGCCATCTCGCCAACCTGTTCGAGGCTCTCGAAATCGCAGTCGTCGGCAATTCGCAGCAACCGCTGGTCGATGAAGCCCTGCACCGTCGGCAGCACGATCTGGCCGTAACAATCGTGCTGGATCTGCTTGTAGGCCGCATTGCCAACCCGTACCGGCCCCATGCCGCGATAGCCCGGTAGGGCAGCCGCCGTGGTTTCATTGAGCTCGGCCACGCCCATGACGGAATAGAGCGGCTGGATCTGCCCGCCCTTGGCCCCGTCGACGATGTTGCGCAGATAGGCGAGATATTTTTCGAGCACATCAAGCGCGCCGAGCCGGTTGAGCGCCTGCACCGTGTAATAGGAATCGCGGATCCAGCAGTAACGATAGTCCCAGTTGCGTTCCGAATTCGGAGCCTCTGGAATCGAGGTCGTCAGCGCGGCGACGATCGCGCCGGTTTCTTCATGCTGGCACAGCTTCAACGTGATGGCGCAGCGGATCACCTCGTGCTGCCACTGGACCGGCGTGGCGAGGCCCCGCACCCAGCGCTGCCAATATTCGCGCGTGGCCTGTTCCATGCGGCGGACCTCTTCGCGCAGTGCGCCGGTGAAGGGCTCGTCCGGGCCGAGGAAGAAGTGGAGATCCTGTTCGACCCGGAAAGTGCGCTGTTCCAGGATATAGCCGACCGGCGCATCCGTGCTGAGGCGCAGCGCCTGCGGACCGATCAGATAGCGGATGTGGTTCGAGCCATGCGTGGTCTGCGCCACTGAGGCGCCGTAGTCCCGCATCGGGCACAGGACGACGCGGATACGCGGGCTGCCGCTGATCGGGCGAACGATCCGGCTGATCGCCACGGGGCGATACATCCGTCCCTTGCCTTCATGGCGCGGGCAGAAATCGAGCACTTCGACCGCGCTGCCATCCTCCGCTTCGAGCCGTGTGACAAGGATCGGCGTGTTGCGGATGTACTCCTGCGTCGCGCTGACCTGCCCAACCAGTTCGAACCGCCAGATGCCGTCGTCGCGGTTGTCATTGTTGAGCAGCGAACAGAACACCGGATCGCCGTCGACCCGTGGCACACAGCTCCACACAATCGCCGCCTTACTGTCGATCAAGGCGCTGACCTGGCAATTTCCGATGGGCCAGAGTTCCAGATCGGGCGTCATATTTCCAGCCACGCGTGCACGTCCTTTACCGTTTCGAGGGAATAGCGAGCTCCCGCCGAGGGCCGCTCACCCACTGCAATCCCGAAGCCACCATGATGTTGGCAGGCGGCAAAGCCATCTTCGTCCGTGACATCATCGCCGATAAACACCGGCGTGGCACCAGCGAACGCGGATTGCGCCATGAAAAGATCGACCGCGCCGCCCTTGTCGGCGCCGGGCCAGACCAGTTCCACCACACATTTGCCAGCCTTGATCGCAAGACCGTGCGTCTTGGCCAACTCTGCTGCAAAATCGTGCGCACGTCCCTCCAGACCGGGTTGCGTGCGATAATGCAGCGCAGCCCCGTGCGCCTTGTGTTCGTAGAGAAGGCCCGCCTCGTCCGCGAAGGCTCTAAGCGAGTCTGTGGCCGCGATCGGCAGGGGTTCGGCCACGCGCAGTGCCTGGCCCGAAGGCACGCGCACATCGGCGCCGTGCGAGCCGGCAAAATGCAGCGCCGCTGGCCCCAGAAAACCGTGCAGATTATCAATGCTGCGACCCGAAACGACCGCGAGTGCACCCTTCAGATGGTGCGCGAGCCGCTCAAGCCGCTCGGCCAGACGGGGGAGCACACTGACCGCGTCGGGACCATCGGCGATTTCGACAAGGGTTCCATCGAAATCGAGGAACAATGCCACAGGCCCGGCCGCCCTCAGGCTGGCGAGCGGTGGCGGTTCAGGCAGGCGAAGGCGCAATCCCATCAGGGCGACCATAAGCCGTGTTACCGAAGCGTCAAACGGCGTCTTCGCAGATGCAGCAAACCGTGGCGTTTCATCGACTGACCGTGTCGGAAGAAGCCGTGCAATTGCAGGTGGCTGGCAATCTTGTCACGGCGGAACTGCGTCACCATTCTTCGCGCCACGGGCGTAAATCCAGTTCATGTGTCCACGCCGACCTCTGCTGCCGATGCAGCATGACGTAATTGCGGGCGATCTCGTCAGGCTTGAGGATCAGATCGTCCTCCAGCAGCGGCGCGACATCATCGAACCGGGTGCGCGTGAACACGCCGTCAATCGCGCCGTCGCAAATGACGTGGGCAACGTGGATGCCTTGTGGCCCCAACTCCCGCGCCATCGACTGGGCCACGGCGCGCAGACCATTCTTGGCAGCGGCAAAAGCGGCAAGGTTCGCGCGGCCCCGGATGCTGGCGGTCGCCCCTGTAAAGATCACGGTGCCGTGTCCGCGCGGCAGCATCACCCTGGCAGCTTCGCGCCCGGCGAGAAACCCGGCAAAGCACGCCATCTCCCACACTTTTGTGAACACTCGCGCAGTGGTTTCGCGGATCGGAAATTGCACATTGGCGCCGATATTGAACACGACCACGCTGATCGGGCCGATATCACGCTCGATCGCGGCAAAAAGGTCAGCCGTTTGCTCTTCCGAACGCGCATCGACGCCAAACGCATGAGCGGTTCCGCCAGCAGCGCGAATGGCGTTGGCAAGGGATTCAAGCTGATCGAGATTGCGGGCTCTGCGGGTCATGCACACCGCCATTCCCTCGGCCGCAAAGGCGCGCGCGATGGCCCCGCCGACCCCATCGCCTGCCCCGATGACAAGGCACACCTGTTGTGATGACGGCTTTTGCACTGGTCTCTCCCTCTCCTGGCAGGAATGACGATCAGCACGGTGTTGGTCAAACGTCTTCCTTTGGTCTGTCGTCTCGGCTCCCGCTCGTGGTTCTGGCATCAGTGACCGCGACGAACCTGTCTATTTGGTATTGCGAATAATTTGCATTTACAGCTTTTGCGCCTGTCGCTATTGGCTCGCTCCTGAAAGGACAGGGGCGCCAATGTTCAAGGCCTATAGCATCGGTTTGCCTGCGACAGCCTCGGCATGTCGCCACTCCGCCGTGTGGTTGAAGGCATGACGCGTTCGACCATCAAGGCATGGGTGTGGGTTCACAAGTGGGCCAGCCTGGTCTGCACGGCCTTCTTGCTGATGCTGTGCCTGACCGGCCTGCCGCTGATCTTCCATGACGAAATCGACCGTCTCACAGAAGAACAGCCGACCTTTGGCATGAACAGCGTTGGTTCCTCGGGCACTGCGGCGGGCCTGCTGCCGCTCGACGCGATGCTCGCCCGTGCGCTTGCCAACCGGCCGGGCGAAGTGCCGCTCTACATGGCTTTTGACAATGACCAGCCGTCAATGACCATAACCACCGGCCCGCATGCGGATTCGCCGGCGTCGGAGATGACAATCCAGTCTTTCGACCGATCGACGGGCGCGCTGATCGCATCGGTTTCCGAAGACAGTGTAAGCGGCGTCGCTGCGGTGATGCATTTCCTGCTGGAATTGCACACCGATATGTTCCTCGGCCTGCCGGGAATGCTGTTTCTCGGCGCGATGGGCGCCGCCTTTGTGATCGCGCTGGTTTCCGGGGTGGTGCTTTACGCCCCCTTCATGCGCAAGCTTGATTTCGGGACGCTACGAACGGATCGGAGTGCGCGCACCAAGTGGCTGGATTGTCATAATCTCCTGGGGGTCGTGGCGCTCGCGTGGATGCTGGTCGTCGGCCTGACCGGCGTGATCAATGCGCTCGCAGTGCCGATCGAGGCGGCATGGAAGACGAACGAACTTGGCGCAATGACCCGCGAATATGCCGGACGCGCCCCGCTCGATCCGGCGCGCTACGGCTCGCTGGACAAGGCCATGGCGGAGGCAAGGGCGCAGTTGCCGGGCAACAATCCGCAATTCATTGCCTTTCCCGGAGGCACCTTCAGTTCAAATCATCACTATGCGGTATTCTTCCAGGGCGACACACCGCTGACCGAACGACTGCTGACCCCGGCGCTGGTCGACGCCGAAACCGGCACGTTCACCGCTGCGCGTGCGATGCCGTGGTACTATCAGGCGCTCTCGCTGTCCCGTCCGCTCCATTTCGGCGATTATGGCGGGCTGCCGCTGAAGCTGCTGTGGGCGGCCCTGACGCTGTTCACCATCCATGTGCTTGGCACCGGGCTTTACCTGTGGCTCGCCAAGCGCAAGGCGGCCGCGCCCTCCGCCTCAACCCATTCCGCTCCCCTGGCCGAGCCTGCAGAATGAGGCGATCCCGTTCCCTTTCAGAAGTTTTTGCATGGCCACTTGCCATCTTCATCCTTGGCGTTGCCGGGCTGGTGATCGCGCTGACCGGGGATGGCTGGCGTGACGCGGCAGCATGGGCTGCGCTGCTCGCCCCTGTGCTTGTCATCGCCTGGGCCATGCGCGCGCGCCGTTGATCTGTTTTCCAAATACTAAGCAAGGAACCACCATCGTGACCGTTTCCACCATTCGCCGCCGCTTGTTGCTTGCCAGTGCAATGGGCATTGCCCTCAGCGCGGTTCCAGCTGCGGCGCAGCAGCGGGAGGAGATGGACGAGGCAACCATCATCGTCACCGCGCAGCGCGCGAACCAGTCCGGCGTGGAGCAGGAAGGCAGCGTCGGCGTTTTGGGCAACAAGGACGCCGCCGACGTGCCGTTCAGCATCCGCAGCTATAACGAAGCCCTGATCCTCAACCAGCAGCCGCAAACGCTGGGTCAGGTGCTGGAGAACGATCCCACCATCCGCACCACCACCGGCTTTGGCATTGCGGGCGAGCTGTTCGTGATCCGCGGCTTTGCACTGGCGGGCGACGATATTGGTTATGATGGCCTTTATGGCATCATGCCGCGCCAGCTTGCCGCGCCAGAGCTGTACCAGTCCGTGCAGGTGCTGAACGGCGCGAGCGCCTTCCTGAACGGTGCGGCTCCAGGTGGCAGCGGGAGTGGCGGCAGTGTCAATGTCATCCCGAAACGCGCCGGCACAGATCCTCTCAACCGGGTGACGGCAGGCTATACCGGCCCCGAGCATATCGGCGGCAGTTTCGATATCGCACGGCGCATGGGCGCGAATGGCGAATGGGGCGTCCGCGTCAACGGCACAGCACGCAGCGGCGATGTGGCGATCGACGACGAGTTCCGCAGCACCTATGTGCTTGGCGCCGCGTTCGACTACGATGCCGGACCGCTGCGCGCTTCGCTCGATCTCGCCTACCAGCGGGTCAAGGTCTCGCACTTCCGGCCCAAGCTCAATATCGGCGCGCTCACCGCGATCCCCGAAGCGCCCGATGCCAGCACCAATTTCGGCCAGCCCTGGCAATATACCACATTGCGCGACATCTTCGGTCAGGCACGGGTGGAATATGACATCGCGCGGGACGTGATGGTCTATGCTGCCGTCGGCGCACGCGATGGGGCCGAGGAAGGCGTGTACAGCACCCCCACACTGATTGACGGCGCTACCGGCGCGCTCACGGTAAGCAGTTCCTTCATTCCGAGGACCGACAACAACGAGGCGGCGACTGCCGGCCTGCGAGCCCGGTTCGCCACCGGCGCCATCACGCACGAGGTCAACGCGGGCGGTTCGATCAACTGGCTGGTGAACCGTAACGCCTTTCGCTTCTTTGCGCTCTCGCCGGAGGCGAACAACCTGTACAACCCCGTGACGGTGGCGCCATCCACCACTGTCACCTTCGCGGCAGGTGATCTCGATGCGACCCTGCCAGCTGGCCGCACCCGGCTGACCAGCGGCTTCGTTTCGGACACACTCGGCTTCATGGACGACCGCATCCTGCTGACGGCCGGCGTTCGTTTGCAGGCGATCAACGTGAAGTCCTTTTCCAACGCCACAGGCGCGCTGACAGCTGAATATGACGAGGATAAGCTTACGCCCGTTATCGGCTTGGTGGTGAAGCCTGCCGAAGGCGTGTCGCTTTATGCCAACCGGATCGAGGCCCTGGTGCAAGGCGCGGTCGCGCCGGTCAGCGGTGCGAACCCCGGTGGCGGGGCGGCTCTGCCGGTGACCAACGCGGGCGAGGTGCTGCCGCCTTTCGTGTCTGAACAGTATGAGGTTGGCGGCAAGCTCGCACTGGGTGGCATCGACATGAGCCTCGCCCTGTTCCAGACCGACCGCGAAACCGCCATTTTGCGCTTTGCCCCCGGCCAGACCGACGCGCTCGAATTCGGGCCCTTCGGCACGCAGCGCCACCGCGGGGTGGAAGTCACCGTAGCAGGCGAACTTACCGATGGCCTGCGCTTGATCGCGGGTGGATCGGTGATCGACGCGAAGCTGCGCCGCACCCAGAACGGCGCGAACGAAGGCGCGCAGGCGATTGGCGTGCCGGAGTATCTTGTGAACGCCAATGTCGAATGGGACGTGCCCTTCGCTCCGGCCCTGACGCTGACCGGCCGCGTGGTGCATACCGGCGAACAGGCGGCCAATATCGGCAACACCTTGTTCCTTGACGATTGGACGCGTTTCGACCTGGGTCTGCGCTATGTCGCGGTGGTGGCCGGCCAGCCGCTGACCCTGCGCGCCAATCTCGATAATGTGGCGGACGCGGATTACTGGGCCTCGGCCTTCGACAGCTTCCGCCCCGATCTGCAACTGAGCGCACCGCGCACGTTCAAGGCATCGCTGACGTATGAATTTTGACGCGCGGAACACACGCCGCGAAACGCGGGCCACCCAAACAAGGCGGGCAGGTTTGGCGCATCAATCGCAGTTGCATCGCGGGTGAAGGCATCGCCTGCCCGATCTTGAAAGGATTATCCAATCCCCAGCAAAAACCCGCGTCTTGCGGCACTGGTGAACAGATCAGAGGCTCTTACAGCTTATAGGTCAGCACCAGCAGGATCGAAAGCGTGGTCACCATGATCGCCACCAGCGGGATGCCCGTGCGCATATAGTCGCGGAATTCATACGAACCTGAAGCCATGATGAGCATGTTGGTCTGATACGCCATCGGCGTTGCGTAACACAGATTTGCACCGAACAGCACCGCCAGAACCAGAGGCTCAGGCGGCAGACCAAGCTGGCTGGCGATCGCAAAGGCGATCGGCGTGCCGACGGTTGCCGCGGTGGCATTTGACGCAAAATTGGTGAGCAAGGCCACGAACAGCATGATCGCGGCCAGCACCCCTGCGGTGGGAAGATATTGCAATCCGAAGGACAGCAATTGCCCCAGAAACAAAGCCGCGCCGCTTTCATCGACGATCCGCCCGATCGCGATGCTGGCTGCGACGAGCACGATGACGGTGGCTGACAGCGCCCGTCCGACGCGGTCGAATTTCACGCATCCTGTCAGGAACATCAGGATCGCGCCGCCCAATGACGCGATGGCAATCGGCAGCAGGCCGACCGAAGCGGTGCCCACCGATCCCAGCATGATCGCTCCGGCAAGTATCGCCTTGGAGCGGCGCGGCAGTTCTTTCATCCCTTCCAGCACAAGCAGGCCATCGGCTTGTGCGAAAAACTGCAGTTCCGTCGGCAGCCCCATGACCAGCAGGACATCGCCTTCGGAAAAGCGCAGGTCTGCGCTTTCGCCATCGCGGGCCTTCTCGGCACTCCGGCGGTCCGAACGATGGACGCCAATCACCGCGACGCCATAAAGATCGGCGATCCCCGCATCGGGAAGCGAACGATTGATCAGGCGCGAATCGCCGGTAACGGCCATCTCCACCACCACGATATCCTCGTCGCCCTCCTGCCCCTTGCGCTTGATTTGATCGAGCACCCAGGCTGGCGCGGCCTCGCCCTTGAGCAACCGCAAGGCTTCTGCCAGCGATTCATGCGGCCCAGATATGCGCAAGCGTTGCAACGGCCTGATCGGGCCCGCTGGCGCATCGTGAAACTCGATGTCATCAGGCAGACGCGGAACGATTTCGGACAATTCCTTGCCGTTCAGGAGACTGTCTTCGTTGATGGTGAGCCGCGCCAGAAAGCGACGCTTGACGCCCGCCTCGCCCGCGGAATTGTCGCGCAGCAGGCGCGGCATGACCAACCAGATATACGGCAACGCGACAAGCGCTGCGACCAGCACGATCGGGGTGTAATCGAACACGCCCAGCGGGCGCATCCCGAGATCGGTCGCGATGGAGACGACCAGGATATTGGTCGATGTGCCGATGGTGGTGGCCATTCCCCCGATCAGCACCGCTGCATTGAGCGGGATCAAAGTCTTGGATGCCGGCATTGCGCCCCGCGCGGCCAGCGTGACGAAGATCGGCAGCAGCAGCACCAACACCGGCGTATCATTGACCGCCATCGACAGCAGCATCGCCAGCACCAGCGAAACGAGCAAACCAAGCTGGAGATTGAATTTGAACACCTGCTCAAGAAACCGCGCGGCAGGTTCGAGCGCCCCGGTCACAACCAATCCGCGCCCCATGATCATCAGCGCGCAAATGGTGATCAATGCGTAGTGGCCAAACCCGGCGAAGGCGAGCGTCAGGCCGTCTGTCTGACTGGCGCCGGGCAAGGGGAAAAAATACAGGCCGACCGCGATCACCGCGATGGTGACAAGCGAAACGATCTCGACCGATAGGCGGCCGCGCGCAAAGGCGATGAACATTGCGGTGGTGACGACAAGCGCCGCGATCGCATGCGGATTGGGGATACCGGGCATCATGGGCCGCGACGGTTCTGCAAATTGGCGCGAAAACACAAGACGTTTCGGAGCCGGGGACAGATATTGCCGAATCGCGCGAAGGATTGTGTCCGCGGCGCCCGGAACGCCCCGTCACTGACAACATGCGTTATTACCCTGGATCGGTAAGGGGAGCAAAAAGGCGCAATCTCATCAGCGCGCCTACAAATCACGCCTCCCCAATCCCTGTCGCGCAGGCTATTGGCGTGGGATGGACAAGCCGACCGACCAGCCGCCCGGCGTCACGCCACGCGCCCATCCGGGCGAAGCTCAAGCTTTTGCCATCAGGCCCGGTGCGGTTGCTCTGGCCGCCGTGATAACGCTTGTGATCGCGGGATTGGGCTGGCTTGTTGTCGAACTCAACCGGTTCTTCCTGCTGGTTTTTGCAAGCATCGTTCTGGGCGCGGTGTTCGATGCGATCACGGGCCGGATTTGCCGCGTAACCGGTATGGGGCGCTCGTTCGGGCTGACGTTGGCGATCTTTGCTTTTCTGGGTGTGTTTGTTGGCGCTTTTGCCTTGTTTGGCACCCAGATCGCCGACCAGTTCGATACGATCCGGCAAACCCTGCCCGAAGCCATTGCGGGGCTGCGTGGCTTTGTGGAACGATACAGCCCGGGTACCACTCTGGATGAGCTCGCCCAGATTGGCAGTGAGGACATATCACGTCTCGCAAGTCAGGCGGGTGGGTTTGCGATGGCAGCAGGCAATGGCATTGCGGACTTTGTCCTCGTCCTTGTCGGGGCGATCTTCATGGCTGCAAATCCGGGCGTCTACCGTCGCGGCTTTTTGCTGCTGGTTCCACAAAAGGCCGAACCAGTCGCCGCACGGGCGCTGGACGATGCCGCCGTGGCCTTGCGCGGATGGATGATGGGGCAAGCGATTTCATCGCTTGTGGTCGCGGTGCTGACCTGGGCGGGTCTGGCGTTGCTGGGCGTACCGGCCGCCGGCGGCCTTGGCACGATTGCCGGATTGCTCGACATCATTCCGATGGTCGGGCCGATCATTGCCGGCGTTCCGGCAGTTCTTCTGGCCTTTACGGTATCGCCGATCACCGCCCTATGGACCTTGTTGCTATTTCTCGGCGTGCAGCAATTGCAGGGCAATTTTCTGCAGCCGATGATCCAGAAGCATGCGGTCGACATCCCGCCGGCGGTGCTGCTGTTTGCAGTATTGGCATTCGGATTGCTGTTCGGATTTCTCGGCGTGCTCCTCGCAGCGCCGCTGACGATTGTCACCTTCTTGTTCGTTCAGCGGGTGTATGTCAGAGCGATCTTGGCTAAGCCCATGCCAAATGAACCGGAATAGACAGATTTTGGGCCAGCATGGCGATTTGCCAAACTGCGGAAACGGGCTCGCTGCCGCGCGAAATGCAGATGGATTTTTATGACAATCGCTGACGTTCTGCTGCCTGTGTCGGTCATTTTGGTGATGGTTTCGGCCAATGCGCTTTATGTCGCGGCAGAATTTGCCACGGTTGGGTCACGCAAGTCGCGGGTGCAGGAGATTGCCGCCAATGGTAACCGATCGGCCACCGCTTTGCTGGCGATCCTGCAGGACCCCAAAAGGTTGGACAATTACGTGGCCGGTTGTCAGGTCGGCATCACGCTCAGCAGCCTGATTGCCGGCGCCTATGGGCAGGCGCAGCTTACCCCCTTGTTGACACCCTTGCTCGGCATGATTGGCGGAGCGGTCGCCGCGATTGTGATTGTCCTGCTGCTGGTCACGGTGCTGCAGGTCGTGCTCGGCGAGCTTTTGCCCAAGACGGTGGCGCTGCGATATCCCGAACAATTGGCGATGGCGACGATGTGGCCGATGACCATCAGCCTGATGCTGTTCAAGCCTTTGGTTTTTATCTTCAACGGCACCGCCTTTGCGGTGATGCGCCTGTTCCGGCTCAATGGCGATCACGGACACTCCCACATCCATTCGCCCGAGGAGCTTGAAGGGCTGTATCGCGAAAGCGCGGCTGGTGGCCTGATCGATGCCGACGAACGCAAGATGCTGGCCGGTGCGCTCGGGGTCAGCGGGCGTACGGTGCGCGAAATCCTGACCCCGCGCACACGAATGGTCACGGTCGAAGCCCATGAAACCGTCCGTGCGGCGTTGTCGCGCGTGGCAGAGGAGCCATTTTCGCGGTTCCCGGTGACAGGTGCGAGTTCCGAGGACATTGTCGGCATCGTGCATATTCGCGCACTTTTCGCGGCTTTCGAACGTGATGCGAACACGCTTGTCGAAACCGTGACACGGCCGCCGCTGGTGGTGGCCGAGCTGATGACCGTGCCCAAGCTATGGCAAATCTTGCGCCAGAATGGCAGGCGCACGGCGATCGTCGTCAACGAATACGGATCTGTGGCGGGCATGGTGACGCTGGAAGACGCGCTGGAAGAGGTGTTTGGCGAGATCCAGGATGAATTCGATCAGGAAGAAGATCCGATCATCGCCAAGCCCAATGGACGCAGCGTGCGCGGTGACGTGAGCCTGGCTGCGCTGGCTGACCGGTACGATATCGATCTGCCCGATGATCGTGCCGATACAATTGGCGGGTTGGTCTGGCATGAGCTTGGCCGATTACCGTCGGCTGGCGACGTGGCACATCTGGCAGGCACGCGTTACACTCTGACAGTCGAAGCGATGGCGGGCTATGCCGTCCAGCGGGTGTTGGTTCGCAAGGACGTGCAGCGGGAGCAGGAGATATGAGCGAGTATCTGTTGCCGATCCTCATCATCATCGTGCTTGTCGGGATCAACGGCGTTTTCGTGGCCGCCGAGTTTGCGCTGGTCGGATCGCGCCGCAGCCGCCTGGACACGCTCGCCAAAAGCGGCAGTGGCGCGGCCGGCTGGCTGGTGCGGGTGTTTGATCGCAAGGGCGGCAAGGATTCCTACATCGCTATCGCCCAGCTGGGCATCACGCTCGCCAGTATCGGGCTGGGAATGTACGGCGAGCCTGCGGTCGCGGCTTGGATCTATCCCGCGCTGGAACGCTGGGGGATGTCTTACGACCAGTCGCATCTGGTAGGCTTTATCATTGCGCTGGGCGGCATCACCTATCTCCACGTCGTGTTCGGCGAGATGATCCCCAAGGCGCTTGCCCTGCAACTTCCCGAACAGGTCAGTCTGTCGGTCAATCCGGTGATGCGCTTTTTCGGGTTTGTGTTCCGGCCAATGGTGTTTGCGCTGAACCAGATTGCCTTTGCGCTGATGCGGATGCTGGGGATTCCGGACCCCGGCAAGAATGCCTCGCTCTACACCAGCAAGGAACTCGAGATCGCGACCGACGAAGTCGCCGCCAGTGGCCAGTTCGAAGATGGGCAGCGCATCCTGATCGAAAACATTTTCGAAATGGAAGACCGCACCGCTGAAGAACTGATGACATCGCGATCGCGGATGAAAGCCATCGCGCTGGGGACACCGCTGTCCGATCTGGTCGAACTGATCGCTTCGTCCCAGCAAACCCGCTATCCGGTTTACGCAACGTCGCTCGATGACATTGGCGGCGTGTTCCATGTGAAGGACTTCATTCGCGCGCGCACATCGGGAAGCGATCAGACCCTGTCGGGCATGACCCGGCCGCTGCCACGGGTTGCAGCGACGACAACTGCAACCGAACTGCTGGCCTTGTTCAAGAAGCAACGCATCCACGCCGCGCTGGTCGTGAACGAACACGGCGGGACGCTGGGCTTTGTCACGCTGGACGATTTGGTCGAAGATCTGATCGATGAAGATCTGGGGCCGGATTCCGACTGGATCCGCAAATTGCCCGATGGCGGTTTCCTGCTCGACGGGGAGGTCACGCTGGCCGAGCTTGCCGAGGATCACGCGATCGCGCTTGAGGAAGGCGATATCGTCACGATCGCCGGTCTCGCACTGGCACGCCGCGGGATTGTTCCGGAACAAGGTGAGACAATCGACCTGCCCGGCTACCGACTTACCATCGAACAGACAGAAGGGCACAAAATCACCATGGTGAAACTGATGCCAGCGCAAAAACCGGACGAGAGCGAGTCATAACGCCGAACGGCCATCACGGCACCTTCGGCACCGCCCTGTAAGACGCTACGCGGAAACAGGTGCGCATGCCGCCTCCGGATTGGCGGTTTTCCGGGGCTTTTCGGGAATTGTGGAGCGGGTAGCGGGAATCGAACCCGCATAGCCAGCTTGGAAGGCTGGTGCTTTACCACTAAGCTATACCCGCCCGCTCAACGGCGCCCATGCCACCGAAGACGCGGGCGCGTCAATAAGGTGCAGCATCAAGGGTCGTCATTCACCGCCATATTGTCGATCAGCCGGGTGCCGCCGATCCGGGCAGCAACGAGCAGGCGGGCGGGCTGCGCGTTCAGGGACATCAAAGGCGCCAGCGAACGGCTGTCCGCCAAAACGGCATAATCGACGCTGGTAAAGCCGCTTGCGATGATCTTTGCTTCAAGGTCTGTCAGCACCGTCGCGATATCCGCACCGCTTTCGATTGCCGCGATCGCTGACTGCATGGCGCGCGGCAGGGCCGCCGCTGCGGCGCGATCATCGGGTGCCAGATAGCGGTTCCGGCTCGACATCGCCAACCCGTCGGGCTCGCGCACGGTCGGCACCCCGATGATCGCATCGGCATGCGGGAAGGTGAGATCGAGATCGCGTGCCATGGTCCGGATCACGGCCAGCTGCTGAAAATCCTTTTCGCCGAAGAATGCCATGTCAGGCGCGACCTGATTGAAAAGCTTGCACACGACGGTGGCCACGCCGTCGAAATGGCCGGGCCGGGCCGCGCCGCACAGGCCGTCGCTCACGCCGGCAACGCTTACATTGGTGGCAAATCCCGCCGGGTACATCGCCGCGACGTCGGGCGCCCAGAGCAGCGCGCAGCCTTCGGCCTCGAGCATGGCCGCGTCTTTGGCCAATTGGCGGGGATAGGCATCCAGATCCTCGTTCGCGCCGAACTGCCTGGGATTGACGAAGATCGAGGCAACCACGTGATCTGCATCGGCCCGCGCACGCCGCACCAGCGTGAGGTGACCTTCGTGCAGCGCGCCCATGGTGGGCACCAGCGCGACAGAGCCGCCATTGGCGCGCAATTGTGCCAAAGCGGTTCTCAACATTTGCAGCGACTTGACCGTTTGCACCAGTGCGTCTCCAAGGATACACGACAGGCAACCGCCCTAGCGGCGCAACCCGATCCCTTTCAAGCCCATCCGCCCCGCGCCCGATCAAGAGACTGTCCATGCCGTCCGCTCCGAGCGATCAACCTTCTGAACCTGTCCTGGCGGGACGCAGCCTGCGCAAGGGGCAGGCGCATCGAATCGTGTTCGCCAACGAGAAAGGCGGCACCGGTAAATCGACCACCGCTGTTCATGTTGCCGTGGCGCTGACCTATCTGGGCGCACGGGTTTCGTCGATCGATCTCGATCCGCGCCAGCGCACGATGCACCGCTATATCGAGAACCGGCTGACCACGCTGGAAAAGCGCGGGCTGACCTTGCCCACGCCCGGTTGCGAGGTGTTCCGCGGCAATACCACGGGTGATTTGCTGGGCATGATCCGCCGGCTTGAGGCGAGCTGCGATTTTTTGATTATCGACAATCCGGGCCGCGATGATCCCTATGCCCGCATCGCGGTGGAACACGCCGATACGCTGGTGACGCCGATGAACGACAGTTTCGTCGATTTCGATCTGATCGGGCAGGTCGATGCCGAAACCTTCAAGGTCAAGAAACTTTCGTTTTTTGCAGAGCTGATCTGGGAAGCGCGCTTGAAACGCAGCCGCATGACGATCGAGCAACAGCGGCCCGAAATGGACTGGATCGTGGTGAGGAACCGCACCGGCCATGTCGAAGCGCGCAACCAGGCCCGCCTTCACAGGGCGCTGGGCGAAATGTCAAAGCGGGTTGGGTTCCGGGTGACGCAAGGCCTTTCCGAACGCGTGATCTATCGCGAACTGTTTCCTTCCGGCCTGACGCTGCTCGACAAGAGCCATCTCGGGGAACTCGGCACCAGCCACCTCGTCGCGCGTCAGGAATTGCGCGCGCTTATCAAGGCTCTGAGCCTGCCTGCCTTTGACCGCGAGCATGACGCGCTGGAAATTGCGTGATGATGAAGGCCCTTATCGCGGTTCTTGTGCTCAGTCTGATGTGCCGCTGGGCAACCGGCAAGTGGCCGTGGGACTACCTGCGCGGGCCCTCAACCCGCGCCGAGGCGCACAGGCAGGCCCGGATGGTGCTTGGCGTTGAACGCGGGGCAGACCGCGCCGCAATCATCAGGGCGCACCGGAATGTGATCGCCGTGGTGCATCCTGACAGGGGCGGCACGACGGCAGCGATGCAGGAGGCCAATGCCGCGCGCGATCTGTTGCTGGGCGATCTGCCGGACGCAGCCACCACGCTGGCCGATGAGGATCAACCGTAGCAAATCAGGGAATATCGCAAATCTGCCTCCCGCATGCTGGTAAAAGGGCGGAGCGGAGAAATCGCCCACATCCGCCGCTGTTTGTGGGACCGAGACAGCATGGTCAGCCTGCACTTATCGCCGATGCGAAGACCGACCATTCGCTGATCAGGCCCAAAGTGAAGGACACAGGCGCGCTGCTGGTGGCCTCATCCGCCTCCTCGCGCAGATCGACGACCAGATCGCGCTGTCAGGGCTGGAACGCGGCGACAGCGTGAGGCATTAAGTCCCGTCAGCTACAGGGGAAGCAACGCCATGATTCGTCGCCACGTTTTTTCAGCCGCCGCCGCTCTCAGCGTGTTTTCACTGACCCCGCAGCCGCTTGCTGCGCAGGAACCGGCCGCTGACAATGCCGCACAGATGGACGATCTGATGCAGGCGATGGCCGGCATGTTCCAGGCCGAACCGCTCACCCCCGCACAAGAAATGCGCCTTCCCGCTGCAACGGCGCTTGTGTCGGTGATGATGCCTGAAGGCTTCTACGCCGAAATGATGGGCGAGATGATGGATGGCATGTTCGGTCCGATGACGAGCATGTTCAGCGGTGAGACTGGCGCGGGGCTGTTGCTGCAATCGCGGCTATCGGTTGCGCCCGAAACGCTCGATGCATTGACGGCTGAAGAACGGATTGAACTTGCCACGTTGCTTGATCCCGGTTTTGCCCAGCGCGGGCAGGTGATGGGCGATCTGATGCGCGGCGTTATGGCAGAAGCGGCAGTGGTGATCGAACCGCTCTACCGCGAGGGTCTGTCCAAGGCCTATGCCGCGCGCTTCGATGAAGCGCAGCTTGCCGACATCGGTGCGTTTTTTGCGACGCCGACCGGTCGGGCCTATGCTGGCGAAAGCATGAAGCTGATGGCCGATCCGCAGGTCATGGGGGCCACCATGCAAGCGTTGCCGGCCATGATGGGCGGTATGGGCGATATCATGGCTGACCTTGAAACGAAGATGGCCGCGCTGCCAGCCGAAAAGGCTTGGAGTGATCTTACCGCTGCCGAACGCGCGCGGATGGCGACCATTCTGGACGTGGGTGAAAGCGAACTTGGTGACAACGTGCGCGATCCGGCTCCGCGCCAGACATCCGGTTCCTGAAGCCCCGCTTGCCGATTTGGGAGGGAAGCGCCACATCGCAGGCGTGACCGTCCCCGTATCGCCCGCTCTCCCACCAGAAATTGCCGCGTGGTTCGATGCGCGCGGCTGGCAAGTGCGGCGGCATCAGTGGGAGATGCTGGCCACTGCCCACGCTGGATCCCACGCGCTGCTGGTCGCCGATACCGGGGCGGGCAAGACGCTGGCGGGCTTTTTGCCGACGCTGTGCGATTTTGCGCCCTCAGCCGGGCCAGCGCCGGCTGATGGCTTGCACACGCTTTACGTCTCGCCCCTGAAGGCGCTGGCGCAGGATGTGAAGCGCAACCTTCTCACCCCCATCGAGGAGATCGGCTTGCCGATCCGGGTCGAGACCCGCAGCGGCGACACTCCGTCGGATCGCAAGAAGCGCCAGCGCGAACGCCCGCCACATGTGCTGCTGACGACGCCTGAAAGCCTTTCGCTGTTGCTGTCCTATCCTGAAAGCGCCGATCTGTTTGCAGGGCTGCGCCGGATCGTGATCGACGAAGTCCATGCCTTTGCGACCGACAAGCGCGGTGATCTGCTCGCGCTGAGCCTTGCGCGCCTCAACGCACTGGCGCCGCAGGCGCAACGGGTGGCCCTGTCGGCAACACTGGCCAATCCACGCGATTTTCAGGAATGGCTCGCACCCCAGACTGGCGAGAGCGGCGAGATCGCGGCAGCCGCGCTCGTCCTGGGCGAAGCGGGGGCCGAACCCGAGGTCGAAATCCTGCTCCCTTTCGAGGAACGGATCCCGTGGGGCGGACATGCCGGGCGCTGGGCGGTGCCGCAGCTTTACGCGGCGATCAAGGCCAACCGCACCACGCTCGTATTCACCAACACGCGCTTTCTGGCCGAGTTCATCTTTCAGTGCCTGTGGGAGGAAAACGCGGACCACCTGCCCATCGGCATCCACCACGGCAGCCTGTCGGTCGAAGCCCGTCGCAAGGTGGAAGAGGCGATGGCGCGCGGCGAATTGCGGGCGCTGGTGTGCACCGCCAGCCTCGATCTGGGGATTGACTGGGGGGATATCGATCTGGTCGTTCAGATGGGTGCGCCCAAGGGATCGTCGCGCCTGCTTCAGCGGATCGGGCGGGCAGGCCACAGGCTCGATACGCCCAGCCGGGCGGTGCTGGTGCCGGGCAATCGCTTCGAGTTTCTGGAGGCGACGGCAGCGAAACAGGCGGTCGACCAGGGCCAGCGCGATGGGGAGGCGTTCCGGCCCGGTAGTCTTGATGTGCTGGCGCAGCACGTCATGGCCTGTGCCTGCGCCGGGCCGTTTCACGAAGACACGCTGCGCGCCGAGATCAGGAGCGCGCTGGCCTATAGCTGGGTCGATCAGGAGACGTTCGGACGGATCTTGCGCTTCGTCTCGAACGGCGGCTACGCGCTGAAGGCCTATGACCGGTTCCAGCGCATCGTGCGCGCGCGCGATGGCACCTGGCGGATCGCGCATCCCAGCCAGGCGCAGCGCCACCGGATGAATGCCGGGATCATCGTCGATTCCGAAATGCTGGTGGTGCGTTTCAAGAATGGCCGCAGCCTCGGCAAGGTGGAGGAACGGTTCGCCGCGCAGCTTTCCCCCGGCGACACCTTCTTTTTCGCCGGCATGAGCCTTGAGGTCGAAAGCGTGAAGGACATGGACGTGGTGGTGCGCGCCGCCAAGAAAAGCGCCACGATCCCGAGTTACGGCGGGCTGCGTCTGCCGATCACCACGCATCTGTCCCAGCGGGTGCAGGCGCTGCTGGTCGACAGGGCAGGGTGGGGGCAATTCCCCGATGATGTGCGCGAATGGCTGGAGATGCAGGATTACCGCAGCCGCCTGCCCGCGCCGGGCGAACTGCTGGTCGAAAGCTTCCCCCACGGCGGGAAGCATTACACGACGTATTACACTTTCGAGGGCTGGAACGCGAACCAGAGCCTCGGGATGCTCATCACCCGGCGAATGGAGGACCGCGGGTTGCTGCCGGGCGGTTTTGTGGCGAACGATTATTGCCTCGCGGTGTGGGGCCTGAAGCCTGTCACCGATCCCCTGCCGCTGCTGTCTCCCGATATTCTGACCGATGAATTCGTCGACTGGGTCACCGAAAGCCATCTTCTGCGCCGCGCGTTTCGCGAGGTTGCGGTGATCAGCGGACTGGTGGAGCGGCAGCATCCCGGCCAGAAGAAGACCGGCAAGCAGGTCACCTTCTCCACCGATCTCATCTATGATGTGCTGCGCAAGTACGAGCCGGATCACGTGCTGATCGAGGCGGCGTGGGCCGACGCGCGGGCGCGGATGACCGATGTGGGACGGCTGGCTGACTTGCTGGAGCGGTCCGAGCGCGAAATGGTGCATGTGACCCTGGAGCGCGTGTCGCCGCTAGCGGTTCCGGTAATGACCATTATCGGGCGCGAGGCGGTGCCTCAAGGTGCGGTGGATGATGAACTGCTGCTTGAGGCTGAGGGGCTGATCGCCGCCGCGATGACACCCGATTTACCTGTCGAAGGTGACTGACCTGCAGCGTTGTTCCCGAAATGTTTCACGTGAAACATTGCCGCCGTGCCGGCGCGATCAATGAAGCGATCCATGCAAAAGGGGCGCTGCGATCGCTCGCAACGCCCCCTCAAACCTTGGTCTGGCGAAACCTGGACCGGGTCTGGCGCGACCCAGGGTCGGCCTGGCCCGGGCAAGCCTTACTTGCCGAAGTCGCGATACTTGTCGTTGCCGACGAAGCCGAACTTGGTGACGCCCGATCCCTTGATGTCGTTCAGCACGTGAACCGACAGGTCGTAGCTGGCCAGCGGCTCAGGCTCGAACTGAAGTTCGGGCTCCACTGCCATCTGCGTGGTTTGCTGCAACGTGAAGACCAGTTCGTTTTCGGTCAGCGGTTCGCCATTCCACAGGATCTGATCGTCCGCCGTCAGCACCACCTTGTTCTTGACCGGATCGATCGGTGGCGGATTTACCGGCGGATTCGGTGTCGGCAGATCGATGTCGACCGAGTGGGTCGCCACCGGGATGGTGATGATGAACATGATCAGCAAAACGAGCAAGACGTCGATCAACGGCGTCATGTTCATGTCCATCATCGGCTCGCCGTCGAGCTTGCCTCCAGCCATACCCATGTCAGTTACTCCTCAATTGCGCTGGTAGGTCAGCCCGGATCGACGGGGTTCGAAATGAACCCGACGATCGGATAGCCGGCCCGCTGGATGTTGTAGATCGTGCCCGCCACGCAGCTCCACGGGGCGTTGACGTCGCCGCGGATGTGTACTTGCGGAATGTCCTCGGGGTTTGCCATCAATGCTTCAGAACCGCCCGCTTGCTTGACGATGGCGTCGAGACGATTGAACGCACGCTCCTGCAATTCGGCCGAGTCGACGAGTGTGATATTGTTGAGGTAAACGCGGCACTCGCCATTGCGCGAGGCACCGGCATAGCCCGGATCCCCGGCGCTGCGCCCGGCATCGTCGGTTGCGCTGACGGTCACCAGCAGGTTTTCTGCCTTGTTTTTCGCCTCAACCGATTCAAATACCGGTATCTCCAGCCGTTCGATCGTCTGGATCGCGACCGGGACCGCGATGAGGAAGATGATCAGGAGCACCAGCATCACGTCCACCAACGGCGTGGTGTTGATGTCGGACATGGGGGTATCGACCCCGCCTCCCGTAGAAATCGCCATTGTGAATTCCTAGCCTGTCAAAACATTGACGTAAGATGCCTGTCCGATTCCCGGGACTTTATGAGCCAGGGGTCGGACAGTGGCGGGAGCGACCATTAGGCACACTCCCGCCGACTGTCGGCAAGGGACGATCAGGACTTGTTGAGCGTCGGGTTGGTAACCGGCTTTGCCGGGGGCGTGGCCACCGGCTTGGCAGCAGGCTTTGCCGCGGGCGCTGCACCCGTCACCGTCGGCTTCACCGCGCCGTTCGAGTTGATGTAGGCCAGCAGATCGGTGCTGAAGGTGTTGAGCATCGCTGCGATCTTGCGGTTGCGCGACTGCAGCCAGTTGAACGCGAACACAGCCGGCACAGCGACGAGCAGACCGATTGCGGTCATGATCAATGCTTCACCCACAGGGCCTGCGACCTTGTCGATCGAGGCGTTACCGGCGATGCCGATGTTGATCAGCGCGCGGTAGATCCCGATCACGGTGCCGAGCAGACCCACGAATGGTGCGGTCGCACCCACGGTGGCGAGGAACGGCAGACCGCCTGCGAGCACGGCGTTGATCGAATCTTCCGAACGCTGAAGCGAACCGTGCATGTAATCGTGCGATTCAAGCGAATCGGTCATCTTGCCATGCTCGTCCTGTGCGCGGACGGCATCATCGGCCAGCTGACGCCACGGGCCGTCCTTGTCGAGCTTGGTCGCGCCTTCCTTAAGGGTCGACGCACGCCAGAACTGGGTCTGGACGGTGTTGTACTGCTTCATGACCTTGTTCTGTTCGAACAGCTTGGTGAACATGATGTAGAACGAGCCGACCGACATGATGATCATGACGGCGAGGATCGACCAGGCGACCGGGCCGCCCTCTCTCATGGCTTCGACGAAGCCGAACTGGCTTTCGGGCGCTGCTTCACCAGCGGCGGCGGCGAGGAGGTAAAGGTTCATTGCGAGTAGTCCTTTTGAAAAGTTGTCCGTGGGCAAACGGCCTAGCCGCGTCCCGGAATTGATCCGTCAGTTCAGCTTGTAGGTAATACGCGTGGACCAGCTGGCGGTGATCGGGTCACCGGCGGCGTTAAGTGCCGGATCGAACCGTCCGTAACGTTCGAGATCCTTGCAGGCTGCTTCATCAAGGATGTTCGAGCCGCTCGAAGCTGTCACCGAACAGCCGGTGGCTCTGCCATCGCCGGTCACGGTGACGCGAACGCCCACGGTGCCTTCGATCTCTTCCTGAGCGGCACGGCGCGGATAATTGTCCTGGATCCGGGCAGCCCAGCTGCGCTGGTTCTTCGGCTGAACGCCGCGAGCCTTCGAGGGCGCCTGAACGACGACCGGCTCAGCAATCCGCACCGGCTCGTTTGTCACGGCAGGCTTGCGGAACACTTCCGGCGGCGACGGGCGGTCGACAACCTGAACCGGGCTTTCCCGAACCAGATTTTCCACCAGCGGCGGGGGCGCATTGGGCGGCGGCGGTGAAACCGGCTCCGGCGTCACTTCCTCCGGCGGCGGCTCTTCCTCGGGCGGCGGTGGCGGTGGTTCCTCTTCCTTCACTTCCACTGTGGTAACGCGTTCGATCGCCTCTTTGACGGCATCGACGGCAAGAAAGACGACCATTCCAAGCCCGACGCTGCCGACAATCGCAAGTGCGATAATCAATGCGACAAGCTTGGGGCCGGTCAATCCTTGTTGTTGGTTAGCGTAGGACATCCAGCGCTTTCTCTCCAAATACTCGCCAATCACGAAGATTGGCACACTCCCCACCCCCCAGCCACGACAGCAGGCGAGCGGATCCCGGTAATTTCGGCCCTCCCACGCCGGGAATGAAAATGCGGACGCAACACTGACGGCTGGTCCGTAATTTCCCCGGCTGGCACGTAAAGGACACAATACATCCTATACGCAACCTGAACTGTTCCCGCGGTAATGTCCCCAGTCCCGCGCGATCAGTCAGCGAGGCTTTAACGGGCAACCCCTACCCGATCAAACCCTTTTGCGGTTCAGGACCAATTCACTGCGAGCCATGTGCAATAAGCTTTGCTAAAGCGAGCGTGCGAGGTTGCCTTTCGGCGGCTGTCGCACAGCCCCAGGTTAAAGGTAAATTAATGCCGTTTTTCAATCCTCTGATCGTGTCATTCATGGCGGCTGGCGGGCTGTTTGTCGGACCGGTTGCAGCGCAAGCACAGGCCCCTGCAACGGTTGCATCGACGGCTACGGACGCCCCCACTTATGCCGATCTTGCGACCCTTTCGGATGCAGCGGCGCTCGTCATCCGGGCCCGGATTCGCAATCAGGCGGTGCTGAAACCCGAACGCGCCCCCGGTCTGGCACGGGGATTCGCCCGGCTTTACATCGAAGCCGAGACGGTTGCGCTGATCGCGGGCCGCGCTGGCGTGGGGGAAAGCCTGGCCTATCTTGTCGACGTGCCGCTGGACGCCAGAGGCAAGGTGCCCAAGCTCAAAAAGCGCGAATTTGTGCTGTTTGCGCGCAGCGTGGCGGGCCGCGCGGGCGAAGTGCAACTGGTCGCGCCGGGGGCGCACCTGGCCTACACGCCCGATATCGAAGCACGCCTGCGACCGATTTTGACCGCGCTTTACGATGAAAATATGGCGCCGCCCCGGATCACCGGTATCAGCGATGCGTTGGCGGTGCAGGGCACCTTGACGGGCGAATCGGAAACGCAGATTTTTCTGGCAACTGAAAATCGCTCACCGGTGTCTATCACGGTGCTGCGGCGTCCGGGACAGCGGCCGCAATGGGGGGTTTCGTGGGGTGAGATCATCGATTCCGCCGCGCGTCCGCCGGCGCCCGAGACCTTGCGCTGGTATCGCCTTGCCTGCGCCTTGCCTGCCGAGTTGCCCAGCAACACCAATCTGGCGCGCGATCCCGAAGCGCGGCGACTGGCCACGGCGGACTATGCCTTTGTGCGCGAGGCGATCGGGCCGTGTGCGCGGCGCATCACGCAAGGCTGATCCGCGGGCGTATCATACGTATCCGCGCTTGACCGCAGGGCGGGCAGGGTTAAGCGCCGCCATCAGTCATTGATGGAGGACCGCTTGGCCGACACCGCCCCGCAACCCCTGCGTATTGCCATCGCCGGCCTCGGCACTGTCGGCGCTGGCGTCATTCGTTTGCTCGATACCAACCGCGCCTTGATCGCCGCGCGCGCCGGCCGCGGGATCGAGGTCGTCGCGGTCAGTGCGCGCGATCGCGGCAAGCACCGCGGTGTCGAGATCACCCGCTTCGCCTGGGAAGACGACATGACCGCGCTCGCCCGGCGCGATGAAGTGGATGTTGTGGTCGAGCTGGTCGGTGGCTCTGATGGCCCCGCGCTGGCGCTGTCGCGCGCGGCGTTGCGCGCTGGCAAGGGCCTCGTCACCGCCAACAAGGCGATGATCGCGCATCACGGGCTGGAGCTCGCCGAAATCGCGGAAGGGCATCATGCTGCCCTCAAGTTCGAGGCGGCGGTGGGCGGTGGTATCCCTGTCATCAAGGGCTTGCGCGAAGGCACCAGCGCCAATGCGCTCACCAAGGTTTACGGCATCCTCAACGGCACCTGCAATTACATCTTGTCGGAAATGGAAGCGACCGGCGCGGACTTTGATGCCGTGCTGGCCGAGGCGCAAGCGCGCGGCTTTGCCGAAGCCGACCCGGCTTTCGACATCGAGGGTGTGGACGCCGCGCACAAGCTGGCGATCCTCGCCGCGATCGGATTTGGCACGCGGCTCGATTTTGCAGGCGTACGGGTGTGCGGGATCACCCAGATCCGCGCCGCCGATATCGCACAGGCGGCCGCTCTGGGCTTTGTCATCCGCCTGATCGGGGAGGCCGATGTGGAGGAAACTCCGCAAGGCCCGCGCCTGCTCCAGCGCGTGCGCCCCTGTCTGGTCGCAAGAGGCCACCCGCTGAGTGCGGTCGATGGCCCCACCAATGCGGTGGTGGCGGAAGGCAATTTCTCCGGGCGCCTGCTGTTTCAGGGCGCCGGCGCAGGCGACGGGCCGACGGCGAGCGCGGTTGCGGCCGACCTGATCGACATTGCGCGCGACGAGGTGGGGGCGCCGTTCTCGATACCCTCCGCCCAGCTTGCCGCCATGCCGCCCGCCGAGCCCGGCGACCGCACAGAGCGCACTTATATTCGCTTCATGGTGAAGGACCGCCCAGGCGTTCTGGCCGAACTCACAGCGGCGCTGCGCGATGGGAATGTCTCGATCGAGAGCCTGATCCAGCAGGGCCGTTCGCAAAGCGGGGGCGAGGTGATGGTGGCGATGGTGACGCACGAAGGCCCGGAGAAGTGCGTGGCCAAGGCGCTCGCGCTGCTGGAGGGGTCGGACAGCCTTTCGGGCGAGCCGCTCGTGCTGCCGATTCTGCCGCTTTAGGAATTATTCGCCCGGCGCGGCTTGAGGCAGGCCGAGTTCCGCTTCGACCCGGCTGCGCGCTTCGTCTGACAGCGGGGCGTTATCCTCTTCCAGCGGCGCCAGTCCCTCCGCCACCCGCGCCGCGTCCGACCCTGCGGGCGGAGGCGGGATTGCTTCGACATCGACGATCAGTGCCGGTTCGTCCGGGCAGAGGCCAATCAGGCACAACCCGCCAACCGTGGCAGGCCCGCGAAAAATGCCGGGGCCAGCAACATCCGGCGGGGGCAGGGTGCCTGCGTTCTGCGTGCGCGCGGCATAATCTTTCAGCCATGCCTCGCGACTGCCGCTGTAAAGCTGGGAAGTATCGACCTCCAGTTCGCGGCATACGACGATTTCGCCCGCCACGATCCCGACATCGCGCTGGTCTTCGCATTCCTTCAGCGCCGCGGCATTGGCCGCTTCGGATTCGATCGGCGGGGCGAGAATGTCGATGCTTTGGGGCGGTTCATTGGGCCACGTTTCCGCACCAAGATCGATGGGGATGCGTTCAGGCTCAGCCTCCGTTGCGGGCGCAGGCGGCGGCCGGTCCGGCAGGCGCTTGGGCTGCATCGGCGGTTCATATTGCACGCTGGCCGCGAGCATCAGTGCGGCGGTCAGGCCCGTTGCGATTATCACGCCGCGCCCTAGCCGCCCTTCTTCTTGGGGCGGGGTGGAGTGCTGGTCTTGATCCCCGCAGCTTCGCGCCGGGCGCGTTCTTCTTCTTCGGTCAGTTCACGGCCCTCGCCAAGCGGTGCTAGTCCGCGCCCGATCCGGTCTGCATCCGATCCGGCAGGGGCCGTGGGCAACGCGTTAAAATCAACGGTGATCGCCACCGGGGGCGGCTTGCCAAAGCCGATGCCCTTGCCATTGTCGGGAATGCCGAACGCTTCGGGCGCACGCGGCGCGCCTTTCAGCATGGTTTCCTGCGCGTAACGTTTCTGGGTCTCTTCGCGATTGCCGGTGAGCGCGCTGTTATCGCTTCCCACTTCGCGGCAGACCACGATTTCCCCGCTGATGGTGCCGGCATCGGCATCGTCGCGGCATTCCTGCAATTGTGCCTGATTGACCTCGCCACGCGGAACCGTGACCATCAGATTGACACGCGGCTGGGGGTCGGGCGCGGGCGGTGCGGCGGGCGTGTCTGTCGCTGCCGCATCGATGGCTGCCGGTTCTGTCGCCGAGGTGTCATCCTGCGCAGCCAAGGGCGCAGCGAGGAACGCGGCCAGGGTCATCAAACCACGTCGAAAACCTCGGCCGCCAGGTGCTGCATTGCTCGACAAACCTGTCTCCATCCGCGTAAGGCCCCAGGGCATTCTTAGAGTGGCGGCAACCAGAGCAACAAAGGGCTGAATTGCGCATGAACTCCTTCACAAATACCGACGCCGGCACATCCGATCAAGTCGCGGCCGATCACGCCGTTGACGACAATGCCATCCAGCGGGTGCTGGTGCTGGAAATGGTGCGCGTTACCGAAGCGGCAGCCGTGGCAGCCGCGCAACTGGTCGGCCGGGGCGACGAAAAGGCCGCCGATGCGGCGGCGGTGGAAGCCATGCGGCGCGCCTTTGACAACCTTTACATGGACGGCACCGTCGTGATCGGTGAGGGCGAGCGTGACGAAGCGCCGATGCTGTTCATAGGTGAAAAGGTTGGCATGGGCAAAGGCCCGAAGATCGACATCGCGCTCGATCCGCTCGAAGGCACCACCATCACGGCCAAGGCTGGGCCCAATGCGCTCGCGGTGCTGGCCGCGGCGGAAGAAGGCTGCCTGCTGAATGCGCCCGATGTTTACATGGACAAGCTGGCGGTCGGCCCCGGCTATCCCGAAGGTATCATCGACCTTGCCAAAAGCGCGACCGAAAATGTCCGCGCTGTGGCTGATGCCAAGGGCGTCAAGCCATCGGATATCAACGTCTGCGTGCTTGATCGCCCACGCCATGCCGAGCTGATCGCGGAACTGCGCGCGCTGGGCTGCGGCGTGGTGTTGATCGGTGATGGTGACGTGGCGGGCGTGATCGCGGTGACGGACGAAGACACCACGATCGACATGTATATGGGCCAGGGTGGCGCGCCCGAAGGCGTGCTGGCGGCGGCGGCCTTGCGCTGCGTCGGCGGGCAGTTCAACGGCCGCCTGGTGTTCCGCAACGATGACGAAAAGGCGCGTGCGGCAAAGTGGGGGATCGAGGATCTGAACCGGATCTACAAGCTTGAAGACCTCGCCAAGGGTGATTGTATCTTCGCCGCGACCGGCGTGACCGATGGCTCGCTGCTGAAAGGCGTGAAGCGCCGCCGCAAGCCGAACGGCGAGGTCATCCTGACCACCGAAAGCGTCGTCATGCGCGCGTCCAGCGGGACAGTGCGATGGATTCGGGGCGAACACCGGATCGGATGAGGTGCTGACAAGCGCCGCCGTTGCAACAGGCACGGCGGTCTTCCGCACGTTTTTCCCGGAAACATGCGATGGATTCGGGGCGAACACCGGATCGGATGATGTGCTGGCAAGGGCGTTAGTCTACCAAGGCGCCTGTGCGGTGGATTAACGGTCTGGCTGGTGCGCCGCGCACAGGCATATCCAGCAGATCCCCGAAGCACAGCGGCTGCGCCGCTAGTGTTGGGTGCGGCGAATAGCCATCGTGCCAATACTTCGTTTCGATGATGTCGCGCGCGATGCTCATCCCGAAAAATCGTCGTGGCTGGCGCGATCGGTTGTCCGGCCCGGCATGAAGCAGGTCGCTGCGATACAGGATCACCGTGCCCTTTCGCGGCGCGGTCTGGATCAGGCCGAACAGGTCACGCATTGTCTGGCGGTTGCGATACAGTTTCCACAGCGTGCGCGGCCCCAGCATGGCGAGGCTGAATTGCGCGTTCTTTCCCAGAAAAAAGCGCAACAGATTGGGTTGGTGCTGATCCCACTTGGTCGAAAACACCCGGTCGCGGAATTCTCCAGGGCCAAGGGGCGCGGCCGGGGCCTTACGCATCTGCCACAGTTTCTTCAGGTTGTGCCGCAAGACACGGACATTGGTCGCGATCCGGAACAACTCCATCAATTGATAGGCGCTGCCGGCGTGCCGGTTTGCGGCACCGCCATACATGTGCGTGCCCGGAACGAAGACGGTGCCGCCCTGTTCGTCCGACACATCCTCGACCGCGGCAAACAGGCTGATCACCCCGCTGGGATCGCGGTGGATATATTGATGGGATGACCCGAAATAGCTGGTGAAGGTCGCGATCTCCAGAACGGAGCGGGATCGACCGCAATATTCGGACAGAACGCCTTCGAGGCGCTGGCCCAATCGGGCGGCAAAGCGCATCACATCCGGGCTGGAAGGAAGAGAGCAGAAATCGCGGCGCAGATAGTGATTGTCCGTCTCGCTGGCGAAGGCGCTGCGGCTGCGATCGGGATCGTCGATGATCTGGCGCATCAATTCCAGGCCAGCCTCTGCCTCGGCATGCGACAGGCAGTCGGTCAGGATGACAAGGCCATGGGTGTCCATCATCGCCACAGCCTGCCGGACGCAATCGTTAGTCAGCGTGCCCGAAGCATCGAGCACGGCAGGCACTTCAAACGTGGATGTATCGCACGAAACTTTGAGCTCAGTCATGCCAACCTGCCTTGCCGTGGGCGACAATCCCCCACGTGCCGCGCCTTGTATTGGCAGCAAGATTTAACAATCGGGTTAACCGGGCCGCTGGCCTCTCAGCGTGAGGACGCGATCATGGCGCAATGGTCAGCGCGGCGATCTGGCCTGCGTCGAGGGTGAAGACATAGCGCAGGTCCACCGGACTGCCAGGGAAGTTGCCTTCCAGTCGGCTGGTGACGGTAAACCGGTCATCATCCTGCGCTATTGCAAGCGGCTGCACCGTGTAAGCATATTGGGTAGAGGCATTCGCCATCCACTGCCGAATGGCCTCGCGCCCGGCATAGGTGTTGCCTTCGTCGATTACGGTCCCATTCGCGGTAAAGCAATCAGCCAGCGATTTCCCATCGCGCTGCTGATCGGCGGTGAAATAGTGGGCAATGGGTTCGGGCAGATCGATGGCCATGGGTGCGCTCCTGTGTGTGCGTTGGTGTCACCGATGCAAATAGAGCTTTGACGCTCAGCGGATAAGCAGGATAAATAGGGATGTGTTGTTACAGAAAACAGGATAATGCGCGGTCACAGCCTTGCCGAGTTCGATGCGGTGATCGCGATTGCGCGGAAGGGATCGTTTCGCGCGGCGGCGCTCGATCTCGGCTTGTCGACCAGCGCGCTCAGCAACATCATTGCCCGGCTGGAAGGCCAGTTGGGGGTGCGCCTGTTCAACCGCACCACCCGCAGCGTTGCTCTGACGGAAGCGGGACGCAGGCTTATCGAACAGGTCGCGCCCGCGCTTGCGGATATTCACCATGCGCTCGATACCGTGCGTGCCCAGCAGGATACCCCGGCCGGCACGCTGCGGATCAACACCTTTGCGACCGCCGGACGTGAAATCCTTGCGCCGCTTGTGCTCGAATGTCTGCGGCGATTTCCACTGATCCGCATCGATCTGGTGAGCGAAGGCAATCTGGTGGATATCGTGGCGGACGGATTTGATTGCGGCATCCGCAGCCGGGATCTTGTCCCGAGTGACATGATCGCAATCCCGTTGGGGCCTGCACGGCGGCACGCCGTAGTCGCCGCGCCTGCCTATATTGCTGCGCACGGCGTTCCGCATCGTCCGGCTGACCTTGCCGGACACGCTTGCATCCGCACCAGGCTGCCCAACGGCGCGTTGCTGCGGTGGCAGTTCGAAGTCGATGGGCAGCCGGCGCAGGTCGAGGTCGATGGCCCGTTGACGCTGGACGAAGCCAGTCTGGCGCGTCTCGCGGTGCTGGCGGCGATCGGGATCGGCTATTTCATGGAATCCGACGTGGCCGAGGATATGGCAACAGGACGGCTGGTGAGGCTGCTTGGCGAATGGAGCCCGCCGCTTGCGCCGCTGTGTCTCTATTATCCCAGCCGCCGCAATCCGCCCGCTGCCTTCCGGGTGTTTGTCGAACTGGCGCGGGAGTTGGCGCGGACTGCGACATAATGACCTGAACAGGGCGCGGCGCGCAGCAAAAAACCCCGGTGGATTGCTCCACCGGGGTTTGATGTCTTTCCGAGGCTGACAGGCCTGCGGCGTGGACGGGTTAGCCCAAGGCTACCCCGCCCGGGTTTGGCTTAGAAGCCCATGCCGCCCATGTCGGGCATTGCAGGCGCGGCCGGCTTGTCGTCCGGGCGTTCCACAATGGCCGCTTCAGTGGTGATCAGCAGACCGGCAACCGAGGCTGCGTCCTGCAGCGCAACGCGAACCACCTTGGTCGGGTCGATCACGCCGGCCTTCACCAGGTTTTCATAGGTGTCGGTCGAGGCATTGAAGCCCTGCGTTTCGTCATTCTCGCGCAGCAGATTGCCTGCAACGACCGCGCCATCATGGCCGGCGTTCTGGGCAATCTGCTTGATCGGGGCGGTGATCGCCTTGCGGATGATGTCGATCCCGCGGGTCTGGTCTTCGTTGATGCCCTTGAGGCCTTCGAGAGCCTTGGTGGCGTACAGCAGAGCCGTGCCGCCGCCGGGGACGATGCCTTCTTCAACCGCAGCGCGGGTAGCGTGAAGCGCGTCGTCGACGCGGTCCTTGCGTTCCTTCACTTCGACTTCCGATGCGCCGCCAACCTTGATCACGGCCACGCCGCCAGCAAGCTTGGCCAGACGTTCCTGCAGCTTTTCGCGATCGTAATCGCTGGTAGTAGCATCGATCTGGGTGCGGATTTCCGAAACGCGCGCCTTGATGTCGTCGGCCGAGCCTTCGCCATCGACGATGGTGGTGTTGTCCTTGTCGATCGAAACCTTCTTGGCCTGACCGAGCATGCCCACGGTGACGTTTTCAAGCTTGATGCCGAGGTCTTCGGAAATCATCTCGCCCTTGGTCAGGATCGCGATGTCCTGCAGCATCGCCTTGCGACGATCGCCAAAGCCGGGGGCCTTGACCGCAGCAACCTTCAGGCCGCCGCGCAGCTTGTTGACCACCAGGGTCGCCAGGGCTTCGCCTTCGATGTCTTCAGCGATGATCAGCAGCGGACGGCCCGACTGCACCACGGCTTCGAGGATCGGCAACATCGCCTGCAGGTTCGACAGCTTCTTTTCGTGGATCAGGATATAGGGGTTATCCAGTTCCACGGTCATCTTGTCGGGGTTGGTGATGAAGTAGGGCGAAAGGTAGCCGCGGTCGAACTGCATGCCTTCGACGACATCGAGTTCGAACTCGAGGCCCTTGGCTTCCTCGACGGTGATCACGCCTTCCTTGCCGACCTTGTCCATGGCTTCGGCGATCTTCTCGCCGACTTCACGGTCGCCGTTGGCCGAGATGATCCCGACCTGTGCGATTTCTTCCGAACCCGAGACGTCCTTGGAACGGCTCTTGAGGTTTTCGACGACGGCGATCACGGCCTGATCGATCCCGCGCTTGAGATCCATCGGGTTCATGCCCGCGGCAACCGACTTCATGCCTTCGGTGACGATCGCCTGAGCGAGCACGGTGGCGGTGGTGGTGCCGTCGCCGGCGCTGTCATTGGCCTTGCTGGCGACTTCGCGCAGCATCTGCGCGCCCATGTTTTCGAACTTGTCCTTGAGTTCGATTTCCTTGGCGACGGTGACGCCGTCCTTGGTGATGCG
The DNA here is from genome assembly GCA_009995225.1 of Sphingomonadales bacterium. GTDB lineage: Bacteria > Pseudomonadota > Alphaproteobacteria > Sphingomonadales > Sphingomonadaceae > Erythrobacter. The sequence continues at coordinate 13,879 of JAACPW010000010.1, read as the reverse complement.
GGGCGCACCGAAGCTCTTGTCGATGACGACATTGCGGCCCTTGGGGCCCAACGTCACCTTGACGGCGTTGGCGAGAATGTCGACGCCGCGCAGAATACCTTCGCGGGCTTCGCGGCCGAACTTGACGTCCTTGGCTGCCATGATTGTTTCTCCTGAGATGAATTAGGGATAAAAAGAAGCGTAAGGATCAGGCGTTCAGCCCATGATCCCCATGATGTCGCTTTCCTTCATGATCAGCAGGTCTTCGCCGCCGATCTTGACTTCGGTGCCCGACCACTTGCCGAACAGGACGCGATCGCCGACCTTGACGTCGAGCGTGATGCGCGCGCCGGCGTCGTCACGGGCGCCTTCGCCGACGGCGACGATTTCGCCTTCGCTCGGCTTTTCCTGGGCGCTATCGGGAATGATGATGCCGCCAGCGGTCTTCTGGTCGGCTTCGATGCGACGGACCACAACGCGGTCGTGCAGCGGACGAAATGCCATAATGATGACCTTTCCTGAAAAGTTTGGATTGCTTGGCACTCTCCGCTTGAGAGTGCCAACGGGGATGCATTTGGTCGTGGCAGCTGGATGAATCAACCCCCGCAGGCGCAAAAAATTTCGTGTGGCGTACGAAATTTTGCCGCGGGGTGGCCAGCACAGGGCTGCTCCGTTATCGAACGCACCTCAACCCTTTACCGCCGCGCCCAGATGTGCGGCCCCGTCAGCTGGAGCCCTTTTGCCCGATGACCGCCCCTGAATTGCGCACCCGCCTTGCCGGGCTCACCGGTGAATTCGATATGGCTACACAAGCATGGATCTGGCTGACCGCTGCCATCCCGCAGATTGCTGGCGCTGTTGCAGTGCTGGTGATCGGGGTGATTCTGGCGCGGCTCTTGTCCAAGGGCGCCGACCGGGCCCTGACCCGTTCGGGCCGGATCGAGCCGACGGTGGCCAAGTTTCTGGGCAATGTGATCAAATATGCGCTGTGGGTGGTGGTCGGCGTCACGGTGCTGACCCAGTTCGGGGTGCAGACCACCAGCATCATCGCTGCGCTGGGTGGTCTTGCGCTGGCAGTCGGCCTTGCGCTGCAAGGCACGCTCAGCAATGTGGCTGCGGGAGTGATGATCCTGATCCAGCGCCCCTTCCGCGTGGGTGAGGCAATCAATGCAGGGCCGGTAACCGGGACGATCCAGTCCATCGGCCTCTTCACCACCGAAATGCTGCAATATGACGGGCTCTACGTGATGGTCCCCAACAGCGAGCTGTGGAACAAGCCGATCATCAATTTCTCGCGGATGCCAACGCGGCGGTTCGAGCTGCTGGTGGGCATTGGTTACGGTGACAACATCGCGCAGGCGCGCAAGGAACTGCTCGATCTTGCCAATGCAGAACAGCGTGTCCTTGCGGAACCGGAGCCGACCGTTTTTGTCTCGGCACTGGCCGATAGCGCGGTGACTGTCGGAATGCGGGTCTGGACCAAAACGGAGGACTATCTGGGCGTTTCATGGGCTTTGACCGAAGCTGCCAAAATCCGCTTTGACGAGGTCGGTATTTCAATACCCTTCCCGCAGCGTGAGGTTCACCACATCACGGCGCAGCCCAAGGAATCTAAACCGCCTGCTGCCCCCGCGTCAGACCCAGAGCCTCGCGCCGGTGCCAGCGCCAGATAAGCAAGGCAGCCGCGAAGAACAGGCCGGTGGCAAGGCCGATCCACACGCCGGTGCCTTCGAGCGGGGTAAAGAAGCCAAGGCCAATCGACATCCCGATCCCCGGCACCCAGTAGCTGAAGATCGCGAACCACATCGGCACCCGCGTGTCCTGCAGCCCGCGCAGCGCGCCGGCGGCCACGGCCTGCACCCCGTCAGCCAGCTGGAAAATCGCGGCCAGCACCAGATATTGCAACGCAAACGCCACCAGTGTGGCATTGGCGGCAGCGTCCGGATCAATGTAGATCCGCAGCAGCAGGTTTGGAAACAACACCATCGCGCTTGCTGTCAACGCCATAAAGCCCGTGCCGATGGCAATCGCCACCCACCCGGCGCGCCCTGCGCCCACGGCGTCGCGTGCGCCGTAATGATAGCCGACTCTGATCGCAGCGGCTTGCCCGACGCCGAAGGGCACCTGAAAGGCGAGCGCCGCCAGTTGCAACGCGACTGTATGGCCCGCCAGTTCCGCCGCGCCAAACCGGCCCATCAGAAAGGCGGCGGTGCCAAAAATGCCGGCCTCTGCCGTGATCGTCAGCGCAATCGGCGTTCCGATCTGGATAATCTGCCGGAACCGCGCCCAGTCCGGCGACCACAGCCGTCCGAACACATGGTAGCGGTGCAGCCGCCGGTCCATCCGAATCGCCAGCACATAGGCTGCCAGCGTGAAGAGGGCCGTGATGATCGTGGCCACGGCGGCCCCCGCCAGACCCAGTTCAGGCGCGCCCAGATGGCCGAAGATGAAGACGTAATTGGCTGCTGCGTTGACGAAGATTCCCAGCCCGGTGATCGCGGTCGCGAAGATCGGGCGGCCCAGCGCCGACACGAAATTGCGCAGCACCCCGGCCAGCAGCATCGGCACCATCGAAAAAACGACCACATTGTTGTACTGGTTGGCGAAGACGATGATGCCGGATTGCTGGCCCGACGCCCGCATGATCGGATCGAGCAGCAGGCACAGTCCCGTGCCGCTGACGCCTGCCAGCAAAGCGAGCCACAAGGCCATCCTCACCGAGCGCCTGACCGGGCGCAGCGCCGGCGCGCGTGCGCCCACCGCTTCGGCAATCAGTGGCGCAACCGCGCCGGTCAGGCCGGTCAGCGCCCACAGCACCAGCCCGAACAGCGACACCGCCAGCGCCGATCCGGCCAGTTCCTGCTCGCCAAGCCGCGCAATGAAGATCACGTCGACCGCATAGGTTAGCATCTGTAACAGATTGGCAGCCGCCAGCGGCCCCGCGAGCCCTATGGTCGCGCGCAATTCCTGCCCCCAGCTGGGCGTTTGGAGAAGGCTTGCCTGTTGCATCGTAATTCCAGCTGCCCGCCGGCTGACGAGCCGGCCCGGATAGGCGCAGGCGTGATTCGGGGGAAGGGCAAAAGGCGCTCCGGCTCGGCGCGGGCCTGCTTTCTCGCAGGCCGTTCATCGGAACATGCCGGAAACGTTGGCGGGCGAGTCTGGTTTTGGGACGATTCTGCTTTTCCGAATCATCGCCGCGCCACATAAGCAGCGCGGGGGCCATCGTGACATACATCAGACATATAAGTGAGGGCGGGGCGAAGGGGCGCGATGCCGGTGCGGTGCGTGCGACGAGGCCGCGCAATCGGTGGCTGGTCCGGATTTTGCCCGGCAGCGTGGTGGTTTTTGCAGCGTTTACGCTGCCCGAACTTTCAGCCGGAGCGGGCGATGGTGGCGGCAACGCGCGCCTGATGGACCCGGCCGAGCCTGTTCCTGCCAAGGCTCTGCGGCCGATCAAGCCAGGGCTGGCTGTGGTCAAGCCGGAGCTGACCGGGGTCCGCTACGCCGCGATCCTCGATCTCGGCCTTGAGCCCCCGCAAGCTGATGCGCTTGTGCGACCCGTTGCCACCTTTGTGCCGGGGGATGCGCCGGTGCGCGCCGCTGCGCAGGTCAGCTTTGACCCAGCCTCCGCCAGTGTGAATCCTGCACCTGCACGGCTTGCTGCGCCTTCGTACGACATGGCCAGCGCGTCGACCGCGGCTTTGCTCCCCCCGGTCGAAATCGTTTCGGCGCCACCTTCTTTCAGCGGGACTATGGAAGCGCCGGTTCTGATCGCGACGGCGCCACAAGATAGCTTTGAAGCGCCATGGCTGCCATTGGCCCAACTGCCGCAGGCCGCACTGGCGCCATGGGAACCGACTGTCCCACCGACATCAGCTAGCGTGCCCGCCACGTCGGTGATTGCCCGTTCGGTGCCTACTGCAGCGGCACCTGCGCCTGCCAGTGCCTTGGCGCCTGCGGGTCGCGCGGTGGTTGAACCGTTCGTGCCTGCCGGGACCACCGCTGCGGCAGCGGCTGTTGCGGAGACTACCGTAACCGCGCCGGGCGTGCGCCCGCCGGTTCGTGCAGCGGTGCCTCCATCGGCGTCCTCTCCCACGATCAGACCTGCCGCGACGTCGTCTCGCGCATCGGCCCGCGCAATGCCCGCGCCTGCACCTGCGCCTCTAACGACAACACTGGCCGTTGTAGCGAAGCCCGCGCCGCCCCTTACGGCCTCCGCCGCCAGCAAGCCGGTTCTCGCGGACTTTGCCGGACAGATGAGCACGCGGATCGATGGGATGTCCGCGGGCACAATGGATTTCCAGCAGACCTCCGCTGGCCTCAAGGTCAGGCTTGGCGCGGTTGCAGAAGTGCTGGGGGACAGGCTGGATGCAGCAATGCGCGCTCGGATTCGCGCGTCGAACGCGGGAAATGCCTACCTTTCGCTGGCCGAATTGCAGGGGCAGGGCATCCCGATCAGCTATGATCCGGTTTATGACGAGTTCAATATCGGCTTGGCTGACACGCGTCCCAGGGCGGCGCGCAAGGTGCACATGGACCAAATCAGTGCGCCAGAACGCGGGGCAGGGAGCGTCACGATCGGCCAAGTGCCGCGCGGACGCTGACGGCCGGGAAGGACTGGCTGGCGTGCTGGCCGGCCCGCTTTTACCAGAGCGTCAGCTATCGCCGGGGCCTCAGCTTCCTTCGGGGCAGTGCCCTTCGCGAATTTCATAGGGGTCACGCCCTTCTTCTTCTGCGAGCAGGCGCACGCACCAACCCTTGCCCGCATCAACCGTCATGGTCGAAAGGCGTGCCGGGACATTGGCCGCCAGAGTCGTCTTGCCGCGGTGGCGCGAATTCGATGTGCCGGTGACTTCAAGTAGATAACTGACCTGTGTCGTCTGCGCGGCAAGGCCCGAAAGCGCGATTGCGACACGGCCGTCTTGCTGCTCGACGGTCAATGACAGCGCATGGGGAGCATCGGCGGGAGGCAGGGGCACGGCTGGAGCAACCTCAGATGAAAGGGCGACAAGGGCGAAATGGGCAAGGCCGTAACGCATCATGGCCCGCCAGCCCCGCCAGCCCCGCCAGCCCCGCCGCCCAGTTGATTGATGATCGCGTTGATGATCCCCTCGGTCCCGGGGGGCAGGTTGGACAGCGCACCAGCTTCCTCTTCTGTCCCGATCTGTTCGGGGGGAGGCGCTAGCGCGATCGACGCGATTTCCTGATTGTTGAAATTATCCGCTGCCGTGCTGGTGCGCGAGAGCCGCTGGATCACCTGCACCACATTGGGCGCGTTGTTCTTGTCCAGACCGCCGCGCAGCAGGCTTTCTTCGGCTGATACCGCTTCTGGTTCCCGATCGCCGAATTCGTTGGCGCGGGTTTCGATCCGGTTGGCGCACAGCGCCCGGATGGCGGCCACTTCAGGCGGATTGTCGCAAATATCGGTTCCGGCAATCGCGTCCTGCAAAACGCGCCGTTCGGTGGCGCTGAGTTGCGCGAGCGTTGCCTCAAGCTCGGCCTGGGACAATTGCGCCATGGCCGATCCGCGCTGGTTGTTCACGCTGATCTGCGTGGTTTCGCGCGAGGGGTTCTGGCCGGGGATTTGCGCGCTTGATGTCTGGTTGCGGCGCACAGGCGCGGTGTCTGCAGATGACGGCGCGTCGAGATAGGCTTTGCCGGTTGCGTTGGAATCTGGCCGACGCTCGTCGCGAACCTGGACGGTTTCCACACGACTACCCTGCTGAGCGGCAGCGGGGGGCGGGTGAAGCTGCGCCATAACCAGAGCGCAGGAAGCAAAGGCAAGAACGCGGCAGATCATGGCGGCCCGCGCCTGCATCACTGCCCTGCTGACGGGGCAAGCTGCGTGATGATCATGGCTTGCTCGCCGGTCTGCGTGATCTGTAGATCGGATGCGCCATTACCCACCTGCGTCCATTCAAGCCGATTGCTGTTGCCGGTTTGCAAAACGCTCATGTCATTGTTGTTGCCATCCTGGCGCAATATGGCCGCATTGTCGCTGCCATCCTGGGTCAGCGTGATGGTGTTGCTGTCACCGGTCTGGAAAATGGTTGCAGCGGTGATTTGGCCAAGGTTGTTTTCGGTCTGCGCGACATCGACGAAATTGCCGGCGCCCTGCTGCGCCATGACCAGAGATGCCTGACCGGCACCCGACTGATCGGCGGTGGTGATATTGCCTGATCCCTGCTGAGCGATCCGGGCCGAATGGTCAGCGGTCCCCTGCTGGGTCAGTGTCACGTCGTTTTCCGTGCCACCCTGCTCGATCCGCGCCGCACTATCGCGCGTCTGTTGAGACACTTTTGCGCGGTTGCCATCGCCGATCTGGCTGATGAAGACGCCGCTATCCGGCGTGCTCTGTGCCATGGCCGATGCCGGCATCACAATGCCCAACACCACACCTGCCAGAAGGGTGGCAACGCGGCGAGTTGGAGCAAGATGGTGGCTGTTCAGCATGGTGCTATCCTAGAGGTAAAGAACAGTTCGGGCGAGCGCAAAGTCCCGCCCGGACTGAGGAAAAGCGGGCGGACCTGTGCAAGGCCCGCCCGTTTCATCGACTTACTGCCGCCGGGTCATGGGCAGGGGCGAATCCGGGAGCAATCCCGGGTTCGATCCTTGCGTCACGGTTGCCGTGTTGCCGGTGCCGTTCTGGCTGACAAACGACGTGTTGCCGTTGCTGGTCTGGTAGACATTGGCGGTGTTGGTGCCGCCCAGCTGTGCGATGGTCGACATGTTGTCATCGCCTTCCTGAAGCAGATAGGCATTGTTCAGATTGCCGCCGCCCTGCGTGATCGTCGATTCATTGCCATCGCCACGCTGGAACACAGCCGTTTCGTTATCGTCACCGCCGGTCACAGTCGTACCGTCAGCGGCGAAGGCCTGGTTGACCGTCGACACGTTGACGATGCCGACCTGTTCGACATAGGCAATGCTGCCATTGCCCGCCTGGTTGATGGTGCTGAAGCTTTCAGCGAACGGGTCACCCACGCCGTAGTTGACAGCGGTCTGGAGGACCTGGGCTTCGCCGAACGTTCCGTCCTGCTTGATCGTGCTGTTATTATCGGTGCCGCGCTGCGTAACGTCGGCAAAGTTGTTGTCACCGTTTTGCGTGATCACACTGTCACTGAACGTCGAAAAAGCGGGATCAACAGCAGTCTGATTAACGATAGCCATGTTGCCACCGATAAGGCCGCCCTGGGTCACTTCCGAGGTGTTGCCAAATGCGGTGTCCGGGTTCGCATCGCCCTGAGTGACATCGGCAAGGTTTCCGCCTGCAGTCTGCACCACAGTCGATTGGAGAAGGCCGCCGTTCTGGCTCACATACGCTGTGCTGGCACCGCCGGATTGGTTCACGTCCGAGGTGTTGCCTGCTGTCGGGTCAACGATATCGTCATTGACCTGCGTGACATACGCCTGGTTGCCGCCAAAGGTCTGTTCGACAACCGAAGTGTTGGCAAAGCCTGCGGGGTCTAGACCAAGGCCTGTGTCCGACTGGGTTACCTCGACGATGCTGCCGACGCTTGCAGGATCATTCGACTGTGTGATGTTCGAGAGGCTGCCGTTGATGCCGGTCTGTTTGACGGTCGCATCGTTGTTCGCGCCCGACTGGTCAATACTGGAAATGTCGTTTGCGCCGTCCTGTGTAACTTCGGCGTCCTGGTTGCTGCCCGACTGGTCGATGACGCTGCAGTTGCTGGCGGCTCCGATGCACTCGGTCGGAGTGACAGGTCCGGTGGGCGCGGCTTGCGCGAAAGCCGGAGCGGCGATGGCGAGCGCCAGGATCGAGGCGCCTGTGAAGATAGTCTTCATGGGTATTCTCCTTAGTGGGTTCAGTAAAGTGCGACTTTTAACAAGATAATCCGGGGTCTTTCGCCCCGGCATGAAGCTCCGGGCGGACCGTCAATAGCCCGCCCGGAAATCTGATTACCGCAGTGAGTTAACGGCAGGGCCCTGCGTCACCGTTACGTTGCCGTCAGTGCCGCTCTGATTGACGAACGATGTGTTCGACGAACTGGTCTGGAACACGTCGGCCATGTTTCCGGTGCCGCTCTGCGTGATGAACGAGATGTTGTCGCTGGTCATAGCGCCCTGAAGCAGGTTGGCCGTGTTGTCCGTGCCCGACTGTTCCACAGTGGATTCGCCGTCGATCCCGTCCTGATCAATTCTCGCTTCGTTTCCGAGGCCGCCAGCAAGCTGCTGGATGCGCGAGAAATTGCCCGATCCGCCGATCTGATCGACGAAGGCGACATCATTCGTGCCGTTCTGCTCGATGAACGAAGACTGGTCTTCGCCATCCTGTTCAACGGTTGCAGCCGAGGCCAGACCCGCTGCGGCACCCGGCGCATTCTGGCGAATATCCGACAGGTTGCCGAAGCCGGTTTGAGTCAACATGGCTTCGGTACGGCCGGTTCCCGACTGGGCGACGCGCGAGAAGTTAGCCCGCACACTGTCCGTGCCACCGGAGATCGCATTGTCAACCACAGTTCCGGTCACGATACCCGAGGTATCGGTCGAGGTCTGGGTAATGCTGACGCGTCCGCTACCCGAACGCTGATCGATGAAGCTGTCGTTGCCGTCTTCGTTCTGGATGACCTGCAGGCTACTGGTCAACGCGCCGGTGGAGAAATTCTCCTGCTCGACCCGCGACAGGTTGTCGCTGCCGCTCTGGACGATGTTGGCATTCTGACCGGCAAAGTTGGCATTGCTCGCGCCATTGATCCCGCTCTGCACGACCGACGAATCATTGTCATCGCCTGTCTGGGTGATACGGGCGCGCATCGAATCGTTGTCGTCGATATTGCGTTGGATCAGGACCGAATCGTTGCGATCACCAACCTGGTCGGTGCGCGCTTCAAAACTCCGGCCGCCAGCAAGCTGGTAGACTTCCGAGTTGTTGAATTCGCCATCTTGGGTAATCCCGTTGCTGCCAATGATGTTTTGGTCATTAACATTGCCAATCTTGGAATTGCCCGTTTGCTGGAACGCAACTGCGGTGTTGCCAGCGCCGCCGAATTGACGAATCGCTGCATCGCTACCGTCACCGACTTGCGGTAGACCAGACCCCTGTTCGAGATAGGAGGTGTTATCACCTTCCTGCTGCACATAGATTTGAGCGTTTCTGGTGTTCAACTGACGGACGGTCGAGGACGCGCTGTCGCCGCTTTGTACGACGTTGATTTCGCTTGCGAAGCCCGCAATGCCGGTGCCCGATTGCAGAACGTAAGATGTCGCGTTGGTGCCACCTTGGTTAACTATCACACCAGCTGCGCCAGTGGTGCCGACGGATCCATTGATCTGGTCGACATCGGACACGTTGCCACTCCCGCTCTGGGTGACCGACGTGTTCAGATTGGTGCCGTCCTGCGTAACGAGCGAGCAGTTGTTGATGCCGTCGGGGCAGTCAGCCGCGGTTGACGGAGCTGCCGTCGGGGTCAGAGGGTCCACGGGGGCGGATTGCGCGAAGGCAGCGCCCCCCATCGAGAGTGCCAGTATCGATACACTTGTTAGTACTGTCTTGTTCATTGGATCAGTCCTTTCGTCTGGTGACGTGCGACCGTCGTTCAGGGTTTCCCGGGATCTTCTGCCCCGGCGAAGTGGGCCGGACGAAGCGTTGAGCTTCGCCCGGCAATGGAATTACTGCGGCAACATCGGAGCACTGCCCTGCGTCACGGTAGCCGTGCCGTTCGTCCCGCTTTGCGTGACGAATGATGCGTTGTTCGAGGAGTATTGCGAGACCTCGGCGAGGTTGTTGCTGCCGCTCTGCACAATCTGCGACGCGTTGAGTTCGGTGCCCGCGGCTTGCAGCAGTTTGGCGGTGTTGCCCTCGCCGTTCTGAAGCACGTCCGACAACCCATTATTGCCTGCCTGCGTAACATTAGCCGTATTGCCGTCGCTCGACGCATCAGTGACCAGTGTCAGGCTCGACCCCGTGCCTTGCCGGATCATCGAACTGTTGCCGCTGCCAATCTGCTGCACGGTTGCGATCTGATTTTCGCCGACCTGGATAATGCCGACCGCGGTGCCGTCACGCAGACCCGACACGTTGTTGTTGCCGATCTGGTCGATGCTGGCGATCTGATTGCGGCCATATTGTGCGATCGAGGCGTTGTTGCCTTCGCCGTCCTGGTCAACATCGGCCTGCTGATTCTCGTTGCCGATCGGCAGATTCGACGTGACGATTGTTGGCGGGACGACAATTGGCGGGAAGGTTCCGAAAAATGGAATGGTGAAACCTGGAATCGTGAACCCTGGAATGGTCGTCGTAACTTCCTCGTTGGCCCCATTCTGCCGAACGGTCGCGAAGTTCGCAGTGTCGTTCTGCTTTATGTTGATGCTGAAGGGTGACGTCGTGCCGGTGTAGCCTGCCGCCGTTTCGACCAGCGCATTGTTACCAGTGCCGTCCTGATCGACATTCACGGTCGAATTGATCGATCCTGCGAGTTGGCGAACGTCGGAAATGTTGGACGTGCCGAACTGGTCGACCACCGCCAGTGCCCCGGCGGAAGCCTGATCGACATCGCTGACGTTGGTCTCGCCGTCCTGACGCACCTGCGCGTTGGTGCCGGTCAGTCCGCTCTGGATGACACCGGAATCATTCCCGTTACCGAACTGATCGACGATTGCCGTCGCGCCAGATGCAGTCAATTGCTGATCGACATCCGAAACGTTGTCATCGCCTTCTTGGTACACATCGGCGCTCTGATTGAAACCGGCCTGTGTCACAGCCGACTCATTGTCGCTGCCAACCTGCCAGACGCCAATTGCGGCATCACTCTCACCGATGGACATATCGTCCACCACCGGAACGCCTACTTCGCCATCTACGCCGGTCTGGTCGACCCGTGAGAAGTTGCCGACGCCGCCTTCCTGACGAACGCCGGCGGTATTGTCGTTGCCGGTCTGCTCGATTTCGGAAACGTTCGCACCGTCCTGATACACTTCGGCGCTGTTGTTACCGAGCGCGCCCTGAATTATGAGCGAGTCTGCCGCGCCTTCTACCTGGAAGACCTGTGCGCTCTGATTGACGCCGCTCTGGTCCACATCGCTGACCGCGTCGACCGTGCCGAAAGCCTGGTCGACCCGGACATCGCCGTTCGAGCCGGTTTGCGTGATGAACGAACCGGTGGTCGAGTCCTCGCCGCTGCCGATGCCGTCCTGACGGACCGTGGCACGGTTGCTGGTGCCGATGATCTGATTGTTCTGCGAGACAACCGACTGCATGTTTTCGCTGTCGCTGGACTGGGTCACGCTGACCGTGTTGTCGCCTGTCTGATTGACGTCGGAATATCCATCGATGCCGGCTTGGACGACGGTCGCTTCGTTGGCGATGCCATCACTGCCTGTGGGAAGTCCGGTCTGTCCGATCTCCGAAGTGTTGGCCGACCCGGTCTGCGTTACCGTTGCCCGGTTGCCGATGGCGTTCTGAATGACTTCACTGTTGTTGTTGGCATCGTTGCTCTGTGCAACGGCCGGGCTCGTCAGCGCGACCGCGATGATCGATGCGGCGGCAAAAAGACGACTTCTCATGTAAACTTCCCCCTAAAAAAACTCTAGCTGCACGGATCGCAAAGCGATCCGTGCAGGCAATTTCAGCAATCAGACTTCAACCAGCGGTGCCCGGGCATAAGCCCAGACGTTCCCCGCCTTGCGACTCCGCGGCGCTCTTTGCGCTCGTGCGTACGTCCCGTTCAGCCCGCGACGGCTGACGGATCATTCTATCTGCGCTACGATCCCTCGCGCGCATCCTTGTTCTGTTCAACCACGCTCATTGCCGTCAGCGACCCGGCCTTCTTGACCGCTTTCTGGATGTCGCTGGCGTCGTAGATGCCATCACGCTCTGCCCGGTACGCCGCCATCAGCGGCTGCGCGCCGGCCATGTCGTTGAAGCGCCACAGATCCAGCTCGACGCCTTCGAGAACGATGCCGTAAACGGCTTTTTCGATCGCCTGCTGAAGCGCAATCTGGTCCGGCTCGTTGGAGGTGATGCCAGCCTCGGCTTCGAGCAGTTCACGGAACGCCACGAATTTGAACGCGCTGGCGCCCAGGGCTTGACTGGCAATGGTCTTCGACGCCGTGACATTGGCGAGCACTTCGCCGGTCCGCACCGATACTGCGCGCAGATACACGGTCACGGTATCCTGCCGGTATTCCGTCCGCGCACCGATCCCAAGGAAGGCTGCGCCAGCGCCGCCGGTTACGGTGTTGGTGTCGTAACCCACGATGCCGCCTTCTAGCAGAACGCCGGCAAACAACAGGGCGGGCAGGGCGTTAGGGTCAACTTCTTGCTCACCCAAATAACGCTTTCGCATTTCGCCGATAATCTGGCGTTCGCGCAACAGGTTATCGAGCCGTTCACGCTCAACCACGGTAAACCAGCTGCGGTTGCCGGCGTCCTGAAGCGCCTTGACCAGCATCGAACTGGCACCCTGCGTCACAGCGCGCGATAGGGTCTGCCCCACGTCGCTGGCTTTGAACTGCCCGGTCTGATCTGTGAAGCCGTATACCGCGATGGCAACCTGGCGTTGCGGTGCGGGCAAGCCGTTGAGCAGGTTCTGCGTTTGGGTCTTTTTGGGGAAATACGCGAGGCTGGTGGTGGTCGCAAAGTTGTTGCGACCATCTTGTGCCATGGACATGCAGCCGGACAGGGCAAGCGCGGCAAGACTGACGAAGCCGGCGGAAAATGACGCACGCATCACGACAGGCCTCAATTCACATCAATGAACAAAGGCACGACGATCCGGGTTTCTTCGCCGGTTTCGTCATTGCGTATGATCAACGTCACTTCATCAAGTGAGCGGAAAAACTCGATCGTCTGACCGCCGAAGCTGATCAGGCCCTGTTCCTGCGGGTTGTCGCCAAAGATGGCGTCGACGATCTGGGATGACAGCGACGAGAGCAGGCGCGATTGCAACTGGCGGGCGAAGATGTCGGCCTGCGAGTTGCTCGTGGTTGCGCGCGGATCGCGTGTGTCGTTATTCGCGTTCGCGACACCAAGGACATGGTTCGAATTAAAGGGGTTACCGCCAAACGTCGGGCTGATGGGGCGATATACAATATCCTGCGCCATGGCCGGCGCGGCCAACACTAGGACGGTGGCCAGCAGGCCAGCCTTCGCAAAAAACATCATTCCCCCTCACCTTAACAACGAACGCTTGTGTCGGGAGGTTGGCCCCCCTCTCTTCCGATCCCGGCCTTGGCGACTCCGTGGATCGGTAAACGCATGTTAGGGATTGTTACCCAGGAGTAAAGCAACTTCGCTTTACTAAAGCCGGAATGGTTCCTTTCCAGCACGGTTGCAAATGTTGCAAAAGCCTTCCTTTTGCGCGTCTTGCGCGCCTCGGCGGTTCCAGCGGGATGCGAGCAAGCCGACCGTGTCAGGCAACGCGGAGCGCCGGGTAGGAAACAAAAAGGGGCGGCGCCATTACTGGCACCGCCCCCTTGTTTGACCAAACGTCAACAGAGACGGGCGCGACTTGCGCCCGTCCGTGCTTACTTGAGCTCGACGGTACCGCCGGCTGCTTCGATCTTGGCCTTGATTTCTTCGGCTTCGGCCTTGTTGACGCCTTCCTTGACGGCCTTGGGAGCCGATTCAACGAGCGTCTTGGCTTCGGTCAGGCCCAGGCCGGTGATGGCGCGGACTTCCTTGATGACCTGGATCTTCTTCCCGCCGTCGCCGGTCAGGATGACATCGAATTCGGTCTGCTCTTCGACAGCTTCGGCAGCAGCGGCCGGGCCAGCGGCAACCGCGACAGCAGCAGCGGCGCTCACGCCCCATGCTTCTTCGAGGGCCTTGGCAAGGTCAGCGGCTTCGAGCACGGTCAGCTTCGAAAGTTCTTCAACAAGCTTGGCAATATCAGCCATGATGGTTCACTCCAAATTGTGGCGGGGCCGGACACCATGTCCA
>JAACPW010000027.1 GCA_009995225.1 Sphingomonadales bacterium | reverse complement strand
CGCCACCCGCTACGACAAGACAATCCTATCCTTCGAAAGCTTCCTCAACCTCGCCGCCACTCGCCTATGGCTGAAGTCTTTTGTCAACACAGCCTAGTCACAACGATGCGAAGCGAAACTTCAGCAACAGCTTCGACGTGATCTTTATTTACACAAAGAGCCAGAACTATACATTTGAAGCGCAGTTTACGGCTTATTCAGATGAATACATTCGTAAGAATTTCAGGCACTTCGATAATGGACGGGCGTACTCGTCCGAAAATCTGCGAAGCCCGAACCCGCGTCCGAATTTGACTTATGATTACAAGGGTTTCAAGCCACATGCTAACGGTTGGACTGTTTCGCTCGACAAAATGAAAGAGTTGGATGCTGCGGGGCGTCTTATTTTCCCGTCGAGCCCAGACGGTCGAATACGCGTAAAAAAATATCTCGATGAGATGAAGGGCGTTGTGATTGGTAATGTTTGGGACGACATTCCACCGATTTCTTCTCAAGCCGCCGAGCGCCTTGGCTACCCCACTCAAAAGCCCGAGGCTCTACTCGAACGGATCATCAAGGCGTCATCAAAAGAGGGTGACACCGTGCTCGACGCCTATTGCGGCTGCGGCACAACGGTTGCGGTCGCGCAGCGCTTGGATCGTCGATGGATCGGGATCGACATTACCTATCAGTCCATAGCGCTAATTCTCAAACGCCTGTCTGAGCGCTACGAGGACGAATGGCCAGCGATTGAGGCAAATATCAAACTTGACGGGGTTCCGCGCGACCTCGCCAGCGCAATCGCGCTCGCCAACCGCAAGGACGACAAGACCCGCAAGGAGTTCGAAAAGTGGGCGGTACTCAGTTTCTCGAACAATCAGGCGCGCATCAACGAGAAGAAGGGCGGCGATGGCGGGATCGACGGGATCGGCCTGTTCTTCATCGACAAAGAAACAAATGGACGATGTATCATTCAGGTCAAATCCGGCAAAACCGGCCCGCGCGATTTGCGCGACTTGATGGGCACGATCCAGCGCGAAAAAGCGGAAATCGGCGTGCTGATCTGCATGGATATGCCGACCAAGGCGATGCGCGACGAAATGACCGCTGCGGGCAAGTATGTGCATCCCACCATCGGGCGCGAATATGATCGATTGCAGGTGGTGACGATTGCCGAGATGTTCCCAGACGTTGAAAACGGGCGCGCTGCGCGTCGGCTCGACCTGCCTTGGGCGCGCACCGATACGGTCAAGAAGGCTGCGGCCAAGGGCGATGCGGACAAGCAGCAAACCTTGCTTTAGAAAGAAGCTGGACCCCGGCTCAAGGCCGGGGTGACGAACGCGGGGGTTGGTGGCTCCTCGAGTCTTTTGTTTGGCCCCTCAAGCGCCGGGCGGCGGACGTCCGTCCGCCTTGGCTTACGCGCCATAAGGCGCGGCGCGCGGTCGCGCTTGCGGCGGCTGCGCCGCCGGTTCAGTGGCACACGCGCTGTTGGCGGCTCCGCGCCCGCCCCTGACCCCTTCCGCAGACGGGAGGGGGACGTGTTGCGCTGATGCTCCCCTCCCGCGAGCGCGGGAAGAGATGGACGCGGGCAAGCAGGGTAGCCTGCTCTGACCCCTCCGTCAGCCGCGTCCCGCGTCTGCCACCTCCCCATCTGCAAGGGCAAACGGGGAGGGCCGATTAAGCCTCCCCGTTGCGCAGCAATGGGGAGGGGGACCGCGCGCAGCGTGGTGGAGGGGTTGAGAGCGCGCCCCCTCCGTCTGCCGCCTCTCCATTTGCAACCGCAAGCGACGAGGGATATTGTCGCAGCGAAGGAGGGGTAGGTGCGCAAGAGCGACCATGCCTATGCCAAGGCGCGGCAGCTGCGCCGGGACATGTCTTTGCCGGAACGCCTGCTGTGGCGAGAATTGCGGGGCAAGCCTGCGGGTTGGAAGTTTCGCAGGCAGCATGCTGTCGGACCATACGTGATTGATTTTTATTGCGCTTCGGTAAAGCTCGGGATCGAGATTGATGGGATCGTTCATGACATGGGCGAGCATCCGGAACGCGATGTGCAGCGCGATGCGTTTTTGCGCAAACATGGTGTTGATGTGGTCAGACTGCCCGCGCGCGATGTGCTGGCCGCGCCGGGGCAAGCGGCTGAAACCATTCTTGCGCTGTGCCGCGCGCGCGGTAGATAACCCCTCCGTCAGCCGCCCTTCGACAAGCTCAGGGCGTCTGCCACCTCCCCATTGCTGCGCAACGGGGAGGGATGAGTAGGATCGCGCTTGACCCCCCACCCAATCCCGCCTATGGGCGCGCATCTTCCGGGGTCATTCCCGGTTTGAGCTGAACATTGGCGGCTCCGTCTCCCTCGCAGGAGGCCGTCGTCAAAGTAACCCGGTGGCCGAAGGGCCGGATAGGCGGGTGGAGCGTTTCAGTCTCGTTCGTCGTCCCCGCCTTGCGGGGCTTCGCGGCCACAGCCTTGGTGCTGGCGGATTGCGATCCCGGATCAAGTCCGGGGTGACGGGTTGGGCTTTCTCCCTCCTCCCACATTGTCCGGTTCCGGTGTCACCCTCGTCTCGATCCCTTCAGGGAAAGTGGGAACCGGTTTCCCGCCCGGAAGGGTCGACAAAAAGGTGAAGTGAGAACTTAATGCCGACAATCAACCAGCTGGTCCGCAAGGGCCGCGTCCCGCAGAAGGCCAAGTCCAAGGTCCCTGCGATGGAGCAGAACCCGCAGAAGCGCGGCGTTTGCACCCGCGTTTACACGACGACCCCGAAGAAGCCGAACTCGGCATTGCGCAAGGTGGCCAAGGTTCGCCTGACCAACCAGCGCGAAGTCATCAGCTACATCCCCGGTGAAGGCCACAACCTGCAGGAGCACTCCGTTGTGCTGATCCGCGGCGGGCGTGTGCGCGATCTTCCCGGTGTGCGTTACCACGTCCTGCGCGGCGTGCTCGACACACAGGGTGTGAAGGACCGCAAGAAGAGCCGCTCGAAGTACGGCGCCAAGCGTCCGAAGTGACCCGGTAGCCTCCGGCGCCGGGTCATCCTGAACGTGTTTCAGGAACCACGGTGCCTTGGGCTCGGGTCAATCCAATTACAGGGCTAAGCCAGCCTCCTGATGGATCCTGAAACAAGTTCAGGATGACGCAAGAGGGAAGGCCGGGGCCGCACTCCTAGGGAGTTCTGAATTATGTCACGTCGTCGTCGTCCCGAAAAGCGGGTCATTCTGCCCGATCCCCAGTATGGTGATCAGATCCTGTCGAAGTTCATGAACAACCTCATGTATGACGGCAAAAAAGCGGTGGCTGAAGGCATCGTTTACAGCGCGCTGTCCACGGTGGAATCGAAGGCCAAGGCCGATCCTATCCAGCTGTTCCATGATGCGCTGAACAATGTGAAGCCGCAGGTCGAAGTGCGCAGCCGCCGTGTCGGTGGTGCGACCTATCAGGTGCCTGTGGAAGTTCGCCCCGAGCGTGCCCAGGCGCTGGCCATCCGCTGGCTGATCACCGCCGCGCGCGGTCGTCCGGAAACCACCATGGCAGCGCGTCTGTCGGGTGAGTTGCTCGATGCGGCCAACAACCGCGGCAACGCGGTCAAGAAGCGCGAAGACACGCACCGGATGGCCGATGCCAACCGGGCCTTCTCGCACTACCGCTGGTAAAACGCGGGGCGCTGGCAACACGCTGATTGGCGGCAGCCGGGGGAAGGGTCTTCCGGCTGTCACAATCATCACTATATGGAACGCGCTACGGGTCATTTGTAGGACCGGGCCGCTTCTCCAACACCAAGGAATTGATCATGGCACGCAGCCATCCGCTCGAACGCTATCGCAATATCGGCATCATGGCGCATATCGACGCCGGCAAGACCACCACGACCGAACGGATCCTGTTCTACACCGGCAAGTCGTACAAGATCGGCGAAGTGCATGATGGCGCTGCGACGATGGACTGGATGGAGCAGGAGCAGGAACGCGGGATCACCATCACCTCGGCCGCGACAACCTGTTTCTGGAACGCCGAAGACGGCAAAGGCCCCGAACACCGCATCAACATCATCGACACCCCCGGCCACGTCGACTTCACGATTGAAGTCGAACGTTCCTTGCGCGTGCTCGATGGCGCGGTCGCCTGTTTCGATGGCGTGGCCGGCGTGGAACCGCAGTCCGAAACAGTTTGGCGCCAGGCCGACAAGTATGGCGTGCCGCGGATGTGCTTCATCAACAAGCTTGACCGCACCGGCGCGAACTTCAAGTATTGCGTCCAGTCGATCATCGATCGTCTCGGTGCGCGGCCGGCGGTGCTTTACATCCCGATCGGTCTCGAAGCCGATCTGAAGGGGTTGGTCGACCTCGTCCACAATCGCGCGATCATCTGGAAGGATGAATCGCTGGGCGCCGAGTTCGTCTACGAGGACATCCCGGCCGATCTGGCCGACGAGGCAGCCGTGTATCGCAGCGAGCTGATCGAACTTGCCGTCGAGCAGGACGACGAGGCGATGGAAGCCTATCTCGAAGGCAACGAGCCTGACGCTGCAACGCTCAAGGCACTGATCCGCAAGGGCACGCTCAACCAGTCGTTTGTGCCTGTGTGCTGCGGCTCGGCGTTCAAGAACAAGGGCGTGCAGCCCCTGCTCGATGCCGTGGTCGACTACCTGCCGTCGCCGCTCGACATTCCTGACGTCCAGGGCGTCAAGATGGACAGCGACGAGCCTGACAGCCGTCCTGCGACTGATGAGGCGCCGTTCAGCGCGCTTGCGTTCAAGGTGATGAACGATCCGTTCGTCGGCAGCCTCACCTTCATCCGCATCTACTCAGGGACGCTCGGCAAGGGCACCTACCTGAACTCGGTGAAGGACAAGAAGGAAAAGGTCGGCCGCATGCTCGAAATGCATGCGAACGAGCGCAAGGACGTGGATGAAGCCTTCGCAGGTGACATCATCGCGCTGGCGGGGATGAAGGAAACCACCACGGGCGATACGCTGTGCGCCAGCAACGCGCCGATCGTGCTCGAACGGATGGAGTTCCCCGAACCGGTGATCGAACTGAGCGTGGAGCCGAAGACCAAGGCTGACCAGGAAAAGATGGGCATCGCGCTCAATCGCCTTTCGGCCGAGGATCCCTCGTTCCGCGTGTCGACCGATCAGGAAAGCGGCCAGACCATCATTAAGGGCATGGGCGAATTGCACCTCGACATCATCGTCGATCGCATGCGCCGCGAATTCAAGGTCGAAGCCAATGTCGGTGCGCCGCAGGTGGCCTACCGCGAATATCTCGCCCGCGAAGTCGATGTCGATTACACCCACAAGAAGCAGTCGGGCGGCTCGGGCCAGTTCGGCCGCGTGAAGGTTACGGTCATCCCCGGTGAACGTGGCCAGGGCGTGATTTTCGAGGATGTCATCAAGGGCGGCAACATCCCGCGTGAATACATCCCGGCGATCGAAAAGGGCTTCCGTGAGCAGGCGGCCAGCGGTCACCTGGTCGGCTTCCCGATCATCGATTTCAGCATCAAGCTGACCGATGGTGCGTACCACGACGTCGACTCGAGCGCGATCGCGTTCGAAATCGCCGCGCGCGGTGCCATGCGTGAAGTTGCGCAGAAGGCCGGGATCAAGCTGCTTGAGCCGATCATGAAGGTTGAAGTCATCACCCCGGATGAATATTTGGGCGACGTGATCGGCGATCTCAACAGCCGGCGTGGACAAATCCAGGGCACCGACACGCGCGGTAATGCCCAGGCGGTCGAGGCATTTGTCCCGCTTGCCAACATGTTTGGCTACGTCAACGAACTGCGCTCCTTCTCGCAAGGGCGCGCCAACTACAGCATGCAGTTCTCGCACTATGACGAGGTTCCGGCCAACGTCGCAGCCGAGGTCAAGGAGAAACTTGCCTAAGCCGGTCTGACCGTTTAGGGGCGGCGCCTGCTTCAGCGGGGGCCGCCGTTTTTCCCGCGAACACATTGTTTCATTCAAGAAGGTAAACCAGAGAAATGGCCAAGGAAAAGTTCCAGCGGAATAAGCCGCACTGCAACATCGGCACCATCGGTCACGTTGACCATGGCAAGACCACGCTGACCGCAGCGATCACCAAGGTGATGGCTGAAGTTTACGGTGGCGCTGCAGTCGACTTCGCCAACATCGACAAGGCTCCCGAAGAGCGCGAGCGCGGCATCACCATTTCGACCGCACACGTCGAGTACGAATCGGCTGCACGTCACTACGCGCACGTCGATTGCCCGGGTCACGCCGACTATGTGAAGAACATGATCACCGGTGCCGCGCAGATGGACGGCGCGATCCTGGTGGTGAACGCTGCTGACGGCCCGATGCCCCAGACCCGTGAGCACATCCTGCTCGCCCGTCAGGTCGGCGTGCCAGCACTGGTCGTGTATATGAACAAGGTCGACCAGGTCGATGACGAGGAAATCCTCGAACTCGTCGAACTGGAAGTGCGCGAACTGCTTTCGTCGTACGACTTTGACGGTGATAACATTCCCATCATCAAGGGTTCGGCTCTCGCCGCTCTCGAAGGCCGTGATGACAACATCGGCAAGGATTCCGTGATTGCTCTGATCGAAGCTGTCGACAGCTTCATCCCGCAGCCCGACCGTCCGGTCGACAAGCCGTTCCTGATGCCGATCGAAGACGTGTTCTCGATCTCGGGTCGTGGTACCGTGGTGACCGGCCGTATCGAAACCGGCATCGTCAACGTCGGCGAAGAAGTCGAAATCGTCGGCATCAAGGACACCCGCAAGACCACCGTCACCGGCGTGGAAATGTTCCGCAAGCTGCTCGATCGCGGTGAAGCTGGCGACAACGTCGGCGCCCTGATCCGCGGCGTTGCCCGTGAAGACGTTGAGCGTGGTCAGGTTCTCTGCAAGCCCGGTACGGTCAAGCCGCACACCGAGTTCGAAGCAGAAGTCTACGTGCTGTCGAAGGATGAAGGCGGTCGTCACACGCCGTTCTTCGCCAACTACCGCCCGCAGTTCTACTTCCGCACGACCGACGTGACCGGCGAAGTGGTTCTCCCTGAAGGCACCGAAATGGTTATGCCGGGCGACAATGTTTCGATCGGCGTAAAGTTGATCGCTCCGATCGCCATGGACGAAGGCCTGCGCTTCGCAATTCGCGAAGGCGGCCGCACCGTGGGTTCTGGCGTCGTTGCCAAGATCACCAAGTAAGGTTTTGCTCCCGTCCGGGGGCTGACAGAACGCCGAAAAGGCCCGGTTGCTCCTACGAGCTGCCGGGCCTTTTTGTGTCAGGGCAGGGCGAATTGGTGTGACATGCGTGGTCGTTTCACGGTCACGTAATTTCCTTGCCCATACCTCTTGCCAGAATCTCTCGCGCTCCGTATAGGCTCGCATCCGCAGACGAGATTCGTCCCGCCTGTGATAAGTTTTGAAGAAGGCCGCCCGCTCTCGGGAAACCGGAAATGAGCGGGGCCGGCCTTTGTTTTTTGGGATAAGCCGGTCAATCGGTGGATCCTTGGCTCTTTCGCATCGGTAGTAGGACATGGAAGCTCAGAATATCCGTATTCGCCTCAAGGCGTTCGACCACCGCGTTCTCGACCAGGCAACTGGTGAGATCGCAGATACGGCTCGCCGTACTGGCGCGCTTATTCGCGGCCCCATTCCTTTGCCGACGCGTATCGAGAAGTTCACGGTGAACCGTGGACCGCACGTCGACAAGAAGTCGCGCGAGCAGTTCGAAGTTCGTACCTACAAGCGGTTGCTCGATATCGTGCAGCCCAACGCTCAGACCGTCGATGCGCTGATGAAGCTCGATCTGGCTGCTGGCGTGAACGTCGAGATCAAGCTGGCCTAAGCCAGCCGAAATGCCCCTGCTTCTGCGGGGGCCTCTATCGTTGAGGCTTTAAATGCCTCATCTGACGATAGGGTGGATACCGCCGGATATGTATCCGGGCCGCGTCCCCCGTCTCGCTCTCTAGGCCACCTGGCCGAAGAGGGCACTCAGCCCGGACGGGGCGATGCATGACAATTTGGGCTGAACTGGGCTGCGGCGCTTCTCGTCGTGGTCTGCCATGCACCTTGCGGATGGTCCGTAGGGTGCCTCTGTTGAGGAGTAACTGACGATGCGCACCGGCGTTATCGCAAAGAAAGTCGGGATGACCCGCCTCTTCCAGGAGGATGGACGGCACGTGCCTGTGACCGTTCTTTCGCTGGAAGATTGCCAGGTGGTTTCGCACCGTACTGCCGAATGTGATGGCTATTTCGCTGTCCAGCTCGGCGCGGGCGAAGCCAAGCAGAAAAACGTTGCCAAGGCGCAGCGTGAACATTTCGCCAAGGCCGACGTCGGCCTGAAGAAGCGCGTCGCTGAATTCCGTGTCGAAGACGCCGAAGGCCTTGTGGCCGTTGGTTCGACCATCAGCGCCGAGCATTTCATCGCTGGTCAGATGGTAGACATCACCGGTCACACGCAGGGCAAGGGCTTTGCCGGCGCCATGAAGCGTTGGGGCTTCGGCGGTATGCGTGCCACCCACGGTGTTTCGATCTCGCACCGTGCCCACGGTTCGACGGGTAACCGTCAGGATCCGGGCCGCGTGTTCAAGGGCAAGAAGATGGCCGGCCACATGGGCGACCGTCAGCGCACTCAGCAGAACCTCGAAATCGTCCGTACGGATGCCGAGCGCGGTCTTCTCTTTGTCAAGGGTTCGGTCCCGGGTGCGAAGAATGGCTGGCTGCTCGTGCGCGACTCAGTGAAGCTTCCGCTTCCCGAAGGCGTGCCGTTTCCGGGCGCGGTCCTCGCCAAGAAGGCTCTCAAGGCCGACAACGAGACCCCCTCGGTTGCCGAGACGGCCGCTGAAGATGCCGTCGTGACCGAAGGCGTTGAGAACGACGCCGCGGCCACCGAAGAAAACAAGGAAGGCTGAGCCATGAAGATTAAGGTTCAGAACATCGAGGGTAAGGCCTCGGGCGACATCGAGCTGTCGGATGACGTGTTCGGCATCGAGCCGCGCGCGGATATCCTTCACCGGGTCGTGACCTGGCAGCTGGAAAACCGCCGCGGCACCGCCCGCCCGACGCGTGAGCGTTCGGACGTGGCGCGCACCGGTAAGAAGTTCGGCAAGCAGAAGGGCGGCGGTACCGCCCGTCACGGCGACCGTGCAGCTCCGATTTTCATCGGCGGCGGTAAGGCTCACGGTGCGCGCAAGCGTGACTTCGAGCAGTCGCTCAACAAGAAGATCCGCGCACTCGGCCTGAAGATGGCGCTTTCGAGCAAGGCCAACAACGGTCTGGTCGTGGTCGACACGCTGGAGCTTGCCGAGGTCAAGACCAAGGCGCTCAAGGGTCAGCTCGCCAAGGCTGGTCTTTCGGGCAAGGTGCTGGTGATCGACGGCGAACAGGTTGACGCAGGCTTCAAGAAGGCTGCTGGCAACCTGCCGGGGATCAACGTGATGCCGGCCATGGGCGCGAACGTCTACGACATCCTCAACCACGACACGTTGGTGCTGACCAAGGCCGCTGTCGAAAAGCTGGAGGCGCGCTTCAATGGCTAAAAAGCAAACCGTCGATGCGCGTCACTACGACGTGATCATCGCACCGCACATTACGGAAAAGTCGACGTTGGCGTCGGAAAACAACGCTGTGGTCTTCAAGGTTGCCGGTAACGCAACCAAGCCGCAGATCAAGGAAGCGATCGAGGCGATCTACGACAAGAAGGTCGTCGCCGTGAACACCCTGATCATGAAGGGCAAGGTCAAGCGTTGGAAGGGCAAGCCCTACACGCGCTCCGATGTGAAGAAGGCCATTGTCACCCTCGCCGAGGGTGAAATGATCGACATCACCAGCGGTATCTGAGGCCAAGGGACAGGAAACGAACAATGGCACTCAAAAATTACAAGCCAACCAGTCCCGCCCGGCGCGGTTTGATTCTGGTTGACAAATCTTCCTTGTGGAAGGGCAAGCCGGTCAAGGCGCTTACCGAAGGTAAGCACAAGACCGGTGGCCGTAACAACAAGGGTCATGTCACTTCGCGTGGCATCGCCGGTGGTCACAAGCAGAAGTACCGCTACATCGACTTCAAGCGTCGCAAGTGGGATATGCCTGCGACTGTCGAGCGTCTGGAGTATGACCCCAACCGCACGGCCTTCATCGCGCTCGTGAAGTACGAAGATGGCGAGCAGACCTACATCATCGCTCCGCAGCGTCTTGCTGTCGGCGATAGCGTGGTCGCTGGCGAAAAGGTCGACACCAAGCCGGGCAACGCCATGTTGCTGGGTCAGATGCCGGTCGGTACCATTTGCCACAATGTGGAAATGAAGCCGGGCAAGGGTGGTCAGATTGCCCGTTCGGCCGGGACGTATGTCCAGGTCGTCGGTCGTGACCGCGCGATGGTCATCGTCCGCCTGAACTCGGGTGAGCAGCGTTACCTGCGCGCCGATTGCATGGGCACAGTGGGCGCCGTGTCGAACCCCGACAACGGCAACCAGAACTTTGCCAAGGCAGGCCGCAAGCGTTGGATGGGCGTCCGCCCGCTGACCCGCGGTGTTGCGAAGAACCCGGTCGACCACCCTCACGGTGGTGGTGAAGGCCGGACCTCGGGCGGTCGCCATCCGGTGACGCCATGGGGCAAGCCGACCAAGGGTGCCCGCACGCGCCATAACAAGCAGACGGACAAAATGATCATCCGTTCGCGTCACGCGAAGAAGAAGAGGTAATAGACGATGGCACGTTCCGTCTGGAAAGGTCCGTTTGTCGAGCTGAGCCTGTTGAAGAAGGCTGAGACCGCGCAGGAGGCGAGCAATACCAAGCCGATCAAGACCTGGTCGCGTCGCTCGACGATTCTGCCGCAGTTCGTTGGGCTGACCTTCAATGTCTACAACGGGCGCAAGTTCATTCCCGTTTCGGTTTCTGAAGAAATGGTCGGCCACAAGCTTGGTGAATTTGCGCCGACGCGCACCTTCCCGGGTCACGCTGCCGACAAGAAGGGCAAGCGCTGATGAGCAAGGCAAAGGCACCCCGCCGCGTGGGCGACAATGAGGCGCTGGCCGTTGGTACCACGATCCGTGGTTCGGCGCAGAAGCTTAACCTCGTTGCGGCCCTCATCCGTGGCAAGAAGGCCGAGGATGCGTTGAACATCCTCGCCTTTTCGAAGCGCGCGATGGCACGCGATGCGAGCAAGGTTCTCGCATCGGCGATCGCCAACGCAGAGAACAACCACAACCTCGACGTTGACGCGTTGATCGTGGCGGAAGCTTCGGTTGGCAAGTCGGTGACGATGAAGCGGTTCCACACCCGTGGTCGCGGCAAGTCGACCCGCATCCTCAAGCCGTTCTCACGGCTGCGGATTGTGGTTCGCGAAGCAGAAGAGGCGTAAGATGGGCCAGAAGAGCAATCCGATCGGTCTGCGCCTGCAGATCAACCGCACCTGGGA
>JAACPW010000009.1 GCA_009995225.1 Sphingomonadales bacterium | reverse complement strand
CACGGGCGCGAACCTCCGGAGAAAACTTGTTCGTTGTCTTGCTCATAAGGACTCCATCTACTCAAGAGTTGGAGCCTCCGACAATCCCGGAGCGGTTCAATGCGATGCCCGCATGGGCCCCATCCGTCCACCGCAGGCGAGGCACTCAGAAATGGCAACCGCCTCGCGCGACCGACGCCAGCTGCCGATGGTGCAGGGGATGACACGCATCGGTTTGTGGCTCTGACAGTAATCTGCTCCTATCGCTGGAAAGCCGACGCTTACGACAACACGGTTGACGCATGACAATTCGCAGACCAGTTTGTCCAAAGAGCCGACGCCGTTCAACTGAGGATCTATCAATTGGCGACGGAGCTAAAGGGCACCGCAAGAGAGAAATTTGGAGAAATTTTTAGCGAACAGCCTGGGGCCTTTTACAGACTGAAGTGACGTATGACGAACTGACAGTGAAATCGCGATGCGCGCGAATATGTGCCAGCATGATTGGTGAGGATCTTTCCGCGGTCCGGCTGAGCGTGACTGGCTCTGCAGACAACAAATGTTGCTGCATCGCAAAACGGGGGACGCTCGCATGGAAGCAGAGGTGCCCAAAGGGCCGCTCGTCGCAATTGTCGACGACCAGCGCGATGTTCGCACGACATTGTGCCGTGGGCTGGCGGCCTACAACTATCGTTGCCACCCCTTTGCAAGTGGTCCGGACTTGCTGGAGGCGCTAGAATATCTTCATCCTGATTGCATTCTCCTCGATCTACGCATGCCGGACATGGGCGGGCTTGAAGCGTTAAGGGCCATCCCGGCCAACCGGCGTCACATACCGATCATTTTCTTCACCTCGCATGGCGATGTTCCGACCGCTGTCGAAGCGATAAGGCTGGGCGCCAAGGATTTCATCGAAAAGCCCGCATCATTCGCGCACATTGCGGAAAAAATTGAGTCCGCAATTGCAGCGCAGCCAAAACCGTCCGGAAATGAGCTGACCATGCTGGAGGCGAGACAGATCATTGATGATCTGACTGTCCGCGAAAAGGAGGTTTTGGAGTCAATTTGCGAGGGTTTACCCAACAAGGAAATCGCATGGCGCCTCGGCCTGAGTGTCCGTACCGTAGAATCGCATCGCCATCATGCCTTCAAGAAAATTGGACATGGAAACCTCGTTCAGATTGCCAGGATTTTTCAAGCAGCTGAGGGGAGGTGAGCTTCCATCATGCGCGTGCTGTTCAAAGAAGATGATCCGCTCGTCGCGCGCACCCTGGAACGGCAGTTGCGCAAATTGGGGCATGCCACAGAACAGATCGTCGATTTCCGTTCGCTTTTGAACGGTAAGTGCGAACTGCACCCGGACGTCATAATTACGGATATCTTCATGCGGTGCTGTCAGTCTAATCGCAACTCGTCTCCGATTGGCGGAGTCCGCCCTTACCCGCTCTCGGCTCAGGCCATGAGGTTCTGCCACTCAGCCAATGCGGCAGAGCGGGCGGTCTTGTAGGTCTGACGGTCGATGAGGTGGCGATCGAGGTTGAAGTGGTTGTGGACGTTGGCATGGACCGAGGCGAACTTCTGTAGCGACTTCATCTGTCGGAACCGCAGCATGGCCCGCTCGCGTCTTCGGAACGGCAGGTGGCTGTTCTCCACCCGATTGTTGGCCCAGCGTCCCATCTCCTGCTTGTCGGTGTTGCCTAACGTGGTCATCGCAGCCTTGTAGGAACGCAGCCCGTCGGTGGTGATTGTTTCGGGCGAACCGTGGCGCTTGAGCGCCCTTTTCATGAACCGCAGCGCCGCAACTTTGTCCCGCTTCTTCGTGACGTAGCTCTCGAGGATCTCGCCCTCTTGGTCGACCGCACGCCAAAGGTAATGCATCTCGCCGTTGATCTTCACATACACCTCATCGAGGTGCCACTTCCACTGGCGAAAGCCCTTCATCCGGTTCACACGCTGGCGCCGAATGTCACCGGCAAACAGCGGGCCGAACCTGTTCCACCAGTGCCGCACTGTCTCGTGGCAAATGTCGATCCCGCGCTCAAAGAGCAGATCTTCGACGTTCCGCAACGACAGCGGGAAGCGGACGTACATCATCACCACCAGCCGGATTACCTCGGGCGAAGAATTGAAACGGCGGAAAGAGCTTGGCGGAAGGGCTCGAGATTTGCGCTGCATCACCACTGGCTAGCAGGGCTCCGCGCGGGGTGCCACGTTGCTCTGACAGGACCACCTGGCAAGCTCGCTTCCGACATTGCGTCACGCCTGTCGCTCGGTGAAACCATCATCTACATGGATCGCGAAACGGTTCGCATCCGGGTCCCGCTAGCCTTCCCATTGAGAGGAGGAAAGCGAACGGTGGTGGCCGGCAGAACCCGGTCTGCTAATCCCGACCTCAAATTGATCGCCGCCCTGCGCAGGGCCAATAGCATGATCTATCGGCAGCGCGGGATGCCATTCATCAGCACCGCGCCCGTATCACCACATGACCGCAAGATACTGCGTCTAGCCTTCCTCGCACCAAAGCTGCAGCGGGACATCCTCGGCGGGTATCAGCCGCCATCACTTAATCTTGAACGGCTTCGCCAAATGGAGATTCCACTCTGCTGGAAACAGCAACGCAAGGTTCTTGGCTGGTCCAATTCCAGCCATCTCTGACCACACCGGATATCTCCCTGATCGGACAAGCCAGTTCCCTGTTTTCTGCGGCCGGTTCCCTGTTACTGCGCGAACAGGGAACAAGGTATTTTGCAGTCAACAAGTGCCTGTGAACTCACGCACTTTTGTGTAGCGCAACAGCCCAACATTGCCCCAAATGATCGAACTCGACGCGCAATTAGCCGTTTTCCCTGTAAACTTCCCGTGAACAGGGAAACCCAACCGATTGTCATTGGTGCGGAGACTAGCCTGGCAATTCGGCTATGAAATGGCTGGAGAATGGCCGCAGGAAGCCTGCTCATGACGGATTAATGGCCGCAAACCCACGGTATTGCGGGCCTATTTCGGGCAAGAGAAAAAGTGGGATTTGCAAGGAATATAGATGGCGGCCAACCATAGATTCGAACTGAATAGTCGGATTTATCCCGCTAACCCGCGCAAATGTCGCCACTATACCAACCCAAATTCCGACAGAGAGAAAACTGCCTGAAAAATGTGTGATTTAAGAGTTGCAGGGAAAATCGGATGAGTTTCGAGATGAGAAAAAATTGCGCATCTCTCGCCGAAAAAACGTAGACAAATCAATAATATAGTTGGCGGAGCGGGTGGGATTCGAACCCACGATACGCTTGTGACGTATACACACTTTCCAGGCGTGCGCCTTCGACCACTCGGCCACCGCTCCGTCTGCCTGCTAGGGCAAGCTCGCGCCACTAGCCGCGAATGGATTGCTTCGCAAGGCGCATGGTGGCACCAATGTCGGTATGAGAACATTGTATCTGGCGGCCACGGCTGCGCTTTCCCTTGCCCTGCCGCTTGCCGCTCAGGAGGTGCCGAAGGGAGCGCCCGCGCCTTCGGAGATTGTGGCGGCTGCACCGACGGGCGATTGGGTAGCAATTCCGGCGGAGGACCTGCTGGTGATGACCCTTGCGCCGGACGCGGATGGCAAGCCCCGGCAGGTGGTGATCCAACTGATGCCAGCGCCGTTCTCGCAAGGCTGGGTGCATAACATTCGCCTGTTTGCGCGCGCGGGCTGGTACGATGGGATCTCGGTCAACCGGGTGCAGGACAATTACGTCACCCAGTGGGGCGATCCCAATTACGAAAACCCCGAGGCTGCGGGAAAGCCAAAGCCGCTGCCCGAGGGACTGAAGGAGATGGGTGAGGCTGAGTATGTCGCAACCGATCTGCTCGCAGTTCCTGATCCACGCGGGCGACCGCGCATCAATTACTCTTTGGGTGCGGCGATGTCGCGGAACGCCATTATTGCTGCCAATGGCGCGATGGTGGTTCCCGATAGCTTCAGGCGTTCATTAGAGAACGGCGAGCCGCCTGCTAATTTCGAAATGCCCAAAACGAGCGATGCATATGCGTCTTTCGCTACGTTGGCGCTAGGTTGGCCAGTGGCAGGCTCGCTAAGTGATCAAGCGGAAAGCCCCAGCGGTTTCTGGCCTGTCCACTGCTACGGCATGGTCGGCGTGGGGCGGAACTATTCGCCCGACACCGGCTCCGGCGCAGAACTCTACACCGTGATCGGCCATGCGCCGCGCCACCTCGATCGCAATATCGCGCTGGTTGGGCGGGTGATCGAGGGGATGGAGCACCTCTCCAGCCTGCCGCGCGGATCAGGCGCGCTGGGGTTCTACACCGCCGAGGAGGCCGCCAAGCGCACGCCGATCCTGTCGGTGCGGGTGGCGAGCGATCTGCCTACTGGCGAGCAACCGGCGTTCGAATACCTCTCAACCGAAAGCGAGACCTTCGCCCGCTATGCCGAGGCCATCGCCAATCGCCGCGATCCCTTCTTCATCGTGTCCGCTGGCGGCGCGGACATCTGCAACATCCGCGTGCCGGTGCGGCGGGATGCGCAAGGCGGCTGAGCCGCCTCCCCTTCCCTTACGGAACAGCCACCTTTCCCGAGCGTTCAATCATCTGGCACCCCACGAGCCCGAGAAAGGACAGCGCATGAAAATCGGTGACCGCAAGGAGTTCCAGAGCAAGGCGCCCCCGCTCACCTGCACGCCGGACACAATGGTGTTCGATGCCGTCACGCAGATGGCCGACCGCAATTTCGGTTCGGTTTTCATCACCGATGCCGAAAACCGCGTCCTGGGCGTGATGACGGAACGCGATATCTTCCGCCGCGTGATCGGCGAAAGCCGTGACCCGCGCACCACCCCGGTAAGCGCGGTGATGACGACCGAGGTGCGCATGGCCCACCGCGACGACAATGTGCTCGAATGGCTGCAGGTGATGTCAAACGAACGCTTCCGCCGCCTGCCGATCGTGGATCAGGACAAGCGGCTTGTCGCCGTGATGAGCCAGGGTGACTTCGTTGCCTACACCTGGCCGCAATTGCTGGGCCAGCTTGGACAATTGGCGCAAGCAACGCTGGCTCCCGCATTCAATCCGATCGCCATTATCGGCGGGATCGTGGTGTATTCGCTGCTTTTGGTTGTAGTGTTGCTGACGTTTATTCGATGATTACCAGAAACGCGCGGGCCTTACCCTCACTGCGTACGGGAATGGTTATCCGCATGTGATCCAGCGATTACTGCCGCTCCGCCTGCGCCACAGCATCACTTGCGCGCAAGGCGGAGATGATGCGGTTGAGGTGGCCAACATCCTGAACTTCGACTTCGACATCATAAGTGACAAAGGGATGGTCGATCTGCGCCTGCATCAAGGTCTGCACGTTCGCCTTGTTCTGCGCGAAGATGCCCGCCATTTCGGCAAGCGTGCCCAGCCGGTCGTAAATCGTCACGGAAAGCTTGCCCACCGCGCCGACCGACTGGTTGCCCCAGGCCAGATCGATCCAGTCGCTATCGACCCCGCTTGCCAGTGCCATGCAATCAATGGCGTGGACCAGCACTGTATCGCCTTTGCGGCGAATGCCGACGATGCGGTCGCCCGGCACCGGGTGGCAGCACGGCGCAAGGTCGAATGCGACCCCAGCGGTAAGCCCGCGGATCGAGATCGCCCGTTCGCGCCGTTCCCAGTGATCATTGTCTTCGATCCCTGCGGTGCAACCGGGGACCAGGGCTTCCATGACCTCGCGGTCACCAATCTTGGCCGCGCCGATCGCATACATCAGGTCATCCGGCTCATCGAGACCGAGCCGTTCCACCGCCGCCCGAATCGCCTTCTTGCCAATCCTTGCCGGCACGCGGACGGCAATCTCGTCGAACAGCTTGGCGCCGATTTCAGCCACCTCGGCGCGCTCCTTCAACCGCACCGCGCGGCGAATAGCGGCGCGCGCCTTGCCTGTCACCACGAAGCCGAGCCATGACAGCTGCGGCGAGGCGTGCGGGTTCTTGATGATTTCGACCACGTCGCCATTGCCCAGCGGCGTGCGCAAAGGCAT
The DNA here is from genome assembly GCA_009995225.1 of Sphingomonadales bacterium. Classification (GTDB taxonomy): domain Bacteria; phylum Pseudomonadota; class Alphaproteobacteria; order Sphingomonadales; family Sphingomonadaceae; genus Erythrobacter. The sequence goes on along the minus strand of JAACPW010000009.1, from coordinate 129,022 downwards.
GTGCCGCCCGCTGATCTTCACGCCCGCGGTTTGCAAGCCAAGATTGGTATGGACCGCAAAGGCAAAGTCCACCGCGGTCGCACCTTTGGGCAGTTGGAACAGCGCGCCCTTGGGCGTGAACGCGAAGATGCGATCCTGATAGATCGCCATGCGTGTGTGTTCGAGCAGTTCTTCGGCGTCGTGGCTTTGTTCGACAATCTCGATCAGGTCGCGGAGCCAGCCCACCTGGCCATCGGCGGTATCGGCCTGCTTGTACGCCCAGTGCGCGGCCAACCCGAATTCGTTGCGGCGATGCATTTCGCGCGTGCGGATCTGCACCTCCACCCGCATCGACTTTTCGTACATCATCGATGTGTGCAAGGAGCGATAGCCGTTGGTCTTCGGGGTCGAGATGTAATCCTTGAACCGGCCGGGCAAGGCCTGCCATGTGGTGTGCAAAATGCCCAAGGCGCGGTAACAATCTTCCTCGGTTTCGGTCAGCACGCGGAACGCCATGATGTCCGTGACTTGTTCAAAATTGACATGGCGTTCGGCCATCTTGTGCCAGATCGAAAACGGGTGCTTTTCGCGGCCCGATACCTCAACCCGAAGCCCCGCTTCGGCAAGCCGCTGCTTCAGCGTCAACGCAATGGCATCTACCTGCCCGCCGTCCTGATTGCGCAGCATGTCAAGCCGGTCAGTGATGGTGGTGTAGCCTTCAGGCTCCAGTTCGCGGAACGCCAGCGCCTGCATTTCGCGCATATATTCGTACATGCCCACCCGCTCTGCCAGCGGCGCGTAGATATCCATCGTCTCGCGCGCGATCCGCTGGCGCTTTTCCGGCGATTTGATGAAATGCAGCGTGCGCATGTTGTGGAGCCGGTCAGCCAGCTTAACCAGCAGCACGCGGATGTCCTCGGACATAGCGAGCAGGAACTTGCGCAGGTTTTCGGCGGCACGCTCATTCTCGGGCATGGCCTCGATCTTGGAAAGCTTGGTCACCCCGTCCACCAGCCGCGCGACCTCTGGCCCGAAATGGGCTTCGATATCGTCAATCGTGGCAAGCGTGTCTTCGACCGTGTCGTGCAGCAGCGCGGTGATGATGGTGGCCTGATCGAGTTTCAGGTCCGTCATTAACCCTGCAACTTCAACCGGGTGCGAGAAGTACGGATCGCCGCTTGCGCGTTTCTGGGTGCCGTGTTTCTGCACCGTATAGACATAGGCGCGGTTGAGCATCGCCTCGTCGGCATCGGGGTCGTATTCGAGGACCTTCTCGACGAGTTCGTATTGGCGCAGCATCGCCTTTGAATATGGGCGCGTCGCCCATATGGGGCAAGGACTATCGCCCCTTGCCCCACAATGCCGTTGGCTGCCTTACGACCAGGTCGCCCGCGGCGGCAGGCTCATCAGGATCGCATCGATATTGCCGCCGGTCTTGAGACCGAAGATCGTGCCGCGGTCATAGACCAGATTGAATTCGGCATAACGGCCGCGGTATTCGAACATCTGCGCTTCATCGGCAGCGTCGAAGGGCGTGTTCATCCGCTTGCGCACGATCGCGGGGTACGCTTCGAGGAACTGTTTGCCGATATCCTTGATGAATTCGAAATTGGCGGCGAACCCGGCATCACTGGCGCATTCCAGATGGTCCGCAAAAATCCCGCCGACCCCGCGACCGACCTGACGGTGAGGGATGTAGAAATACTCCTCGGCCCACTTGGCATAGCGTTCGTAGTAATCAGGGCCGTGGGGATCGCAGGCCGCTTGCATCGCGGCGTGGAACAGTGCCGTGTCTTCCTCGTAAGGGATCGGCGGGTTCAGGTCTGCCCCGCCGCCAAACCATGCTTTGGTCGTCGTCAGGAACCGCGTGTTCATGTGGACGGCGGGCACATGCGGATTGGTCATGTGCGCGACCAGGCTGATCCCGGTGGCGACAAAGCCCGGCGCATCCGCGCTTGCCCCGTTGATCGAACCGGCAAACTCCTTGGCAAAGCTGCCACGAACGGTCGACACATTGACGCCGACCTTTTCGAACACCTTGCCCTTCATCACACCCATCACGCCGCCACCGGGATCGGGATTGCCTTCCTCTTCGCGATTCCAGGGCGTGAGTTGGAAACGGGCATCGGATCCGGCCTCACGCTCGATGGTTTCGAACTCGGCGCAAATCTGGTCGCGCAGACTTTCGAACCACACCTTCGCTTGCGCCGTCTTGTCAGACCAGTCCATAAATTCTTCAACCCTCCCGTTCGCCCTGAGCCGGTGTTGCTACGCAACAGCTTCGCTTCCGAAGGGCCGTCCTGCTTTCCGTAACATCGCGATAGAAGAAAGTGCAGGCCTTCGACAAGCTCAGGCCGAACGGAAATTTGTGATTGTTAAACATGTTGGCATGAGCCACAGGCACGCCATGGTTCCCGCTATGTTCGCCCCCTTTGCCTTCGCCGGGCATGAAATGCTGCTCGGCCAGGGCCGTGCGCTGTACTGGCCAGCCGAGCGCGCCTTGCTGGTGGCCGACCTGCACCTGGAAAAGGCCAGCTGGTTTGCGCAGCGCGGGTCAATGCTGCCCCCCTATGACAGCCGCGACACGCTGGAACGGCTGGCGGATGCGGTGCGGATCACGGGTGCGCGCCGCGTGATCACGCTGGGCGACAATTTCCACGATGATGCGGGCGCACTGCGGCTCGATGCCCATTGCACCGGGATGCTCGAAGCGCTCACCCGCGCGCTCGACTGGGTGTGGATTACCGGCAATCATGACGAGGCTTTGCCCCGAGGCTTTGGGGGGACGATTGTGCCGGAATTGGAGGTGGGCGGAATCACGCTGCGCCACCAAGCGTACCCCGGAGAGACCCGGCCCGAGCTTTCAGGCCACTACCACCCCAAGCTGCGCATGAATGTTCGCAATCGCCATATCGCCCGCCCCTGCGCCGTTATGGGACGCAGCGCGGACGGAAGTGCTCGTAGCGGCGCCGATCGCATGATTCTCCCCGCTTTTGGAACGCTGACTGGTGGCATGGATGCTGGCGCGCCGGAAATCTGCGCCGCCCTGCAACCCGCCTTCCGGATCGAAGCGCTGATGCCCGCACGCGGTCAGATCGCGCGGTTTCCTTTGTGGCAGGCGGCTGCGTAAGACTCCACCTAGCGCCCAGATGCGTTTCGCACTATGGAGCGCCCATTACGTAAGCAACGACAGGAGAACACCCCATATCACGTCCACCCCGGCGCTCGATGGCCCCGCCCGTAAAAAGCGGCCCTCGGTTTGATACCATGATCAACGTACCCAAGGTCCGCGTCATCGATGACGAAGGCGAAAACCTTGGCGTGATGTTCACCCGCGAAGCGATTGAGCAGGCCAACGAAAAGGGCCTGAACCTCGTCGAAGTGTCCCCCAACGCGGACCCGCCGGTGTGCAAGTACCTCGATGTAGGCAAATTCCGCTACGAAGCGCAGAAAAAGGCCAACCTGGCGCGCAAGACGCAGAAGACCCAGGACATCAAGGAAGTAAAGATGCGTCCGAACATCGACACGCATGATTATGATGTGAAGATGCGCAACGTCACCAAGTTCATCGACAACGGCGACAAGGTGAAGATCACCCTGCGTTTTCGTGGCCGCGAAATGGCGCACCAGCACCTCGGCATGGATCTGCTGAAGAAGGTGCAGGAAGACGTCGCCGAAGTCGCCAAGGTTGAAGCTTTCCCCCGGCTGGAAGGCCGTCAGATGCTGATGGTCCTCGCACCCAAATAGGCATCAGGCGATGGCATGCGATGAAAGGGGGCGGATCGGCACGGTTCGTCCCCTTTGTTGTTTTGGCCGGTTGACCAACGGCCTCGCGCTTCGACCAAAAGCCGATGCAAGTCGATTGCTGACAACATCTTGCAATCAATTGGTGCTAGGGATGTCAGTAATATTACAGGCCCTGCCGAAATCAGGTTCGGTCTGGCCCAGCCCAGGCCCCGTCTTGCCGCCTTCAGACGGTTTCTCTACCCCCGTCAGGTGCCCCCGCCGGGACGCCTGCCATGACAGGAAACACCCATCTCATGCCATTCCTGCCCTCGCGCCTTGCTCGCCCCGCCCTGCTCGCCAGCTTCGCTTTCGCAATGGCCGTTCCCGCACACGCGCAGACCGCGCCGACCGACGATACGCTTGCCACCTTCGCGCCATCCCAGAGCCCGAACAACGACAAGATCGACTATGGCATCTGGGACGAGGCGATGAAAAGCATCGTGATTTCCATGGGTCCGTCCTTGCGCGAAGGCGCTGGTCGCCCTGACCCGAGCTTCGGCACCCGCCGGCAATATGGGCATGTTTCGCGCTACCGCCTAGAAGGTACGCGGGTGATGTTCAGTTTCCTCGATAGCGATGTGATCGCAAGCTTTACCGAATACCGCAAGGATTTGGAGAAGACAGCAGATATCGTTGACATTCAAGCACTTTCTCGCAATGAACAGCTCGCCTATTGGATCAACCTTCACAATGTCGCGCTGGTCGAGCAGATTGCCAATGCCTGGCCTGTCCGCCAGCCGCGCGAAATCAAGGTGGACGGAGTGCCGCTTGATGATGCGCGCTTCATCACGGTGGAGGGGATCAAGCTCTCCCCGCGCGATATCCGCGAGAAGATCGTTTATCGTCACTGGGAGGATCCGATTGTCATCTATGGCTTCTGGCGCGGTGAGATCGGCGGCCCTTCGCTTCAGCGTGAGGCTTTCAACGCCGACAATGTTGCCCGATTGCTGATCCGCGGTGCAGGGGATTTTGTGAATTCGCTGCGCGGCACCCAGGAACAATCAAACACGCTACAGGTGTCCGAACATTATCGCGAAGTGGCACCGTTTTTCTTTCCCGACTTTGAAAAAGACCTGCGCGCGCACCTCAGCCGCTTTGCCGATGAAAACACCACCGTGTTGCTGACCAAGACGAGCGGTGCAGACCCCGTCATCAACGAACGCGATATCGCGGATCTGGAAGGCGGCGTGCGCGAACCGACCTATCAGAACATTACGTCGAACGGCGTCTCCACCAGTTTCCGCATCCCGCAAAGCATGGCCGCGCTGCTGAAAGAGCGAGAAACAAAATTCCAGGAGATCATCCGCAAGGGCCGCACCGGCACTGTCACTTTCAGCAACATCACGTTGCCAGATGGCACAAGCGAGCCGGCCGAGGTCAAATAACTGGCGCGGCGCGGACACGCGATTAAAGCCGGCAGACCCCTACCCCTACACCCTTCGAACCTTCAACATCCCCATTCAATCGTTCGATCCACGCCAAAAAATTAAGCTCAACTGACATATCTGCATCAACTTGCATTCATTGTGGGTTTATCTTCTTGAGATAATTTAAGGGTCGGACGGGTCGTATCCTCTAGTGGGAGAATTGGCATGGTTCCGAACTATCTGATTGCGATGCTGGCAGCGTCCGCGCTGGCTTCACCCTCTGTGGCATCGAGCGGAACTCCTGATCCCCGCAGCCAATCGGAGAGGATTGACCGCTACTACGTTCCCGGAATTGCCCCAGTGGGCCAAGCAAGCTCTCCAGCGGACGAGCGTCTCGCTGTCTTCACTCCGACAACAGCGCCAGTCCGTCACCAGATCGATTACGAGATCTGGGACTATGCCCTCAAAAGCATGATCGTTGCGATGGGCCCATCAAACCGCCAGGGGGCGCGGCGGCTTGATCCGATCTTGGGCACCCGGATCCTTCACGGTGCGCGCTCGCGCTACCGTCTCGAAGGGTCCATGGTCCTGTTCCGGTTTCTCGATACCAACGTAATCAACAGCTTCACCGAATATCGCCAAGATTTGGAGCGGGTTGCCGAGACGCTCGACATTTCTGCCCTTCCTCGCAACGAACAGCTCGCTTTCTGGCTCAATCTGCATAACGTCGCCTTGCTGGAGAAGATTGCGCTGGAATGGCCGGTGCGGGAGCCACGCGATATCAAGCTGGGCGGTGTGGCGCTGGATGAGGCCAAATTTATCACCCTGCGCGGCATCCCGGTTTCCCTGCGCGACATCCGCGAGGAGATCGTGTTTCGGCATTGGCGCGATCCCAAGGTGATCTATGGCTTCTGGCGAGGAGAGATCGGCGGCCCGGAGTTGCAGCGCCACGCTTTCACGGGGGAGAACGTGAGTTCACTGCTCGATGTTGCAGCGGCAGATTTCGTAAACTCGCTGCGAGGGACGCAAAAGCGCGGTGATCGGCTTGCTGTATCGCGCCTCTATGCCGATGTCGCCCCGTTCTATTTTCCCGAATTCGAACGCGATCTGCGCAATCATCTTGGGACTTATGCCGACGCGCCGGTGGCAGAGATCCTGGCCGATACGCGCCAGATCGCCACGCTGATTTCAGAGCCAGCCATTGCTGATCTGCACGGAGGTGCTCGCCCACCGAACTACCTTTTTGCAAGCTCTCAGCCTGGTGCGATGGACGATCCCTTGGCGGGGTGCTCAGAAGCTATCGGCTACTCGGCTTGCGATCTGATGCAGGCTCGTGAAACCAAGCTGCGCAACATGCAGCGTAGAGGACAACAGACTGCGCGGGTGTTCTTCTCCAATATCGATCTGCCCGGCGATCCACCCAACAAGAACGCGGTCAAATAGTCGCAAGTGGGTGCGGTGTCCGGGGCACGTCATCGCCGAGGGGCACACATAGCGATCGGCAAAGCCCGGGCGGGGCGAACCTTGCGGATCGACCAATAGCCGGGTAGCCCAAATGGGAAAAAACGGGCGGGGGGAGTTCGCAGCGCATGACAGCACGCCGTATCGGCCTGCTCCTTGGCCCGCTGGCGCTTGTCGTCACTTTGCTCCTGGCGCCTCCCGCTGGCATGCCGCCGGGCGCGTGGTTGGTCGCAGGCCTGGTTGTATGGATGGCAGCCTGGTGGATGACCGAAGCGGTCCCCCTTACCGTCACGGCGCTTTTGCCCTTTGTGGTTTTGCCCTTAGCCGGCGTCTCGACTGCTGAAGAGACTGCAAGCACCTATTACTCACCGATTTTGTTCCTGCTCCTTGGCGGCGCTTTCATTGCCCTCGCGATCGAGCGCACCGGGCTTCACCGCAGGTTGAGCCTCGCGATCCTGCGGGTGGTGGGCGCGGATGGTGAGCCCGCACGCCTCCTGCTGGCCTTCATGATCGCAGCGGCGCTGCTGTCGATGTTCATCTCCAATACGTCCACCGCCCTGATCATGATGCCGATGGCACTTGCCGTGCTGGAGGGAGGGGCTCCGCCCGCAAGCAAAGAAGCAGCTGCGGAGAAAGGCCCTCTGTTACAGGACGGAATCTTCGGAGCCTTGCCGATGGGCGTCGCCTTTGCCGCCAGTATCGGAGGGCTTGGCACCATCGTTGGCTCGCCCACCAATGCCATTGCGGTCGGCCTCATGGACGAGATCGCAGGCGTGCAGATCACTTTTGCGCAGTGGGCGCTTTACGGGGTGCCGCTGGTGCTTTTGAGCGTGCCGCTGGCAGCGGCGATTATTGGCCGCGTCCTTCGGGTAAGCGACAACCCCTTCGATCTCGCCGCTGCACGCGCCGCGATTGATGGTCATGCACCATGGACGTCGCCCGAACAGCGCCTTGTACCGCTATTCGCTTTGACCTTCGCTGCGTGGGTCACACAGCCGCTGATCGCGCCGCTGCTGCCGCCGGGATCCTGGACCGATGGCACCATCGCCGTCATCGCTGCGCTCGCGCTGTTTCTGCTTCCGGACGGAACCGGGCGCGCGCTGTTGGTGTGGAGGGAGGCCGAACGTGCGCCGTGGAGCGTGATTTTCATGTTCGGCGGCGGCCTGGCACTGGCCGCCGGGATGCAGGCTTCGGGCCTCGCAACGTGGGTTGGTCAGGCAATGTTGCCGCTGGCGGATTGGCCGCTTGTGCTGGTCGCCTTGACGGTAGTGGCGCTGGTGATCGTGGTGACCGAGTTTGCCAGCAACGTGGCAACGGCCACGGGAATCGTGCCGGTGGTCGCCGCGCTGGTTGTGGCACTGGGCGCGGATCCGGTGCTTCTCGCCTTGCCAGCTGCGCTCGCGTCAAGCTGGGGTTTCATGCTCCCGGCCGGGACGGGGCCAAACGCGATCGCGTGGGCAACCGGACGCATCAGGATCGGCGCAATGGTCAAAGCTGGCGCGCTGCTGGATGTGGCAGGCATCGTTTTGATCGTGAGCGTGGTATGGGGAGTAGCAGCGGTGGTCTGAAGCAGATCAGGCTGAAAAGGATTGAGCCAGTGCGGCTAGTATCTCGCTCGCGCATCCTTACAATATCACTAATGCGCTTTCGTCAAAATGACACACCCGAACGCTCGGCAGCGCCGTTGTTCCAGCCTGAAACCTATGTCGATGCCGCAACCCGGCAGCGGCGACGGGTTCCGGGAATGGCTTTGATGGCGCCTATGATAATCGCATTCGTATGGATGATGTGGGAACACGGCAGCATGATCGCATGGGCGGTTTCGCCGTCTCGCCTGTCCGAGGGCCGGTTCGAGCTGATCGTGCTGCACATCTTCGCGCATGGCGGACTTTTACACATCGCATTTAACATGGTCGCGCTCGCGGTGCTCGGGCCCGTCGTCATGGAGCGGCTCGGGCCCCTTCGGCTGCGCAGCTTTTTCGCTTTCATGGTGCTGTTTTTTGGCGCTGGCCTCGGCGGTTTCGCCTTTTGGCTCGCGCTCAACCAGAACAGCGAAATCCCGATGCTCGGAGCGTCCGGTGCGATCTTCGGGCTGCTGGGTTTCTTGATGCGCCAGCCTGATCCCCAAGGTGTTCCGGTGCCGCTTTTCAGCCCTCAACTTGCCCGCGCCTTTGTCGAATGGATCAAGCTTCACGTGCCATTGCTGGTGCTGTTTGCGATCCCGCTGCTGTTTGGCGCCAGCAATGTCGGCTTGGCATGGGAGGCGCATCTCGGCGGCTTTATCGCGGGACTGCTTTTATGCGGACCCTTGTTGTGGTGGTGCGGGGGCGGGCCAGACTGGGTGACGGTCGATTAGAAGCGGGACGGCGCCTTATCCGCGCCACTCACGCCGCTCCTCAGCCGCGCGCAGGACTTCGTAGCTCGTCTGGATCAGCTGGAACTGCTTGGCAGCATCGGCGTCACCGGGCTTCACGTCGGGGTGCACTTCCTTGGCCCGGCTGCGGTAGGCCTTCTTCACCGCGTTGAAATCCGCATCCGCTTCCAGCCCCAGCACACCAAGTGCGCGCATCTCATCGGCCGAACGTGATCCATCACCGGATTCGGCCCAGCCATAATGCGCCGATTCGGCATAACCCGCACTTTCCTGCCGTTCAGTGTTGGCGCGCTCTTCCTTTTCGGCTTTGTCGAGACCTTCGAAATAATCCCATTTCGAATTGTATTCCGCGGCGTGCTTCTGGCAGAAATACCACCGGTCCCGGCTATTGGGTGCCTTGGGCGCAGGGCAATTGCCTGGTTCGTCACAACCGTGGCGATCACACATGCGCACATTGGTCGCTTCCTGCGAAGCTCCATAAGGACGCCAGCGCGGGAAGCCCCAGTCCATCGAACGACGCGCGCGGCTCATGCGCGAATCCGGAAAGTGGGGGGCAGGATGTTGTTGGTCGGTTGTCTCACGCAACCAATCTAGGCGAGGTGGCCAAGAATGGGAAGGCGTGTGAATGGGGAACCGGTTGCAATATGAAATGTTGCATTGCGAAGCCGCACTGGTGATGACACGCAAACGTTAAGGGAAATGCCGACTGATGAGCCCGCAAGTGACCCTTTCCAGCCTATTTTGCGTGCTGGCACTCGCCGGACTGTGTGTGGTCACTTCGGTGCGAGAGTTAGGCGGTGCTGATGCACCGATGCTGTCAGAACAGGCCGAGCTTGCGCCCGACCTGTTCCAGAGCTGACAATCAGTTGATGATGACAGAAGCGGCACGGCGGTTTTGCGCCCACGCCGATTCGTTCGAGGCCAGCGCCACGGGGCGTTCCTTACCGTAGCTCACCACCGAAATGCGGTTTGAATCCACGCCGAGGCTGACCAGATAGGCCTTGGCTGCGTTGGCCCGGCGTTCTCCCAATGCAAGATTATATTCCCGTGTCCCGCGCTCATCGGCGTGGCCTTCGATGGTGAAGGTGATCTGCGGGAAGCGCGCAAAATACTGCGCCTGCGCCTGCAACGCTGCAGCATCCTGAGAATCGACGTTGTAGCGATCGGTATCGAAATAGATCGTGGTTGAAGACCCGACGGCACCGGCAAAGTGTGCCTGCGTTCCGACACCCGCACCGGCGGGCTGTGCAGATCCGGTGGGTTGCGCCGGGGTGGCGGTTTCGACCGGAGCCGGCGGCAGCGTTTCGGGCGCCTTCTTCGAACAGGCAGCAAGGCCCGTAGCCGAAGCCAGCAGCAGGATTGTCGCAATCTTGGTGTTCATCGCTTGGTTTCCTTTCACGTCAGTCATCAGGGCCGGATCGGGCCCCAGGCAGGGTCGGAGGCGTCGACTGGAGTTGGCAGGCGGCGTTCGTTCTGTCCGGTCAGATCGACCTGCCAGATGCCCGATCGCCCGGTGTTTCGTTCCGTGCGGAAGAATTGGATGATGCGGCCGTTGGGCGCCCAAGTCGGCGCTTCGTCCTGCCAGCCGCGGGTCAACACCCGCATCCCGCCGCCACTGGTGTTCATCACGGCCACGTTGAAATCGCCCGCGATCCGCGTGAAAGCAATCTGATCGCCGCGCGGGCTCCATTCCGGCGTGGCGCAACGCCCGCCGAAGAAGCTGATGCGCTTCTGATTTTTGCCGTCGGCATCCATGACATAACACTGCTGGCTGCCCGAACGGTCGCTTTCAAACACGATCTTGCTGCCATCGGGCGAATAGCTGCCGCCGACGTCGATGCCAGGGCTGTCGGTCAGCCTGACGCTCGCGCCGCCGGTCGCTGGCACACGGTAAATGTCGGTATTGCCCGCCACGGCCATGGCATAGAGAATCGATTTGCCATCGGGTGACCAACGCGGAGCAATGGTGGGATTGCGGTTTTCGGTCACCAGCGCCTGCTGGCCGGTCCCGATGTCATAGACATAGATGCGGGGGTTGCCGTCGACGTAGCTGAGATAGAGTATCTTGGAATAATCAGGGGAATAACGCGGGGTGAGCGCCGTGGCGCTGCCCAGCGTCAGGAAGCGGTGGTTTGCCCCGTCGCTGTCCATCACCGCAAGGCGCTTGACCCGCCGATCCTTCGGCCCGGTTTCCGCGATATAGGCGATGCGGCTGTCGAAGAACGGGCTTTCGCCGGTGAGGCGGCTGAAGATCAGATCGCTGCACTTGTGCGCTGCGCGCCGCCAGTCACCGGGCGCAACGACCCAGCCTTCTCGCACCAGCTCGTTCTGCAAGGCGACATCGTAAAGATAGCAGCCGACTACAAGGCGGCCGTCATCACGCGCGCGGACATAGCCGTGCACCAGCATCTCCGCGCTGCGCCCGCTCCAAGTGGTGAAAGCCGGAGCGGTAATCTGTGTGAAGTCCGGTTGCGGCAGGCTGTCTGGGCCAACCGGTTTGAACAAGCCATTGTTCTGGAGATTGGCGGTAATGACACGGGCAACTTCGCGGCCCAAGGCGCCAGTGCCCGCTTCATTGGCAGGCGTCGCGCGTTCCCGGTCTGTGGCAAAAGCGGGAATCGCGATGCCGATGTCGGACCAGGCCGTTTCATCGGTGACGGTCCCGCGCAAGGGTCCATCGCTACCCTCACCCTCGACAGCCACGCTTTCCACGGGCTGATCGGTTCCGATCGGTGCCCCCAGATCCTGCGCGGCAACCGGCATGGCAATCAGCGCAGCGGCAAGAAACAACATTGTCTTTTTGGTCATGTCAGAGCCTTCGGTCGAATTGCCATTCGAGCGCCTTCCAGCGATCGTAGAATTGTTCAGGAAGATTGAAAGGTGCCGCAAGCTGAACTGCACGGATAGCCCTTTCACAATGGACGCTCGCCTGAGGGCGATTGCTGGCGGTGATGCTGCCCTCCGTGGTCTTGCATGTCGGCCGGCCGCGCAGGGTTCCATCGGCATTGAGGTTCCACGATACGATCGACACCAGCTTTTCGGTATCCACCCCTGACGGCGCGCTCCAATGGGGGCGCAATTGGCGGGTTATGGCAGACGACAGCGCCGCCTGCTCTGCCCGTCCAAAGGCAGCAGCAGGCGCGCGGGTTTCCGTGGTGGTGGTGGAAGCGCCCCGCCCTTCGAGGAAATCGTCGCCGATGCGGCTACCGCCGCCACTATTGGCCGCGCGCGTCGGCGCAGGGTTGCTCGTCGGGCGCGGCGCTGGCGTGGAACTGGCGCGAGGAGCAGGCGTGCGGTCCGGCCGCGAGCGGTCACGCGAAGCGGCCGGCTGCGCTGGCGCAGGCGTCGGACGCGCTGCACGCGTAGGTTGCGGCCGTGGCTGCGGCGCGGGCGCACGCTCGACCCGCTCGGGCGGAGCAGGCTCGGGTGCGGGCGCAGGATCGTCGGACAGGGTCGGCGCAATTGCGGCGCGACTTTCAGAGGCCGGGTCGGGCGATGCCGCCTCCAGCCCCACTTCGGTCGCGAGGCTCACCGTCATGCGTTCGGGAAAGACGGAAATTTCGCTCCGCACCGTCTGCATCAGCAGAACCGCCACCAACGCACCGTGCAGCACGACAGCAGCCGCGAGGCCGACCTTTTCGTCATTGCGGAACGTGTATTCTCCCATCATCCCACCGACTATGGAGCCGAAACTGAACCGTCGGTGACTAGCGAGATCGACGTGAAGCCTGCACGGCCCAACTCGCCCATCACCGCCATCACGCGTCCATAATCAAGACTGCGGTCGCCGCGCAGCACAACCAGTGGCTGTTCACCGCCGCGGTCGAGCGTTTCCAGCGCACGCGGAAGGCCACCTGATGCGACAGCCTCGTCCTCGATATAGATAACGCCCGACCCGTCGATCGAGATGGTGATCTGATCGGGCGTTTCTTCCACCGGAGCCGCACGGCTTTCCGGCAATTCGACGGGCACACCGACTGCGGGCAGTGTCACCGTCACCATGAAGATGATCAACAGTACCAGCATCACATCGACCAGCGGCGTGACGTTGATTTCCGCCATCGCGGCGCGGCGCGTTCGCTTACCCTTGCGGCGAGATGACAGACCCATTCCCATCAGGCGCGGTCCAGTTCGCGGCTAAGGCCGGTGTGCAGCTTGTCGGCGAACCGCTGAAGCACCGCTTCATAACGGTCCACCGCGCCGCCGAAGCGGTTATAGGCTATCACCGCCGGAATGGCAGCGAACAGGCCGATCGCGGTGGCAAACAGCGCTTCGGCAATGCCGGGAGCAACCACGGCGAGGCTGGCGCTTTGCTGGGCGCCGATCTGGAAGAAACTGTTCATGATGCCCCAGACTGTGCCGAACAGGCCCACAAAGGGCGCCACCGAACCGACAGTGGCGAGGAAATTCAGCCGTCCGGCCAGTTCGTCGGCTTCTTCAGCGATCTGACTGTCCATCGCCGCCGCAATGCGTTGGCGGCTGGCGTCGCGGTCGACTGGTTGCTTGGCGGTGGACTTGCGCCATTCGTCAAGACCGGCAGCGGCGACACGCGCCGCTGGAATGTCCTTGCGCGCCTGTTTGGTCAGCAGGCTGTCGCGGTCGCGCTGTTCCCAGAACTCGTCCTCGTAGCTGCGCGACTTCTTGATGAGCTTGCCGATCCGAAGCGAGAATGAGACGATAATCATCCACACCCAGATGCTGGCAAGGATCAAGCCCACCATCACGGCCTGCACGATGATATCGGCCTGCAGGAACAGCTCGACCGGATCGAGCCGGGTCGGCGTTGTAGCGGCAGCCGCGCTGAGCAGTTCGAGCGTCACGGGTTCAGTTTTCCTCGTTCATGAAAGTCTGAAAAGCACCCCGCCATTCGGCAGGTTGGCGGCGGGGGCGGCCATCCAGCGAGATGAAGCCAACGCGCAGCTGCGCCTCGCACAAACGGGCATCGTCCCGGCGCGCAATCTGGTGCATCCTGCACGAGGCAGCGCCAAGTTCTGTGCAGCGCGTTTCGATCACCACGTCGTCATCCAGCTTGGCCGGACGCAAATATTTGAGATTGACCTCGGACAGCGCATAGGCGCCCTCTCCGCTCTCGATAGCAGCGCGTTGATCGATACCGAGCAGGCGCAGAAGGTCGCTGCGCGCACGCTCGAACCAGCGTAGATAATTGGCGTGGTACGTGATCCCCGACAGGTCCGTGTCCTCGTAATAGACCCGCACGGCATAAAGATGCCGCGGGCCATCGAGGATGCCGCCGGGGGGGTTGGGAGAGATCATCGCACGCCACCTAGCGCAGCGGTGAATCGCTGCAAAGTCGGCAGTTACAATTTGTCGATGAACGGCGTTGAAACGAGTGTTGAACGCGTTCAGCGCGGTGCGATCATCGCTCCCAGCGGTTGCCCCCCGAAAATGTGGACATGCAAATGGGGCACTTCCTGCCCGCCATGCGCGCCGATATTGGCCATCAGGCGGTAGCCTGGTTCCACCAGTCCTTTGGCCCGTGCCACTTCGCCCACCGCGCGCACGAATCCGGCGATCTCCTCGGCGCTGGCTTTGGCGCTGAAGTCGTCCCAGCTGACATAACGCCCCTTGGGGATGACCAGCGTATGCACTTCTGCCTGCGGGTTGATATCCTCGAACGCGAAGCTCCAGTCGTCTTCGTAAACCTTCTTTGCAGGGATTTCTCCGCGCAGGATCTTTGCAAAGATATTGGTGTCATCATACGGCAAAGTCGGGTCGATCGGCATTATTCGCTCCGTGCGGCTTTTTCTGCGAGACCGGATACGCCCTCGCGCCGGTCAAGTTCGGCAAGCACCTGTTCCAGCGCCACGCCCTTTTCGGCGAGCAGGACCATCAAGTGAAACACCACATCCGCCGCCTCGCCCACCAAATCGGCCTCGTCGCCGGCCAAAGCGGCGATTACCGCCTCGGTCGCTTCCTCGCCCAGTTTTTGCGCGATGGTTTTCAGGCCCTTGGCATGAAGCTTCGCGACATAGCTTTCCTCTGGCGGAGCCTTGAGACGCTGGATGATCGTGGCTTCTAGACGGGTCAGGGTATCCATGACGCTCTTTTCGATCAAACCCCGCGCGCAGGCAAGCCTGCGGCCCTGAGCGCGGCGTGCGCTTCGGCGATGGTGTGGGTGCCAAAGTGGAAGATGCTGGCGGCCAGCACGGCGCTGGCGTGGCCCTTCGTCACGCCTTCCACCAGATGATCGAGGCTGCCCACCCCGCCGCTGGCGATCACCGGAACGCTGACAGCGTCAGCAATTTCACGAGTGAGAGCAAGGTCGTAACCGCGCTGGGTGCCGTCCCCATCCATGCTCGTCACAAGCAATTCCCCTGCGCCCAAGGCGGCGACCTTCAGCGCATATTCGACCGCATCGATCCCGGTTGGCTTGCGCCCGCCATGCGTGAAGATTTCCCAGTTTCCACGAGGGGTTCGACGCGCATCGACACTGGCGACCACACACTGGCTGCCAAAGCGTTGGGCAATATCGCCGACCAGTTCGGGCCGGGCAACGGCGGCCGAGTTGACCGCCACCTTGTCCGCCCCTGCCAGCAGCAGCGCGCGCGCATCTTCGGGGCTGCGCACTCCGCCGCCAACAGTCAGCGGCATGAAACACACCTCCGCCGTGCGCCGCACCATGTCGAGCAGAGTCCCGCGCCCTTCGTGGCTTGCGGAGATATCGAGAAAGCACAGCTCGTCCGCGCCTGCCGCATCATAGGCGCGCGCCTGTTCGACCGGATCGCCCGCGTCTTTCAGGTCGACGAAGTTGACGCCCTTGACCACGCGGCCATCAGCCACATCGAGGCAAGGAATGACGCGGATGCGGACGGTCATCGGACGGGGCTCAGGGTGACGGTCATTTCAGGTTCCTTGGGTGCGGCGGGGGCATCACGCGACGCGTGGATCGCGGCGGGCCACAGGCAGCTGACGAAGAAGGCCCCCGCCATGCCGTAGACCAACCCGTTCTTGCCAAAGCGCGGCGCAAGGTAGCGATCCGCCAGCAGTGCGAGGCCAAGAAAAACCACGATGTTGATCAGCGCAATGGTGGCCGTGCCGACCGTAATCCCCGCAAGGAAGGTGAGACACAGGAACAGGAAGCCCATCAGGCGCATGATCAGGACCGCGAGCCGATTGCGAGTGCCGCCGCAAGATCGAGCCGGCCTTCATACAATGCGCGGCCCGTGATCACGCCTTCGATGCCCTCGTGCGCGTGGAGCGCGAGCATGTGGATGTCGTCCAGGCCCTTCACCCCGCCGCTGGCAATCACCGGAATGTCCACCCGGCGGGCAAGATCGACCGTGGCATCGATATTCACGCCCTTGAGCAAACCGTCACGGCCGATGTCGGTGAACAATAAGGAGGCGACGCCTGCGTCCTCGAATCGGCGGGCAAGATCGGTGACGGGCACATCCGAGACCTCGGCCCAGCCCTCGGTCGCAACCATGCCGTCCTTTGCGTCGACCGCGACAACGATGCCGTTCTCCCACTCGCGCGCCATGTCCTTGACGAATTCGGGATTCTTCAAGGCCGCCGACCCCATCACCACCCGCGCCACGCCAAGATCGAACCAGCCTTCGACTGCTGCTGCATCGCGGATGCCGCCGCCCAGTTGCACATAGCCGGGAAAGGCCGCCACGATCGCTTCCACCGCCGCGCGATTGCGGCTTTCGCCTGCAAAGCTGCCGTCAAGATCGACCACATGGAGATGCTCAGCGCCTGCATCGGCGAAAATCAGCGCCTGCGCCGCGGGATCATCACCGTAGATGGTCGCACGGTCCATATCGCCTTCGGAAAGGCGCACGACCTGGCCGCCCTTGAGGTCGATGGCGGGGAACACGATCATGCCAAAATCCTCACGGGCGCCACTCCAGAAAGCGGCGGAGCATCGCAAGCCCAAAGGCCTGGCTTTTCTCCGGGTGAAACTGCACGCCAAGAACGTTGTCTCGCGCAACCGCTGCCACCAGCCCTGCGCCGTGGTCGGTCATCGCTGCGACATCCGCGCCATTATCAGCGGCAAAATGAAAGGAGTGCAGGAAATAGGCCTCGCCCTCCTCGATCACCGCATGATTGCGTGCATGGGGCATCACCGCGACATCGTTCCAGCCCATGTGCGGCACCTTGATCGCAGGGTCGGCCGGCGCAATCAATCGCACTTCGCCCGGCACCCAGCCAAGGCCCGGCGTCATGCCATGCTCTAGCCCACGATCCGCCAGCAGTTGCATGCCCACGCATATGCCAAGGAACGGCGCGCCGCCCACGTGAACACGCTCGGACATGGCTTCGACCATGTGGGGGATCGCGTTCAGGCCTTGCGCACAGGCCTTGAAGCTGCCGACGCCCGGAAGCACGATCCGGTCCGCCGCGCGCACCACGGAAGGGTCAGCGGTGACCGTGACGCTCGCGCCGGCTGCCTTGAGCGCGTTGTGAACCGAGTGTAGGTTGCCCGCGCCGTAATCAATCAGCGCGATGACTTCACCCACCGAGCTGCCCCTTCGTTGACGGGATCGCCTCACCCTTGCGCGGATCGCGCTCCACCGCCTGCCGCATCGCGCGGGCAAAACCCTTGTACAGGCTTTCACAGATGTGGTGATTGTTGCTGCCGTAGAGCAGTTCCATGTGCAACGTGATCCCGGCGGCCTGCGCGACTGAATGGAACCAATGCTCGATCAACTCGGTATCCCATTCCCCCAGCTTTTCTTGCGTGAACTTCGCTTTCCACACCAGATAGGGCCGCCCGGAAATATCCAGCGCCACCCGGCTCAGCGTCTCGTCCATCGGCGAATAGGCTGCACCGTATCGTCCGATGCCAGCCTTGTCGCCAAGCGCCTGCGCAATCGCCTGTCCAAGCGCAATGGCCGAATCTTCGGTCGTATGATGCTGATCGACATGGAGGTCGCCCTTCACCTTCATGGTCACGTCGATGAGCGAGTGGCGGCTGAACTGTTCGACCATGTGATCGAGAAAACCGATACCGGTGGACACGTCATAGGCGCCGGTGCCGTCAAGATCGACGGCAATGGCGATGCCGGTCTCGGTGGTGTTGCGCTCTACCGAGCCAATGCGAGCGGGGGTGTTGGGCATAAGCGGCGCTATAGTCCGCTGGGCCCGCAAGACAAGTATGACGCGCATGTCCCTGCGAACCCGCACCAAAGCCGTGTGGCGGTGCGGCTAGGGGCTTGACCAAGCGCCCGTGCGGCGTCACCACTCGTCACGACATGAACAGCGACGCGCCCGACAGCCTCATCCCCTACGACGAAATCGTGCAAGAAGCCCTGCGCGCGGTCGTTGGACGAGTGCTGGGCTCGATCGTAAGCAGTGGCAGCACCCTGCCCGGCCCGCATCATTTCTACATCACGTTCAAAACCGGCGCGCCCGGCGTTTCGATCCCGCCCCATCTTCGTGAGCGGTTTCCGGATGAGATGACCATCGTTTTGCAGAACAAGTTCTGGGATCTTGAAGTTCTGCCGCACAGTTTCTCGGTTGGTCTTACCTTCAATCAGGTGCCGGCCAAGCTGACAATTCCCTTTGCCGCGATAACGGCTTTCGTCGATCCGGCGGTGGATTTTGGCCTTCAGTTCCAGGCCACGGTCGAGACGTTGGAGCCCGAATCGCATGAAGACGCCGAAAATGACGGGCCGGACACCGACCCCAATGGATCGAACGTTGTCTCCGTTGATTTCGGGCGGAAGAAGTAGGCCGGTGGCGCGTGGCAAGGCTTCTACCAAGGCCACCACGACGGCCCGGAAAGTCGGGGAAAGCCGGATGCCGTCGCCTAATCCCATCACAAATATGGTGATCGCCGATGTCGTCTTGCGCGGCGCCAGCGTCATTCTGCGTCGGCGAGTCGAGAAAGGGATGTTGAAAACCTCGTTCGCTGACGACCATGCCAAGAAGCTGGTCGACAAGCGCGGCGTAGTCAGCACTTTTGCATTGTGGGGTGCAAGCCGCCTGGCGATGCGCTCACCGATCGGGCTGGCCGTTGTCGTCGGAGGGTTCGCTGCCAAAGTCTTCTATGACAGGGGAAAGCAGCTTGAATCCAAGCCTCGCTTCGGCAAACGCAGAAAGCCCGAATCCTGATCGACGCTTGATTTAGGCCGCAGTGTTAGTGCATCGGGGCCTATGGGCGAAACCACTGAACAATCCGACGACAGGCTTCACCGCCGCGGCCTCATGTTTATTCTGTCCTCACCATCGGGGGCGGGCAAGACCACCTTGTCGCGAATGCTGCTGGCCAAGGATACCGAGATCAAGCTCTCGGTCTCGGCCACAACGCGCACGCCGCGCCTCGGAGAAATCGACGGCGTACATTACCACTTCGTCAGCGATGCCGAATTCGACCAGATGGTTGAAGAGGATGATTTCTACGAATGGGCGCATGTCTTTGGCCATCGCTATGGCACACCCAAGGGCAAGATCCGCGCCGCGATGAAGGACGGTCAGGACTTTCTGTTCGATATCGATTGGCAGGGCACGCAGCAGCTGTACCAGAAGGATCAGCAAGACGTTGTGCGGGTGTTCATTCTCCCGCCCTCAATCGAGGAACTGCATCGCCGCCTCGCCGGCCGCGCGACCGACAGCGACATCGTAATCGCCGCAAGAATGGAGCGCGCCCGAGCCGAAATCAGCCATTGGGACGGCTACGACTATGTCATCATCAACGATGACGTAAACCTCTGCTTTGAAAAGGTGCACGCGATCCTTGAGGCCGAACGCATGAAACGCGCCCGGCAGACGGGTCTCATCCCGTTTGTGCGTGGATTGATGGGCGGACACTGACCGCAATACAGCGGCAATGGTGCCGATGCGTTCGGTTCGAACTTTGGATAGTGTTTCGTAAAGACAAAGGCACTGAATCTGCCTCAGCAGACCCAGCGCCATACGTGATTTGCGGCGTCTTTTCGCCCGATTACTCCTGCGGTATTTCGTAGGGGCCGCGGCCTGGTTCATCGATATCGGGCGGGGTCGGCTCGGTCTCGGGCGGGGATGGTTCAACAGGCTCGGTCAAGGGCGGCGGCGTCTCGATTGGCGGTGTGACCGGCTCGATCGTGTCGGGCGTGGTCGGAGGGATTGAGGCCATAAGGTATCTCCAATGAAATCGCGGCAGCAGTCTTGTATCAAGCGCGCATGATGACAAATGTGGCGTGTGCCCCGGCAACTGACCCCACAAAGACGCCGCTTTGGCTTTTAATGATGCAAAAAGGGCGTCGGATCGCTCAGTCGGCCTTTTCCCTTTGCCTTGGCTTCGCGCGTCAGCCCTTCCCGCCTGGATCAGCGAAGTGGTTCGGCAACAGGGCGTTGACGATGCCGCCATCGACTGTCAGCGTTTCGCCGACCACGTAATCCCCCGCGCGACTGCACAGGTAAATCGCGGCTGCGGCCATGTCCTCCGCCGTGCCGATCCGCTTTGACGGAATGCCCGCCGCGCTGGCATCGGGTGCGTCCTTGGCGGCTTTGTTCATCTCGGACGGGAAAGCACCCGGCGCGATGGAGGTGACCACGATATTGTCCTCGATCAGGCGCGCCGCCATCCGCCGGGTCAGCTGGATGACTGCTGCCTTCGACGCCTGATAGGCATAGGTTTCCCAAGGGTTGATCCGCTGCCCATCAATCGACGACACATGGATCACCTTCGCCAAATGCCCGCTCTGCCCACCTGCAACCAGCAGATCGTGCAGCTTTTGCGTCAGGAAGAACGGCGTCTTGACGTTGAGGTCCATCGTGCGGTGCCACCCGGCCTCGTTAAAGTCGAGATAGGGCTGGCCCCAGGCGGCGCCGGCATTGTTGATCAGGATATCGAGCTGCGTCTCGCGCGCCTTGAGCTCGTTGGCAAGGCTGACCATGCCGTCCATCTGGCTCAGGTCGGCCGGGATACCGATCACGCGATCCGCGCCAAGCTCATCGATGGTTGCCTGCATCTGATCGGCTTTGCGCGCCGAGATGTAGACGCGTGCACAGCCCGCCGCGAGCAGGCCTTCGACAAACATCTTGCCAATTCCGCGGCTGCCGCCAGTCACCAGCGCGATGCGCCCGTCGAGGCCGAAAAGTGATTGAATGTCCATGTGTCAGTATCCGCTCAAGGTCGCCACGCGGTTTGCGTGAAAATAGGCATCGCCCAGAAATTCGGCCAGGGCGCGGTCGCGCTTCATGTAGAGGCCGATGTCGTATTCATCGGTCATGCCGATGCCGCCGTGCATCTGCACGCCTTCCTGCACCGCGAGCCGCGCGGTCTTGGCGACCTTGGCCTTGGCGACGCTGATCATCAAATCTGCGCTTGGCGCTCCGGCATCGAGTAGTTGCTGCGCCTTGATCGTGGCGGCACGGGCAATTTCAACTTCGGAATAGAGGTGGCTGGCCCGGTGCTGAAGTGCCTGAAACTCACCGATCAGCTTGCCGAACTGCTTGCGCTGCTTGAGGTAATCGACGGTCATGTCCATCGCGCCGCGCGCCACGCCGGCGCCTTCTGCCGCCGCACCGACCCGGCCCGCCAGCAGCATCGCATCCAGCACTGCGCGCCCGCCGTCGATCTCGCCGATCACAGCATCGCCGTCCAATTCGACCGCGTCGAAGCGCGTGTGGGTGGCCATCGAGGAATCGACCAGTCGCACCGCATCATGGCTCATGCCGCTGGCGTCCTTGGGCACCGCGAACAGGGTGATGCCATCGGCATCCTCGTCTGAACCGCTGGTGCGCGCAGCGACCACAATCATGCCGGCGCTGCCACCGTAGACAACGAAGCTTTTGGAGCCGGTCAGCTTGAAGCCGTTACCGGACCTCTCGGCGCGGGTGGTGATGCGCGAAGGGCGGTGCTTGGCGGTTTCATCGATGGCGACAGCAAAAACGCTATCTCCTGCGATCAGTCCCGGAAGGTAGCGGCCCTTCACATCATCCGAGCCGTAGTTGAGGGCCGTGGCGGCCAACACGGATGATGTCAGAAATGGCGAAGGGGTGAGGTTGCGACCGATTTCCTCGAGCACAATGCCAGCTTCGACATGGCCCATGCCGAGCCCGCCGTCCGCTTCCTCCACCAGCATCCCGGTGAAACCCATTTCGGCCATCTGCTTCCAGAGGCCATGGCCGAAGCCGTCCTTGCAATCGCGGTCGCGCCAGTGGCGCAGTTGTTTGGCGATGTTGCCTTCCTCGGCAATGAAGCCGCGCGCGGTATCGGCCAGCATCGCCTGATCGTCGTCATGATACAGGGGCATTGTTTTCCCTCTCCCGGAAATTCAAATCGTCATCCCGGGTTTGACCCGGGATCGCCATGATCTTGGAGCCTAGATGGCGTCGCGTCGGACCAAGTCCAGGGCGACGCCAGTGTCTAGGCGCCCGGAAGATCGAGGATGCGCTTGGCGATGACGTTGAGCATCACTTCGCTGGTTCCGCCCTCGATCGAGTTCGCCTTGGTCCGCAGCCAGCTACGCGAAGGCTTGCCGCCCTCTGTCTCCTCACTCTCCCATTCGAGCGAGCGCGAGCCACCAGCTGCCATCATCAGCTCATGACGACGCTTGTTAAGTTCGGTACCGGCATATTTCATCATGTTCGGCTGTGCGGGGTGCGCCTTGCCGACCTTGATCTCGTCGAGGAACTTCTCGCCCATCGCGCTATAGGCCAGCGCGTCGACATCGAACATCGCGAGCTCGGCACGCAGCACCGGATCGAGTTCGTCTCCCAGCTTACCTGCGTGCCGCTTCATCGCCGCACCGATCCCGGAGGTGCGATCGCCCCCATCCGCGCCCGAAATCATCTCGCGTTCGTGGCCGAGGAGATACTTGGCGACATCCCAGCCGCGATTGATCTGGCCGACATAGGCCGGGCAATCCTCGCCATAGGATTTGGGCACCTCGACGTTGTCGAAGAAGGTTTCGCAGAACGGCGAATTGCCGCTGATGAGCAGGATCGGCTTGGTGCTGACACCTTCGCTCGCCATGTCGAAAAGCATGAAGGTAATGCCGGAATACTTGTCGGCCTTGTCAGTGCGGACGAGGCAGAAGATCCAGTCGGCTTGGTCCGCGTAACTTGTCCAGACCTTCTGGCCATTAACGATCCAGTGATCATCCTTGTCTTCGCCATAGGTCTGCAATGACACCAGATCACTGCCCGAGCCCGGTTCGGAATAGCCCTGACACCAGCGAATTTCGCCGCGCGCGATTTCATTGAGGAACCGTTGCTTCTGGCCTTCAGTGCCGAAATGCAGCAACGCCGGGCCGAGCATCCAGATCCCGAAGCTGCTGAGCGGCGGACGCGCATTGATGCGGCCCATTTCCTCGCGCAGCACCTTGGCTTCAGCCGGGCTCAGACCCGCTCCACCATAGGCCTTGGGCCAGCTTGGCACCGTGTAGCCCTTGTTAATGCAGGCTTCGAGCCACGCCTTTTGCGCGCCGTTCTTGAAGGTGGCACGGCGGCCGCCCCAGTAGATATCGCTTTCGTCGCGGACGGGTTCACGCATCTCGGGCGGACAATTCGCCTCAAGCCAGGCACGCGTTTCGCTGCGGAATGTTTCCAGATCAGCCATTGGCCGAGTCTCCTCTCGTTCAAGCTCCCACTTGACGCTTACGTTAGTGGCATTTGCGCGTTGCCTGCAAGGGCTGTTCGTCCAATCTTGGGTGCCGTAACGTCAGGCCAAGCACGATTGACGACGCACGCAATCGGTCTAAGTTTGCAACCCGAGCAGGAGAGAACACTTGGCCGAATTCGGCAGATCGCCACGCGGCAAAGGCCCGAAAATAAGGGTCTGGCGCGAATGAGCATGATTTCCGGGCCGCTTCCAAGCAGGCTCAAGTTGATGCACGGCTTTGGCGCCGTGGCCTTCGGGGTGAAAGACGGCGGATTTTCGTTCTTCCTGCTGCCGTTCTACAATCTCGTACTGGGGGTGGATGCAGGGATCGTCGGCGCGGCGCTGGCCACTGCGCTGGTGATTGACGCCATCGCCGATCCGCTGATTGGCCACTTGTGTGACCGCACCTACACCCGCTGGGGACGGCGTCTGCCGTGGCTCTATATCGCCCCGATCCCGCTGGCGATGGCCTGGGCGTTGCTGTGGTCCCCGCCCTTCACCGGCGTGCCGACCTTCTGGGAGATCGTCGCGCTGGCAGTGGGTGTGCGTCTGCTTTTATCCGCCTGCGAGGTGCCTTCGATCAGCCTGGTGCCCGAAATCACCAGTGATTATGTCGAACGCACCACCTTGTTCCGCTATCGTTTCTTATCGGGCTGGGTTGGGGGACTGACGATGTCCGTGCTGGCCTTCACGGTCTTCCTGCCGACCCCGGAAGCGCAATTACAGCCTGATGGTTATGCGGTGTTCGGCATGGTCGGGGCGGTGATCATGCTGGTGTCCGTGATGGGTTCCGCGCTGGGACAGCATCGTTATGTTGCGCGCCTGCCCGATCATGCGCCGCCGCCATTTTCGCTCCGATTGGCCTTTGCCGACATCGCCGATGCCTTTCGCGAGCGCGCGTTCGTGGTCTTTGCCGCCGGGGCGCTCGCCGCCTATATCAGTCAGGGCGTGACGCTATCGATCACGCTCTATGTCATCCGCTATGTCTGGCAATTCAGCGAGATGGCCTTCAAGTTGTATCCGTTGGCGCTGGGCCTTTCAGTTGTAGCGATGTTCCTGATTGTCGGTCCGCTGCACCGCCGCTTCGGCAAGCCGGCCAGCGGCGCGGGCGGATCGTTGGCAACACTGGGCATAGCGGGCACGCCTTATATGCTGTTTTTGGCCGGGCTTTGGCCGCAGACCGGCTCGACGCTTTCGACCGTATTGTTCATCGGCTTCATGGTTGCGGCCAACACTGCGGGTGTGGTGGCGATCATCTCGGCCACGTCGATGGTTGCCGAGATCGTCGAGGCTTATGAGGAACGCACCGGCAAACGCGCTGAAGGGACGTTCTATGCCGGCAACTGGCTGGTGCAGAAATCGGCCACTGGCGGCGGCATCTTGCTGACCAGCCTGATTGTCGAAGCCATCGGGCTGGAGCCGGGCACCGCGCAGGCTGCAGTTGCCCCTGACGTGGTGACGAACCTGGCGCTCGCCTATCTTGTCGTTTCGGCAGTGCTGGCGTTAACGGCCGCCTTTTGGCTCGCCCGTTTCCCCATCACCCGCGCCGATCACGAAGCGCGCATCGCATCGCGTTTGCAGGCCGAACGAACGGCCACCACGGTGCCCTAGCCCCCCAAATGAGAGCTTGGCGCAGGCGCAATGCTCTGCCACGGTCTGCCAGAGAGTCGGTTGCAATAAAGGACGAGAGAGGAACTTCCCCATGGATTTCGAACCCACCGAACGCCAGCTTTACTGGCGCAATCGCGTGCGCGATTTCATCGAGGCGCATGTACGGCCCAACATGAAGGTCTATGACCAGCAGGATCACGAAGGTGAGCGCTGGAAGGTGCTTCCCATCGTCGAGGAAACCAAGGCCAAGGCCAAGGAAGCCGGCATCTGGAACCTGTTCATGCCGCCGCGCAACGACAGCCACCACCATGTCGATGACACGTTCGAGTTCGAAGGCCCCGGCCTCACCAACCTCGAATACGCCATGTGCGCCGAAGAAATGGGCCGCATTGGCTGGGCATCGGAAGTGTTCAACTGCTCCGCGCCCGACACCGGCAACATGGAGGTGTTCCACCGCTATGGCACGGCTGCCCAGAAGGAAGCCTGGCTGCGTCCGCTGATGAACGGCGAAGTGCGTTCGGCTTTCCTGATGACGGAGCCGAACACGGCCTCGTCCGACGCGACCAACATCGAAACCCGGATCGAGCGCGACGGCGATCACTATGTGATCAACGGCCGCAAGTGGTGGTCTTCGGGCCTCGGCGATCCGCGCTGCAAGATCGCGATCCTGATGGGCAAGACCAATCCGGATGCGCAGCGCCATTCGCAGCAGTCGCAGATTCTGATGCCGATCGACACGCCCGGCGTGAACATCCTGCGTCACCTGCCCGTGTTCGGTTACGACGATGCGCCCCACGGCCACATGGAAGTCGAGATGGTCAACGTCCGTGTTCCCGCTGACAACATTCTGCTGGGCGAAGGGCGCGGGTTCGAGATCGCGCAGGGCCGCCTCGGGCCGGGCCGCATCCACCACTGCATGCGCACCATCGGTGCGGCGGAAGAGGCGCTGGAGAAGATGTGCCGCCGCCTGCAGGAGCGTGAAGCCTTCGGCAAGCCGGTTTACAAGCACTCGGTCTGGGAAGAGCGTGTCGCCCGTGCCCGCATCGATATCGACATGACCCGTCTGCTCTGCCTCAAGGCGGCCGACATGATGGACAAGGTCGGCAACAAGGCGGCCAAGCAGGAAATCGCCATGATCAAGGTGCAGGCCCCCAACATGGCGCTGCGGATTATCGACGATGCGATCCAGGCGCATGGCGGCGGCGGTGTGTCGGACGATTTCGGGCTGGCCAAGAGCTACGCCAACCAGCGCACCTTGCGACTGGCTGATGGCCCGGACGAAGTGCATGCGCGCTCGATCGCCCATATCGAGTTTTCCAAGCACGCACCGCGCCCCGGCCCCACAGCCAACGCGTTGCGGGGCGATCATGGCCGTGCTGCCAATGACACCCAGAGCTTCAGCTCGGGTGACATGGGCGCCACGCGCTGAGGCGACTTTCGTTAATGAAACACAGCTTGGAGGCGGGTTTGAACAAAAGCCGCCTCCAATCCCTGCAAGCGGTCAATTTGTAGGAACCGCGCAGGGGCAATCCAACATTCGGGAAGAGGACCCCCCATGGCCAAGGCCGCCATTCTTGAGAACCCCGGCAAAGGGCTCAAAATCGCCGACGTGACCTATGCCGATCCCGGCCCGCATGAGGTGCTGATCGACACCAAAGCCTGCGGCCTGTGCCATTCCGATCTGCACTTCATCGATGGACATTACCCCCACGCGCTCCCTGCGATTCCCGGCCATGAGGCGGCGGGGATCGTCCGCGCCGTGGGCAGCGAGGTGCGCACGGTGAAGCCCGGCGATCATGTCGTGTCCTGCCTTTCGGCCTTCTGCGGCCACTGCGAATTCTGTGTCACGGGCCGCATGGCATTGTGCCTTGGTGCCGATACCCGCCGTACCAAGGGCGACGCGCCGCGGATCACCTTCACCGATGGCGCGCCGGTTGCGCAGATGTTGAACCTCTCGGCGCTGTCCGAACAGATGCTGATCCACGAACACGCCTGCGTCGCGATCGACAAGGACATGCCGTTCGACCGCGCCGCCCTGCTCGGCTGCGCGGTGACAACCGGTGCGGGCACGATCTTCAACGCCTGCAAGGTGACACCGGGCGAAACCGTGCTGGTGGTCGGCTGCGGCGGCGTTGGCCTTGCCGCGATCAACGCCGCAAAAATCGCCGGCGCAGGCAAGATCATCGCCGCCGATCCGCTCCCAGAAAAGCGCGACCTGGCCAAGATGTTGGGCGCAACCCACACCGTCGATGCGCTGGCCGATGACGCCGCCAAGCAGATCATCGCAATCAGCGGCGGCGGGGTCGACTGGGGGATCGAAGCGGTGGGCCGCCAGGCTTCCGCCGATCTGGCGGTCGCCAGCCTCAAGCGCGGGGGCACTGCCGTGATCCTCGGCATGATGCCGCTCGACTGCAAGGTGGGACTTGGCGCAATGGACCTGCTCGGCGGCAAGAAACTGATGGGTGCGATCATGGGAATGAACCACTTCCCGGTCGATCTGCCGCGTCTCGTCGATTTCTACCTCAGGGGCCTGCTCGATCTCGACACCATCATTGCCGAGCGGATTTCGCTCGATCAGGTGAACGAAGGCTTCGAGACGATGCGCAAGGGCACTTCGGCGCGCACCGTGGTGGTGTTCGACTGATGCCCGACACCAGCAACATCGATTACGACAAGGAAATGGTCGGCACGGTCGCAGTGACCGAGAAGGACCAGCTCGATCTGGCCACGCTGACCGCGTGGTTCGAAGCCCATGTCGAAGGGTTCGAGGGCCCGATCAGCTATACCAAGTTCAAGGGCGGCCAATCGAACCCCACCTACCGGATCGACACGCCGAACGCGTCCTATGTTCTCAGGCGTCAGCCTTTCGGCAAACTGCTGCCATCGGCCCATGCGGTCGACCGCGAATATGCGGCGATGACCGGACTCTATCCCACCGGCTTCCCCGTGCCGCGCACCTATGGCCTGTGCGAAGACGCAGATGTGATCGGATCGAAGTTCTTCGTGATGAGCATGGCCGATGGCCGATCCTTGTGGAACGGCGCCCTGCCCGGCATGGAGCCGGACGAGCGCCGCGAACATTATCATGCGCTGATCGACACGATGGCCGATCTGCACCTCAACCAGCCGGACGATATCGGCATGGGTGATTACGGCAAGCCCACCGATTACTGCGCGCGCCAGATTGCCCGCTGGTCCAAGCAGTACAAGCTGTCCGAAACCGAGCTGATGCCCGAGATGGAGCGGCTGATCGAATGGCTGCCTCAGACCATTCCGCCGCAGCACGGCTCGTCGGTGGTGCACGGCGATTACCGGCTCGACAATGTGATCTTCGACAAGACGCAGCCCCGCATCATCGCAGTGCTCGATTGGGAGCTGTCGACGCTGGGCGATCCGATTGCGGATTTCAGCTACCTGATGCTCAACTGGTATCAGCCTGCCGATGGGCGCGCCGGGCTCATGGGCCTTGATCTGGATATGCTGGGCATCCCCTCGGTCGATGAAGCGGTGGAACGCTATGTTGCACGCACCGGCTATCCGGTGCCGCCGATGGACTGGTATTTCGCCTATAACCTGTTCCGGCTCGCCGGGATCATGCAGGGCATCAAGAAGCGCGTGATCGACGGCACGGCCTCCAGCGCCCATGCGCAGTCGATGAGCGAGCGGGTGCGCCCCCTGGCCGAGCGTGCGTATCAGTTCGCCCTTGCCGCCGGGATGCCTGCCTGATTTTCAGGCAGGCCCGCCGGACTTACGCCAGATTTACGTATGCGTGCCGCTTTTGCGTGCAGCCCATGCTTGCCGCTGCGCGCAAGCCAAGCTAGGCGCGGTGCCGCAATCTGATCGCCGGAGACCGCCATGAGTGACAAGCTGATCGCCGCCATTGACGAGGCGTGGGAAAACCGTGCCGAAATTACGCAGGGTCACGAAGTGCGCCATTCCGTGTCCGATGCGCTGGCGCTGCTGGACAGCGGCGAAGCGCGGGTCGCCCAGCCCGATGGCGACGGTGGTTGGCAGGTTAATCAATGGCTGAAGAAAGCCGTGCTCCTCAGCTTCCGTCTCAGCGACAATCGCGTGATGGAAGGCGGCGCGGCGGGGGAAGCGGCGTTCGACAAGGTATCGTTGAAGTTTGCCGGCTGGGGCGCTGACCGCTTCAGCGAGGCGGGCTTCCGCGTGGTGCCCGGCGCGGTGGTGCGGCGCGGCTCCTATATCTCCAAGGGCGTGGTGCTGATGCCCAGTTTCGTCAATATCGGCGCTTATGTCGGCGAAAACACCATGATCGACACCTGGGCCACGGTCGGTTCTTGCGCGCAGATCGGTGCCAATGTGCACATTTCGGGCGGCGCGGGGATCGGCGGCGTGCTGGAACCGTTGCAGGCCGAACCTGTCATCATCGGTGACGGCGCCTTCATCGGCGCCCGGTCCGAAGTGGCCGAAGGCGTGCGCGTGGGCGAAGGCGCGGTGCTGTCGATGGGCGTGTATCTCGGCGCATCGACCAAGATCATCGACCGCGCCACGGGCGAAATTCACATGGGCGCGGTGCCGCCTTATGCCGTGGTTGTGCCCGGTTCGATGCCCGGCAAGCCCCTGCCAGATGGATCGCCCGGCCCGAGCCTCTATTGCGCGGTGATCGTCAAGACCGTGGACGCGCAGACCCGTTCCAAGACCGCAATCAACGAGCTTTTGCGCGACTGATTGCGCAATCGCGATGGAACAAGGCCAACCCGGCCGGGGTTAAGCCCGGTTGAAGACTAGCAGGAGTTTTTAATGCCCGAACACGACCGCCAGACCCGTATCGACGGAACAGATGCCAGTGGTGGCAGCAAAAGCGGTGTGGTTCGCTGGGTGCTGGGGATCAGCCTCACCTTGGCAATTGTTGCCATGTCCATAATCTGGATCACCGGCGCGTTGTCACAGAACGATGTCGAAGGCGCCGGCACAGCGACCGCCCGCGATGAAGCGCAGCGCGAACAGGCCGCGCCCGAGAGCAGCTCGATTGACGGTGTGGTGACAGACCGCGACGCTGCGACAGGCGACGACCAGTGAGCAACAGCTTCCGCACCGGCCAGCACGTCAGCTGGACGTGGGGACAGGGCAAGGCGACCGGCCAGATCAAGGAACGCTTTGAACGCGAAGTGACCCGCACGCTCAAGGGTTCGGAAATCACCCGCAAGGGCGACTCCGACAACCCGGCATACCTCATCAAGCAGGATGACGGTGACGAGGTGCTGAAACTCGGCAGTGAAATCGAGGCCGAGGGGTAAGCCCCTCCGCATTTTCACCATTCGGCGCAGATAGGAAACGGTCTGTCGTCCCCATATTTGATTGCCGCTAGGGAAAGTATTTCCCTAGCGGCCATTGCGTTTGGGGAGAGCGACAATGATCGACCATGACAAAATCATCAGCATCACCGATGAGGCCGCACGCGGCGCTGTCGGCAACACCGGCTTGCGCTATGTGCTGGCCTTCAGCCTGGCGTTTACGATCATCGCGATGAGCCTGGTCTGGATCATCCCCGCTCTCGCCCGCGCCAGCCACTGATCACTCGGGCTTCGCCGAAGTGTCGATCAGGGTTTCGATCGGCGCTTCATCCGCCACGCTGGCCGCATAGGCTTCTGCCGCCCGCATGACGCGCAGGGCGTTGCGGCTGGCGATCATTTCCAGTTCCGCCTGCGAATAGCCGCGCCGTGCCAGTTCCGCGAAGAGCAGCGGGTAGCCGCGCACGTCCTCGAACCCGACCGGGCCGGAAGGCATCCCGTCAAAGTCCCCGCCAATGCCGATATGTTCGACACCCGCCACCTTGCGGATGTGATCGATGTGATCGGCCATGTGCTTGATCGTGGTCGCGGGTTCCGGCTGGGCAGCGTCCCATTCCGCCATGGCTTGCGTCACCTTGTCAGGCTGCCCCTGCCACAGCGCCTTGAGCCGCGCCTCCTCGCCCGACCGTTCGGCAAACCATTGGCGGCGCTCTTCGTTGAGGAAGCCGGGCAGCGCCACGACCATCACGATCCCGCCATTGTCGGGCAGGCGCGCCAGCACCGTGTCCGGCACGTTGCGCGGATGGCCATTGATGGCGCGCGCGCCCGAATGGCTGAAGATCACCGGCACGCGGGCCACATCCAGCGCGTCCATCATCGTCGCCTCGCTGACGTGCGACAGGTCGACCAGCATCCCCAGCCGGTTCATCTCGCGCACGACGTCCATGCCGAAGGGCGAAAGCCCGCCATGCACCGGCGTATCGGTTGCCGCGTCAGCCCAAGGGGTGTTGCTGTTGTGCGTGAGCGTCATGTAGCGCGCGCCCAGCGCATGAAGCTGGCGCAGCACGCCAAGGCTCGATCCCATCGAATGCCCGCCTTCCATGCCGAGCAGCGAGGCGACCCGCCCATCGGCCATCGCGCGTTCGACCTGATCGGCCGTGGTCGCAAAGCGCAGGGCATCGGGGTAGCGCGCGATCAGCCGCTTGGTCACGTCGATCTGTTCGATCACCTGCTGCACCGCTTCAGGCTCGTCCGGGTTGGAAGGCACATAGACCGACCAGAACTGCGCGCCGACCTTGCCCTCCTTCAGCCGCCCAAGATCGGTCTGCATCACCGCCCCTTGCGGATGCGCGGCGCCGGTATCGGTGGTATCCTCGAAATCGAAGCTGTTGATCTGGTTGTCGACCCGCGCGCGCAGCTGGTTCGGAACATCATTATGCCCGTCGAAAATCGGCGCGGCATCCAGCGCCGCATTGGCGGTCGCGGTGGCCGCATCAACGGGCGCTTCCTGCGCGGCAAGCGGGCTCGCCAGCATGAGCGCGGCGGCAAGGGCGGCAAGCGAAGGCGCGAAAAGTTGCATGGAGGAGGCTCCCGAAGCTAGAGCGCCTGCATCCCGAAAAGTGGCGGGGACAGGCAAGGACGGGACCATGGATAGCGCGGCTGCACGGATCGAACAATTGGGCCTGATCGCTCATCCCGAAGGCGGATGGTATCGCGAGACGTGGCGCGGCGATCCGGGCGCTGACGGGCGCGCTGGCGGCACGGCGATCATCTTCCTGCTGCGCGGGGGCGAAGCCTCGCACTGGCACCGGGTCGATGCGTCCGAATTGTGGATCTGGCAGGCAGGCGATCCGCTTGAACTGCGGCTGTCGGCCAGTGATGAAGGCCCGGTGCGTTCGGTCGTGCTGGGCAGCGATATGGCTGCGGGCCAGCAGTTGCAGGGGCTTGTCGCTCCGCATGAATGGCAGGCGGCACGGCCACACGGGGCATCGCAGCACGGCTACAGCCTGGTATCCTGCGTAGTGGTGCCGGGGTTCGATTTTGCCGGCTTCACGCTGGCCGCAGCGGGCTGGGAGCCGGGCGCATGATCCGCGTCGTCCTGCGCTGGGTGCTGGCGGTGTTTTATGCGGTTGCCGGAGTGATCCACCTCATCCGGCCCGAGCCTTTTCTGACCATCATGCCCGCATGGGTGCCTGCGGCCGAAGCGGTGGTGCTGGGGACCGGTGTGGCAGAGCTGCTCGGCGCGATCGGGCTGGTGCAACCCTTTTCGAAACCGCTGCGGCAGATGGCCGGATGGGGGCTGGCGCTGTATGCGCTGTGTGTCTGGCCCGCCAACGTCAATCACATGATCATCGACCTTGCCCGCACCCAAGGCGGACTGGGACTTGGCTATCACATCCCGCGGATGTTCGCGCAGCCTGTCATCATCTGGCTGGCGCTGTGGGTGGGCGATTGTCTGCCGCTGCGCCGCAAGGCGGCATGACACCGCAACAGGCGATCCTTGCCCTGCTGGCAGAACGCGCCGCAGACGCTACCCTGTGCCCGAGCGAAGCCGCACGGCGTCTGGCGGGGCCGGAGGGGGATTGGCGCGCGCACATGGACGCTGTCCACGCCGCCGTCGATACGCTGACCGAAGACGGCACCATCGCCCTGTCATGGAAGGGCGCGCCCATGCAAAAGCGGCGCGGACCCTATCGGATCGCGCGCCGCTGAAGCTTGGACAGGGCGCCGCAGCGGCACCCCCGAAGGGACTTAGGTGAGGTGCTTGGACACCGCAGCCGTCATCTTGAACATCGAGATCTGGTCCTTGCCGATCACCGCGCCCAGCTTGGCATCGGGATTGATCTGACGCTTGTCCTTGGCGTCCTGAAGGTCATTCCCCTTGATGTATTCCCACACCTTCGAAGTCACCTGAGCGCGGGTCATCGGACCCTTGCCGATCACCGCTTCAAGATCCTCGGAAAGTTGCACAGGCTTTTGAAGTGCATTGGTCGAGCCAGCCATCATCTACTCCCTTATGTAAGTGGCAGTTTAGTCGAGATCATCATCTTCCCAACCCGCATCATCGTCTCCGCCGCCGGTGAAGGTGGCATGAAGCACTGCGCAGGCCGTAACGGTCCCTTGCAACGATGCGAGCAGTTCCGCCCGCCCCGCGCCGGGCATCAGCACCAGCGGCAGATCGGTCGCGAACAATTGAAACAGGTAGTGGCGCGTTTCACCCTCGGGTGGGTCGGGCAGCAGCCATTCGGAATTGCCGACCGCGTTCTTGCCAGTGCGCGGCGGCACTTCGCCTTCCAGCAGCTTGCCGCGCTGTCCGGCGAGACCCCAGACGAGCCAATGGCACGCCGGTTCCGCGCCGGTGGATGCGGCATCCTCCACCACCAGAACCAGTTCCTGCGATCCGGGGGGCGGCGCGCTCCATTCCAGCGGCGGGGCGACGGCGTCTTCCTCGGTCGCGGTAAAGCTGGGGTCGAGCGCGTCGCCGCGGTTGAAGGCAGGGCTGGTCAGCGCAAAGCCACCGCGCGCAAAGGTCTGCGCCGAACCCAGTTTCGCAATCGCGAGGCCGGGGTGTTGGGCAGGTGCGGGCACATGGGGTGCAAGCCAGGCGGGAAATTCGGTCATGATTCTGTCGGTTCCTTGGCTTTGTGCTAGTCCGTTCGGATGCGCGATACGAGACTTGGCGGGCCAGTTTTCGCCACTTTTTGAGGAAAACCCTGCAAATGCAGGCAAAAAGGTCACGCTTTTGGCGGTTTTTGACCTTTTTCGCAGTCCCGTTCTTGCCCTCGGCCCTGCCCCATTGCATCCCAGCGCACTGGCCTTCAACCTTTCAGCCACGCCATCCCCCCCCCATGGAGTTGCACAGATTCATGATCCTTGGTCGCACCGCTCTTAGCCTTCTCGTGTCTGTCAGCCTGGTGGCCTGTGGTGGCGGCGGCTCTTCGTCCGTTGCTCCGGCGACCGGTGGCGGCGGCACACCCGCACCGACGCCCACGCCCACGCCGCCTGCGACCGGGTGTTCGCTTCGCGCGCAGCAGGACTTTGCGGACACCGTGCTGAACGATTGGTATCTGTTTCCCGATCTTCTCGCCTCTGCCAATCCAGCCAGCTTCAATTCGGTCCAGACCTTTCTGGATGCCCGCGTCGCCCCCGCCCGCGCGCAGGGCCGCGATCAGGGCTTCACGTTCGCCACTTCGATTGCCGAAGAAAATGCGCTGGTCAATTCAGGGTCCAGCGCCGGGTTCGGCATCCGCCTTTCGTTCGACAATGCTGCGGGGCGCTTGTTCGTGGCCGAGGCTTATGAGGGCGCATCAGGCTTGGCCGCAGGCCTCGACCGCGGGAGCGAGATCACGGCGATCGGCACCACCGGCGCCAATCTGCAAACCGTGTCGAGCCTGATCGCAAGTGGCGGACCGCAGGCGGTCATCAACGCGCTTGGGCCAGCGGACGCCGGTGTTGCGCGCGTGCTGCGATTTGTGCAGCCGGGCGGAGCGACGTTTGAGAGCAATATCGTCAAGAGCGACTTCTCGCTTGATCCGATTTCCAACCGGTACGGGACATTGATCCTCAATGACGGCGGACGGCGGATCGGCTATCTGAACCTGCGCACCTTCATCGTTGCGGACGCGGCCGCGCAGTTGCGGGAGGCCTATGGGCAGTTCAGCGCGCAAGGCGTGACCGATCTGATCATCGATGTACGTTACAATGGCGGCGGGCTTGTGTCCGTGGCCGAGACGATGGGCGATCTGATGGGGCAGGGCCGCGTTGGCCAGGTGTTCAGCCGGACCGTGCTGCGCGCGTCGCGCGCGGCGGAGAATACGCAGCGCAATTTCCGCGCCGAACCCAACGCCATCGCCCCCACCCGCATCGCGTTCATCACTACCGAAGCCAGCGCTTCGGCCAGCGAGCTGGTAATCAATGCGATGCTGCCTTACCTCGGCAACAATATCGCGCTGATCGGGGCGGATACATCCGGCAAGCCTGTCGGGCAGTTCGCCTTCGATCTGGCCGCGTGCGATCTGCGGGTCCGCGCGGTGACGTTCCAGACGCTGAACGCGGACGGGCGAGGCGATTATTTCTTCGGACTGGGGCCGTTCGTGCCCAACACCTGCCGCGCTGGCGATGACATCACCCGTCCCTTTGGCGACCCGCGTGAAGCGTCGACCGCGGTGGCGCTCGATTTCCTAGCCGGGCGCTCGTGCACCGCGTTTGGCGCTTCAGCTACGGCCGCGGGAACCAGAGCCGATTCCGCTCAGGGCGCAGATGCGGCGATACAGGCGCCCGCACGCAAGATGCTGCAACCGGCTCAGCCAAACCGTGCGCAGCAGGATATTCCCGGCCTTTTCTAAGGATGTTTGGAGGGCACCTGCACCGCGTTACGGCGCGTCCGGCCCGGTAAAGGGTTGGCGACTGGTATAGCCGCAGCCTTCCAATGTCTTATCACCCAAAGCGATCGTGGCGACGTAGGGGAACCGCCGGTCGCTCATCCCGTCGCTGCACTCGCCGGGCGTGAGGGTGGCGGTAAAATCCTGGCCTTCAAGTGCGCCGGAAAAACCCAGCCCGTTGTTGCCGGCAAACCGCGTGACCGCAAATGGTGTGGCGGACGGGGTTTCGGGCGTGGTCCAGACGCCTTGCGCGTCTTCGATAACAAGATTCCAGAACGGCTCGGTCCCGGAAAGCGTGACAACCTCGTCCGCTGCGACATCATCGAACGTCTTGCCCTGCGGGTCGATCCCATCGGCGGCCGGATTGCATGCCGCCGTCAAGCCGGCGACGAACAGCAGGGACAGGGCGGTATGGCGCTTGTTGATTGGCATGGCACGGCTCCTTTGTCTGCGCAGCTTAAAGGCCGTTGGGGGCGATGGCAAAGGCGCACAATAGCAAAGGGCGGGCCCCGCTTTCGCGGCGCCCGCCCCTGTTCAGGGTTCGTAAGAAGCCAGATGCTTACATCGGCATCAAAACGGTGTCGATCACGTGGATCATCCCGTTGGACGCTGCCACATCGGTCGCAGTGACCTTCGAGGTGTTGCCAGCCGCATCGGTCAGCACCACGCCGCCGTCGACGATCGTCGCTGTCAGATCGCCGCCGTTGACGGTCTTGACGACATAACCGGCTTCGCCTGCTTCGGTGATCGCGGTGGTCAGCGTTGCGGCATCAACCGAACCTTCGACCACGTGATAGGTCAGGATCGACTTGAGCGTATCCTTGTCGTTGGTGGTCAGTTCTTCCACGGTGCCGGCAGGCAGCTTTTCAAAAGCAGCGTTGGTCGGGGCGAACACGGTGAACGGACCGGCGCCCGAAAGCGTTTCGCCCAGTTCGGCGGCCGTCACGGCGGTCACCAGTGTCGAGAAATCAGGGTTGCCCTGCGCCACTTCGACAAGCGTGCCAGCAGCGGTGGCATCGTCGGCAACGGCAGTGGTGTCAGCGGTGGTGGCGTCTTCAGCCGGGGTTTCGCTGGCGCAAGCCACCAGAGCGACCGCAGCAACCGAAGCGAGCATGACATTGATGATCTTCATAGGGTATTCCTTGATAGAGGCCCGAAGGCCAGGGATTCCCCGGATACGTATAGATCCGGGGCGAGCGTGCGTTTCGCCAAGGCGGCGCGCAC
The DNA here is from genome assembly GCA_009995225.1 of Sphingomonadales bacterium. GTDB lineage: Bacteria > Pseudomonadota > Alphaproteobacteria > Sphingomonadales > Sphingomonadaceae > Erythrobacter. The sequence continues at coordinate 92,030 of JAACPW010000009.1, read as the reverse complement.
TCATACAGAAACGAATGGATTAGCGAGTTGGATGTTCCGGCTGTAATGCCGTTCTGCCTCCATTCGTCCGGAACCAAGACCAGTTCAGCGGGTTCGCCTTTTTATGAACGTAAAAACCACGCGCGCCGCGGCGCTTGATCGCCTCGCGCAATTTCTTCCCGCCGCTGGCCGCCGCTATGCCGAAACCCGCAATGCCGATGACGGCCCGGCGCCGGCCGGGCGCGCCAATGTCAGCGAACTTTCGCCGTGGCTTCATGCCGGGGTGCTGACCGAGCGTGACGTGCTCGAAGCGGTGCTCGGCCAGCACAGCCCGCGTGCCGCCGAAAAGTTTATCGCCGAAGTGTTCTGGCGGATTTATTTCAAGGGCTATCTGGAACAGCGCCCCGCGGTCTGGGACGATTACAAGGCAGGACGCGACGACGCACTTGCGGCGCTTGAACGCAACGCCGGTCTGCAAAAGGCCTACGCCGAGGCGACCGAGGGCCGCACCGGAATCGAAGCCTTTGATGTCTGGGCGCGTGAATTGCAGGATACGGGCTATCTCCACAACCATGCCCGCATGTGGTTTGCGAGCATCTGGATCTTCACCCTGAAACTCGACTGGCGTCTGGGCGCGGACTTCTTTTTGCGGCACTTGATGGATGGCGATGCCGCTTCGAACACGCTGTCGTGGCGCTGGGTCGCGGGGCTGCACACCAAGGGCAAGAGCTATCTGGCACGGGCCGACAACATTGCGCGCTACACGGCTGGCCGACCCGAAGGTGCATTGGCAGCGCGCGGGTTGGCGGAGGATGCAGAGCCCTTGTCCGAGGCGAAGGAATACGGGCGGCAGAAACTCGATCTGCCCGGAGCCGTCCTTGCCAAGGATCTGGCAGAGCCATTCGCGCTGCTGCTGCATGACGAGGCGGCGCACCATGTTCCGCTTGCGCTGCCAGCGTCGCCTGCGCTTGTCATTGGCGCGGCGCGGCCCGCTGCGCGCTCGCCGGGTATGGTTGGCGCGTTGGCCGATGACTTTGCAAAGGGCGCCGTGGCCAATGGCATGGCTGACGCAGCCGCCGCGTTTGGCTGTCCGGCGCGCGAATGGCGTGACGGTGAACCGCTTGCGCCGTTGCTGGCCGACGCCGGTGTCACCCGGATCGCCGTCCCCTATCTGCCGACCGGCTGGACGCGTGATGGGCTGTGGCCGGACTTGGCCGAACTGGCGGCGCAGGGGCGGGTGGTCACGATCCTGCCTGAGCTCGAACGTGCCACATGGCCGCTGGCCAAGGCCGGTTTTTTCGGCGTGGCCAAGGCGATCGACGATGTTTTGGCGCAGTGCGCCATCACCGGGCTCAAGTAAGGCGGTAATGCCGCTTTGACCCAGCCCGGCGAGGTCCGATCTCTCGGATCAGATCTGCTTGTCGGGCGAGGCATCATGGCGATGCCGCTCCGCCTTGCCCAATATCCGCTCAAGCCGTTCGGCCATGGTGTTGGCGGCGATCCGGGCCGCTGCATCGACGTCCGCCGCCTTGCCGGTCACACCAATCGGGCGACTGCCGCGCGGGCGCGCTTCGATGGTGCAGTGCTTGTCATCCGCGCCGTGTTTGCGGCCGTTCACGTCCGAGACGTGCACTTCAATCCGGGTCAGTCGTTCAGAGAAGCGATCCAGCCGCTTGCGCACCTGCGCTTCGATCCGTTGGGCGACGTCTTGCGTGCCCATCACCGAACTGTCGGTGTTGAACTGAAATTGCACGGTGCTCATGGATATCTCTCCTTTGGCGTCAGTGCCCTGTTGCCCAAAGAGAATATGGGGTGCCGCATCCCGCCGTTCCAGCGAAATCCGGCGAACCGTTCAGGACAGCAGTTGGTCGCTGGCCCGCTTTTCGGCGCGAACGATATCGGCCTTTACACGCTCTTCAGCGGTCTTGCGCGCCTGCTCGGCGAGGCCGCGCCAGGTCTTTTCCGACCGCAGTTCGCGATCACGCACATTGTCGAGCGTCGCCTTGTCAGCCAGCGTTGCGGCTTCATCGGCGCGTTCGCAGTAGAATTCGTAGGTCTGGGCCATCGGTGTATCCTGCCATGAGAGGGAGTCGGCGGGGACCTGCGTGGCAGGCGGGACGCTTAACGCGCCCCGCCCCGCCGGTATTCTTTAGGCAGCTGCGAGGTTAACGGCGCTTTCCTTGCCGTTGCGTCCGCGCTCGAGATCGAAGCTCAAACGCTGATCCTTCTCGAGGCTGTGCATGCCAGCGGCCTGAACGGCCGTGATGTGGACAAAGCTGTCCGACGAACCGTCGTCGGGCTGGATGAAACCATAGCCCTTGTCGGTGTTGAAGAACTTTACGGTTCCGGTCTTGCTCATAACGTGTTCCTTTCAAGAACATTTTCGTAACCGCCCGCAACGTGCAGACGGGGAGTGCGTCGTATCGTCCGATGAAAGGAAGTCGTCGTCTGGTTAACGCCGGGGACCGTGAGGCCAAGCGGCGGAGCGCAAATTTCGAAGTCCGTCGCAAATTTCGACGTCAGCGGGGATCATGTAGCACGCTTTGCCCAGATCACCTAATCGCCGCCGTGTTGGAGACACATGAGACACTGTCCAGAACACAAAAACCGGCGTCCATAGCAGGCTCGCGAAGCGGCTGGCCGTGACAGCGGCAGCGAAGGAAAGAACGGGCGCAGGGGTCATCGGTCGCACCATGACGCGCACGAGGGGGTGTAGGAAAGCGCCCGATCAGGCTAGGCCCGCATCATGACACCCCTTACCATCCTGATCGACGCCGATGCCTGCCCGGTGAAGGACGAAATCTACCGCGTGGCCGAGCGGTTCCGCGCCGACGTGCGCGTGGTCAGCAACGCCGCCTTCCGCATTCCCGATAGCCCGCGAGTGAAGCGTGTGGTGGTGTCCGACAGCTTCGACGCGGCGGACGACTGGATCGCGGAAGCCGCCGCCGCCCTGCCCCCGAACACCTGTGTGGTCGTGACCGGCGACATCTTGCTGGCCGACCGCTGCCTGAAAGCGGGCGCGCGGGTGCTGAAACACAATGGCGAGGCGTTCACGGCGGCCAGCATCGGCGGCGCGATCGCCACCCGCGCGATCATGGCCGACCTGCGCGCAGGCATGGACGGCGTGGGAGGCGGGCCTGCGCCGTTCAGCAAGGCGGATCGCTCGCGGTTCCTGCAGGCGCTCGACCGGGTGCTGGTGGGGATGGGGCGGGGTTAGGCGCGGGCGAGATGCTGGCGAAACCAGTCCGCCAAGTCGTCCTCTGACAATTCACCCGCCGCCAAGGCAACGAACGCCACCACCAGTTCGGCATCGCTGGCTGACAATCCGTGGCCATTCAACATCAGGAATGTTTCGCTGATGACCGCCGCGGTGCGTTTGTTGCCATCGACAAAAGGATGGTTGCGCGCGATGCCGTAGGCGTAGGCTGCCGCCAGCGCCGCCACATCAGGCGTGCCGTATTGCGCAAGGTTTTGCGGACGCGCCATCGCGCTGTCGAGCAAACCGGCGTCTCGAATACCATTGCCCCCGCCATGCTCGGCCAGTTGCTCGGCATGAGCGGCCAGCGCCACTTTCGTGGAAATCCAGACCCATTTTTTGCCTATGCCCCCCTCCCGCCTGCGGGAGGGGCTGGGGGTGGGCCAGTCACTTTGCGAGTTCGCGCAACGCGCGCTTGCGCTCCGCCATCACCTTGCGCGCCGCCGCCATCTGCTCTTCGAAGTCCGGCTCGGCGCTAATCAGCTCGATCCCGTTGGGCGTAAGCACCACCGCCACCTCGTCCCCCACATTGCGGCCAAGATGCGCCAGCACGTCCTTGGGCAGGACGATCCCGGCAGAATTGCCGATCTTGGTGATTTTGAGCGGGCGGTTCATACGGGCGTTATAACAGGTGGGAGTGTTTGGGCAAGGGTTAGCGATGGGGTTCGCGTGCAGTCTGGGGCAGCGGGTCTGCGCCGTTTGCGGCGGCGGATCGGTCGCGGTTCTTGCAGGCGCTGGATAGGGTGCTGGTGGGGATGGGGAGGTAGGAGGTTCGGGGAGAGCTTTTGTCTAAAGAATTTGCCACAAAGGCAGCACTGGCTATCAACGACGAGGAAAATCGTTCGCAATTTGAGTCGTTTAACGGCTCTTGACTAAGTTATTGAAAATGATATATGAATCTTTGAAAGAGCGAAGCGAAGGAGGTGTTCGATGAAGCCTGTCGAATATGTCTTCACGATTGACGCCTTTACTCCAGACACGTTGCCAATGGGCAGGTTGGCGGAATATCTTTTGGCTCTATCAAAGCTCATCGGCCACCGGGACCATACCCACTTCGTCAAGGTAGAGCGCGGCAGCGCGAGACTCGTCCATAAGGTGGACGCAGTGGATGCACCCAAAGTGGAGGCTCGACTTGACAGCATTCGAGGTGGACGTGCCGGCCCCGACCTTGAAGCTGTGCGGCGAAATTTGGACGATCTTCTCGCCAACGATAACGCAGTTGGCTCTTTAATCGAACAGCATAGCGGAAAAGTCGTAATTCCGTTTCAAGGGAGAAATCGCCCGAAACCAATTACGTTTCCCGCGTTTCGTGAAGCCGCGACTATTCAAGGCCAGATAGTAAGGATCGGTGGGCGCGATTCTACTGCACACGCTATTCTGCAAGATGGTGATATTACTCATAGCAACATCAATATGTCCCGGGAAATTGCAAAAGACCTAGCGCCTTTACTGTATGGCCCCTTTGTCCGCCTGCATGGAATAGGCTCTTTCGAAAGACAGTCCGACGGAAAATGGAAAATCATTGATTTTAAAGTTGATCGTTTTCAAAAGCTGATTGATCAAGATGTCAGCGAAACTCTTGCCGAAATTCGATTGATACAAGGCAACGATCTCATGTCGGATGATGCATACTCGGCAAGTCGGAGCTTCACCAGTGGAGATGCGGGAGACGGGGCGTGATCCTCACCCTCGATAATTCTGCGTTCACTTATCTAGTGAATCCAAATGCAAAACCACCAAATGACCCTTCGACCGGGACGCCCGTCGCGCACGCGAAAGAAAGGATTGAAGGATTAATCAGCTCGCTTGGAAAGCAAAGCAGATTGATTTTACCTACGCCTGCACTAGCGGAAGCTCTGGTTGGCGCAGGCTTAGGTGCGGTTGAGTTGATTGAAAAATTAAATCAACAGTCCAAGATCTTGGTGGTACCGTTTGATCAAAAATGCGCTGTCGAGTTGGCGATGATGCACATGGAAGTTATCGAAAAGAGTGGTTCGAAACGGGGTGGATCGACTGAGCCTTGGCAGAAGGTCAAGTTTGATAGACAGATCGTTGCAATTGCCAAGGTCCACAATTCAACTCGAATTTTCAGTGACGACATCGGCCTATGCAGTTTTGCCAAAACTGTTGGTTTAGAAGCTGTGAGCACATGGGAATTACCGGTTCCAGAAAAGGATCTTGATCTTTTCGGATAATACTCCGGACGAAGACTCGCTTGTCCCCACATTGACACCGCCCCCCATCAGGCCCACGCCCGCGCTCGGGCATCTCGCCCCTGATCGGAAGCATCTATGGCCAAGGGTCAACAGAAGAAGTCCAAGGAAGCCCGCAAGCCCAAGGCGGACAAGGGCCCCAAGACCAACGCCAGCCAGCCCAGCACCAAGCCCGGCGGGATCAAGGGGCTGGAGAACATGAAAAACTCCTGACGCCTCAAGGCGCGCGTTACGCGGCCCCTATGCGTGCAGGTGGCGTGCGCAGGTGGCGGGCGCGTGGCGGGCCCGTGTTAAGGGAATGGCGAGGGGTTTTTGCTACCCCTGTGGTGCAATGCCACATCCGCCCGCCTGTCCCGCGTCGCTGACGCCCGATCCGCCCGCAACGCGGGGCATTCGTGCGCGGCTGATCCGCAACGGCGTGCTGGTGGTCGGCGGCTCGATCATCGCTTCGACCGGGTTCACCCACCTCGCCTTTGCGTTGTCAGGCAATGCACAATACGGGCTGACCATGGTGTTTGCCGTGCTGATCCCGCTGGTGGTCGCGAGCTGCGCCTATGGCTGGATTGCCAGTCTGACGCTGGCGCTGGAAACATCGCGCGCGCAGCTGGAACACCTCGCCCATTCCGACGCGTTGACCGGGCTGGCCAACCGCCGCGCGGCCTTGCTGGAGCTGGAGCGGTGGACGGCGCAGGCGGCGGGGCCGGTGGCGCTGGCCATCGCGGATATCGATCAGTTCAAGAGCATCAATGACCGGCTCGGCCACGAAGGCGGCGATGCCAGCCTGGTCCACTTTGCCGCGATGCTGCGGCGGCTTGCGCCAGAGGACTGGCTGGTCGCCCGGATCGGTGGCGAGGAATTCCTGATCGCGGCGCGCGAGGCCGTGTTGCCGGGCTTTGCCGGGATGATCGATGCGATGCGCCAGACCATCGCGGAAACCCCGCTGATCGTGCCGGCGGGGCCGTATTCCATGACCGCCAGCTTCGGAGTTGCCGCACGGGCCGTGGGCGAGCCGGTCGGCAGCCTGATCGCGCGGGCCGACACGGCGCTGTATGCCGCCAAGCAATCGGGCCGCAACCGCACCGCGCAGGCGGCCTGAACGAGGGCGCCTTACGCGGTGGGTCTGCGTGGGGTTCCGGTCAGTCGTGCTCGCGGTTCCCTGCGCCCACATACAGCTCGCGCCCGCCTTCGTTGTAGCGGCGGCTCATTTCCTCCATGCCCTTGAGCGCCGCCTGACGGCTGGCCTCGGCGGTGTCGGCGCCCAGCTTTTCGGAGGCTAGGAAGCTTTCGGGGCTGCTGTTCTGTTTGGCGGCAAAGTCGCGCACGTCCTGGCTGATCTGCATCGAGCAGAACTTCGGGCCGCACATCGAGCAGAAATGCGCGGACTTCGCGCCTTCGGCCGGCAGCGTCTGGTCGTGATATTGCTCGGCGGTTTCGGGGTCGAGGCTGAGGTTGAACTGGTCGCGCCAGCGGAACTCGAACCGGGCTTTGCTCAGCGCGTTGTCGCGCACCTGCGAGGCTGGATGCCCCTTAGCCAAATCCGCCGCGTGGGCTGCCAGCTTGTAGGTGATCACGCCGACCTTCACGTCGTCGCGGTCCGGCAGGCCCAGATGCTCCTTGGGCGTGACGTAGCAGAGCATCGCGGTGCCGTACCAGCCGATCTGCGCCGCGCCGATGCCGCTGGTGATGTGGTCGTATCCCGGCGCGATGTCGGTCACCAGCGGCCCCAGGGTATAGAACGGCGCCTCGCCGCAGACCTGGAGCTGCTTTTCCATGTTCTCCTTGATCTTGTGCATCGGTACGTGGCCCGGCCCTTCGATCATCACCTGCACATCCTGCGCCCAGGCGCGGTGGGTGAGTTCACCCAGCGTGTAGAGTTCGGAGAATTGCGCTTCGTCATTGGCATCCGCGATGCTGCCGGGGCGCAGGCCATCGCCAAGGCTGTAGGCGATGTCATAGGCCTTCATGATTGCGGTGATCTCGTCGAAGTGCTCGTAGAGGAAGCTCTCCTTGTGGTGCGCAAGGCACCATTTCGCCATGATCGACCCGCCGCGGCTGACGATCCCGGTGACGCGCTTGGCCGCCATCGGCACGTAAGCGAGCCGCACGCCGGCGTGGATCGTGAAGTAGTCCACGCCCTGTTCGGCCTGTTCGATCAGCGTGTCGCGGAAGATTTCCCACGTCAGCTCCTCAGCCACGCCGCCGACCTTTTCAAGCGCCTGATAGATCGGCACGGTGCCGACCGGGACGGCGGAATTGCGGATGATCCATTCGCGGGTGTCGTGGATGTTGCGCCCGGTGGACAGATCCATGATCGTGTCCGCGCCCCAGCGGGTCGCCCACACCATCTTGTCGACTTCGCTTGCCACGTTCGACGCCACGGCGGAATTGCCGATATTGGCGTTGATCTTGACCAAGAAGTTGCGCCCGATCGCCATCGGTTCGGTTTCGGGGTGGTTGATGTTGTTGGGGATGATGGCGCGGCCCCGGGCAATTTCATCGCGCACGAATTCCGGGGTGATGATGGTCGGAATTTGCGCGCCCCAGCTTTGCCCGTCGCGCACCATGTCGGCAGCGATTTCGCGGCCCAGGTTCTCGCGCTCGGCGACGTATTCCATCTCGGGCGTGATGATGCCTTGGCGGGCATAGTGCATCTGGCTGACGTTCATGCCCGGTTTGGCGCGCAGCGGACGCTTGGCTGCTGCCGGGAACTGCGGGACGCCGCCGCTGCGGTCGGGGCCCGATCCGCCTTGGGGCTGCCCGTTGTCTTCGGGCTTCAGTTCGCGGCCATCATAGGCCTCGACATCGCCGCGCGCCATGATCCAGTCACGGCGCAGCGGGGCGAGTCCAGCGTTGATGTCGATATGGGCTTGCGGGTCGGTGTAGGGTCCCGAGGTGTCATACACCCGCACGCTCGGCTCGCCGCCCTCAAGGTCGATCTCGCGCATGGCGACACGGATGCCGCTGCCGGTGCGCGCGCCGACATGGATCTTGCGGCTGCCGCGGATCGGCCCGGTGGTGACGCCGATTTCGACGGGGGAATTGATGTCGGCCATGTCTGCTCTCTCCTCAAGGCGGATCGAGCGCGGGCGCATTGGTGCAAACGACCAGCCCACTCCCTCCGCCGATGCTAATCGGTTCAGGTTCGACGGGTCGGACGGTGCTAACCGCCCCTCTCAGCCAAGCGGCTCCCCGGGGATGCGCGATCAATAGCGCGTCAAGGCGCACAAATCCAGCCGTTCAACGCTTTTGCCCCTTTGACCGGGGCTATCGGCACTGCGCCCCGCCACCGCGTGCATTTTGGGCAGGGGCAGACACGCTGCCCAAGCCACGCGCGCGGTTTATTTTTCGGCTGCGCGCTGCGAATGGAAGAAATCGAGCTTCCAGCGCAGGCCGTCATGAACCAGCACGGCCGATTCCAGCCATCGCACGGGCCGCACATCGGGCGGGGTGCCCGCGCTGCCGGTATTTTCCCATTGCGACCAGGCCACATCGCAGCGCACCTTGGTGTCCATCGGGCCGAGGTTCCAATTGATCTCGACCCCGTTGCCGAGTGCTTCGACGACCGCGTCGCCAAGCGTTGAACCGGCAAAGTGCTGACCCACATCGAAGGCGTAGAAAGAAGGGGTGGTCAGCTGCGCAAACGGAGCCTTGTCTGCGATGCGCAGCGCAGCGAAGAAATCGTGGATGGTCTGTTCGATCTCGGCGCGTGCGGCAACGGGATCGGGACATTCGGCGGTCACGGCATGGGCTGGCACGCCGAGCGCAAGTGATGCAGCGAATGCGGCGAGACGTGTTGCAGACTTCATGTCGAGGACAATGCGCCGCCCGGTCGCCAAGTCAATCCGCGCCCTCGACTATCCCCAGCAGAGTCGTTTGGACAGTGCGCCTCCGGCCCGCCGGATCACACCGCGCTATTCAATCACCCGCCCGCGCACCATCACGAAATCGACCGCCTCCAGCACGGTCACATCGGCCAGCGGATTGCCATCCACCGCGATGATGTCCGCCGAATAGCCGGGCGCGAGCTTGCCGATCTGGTTTTCCATGCCCAGCACCCTGGCAGCGCCGGTGGTGGCGCTGGCGAGGACTTCGCGGTCACTCATGCCCTGCTTTTTCATCAGCGCCAGTTCTTCTCCGTTGCGGCCGTGCTGGTACACGCCCGCATCGGTGCCAAAGGCGACCGTCACACCATATTCGCGCGCGCGGCTGACCAGCGAGGCCATCAGCGGCTGGACGGCGCGGATCTTGTTTTCGACCACGGGGGTGTAGATGCCCTTGCCCAGCCCTTCGCTTACGCCTTCCAGCGCCATCAGCGTCGGCACCAGCACCGTGCCGTTGGCCTTCATCGCCTTCGCCGCGGCTTCATCGAGATAGGTGCCGTGCTCGATCGAATCGATCCCGGCTTCGGCGGCCTGCTGGATGCCGCGCGCGCCGTGCGCGTGGGCCATGACCTTGAGGCCGAGCGAATGCGCGGTGTCGGCGATGGTCTTCATTTCTTCCGGCGTGAAATGCGCCTCCAGCCCTCGGCCCTGCTGCGACAACACGCCGCCGGTCGCGGTGATCTTGATCACGTCCGATCCGTTCTGGCTGGCGAGCCGCACCTTGGCCGCACATTCGATCACGCCGGTGCAGGTAAAGCCGCTATCCAGCAGTTCATTCACTTCGGGTCGGAAGCCGTTGACATCGCCGTGGCCGCCGATGATCGCCAGCGCCGGACCAGCCGCCACGATCCGCGGCCCTGCGACCATGCCTTCGGCGGTGCCGCGCCTCAGGGCGAAGGCGGTGTCACGCCCGCTGCCCGCTTCGCGCACCGTCGTGAAGCCCGCCAGCGCGGTGATGCGCGCATTCTTGGCACCCACCACCACGCCCCATTCGTCAGCTTCGGTCGCTTCCTTCCAGAAATCGCCGCCCGGATCGCCGGTGAGGTGCGTGTGCAGATCGATCAGGCCGGGCAGCACGGTCTTGGTCTTGAGGTCAATCTCGCGGTCCGCCGTCACCGCGCCGTGGCCCGGTGTGATCGATACGATCGTGCCATCGGTGACAAGGATCGTCGCCGCGCCCATCGGCTCGGCGGCGGCGTCGGTCAGCACGCTGCCCGCGCGGATCGCCACGGTTTCGGCGGCGAGCGGCGCGCTTGCCAGGGTCGTTCCGGCCAGCATCGTTCCGGTCAGCGCCAGCCCCGTGATAAGCGTGTTGCGCAATCCTTGCATCGAATGTCTCCCCTGATTATTCGTTGGCGCAGGTGATGGCGCGCAGCCCGCCCCATGGCAAGCCCCGCGCCTGATGCACCGCGACGCGGCTTTCGCGCGGAAACGCCTTGCGCTCATTGCCGTATGCCGCGCCCTCGCCTAGGGCTGAGAACCGATGGTCGACTCAACTCCGCATCCCGCACACAAAGCCGAGCCGCACGACGTGGTGATTGTCGGGGGCGGGCTTGCGGGCGGGTTGATTGCGCTCGCGCTGCACCGTCACGCCCCCGATTGCCGCTTTGTCGTGATCGAGGCCGGGCGCAGCTTTGGCGGGCATCACCGCTGGAGCTGGTTTGAAACCGACATTCGCCCCAAAGCGCGCGGATTGATGGCAGGCTTCGACCTCAATGGCTGGGACGAAGGCTACGACATCACCTTCCCCAGCCTCGGGCGCACACTGCCGACCGCCTATCGCTCGCTTGCCAGCGCCGAATTCCATGCCAAGCTGATCGCCGAATTGCCGGCGGAACGCGTGATGCTGGAAACCAAGGCGGCAGGTCTCGATGCTGACGGGGTGACCCTGGCGGACGGCACCCGGATTGCGGCCAAGCGCGTGATCGATTGCCGCCCGTTCAAGGCTTCGGCGGCGCTGTCGGGCGGCTGGCAGGTGTTTCTTGGCCAGCAATTCCGCTGCGAGACGCCTCACGGCCTCACGCGGCCCATCATCATGGACGCCAGCGTCGATCAGCTCGCCCCGCATGGCAACGGCGCGGCTTACCGCTTTGTCTATGTCCTGCCGCTGTCACCCACCGATGTGTTCATCGAAGATACCTACTATGCCGATCAACCCAAGATGGACGCCGAAGTGCTCAAAGGCCGCGTGGCCGAATATGCGCATCGCAACGGCTGGCAGGGCGACGTGGTCGATTCCGAAGCGGGCATCTTGCCGGTGATCTCGGGCGGGGATTTCAACGCTGCGCTGGCCGAAGTCGCGATACCCGGCGTGGCCCTGGCGGGCGCGCGCGGAGGCTTCTCGCATCCTCTCACCAGCTACACCTTGCCCTTCGCGGTCGATAATGCGTTGGCGATTGCGCACCTGATCGCCAGCCGCCCGGCGCTGACGGGCGCGGAACTGGCGGCGTTCTGTCAACGCCGGTCAAAGCGCCATTGGCGTGCCACGGCCTATTACCGGATGCTCAGCCGGATGCTGTTCGAGGCTGCCGAACCTGAAAAGCGCGTTGTGGTGTTCGAGCATTTCTATGCCTTGCGCGGTGCGCTGGTCGAACGGTTCTACGCCGGGCGATCAACCTGGTCTGACCGCCTGCGCATCCTCACAGGCAAGCCGCCCGTAGCTATCCCGCGCGCGATCCGTGCGCTCTTTTCCCCAGGAAAGCCCCTGGACACGAAACCCCTGGACACCAAGCCTTTCAACATGGAGACCCCGGCATGAACGCCGATGCGAAGCTCAACCTTTCAGGTGCAACCACGGGCAAGGGTGTGAACCCCATTCTTGCCGAACGATATGCCGGCAAGACCGCGTGCGTGATCGGTTCGGGCTTCGGCGGCATGGCGCTGGCACTGCGGCTGCAATCCGCAGGCATCACCACCACCGTGATCGAAAGCCGCGACAAGCCCGGTGGCCGCGCCTATTTCTGGGAGCGCGACGGCTTCACCTTCGATGGCGGGCCGACCGTGATCACCGATCCGCCCTGTCTTGAAGAACTGTGGGCGCTGACCGGCCACCACATCTCCGAAGATGTCGAGCTGATGAAGGTCATGCCCTTTTATCGTTTGAACTGGCCCGACGGCACCAACTTCGAATATTCGAACGACGAGGAAGAGCTGAACGCGGAAATCGCCAAGCTGAACCCGGCGGACGTGGCCGGTTATGCCCGGTTCCTCGAATATTCCGAACGGGTGTATAACGAAGGTTACCTGAAGCTTGGCACCAAGCCGTTCCTCGACTTCAAGTCGATGCTGAAGGCCGCGCCTGCGCTGATCAAGGAACAGGCCTGGCGCAGCGTCTACTCGATGGTGTCGAGTTACATCGAACACCCCAAGCTGCGCGAAGCCTTCAGCTTCCATTCGCTGCTGGTGGGCGGTAACCCGATGAACACCTCGTCGATCTATGCCCTGATCCACAAGCTCGAAAAAGACGGCGGCGTGTGGTGGGCGCGCGGCGGCACAAATCGTCTGATCGCAGGCATGGTGCGCCATTTCGAACGGCTGGGCGGCACGATGCGCGTCGGCGATCCGGTGGTGCAGGTGCACACGCTGGGCACCAAGGCGACCGAAGTCGAGACCAAGAGCGGCTTCAAGCAGCGCTTCGATGCAGTCGCCAGCAACGCCGATATCATGCATTCCTACAAGGATTTGCTGTCGGGCAGCGAGCGCGGCAAGACGATGGCCAAGTCATTGAACCGCAAGAGCTACTCGCCCTCGCTCTTCGTGGTGCACTTCGGGCTGGAAGGCACCTGGCCCGGCATTCCGCACCACATGATCTTGTTCGCCAAGCGGTACAAAGGCCTGCTCGACGACATCTACAAGAACGGCGTGGTGCCCGAAGATTTCGCGATCTACCTCCACCACCCGACCGTAACCGATCCCAGCATGGCGCCTGCGGGCAAGAGCACGTTCTACGCGCTCGTGCCGGTCAGCCACATGGGCAAGATGCCGCTGGACTGGGACGAGGTCGGCCCGAAGCTGGAAAAGATGATTCTGGACGAGCTGGAGCGCCGCCTGATCCCCGACATCCACAGCCGGATCGTCACCAAGTTCAGCTATGCGCCCAAGGACTTCAAGCATGACTTGAACGCCCATATGGGCAGCGCCTTCAGCCTCGAGCCGGTGCTGTGGCAGAGCGCCTATCTGCGCGGCCACAACCGTGATGATGTGATCGACAATTACTATCTGGTCGGCGCAGGCACGCATCCGGGCGCAGGCATCCCCGGCGTGGTCGGCAGCGCGAAAGCGACCGCCGGGCTGATGCTAGAGGATCTGGCGGTCAAAGCGACCGTATGATCGGGTTGGCTCTCACCCTCGTGGCTGCGGCTCCGGCCGGGGCCGTGTCTGATCTTGTGCCTGGCGGGCACAAGCACGAGTGGATCGAAGTGACAAACGCATCTGGGGTGCCGACTTATCTTGATGTCGCCTATCGCGGCACCGGCGACGTCGAGGGCACGACATATCCTGTCGTGCTGGTGCGTTATCTGCGCGGAGAACCGGTTGAGGCGGCGGTCGTCGTGGATTTCCGCATCGCGATTGATTGCCAAGCGAACGCCATGTCGGGCTTGGAGGTCAATCGCACCAGCGCCGCGCAAGAAGGCATCGGCATCAGGCTTAGCCAGAAAGAGACCCTTTCAACGCCATTCACACCCGTCTACGCGCAAAACGAAGCGCGGGTCGCGCCCTTTTTCAAGCACGTCTGCGGCTCGGAATGGACAATGAAAGCTCCCGAATGAAACGTCTCGCCGTCTATTGCGGTTCGGCCTCGCCCGAAGATCCGCGTTACATCCAGCTCGCCTATGATGTCGGCGCAGAATTGGCTGGGCGCGGCATTGGCCTCGTCTATGGCGGGGGCAAGCTCGGGTTGATGGGCGCGGTGGCCAAGGGCGCGAAGGACGCAGGGGGCGAGGTGATCGGCATCATCCCCGAACACCTCGTCAAAGCCGAAGTCGCCAACCACGATTGCGATGAACTCGTCACCGTCAGCGGGATGCACGAACGCAAGCAGAAGTTCACCGACCTGTCGGATGGCTTCGTCACCATCCCCGGCGGGGTCGGCACGATGGACGAGCTGTGGGAAGCGATGAGCTGGTCGCAGCTTGGCTACCATACGAAGCCCGTCGGCCTGCTCAATGCGTTCGGCTTTTATGACGATCTGCTGGCGTTCAACGCCAAGATGGCGGCGGTCGGCTTCGTGCGGCCCGCGCACCAGAACATCCTGATCGCGGCGACGTCTATTCACGAACTCCTCGCCAAGATGGAAGCCTATGTGCCGCACACGCCGATCTTCCGCATGAAGGCCGAGGAGCTGTAGGCTTCGCCATGCCGGTCGATCCCGTCACCCGTGCCGCGCTGGTCGACTACGCGCGGCAATCGATCAAGCGCGGATCGCAAAGCTTTTCCGCTGCTGCGCGCCTGTTCGACAAGGAAACCCGCGAGCGGGCGTGGCTGCTGTACGCCTGGTGCCGCAGGGCGGACGACATTGCCGACAATCAGGAGATGGGCGGCGAATTGGGCGACCAGTCCGACCTTGCCGAACGCCTTGCCCGCATCCGCCGCCTCACGGCATTGGCGTTCCAAGGGAAGCCGACCGGCGATCCGGCCTTCGACGCTTTGGGCGTGGTCGCCGCCGAAGTGGGTCTGACCCCGCAGATGGCCGAGGATGTCATCGCCGGTTTCCAATTGGACGCCGAAGACTGGCGTCCGCGTACCGAAGCCGACATGCTGCGCTATTGCTACCACGTGGCGGGCGCGGTGGGCGTGATGATGGCGGTGGTGATGGGCGTCGATCCGCACGATCAGGAAACGCTCGACCGCGCCAATGATCTGGGGCTGGCCTTCCAGCTTTCAAACATCGCTCGCGATATCGTGGAAGACGATGCCGTGGGCCGCTGTTATCTCCCCGAAATCTGGCTGGTCGAACAGGATATCGAGCCCGGCCAGCACACCAAACCGCACCACCGCAAGGAACTGGCCGCGATGGCCGCGAAGCTGGTGACGCTGGTGGAAAAGCACGAGGCGGCGGCGCGTGTGGGTGCGGCCAAGCTTCCCTTCCGCAGTCGCTGGGCGGTGTTGTCCGCCGCGCGCATCTATGGCGCGATCGGGCGCAAGGTGCGCAAGCGCGGGCCCGAGGCCTGGACCAGCCGCACCTATGTACCGCGCGGGGAAAAGGCGCTGTATGGCGTGCGCGCGTTCCTTTCGGCGCTGATCAACCGCGAGAAGATGCCGCAGGGCGGGATCGACTGGGGGATTGCGGATTACCGGCCGCAGAACTGATCCTTCTGCGTTCGTGCTGAGCTTGTCGAAGCACTGCTTTTTGCCCAGCACGTCAGTCAAAAAGAAGGGCAGCCCTTCGACAAGCTCAGGGCGAACGGTTTTCTTTTGCGGGAAGCTGGATTAACCCCACCCCCATGATCACCAAACTCCTGATCGCCAATCGCGGCGAGATTGCCTGCCGCATCATCCGCACCGCCCGCGCGATGGGCGTGGCGACGGTCGCGGTCTATTCGGATGCCGATGCCAAGGCGCTGCATGTGCGAAGCGCCGACGAGAGCGTGCATATCGGCCCCTCGCCCGCTGCGCAGAGCTATCTGGTCGGCGCGAAGATCATCGCAGCGGCGCAAGCGACCGGCGCGGACGCGGTGCATCCGGGCTACGGGTTCCTGTCGGAGAACGCCGACTTTGCCCAGACGGTGATCGACGCGGGGTTGATCTGGGTTGGCCCCAAGCCCGCCAGCATCCGCGCCATGGGCCTCAAGGACGCAGCCAAGGCGCGCATGATCGAGGCGGGCGTTCCCGTCACCCCAGGCTATCTCGGCGCGGATCAATCGCTGGAACGCCTGACCAATGAGGCCGAGGCGATCGGCTATCCCGTCCTCATCAAGGCGGTCGCAGGCGGCGGCGGCAAGGGGATGCGCAAGGTTGATGCCCCGGCGGATTTCGCCGAGATGCTGGCAAGCTGCCGCCGTGAGGCCAAGGCGTCTTTCAGCAATGACGAGGTGCTGCTCGAAAAATGGATCACCTCGCCCCGCCATATCGAGGTGCAGGTGTTCGGCGACAGCCACGGCAACGTCGTCCACCTGTTCGAACGCGACTGCTCGCTCCAGCGCCGCCACCAGAAAGTGATCGAGGAAGCCCCCGCACCCGGCATGGACGAGAGCACCCGCGAGGCCATCTGTGCCGCCGCCGTGCGCGCCGCCAAGGCGGTCGATTACGAGGGCGCAGGCACGATCGAATTCATCGCCGACGCCAGCGAAGGCCTGCGCGCCGACCGCATCTTCTTCATGGAGATGAACACCCGGCTTCAGGTGGAACACCCCGTCACCGAGGAAATCACCGGGGTTGATCTGGTCGAATGGCAATTGCGCGTGGCGAGCGGGGAGGCGTTGCCCAAGCGGCAGGACGAGCTGTCGATCAATGGCCATGCGATTGAAGCTCGGCTCTATGCCGAGGATCCGGCAGCCGGTTTCCTGCCCAGCACCGGCAAACTGATTTATTTCCACCTGCCAAGCTCAACCCGGACTCGCAAAGTCCGCGCGGAAACCGGGGTCGAAAAGCACGACGAGATTTCCCCTTTCTACGACCCCATGATCGCCAAGATAATCGTCCATGCCGAGGACCGGGAAGCCGCCGCAAAAAGTCTCGCGCTGGCTTGCTCGACGATGACCTGCTGGCCTGTGCGCAACAATGCCCGCTTCCTGATTGCATGCTTGGAGAACAAGGCGTTTCGCTCTGCCGATCTCGACACGGGTCTAATTGAACGCAACCTTGAAGAACTGGTTCAACCCCACGAGCCGAGTGAGAACGCGCTGCAAAACGTAGCCGAACTGGCGTTTGACGCCGCGCGGGGCGTGTCGCGGGAGACCATCTACGTTTCGGAGGATGGCCGCAGCAAATCGGCATGGACGGCGCAGATCGGCACGCGCCTTAATGCCGATCCGGTTCCACCCACCTATGCTTTGACCGATGGCCGCACCACCTACGCGGTCGCCTACGACCCCGATTTTTCGGGAGCTTCGCGATGGACGGAACGTGTCGATCATGGCTGGCTAGTCGATGATCTCGGCGCGACATTCATTCTGAACGACGCTCGGTATGACGGCACCGGCCAAGCCTCCGCCGCCGATGGCGCGATCATCGCGCCGATGCCGGGCAAGGTCATCGCGGTCGATGTCAGCGAGGGGCAGGCCGTCACCGCCGGGCAGCGCCTCATCGTGCTCGAGGCGATGAAGATGGAACACGCCCTCACCGCCCCCTTCGACGGGGTGATCGAGGGGCTGAGCGTCAGCGCGGGCGGGCAGGTGCAGGTCGACACGGTGTTGTGCCGGGTGGTGCCACAGTCCGAATAAACCCCCCTCGTCACCCTGAACTTGTTTCAGGGTCCATTTCGCACCAAACACCTTGGCTTGAAGCCGAGGGATGGATGCTGAAACAAGTTCAGCATGACGAGGAGTGGGCGTTGGGCTGGCAGAAAGAACTCGAAGAACTGCGGCAACGCGAAGCACTCGCGGAGCAGATGGGCGGCGCGGACAAGGTTGCGCGGCAGCACGGGCGCGGCAAGATGGATGCCCGCGCGCGGCTGGCGGCGCTGTGCGACGAAGGCTCCTTCCGCGAGATCGGCAAGATCGCAGGCAGCGCGAAGTATGACGCCAATGGCGACCTCGCGAGCGTAACCCCCGCCCCCTTCCTGTTCGGCAAGGCCACGATCAACGGCCGCCCGGTGGTCGCCACCGCCGACGATTTCACCATCCGCGGCGGCGCGGCGGACGCAGGCATCGCGCGCAAGATGGTGCAGGCCGAGATGATGGCGCATCAGTTGAAGCTCCCGATCATCCGCATGATCGACGGGACAGGCGGCGGCGGCAGCGTCAAGACGCTCGAACAGATCGGCGCGACCTATATCCCTGCCGTGCCCGGCTGGGGCGATGTGGTGACCAATCTCGACACCGTGCCGGTAGTCGCGCTCGCGCTCGGCCCGGCGGCAGGCCTCGGCGCGGCGCGCACAGTCGCCAGCCACTATTCGATCATGGTCAAGGGCCTCAGCCAGATCTTCGCCGCTGGCCCCGCCGTGGTCGATGGCTTGGGCGAGGCTTACAAGGGCGGCGCGGCCAATCACGAGGAGGCCAAGGAGGCGCTCGGCGGCAGCGCGATCCACACCCGCAACGGGGTGGTGGATGACGAGGTGGCCAGCGAGGCCGAAGCCATCGCCCGCGCGCGGCATTTCCTGAGCTTCATGCCCGAATATGTCGGCCAGCCTGCGCGCCGTGCCGCCTGCGACGACCCCGCTGACCGACGAGAGGAGGCGCTGCTCAGCCTCGTGCCGCGCGAGGACAAGCAGGTCTATTCGATGCGCCGTTGCCTCGACATGGTGTTCGATCACGGCACCGTGTTCGAAATGGGCCGCCACTGGGGCCGCGCCGCGATTACCGCGCTGGCGCGGCTCGATGGCTGGCCGGTCTGCGTCATCGCCAGCGACCCCAGCTATCTGGGCGGATCGTGGGAAGCCAAGACGTCCGAGAAGGTCGAACGCTTCGTGCGCCTTGCCGACCAGTTCCGCCTGCCCATCGTCCACCTCGTCGACAACCCCGGCTTCATGATCGGGCGCGAGGCGGAAATGGCGGGGACGATCCGCTACGGCGTCCACGCGATGAACGCGATCTACCGCGCGACCGTGCCGCTCGCCAGCGTGGTCCTGCGCCGCGCCTATGGCATTGCGGGCAGCGCGATGAGCAACGCCGAACGCTACCAGTACCGCTATTGCTGGCCGAGCGGCGACTGGGGGAGCCTGCCCATCGCGGGCGGGCTGGAGGTCGCCTACAAGGCGGAACTGGAGGCTTCAGACGATCCGCAGGCGCTGCTCGACGAAATCCGCGAACGCTTGGCGAAAGTCACATCGCCCTTCCGCTCAGCCGAGCGATTCAATGTCGAGGACATCATCGACCCGCGCGATACGCGGCCTCTGCTGTGCGAATTTGCAGGCCTCGCGTGGCGGCGGTTGGACAGCGACGGCTGACCGCTACTCAAACACCTTCGCGGCCTTTTGCCCTTCGGCCATGTCGGGCGACGAAGCCCCGAACAGCTTTCCCTTTTCGCTGAACAGCACCAGCAGCAGACAGGCAATGCCGCTTGCCAGCAACGCGAGCGCCAGTGGACGCGCGGTGCCATCAAACGCATAACCGATACCGGCGCCCAGAACCGCCGCCATAGTCATACGCACGAACCCGTGCGCCGAACTGGCCGCGCCTGCGATGGCGAAAAACGGGTTCATGGCAATCGCGCCGAAATTGCTGCCGATAAAGCCCAGCAACGCCATATTGATCGCCATCATCGGAACGAACAGCCACAGGCTTTCATTATCCCGGAAGGCGAAAATCACCTGCAACGAGGCCACCGCGATAAAGGCAAACAGGGCCGTATGGCTCACCCGGCGCGCGCCGAACCGTTCGACAATGCGCGAATTGGACCAACTGGCAATCGCCATCGATCCTGCGCAGATGCCGAAGATCTGCGGGAAGATATCGCCCGCGCCAAAGGTTTCGGAAATCAATTGCTGCGAGGAATTGATGAAGCCGAACAGCGCGCCAAACACCAGCGCGCTGCCGAAGACGTAACCCACCACGCTGCGCAGGCTCAGGGCTGTGCCCATATTGCCGGCGATTGCGCGAACTTCGATCTTCTGGCGATTTTCGGGCGACAGGCTTTCCGGCAGCCGGAAATACACCCACGCGCCGATCACCACGCCCTGTATCGCCATGGCGGCAAAGATCGCGCGCCAATCAGCCACCAGCAGGATCAATTCGCCAAGCGTGGGCGCAATCGCCGGCACCATGAGAAAGATCACAAAGATCAGGCTCATCATCCGGGCCATCTTGTCGCCGCCGACGCGGTCGCGGATGATGGCAGGCGGCAACGCGATGATTGCCGCGCCAAAAAACCCCTGCATCGCCCGAATGGTGATCAATTCGGTAAAGGTGCTGGCCAGCGCGCTCGCCAAAGACAGCGCGATATAGGCCGCAATCGAGCACAGCAGGATCGGGCGACGGCCAAATCGGTCCGCCAATGCACCTGGCACCAGCGCGCCGATACCCGAGGCCAGCAAATAGGCGCCGATCACGAATTGCCGGTCATTGCCTTCCACCGACAACGCCGCCGCAAGCCGATTAAGCGCCGGAAGGATCGCGTCGATGCCGAATGCTTGCAATGCCATCAGCATCGCCATCATCCAGATAAGCTCGCGCTCACCCAGCGGTTTGTGCGCCGCAGCAACGGACGAAGATGCCTGGCTCGCCATATCCATTCCCTTGCCCAATGGCTCGGCACTTGCCCAGACTTCTTTTCGCATGTGCAGAAAAGTGATGGGAGCAACAAAGGTTCCGTGCCGTGGTTCCTTGTGTGCGCACGCGGCGCTATTGGTGCGTCATGGTTTCGCGCAACCCGGACGAGGATGACGGACACGGCAGCGGGCCAAGCGGCCTGCGCAAGATCATCCATGTCGACATGGATGCCTTCTTCGCCAGCGTCGAACAGCGCGACGATCCCTCGTTGAAGGGCAAGCCTGTCGCGGTCGGAGGCTCGGGCGGGCGCGGCGTGGTGGCCGCCGCGAGCTACGAAGCGCGCGTGTTCGGCGTGCGCAGCGCCATGCCGTCGGTCACCGCCAGCCGGTTGTGCCCCCATCTCATCTTCGTGCGGCCGCGCTTCGATGCCTACAAGGAGGCCAGCCGCCAGATCCGCCGGGTGTTCGAGCATTACACGCCCATCATCGAGCCCCTGAGCCTGGATGAAGCCTATCTGGATGTCACCGAAGACAAGCTGGGCATCGGCAGCGCCACGCGCATTGCCACGCTGATCCGGCAGGAAATCCGCGCCAAGACCCGGCTGACCGCCAGCGCGGGGGTGAGTTACAACAAGTTCCTCGCCAAGCTCGCCAGTGATCAGAACAAGCCCGATGGGCTGTGCGTCATCCGCCCCGGCGAAGGCGCGGCATTTGTGGCGGGACTGCCGATCCGGCGTTTCCACGGGGTTGGCCCCAAGGCGGAAGAGCGAATGCAGAAGCTAGGCATCGCGACCGGGGCAGACCTGGCGGCCAAGGACATCACGTTCCTGCGCCAGCACTTCAGCAGCATGGCCGATTACCTGTTCCGCGCCGCCCGCGGCATCGACCTGCGGCCTGTCGCCGCGCACCGGGTGCGCAAATCGGTAGGCGGGGAGCGAACCTTCAGCGAGGATATCGGCAGCGGCGCTGGCTTGCGCAATACGTTGGAGACGATCATCGACATCGTCTGGGACCGGATCGAAGCCGCGAGCGCACGGGGCCGCACCGTGACGCTGAAATTGAAGTTTACCGATTTCCACATCATCACGCGCAGCACATCGGCGCCAGATTACGTGAGCGGCAAGGATGAATTTGCGCGCCTGTCGCGCGCGCTGCTCGAAGCGGAATTGCCGCTACGCGGGCCGATTCGCCTGATGGGGCTGACGCTGGGCAATCTGGAGGGCGCCGAAAGCGAAAAGCCCGCCCGCGATACGGCGCAGCTTTCGCTGCTCTAGCCGCTACCCAGTCCCCCGCCCGCGCCACGCCGCGATCCGAGTGCGGGTGGTGTCGCCCAGCGGTTCGGGAAGCGAATGCGACGGGAAGAACCGCGCTTCCACCACCTCGCGCCCATCGGGGCGGGGCCGCTGGTCGCAAACGGCGGCAAAGACATGGGCAGTGTGGGGCGATCCGGACAATACTTCTTCCAACGTCCCAACACATTCGATCCGCGCCAGTTCCACGCCCAGTTCCTCGCGCACTTCGCGCCGCGCGGCAGCTTCCGGGTCTTCGCCACGGGCCAGCCCGCCGCCGGGCAGGCTCCAGACATTGGCACCGTAGGAGTGCTTCAACAGCAGGACATCACCGGTCAGATTGGTGATGACGACGCTAACCCCCGCAATCGGGGTCTTGCGCCAGCGCCGCCAGCGATGCCTGACCCGGTGCGCGATCGGCATGAGGGCGCGGTGCAGCGCAGCGGGGAGCAGGTGGGGCATGGGCTCAGGTGAACACAGTTACGGGGATGCCGTGCGCCTGCGCCGTTCGCAGCAGGCGTGCCACGGGAAGGTCATGCGCACCCGCCAGCGCGCCTTCGAACACGGCCCGCTTGTCCGCCGCACCGCCGAGCGTGAACAGGATTTCGCCGGTTGCGGCAAGGGCGGGGATTGTCAGGGTGATCCGATCGAAGGGCGCATGCGCCGGCAGCGGGTCGGGGGTCAGACGGCGCACCGCCTGGGGATCGTCGACCTGCGGATCGGTGTTGGGAAACAGCGAGGCGATGTGGCCATCCGGGCCCATTCCGAGCCAAGTGAGCGCAAAACGCGGCGGCACTGCATCTTCGGTCAGGGGCACGATCCGGGCGCCTGCCGGTTCCAGCAACGCACGCATTTTCCCGGTGTTGGACGCCTCGTGCGTTTCGGCAACAATGCGGTCGTCATTGGGCCAGATGTCCCAGCCTTTCCAATCCACCGTGCCTTGATCGATCAGCGCGCCGACAATCGGAAACGGGGTTGATCCACCGGGAACCGTAATGGCCCCCGCCCCGCCCAGACGGGCCGCAAGCCAGGCTGCAATCGCGGCCCGATCTGCGCCGTCCGAAATGGTCACGTTCTGCATGGGCGCAACATAGCAAAAGGGCCGCCCCCGGCAATGGGGGCGGCCCTTTTATGCATGGCTGTGGCGATGATCAGCCCAGGATCGAAGTCAGGAACCACACGCGCTCTTCAGCCATGTCGGTCCAATCGTCGAGCAGGCCGTCGGTGGCATTGTCGCCTGCCTGGTCGGCAAGATCCTTCATCGCCTTCAGACGGTCGACAACCTTCTGGTTATCGTCTCGCAGTTCCTTGACCATATCATCGGGCGACACCGAAGTGCTGTCCTGATCCTTGATCTGCGTATGCTTGGCGATGGCACCGATCGAGGTCAGCGTTTCGCCGCCCTGCTTGCGCACGCGCTCACCGATCACGTCGATCTGGTCACGGATTTCGATGGCATGCTCGTCAAACAACAGGTGAAGATCGCGGAAGCGCGGGCCCTTCACGTGCCAGTGAAAGTTCTTGGTCTTGGTGTAGAGTGCGAAATGGTCCGCCAGCAGACCGTTGAGTTCTGCGATCAGCGCGGTTTGCGAATTGGTTTCGGTCTTGGCCATAGTGTGCTCCTATGCATTTCGGCGGCGCCAAAGGATCGGCGCCGCACCGGATTTGGTAAGTATAAGCGCAAAACTGCGCGAATGTTTCATGACGGGCGCGAATTTCTTCGCCGCAATCGCGGTCAGTAAGCGGCGAAGCGCGCATCCAGACCGACAAAGATGGCCGCGATCGCAAGCCCCCCAGCCAGTGCCCATCTGACGGCGCGCAAGGGAATGCGCGCGAGGCCTTGCGCACCGAAAGCCCAGCCTATCGTAACGGCCGCCGCGCCGCCCAAAGCCCCGCCGATCGCAGCCGCAACCGGCAGGGCCGTCCACGCGGCGAGCGCGAAGACGGCAAAGCGCGCACCGTCTCCGATCTGCCGGGCCAGCAGCACGATCCCGATGGCCCCCAGAGAACGGGTCGGCTCCTGCGGCTTTCTGACGCGCGCCGGCAACGCCAATTCGATGGCCGCCACGCCCAGCGCGAAAGCCACCAGCATCTGCGCGGCGCGGTGCGGCAGCAGGGCGGCAAACTCGGCCCCTACCCAAGCCATAGCGCACGCGCTGAGGCCGGCGCACAGCACCGCGACCACCAACAGCGCGGTGCTGCGATGCAGGCTCTCGGCCCATTGGGCCACCAGCCATTGATCGCGCCCGCCCATGGCCAGCGCGAAGACCAGCAGCAATGCGAGCAGGAAGCCGTCCACGGCTAGGCGGTCACGCCGCCCACGGCCCTGTGATCGCCAGTGTCGCGGTGGGCCCGTAGGCGTTGACGAACAATACCTTGCCATTGGGCGAGAAGCATCCGCCCGCCAGTTCGGTCTGCGCGGTCAGGCGCGCCAGCGTGTAGGCTTCGCCCGCCGGCGTGATGCCGCGGATGTGGTTGTCGACCACGTCGGTGTATTGGTCTTCGCACACGATCAGGTGGCCATTGGGGGCGACGGTGAGGTTGTCTCCGTAATCGAACTGGCCCTTGCTTTCGCTTTCGAAAAAGAGCTCGACGGTATCAGGCGCGCCCGCCAGGCCAGGGGTCAGCTTCAGAATCTGCCCAAGCTGCCTGGCCCCGCCGCTGGTGCAGCAGGCGAAGACTTCGCTGGTGCCCCTGTTCACGCCCATGTGCAGCCCTTCGCCCCGCGCCACCAGCGCCGCGCCCTTGGCCACCGCGCGTTGGCGCAGATCGTCCTTGGGCGCTTCGACATCGTCGAGATCGACCCAGCTGACACGGTAGGGCTGGCCCACCGCCATCGCCGGGCTGTGCCAGTTGCGGGTATCCGACAGACCGTCGGCCACCATCGCCTGCAAGCGCCCGCCTTGGGCCAGCTGGCCGGGAGTTTTGGGGACGAAGCGATAGAGCACGCCGTCATCGCGGTCTTCGGTCATATAGACGATGCCGGTGGCCGGATCGACGGCGGCGGCTTCGTGGTTGAAGCGGCCCATCGCGGTCAGCGGCACCGGATCGACCAGCCCGCGCGCCGAGGCGGGGACTTCGAACACCCAGCCGTGGTTGCGCTCCAGCCCCTCGCCATATTGCTGCCCCGGCCCGGTCGGCGCTTCCTCGCAGGTGAGCCAGCTGCCCCACGGCGTTACCCCGCCCGAACAGTTGCGGATCGTGCCGCCGAGGCTGCGGAACTGGCGTTTGACGTTAAGCGTGGCGGCGTCGAGTACGATGGTGGTGGTCCCGCCGGGCACGAATTCGCCATTGCGCTTGCCAAAGCCCTTGGCAATCGGCCCGCCCGCATCGTGGCGCGGTTGCAGCTCGTGATTGCGCACCAGTGCGATCTCGCCATTGCCGAGGTCGAAGCAGCCCATCCCGTCGGCCCGGTCGGGCACGGTGCCGCCATCATCCATCGCGTCGCCCAAGCGCGAAATGACACGGTAGCTGAAGCCCTCGGGCAGATCGAGCAGTCCTGCCGGATCAGGCACCAGAGCGCCATATCCTGCAAAGCTGCCTGCGGCCGCGCGCGGGGCGGCGGTGGTGGCCGCCCCCCGTGTCATGCACCCGCTGGCGGTAAGCGCAGCAAATGCGGAAGCCGTCGCGCCGAGGAAACGGCGACGATTGGGTGCGAATGTCGGGGTCTGGGTCATGCCCGGCGGATTACCGGCCCGCCTCCAGCGCCGCAAGCACTTCGTCCCAGCGCGCGTATTTGAAGTTCTGCGCGTAAGGCGGGTTGATGCCGTCCTGCGCGATGAAGATACCGCCGGGGAAATCCGGGCCGAAATCGCGGTTGTCGACTTCGATCCCGTCGGTTTCCTCGGTCGCGCCGAAGGTGCCTGCCGCGATGCGGAAGCGGCCCATCGGAGCGTGATTGGGCAGGCGCCAGACCATGTAGGCGTTGTCGCCCTGCGACGATCCGATCAGATAGCCGCCGTCTGCGCCTTCGGGCGCAATCGCCAGGCCTTCCAGATCGGCAACCAGCGCCTTGTTGTCGATGGCTGCGATCATGCGCTTGGCCCCGGTGGCGGTATCGATCGCCCAAAGCCCTGCGTCTTCCTCGCCGATATACAGCGTTCCGGTGCGCGGATCGGCGATGCAGCCTTCGGGCTGGGTGGCGACCGTGGCAAGCGTCGTGGTGGTGCCGGTGAAAGCCCCGTTCGCGCCGCTGATGACGGTGCGATAGATCACGCCGTTCTTGGGCGCGTTGAACACCGTGAACGTGCGCCCCTCAACCGTGCCCGTATTCGGCTTGTCGATGCAGATGCCGTAGCCCTCACCCGGACCTACCGGCACCTTGCCCGCCGGGGTCAGCCTGCCCGTTGCACCGTCGAGCAGTGCGAGGAAAATGGACCCGTTGGCCAGATCGCTGCGATCGCTGGCGGCAACCACCACCGTCCCATCGCCCAGTTCGACCAGATCGACATTGTTGAGGCCGGGAGCCGCCAGAAAGCTCTTCTGCGCGCCCTTGAGGTCATAGACGTAGAGTCCGCCCTTCTTGTCGGTGCCAACGATCAGGCTCGCTGCCGGGTTGCCGGGGTTGCGCCAGATCGCCGGGTCATCCGCCGCATCCTCGTTCGCCGTGCCGACCGGCGGTGTCTGGGCCCGCGCGGTGACGGTGACGGCGGGGTCGCCCATGATGGGGGGCACGGTGGCGCAGGCCCCCGCGATCCCGAGGGTCAGCAGGGCAAAGCCGTGGAACGGTCGCAGCATCAGAACGCATACCTCGCAACCACCTGGAACACCGGCCCAGCACGCTCGCTTTCAAGTTCGTATTCGTCAAAATCGCGGTCGAACTGTTCTTCGACGGTGTTGAACTTGTTGAAGTCTTCGTCCTTGGTGCTGTCAAGCAGGTTGGAGCCGACTGCGCGGATGGTAAAGCTGTCGCCGAACCGCTTTTCGATGAAGATTTCCAAGTCCGCGCCGTAACGCGTGAAGATTTCCTCGCCCACCACGCGCCCATAGGCTTCGCCCTGCTTGCGATAGGTCGCGCCGAAGGCTGCGCCAAATTCGGGCAGGTTCTGGATTGCGCCAAAGTTGTAAACGTATTCCGACTGATCGTTGAACTGACGCTCACCGAATTCGTCGGAGATGGTGCTGTCGAGCAGCGCCAGGTTTCCGAACACACCGGTGTTCTTCAGACCGATGAAGCCGAGGCTGAACGATGCGTCGAACTCGATCCCGTAAACCTCGCCGTTGCCGGTGTTGCGCGGTGTGAAGACGAAAGTGCCCTGCCCTTCAGACCCTTGCAATGGAATGCCATTGGCGCCCAGCACGGTGGCGATTTCGGTCAGGTTGCTGACATCGCGGTAGAACACATTGACCCCGATCACGCCGTTCCTGCCGATCTTGTGCTCGTAACCCAGATCGCCGCCGATGGCGGTTTCCGGCGCAAGGAAGGGGTTGCCGAGAAAGTCGTTGTCACCCAGCTCGGCTTCGAGAAGCCCTGAGAAGATGAAATCAAACCGCGGACGACGCAGCGTGCGCGCGCCCGACAGTGTGATCCGGCCATCGCCGATTTCATACTTGAGCGAGGCGGAAGGCAGGAATTCGTCGTATTCGTTTACAATGCCTTCGATGTTGGCCGTGGTGTTTTCCCAGCGGATCCCGACTTCGAAGGTGACGTTGTCATATTCGCCTTCGATCAGCGCATAAAGATCGCGGCGGTCTTCCTGAATGGTGCTGACACCGCCCTCCAGCGGCGGGAAGGGGTTCGGCGCAAATTCGCCCGGGTTGCGGCTGAACTGGTCGTAGCCCTGACGGTCAGCCGCCGTCAGATTGAACCGGCTGCGCACGGACTGCAGCACCGTATCGCGATCCTTGTTCTGCAGGAAACCGCCGATGGCAAATTCGAGATTCTCGGTCAGTTCAAACTCGTGCTCGAGATTGACGAAGAACTCGGTGTCATTGATGTCGAGCAGCGCCAGATCGCCGGTGAAACGCGGGGCGCTGCGGTCGAAATCGACTTCGTATTCGAATTCGTCCTGGAAATCGTCGAAGCTGGCGTAACCGACGCGAAGCGCGGTGTCCCCAAGGCTCCATTCGTGGTCCAGCTTGGCAATCAGCGACCAGCTTTCGGTGGTGATGTCGTTGACGTTGGCGTTGTCGGTCAGCAGGTTGCCGGCCGGTGTGGCGCGGACGGGGCCGTTGATCGCGGTGGGATCATTATATTCGTAGGAACGCTCGTCTTCCACGCGCTCGGTACGCACGAAGTTGCCGAGGATTTCAAATTCGGTGTCACCGCTTTCGATCCCCCAGCTGGCGTTGAAGGCATAATCGGTGCCGTCGCGGGTATCGGTCTGGTCTTCGCGATTGTCGAAATCGTCGATTGCGAAGTTGGGGTTGTTTTCGGGGCTGTCGCCGTAACGCAGGCTCGACTTGATCTTGGGGTTGTAACGGCCCTGAACGTTGGCGCCGACAAGGAAGCGCCCGCCAGCAAGCGCGCCGCCGTAATAGAAACCGCCCGACGGTTTGAACTCGCCGTCATCGAAGAACAGTCCCCCAGCGCGCAGATAACCGCCGTCGAGCGAAAAGCCGTCGCGCAACACGATGTTGAGCGAGCCTGCGACCGCATCGCCGGTGCGGCGCGCCGAGGAGGAGCGGACGATTTCCACGCGCTCGATCAGTTCGGCAGGGATGCGGTCAAGGAAGAACGAACGGTCGGTCTGGCCGCCGGGGACGCGCTCCCCGTTGACGAGGATCTGGGTGTAGCCCGGATCAAGCCCGCGCAGGCGTGCACCGTCGCTTTCGATCACGTCGGACAGGAAGGTAACGCCCGGCACGCGCTTCAACGCGTCGCCTGCGGTCAGCGGCTCGAACCGCTGGAAATATTCCTCATCATAGACCAGCACCGGTTCCGCCGCGTCGGAACGGTTGCGGAAGCCGATGCTGCCCTGCACCACGATTTCCTTGGCGGTCTGAATCTGATCGTCCTCGCTCTCGGCGGTTTCGGCGATGGCGCCGCCCGATTGCAACGCAGGGGCCAGCGCCTGCGGTTCGGTTTCAGCCGCATAAGCGGGTGCGGCGCAGACGTTGGCGAGCGCGGCGACGGCGCTGCTGATGAACAGCTGGGTGCGAAGCATGATATTCCCCCTGACGAAACCCGATGATCGGGATCGTGATGCGGGAGCGAATAATCCTAACCTATGTCAGAAGAACGACTTGGCCATTACGGTTCGGTGACAGGTGCAATTCGTGCAAGATTGTCTGAGGGTGTGACGCGAATGCCGCGAATGGGAGAACTGGCGCGGGCCCGCCGAACAGCCTAGCAGTGGTCAAAACACGACGAGGGAGAGAACGTTCATGAAAATCGAACCGGGCATGGCCGCAGTGGTGACCGGCGGGGCCAGCGGCCTCGGCAAAGCCAGCGCCAAGGCTTTCGCGGATGCCGGCATGAAGGTCGCCATTTTCGACATCAACGACGAAGCGGGCGCAGCCCATGCTGCGGCCATCGGCGGCACCTTCCACCATGTCGACATCATGGACGAGTCCAGCGTGGAGGCCGGGTTTGCCGCCGCTCGCGCCGCCCACGGGCAGGAACGCGTGACATTACACTGCGCAATGGCCTCTCGCCGCGGCAAGACGCTGGGGTGGGACAAGGAAAACGGCCAGTACAAGCGCCTTTCGACCGAGGACTACGCCTTCGGGGCCGAGGGCATTCTGGTGGCCAGCTACCGGGTCGCCAGCATTTCGGCGCTGGGGATGGCCAATGCCGATCCGGCGAATGACGATGGCGAGCGCGGCGCGATCATCCTCACCGCCAGTGTCGCAGGGCAGGACGGCCAGATCGGTCAGGTGATCTATGGCAGCTGCAAGGCCGGAGTGAACGGGTTGGTGTTGCCCATGGCACGCGATCTGATGGACATGGGCATCCGGGTCAATTCGGTCATGCCAGGCATCTTCGCCACCCCGCTGATGCTGGGCATGAAGGACCGCAACCCGCCGATGTGGGCGCAATTGAACGCCAGCGTCCCCTTCCCCAAGCGCCTTGGCGAGCCGGAGGAGTTTGCATCGCTGGTGCTCGAAATCGCCCGCAACAGCTATATCAACGGCCACCAGTTCCGGCTGGATGGCGCGATCCGGATGCCGCCGAAGTAGCTTTCGCGCTCGCGGCTAGTCGGCTTCGCCGACGCCTCCGCGGGGGCGGCCTAAGGGCCGGCGGGCAGTCGCCCTTGCGAACCCTGCGGGTTCGATATTGCAGTTCACAGGAGAGGTTCCATGACCACCGCCACCAACGCATACCCCACCAAGGCTTATGGCGCGACCGCGCCTGACAGCGGGGTCGGGCCGATACAGATCACCCGCCGGGGCCTTCGGCACGACGATGTCCTGATCGAGATCACGCATTGCGGCATCTGCCATTCCGATCTGCATTCGGCCCGCAATGACTGGGGCTTCACAACCTACCCCATCGTCCCCGGCCACGAGATCGTCGGCACTGTGGCCGCTGTGGGCGAGGCTGTGACGCGCCACGAGATTGGCGACCGCGTGGCGATCGGATGCATGGTCGATTCCTGCTTGGAATGCGCGCATTGCGAGGCCGATCTTGAGCAATATTGCCTCGCCAGTGGCGGCAATACGGGCACCTATAACGGCACGGACCGGCGCGATGGCTCACCCACCTATGGCGGCTATTCCGAACGGATCGTGGCGCGCGAGGAATTCGTGCTCAAGATCCCCGATGCCCTCCCCAGTGCCGAAGCCGCGCCGTTGCTGTGCGCAGGCATCACCACTTACAGCCCCTTGCGCACATGGAAGGTCGGCCCCGGCAGCAAGGTTGCGGTCGCAGGGCTCGGCGGGTTGGGGCACATGGGGGTCAAGCTGGCAGCCGCGATGGGCGCCGAAGTCACCGTTCTGTCCCGCAGCGAAAGCAAACGCGAGGATGCCGAAAAGCTGGGCGCGCACGCGTTTCTCAACACCACCGACAAGGCGGCGATGAAGGCAAATCGCGGATCTTTCGACATGGTCCTGAATACCATTCCGGTGCGCCATGATGTAACGCCCTATCTGCACCTGCTGCGGATCGACGGGGTGCAGGTGCTGGTGGGCATGATCGATATGCTGCCCGAACTGCACACCGGCGTGTTGCTGGGCCGCAAGGTGCTGACCGGCAGCGGCATCGGCGAGCTCGCCGAAACGCAGGAAATGCTCGCGTTCTGCGCCGAGAAAGGCATCGTGCCCGATATCGAGGTGATCGCGATGCAGGACATCGCCACAGCCTATGACCGGATGGAGGCCAGCGACATCAAGTATCGTTTCGTGATCGACATGGAGAGCCTTCGCACCGCCGAATGAGACCTCCACGCACACCGGGCCGGGTCATTCCGCAAACTGTTGCAGGAAAGCCACGCAATAACCTAATATGAAATGGCCCGGTGATATAAGCTTTGTGCGCGGATGCGGCATGGGGGATTATGACTTCGACGTGACGGGAACCCGATTCTTCGGAGAATAATTCCTGCACGCCGCGCAGGTGGAACGATCCAAACCTCTCTATGGAGCGTTCCTTATGTCCATTCGTTTTGCCTCGGCCGCATCGGCCGTTGCTTTCATCGCCTGCCTTGCCACGCCTGCCTTTGCAGGTGAGTCGCAAGCGGCCGCCGCCGGCCCTGTCGATGATACCGAAATTGTCGTGGCCGATACCGGTGATGCTGCCGCTTCGCAGCGCGCGATCGCGCCTATCGATCTTGCGACCGCCACCGGCCAGGAAGATGCCGCGTCCCCGATCACGGTTTCGGGTTCGGCCACCCTCATCAGCGATTACCGCTTCCGCGGCGTGTCCCAGACCGATGAAGGCATGGCGATCCAAGGCGGCTTCACCATCGGCCACGAGAGCGGCTTTTATGTCGGCACCTGGGGTTCCAACCTTGCGGGATGGGGCACCTTTGGCGGCGCCAATATGGAACTGGATCTCTTTGCGGGATATGCCATGCCGGTCGGCGAAGGCACGCTTGATGTGGGCCTGACGTGGTTCATGTATCCCAGCGGCGCGGACACCACCGATTTTGCCGAACTCTACGCCAAGCTGTCGGGCGATGTCGGCCCGGTCGGGCTGACGGCCACGGTCGCCTACGCGCCCCAGCAGGAAGCGCTGGGCAATGTCTTCCCTGTCGGGGGCGGCTTTGATCCCGGCGACAAGGAAGACAACCTCTACCTTGCGGCCGATGCGGTCTATGGCATTGCGGATACGCCGGTCAGCTTGAAAGCCCATATCGGCTATTCGGACGGCAACCCCGGCCTTGGCCCCAACGGCACCAGCATTGCGCCGACCGGCACCTATTTCGACTGGCTGATCGGCGCGGATATCACGCCGATCTCGGGCCTGACGCTGTCGGTGGCCTATGTCGATACCGATATTTCGGAAGCCGAAGCCAATCTTCTGCGTCCCAATTTCGCAACGCTCGCGGGCAATTCGATTTCGGACGCCACTGTGGTGTTTTCGGTCACCGCCGCGTTCTGATCGGTTCCGCATGACTTGAGGGGGGCCCTGCCACGCGGCGGGGCGCCCCTTTACTTTGCCCGCCCCTTGCCGATAGGTTGCGCACGACAACTGGAAAAACTGGGTGCGGGAGAGTGATGATGAAGCGGATGGCGGTTCTGGCGGCAGGCGCGGCTGCGCTGACACTTGTGCCAGCGAGCGAGGCCTTGGCGGGCAAGCGTTATCAGGCCACGATCGCCCGCACGACCTACGGCATCCCGCATATCGAAGCAAAAGACTGGCGCGGCGTCGGATACGGCGTCGCCTATGCCTATGCCGAAGACAATCTGTGCCTGCTGGCCGAGGAGTTTGCCACAGTGGCGGGCACGCGCTCGCTCCATTTCGGCCCTGAGGCCACCGCCACTCTGGGCTTCGAGCAGGTCGATAACCTGTCCTCGGACGTGTTTTTCCGCGCCATCATCGATCTTCCCGCGTTGCAGGAAGGTGCCAAGACGCTGACCCCGCGGGTTATCGGCCTGCTCGATGGCTATGTTGCGGGATACAACCGCTTCCTGAAGGATGCAGGGACGCAAGGCATCCCCGCCGAATGCCGGGGCAAGGCCTGGGTCCGCCCGATCACGCGCGACGATATGCTGCGCCTGAATGAAAAGCAGATGCTGCTGGCAAGCTCACTGAACCTTGCACCCGCCATCGCCAATGCCGCCCCGCCGGGAAGCCCAGCGCCCAAAGCGGCCATCAATATGCCCAAGCCCGGCGAACTGGGCATGGGCAGCAATGGCTGGGCCTTTGGCGGCGATACGACTGCGAACGGGCGCGGCATGGTGATCGGCAATCCGCACTTCCCATGGAAGGGCCCCAGCCGCTTCTGGCAGATGCACGTCAAGGGACCGGATGGTTATGAGGTGATGGGCGTGGGCCTTGCCGGGACGCCGCTGCCGACGCTGGGCTTCAACAAGGACATTGCCTGGACTCACACCGTCACGCAGGCCAAGCACTTCACGCTCTACCAGCTCAGCCTCGATCCGGCTGATCCTACCCGTTACATGGTCGATGGCGAAAGCCTAGTGATGACGCCGCAGACTGTCACCGTGCCAATGCCTGAAGGCACGCCGGCGGTGACGCGGACGCTCTATTCGACCCGCTACGGCCCGGTCTTCGTCATTCCCAATCGCGGCATCACCTGGAGCGCGGCCACCGCCTTTGCGGTCCGCGACGTCAACCGCAGCAACCAGCGCGGGATCGAGGCATGGCTCCGCATCGGCGAAGCCAAGAACGTCGGCGAGGTGAAGACCGCTGTCAGCGAGACGCTTGGCATCCCGTGGGTCAACACGATTGCCGCCGATCGCCACGGCGATGCGCTTCACGCCGATGTAACGGCGGTTCCCAATGTGTCGGGCGAAAAGATCAAGACTTGCGCCACCCCGATCTCCGGGTTGTTCGCCGAATTCGCCGTGCTGCTCGACGGGACGAAGCAGTCCTGTGACTGGGACGTCGCGGCAGGCACCCCCGTGTCCGGCCTGATGCCGGCCAGCGATCAGGCCGCGACCATCGTGCGCAGCTATCTGACCAATTCGAACGACAGCTACTGGATCAGCAATCCGGCAATCCCGCATCGCCAGCTTTCGCCGGTTCTGGGCGAATATGGCACCGCGCGCAGTCTTCGCACCCGGTCGAACTTCACCGAAACCGAGGCGCTGCTGGCCGCAGGCAAGGTGGATCACGCCCGCGCGCAGGCCCATGCTTTCGCGAACAAAAGCCTTGCCGCCGACATGGCCTTGGACGAGATCGCAGCCTTGTGCAGTTCCGAAAGCCCTCTGCCCGAAGCGGCGGTTCGCGGCTGCAAGGCGCTGGCCGGATGGGATCACCGCTTCGAAGCGACCAGCCGGGGCGCGGCGCTGTTCCGCGCCTTCTGGGCCAAGGCGGGCCGCCTGCCCGGTCTGTGGCAGGTGCCGTTCAACCCGGCCGATCCGCTGAACACCCCGCATACACTCGCCACGGACGGGACCAAGGGTGAGAAACTGCTCGCCACATTGGCCGAAGCGGTGGCCGAGCTTGATACCGCCAATATTGCGCTGGATGCGCCATGGGGCGATGTGCAGCGGGTGATGGCCGGCAACGCAGCGATCCCCATTCACGGCGGGCCTGGCACGCTGGGCGTGCTCAATATGCAGGAATCGCGCCCCGCGCCTTATGGCGGCCTGATGCCGGTGCACGGGACGAGCTACATCCAGATCGTCGGCTTCGACGACAAGGGCCCTGTGGCGGATGCGATCCTCAGCTATTCGCAATCGACCAACCCGGCATCACCCCATGCCGCCGACCAGACCCGCGCCTATGCAGACAAGCAATGGCATCGCCTGCCGTGGCACGATGCCGACATCCGCAAGGCCCAAATCGCAAAGCCCAAACGGATCGCGGAGTAAGCGGGGCGCCGACGGAGCGGCCCAAACGGGCGCCTGCGCAAGAGTTTGGTGCAGCCGCGCGCCGCTGACCGCGCCCGAAAACACCACCATCGCGCCGCCACCGCTCCGGACCGTGGAAACATTCTCGGCTAATTGGGCTTTTGTCTTGCAGATGCCTGGGTCTGCAAGCCCGAAACCCAATTTGTTCAAGGACATTACCCCATGCCCCGTATTCTGATGATCGCCACGTCCGCTGACCGCATGACTCCCGGCACGGAGCCGACGGGCGTTTGGCTGGAAGAGCTGACGACGCCCTATTATGCCTTTCGCGATGCGGGGGCCGATGTGAAGATTGCCTCGATTGCCGGCGGCGCAATCCCGATCGATGCGCGCAGCCTCACCGAAGATGGGGAAAACGACGCCTCGGTCGAACGCTACTTCCAGGACGATGTGTTGAAGGCCGAGGTTGCCAACACCCTCGCTTTTACCAGCATCGACACGTCCGGCTTCGATGCGGTCTTTCTGCCCGGCGGACATGGCACCATGTTCGATTATCCCGACAATGATGAACTCGCGCGTCTGATCGAGCGTATGGACCGGCAGGGCAAAATCGTTGCGGCTGTGTGTCACGGTCCGGCCGGACTGGTTTCGGCCATCGGTCCCGATGGCAAGCCGCTGGTCAATGGTCGCCGTATCGCGGCCTTCACCGACAGCGAAGAACGTGCCGTGGGCCTCGCCGAAGCCATGCCATTCCTGCTCGAAAGTCGCCTGAAGCAGCTGGGCGCCAAGCATGAAAGCGGCCCGGATTTTGAACCTTTCGCGTTGCGCGATGGCAATCTGATCACCGGACAGAATCCGGCCTCCGCAACCCGCACCGCCGAACTGGTGATGGACGTCTTGCAGACCGAGGCGCGCTGATCATGCACTATCTTCACACCATGCTGCGCGTGACCGATCCGGATGCGTCGATCCGATTTTTCGAACTGCTCGGACTCAGGGAAACCCGGCGGATGGAGAGTGAATCCGGCCGTTTCACGCTGATCTTCCTTGCCGCCGATGAGGATTTTCGCGGTGCAGGGGAACGCGCCAGTGCCGAAGTTGAGCTGACCTATAACTGGCCCCCCGAAGATGGCAGCGCGCCCGAAACCTATACGGGCGGCCGCAATTTCGGCCACCTCGCTTACCGTGTGGACAATATCTACGAAACCTGCGCGCGGCTGCAAGCCGGAGGCGTGACAATCAACCGCCCTCCGCGCGATGGCCACATGGCCTTCGTCCGCTCACCCGATGGCATCTCGGTGGAACTGCTGCAAAAGGGCGAGCACAAGGCCCCAGCGGAACCTTGGGTATCGATGCCCAACACGGGGGCCTGGTAACAGCACGGCCAATCGCGATTGCAGACGGCCTGCACCCTTACGCGGAAACCCCTGTGGCAATCGGCGTGGGATCCTTACCGATCACGGCCGATGTCGCAGTGGCCGGGAAATCGGTGGCGCCCGATTTTCGCGAGACGGCAAGGGTCTGGGCATATACCGACAGTGTCTTTGTTGCAGCCACTTAATGACGACATCACGCTGGAACGTGCCGATCTGCCGCGTGTCCTTACAGGGCAATTAAGAATGATTTAGCTGTCAATCTTCAGACCTGACTAATCCCTCATCGGTATTGCGAGAGTGGAGAGGTCTTCTGCGTGCACATCGTGACTTGCCTTGCCCATGATCACAACATGCTCCTCGTGCTGCTTGCGGGGCTGGTCTGCATTTTCGGTTCACTGGTGACGGTCAGGCTTTCCCACCGGGCGATCCATGCGCGTGGTTCAGCCTGGCTCCACTGGCTGTTTCTCGCATCGGTCTGCGCCGGGTTTTCGATTTGGGCCACCCATTTCATTGCGATGCTCGGCTACCGTCCCGGCGTCTCGGTCAATTTCGACCCGACCTTGACGATTGTCTCTGCCCTGATCGCCATTGCCGGGACGGCGCTCGGCCTGATCTTTGCCAAGCTGCATAGCAGCAAATTCGCGACCCTGTGCGGCGGTGCCATGATCGGCCTTGCGATATCGGCAATGCACTATGTCGGCATGTTCGCTTACCGGCCTGACGGGATTGTCAGCTGGCGTCCGGGCTACGTCGCGGGTTCGGTTGTGGGCGCCATCATGCTGTCGTCGATGGCGCTCCTTCGGCTTCGCGGCAAGGACAGGGATACGCCGGGCCGGGCATGGGATGCCACGTTGCTGTTGGTGGGGGCCATTCTTCTGCTGCACTTCACCGGAATGGCAGCCTTCGAGGTGACCCCGATCGAAGGTTTTTCAAGCGGCTCTGACAGCCAAGTCTTCACCGCGATGGCCGCCGCGATTGCGGTTGCGGCATTGATCATCGTCGGAACAGGCATCTCCACCCACCTTGTCGAGGAGGGCCGCATGGAAACGCAGCAGCGGTTGCGGCAGATCGCCATGCACGACATGCTGACCGGCCTCAGCAATCGTCACAATTTCGTGACCCAACTGGCCAGGGAATGCGCCGCGTTGCACGGCACGGCGCAGCCTTTCGCACTGCTGCTGATCGATCTCGATCGTTTCAAGGCGGTCAATGACACGCGGGGGCACCCCGTGGGCGATCTTTTGCTCAAGGGTGTCGCCATGCGTCTGCGAAAGGCCGCGCGCAGTAACGACCTCATCGCCCGGTTCGGAGGTGATGAGTTTGCGATACTGGCACGCGATGTGGGCGATGACGAAAGCGTGGAGCGGTTCGCTGCGAAAATCGTCGATGTCCTTTCTGCGCCTTTCGAGCTCAATGGTTACATTGTCGAAATCGGTGCCAGCGTTGGCGTGACGCTTGCGCCCGGCGACAGCGACGACGCAGAACTGCTGATCCAGCACGCGGATCTGGCGCTTTACCGGGCCAAGCATGAAGGTCGCGGGCGCGTGTGCGTGTTCAGCCCCACATTGACGCAGACGATGCTGGAGCGGTGTGCGCTCGAAATCGAACTGCGGCAGGCCTTGGCAAGCGACAGTTTCACACTGCTCTATCAGCCGATCTACGATGCGCGCACCCGCCGCGTCACTGGCGCCGAGGCGCTGTTGCGCTGGAACTCCCCCACCCTCGGTGAGGTGCCGCCCGATATCTTCATTCCGATCGCCGAGGAATTGGGCCTGATCACTGCCATTGGCGAAAGCGTGCTGGAGCGCGCCTGCACAGCCGCCGTCACCTGGCCCGAAGACCTCAGCGTCTCGGTCAACGTGTCACCGGTTCAGATCATGGGCGGGCGCTTTGTGCGCAGCGTCGCGAATGCGCTCGCGCGCAGCGGTTTGGCGGCGCACAGGCTCAAGATCGAGATCACGGAAAATTCGCTCCTGTGCGAAAACGACATAGTCCTTCACACCTTGCAAGAATTGCGGGCGCTCGGTCTAGGGGTTTGGCTTGACGACTTCGGCAAGGGCTATTCCTCGCTCAGCTATCTTCACCGGTTCCCGATTGACCGGATCAAGATCGACCGCAGCTTCATTGCGCGGCTGCCGGAAGATCCAAGCAGCGCCTCGATCGTGCGGGCGATATGTCAATTGGGCGAAAGCCTGGGCATCGAGGTTGCTGCCGAGGGGGTGGAGAACCTGGCGCAAGTTGCCTTTGTCGCCGGGCATGGCTGCACGCACATGCAGGGTTTCTTGCTGAGCGATCCGCTGGAGCCATGCACAGCGCGGCAAATTTTCTGGGCCCAAAACCAAGCGCCGACTGGCGCTTCGTATTATGGAATCGGGATCAATACTCAGTCGCCCTGACAACCAAAGGTGGCAAACTGCGCCCTTAAGCCGAGGGGGTTAGCGTTCCTGCTGCACGTTCCTCTTTACACTGAAGGTGGAGCGGGTGAAGGGAATCGAACCCTCGTCGTCAGCTTGGGAAGCTGCTGCTCTACCATTGAGCTACACCCGCACAGCGGCCGAAAATCGGGCCTCGTGCTCACTATCGCCGGCGTTGCCACGATTACCTGCGGCTGGTCAACACCAGATCGCTGCCCCATTCCTTGCCGTCAATCAATCCTCAAGCCACTGCCGCCGCGCAAACCAGCCCATCACGATGGCGCTGATCAGCAGGCAAAAACCCACCACGCCCCAGAATGCCCAAGCGTGGTTGGCAAAGGGAATCCCGTCAACATTCATGCCAAGCAGCCCTGTCACAAAGGTCAACGGCAGAAAGATAAACGCGGTCACGGCGATCGCGAGGCTGCGCTGATCGATCTTTTCGGCGCGCAGATCGGTCAATTGTTCGTGCAGCAGCGCCGCACGTTCGCGCACCGCCTCCAGTTCCTCGGCCATGCGGGCAAAGCGGTCCGCCGCTTCGCGCAGGTGCATCCGGTCTTCCTTGCTGATCCAGTCAAATGCCAACTGCGCCATGGCGCCCAGCGCATCGCGATCGGGCGCGACAAACCGCCGCAGCACAATCGCCTGGCTGCGCAACGCGGCAATCTTGCGTCGCAACGCGTAGATATCACCGCTGTCGATCATCCCTTCGCAATCATCAAGGCTATCGCCCAGCTGCGCCACCTGAGGATCGAGTTCGGTCGAAATCGCCTGCGCCAGCGCGGCCACGAAATCGCCTCCGTCCATCAGGCGCCCAGCGCGCATCGCCGCTTCGACCTTGTGCAGCGCGGCAAGGCGGTGGCGGCTGACCGATGTGACACGTTTGCCTTCAACCCACACCCGGATCGACACCAGCCCGTCACTATCCTGCATCGTGTCCGCCGCCGTCCCGCGCAGGTTGATGAGCGCGGCCTCGTCCACCTCGTCGCAGCGCGGGCGGGTTTCGTGCGCCAGCAACGCGTTGGCGGCCAACGGCGGGACATAACCGGGCAGATCGGCGAGGCTGGCCTGCGCTGCGCTTTCGGCATGAAGCCATACGAACCCCTGCCCGGCATAAGCCGCCACATCTTGCGGGGGGATTTCGGTCACGATACCGCTCTTGGCCACCAGGGCGTGCAGGCGTGGCGCGGCGGACGGATGGTTCATGCCGCAGGTGTTAGCCCCGGCCCACCGCAAACCGCAAGCGCCGACACACCAGGAATTGATCGCGCAATCGCTTGATCCCGCCCCGCGCCTTCGCCAGAACGATGCAGCAACATAAAGGGGCAGGGGCATGGTCGCGCGGCACTTCATTTTCCTGGGCGCAATCGCAGGCCTGATAGCGACCGCATCCGTCCCCGCGCTCGCCCATGCGCAGGCGCCGCGGACATTCAGCCAGACCGAGGAAGCTGCGCCGCAATTGCCCGCAATCCTCAACCCGCGTGACCGTGCCACCCTCGAAAACCGCATCCTGGCCGAGCGGCTCGAAACGCTGATCCCGCAGATCATGCGCGAAGAAGGGATCGACCTGTGGCTGCTGGTCGCGCGCGAATATTTTGAAGATCCGGTGGTTGCCACCATGCTCGATGCCGAAAACATGCACGCCCGCCGCCGCACCATTCTGGTGTTTCACGATCCGGGCGATGGCAAGCCGGTCGAGCGCCTGACCGTCAGCCGCTACGGCCTTGGCGGGCTGTTTGCGCCAACATGGGATCCCGATACCCAGCCCGATCAATGGCAAGCGGTGGCGGATCTGATTGCGGCGCGTGATCCGCAGAAGATCGCGATCAATTCCTCCGATCTCACCCAGTTTGCCGACGGGATGACGCTCAGCCAGTATGACCGCTTCATGGCGAAGCTGCCCGCCGCCTTGCATGACCGCGTCACCAGTGGCGAGGGGCTGGCGATCCGCTGGCTCGAAACCCGCACCCCGGCTGAGATGGCGCTTTACCCCACCATCGTCCGCACCGCGCACGCCGTGATCGCCGAGGCTTTTTCGCGGGCTGTCATCACCCCTGGCGTGACCACGGCGCAGCAGGTGCAATGGTGGTATCGTGACCGGCTGATGGCGCTGGGCCTTGACCCGTGGTTCCACCCCTCGGTTGCGATCCAGCGCGAAGGTGCGAAAGGCATGATCGACGGCGACACAGTGATCCAGCCGGGCGATCTGCTGTGGACCGATTTCGGCATCACGTATCTGCGGCTCAACACCGATACCCAGCACCTCGCCTATGTGCTCAAGCCGGGCGAGACCGAGGCTCCCGCAGGTCTGCGCGCGGGGCTGGCAAACAGCAACAGGGTGCAGGATTACCTGACCCGCGCCTTCAAGGTCGGCCGGAGCGGCAACGACGCTCTGGCGCAGGCGCGCGCCGATGCCATTGCTGCGGGCCTTGATCCGTCGATCTACACCCACCCCATCGGCCACCACGGCCACGGCGCGGGGCCAAGCATCGGTTTCTGGGACAACCAGAACCCGGACCCTCGCGGCGAAGGCCCGATCCGCGCGAACACGGCTTGGTCGATCGAGCTGACGTCCTATGCGAACGTGCCCGAATGGGGCGGGCAGCGAGTCGATTTCCGCACCGAGGAAGACGCTTTCTTCGACGGCGAAACCGTGCGCTACATTGACGGGCGACAGACGGAGATCACGCTGATCGCGTCGGATTAGCGGCTTGACGATCCGATCCCGCGCGCGCGCGTTCTGACACGATACACATCTGTCAGGGCGGTGACGTAAAGCTCCGACAAGTCAGACCCGCCCCACGCAAGATTGGTGGCGCGCTTGGGCGTTTTCATCCGCGCCACAACCGCGCGCCTGACCGGATCGACAACGCACAGCCCGCCCGGACAGGTCAGATAGACCCTGCCTTGTGTGTCCACCCGCACCCCATCGACCCGTCCCGGCTTGCTGTCATCCGTTACATCGACGACCAGACGCTTGCCCGATGCCGCACCGTCTTCCGCGATGTCATAGGCCCACAGCGTTTGTGTGGCCGTGTCCCCGACATAAAGCACGCGCTCGTCCGGCGAGAAAGCAAGGCCGTTGGGGCGGGACAGCGCATCATCGATCAACACCATGCGTCCGATCGCCTCGTCGAAGGCAAAGACTCCGGAAAACCCCACCTCGCTTGTCCGCTCGCCCAAGCCGTAAGGCGGGTCGGTAAACAGGATCAGCCCGTCGCTGCGCACCACGACATCATTGGGGCTGTTGAGTCGCTTATCCTTAAAGGTGTCCACGATCACCTGCCGGCCACCTTCCGGCGTCCAGCGGGTGATAGCGCCGCTGCCGTGTTCGGCGTTGATCAGCCGGCCTTGCAGATCGAAGGTGTGACCATTGGCATTCGCGCTGGGAGCGTAGAGCACCTGCGGCGCAGCATCGCCGGGGGTCATGACATAAACAGTATTACCCGGAATATCGCTGAAAATCAGGCGCGCCCCGTCCCATGCTGGGCCTTCGGTAAAGGTGTATCCGGTGGCGGCCAGTTCAAGGCTTTCGGGAACAAGGATGGTGTCAGCTGCGGCTGATTGGTCCTGCGCTACCAACGAAGCCCCGATCATCGCGCAAGCCGTAGCGACTACCGTGATCAGAACCATCCGCACCACCCAACCCTTACCACTGCCCATCATCCGTCCCTTGTCCATCTCGTCGCAAGCACACCGTGCCCTGCCGCATCCGCGGATGCCAGCATTTTTGAGGGGAGCCGCAAGGGTTGCATGAGGCCCGCGCGGGGGGCATTGGGGCGGCACAGACAGGAGACATTATTCCCATGCGTCAGATCGACCACTTCATCGTCGGCGACAGCCCTGCGCCCACGCGCAAACATCAAATCTGGAACCCATCGACCGGCGAAGTGCAGGCCGAAGTGGCGCTTGGCGACGCTGCGCTGCTGGAACAGGCCGTGGCTGCGGCCCGCCGCGTTCAGCCCGAATGGGCCGCCACCAATCCGCAGCGCCGCGCGCGCGTGATGTTCGCCTTCAAGGCGCTGGTCGAAGCGAACATGCAGTCGCTGGCCGAAATGCTTTCGTCCGAGCATGGCAAGACCGTGCCCGACGCGCGCGGCGATGTGCAGCGCGGGCTCGAAGTGATCGAATATGCCTGCGGCATCCCGCAGGTGATGAAGGGCGAGTATACCCATGGCGCAGGGCCGGGCATCGATGTCTATTCGATGCGCCAGCCGCTCGGCATCGGGGCGGGCATCACCCCGTTCAACTTCCCCGCGATGATCCCGATGTGGATGTTCGGCATGGCGTGTGCGGCGGGCAACGCCTTCATCCTAAAGCCTTCGGAACGCGATCCTTCCGTACCGATGCGCCTTGCCGAACTGTTTCTTGAAGCGGGCGCACCCGAAGGGCTGTTGCAGGTTGTCCACGGTGACAAGGAAATGGTCGATGCGATACTCGACCATCCCGATATCGCCGCGATCAGCTTCGTCGGAAGCTCGGACATCGCGCAATATATCTACAGCCGCGGCAGTGCCAACAACAAGCGGGTGCAGGCCTTTGGCGGGGCGAAAAACCACGGGATCGTATTGCCCGACGCCGACCTGGACCAGGTGGTGAACGACCTCACCGGCGCGGCCTTTGGTTCGGCGGGTGAGCGTTGCATGGCGCTGCCCGTGGTCGTCCCGGTGGGCGAGGAAACGGCAGAGCGCCTCAAGGAAAAGCTGCTCAAGTCGATTGCGGCCTTGCGCATCGGCGTCTCCAATGACCCCGATGCCGATTACGGCCCTGTTGTCACGCCCGAACACAAGGCGCGGATCGAACAGTGGATCGACACCGCCGAGGCCGAAGGCGCCGAAATCGTCGTCGACGGACGCGGGTTCAGCCTGCAAGGCCACGAGAAAGGCTTCTTCGTCGGCCCGACGCTGATCGACCATGTCACGACCGAGATGAGCTCTTACAAGGAGGAAATCTTCGGCCCCGTGCTTCAGATCGTGCGCGCCAAAGACTTCGAGGAAGCCGTGCGCCTGCCCAGCGAGCACCAGTATGGCAACGGCGTCGCGATCTTCACCCGCAACGGCCACGCCGCGCGCGAATTTGCCGCGCGGGTCAATGTCGGGATGGTGGGGAT
Source organism: Sphingomonadales bacterium (assembly GCA_009995225.1). Taxonomy (GTDB): domain Bacteria; phylum Pseudomonadota; class Alphaproteobacteria; order Sphingomonadales; family Sphingomonadaceae; genus Erythrobacter. Next base: position 48,343 of record JAACPW010000009.1, on the reverse strand, counting down.
CAATGTGCCAATCCCGGTGCCGGTCGCCTATCACAGCTTCGGCGGATGGAAGCGGTCAGGCTTCGGCGATATCGACCAGTACGGCACCGAGGGCCTGCGGTTCTGGACCAAGAACAAGAAGGTGACCCAGCGCTGGCCCGATGGCGGCGGGGATGGCAGCAACGCTTTCGTGATCCCGACGATGGGGTGAGCGACGCAGAACAACCATGACACGCGTGGCCCCGTGCTTGACACGGGGCGCGGCTTCCTTTCTGTCGCGTGGGCTGGATGCAGGATGGTGGTCGCCACCGGATCACTGGGTGAACCTCGATATCGAACATCGAATTGGCCGCGAAGAAAAGCCTGGCCCCGCGTCAGGCACGGGGCGACGCATTGGATTGGTGACGTGAAGCAGGTTTTCGCCAACATGGGCTGGCTGCTGGGCGGGCGCGGGTTCAACGCGGTGCTCAGCCTTGTGTACCTCGCCATCGCCGCGCGCACGCTGGGCACGGTCGGCTTCGGCCATTTCGCATTGATCATCGCGCTGGGTCAGGCGATCACCGGCTTTTCCAGCTTCCAGACCTGGCAGTTCATTGTTCGCTGGGGGGCCGATCCCGACAATCCCGGCATCGATCTGGCGCGCGCACGAGAAGCGACGGGGTTTGCCGTGGCGCTTGACGGGGTGTCGATGGCGGTCGGCACGCTCGCATCGGCCGTACTGGTGCTGACCGCGCCCCTGTGGCTCGATGTGCCGACCGAATTGATGTGGCTGACCTTCGGATATTGCGTGATATCATTGCTGACGATCCGCACCACGCCCACGGGGATGCTGCGGCTGCATTCGGAGTATGGCAGAGCGGCAGGGGCTGAAGCGGTGCAGCCGGTGATCCGCGCGACCGGCGCAGTGCTGGCGTGGTGGCTGATGCCCGATGTCACCGGCTTCATCCTCGCCTTTGCCCTGTCCGAAGTGGGCACGGCCATTGCGCTGTGGATCGTCGCCGCGCGGGTGCAACCGGTGCCGCTATCATCGATCAGCCTGCGCACCATCCCTTCACGGCACAAGGACGCATGGAAGTTTGTGCTGTCCACCAATATGTCGGGCAGCCTTGCGGTGGCGGGCAAACAGGTGATGATCCTGCTGGTCGGCACCTTTGGCGGGGCTTATCTGGCAGGCGGTTTTCGCATCGCCAACCAGTTGGGCGTGGCGCTGATCGCGCTGGCGCAGACGATCTCCAAGGCGATCCTGCCCGAACTGGTGCAGTCGCGTGATGGCGCGGTCGACATCGCGCGGCGCATGGCCAACATTGCCGCGATGGCGGGGGTGACCGCCGTGATCACAGCGATCCTGCTCGGCCGTCCGGGCATTGCCCTGATCGCGGGCGAGCAGTTCACCGGCTTTTACTGGGCGATGATCATCCTCAGCATCGCCGGTGCGGTCGAACTGGTGGGGGCGAGCCTCGAATCGCTGCTGGTATCCGCGGGCAAGGCGCATGTGGCCTTCCTGGTGCGCCTGTTCCCCACCGTCCTTGCGCTGGTGATGCTGGAAGCGGCGATCGGCTGGAAGGGCGCGCAGGGAGCGGGCTTTGCGGTGCTGGGGTCGAGCGTGCTGACCGTGGTCGGCTTCTATCTGGCGATCATGAACCTCAAGCAGTTCAGGATCGTGGTGGTGCCGGAAGACGAAGGGGCGGACCAACGGCCCGCCCCTCCCAAATCATAAGCTGAAACCGGGTCCGCTTACCCTTCGTAAGCCAGCTTGGGTTTCCGCGCCGCGCCGGTTTCATCCAGTCGGCGCCGTGGGGCATAGTAAGGTGCTGCTTTAAGCGCCTCGTCCCCGTCCAGCGCCCGCGTCACTACGGCACGGAAGGCGGTGATGAACTGGTCGATCGCAGCCTTGCTTTCGGTCTCGGTCGGCTCGACCAGCATCGCGCCGTGTACCACCAGCGGGAAATAGACCGTCATCGGGTGATAGCCTTCGTCGATCAGGCCCTTGGCGACATCCAGCGTGGTCAGCCCCTCGGTGAAGTCCTTATCCCCGAACAGCGCCTCGTGCATGCACGGGCCACTCGCGGCGAAGGGCGCGTGGAGGATGTCTTCCATCGAGCGCAGGATGTAATTGGCGTTGAGCACCGCATCCTCGGCCACCTGCTTGAGGCCATCGGCGCCGTGGCTGAGCATGTAGGTGAGCGCGCGGGTGAACATGCCCATCTGCCCGTGGAACGCGGTCATGCGGCCGAAAGTCGGGCCGCGTTCTTCGCGGTTCTCTTCCTCGACGAGGTAGAAGCTGCCTTCAGCATCCTGCCGCACGAAAGGCAGCGGCGCATAAGGCGCGAGGGCCTCCGACAGCACCACCGGCCCCGAACCCGGCCCGCCGCCGCCATGCGGCGTAGAGAAGGTCTTGTGCAGGTTGATGTGCATGGCATCGACGCCAAGATCGCCCGGACGCACCTTGCCGACGATGGCGTTGAAGTTCGCTCCGTCGCAATAGACATAACCCCCTGCTGCATGAACGGCGTCGGCGATTTCGCGGAAATCCTTTTCAAACAGGCCGCAAGTATTGGGGTTGGTGATCATCACCGCCGCCACGTCCGGGCCGAGGCGGTCCTTCAACGCGGCAACATCCACACGGCCTTCAGGCGTCGCGGGAATGTCTTCCACGCGGTAGCCTGCGAAGGCGGCGGTGGCAGGGTTGGTGCCGTGGGCGCTTTCGGGCACCAGCACCACTTCGCGCGCATCACCGCGGGCTTCGTGCGCAGCGCGTATCGCGAGGATGCCGCACAGCTCCCCATGCGCGCCGGCCTTGGGGCTCATCGCCACCGCCGGCATTCCGGTCAGGGTGCACAGCCAGTAACCCAGCTGATGCACCACCTCCAGCGCGCCCTGCACCGTCGATTGCGGGGCAAGCGGGTGGATGTCGGCGAAGCCCGGCAAACGCGCCATCTTCTCGTTGAGGCGCGGGTTGTGCTTCATGGTGCAACTGCCGAGCGGGAAGAAGCCCAGATCAATCCCGTAATTCTGGCGGCTGAGGCGTGTGTAGTGACGCACCGTCTCAGGCTCGGTCAGGCCGACAAGGCCGATCGGCTCCGCACGGCCAAGCCCGCCCAGACGGGTCGGCGCGTCGGTATCAACCGGTGGCAGATCGACACCGGTCACGTCGGCGCGGCCGATTTCGAACAGCAACGGCTCTTCGAGCATCAGGGCACGGTTGCCAGTGGTGGTGGCGGGGCCGTTGTGCATGCCGTCTTCGGAGAGTTCCATGGCAGGCTTCCAGCCGGATTTGTTGGGGGCGTTCATCACACGGTCTCCTGAAAACTGGCGGCGATGCTGGCTTCCAGCTCGGTCGCGAGGCGCTCGATATCGTCTTCGGTGGTGGTTTCGGTCACGGCGACCAGCAACGCGTGCTCCAGCGCCTCGACACCGGGATAGAGCCGGCCGAGCGACACGCCGCCCAGCACGCCGCGGTCCGCCAGATCGCGCACGATTTCGCGCGCGGGCTTGCCGTCCAGCATCACAGTGAACTCGTTGAAGAAGGCTGTGTTGAGCACCTTTATGCCAGGCACGCGCGCCAGCCGGTCGGCGGCCAGGCAGGCGAGGCGGTGGTTTTCAGCAGCGAGTTCGCGCAACCCGCGCTCGCCCAGCAGCGTCATGTGGACGGTGAAGGCCAGCGCGCAGAGCCCCGAATTCGTGCAGATGTTGCTGGTCGCCTTTTCGCGGCGGATATGCTGTTCGCGGGTGGACAGCGTCAGCACGAAACCGCGCTTGCCTTCCGCATCCGTCGTCTCGCCGCACAGGCGCCCCGGCATCTGGCGCACGTGCTTGGGGTCGCGCACGGCGAACAGGCCGAGGTAAGGTCCACCAAATTGCAGGCCCACGCCCAGGGATTGCCCTTCGCCCACCACGATATCCGCCCCCATTTCGCCGGGGCTCTTGATCGCGCCCAGCGCCACAGGCTCGGTGTTGACCACCACCAGCAGCGCACCCTTGGCATGGGCGGCTTCAGCCACTGGGGTCAGATCGCTGATGCGGCCCAGAATGTCCGGATATTGCACCACGACACAGGCGGTGTCGTCGTCGATCCGCGCCATCAGGCCTTCCAGATCAGGCTCGGCGGTGATCGCGGGCTGCGCATCGGCAATGGTATCACCGGTGAAGTGCGCCATGGTTTTGACCACGTGCGCATAATGGGGGTGCAGTGCGCCCGACAGCACGGCGCGGCTACGCTTGGTCACGCGGGTCGCCATCGCGACCGCTTCCCAGCACGCGGTGGAGCCGTCATACAGCGAAGCGTTGGCCACCGCGCAGCCATAAAGGCGCGCAACCTGCGTCTGGAACTCGAACAAGACCTGCAGCGTGCCTTGCGCGATTTCCGGCTGATAGGGCGTATAGGCCGTCAGAAACTCACCGCGCTGGATGACGGTATCGACGCTGGCGGGTACATGGTGCCGGTAAGCGCCTGCACCCAGGAAGAAGGGCACATCGCCTGCCACCAGGTTCTTCGCCGCCAGCTTCTTCATATGGCGTTCGACCGCCATTTCGCTTGCGTGCATGGGCAGGCCGTGGATGGGGCCGTCGAGGCGGGCCACTTCGGGCACATCGACGAACAGATCGTCGACGCTCGCAGCGCCGATTTTTGCCAGCATATCCTGCCGGTCGGTGTCGGTGAGAGGAAGGTAGCGCATGGGAGAGGTCTTTTCCGTGGCTGGGGGTGAAAAGGTCAGGCAGGCGCCGTGCTGAGCGCGGCGAGATCGGCAAGGGCGCCTGCAAATCGTGCAGGGCCAGTATGGGTGGTACGCATCCAGGGGGCGAGCCAGATGCGATGACCCGCATCGCGCACCCGACGGCAGAAGGCATAATCGTCGGACATGAGGTGGCCGCTTTCCGGATCGATCATCGGCTGGAACAGCGCATTGATGTCCTCGCCCGACAGCCCGCTTTCCCGGTCGATCGCATCGGGCTTGTATCGCAGTTCCGGATAACGAGCGCACAGGCTTTCGATCACGTCACGGCGCACGATCATCAGGCCGGTGCCCACGCGCGCAAGCTCAATCGGCTGGTCGAGCCGGAACTCGCCACCTGCATCAAGCAGGTCGAGCGCAAACACGCCCGAAAACCGCTCCAGCGCCGCAGGGTTGTCATCGGCCAGCCCCCTTGCCGCTGCCGAAGCGACAAGGTTCCAGTTGACCTGCCGCTTGGGGCACGGCGCGCCGATCACGGCAAGTGCCGCATCGGCCTGCATCCGTGCCAGGCAATTCAGCACATCTTCGGGCGCAAAGCCGATATCGCCGTCCACGAACATCAGATGCGTCGCATCCGATTGCAGGAAGGCTGCACACAGCACGTTGCGTGCACGGCTGATCGAGGCATTGTTGCTGAGCCACGCGAAGCGGCACGCAACCCCTGCCCGCTCCGCTGCGCCCGTCAGCCCGACCACGGCGCGCAGATAGTCAGCCTCAGCCCCGCCATAGAGCGGAGTGGCCACCATCAGGCGCGCGGGAAAGGCCGCGGCTTGTGTCACAGGCCGGCGACGAAGTCCTTGTAGGCGGCTTCATCCATCAGGCCTTCAAGCTGCCCTGCATCGGCGATGGTCATCTTGAAGAACCATCCCTCGCCTTCGGGGGCCGAATTGACCAGTGCGGGGTCTTCTTCGAGGGCGCCGTTGGTTTCGGTCACTTCGCCGGTGATCGGCGCGTAAACATCGGACGCGGCCTTGACGCTTTCGACCACGGCGGCGTCCTTGCCCTTTTCGACTGCGGAGCCGACAGCGGGGAGTTCGACGAAGACGATGTCGCCCAGCTGGCCCTGTGCGTAATCGGTGATCCCGACCGTCGCGACATCGCCCTCAACATCGATCCATTCATGTTCGTCAGTGAAATAGCGCATGGGTCAGCTCCCTCGGTAGTAGCGGTGGGGTACGAAAGGCGTGGGCGAAACGATGGCGGCGAGGCGCTTGCCCCGCACTTCCACTTCAAGCGCGGTGCCGGGCGCGGCATGGGTGCTGGCGACATAGGCCATCGCAATCGGCGCGCCCAGGCTGGGCGAAAAGCCACCGCTGGTGACGGTGCCGATATGGTCACTGCCGCTGAACACCTCGGCGCCTTCGCGCGCAGGCAGGCGTCCTTCGATCCTGAGGCCGACCCACTTGCGCTGCGTGCCTTCGTTGATTTCACGGATGATCCGTTCCGCACCGGGGAAACCGCCTTCCGTCCGGCGGCGCTTGTTGATGCCGAAGATCAGCCCTGCTTCGATGGGCGATGTTTCGGGGCTCATGTCATGGCCGTAAAGGGGCAAGCCCGCCTCCAGCCGCAGCGAATCGCGCGCGCCAAGGCCGATGGGCTTCACCTCCGGCTCGGCGCAGAGCAGGTCGGCCACTTCGGCGGCGGCGTCTGCGGGGAGCGAGATTTCGAACCCGTCCTCTCCGGTATAGCCTGAACGGCTGACCCAGGCGTCTGTGCCGGTGTGCGTAAAAGTGAAGGTCGCCCCCTTCATGAAGGTCAGTGCGCCAAGCGGCGTGTCGCCGATAACGAGCCGATCAAGCGCCGCGAAAGCTTTCGGCCCTTGCAGCGCCAGCAACGCGTGCTCGTCCATATGACTGATCGTCACTTCATCCGGCAGATGTTCGCGCAGGTGGGCGATATCGTCCCACTTGGTCGCGCCGTTGACCACGAGGTAGAAGCCGTCATTCCAGCGCGTGACCATCAGATCATCCAGCACGCCGCCATTTTCGTCGAGAAGCAGCGAGTAGCGCGGGTTGCCGTGCTTGAGTGTCGCAAGGTCTATCGGAAGGACCGCTTCAAGCGCAGCCTCGGCGCCTTCGCCGGTGATATGGAGCTGCCCCATGTGCGAAACATCGAAAAGGCCCGCCTGCTCGCGCGTCCATTTGTGCTCGGCGACGATCCCCCCAAACGGACCGGCATACTGGATCGGCATCTCGTAGCCCGCAAATGGCACCATCCGCGCCCCGCGCGCGCGATGCCACGCATCGAGCGGCAACGCGTCCAGCGGCAGGTCTTCGAGTTGGTCTTCGGCAGTGTCGTGGTCGGTCATCAGGGGCACCCGGCAAGCAGAAACGGCAGTCCGACGATGCGCATGCGCACCGCCACGATACTGCCCCCTCTGTCGGGTGGACCTGAGAGCTTCGGTGCAATGCCAATGCGGCCCTGCACCTCCCCTTCGGTGGCCCCGGACGGATCCGGGACGCTTTCCAGAGTGTCACGCAGCCGAGCGGTCCGTTGGCCTGAGAGTTTCCGGGGCGGTTGCTCCTTCGGCGCCTTTGCTCCCCCGCGAAGGGGCGCATCGGGCTCTCCCGCTCGCCTGCCCGCCACAGAATCGCTTCTGCGGTGGAAGACGGCATCGCGATGCGCGAATTGCTGCACCGCGTCAATCGGGCCACGCTAGGTTATTTTGCGTTCAGCCACAGCAAATAGAGCGCAGAGAGCACAATCCAGCTGCCATCGACGGTCTTCAGCCGCTTGGGCCCCAGCCACAGCGCGATCGGGCGGGCCAGAAAGCCGCCCAAAACTGCGGCTGGGCCGGCCAGCAATACGACCTCCCAGACGATGGTTCCCGCCTCGATATGCCACACCATGCCTGCGATGCAGCTCACAGCCGAAATCACGCAGGCCGCGCCTGTGCACAGAAGAACAGGATAGTGCCGGATGAACAGGTAAAGCGCGACCAGCTCGCCCATCCCGACGGAAAACAGTGCAGTGATCATCCCGCCGGGGACCGCCAAGGCCAGCAGCACGATGAGGTCGATCCGCGCCAGCTGCGTGCGTTCGGGCCGGGCCGCGTTGAAGGTCCACGTCGCCGCGATCAGCGCGGTGCCCAGCAGGATCGAGAAGCCCTTGTAGGCGAACAGCACGTCCCGCTGATCGAAGGCGGTCAGCCTTTGGGTGGCAAGCATCGCGGGCAGCGACAGCGCCAGCACCGCCAGCACCACGATGGCAAAGTCCTTGAGCCGCACCTGCGCCTCGAGCGGGCCAGGCGCTGGCTGATGCAGCAGGCGATCCGTCCAGCGCAGACTGCCCATTGTCATGCCGAAGCTCTGGATGGCCATGGAAACGCCCACAACACCCAGCGGGGCAACGGTCATAACATCCAATTCGCGCAAGGCATTGAACACCGGGACAAACACCACTCCGCCCCCGGTGCCCGAGGTATTGGCGATGATCGCCCCCGCCACGCCCACGCCCGGGAGAAACCACAGTTTTGCAAGCAGGCGGGGATCCGCCGACACTGTTGATGCGAGCACGATGTAGGCGACGAGCAGCACCAGTCCGCCCATCCACACCAACCGTCCGGCCGGTAAGGCCATGCGGCCCATCGTGCCGTGATCAGCGATCATGCCTTGGTGTGCCTGCATGATTGCAAGCCCCAGGCCAATGTTTTTGCACGGACTGTCACAGCGGTTTGCATTGCCCCCATGCAGGAAGGCCATGACGGTTTCGCCCCGCCCGCATGGGCGAAATCGCAGGCAACCATGAAGCCGTCAATCGAGATTGGGTCGCAGCCAGCGTTCTGCCGTGGCCAGATCAACGCTGCGCCGGCCGGCATATTCCGCCACCTGATCGGGTCCGACACGGGCGACACCGAAATATTGCGCTTCGGGGTGCCCGAAATAAAAGCCGCTCACCGCTGCTGTCGGCCACATGGCAAAGCTTTCGGTCAGCGTAAGGCCCGTGGTATTCGGCGCATCGAGCAGGTCGAACAGGATGGGTTTCAGCGAGTGATCCGGGCACGCGGGGTAGCCCGGTGCGGGGCGGATACCGCGGTATTCTTCCTTGACCAGCGCCTCGCCGGTGAACTGCTCGTCCGGGGCATAGGCCCACAGGGTCGTGCGGACGTGCTGATGCAGGGCCTCGGCAAAGGCTTCGGCGAAACGGTCGGCCAGCGCCTTGAGCAAAATGTCCGAATAGTCATCCTTGTCCGCCTGGAACCGCTCGCTGTGCGAGTCGATCCCGTGGATGCCCACCGCAAAGCCGCCGATCCAGTCGCCGCTCGGGTCGATGAAATCGGCGAGGCACATGTTCGCCCGGTCCCGCGACTTCTTCACCTGCTGGCGCAGCATCGGCAGGCGCGCGCCGTTGTCGAGCACGATGTCGTCCCCGTCCCGCCCGCACGGCCACAGACCTGCTGCGCCGCGTGCGGTCAGCCACTTTTCGGCAATGATCTGGTCGAGCATTGCGTTGGCATCGGCGAACAATTGGGTTGCGGTTTCGCCCACCACCTCATCAGTCAGGATCGCGGGGTAATTGCCGTGCAGTTCCCAAGCGCGGAAGAAGGGGGTCCAGTCGATGAAACCGCGCAGATGCTCGAGGCTCCAGTCGGGAAACACGTGAAGCCCCGGCTGCGTGGGCGCGGCCGGCTTGGCTGCGAAATCGGCGGGGAAGGCATTGGCGCGCGCGTCAGCCAGACTAAGCAGCGCGCTCACCGTCTTGCCCGCGCGGGCATCGCGCACAGCGATGTAATCATCCTCGACCTCGGCGACATAACCGTCGCGCTGAGTGTCGGACAGCAGCTTGGACGCCACTCCGACAGCGCGGCTGGCGTCGAGCACGTGGATCACCGGGCCTTCGTAAGCCGGGTCGATGCGCAGCGCGGTGTGCACCTTGCTGGTGGTCGCGCCGCCGATCAGCAGCGGCATGGTCATGCCCGCACGCTGCATTTCCTCGGCCACCGTGACCATCTCGTCCAATGACGGCGTGATGAGGCCCGACAGCCCGATCATGTCGGCCTTGTTGTCGTTGGCCGAAGCGAGGATCGTCGGCCAGGGCACCATCACACCCAGATCGATCACGTCGTAGCCGTTGCACTGAAGCACGACGCCGACGATGTTCTTGCCGATGTCGTGCACATCGCCCTTCACTGTCGCCATGATGATCTTGCCCTTGGCCTTGCGCTCCTCTTCGGGAAGCAAATCCTTCTCCGCCTCGATGTAGGGGATGAGGTGCGCGACCGCCTTTTTCATCACGCGCGCGGATTTCACCACCTGTGGCAGGAACATCTTGCCGCTGCCGAACAGGTCGCCGACCACGTTCATGCCGTCCATCAGCGGGCCTTCGATCACTTCGATGGGCCGCCCGCCCGCCTCGGCAATCGCGGCGCGCATGATTTCGGTATCGTCGACGATATGCGCGTCGATGCCCTTGACCAGCGCGTGTTCGAGCCGCTTTTCCACCGCCCAGCCGCGCCATTCCTCGGCGGCCTTTTCATCGGCGACCGACTTGCCCTTGAAGCTTTCAGCAAGCGTGATGAGGCGTTCGGTCGCTTCCGGGTCGCGGTTGAGGATCACGTCCTCGCAGGCATCGCGCAGCGCAGGGTCGATCTGATCGTAGACGTCGAGTTGGCCGGCATTGACGATCGCCATGTCGAGCCCGGCGGGGATGGCGTGATACAGGAACACCGAATGCATGGCGCGGCGCACGGGTTCGTTGCCGCGGAACGAGAAGGAGAGGTTCGACAGGCCGCCGGAGTAATGCGCGTGCGGGCACAGCTCGCGCAGTTCCTTGACCGCTTCAATGAAGTCGACACCGTAATTGTTGTGTTCCTCAATCCCGGTTGCCACCGCGAAGATGTTAGGATCGAAGATGATGTCTTCGGGCGGGAAGCCTTCGGCCACCAGCAGATCATAGGCGCGTTTGCAAATTTCGACCTTGCGCGCCTTGGTGTCGGCCTGCCCGGTTTCGTCAAAGGCCATGACCACGGCCGCCGCGCCATAATCCATGCAGACCCGCGCGTGTTCGAGGAACTGGCCCTCGCCTTCCTTCATGCTGATCGAATTGACGATCGGCTTGCCGCTGACGCACTTGAGCCCCGCTTCGATCACGTGGAACTTCGATGAATCGATCATCACCGGCACGCGCGCGATATCGGGCTCGGCGGCGATCAGCTTCAGGAACGTCGTCATCGCGTGAACCGCGTCGAGCAGCCCTTCGTCCATGTTGACGTCGATCACCTGCGCGCCGTTTTCGACCTGATTGCGCGCCACGTCGACCGCGGCGGCATAATTGTCCGCCATAATCAGCTTTTTGAACGCGGCTGAGCCGGTGACGTTGGTGCGCTCACCGATATTGATGAAACGGGCGGAGGAGGTGGGTTGAGTCACTTGCAAACTTTCAGTTCAGATCAGGCCGCGATGAACGCTTCGAGTCCCGCCAGCTTCATCGCTGGTTCGGGGTGCGGGATCACGCGCGGCTCGGACTTGGCCACGGCCTCGGCAATCGCGGCAATGTGCGCGGGCGAGGAACCGCAGCACCCGCCCAGGATGTTGACCTGCCCGTGATCGGCCCAATCCTTGACCAGCCCGGCCGTGGTTTCGGGTTGCTCGTCATACTCGCCCAGTTCATTGGGGAGGCCTGCGTTGGGGTAGATCATCAGCAGCGTGTCCGCGATCTGCGACAGCACCTTGACGTGCGGGCGCAGCTGCTCGGCGCCGAAGCTGCAATTTAGCCCGATGGTCACCGGCTTGGCATGGCGCACCGCATACCAGAAGGCTTCGACCGTGTGGCCCGACAGGTTGCGGCCCGAAAGATCGGTGAGCGTCATCGAGATCATCACCGGCACGTCCCAGCCCATATCGCGCTCGAGCTGCTTGACTGCCATGACCCCGGCCTTGGCGTTGAGCGTATCGAACACGGTCTCGATCAGGATGAAGTCGCAGCCGCCTTCGATCAGGGCGGCGGCCTGTTCCTTGTAGACCGCAACCAGTTCATCGAAGTCGATTTCGCGGTAGCCGGGATCTTCGACATCGGGGCTGAGGGACAACGTCTTGTTGGTCGGCCCGATTGCGCCGGCAACAAAGCGCACCCGGCCATCCCTCGCCTGATATTCATCCGCCAGCGCGCGCGCGATGCGGCCCGAGGCGATGTTGATATCGGCCACCAGACCTTCTGCGGCATAATCGGCCTGGCTGATGCGGTTGGCCGAGAAGGTGTTGGTCGACACGATGTCCGATCCGGCATCGAGATAGGCGCGGGTGATGTCGCCGATCACATCGGGCCGCGTCAGCGCCAGAATGTCGTTGTTGCCCTTCTGATCGGCAGGCAGGCCCAGATCACCGGCATAATCCGCCTCGGTCAGCTTGCGGTTCTGGATCTGCGTGCCAAAGGCGCCGTCCGAAATCAACACGCGGGTCCGGGCGGCTTCGAGGAGTTGGTCACGCTTGCTCATGCGGCTTGCTCCGATTGGGGGCGTTTGCCGAGCATATGGCAGATCGCATAGGCCAGCTCGGGGCGGTTGAGGGTGTAGAAGTGGAAATCGCGCACGCCGCCTGCATACAGCCGGCGGCACATTTCTGCCGCGACCGTGGCGGCGACCAGCTGGCGCGCGGCGGGCTTTTCGTCGAGGCCCTGGAACAATCCATCCATCCACGCCGGAAACTCTGTCCCACAGGCCTGCGAAAACTTGCGCGCCTGCGCCACGTTGGTGACCGGCAGGATACCCGGCAGGATCGGCGCATCGATCCCTGTCGCAGTGCAGGCATCGCGGAACCGGAAGAAGGCTTCGGGCGAGAAGAAGAACTGGCTGATCGCGCGGGTGGCGCCGGCGTCCAGTTTGCGCTTCAGATTGTCGATATCGGCCTGCGGGCTTTCTGCATCGGGGTGCGTTTCGGGATAGGCTGAAACCGAGATTTCAAAGTCGGCAATCTCTTTCAGGCCGGTCACCAGTTCCGCTGCGCTGGCATAGCCTTCTGGGTGCGGCGTGAAGGGCGCGCCCGGTTCCCCCGCATCGCCGCGCAGCGCGACGATATGACGTACACCGGCTTCCCAATATTGCTCGGCCACGTCGCGAATTTCCGCCTTGGAAGCGGCCACACAGGTCAGATGCGCGGCCGCCGGCAAGCCTGCTTCGCCAATGATCCGCGCGACCGTGGCGTGGGTGCGCTCACGGGTGGAGCCGCCCGCGCCGTAGGTGACCGAAACGAAGCTTGGCCCCAGCGGCTTCAACTGCGTCACCGCATCCCACAACTGTTCTTCCATCTTTTCCGACTTGGGCGGGAAAAATTCGAAACTCACCGCAACATCGCCCGGAAGGCCGGAAAACAGCGGCGTGTCCGTCGCGGTGCGATATTCGTGAAGCTGGTTCAAAGTCGGGGTCATCAGACAGTTTCCGTGAGGCTTGCAGGGGTTTTCAAAGCGGGCGCGGCGCGGCGTTTGGCCGTCCAGATCTTGACGACGAGCGGACCGCCGTCGAGCGCGACCGGCGGGCTCGCCATGAAACCGGCGCTGCGCAGCAATTCAGCCATCTGGCGATCGGAAAAGCCCAGCCGCACGTGCTGGTGGCGGGTGCGCAGATCCTCGTGATCGTGGCTGGCGAAATCGACGATGGCGATCCGTCCGCCGCCGCGCAGCACCCGCGCAGCCTCGGCCAGCACCGGCGCAGGATCGGGGGCGAAGTGGAGCACCTGATGCAGCAGCACAGTATCGAAGCTGGCATCGGCGAACGGCAAATCAGCAAAATCGCCCTGTACCAGTTCAATCTGCGCGGTCGGCAGATGCTGCAATTTGGCACGGGCGACACGCAACATTTCGAGATTCTTGTCGAGCGCGACGATGCGTTCGGCCCGGTCTGCGAACAGTTCCGCCATGCGGCCCGTGCCGGTGCCGATATCGAGCATGGCGCCCAGCGGCGCATCGGCCAGCGCCTCGGAAAGGCGGCGTTCGACATCGGCGTCGGCGCTGTGGAGGGCGCGCAATTCGTCCCATTCCCCGGCGTGGCGCGCAAAATAGGTTTCTGCCGCCGCCTCGCGTGCGTGGCGGATTGCGGCCAGTTTGCGCCGGTCGGCATCGCACAGCGCGGCAAAGGCCGGCTCGTCGATTTCGGCGAGCGCGAGCAGGCTCTGCACCGCCTCGATCAGCGGCGCACTTGATTCGCTCTGGCGCAGAAACACCCAGCTGCCTTCACGGCGGCGTTCGGCCAGGCCCGCATCGCACAGGATGCCAACGTGGCGCGACACACGGGGCTGGCTTTGCCCCAAAACCTGCGCCAATTCGCCCACAGCCAGCTCCATCGTCCCGAGCAGTCGGGCGATGCGCAGCCGGGTGGGATCGCCCAGCGCCTTGAAGATGTCCTCGATCACCATTGCGATGGCATCATATAAAGATATTTTTATATCTGTAAATCGCCCGCTAAGGGGACACACGTGCGAAATTTGCGCGTTCGCCATGCTGGCAAGCCCGGCTAGACCCATGTCAGGCCCCGGTTAGACCCCTGCTAGCCGTCTTCCAGAAGCCTCCGGTAGTGGTCTTCCAGCGTGTCCTCTCCAAATTCCGGGGTGAGATCGGCCCCATAAAGGCCCGTCGCCGGATCGCGCACCAGCATCGATTCCGTGGCATAATAATGCGCAATGCGGGCATATTCGGCCTTCTCGGCAAACCAATCGGACAGCGGCGCACCAACGCTCAACCCCCGCTCCGCAGCGGTGAAGAGCCTGGGCGAGATCGCTGTGAACCGGGCGGGTTTGTCTGCGATCTGGAACAGCAATTCGCCCTGTTCGCGCAAGGAGATGGCTGGCCCTGGACCGCCGATTGGCAATATTTTCCCTTGCATATCAGCGTTATCAATGGCCGAAATGATAAAGCGGGCTAGATCACGATCACTGATCGGCTTGCAACGGGTGAGCTGGCCGTCACCAAAGATCAAGAAGGGCTTGCCGGCTTTCACCCGCTTCACCTGCCCCGACAGCGACTTGAAAAAGGCCGTGGGCCGAATGATCGTATAGCCGATCCCGCTCGCTGCCAGCGCCGCCTCAAACGCAAGCTTGGCATGCTGAAAGGCCAGCAGCGGCTTTTGCACGCAGATCGCTGACAGCAGGATAAAGTGCGGTGCGCCGGCGGATTTCGCCGCATCAAGCAAGACAAGATTGGTTTTGTAATCAACTTCTTGAGCATCTTTGCGGGAGCCCGAGCGTGAGGCGATGCAGGAGATCACCACTTCCGCGCGCGCGCCAGCCATTGCCGCAGTCAACGCGTCCCGATCCGCCAAGGCCGGACGGCCCAGCACTGTGACGAGGTGTCCTTGCGCTTCAAGCTCGCGTTGCACCGCCTGCCCGATCGTCCCGCTCGCTCCGGCAAGGGCAACGCGACGGGGTGTGGTGGGGGCGGGATGCGTCATGCCTGCCCCCTTAGCGCGGGCAGGCTGGATACAAAAGTGGGGGCCGGCCAAGGGCTCCGCGCTCCTTCACGCCCTTGCTGTCAAACCGCACCCCAAGTCTTGATTGAACCACCGCCCGACAACGCGTAAACCGCCAAGTGCACTAGCGCCGCAGGCCGCACCAAAAAGATGATAGAAGTTAGTGCGCGGCGCAGGCTGATAGTTAGCCCTTTGACCGACGGATTTGCATACTCAGACCAGGATGGAACCTCATGGCCATTTCGATCAATGGGCAAGATTACCCGCTGCCCGCGGACCCTCGCACAAGCCTGCTCGATTTCATCCGCCGGGAGGCAGGCCTGACGGGCACCAAAAAGGGCTGCGATCACGGGCAATGCGGGGCCTGCACCGTCATCGTCAATGGCATCAGGATCAATTCCTGCCTGTCCCTCGCCGTCACCAATGATGGCGATGAAGTGACGACCATCGAAGGCCTCGGCACAATGGCCGCGCCGGGCACGATGCAAGAGGCTTTCATGGCCCATGACGGCTTTCAGTGCGGCTATTGCACGCCGGGCCAGATCTGTTCGGCCACCGCCATGTTGCAGGAACTGGCCGCAGGCTGGCCGAGCGATGCCACCGCCGATCTCGAAGCGGCACCCACGCTGACCGACGAGGAAATTCGCGAACGGATGAGCGGCAATCTGTGTCGCTGCGGCGCCTATGCCAACATTGTCGCGGCGATCCGCGACGCAGCGGGAGAGCACGCATGAGGCCCTTCGATTATCAGCGGGCCGAGCGGCTCGCCCACGCCGCGCAGCTGACAGCCCAGTCCGATACCCTGGCGCTGGCCGGGGGAACCAACCTCGTCGATCTGATGAAGCTGCAGGTGGAAACACCGCAGGTGCTGGTGGATATCGGCCGCCTCCCGCTTGGTACGATCGAAGCCGAAGGTGATGGCTTAAGGATCGGTGCCTTGGTGAGCAACACCGATACGGCCGTGCATCCGCGTGTGCGGGCCGATTATCCGGTGCTGGCCCGCGCCATTCTGGCCGGAGCGACCCAGCAGCTGCGCAACAAGGCAACCACCGGGGGCAACCTGTGTCAGCGCACGCGCTGCTATTACTTCACCAATATCGACCAGCCCTGCAACAAGCGCGAACCGGGTTCGGGCTGCGGCGCGATCGACGGAATTGCGCGCATTCACGCCGTCTTGGGCGCCAGCACCCATTGTATTGCGACCTATCCCGGCGACATGGCCGTCGCGATGGCCGCGCTTGATGCCACGGTCGAAATTGCCAGTGAAAACGCCAGCCGCAGCGTGCCGGTGCGCGAATTCCACCGGCTGCCGGGCGACACGCCGGAAAGGGACAATGTCCTTGAGCCGGGCGAAATCATCACCGCTGTCACCCTGCCCGCCCCGGTGGGCGGCACGCAGATCTATCGCAAGGTGCGCGAACGATCGTCCTATGCCTTTGCCCTGTGTTCCGTCGCGGCCGTGATCGACCTTGCAGACAACCGCTTCACCCGCGCCGATCTGGCCTTTGGCAGCCTGGCGCACAAGCCGTGGCACGACCCGCGCCTTGCTGA
The DNA here is from genome assembly GCA_009995225.1 of Sphingomonadales bacterium. Classification (GTDB taxonomy): domain Bacteria; phylum Pseudomonadota; class Alphaproteobacteria; order Sphingomonadales; family Sphingomonadaceae; genus Erythrobacter. The sequence continues at coordinate 31,687 of JAACPW010000009.1, read as the reverse complement.
CCTGCTGATCGGCAAGGAGCCTTCGCTCGCCCTGTTCGACAAGGCAGCCGACCTGCTGCTCGAAGATACGCAAGGGTATGGCGAGAACGATTTCAAGATCCCGCTGGCGCGCCGGACCCTTGCGGCCGTGCTGTGCGAAGCGACGGGGGTGGAGGCATGACCGTGCATCTCAAACAGGACAAGCCTGACAATCGCAATGTGCTCGACACGACCGCCCAAGGCGTGATCGGCGCGCCGCTGACGCGTCCCGAAGGCCTGCTAAAGGTCACGGGCACCGCCACCTATGCCGCCGAATACGAGGTCGAGGGGTGCCTTGAGGGCGTGCTGGTATCAGTGCCGATCATGAGCGGAGAAGTGTTGTCCATCGACGAGGATTCCGTGCTCGCCATGCCGGGCGTCGTGGCGGTGATATCGGACGAACGCCTGACCGGGCGCGCAGCGCAAGGCACGGCGGGAGAGGCGCCGTTCCAGCCGGCCCAAACCGTCTGCTATTGGGGCCAGCCGGTGGCGCTGGTCGTGGCCGAGACGTTTGAACAGGCGCGCGACGCAGCCAAGCATCTTGTCATCGAAACCCGCGCTCAGGACGTGCCGGTCGACCCCGAGAAGGTCGACACCAAGGTCGAGGAAACCACCCGGACCGGCGATCTGGCGCACGCGATGGCCGAAGCCGCGCATAGTGTGGACGTGGAATTCACGACCGAAGGCCACGCCTCTGCCGCGATGGAGCCGCACGCAGCGATCGCGCAGTGGCAAGATGACAGCCTGACGGTCCACGCCTCGCTCCAGATGCTGAAGTTCAACCGCGCCGAACTGGCGGATTCGCTGGGCCTCAAGGAAGAACAGGTGCGGTTGGTGTCGCCCTATGTCGGCGGCGGGTTCGGTTCGAAACTGGGTATCAGCCAGGAAGCCGTGGCCGCTTCGCTTGCCGCGATGCATCTGGGTCGCCCCGTGCGCGTGGTGATGAGCCGCCAGCAGGTGTTCCAGACGATCATGCGCCGTTCCGAGACGCATCAACGTGTCCGCCTTGCTGCCGATAACGAAGGCCGGTTGACCGGTTTTGGCCACGAAGCGCGCGTATCGAACCTGCCGGGCGAGAGCTTTGCCGAACCGGTCCTGCAGTCGAGCCAGTTCCTCTATGCGGGCGAAAACCGCCTGCTCCAACTCGAAATCGCCCGCATCCACCGCATGACCGCCGGATCGGTGCGGGCGCCGGGCGAGGCTGTCGGCGTGCAGACTGTCGAGCAGGCGATGGATATGCTGGCCGAGAAGGCCGGCATCGACCCGGTCGAACTGCGCCTGCGCAACATTCCGGAAAAGCACCCGGCCAATGGCAAGCCGTTCAGCTCGCGCAAGCTGGCTGAAGCCCTGCGCGAAGGCGCCAAGGCGTTCGGCTGGGAACCGCGCCCGCGCAAGCCCCGCCACACCCGCGAAGGCGAATGGTGGATCGGCACCGGCGTGGCCAGCGCCGCACGCGTTCATGCGGTGGTGGAAGCCAAGGCCCGAGTCACGCTGCGGCCCGATGGGACCGCGGTGGTGGAAACCGACATGACCGACATCGGCACCGGCACCTATGCCATTCTGGGTCAGGTGGCGGGCGAAATGCTGGGCCTGATGCCCGACGATATCGACGTGCGTCTTGGCGATACAGATTTTCCGGCCGGATCGGGCTCAGGCGGCAGCTGGGGCGCGGCGTCCTGCGGTTCGGCGGTGTTCCTCGCCTGCGAAGGCCTGCGCAAAAAACTGGCCGAACGTTTGAAGGTTGCCGACGATGGCTTGACGCTCAAGGACGGGTTTGTCCGTTGGGACGGCGGCGAAAAAGCCCTGACCGAACTTTTGGACGGCAAGCCGCTCGACGCCACCGGCCACTTTGAACCGGGCGATTCCACCGAAGACATGGCGATTTCCAGCTACGGCGCCTTTTTCGCCGAAGTCGCCGTCAATCACTGGACCGGCGAAACGCGGGTGCGCCGCATGACGGGAGCCTTCGGTATCGGGCGCGTTCTGAACGCGCGCACCGCCCGGTCGCAGTGTCTTGGCGGGATGACCTGGTGCATCGGCAACGCGCTGACCGAAACGCTGCTGTTCGACCCCAACGACGGACACCTCGTCAATTGCGATCTGGCGGAATATCATGTGCCGGTGAACCGCGACGTGCCCGATCTGGACGTTCTGTTGCTTGAGGAACGCGATGGTTCGGCAAGCCCGATTCAAGCCAAGGGCGTGGGCGAGTTGGGCCTGTGCGGCGGCGCGGGCGCGATCGCCAACGCCATCTACGACGCGTGCGGCGCACGGGTGTTCGCCTATCCGATGGCGCCCAACCGGGTGCTCGCCGCCATGCCGCAAAACTAGGCGCGGCACGCCGGCACGGCGGCGTTACTGCACCTTGGCTCGGAAACGGATCGTGAAGCTGGGCTGGGCTGTCCCGGTGCTCGCTCTCATCGTGCCGGTCGGCGCGATCCGGATTCCGCGCACGCTGCCATCGAATGACCCTGTGGGCGTGTAGTTGTAAGGCGCGAGGCCGCCCGCTGCCGAGGAAAAACGCACCATCGTCGCGGGGTTGAAGGTGTTCAGACCGCTCGTCGTCTCACCATTGGTGAAGGTGACCGGTGTGTCCGTGGCAAAGGCGATGTCGGTCGGCATGATATCGGCGATGATGATCGAACTGGAGTCCACGCGGCGCGACCCGACATTGCGGACGGTGATCGCATATTCGACGATGGCACCGGGGATGGCCTTGGGATTGACCGAGCCGTTGACGGGATCGGATATGACTCGGCTGGTCTTGTCGATTACCAGCAGGGCCGTGGATCGGCGGGTGTTGGTGATTGCACAGGTGACCGCATCGCCGGGCTGGAGCGTAATCGTGCCGCCCACGCTCGATGGCAAGGCGGTTGCCGAACCGCTGGTGGCGTTGGAGCAGGTCATGGTCGCGGTATAATTGCCGAGGCTGGCCAAACCGGCAGCGATTTCATCAACGATGTAAGCTTGGCTGCTGGTGACTTGGACAAGCCCGGTGTCGCCCTGGTTCACCGTTCCGGATGATCCGGAAGTAGTGGCAGACGCCGTCACGATGTCCCCATCGCGGATACGCACAGTGAACTGGTCTGAGTTGAACCTACGCCCACCCGACCCCAGCAGCTTGCGCACCCGCAGCCGGGGCTGTGCGCCATTGGCGAAGGTGCAAACCAGATACTCGCCAAACTCCAGTTGGCCGATGTTGAGTGTGGTGGTGGCGAGGTTATTGGGCAGGCTTGCGCGGGTTGTCCCGGCGGTATTCACGCAGGTCAGAGTGGTTGCGTATTGCGTCAGCGCGCTCACGCTGCCGGATGTCATCGCCTCTCTCAAGGTAATCGGAACGCCGGCGGAAAGGCTGAGCGGTTCAGTCGAGAACGGGCCGCCGCCCGATCCGGTGGTGGTGCCGGACGTAACGGTCGCGCCGGTGGTGGCATTGACGATCTGGTAAGCGAACTGGTCAGCCGCGTTCAGCCGCGCGCCGGCGATCGTCGTCTGAAGCCGGATCGTGGCAAAACGAATCGCTAACATCACCCCTTGCAGGCCCCCGGCCCGGGTCTCCACCGTCACGCTGGTGGGGCTGTTACTGCCAAGAATATAGGCGCCCACGGTGCCCGATGCGCCCGTGATATTCACATCTCCGGTGCCGATCCCGGTAATCGGTGGGAAGGTCGACCCCCTGAGAGGCGACACGGCATCCAGCAACTGCCAGCCTCCGCCGTTGGTGGCGATGCGCAAGGCTTCGCCGTTATTGCTGGATTCGGCATCCGCGACCACGAAGGCGTAGATTGTCGCAGATGCCCCGGCGGGCGGGGTCACAGTGATGTTTGATAAAGCGATCGTGCGCGTGCCCGCCGCTGCTGTATACAGCACCGGCCGGCCCGGTATGCCGATGAAGGCGGCATTGCCGATCGCCGATCCCGTCCATGAAGGCGACGTTACGGCGTTGTAGGCCGTGCCAGTGCCGCCGGTGACACGGGCATTGAAGGTCAGGCGCGATCCGTCCGGCAGCGTGAAACTGAGGTTCTGGCCGCTTGCCGATCGAGCGGCCGCGTCATTGTAATTGGCAAGATTCAGCCAGCAATAGGTTTGCCAGCTGGCAGGCGCGGACCCTTGCGTGGTGGCTTCGCCGCAATCTTGCGCCTGAGCCGCCGGGCTCCAGAGCAATCCGCATAAAAGCACCATCAGGGCAAACAGACGGCGCAGCAGAATCCTTTGGGCAATCATCCCTATGCGATATTCAATCATGGTAAACAGGGCGTTAGCAACGCGGCGGAGAAGGGCATCTGCCATCGCTTACCGCCCCAGTCCGAGGAAGCCGAGGCTGTCGGCATCGAAACTCATGCGCACTGCGGCAAACATGCCTTTGGTCGTGCTGCGGGCCGGACCAAAATCTCCGTCGCGAAAGCCTTCGATGTTGTAACCCACCGTGACAAGCATCCCCTTGGCCGGAACCACGCCGAGGGTCGGGCCATAGGCGAAACTGGTGGCCTTGTCGGTCAGATTGGCGCGCACCGTAGCACTGGCGCCAAATTCAAAACGCTCGCCAATGCCGATCCGCCCGTCTGCCCCGACAAGCGCGCTCGTGCCGGAAAATTCGGTTCCTTCGAACTGATCGAAATTGTGGCGCGCGCCCAGGAACACGGCGACTTCATGGCGGCGAACCTCGGCGCCATCATCCTGTCCGCGGGGGCTGAAATTGGTCGAAAGGCTGGCAACCAGACGGCGCGAGGCCGCGTTGCCGTTGACGACCAAGGCGGTGCGCCCGGCCCCGGCACCGCCGCTGATGTCGCCCGCCACACCGCCCGTGATCTGGTCGCTGCGATATTCAAGGCGCCCCAGCATGGCGAGCGGTGAGGCCGACGGGCGGTGCGTAAAGGCGATGCTGGCATCAAGGATTTCGGCCTTGGCACCGCCTGCGGCTTGGGACAGCGTCCAGGTCGCGCCTGAGCCGACAAGGCTGCCTTCGCCGAGCTGACGGATCGCGCCGAAGGCAAGGCCCTTGCGGTCGGCCGTCTCGCCATCGCGCACTTCGCCGCGCGCGACCACGCTCCAGCGATCCTTGCGCCATGCAGCGCCGAAGGTGGCGGCGGTGAAATCTTCGAACAAGAGACCGCCGGTCAGTTGCCCGCCGCTGGCAGGCGGCTGCGCCGGGTTGATGACGCCGCCTGCGCCGGGGCTTCCGCGCAGTGTGCGATTGCCGTCAATAGTTGCGTCGATGGTCAGCGTGGGGCTGATGGCAAGCGTCTGCGACAGACCGAACGCGGCAAAGCTGCGGTTGCCATTCTCACCAATGGTTTCCTCGCCAAGCGTGGTGACGAGCTGCCCCCCTTGCCAGGGCGACACTTCGATCCCGCCGCGCAGCTGCCGCGAATTGAGGTTCTTGCCATCTGCGATTTCATAGGTGCCAACCAGCCGCACATCCTGCGTGATAGAGTAGCGCGCGCCGATCCGATGCCGTGCGGGCAGGTCGAGGCTTTCTACCTTGCCGAGTGCAACGGCGGTCCCGACGGAAAGCTCCAGCCTGTTGTCGAACAGGCGCTGGGTGGCACCGGCTTCCAGCACGGTCGATGCCGCGCGCGCGCCATCAGCCAGCCGATCGTTGAAGTGCGCAATACCGAACCTCAGGTCGGTGCGCTGGCGGGTCAGCACAAATTGGCCCTGCACAGCACGGCGGCGAGCGTCGTCGGTCAGCGCCTCATCCTGCCACAGGCTGCCGATGAAACTCAATTCCTGGCTCAGCAGCACTCGCCCGTCGACGCCAGCCTTGCGGCGACCGCGCTCGGCGACGTTTTGCTGGCCGATGCCGTAGTCGCCTTCGATCTCGCGGGCATAGGCCAGCAGGTCAAGATTCCCGGTCTGGTGCTGGGCCTCGACCAGCCAGCCGATCGCAGTGTCGCCCTCACGGCGGCTGACGCCAATCTCGGCGCGAATTTCGGTGTTGAGACCGACGCGGGCGAGCAGATCGACCGCGCCCAGATCGGTGCGCTGTGCCTGGCCGTTACGCCCTGCCAGACCCGCATCGCTGATCGCGCTGGCTCCGACGCGGATCGCCCCATCGTCGCTGGTCCAGTCAGCGCGCACGCCGGCATTCCATTCCGCCTCGCCTGCGCCATCGGCCTCGAATTCGATAACGATGAATTGCGGATTGAGATTCTCGTCGCGGCTGAGCACGGGGGCGGCAAAGCTGATCGTGCCCGACAGCAGATCAATATCGTAATCGGCAAAGCGGGTAAGTTCGCGGGTCCCGAGGATCAGTTCCGGGCGAAAACGATCACGCACCTCTATGGTGACGCGCTCCGAATTGGCGAGAATACGGCGGCTGGCGAGGTCGTAGGGGCCGGAGATGCCCTGACCTTGAATCTCCTGACGCTGGAAGCGACTGGCGATCTGCGCTGCGAATCCCTGCGCCTTGATCTGGCCGACCCGCGCCTCGCCCTTCACGCCGGTTGCCGTGCGATTGTAATTGGCCAGCCGCGTCTGGTTGAACGCGGTCTGGAAATCGCCGTACAGCGCGTAAAAGGTTGACGTTTCGATCCGGACATACAGCTTTTCACGGCTCGCGGCGTCAAAGCGCCGCGCCGACGCGTCCCCGAACACGGTGTAATAGGCTTGCGGATCAATCGCGCCCAGAACCCGCTGATCATCGCGCTGCTTGGCGCTGTCATAGGCGAGGGTCAGCAGATATTTGCCGAGCACACGGCCCTTGGCATAAAGCGCGACCCGCGCATCATTGCCAAGATCGCTATCGAATTGCCCGGCGCGCTCCATATTATCGGCCACTGAACGCGCGCCAAGCGTTCCCTCGACAAGGCCCACAAGGGTCCATTCAACCTCACCAGGCTCGATCCAGGCTTCCAGTTCCTGACGCCGCGTGATGGTGCCATCATCGAAAGCGAAGGCAAGGCGCAGCGCGCCGCTGACCATTGTGGGCGCCAGTTCGATCCGGGCGACGCCTTCCTCGCCCTCCACGACCCAGCGTGCGGCCGTGGGTGCCATGCCGGTCAGCTGGTTGAGCTGCTGGCGATCGATCTGCTCGGCGCTTTCGTAAGGGGCATTGAGCGTGAAGCTGCCCGAAATGCCCTCGCGCAGCGGACGGCCGTTGCGATCAAGCACGCGGATGGCAATGACCGGGCGGGTGCGACCATCGGCAATGAGGCTGGATTGCGCGGGCAGAAACGCGACCTTCGCCGGGACGCGGGTGAAGAACACGTCGCGCGAGAAGCTCTTGGTCATTTCACCGAAGCTGTTGATGATGCGCGCCTCGATCACGGTGCGATCGTTGACGAGTGGCACCCCGCGCCACTGGCTGACGGCAAACTTGCCCTTCTCCGGGTTCTGCGTGCCATCAAACGCGAGCGGATCGACCGGCTTGCCATCCACCAGCAACTCGACGCTCTGCCCGCGGCGATGACGGATCGCAACGCGCACAGCTGGCGCGCGCGGATTGGCGTCGGTTGCCGGAGCAAGGAAGCCGTCCTCTCCATCGCCCAGTGCTAGGAAATCCATGGCAGCAGCAACAGGCTCGGCGGACCTTTCCGGCACGGCAGGGATGGCTTCCAGAGTCGGGGCAGCAACAGGGATTCCTGCATCTTCGGGCAAGACGAGATGGAAATCCGCCACCACCAGACTGCCGCCCTGACCAATCGCGAACCTTGAAGACGCGCTGCCTGCATTGCGGGTTGAACGCGCGCAATCGACCAGTCGTGCGCCCTCAGGCAAGGTCATGCGGGATACCTGCACCACATGGGAGCCAGGCACGACGCCTTCCAGGTGATAGCGTCCGTCGGCATCGGTGATCGCGAAACTGCCATCTTCGAGCATCACGCGAATGCCGGCAACTCCGCGCCTTTCAGCCTCATCGAGAGTGCAAGCGCCGGCGGTGATGCTGCCGATAATGGTCATACGGTCAGAAATTCCGTCACGCACAAGATCGACCACGGCGCTTGCGCGCGACCGGCGCCCAAACGCATCACGCACGGCTGCCTCATTGAGCGCCCGGCCCGGCTGCGCGTCCGGGCGAACGGTCATGGCATAGGTTACCCGAACGCTCGCCCCGGCAGCCAGATCACCAAGCGCGACGGTCAGCGTGCGACCATTGGGCGAAACCGTTACCGCCTGCGGGGCGGCTGCGCCGTTGATGCGGATTGTATCGCGGCGCAACCGCAGCCACCGCGACGGCGTGTCGGTCAAGACGATGCCGCGCTTGATCCGCGCAGGATCAGCGTTGCGTACCGCCACAGTGTAAAAAATCGCGTCGCCCGGCGCCGCATTGGTGCGCGAGGCCGACTTGGCAATCGCCAGGTCGAGGCTGGGCCGGTCCACCGGAATGTCGACTTCGAAGGGCACCGGATCGTTGAGCACGAACGCCTCTCCGAATGATCCTTCACGGATGACATAGGGGCGCCCGTCGGGTCGGTTAATGCGCGCCAGCAGCTCACGTGGTGCCGCAGACGGCGCGGCAAAAGGTGCGGGCGCTTCAACAATGAGGCGATAACGGCCCTGCGAGGTGAGAGGGAACCAGAACTCTCCCGGCCCCATCGGCACGACCCGGCCCGCACCGTAGGCTACTGCCGTGCCGGTCGTTATTGTGGATGGCCAGGCCGTAACGCCATCCTCGGCAAACACCGTCGCAGGCGTGCCGGTGGCGGCATCCACCAGTGAGACTTGCACGCCATCAACCGGCTCGCCGGTCTCGCTGTCAAAGACGACGCCGAAAGGGTCTACCAGCACGCGGATGTCGGCCTGAACCAGAACGATGTCAGTGTCCGCGCGCATTGCGGCCACGGTCACGCGTGAATCGGGCCCCACGCTGAGGCGGCAATCGTTCTGCACCAACCCCGGAGGTGTGCGGAAAGTATTGATGACCCCCGAGAACACTCCGCTATCGAAGGTGGTTTCAAACACGGTCATGGTTTCGCGGTCGCCATCAGCGGAGCTGAGCACCACGGTCAGGCTGTCGATCAAGCGCGGGTCACGATTGGCGCCGGCGGCGGTCACTTCGAAATAGAGCGGTTCGCCCCCGCGCAATTCCCCGGTCGGCTGGACGATTGCGGTATTGACGACCGAGACGGCGTTGGATCCGGGCGTCGTACTGGCCGTCGCAGCATTGCGGTTCAACTGAACCGGCGCGATCGTTGCACCGCAGCTAGGCGGTCGATAGACCAGTTCCGAACCACCACCTTGCGCGCGGCGAAACACCAAAATCGTCGGCGGGTTAGGTGTGGCGGCGCTGACATCAAAACGGACAGGGTTGCTGACAACCCGGCGCCGCGATCCGTCATCGTCCCACGTGGCTTCAGCGATGTTGGTGATCGAACGGACCACCTGAGCATCGGATATTTGCGCGTTTACTCCCTCTGGGAACAGGCCAAGCGACAACAGCACTGCAATCAGTGCCGCAGCGATCCGCCGCCAAGAGGGAGTAACACACAAGACCTAAATCCAGATCGCGATTAGTCGATCACGACTTGGAAGTAGAGCGAGCGGGTCTGGCCGCCGTCGACGTTGCTCAGGTCGCCAGCAACGCGATCTGCTCCGTTGGCGCCGGCGCCAGCGGTGAAGGTTCCGCCATTGGTACCGTTGGTGCAGGCCGCATCGCCATCAACGAAAATCGAAGCGTCGACGAACGACACGTCGAATGGCAGGTCATCGGTCACATCCACATCGGTCGCCGTCGCAGCGCCGCTGGCGTTGGCCACGGTGATGCAATATTCGACCGTCGCGCCCGGAATCGCCTTGGGGTTGGTGCTCCCGTTGACGGGATCGCTGACAACGCGGCTCGACTTGGCCACTGTCACCACGGCGCCTGCCACGGTGTAGGTGCCGGTGTCGGAGAACGCCCCATCACGCGGCGCATCGGTATCGCCCTGCCCGTCAAACAGCACCGTATCGATACCGACCGTGTTCGAAGCGGATTCGACCAATTCGGCACCCAGCGCACCCGCCGTATCGCCTGCATGGGCATTCGCGGTGAGCGTCACGTCGAAGGTGTTGGTGTTTTCTGCGTTGAGGCCAATGTCAGCCAGCACGATGACTGCGACAGTGACACCATTGGCGGCCGAACCAACCTCGTCGAGGTAAGTGACCGGGCCTGCTTGCAGTTCGGCTGCGCTCAGCGTCCGGTCCCCATCGGTATCGAGGAAGATGCGGAAATTGCTGATATTGGCAGACGTCCCGTTGCGCAGCGCTGCCGCCAGATCAAGGTCGACCGTGCTGTTTGACAGGTTGGTGACATCGAACGCGATCACCGCATCGTCCTGGCCAGGATTGACGGTGGTCGCATTGCCGACGAAATTGACGTTCACGTTGACACGCTGGTCAACCGTGAACTCATCGGTCGCCGTTTCGGCGTTTTGGGTCACACCGCCAACATTGTAACTGACGGTCACTTCATTTCGGATGGTGGTGCCGGCACTGGTCCCTTGGGCCAGAGCAGGCGCGCTGGACATCGCGACGAGCGCAAACGCACTCACCGCACCCAGCAGCTGCTTGGTGGTCTTCATGTTTTTGGTCCTGAGTGTGTGCCCCGCGTGATGATGTCCGCCCGCAGGACGTGGCGGTTACCCCCCGCTGGTCAGCGGATGATGGCTGGATAGGTAAGCCTGCCGGTTTCACCGGGCGCGATGCGCGCCAGCACCCAGCGGACGTGCGTCACGTCGGCATGGGCGGCGGGGCGCGCGGTTCCATCTGCACCGGTGACGCTCAACCCGGCCAAAACGGCAAAGGTCTTGCCGTCATCGACCGACACGACCAGTGCCGGATCGGCATCTGGTGCAAGGCGAACGGCCGCTGGCAGCGGGTTGGTAACAACAAAGTTGCTCACCACTTCGGCCCCGGTGTTGGCGTAATCCGTGCCGAACACCAGCCGGTCTCCCGGAATGATGGCGGTCGGCTCGACCAGTTTGATGCTTTCCTTGCCGTCGGCGTCCAGGACGACCTTTTCGGCCATAACATCACCGGTAAGCGTGACGGGCGCGCCTGCGCCTTGGGCAGCAAGCGGAGTGGCAAGCGATAGGGATGCGGCAATCACGATTGCCAGCCGGTTGATCCGATTCATGTGTTAGCCCCTGAAATTATTGTTTTTATGATATTTTTTGTATTCACTCGACGACGACGTTAAACGAAACTCTTTGCGTGGTTTGCGCGGCCACCGTCCCGAGCGTGACGGAAATTCCTGATGTATCCGAAGCCACCCCCGCATCCCCGTCGGCGGCATCGCTCAAGCCGACGCCATCCAGCGCCAGCGTGCCGGGCGCATAAGTGGTACCTTCTGGGATAGCGTCGGTGACGACGAGATTATCGATGGTGCCGGTCCCGCTGACCCGCGCTTCGATGGTGAAGGTGGCGATTGTGCCGGGCACCGCGCTGGTGCCGCCAAAGGGATCGCTCAAGACCACGGATTTCACCAACGCGACGCTGGCGATCCCGGTGATCAACGCGCTGCGAGCCGTGGCCTGTCCACCAGAAGGGCCGACAATAGCATCCCCGCCATCGACACCTTCGCCCGCAAAGGCTGTGCCGGGTGCGCCGGTCCCGGTCACCGCTTCGGCCGAAAGCGTAACGGCACTCGCCTGTTGGTCGCTGACCCCATCGGGAGCCGTGACAAGCACAAACAGCGTCAGCCTCTGATCCGGGGCCAATATTGCCGTGGTTTGCGGCTGGCCGAGGATCTCATCGACCCCTTCGTCATAGATTCCGTTGCCGTTGCTATCGTTTGCAATCGCGCGCAAAACAAAGTCGATCGCGTTGCCGCCAATCACCGTGTTGGCAATCATACGATAAGCTTCAGGCCCGTTGCCCTGATTGGTCAATTCATACGTCAGCACAGAATCGCCCGGACGCGCCCCCACTGGGCCCGTATCGAGCGATGTCAGCGTGACATCGATCAGTTCATCAACGCGCACGGTGATTGTGTTGGAATTCACTTGGCGCTCGACCCCGCCCTCTTCGTAGCTCGCGATCGCGGTGTTTTTGATCAACGTCCCCGCCGTTACTCCGCTCGCCAGAACGGGCGCAGCGATCATGACACTGACACATGCCACGGCCACCAAGGCAGTTTCAACAGTTTGTTTAAAAGGCATTTTCATGTTCATGGCACAGGTAAACTACGAGGAGATCGTTAGTTTTTCGTTAGTGACATCTGACAATCGTTTGCAACTTTGCGCGCCGACAACCGTCTTGTGGCGCTGACCGTGTTGGGGATCGGGCCATCCAACCTCTGATAATTGAGGAAATTCATAAGGGCGCAGCAGCAGGCCCGTCCGAAAAGCGCGCTCTTGCGCAATCCGAAGTGCCTCGAAAAAAAATTTCAGACCCGCGTCATGACGAAGAGAGAGGCGCTGGAGGTATGGCACAGGCCATCAAAAATAGCCCCAAACGCACATGGCGGGGTGTTGCCGCTCCTGATGAGGCGCCGAAACTAGGTGGTGGTGCGCTTACATGACCCGGATTAGGCCTTTACGCGATTGAATTTAATCATTCTTTTTCAAAGCCACTTCAAAAGTGCCCCCAAAAGTGCCCCCAGAAACCGAAAGTGCCCCGAAAAATTCTCACCAGCACCGTTCTTTTAGCAGGCCGATCACGTGCATCATTTCCGCCGCGCAGAGGTTGTCCAGATACTCGTATTCATCCTCCAGCCGCGCATAGGTGCGATGGTGCATCCCCTTGGGGCGGCGAATCGGGCTTTCCCATCCTTGCGGGCAACCCAATTTCTTCTGAAGGCGGAACAGGCGTTCGAACACGGCATCGCGGCGCGTTACCCTTTGCGACTGATAGCCCAAGCGCCATACCGTGCGGCTGGCAAAGGTTTCTGCACCCGGCGGCATATAGAGCTTGCCAACGCGTTGCCCGTTGACGGGGCAATGCATCCACCAGCGTTTGCCGCCATAGTGCGGCTGGGTGTAGCTCAGGCGGATGCGCTGGGTGTAGTCGCGCGTTTCGCTGCTTTCAGTGATTGTGTATTGCAGCACCAGCGTTGCCTGTTCAGGATCGCGCATATCGCAGGTAAAGCCAATGCGGCCCGCCGGTTGATCGCCGCGCGTCCAGCTTAGATCACCGCCCCGGATCGCACCGGGAAGGGCAAGCCGCTTTCGGATCATCCATGCCAGATCGATGCGCCGCGATGCATCGGCGGTTGGCCTGCCATAGCGCTGTCCTGAACCGTATCCGCCCATGCGAGGTGATATAGCACAGCAACACGCCGAGGTGAATCGGCCTAGCGCTGTCCTTTGGGTATTCGCTCGTCTCGGGGAAGCGTGAGGCGTTCGGCATGGCTTGCCATGACGCCACCATTACTCGGCGCTGCCTTTGCAAGTCGCGCACCGATTTCCTTAGCCAACGCTTTCTCAGTTTTCGGGCGCTTGGGCTTTGGGGCCTTGTTCCATTCCGCTTCGATCTTTGCCTTTGCAAGCACAGCGATATCGGGTTCCCGAAACCACCAGTGTTTACCGGGAAGGTCGTCACGGTAGGCGAGTTCGCCTGCCCCCGCCCGCCGCATAAGCTCGTCCTTGCCGATACCGGCCTTCTTCGCGGCGAGCGTGAGGTAAAGCCAAATGCCGCTGTCATCCTGCCGGACAAGTTTGCCGCCAGCCGCCATTCAATCCTCCGTGTCGGTCAAGGGCATTTCGATCCCGCGCATGATGCGATCGGTTTCGGCCAGGATTTTGATGATCTTCTGGTAGTGGCGGATGTCGTCCCAGCTCAGGGCGCGGCCCTTGCGGTCTTTCAGCCATTTTTGGGCAGGCTGGTATCCGCCGATCGGGAAGTCCCATGCGACCGGGGAGACGGCATCGAAGTATTGGCCCTCATCGCCCTTGCCGTTGATGTAGACGCGCCCGTTTTCGAAGCGGGGCTTGTCCACCACGCTATCGAAGCCCTCGGGCGGCTGGCCATCGAAGGGGTAGGGGGTCGCGCCGATTGCGGCATCCTCCATCAGGTGCAGGCGGCGTAAGCCCTCTCCCTGTTCGCTGATGGTGCGGAACACTTGCGGCGAGGGCGGGAAGGGGACGCGGGGGAAATCGATCTTGAGGAATTCGGCGTAGGTTTCGCGGTAGGCGGGACAATGCAGCACGCCGTAGATGTAATCGAATACCTTCACCTCATCCGGGCGCGCATCGCCGGTCGCGGCGCGGAACGCGCCGCTTTCCACCATGGCGGGATCGGGCACGCCAAGCGGCCCACTGAGGCCAGCCGCCTTGCGAATTTGGGCGTAAAGCTTGGGGTCGAGATTGACCCGGATCGATTGATCTAGGTCTTGCTCATCGGGGTAGAGGTAGAGGGGCGCAATTGCATTCACCTCTTTAATGCTCAAGGTGTGATGAGTGATTGGAACATCGCTCACCAGAATATCGGCAAATCTGCGATCGCCCTCAATAGTTCGGGTATATCCAGCGCCAAGGTTTGGCACACCGCGCAAATGCTGCATTACTTCGCTGCGCGGATAACATAAGAATCCCCGTGAATTGCCGGTGTAATATGTCCAGCGAGTATCAAACGGGCGGTATGCCAACGGCACTAAATGGCCCTGCCCAAAATTTGCAGTCACATCAGCTTTCGCAAAAGCTACTGTCCAGTCCCTGACGTCCTTGCCCAGCGCATACTTTGCCCGCAAATCTTCAGCGTCCATTCGCGGGAAATCCTGCACACGTTCCCAAAGAGCTTCCCTCTCGATGTCGACTGCAAGGGCATCGCGCGCCGTTACGATTCCAACGGAATTAACGGGCATGAGGTCAGGAATTGAGAAGCCATTTGAATAGGCGTCTTCCACTTCATAATCACGCTGCACCATTGGATAGGTCGGCGGCTTATGAGGCAGGACGTCTGACATCAGGCTGCCCGCCGTGCCCTCCCAAAGCACGCTGTATTTCCCCTCACGCGCTCCCCAGAGATCGCCGTGACGCACTTCAGCTAGGGGCTTAGGCTTCTTGCCTTCGCGCTTGCGCTTCACCGCGATAATGATCGCCACGCCCTGCATGATGTCGAACACGTTCCTGTCGGGTGAACCGTCCGGGCTGACCTCTTTCTTTTTCGAATTGCCGTGCAGGTCGAGCACGTAAATCCGATCGAAGCTGTTCATCAGGTGCCAGCGCATCCCGCGAAAAGTTGGGTTGTCGAGGTAGCCGTGATTGGTGATGAACCCCAGCACGCCCTCCCCGGTTTTGTCGATCATGTGCTGCGCAAAGCGGATGAATTTGACGTAATCGTCATTGATCCACTTTGGATTGCGTTCTTGCAGGCGCTGCTTGCCGCCGGGTTCCTGCTTGTAATCCTCCATCAGGCCCATGATCCATTCGCCTTTATTGGCGCTTTCGCCGGAATAGGGCGGGTTGCCGATCACGCACATGATCGGGGACTGGCGCTTGATGTCGCTCGCCGCCTTGGCTTCCTCGGCAATGGCGCGGGACAGGCCGAACAGGGTCTGGTCCACCCGCTCGCCTTCCTCCAGCGAATTGGTGAGGTAGACCCCCAGCCGGGGCGGGTTGCCGCTCGGCTTGTATTCCAGCCCAGTGAGGATCATGTCGAGCTTCATGTGGCACATGGCATAGCTTGCCATCAGCAGCTCGAACCCGTGGATGCGCGGGATCAAGTCTTGTTCGACATATCCTGACCACTTCCCCGGTGCGATCCCCTTCACCCGTTCAGCGACCAGCTTGACGACCTCGGCAAGGAACGTGCCCGTGCCGGTTGCGGGGTCAAGAATTTGGACGCGGTGCACCTCTTTCCTGATGGTCGCAGGCTTGCCGTCCTTGCCGGTCTGGCCCGTATCCCAATCAATTGCGATGCGGCTGGTATCGGCCAAGCCCATGGGCAGGCCGAATTCGGTTTTCAGCACCTCATCCACCGCGCGCACGATGAAATTGACCACGGGTTCGGGCGTATACCAGACGCCGCGCGCCTTGCGCTTTGCCGGGTTATATTCGGCTAGGAAGTCCTCATAGAAGTGCAGGAACGGGTCTTGCCGCTTTGTCACCTTGCCGAAGTGGCGCAGCACCTGTTCCATGTTGGTGGCAAGGAACACCGCGCAAAGATCATCCACCACGCGGCGCAGGCGATCATCGAGATCGGGGCCAGCGATGTAAGTGAACAGGGCGCGCAGGAACGGGTTGGACTTGGGCAGAAGCTCCAGCGCCTCGGCACGGCTGAAGGTGTCTTGCGTATTATCATGCAGGCGGGCGGCAAACAGACCGTAGGCGATGGTTTCGGCGTAGATGTCGGCGAATTCCGCCACGGTGATATCGTGGATCAGATTGGCCCGGAACGCCTCATACTGGCCGATCAGATCGGTTGCCGGTTCGCCCGCTTCATGGGCCTTCAGGTCGGCGACAAGGGCGTTGCCCATGATGTCCTTAATCAGAACCGCTTTGCCCGCCATTAGCTCGGCCAGCCGCTTAGATGAGGTGACGCTTAGCGGGGTAACGTGCGCGAATTCGGCTAGCCGCGCTTGCAAGGTTGCGAAGCCCTCGGGGCGATCGGGCATGGTCGGAATCAGGTCGGCAATGGTGACGAAATCCACCGCCACGCCCTCACGGATGAATTCGAAATCCAGCCCGTTGGTATAGATCAGGTTGGGCAGGCCTTTGCGGTAGCGGTCTTTCTGCGCCTTGCTGTAATCGTTCGCCGCGAATTTCTTGATGTCCTTGCCAATGTCCTTGGCCTCGCACCAGCCGATCGCCACGCCGTCACGCTGAAAAACGAAATCGGGCGCGCCCACATCCACGGTGCGGCGGGGTTCATTGATGACAGTAAGCGCGGGATCGATCGATGCGAACAGCCGCTCCAGCGCGGGGCGGAAACTGTGTTCGGTCGATTGCCCGGTGCGATAGAGCGTGCGGATTTCGTCAAGATAACCGGGAATATCCATGTGCGCCCCTCTGATGCGAACGGCACGCTACTGCGGCCCGGACAGTCCGCCAAGATTTTCCTAAATCAATAGGCAACTTGGGTGTTTTGGCACCTTGGGGAACGGCTGGAAATGACCCCTCGCGCGCGCGCGTAAAAAACTGGGTTAGCGATCATTCGGCGGATCGCTACCGGTCTCCGTTTTCCTGCTTTCAGGGAATTAACCGCCCCCCCGGCTGGGCTTGGAAGGTTGCTCGCCCTGCCCGCATCGCTTCGCGGAATTGCGCTGCGCCGCTGGGGGCGGCGCGCGCAAAGCCGCTTCGCGTCATGCTCTCTCATCAGCAACGGCCAAGCGTGCCTAGCGGCGCTGCCACACACCCGCCCGCTTGCCGATTACGCGCGTGAGCTGCCCCCAAGGCTTTCCGCCCCAGCCGTGAAGCCCCAGGACGGATTCTAGGGCCGCTGGAGCGCATTTCAGCATATAGTGGAGCTTGCCCATCAGCGCGGCCTCATATCGCAGTGGATTGGCCTCTATCGCGCTCACACCGGCCAAGCGCTGGAATTGGACAGTCTTAGGGACGTAGCCGCTGGGGAGGATCGCTTTCGCCCAGCGCCTCGGCATGGGGCGGAACAGGTCGTTTAGCTCAGGCGGCACGTGCAGCAGAATATGCGCGTGCTGGCCGAACGTATCGCCGGTTTCCTGCACCCAGACCCAAGGCATTGCGTGTCCGTGGTGCCGCATCCAATCGCGCGCCTTGTCGATGAATTGCCCGGTTGCCCACACCGACTTATCGGCATCGATCCCGCCCAGACCCCAAGCCAAGGTGATGAAGCGGGTTAGCGGCTGGCCTGCACCCCAAGCTTGGAAACTGCGCCGCATCAGATTGCGGCATTGGCGCTCATCAAGCTGCCACGTCACGCGGTCACGCCGGTTGCGCGGGCCGCCCCGCTTGAGCCGTGCTGGAGGAATAGAAACTGCCCCTATAATAGGCGGGGTTAGGCCGTTGCTGCCAAAGCAATGAATTCCTTGCGGAACATATGCTTAAGGCTGGCACAAGCGGGCACAATTCGCCTGAAGTTTCAAAGGAACGGCAGGGCACAATGGCGCACCAACCGCGCGACAGGCTTGCGGGGCGACCGGATCATTTCACCAGCCGCCCCGGCCTTTGGGCAGTATGCATTTTGCATTAGACGGCCCAGTTATCGTCTGGCAGGTAAGCAGTATCCAAAGTAGGAGAAACTTTCGGATTCGGGCGCTGGTGAGGTGGGAAGCCTTATCAGCGCCTTTGCTTTCCTGCCATCAGATCAGTCATTTGCGGCGCTCTCGGCCAATGACTGATACCATTGCTCGGCAACTTCACGCCGGATGCGGGTTGCGCGCCCGATCTTAACGTGAGGCACCTCACCGCGATCGCGCAGGCGATAAGCGGTTGAACGGCTAATGCCGTATTCGTCACAAAAGTTCTTGATGGTGATAAGAGCTGCCATGCATTCATCCTTGTTCGAGAGGGCCGCACTGGAACACCCGCTACGGCAGTAACCAATGGAATCGCCCCGGACGGGCAGAAACTATCGGAAACCACCAGAATTGTGCGCCGGAACAAAAGGGGTCGCAAGGGGCTGTTAAGCACTTAGTTACCACTTGACCTGTGGAGAAGCCGCTTTTTCTGCTCGCGAAGCGTGGAAAGAGCTTGAGTCGCAAGACCCGCAAGCGCGAAAATGAATCTGTGAAGTAAAAAATGAGGATCGATCCATTCGAATCCATCCTTGCAACTTTTACACACTCAATGCCCGATCAAGCGGGATCACCTCGCCGCCCATCTTCACCTTGTCGAGATAGTCGCTCCACCATTGCATCATTTTGACGCGCTCATCCCAATGCTGGCCGCGAGCATAAATTCCCCGCACCGCGTCGCTATGTCCATGGGCCAACGCACGCTCAATCGCGTCGGCGTGCCATAGCCCGCTTTCGTTCAGCAGTGTCGAGGCGGTGGAGCGTAGGCCATGGGCGCAGATCACATCGCTGCCAAAGCCCATCCGGCGATACGCCCCGTTCATGGTGTTTTCGCTCATCGGGCGCAGATGCGATCGCAAGCCGGGGAACATCAGTTCGAACCCGCCCGAATGAAGCTCTAGTTCGCGCAAGAGCGTGATGGCTTGGTGCGATAGCGGCACACTATGCGGGCGGCGCAGTTTTGTGCGCTCAGCGGGCACCGTCCATGTGCAGGCATCCCAATCGATTTCTTCCCATCGCCCTTGGCGAAGCTCGCCGGGACGCAGGAACACGTGAGGGGCAAGCTGCATGGCGATCTTGGCGATTGGCCCGCCGGTGTATTCGTCAACCGCGCGCAGGAAAGCGCCAAGCGGTGCCGCCGTGGTAATAGCCGCGCGATGAGTAACCGCAGGCGTAACTAGCGCCCCGCTAAGCAGATGCGCCGGATCGTTCTCGCATCGGGCGGTTGCGACGCCGTGGCGGAACACTCGGCTGGCGAGGGCGCGGGTGCGAATTGCGGTTTCGTGGTGCCCGCGCTTTTCTATTTTCTTGAGGCTGGCCAGCAGCTCGGCGGGTTTAATTTCAGCGATCGGGCGTTTGCCTATGTCCGCCTCTAGGTGCGACAGATACCAGCGCGCCTTTTCGATCGTGGCTTGAGCCTTGCGGCCCGCCACCAGCTTTGTCTGTATGAAATCATCGGCAACAGACTTGAACGTATGGCCCGCCCCCACGCGCCGTTCGATCTTTGTCATCTTGCGATCATGGAGGGGATCGCGCCCCGCTTGGATTGCCGCTCGGGCCTTGTCGCGCGCCGTGCGGGCATCGGCCAAGCTCATATCGGGGAAACTTCCCAGCCCAAGCCGCTTTTCCTTGCCGTCTATGCGATACTTGAGAAACCAAAGCTTTGAACCGCTTGGGCGAATCTCAAGATACATGCCTTGCCCATCGGGCTTACGATAGGGCTTATCGGATGGCGAAAACGCTTTAATTTCCATGGCTTTGAGAGGCATTTGGGGGCACCAGCTCCTGCACTCCCCCAAAAGTGCCCCCAGAAATGCTGAATTTTGGGGGCACCAGCAGAAACAACAAGCGCCGTTGAGAGCTACTATATCCCGCATAAATGGCGGAACTTGATAGCAAAAAACAAACCTGCCCCTAACCACCCTCGGCGAAAGGGACTTCCCAACTGTAGCAGGTCAAGCTCACGGTGCCCCTAACGTGCAGATCGCAACTCCTTCGTGCCCCTGCCGTGCAGGAACATGCATGATCAAGCCACTTTCCGATTAGAAGCTGAATGACTTATAATTAGCCGGAACTCTTGAAAATCAGCAGGAAGATAAGGGTTGCGGAGATATTCCGACATGTGCGTGGGTCGGCCAGATCGAACAAGATGAAGAGCGCGCTAGGAAGTATCCAGAAAAAAACTTCAGAGCAGTTGGCTTCCGCAGATCAGAGGCTTCGTGCGGCGGCGCCCGAGTTCTGAATCGCTTGGAGTGTATCCTGCCGCGGCCAGCCCAGTGAAGCACGGGCGAGGTCATGACATCGCGCCCATTCGGCGGCACTCGAGCGTGACCTCCATCCCGTTCTGTAGGCGAGTTCCGCACTGCTCATATGGCGCTCTGCGGCCGAGCGGATCGTACTGCGTTCATAGATCCGCGAACACTTGTATCCCGTTTTCGAGACGAGCAGTTCTTC
The DNA here is from genome assembly GCA_009995225.1 of Sphingomonadales bacterium. Lineage (GTDB taxonomy): Bacteria > Pseudomonadota > Alphaproteobacteria > Sphingomonadales > Sphingomonadaceae > Erythrobacter. The sequence continues at coordinate 11,148 of JAACPW010000009.1, read as the reverse complement.
CTCGGTTGCCTTGGCCACATCAATGCTTCGCACGCTGAGTACGTCCGCCGCATCCCTCTGGGTGTACGTGTCACTGAACCGGAACGAAGGATACATGGTCGAGACGAATGGCGAGGTGGGGCGCTGTTCGAAGGCAGCGAAGTTTACCAGAATTCTGGACAGCAGCGCGGCGCTACGCTTGTGCTCGTCCTGTCTGAGATGCGCACCCAAGCTGCCCGCGAGCACCATCACGAGATATTTCGCGTATGGCTTCTCCCCGCAATACAGTGCGGAACATGCGGCCCGAAGAGATATACAGCCATCACGACCGTCCTGCTCGACCGGAATGCGGTTCGCGATCCTCTTCAGGAAGTCTTCGAGGCTGTTCGACATGATGCGGGGAGCGGAGCTCAAAGAGATGAGGGCTGCGTGATCCACGGCTTGGAGTTCGCCCAGGCATACGAGTTGCTCGACACAGTAGACCGGAACGCCGATGCGGTACGCGGCGGCGTGTAGTGAGACCGTGTCGCGAAAGAGCCGCGTTACCTCTTCACCGATCTTCCTGTCGATCTGGAAGCTCTTCGCCTTCGTTCCCGTGGCATGGACTTTGCCGAAGACGCCGTCCTCACGCAGACGGCGGATCTGAGGCACCTGCAGCCCTGAAGCGTTCTGCAGTTCCCGTGAACCCATGACGCCGCAGAACAGGCCCGGAATCGATAAGCGGCGCTCATCGGTCAGGCCGGGCAATTGGGAACGTAGGAAGGTGCCGGCGAAGCTGCCGTTCGTCCCGGCATTCCGAAGACGCGTCAATGTCTGCCAGAAGTGCATCTCCTGCATCTTCCCTTCAGCGATGAAGGCCTCCCCGCGTTCGATCAGCGCCTGTGGCCAGTCCTTGAGGATCCTGACCCCGGTGCAGTAGGCCGAGCTGGTGATGCGTGAAGGAAGTTTCGTCGCTATCCGCCGTAGTCCCCCGCTGTTGGGGATGAACGCCTGACCCAGACCGAGTGCGAGATCGAGGAACTGATGAAGCTCGAGGGATGCGATCCGCGCGGGAAATTGGCTCAGACCCGCCTTGCGAATGTTGTCGTCCATCGAGGAGATATCCGACAGAAGCCTGTAATCCTCTCGGTGAATTTCAGACAGGCGGGGCGCGCTCGACGCCTCGACTTCCCTCTTGCATGCGGCACATGCGGCGACGCCTCGCGCCGTCCCCCAGCCGAGCTGCAGTCCGCACGTGTCGCAACGATCGACGAGCGGTGCGAAACAATACGCGCAATAGGGCAGATGCTTGAGGCTCCACTGTGCGGGGAGCCAGTCTTGGGACGTCATCGTTTCCGGGCATACGCGACGCTTCATTACGAGCAGGTCGGAGCTCCGGATGGCCGTGCTTCCCCATCTGAGAAGCGGTCCTTGGGAGCCCTGCACCGGCTGAGTCCTGATGCGGCCGATTGCTTCCGCCTCGCAGCCGATCTTCAAAGCGAGAGCGATTGCCTGCCGGTCGTCCATCCGCTGCGATGCGAGTCCCTGGCGGGCAAGGGAGAGTCCGATATCTTCGAGTATGACCTTCGCGTGGCCCAGCCGGTTGCTGTGGGTCGCGCGGGCTATCAACCCGTGCAGGCCTTCCTCGCGATAGGGAGCCGTGGGGACCAGAAGTGGCCGCGCCGCGTGGTCGTCTCCTGTCATGGCTGCCGCGTCGCCGTGAACGGGTTATGTCTGCAGTATTCGTTGGGGATCGCGAAAGTCTCGGTCGCCGAATGGAGATCGTAACGCTCGACGAACTCTGCCTCCCGCCGCACCGCGTGCTCAACCGCGACGGTCACGACACGGCAAACTCTGCCGAAATGGCCGCCCGAGGCGCGGAACAGGCCCGTTAGGTTTTCTCGGACGGCGAACCCCGGCGCCCGGGGAAAGATCCTGGCCTCCTCGATAGCAGCGTCCAGGCCACGACAGAATTCCATGAATTTGCGCCGATCGTCCGTTGTCGTCCCCAGCGGCGCAAGGTCGAGCGACGCGCCGAGCCTGCCCGCGAGTTCCAGATTGTCTTCGAAGAAGCCTTTGGCTTTTTCTGTACCCGCAAATACGATCGGAACGATACCGGCATCGAGAAGTCCCTTGAGCTCGTCCGCGATCGCCAGCTTGTCCCTGCTCGTCCCTTTCAAGTGCTGCACCTCATCGACGATCAGGAGTTCCACGCCCTTCTGGTCGAAACCGATCTCGAGCCTTTCGCGCACGTCGTCGGCATTGCCATCGTTCCAGTGCGGATCGCCGATCTTCTTGAGGATGCGTCGGCAGAGCATGTTGAGCGTTCCGGCAACCTTCATCTCAATATAGAGGACCCGATGCGGATTGACCTTCCCCTCGCGACCCGGCCTTGTGTTGCTCTCGTCGGCGATCAGCTTGAGGATGGTCGTCTTTCCCGCACCGGTACCCTGGACCAGAGCCCGCCCCTCCAGCGCTTCGCCGCATCGCAGGATCGAAAGGCTGGAGAGTCGCAAGGTGTTAATCCTGGACCGGATCGCCCGATGCTTGTCGTGGGGGACGTATACGGCCTTCAGCAGCTCCAGGGCCTGGGCGCATTTCTCATCCACCTCGTCCTCGAACACGGGATGCAACCGGCCGGTGACAGGCTGCGGAATGACGTGGACCGTGCTCATCGGTCGTCCTCCGGCGGCAGTTCCTCCTCGTCCGGCTCTTCCGTCCGTCCGATCTCGTCATCGTCGACTTCCGTCTCGTCGAGATCCCAGTCGGAATCGGTAAGTTCGCGTTCGGCGGGGCCATAGTATCCATGGGGACGCTCGGGCGCGGCTTTGCCCGTGGGGTCCGCGCCACCCCTCGCCGGGCCTGGTCGCGGAAGGCCCCGGTCCAACCTTTCGCATTCGGATGTGGACTGGTCGACGGCCGGGAAGTTTTCTTCCTGCGCCTCATTGTGCTTCTCGCGCAGCTTCTTGACGCTTTCGGAGACGTAGAGCGCGGCCATCTCGCCACGGCGGCGGAAGGGGAGCTTGGGAGCCATTTCGTCGATCTCGCGCAGCGTGGCGGCGCGCGATTCGAGCATGTCTTGTTGGGTTTCGAAGGCCTCACCCCTCCTTTTGGCCGCACGACGATAGACCTCGTGCTCCCATTCGCTAAGGTTGTAGGTATAGAGCGGCTTCGTTGAGGGCAGAACGACCCACTCTCGGTCGATCTCGTCGAACACCTGGATGGTGTCGAGATTGCCGGGGTTCCAGCGGATCTTGACTTCGATGACCAGGTCTCCGCTCGGACGCTCCCGCGCTTCCTGGGTCCCGGCCAAGTTGCTCAGGAGCCGGCGGACCTTGGCGGAATCGCGCCACCGTAGCCGGAACTTCTCGATCCCGTTTCGCGTGAGCAGTGCGGTTCCGGTCCTCCCGAGAATGCGTGCAAGGCGTGTACGGTCATTCAACACCGGCAGGAACTGCCTGCGTGCATGAGCTTCCCACACTTGCGCGGGCGATCTATTGTCTAACGCCTTCTGGGGGGTGGCGTTGTATTCCGCGACGAACCGGTCGATAATGCGTTGGAGCTGCGGGAGCGTGACGCAGGCCTCCGCCACCGGGTCGTAGTCGAGTTCGACGGCGCGCTTGGGATCGATGATGGTGCCCGGCAGGGTCCGGATGCGGCTTTTCAGCGTGCCGAACCAGCGTTCCAGCTTCGCCTTGGCGGTCGGCGTCTCGATCGGCGGCATCAGGACCGTGATCCCCGCCTCCTCGAAGGACGGGAGCGTCGAAGGTCCGATCAGGGTCTTCGCGTTGTCGGGCAGGATGGCCGAAGGTTTGCCCATGATCCAGCCGAGGATCGGATAGCGGGCGAGCAGGTCCGAGGGAATAGTCGGCGCTGCGACGGCGTTAAGCACCGCTTCGATCGAGGTTTCGGACCGGTCCGGGCCAGGATAGACATGGAATCCGACGATTGCATGGGTAGCCAGATCCATGAGCGCAACGATGCGCACGCGGCATGCGGGCATCTGCCAGTCGTCGTCGAAGACAATGACCTGTTCGAGAGTGGTAGCGTCCATGAGGACGATCTCGAGAGGCGCAGTCGCCACCAGGGCTTCTCCCGCCCCCTTGAACAGCCTTTCCGCGTGCTTCTTGCCGAACTTGGCGGCCACGGTATCATAGCACTTCAGCCGCTTGATGCGGTTGCGCATCGTCTGTTCCGAGAAGGCCTTGAGCGGTTCCTCACCGGCGTCCAGCTTTGCGTTGTGGGCCTTGATCATCCTTCTCGCCCTGATCCACGCATTGCGAGCGCTTTCATGGGGCGTGGACCAATACCATATGGCGCAGTCATCGGCGATAACGGCCACACGGGGGTCGAGTTGGCTTATGCCAGGGGTACGTCCCCGCACGAAGATCATGTTCCAGGCCGAGCCTCGGTTCGCGAGCCAACGCCGGATCCATCTCTTGAGAGACGAACCTGAGGGAGGCGTCCTGCCAAGATCGTCAGGATGGTTCCCGAATTCGGATTCAATCCATTGGCCGAGGCCTTCGTCGGTCCGAACGGCACCGGACTCGTAGGCGCGCGCAGCTAAGCCGCGGCGCCAACGAGCGTCCGGGTCGCGGTCCAGCAGACGATCGGGATCGAGCAGGTCTCTCCGGCCGTCTATGCTGAACGCGACTTCGACGGGCTCGACCGGTCTAACCTCGCCGGCGATGTAGCGTTCACGCAACCACTCCAGGGTCGGGGAAATCGCTTCGCCGGATTTCTCGGACCTTATCTGAATGGGTGCCATCGTGAGCTGGTCTATGATCTCGAGCACGCGGTTATCATGGATCTTCTCGATCTTGACGTAGCGCCCCTTGATGTCGAGCAGCATTCCGGCAGCGATGCCGACCGAAGCTAGTGGATGGGGGCGCTCCCCCCTGATGTCATCCATGAACAAGGGAGAGTTCCTTTTCATAATGCCGCACGAGACAGGCGTGGACCTGTGCTCGATCGATCTTGGGGTCGCTCCAGAAGAGGTCGACCAGCGCTTCGACGATTGCGTCCCTCGTCACGGAGGTACAATGGTCATCATCGAAGCTTCGGGCGCGCGTTTTGCAGGAAGCAGCAGGGTGTCTGACTGCAGTTACCGACGTCTCGACGTCCTCGTTCAACCGCATCGCGATCTCATCATTAGCGCTCCTGATCGATGCCGCCGAGGGGCGGACGGGGAGCGAATAAGGTGGGGCGAGGATCATTTTCAGTCGCCCAGTCTCGCGACGAGCGCGGGGTTGACGGGGACTGTCACGTCGATCTTCAGGATGTCGACGTCCTGGTGCGGTATGGGAACGGCAAACACTGGAGTGTCGGGCGTCAGCCGCTGGTCGAGTTCGAAGCCGATCACCCGATCACACAGCATCGCTGCCGCGCGCGGGAGGGCGATCTGCATCTTGCCGCCCAGGATGGGCACCAGATCGCCCAGCGTTGTCAGGCTCCCATCTGCCAGCCCGGCGCGCACGCGGGCTTCCCTGTCGGCCGAGTACCCCGTGAACCGGTGCTGGTAGACGAAGCACACGTTCTTCCAGCGCCTCGGCGTCCCACGAACAGATTTTCCGGTCTCCTCCAGAAACGTCATGTTCGCGGCGGCTGACGCATCTTCGATGATGGCGAGCGTTGCTCGGTAGGCCGGATCGGTGAAGAAGAAACTCGCGCTGGTCTTGAGTTCGCTGACGAGCACGCCCACCCTGCTGTCAAGGCAGTGACTGTCCGCGGTGTAGATCGTGCCATCGGGCAGTTCGTACACGAGCGACTGCATGGCGAACCGGATCGTAGTGTGGCTCGTGGTAAGGCGCATTACCTGTGCCAATTCGTTCGGACCGACCCCGGAGAGGCTGCGCCGTCCGAGCGGTTCGAGAGTGGAGAAGCTTCCCTGCAGTTTCCTGTGGAAGGTGACTGCCTGTGAAGGAATGACCGACCGGATGCGAACGAGCGGGTTTCCGTCGTCGTCGATCCTGATCGGTCGGTCGCGTTTCGCCTGCGGGGCCACGAGAGGCAGGCCCCTGTCAGCCCACATGTCATGACCCGGCGCCTCCTGCCGAGGACCCACCGGCATCCGCGCGACCGTTACGGTATCGAGAAGGTCCGGCACAATGACCGGCGCGCCTCCCCATTCCACAGAATCCATTCCGGCATCGAGTTCGCTTTCCATGTCCGACATTCCTTTACTTATACCACTGAGTAAGGCAGGACATGACGCGCTCGGTTGAGATTGTAAATAGCACTAAGTAACACAGGACATTTATCGTGCCAGATCGGGACGGTTTTGAAGATATCGAAGATCACTGGGTCATCGACTGGCTGAACGAGGCGAAGGCGGAGGACAGACTGCTCTTTAGAACGCTCGACGCCGAGAAACGAGGTATCGCAGGGCAACGCCTAGGGGCTCTTCTACGGCTCGAAGCTGACGAAATTAGCGTGGGCGCGGCCGGCGAAATGGCTGGTTTGACCCGCAGCGCCTTCCACACCGTACGACGCCGTTGGGACGCCAGTCATGAGCTTTCCGCCGTTGTCCCGTTCGCAACCCGCCGCTCCAGGGGAGCGGCTATTGACCTGGGCGACGTCACGGCCGCAGTCCTCGACGGGGGACTGGAATCTCGTGAGATCGCTCTGGCCCGTGACCTGATCCAGAAAGAGCCTCAGCTTTCCAACGGCGCATTGGGGCGGAAACTCGCTGTGCGCCTTGCGGATGGGTCACACGTCAACGGAATGGCCCGTCTCGTTCAAAGAGTCCGGCACTCTTTGCGTCTGCAGCCCGAAGCCCTGCGCCGCATGTACGGCCGCAGCCTGATTGTCGATAACACCGCAATCGCGCTGCTCGTCGAAGGCTCAGACGGTCCTGAATGTTCCGTAGCCTCTCTCGTTACCGAGCGAGCCAGCGGTCTCGTGCTGGCTGGCGAAGTTTCCATGCGCGCGGATGCGCCCCGCGCTTTTCGGAATGCCGTTCGCCGAGCGTCGGCAGGTGTTCGCGAACTCGAACTCGATGTTCGAGCACCGGGTCCGTTCGGCTGTATCGTCGTCATGCCTCCCGGCGTCAGCGCCCCTGACGCACCATGCACCGAGGATAACGATGAAAGCGAGTTCGCATATGTCGATAGCGGTCCTCGTCGCTATGGAACGCGCACGATATCCACGCTCGGATCGAGGATCGCGCGGATCCGTCTGGTGCCGCGATATACGGAACCGGGCACCGGCATTCCGAAGCTGGAGTGGGGGCATTACCGTGAACCCCTGTCAGTGACCGATGCGGACGGCGTTCTTCAGTTGGAGATCGGAAGATGGAACAAGCGCATTCTGCCTCGACTGGAAGCATGCGGACTAGCGGGCAGTGGAGGTGGGATGGGGCAGTTGTCGGCCACGCTGCGATCTCTAGCGGCGCAGCTGCCGAAAGGCTGATGGACAGGATCAAGACAACATCCGCCGCAGGAGCGGCGCGACATTCTACGCTTCAGTAACGCCTTCGCCGAGCAGACGACCGAGGATCAGTGTTTGTGCCGCTGGAAGACTCATCGGCTCCGCGTTTTTCTTCAAACGCGCGGAGCTACGCTCCACACCGGTTCTGACCTGAAAACCTGCGACGTAGCGCCCGCACGCCGCGAGGATCGATCGACCGTTACCGCGCTTTCTTAGCAAGCCGGTATCCCTTTGGGCATCTTCGACAGCGATCCGCTCGCCTGCGACGATGATTCCTTCCCCAGCCAGAGCATCAACTAGATGGTCCCAGCGATCAGTTGCAGGCCGATCTATCAGCAAGGTGTCCCCGCGCTTGAGGAGATTGCGTGCGCGGGGCAAGGCAATCGCAACGGCCGCATCCCGGGCGTCGAAGCGGGTCGTCGTCAACTGCGCCCCGACGATGGCGGCGCGCCGGACATCGATGACCGCCACAAGGACACCGCATGCGGCATCCATTCCGCAGGAGTTCACCGGTACGTTGAGACAGCATTGATCCAGGACGTGGGTGACACCCTCAGGTAGATGGGGGATGTTGCCGCGACGCAGCCGGCGGATCGCCTCTCTTATGGTGTTGTCATGAGGTAGTTTGATCCCGCGCTTCATGGCGCGCTGACGAACTTCGAGTATGACGTCCGCGAAATTTGCCGATTCGAGGTCGTCATTGGTTGCTCGGATCAACGCGAGCGCATCCTGCTCGATGCCGCTGCCGCGCCTTTTCCGCCTGGTGCCCGGTATCCTCGTCGGGTCGCGAAACTTGTTCCAGGCCTTGACCAGCGTGTAGAATGCGGATGCGCTGAGACCGATCGATGCAGCTTCCGTTTCGGCACGGTCCCTCCCCGGATCGGCGTTGTAGCGTTCGATCGCCCTTATGCGCCTTAAGACCTCCGGGCGTCGATGAGGATCGACGTGAGTGAGGTCATATTTCATGCTTTTTTCCTTCCTTTAAGGATGACACGGGATCCTCCGCCAATCAGAATAAGGCTTGTGGAACGTTCAACGGCGGTTGCTTGCGGAAGAGATTCGATCGGCGCGTCCGACCCGCCGAGCAGGAGCCAAGCGATCCTATTTCACCGCGCGCCGTCGTCCGGCCGATGATGTCGTGAGAAAGCCAAGAGTGCCGGCCGGGGTCCATGATCGTGATTGAGTAGGCAGCCGCGCAGCGCCTCCGCGCTGCCACGCTGAGCCTTTCATTCCCCGTCGGCGAGCTGCTCCAGCATCGCGCTGATGGTCGTAGACCGATCGATCGCGCCTTCAGCGCCGATGCCAACGTCGCCCAATGCGACCTCAGCGACGACCTGTTGACGCGTTAGGGCTTGATCGGCGCCATCTCGATCTATATATAGTTATCATGCTAACTAAAGGAGGCTGTATATGGCTGATCGCTTAAATGTCATGGCGAGGATCAAACCGCATCGCGAACACCTTGATGCCGCTCGCAGTGCGATCTGCGAAATCATGGATCGCACGCGAGCCGAACCGGGATGTATCACATTCCGGCTGAGCGAGAATGAAGAGGACGGAAGCCTGCATCTCTACGAAGAATGGTCCGACGAAGCAGCTCTAACCTCTCATCATGAGCAACCTTACACGAAGGCGGTTTTCAAGGCTTACGAGGAATGGTTGGCCGAAGAGCCGCAGATCGTGCACCTGCGTCCGGTTCGCTAGCGGCGTGTTTTTTCTGAAGGAACTGCCGAGCCAACGAATGGTGAACGGATATGCGGAACGCTTCGAGGGCATGGATCCTTCTAAGGTTCTTGGCGCACTTGAACTCATGCGCTCTGGCAGCATCCTCATTCGGAAATTGGATGCCTATTTCGCGACCCACGATCTGTCGCAGCTACGTTTTCTCACTCTCGTCCTGATCGACCGCGAACCTGAACGTACGGCCTTGGCAGCCAATGAAATTGCTGAAAAGCTCGACGTGTCTCGCCCGGTCGTCACACGGACGCTCCAAGGCTTGCAGCAGGCAGGGCTGATCAGGATCAGCGGGAATAAAGATGACGCGCGTGCAAAAGAAGTTTCTCTCACGCCATTGGGGGAAAGCAAGCTCGGTGAGGTTCTGCCGGGATACTTCGGCATCCTTCACGACGCTATGCCGAACAGCGAGGCGCGGCAGTGAGGGTCGTGATGCTGCGGACGGTTTTCGTGTGGATCGTAGTCTGGCCGCTTGTAACGGCTTTGCTCGTATTGCTCGGGGTCCTTGCGCGTGATCTTGCGCTCGGATTTCAGACACTCATCCTGACGGCGATCCTCGTTCCTCTCATCAGTCTCGTGCTCGCTCCGGCGATGCATAAGCTGGCAACACACCTGACGCAGGAGAAATCATGACCGACAGGCTAGACCGCGGCTTGGAAAACCTGCGCAAGATCGATGGCGAAGCAGGCGCAAAGGTGATTGAGAGTCTGCAGGACATTTCGCCCGATCTGGCGCGCTACACGATCGAGTATCCTTTTGGAGACATCTATGCGCGCCCGGGCCTTGGGCTGCGGGAAAGAGAGATAGCCACCATTGCAGCTCTAACTGCCATGGGGAACGCCCAGCCACAGCTGAAGGTCCACGTCCAGGCTGGGCTGAACGTGGGACTGTCCAAACGCGAGATCGAAGAGATCATCATACAGATGAGCGTATATGCAGGCTTTCCAGCGGCGCTGAACGGGATGCAGGCAGCGAAGGAGATCTTCTCGCATCCAGTCGGCCTCAATTCCGCTGATCAGCGCTAGAGCGCGCGACCCTGCCATAACTTCGTTCGTTGGCGGAGCTTCTAGCTAGCTACCCTCGCTTTCTCTGACAGGAAGTCCAGAACCGCGCGGATGCGCGAAGGAAGCAGGCCGCCCTGGCCGACGTAAACAGCATGGAACGCTTCTGGTTCGTCGGCTGCGAGACCCACAAGCACCGGCACAAGCCTGCCAGCACGAATATCCTCACGCACCGTGAAGGCGGCGAGGCGTGCGAGTCCGACGCCTGCGAGTGCCAGATGGCGAAGCCCCTCGCCATCGCTTGCGGTCACCCGGCCGTTAACGGGTACCACACGCATTTCGCCGTTTTCCCGAAGCGGCCAACCATTCACTGACCGCGTATAACCAAAGCCGAGACGATTGTGCTCTTCCAGTTCGGCGATGGTAGTCGGCTCGCCATGACGCTCCAGATACGCTGGCGAAGCGACGATCGTCAGCGCCGTCTCCCCCAACTTGCGTGCCACGAGGCTGGAACTCTTCAAAGGACCGGCTCGGATCGCGACATCCGCTCTTTCTGCCAGGATATCTACGACTGCATCGGTCTGCACGATATCGAGCGTAATTCGCGGATGAAGCACTAGGAAGTCGGACAGCGCCGGCGCCAGGATGTGGTTGGCGTAGGAAGCGCTGGTGTTGATACGGACGCGTCCCACCGGCTGCTCACCCGTCCCGGCGGCCCGTTCGGCATCTTCCAGATCGGCGAGGATGCGGGTCGCTCGCTCGTAGAAGGCAGAGCCTTCGGGCGTGAGCTGAAGCTCATCGCCAGAAAGGGGTCGGGGAAATTCTTTCTCCTGGGCCAGAAATCGACTCACCAGCCTAGGCTCTTCCATAACTCGGAGTAATCCGACGGTATGAATAATTTCTTCGTTCCAGTCTTCGGGGTCGATTTCTAAGACCTTGAGACTGTCATCGAGGCTGCGACGAACCGGTTCGACCAGGAGATTTTCTTGAGCCCAAGGAAAAAGGAGATCCGATAGGCTGTCGGCGG
>JAACPW010000019.1 GCA_009995225.1 Sphingomonadales bacterium | reverse complement strand
ATTCTCAGCTCGAGCCATCGGTACGTGGGGCTGCCTACCGAGCCACTTCCCTGAAGTGCTCGATCTGGTCCTCTCCGGCCGGGTCGCCGTCGATCCGTTTGTAGAGCTGCACCCGATGCGTGAGATCAATACCGTTTTTGAACGTCTTCACCGACATGAGCTAAAGAAGCGACCGGTGCTCATCCCCGATTTCGCGGATGTATGAGCCGGCGCCAGGAGGTTAAAATGGAATGGAAGGATCATGACCTGCCGGCCGGAGAACCCTCGGGTTCGGTGCGTTACGAGGAACGGCCGGTGTTGGGGCGCGATGGCAAGCCGGTCGGTCGCATCTCCGCGCAGATTGATGAGCTCGCGCTCAAGGCCCCGCCCGAGCAGGGGTTTGGACCGGGTACGGGAATGTTCGGCTATTTCGATGCCGAGGATGAAACCGTGGCCCACGCGTTGCTGTCTGCGGCAGAAGCATGGCTGGCAGGCGAGGGGATGACGCGTGTGCTGGGCCCGATCTCGCTGTCGATCTGGGAAGAACCCGGCCTGCTGGTGCGTGGGCAAAGCCACCCGCCGATGCTGCTGATGGGGCACCACCCGGCGCATTATGCGGGCTGGATCGAAGCGGCAGGCTTCACCCGCGCCAAGACGCTCTACACCTATGATCTCGATATCACCCAGGGCTTCGGCCCCTTGGTGGACCGGCTGGTGCAGGCCGGCCAGCGCAACCCGCGGATCCATCTGCGCCGGGTCGACAAAAGCCGCTGGGACGAGGAAGTCACCACCATTCTGGCGATCCTCAACGATGCGTGGTCGGACAATTGGGGCTTCGTCCCCTTCACCCCGGCGGAGGTCGCCTACGCGGGCAAAAAGCTGCGCGCGATCATTCACGAGGAACTGAACGTCATCGTCGAGGTGGATGGACGGCCCGTCGCTTTCATGCTGACCTGGCCCGACGTGAATGATGCGCTGGCGAAAATCAAAGGCAAGCTGTTCCCGTTCGGGTGGCTGCATATGCTGCGCTGGCTGCGCCACCCCAAGGGCGCCGGGATGCGCGTGCCGCTGATGGGGGTGCTCAAGGAGCTTCACAACACCCGTCTTGCCGGGCAGCTCGCTTTCATGATGATCGAAGCGATCCGGGTGGAGGCGATCGGCAAGTTCGAATCGACCCGCGGCGAGCTGGGCTGGGTGCTGGACGATAACCAGGGCATGCTGGCGATCGCCGACACGATCAAAAGCAAGGTCAACCGCGAATATGCGATTTACGAAAGGATGCTGGGTTGATCGTGGCCACTGGTTGATGGCGCCTTGCGTGCAATCCCTTGAAAAAAAGGCCTCCGCTCGAAATTGAGCGAAGGCCTTTCGGGATCGTGCCACCAGCCGCTTGGACGGGAGGGGGGTCTCGGCGGTGACAAAGGGATAATGATCGTCGCAAATCCCGGTTCCCAGCCTTTCGTGAAATAATTTTGGACGTAACGGAAACCTGAATTATTTCACAAAATATCAGGTGTTTGCCAGATAAGCGCGACGGCTGTGCGTGGAACCGCTATGACCGCAAATCGGTTGTGTCCCCACGCCCAGCGAAAGGTGCCTCATGTCTCTCGGAAGCCAGATTGCAGCCAGCCTGCCCTTCCTGCGCCGCTATGCCCGCGCGCTGACCGGATCGCAGACCAGCGGCGACGCTTTCGTGCGTGAAATGCTCGAAGCGGTGCTTGCCGACGAAAGCCTGATGGCGAGCGTCGCGGGCGGGCGTGTTCCGCTGTATCGCGCCTTCAGCAAGATCTGGGCGAGCGCATCGGGACCGGCGGCAAGCGGCACGGCAGCGAGCGACATCGCCAGTGAACACGAAGCCGGTGCGCAGGCACGGTTGGGGGCTATCACGCCGCCCACACGTCAGGCCTTGCTGCTCACGACGCTTGAAGACTTCACCACAGCCGAAGCCGCCACAATCCTTGACCGGACTCCCGAACAGATCGACCAGATGGTCGCCGACGCCATTGCCGGGATCGAGCGCGAGCAGACCACGTCGGTTCTGATCATCGAGGACGAACCGTTGATCGCAATGCAGCTCGAAGATCTGGTCACCAGTATCGGCCACAGCGTAAGCGGCACCGCCGCCACCCGCACCCAAGCCCGTGACGCCGTGACAAACGCCATGCCCGGGCTGGTGCTGGCGGACATCCAGCTTGCCGATGGTTCATCCGGCCTTGATGCCGTGGACGATATTCTCAGCGTTGGCGCGATGCCGGTGATCTTCATCACCGCCTATCCCGAGCGGTTGCTGACCGGCGACCGGCCCGAGCCGACCTATCTCGTCACCAAACCGTTTCAGGAAGCGACCGTGCGGGCAGCCATCAGCCAGGCGCTGTTCTTCGGATCGACACGGCCCCTGTAAAACAGCCCGGAAACTCCGCCTACTTTTCGCGGATGCGGAAGTCGGCGAGGCGGCGCACAGGCACACGCAATACGCAGCGCACGCCTTCCGGTGCGAAATCCAGCGTGACCGGCTGACGCAGTTCGTGCGCGACGATCTTCTCGATGAGTTCCGTGCCAAAGCCACGGCGGCGCTGACCCGCGACGGGCGGACCACCGGTTTCCTGCCATTCCACCTCGGCCCAGGGCGCAGGAGCACCATCATCGTCTCGGCGGTGCCAGCGGACCGTCACCTGCCCGCCCGCCACACTGAGCGCGCCGTATTTGGCAGCATTGGTCGCAAGTTCGTGAACCGCCAGACCAAAGGACAGCGCATCATTGGGCGCCAGTTCCAGAGCCGGCCCATCGAGCAGGATCGTATCATCGATGGCAGAACGGAAAGCCTGCACTTCCGCCTCGATCACGGCGCGGATCGGGGTGGTGCCCCAGTCGGTCACGGTGAGCAGGTCATGCGTGGCCGACAGCGCCCGGATGCGGCCTTCCAGACTATCGGCAAATTCGTCCAGCCCGGTTGCGCGGCGGCGGGTGAGCGACAGGATCGACAGCACGTTGGCCAGCGTATTCTTGACCCGGTGATTGAGCTCGCGGGTCAGCGAATTGCGGATCGAATGCTGTTCCTCGAACAATGCGAGCCGTGCCTGATCCTCAAACGCCTGCTGGGTCAGGAGCCGCGACAACAGCATCAGCAGGCTCGCGAGCGCCAGCCCGAACACTAAAGTCACCATCGATAACAAGGACAGCACCTGATGATCCACATGGTCGATCACCAGCATCAGCTTGCGATCCGCAATCGTCACCTGCTGTTCAACCGTCTCGGTAGCCGAGCCGCCCACCGATTGTGCGACCAGCAAGTGCCCCGTACTGGCCTCGCCATCATAAAGCCGCACGCCAAAGCGGCCCTCGCCCTGCCGGTCAATCGCCGCTTCCAGGAATTCGCGGGCCCGGAACGGCGTGTAGACAAAGCCTGCCAGCCGCCCTTCGCCCGGCGCCCCTTTGCGAAACACCGGCATGTAAATCGCAAAGGCAGGTGCGGTGCCGCTGGTTTCCTGCACCAGCACAATCCGGCCGGAGGCGGCAGGGCGCAAGGTCAGTTCGCCCTCGGCCATGGCGGCAGCGCGCGCAGGATCGGAATACATGTCATACCCCAGCGCGCGGCGATTATGGGGCGCCGCAGGGGCAAACATTGCCACCGGCGCGACCCGTCCGGTGCTGCTGGCAGGCCGGGGGAAGATATCGGGATAGGCGGGCTGCGTTCGCCGCGCCTCAACCAGAAAGGCGGGCAGATCGCCCGCTTCCAGTACCGGAATCCAGCCGATCCCTTCCGCGCCCGAATATTCGGTGTTCAGTTTCAGCGCCCGGACAAAGCTGTCAAAGGTTGCGGGGCTGACATTGTCCATGCTGGAAAACAGCGCCGCGCCCGCTCTGAGATAAGATGTAAAGCCGCTGCTGCTGCGATCGAGCGCGGCAGCGACCCCTTGCGCGTATTCGCGCATCATGGCGCGTTCGCGGGCGCGGGCGTTGCTTTCGATGGCAAACACGCTCAGCGCCGTGACGGCGGCCAGCGCCAGGAAGATCGCCAATGGGATCGCGCGCGGAAACAGCACCAGCCAGCGCCGTGCGCCTCCTGCCGAGGCCGGAGGCGGCGCGGTTGCGGTATCAAGGTCAGATCGATGAGCGAGCGGGTCGATAGGTCGAAGTCCTGTCAGGATCATGGCGCAAGGCAAAACACCCATGCCGATCCGGAACCAAACTGGTAGCGCATCGTTCCCCATCCGTCCAAACCCGGACCAGACTTGTAACGTGCCAAGGCACCAGCCAGCGTGCTATGGTACGGTTACGAAGCGGCAAGACCGGTCCCGTCGGGGGGCCGGAACCGCGCGATCAGGAACACGCGGCAATATCATGGCCTCAAATCACAGACAGGGCGGCAGCAATGGCGGGGGCAATGAAGGCTCCCAACGCCGCGCACCCGAATGGGCCGATGGGCTGAAACAACTGTACGATTCCGTGGTCGAAGAGGCGCTTCCCGACAATTTCAGGGATCTGCTCGACCGGCTGGACGCGCTTGACGATGGTGGTCCCCCTCCCGGCAGCAATGATAATGGCCAACGCACTGCGGGTGACCGCACGTGAGTGAAGCGGATAGTCCGGGCGCAAAGCTGTCGGCGATCGACAAGGCGAGTTTCAAGCGGGAGCTCACACAGGTGGTCCCCCACTTGCGCGCTTTTGCGCGCGGGCTGTGTGGACGGCCCGACCTGGCCGATGACCTGGTGCAGGAAACCATGCTCAAGGCCTGGGCCGCGCAAGACCGGTTTGAACCGGGCACTTCGATGCGCGCCTGGACTTTCGTGATCCTGCGCAATGCCTACCTGACCGACATGCGCCGCAACCGCTTTCGCGGCGAGTATGATGAAGGCGTGGCGGAACGCATTCTGACGGCGCCTGCCGGGCAGGAGGAGCCGATCCACCTGTCCGATCTTCACCGCGCGTTGCTCACTCTGCCCGCCGAACGGCGTGAGGCATTGCTGCTGGTGGGCGCGGGCGGGTTTTCCTACGAGGAAGCCGCGCAAATCTGTGGTTGCGCCGTCGGCACGATCAAAAGCCGTGTGGGCCGAGCCCGTGCGGCGCTGACCGAGATGCTCGCCAATGGCAACATCCCGCGCCGATCAAGCGATGACGACATTGCCCACCGCGCGATCCTTGAAGAGCTGGACACCGTGGCCGCAGGCAACGGGATCAGTTCGCAACGCTGAGAAAAAAACCGCGCCAACTGGCCGTGATTTCCGGGCAGCAAAAAGGCCCGCCTGCATCACAGCAGGCGGGCCTTCTTGTAATCTCAAACCTACGAAAACTTACGCGTAGGTCCACACCGTGCCGCGCGCGAGGTTTTCGCTGGCGAAGGCCCAGTTGAGCTTGTTTTCAACCACGGCGTCCAGATAGGCAGGCCGCTTGTTCTGGTGATCGAGGTAATAGGCGTGTTCCCACACGTCGAGCACCATCAGCGGGTTCATATCGCCATCGGCCAGCGTGTCGGCATCGTGGCTTTCCTCGATCGACAGCTTGCCGCCCTTTTCCACGAGCCAGACCCAGCCCGATGCGAAGTGGCCCGCACCGCGGTCCTTCAGCTTCTGCTTCAATTCGTCCACCGAACCGAAGGCATCGTTGATCTTCGCCAGCAGGTCGTCAGAGGGCGCGGTGGTCGAAGGCGCCATCGAATGCCAGTAGAACCCATGGTTCCATGTCTGCGCGGCATTGTTGAACAGGCCCTGATTGCTGCCGCGTGCAGCAGCGATGATTGCTTCAAGCGACGCGTCGGCGTGATCGGTGCCTTCAATCGCGGCGTTGGTCTTGTCGACATAGGCCTGGTGGTGCTTGCCGTGGTGATA
This sequence comes from Sphingomonadales bacterium, assembly GCA_009995225.1. GTDB lineage: Bacteria > Pseudomonadota > Alphaproteobacteria > Sphingomonadales > Sphingomonadaceae > Erythrobacter. The sequence goes on along the minus strand of JAACPW010000019.1, from coordinate 52,055 downwards.
CGACAGCGTCTCGGCCGAAACTGCGGGATCGAGCGCGTCGGCGGGATAGGGAAGCGGGGAAAGGTTGAAAGCCATGGTGTCCTCCAAAGGCGTGGGTGAAATCGTGTGATCTTGTAGAGGTAACGCAGATGCCGCCGATTTGTTCACGCTTCAAGACGTGGCGTCTTCCAATCTTGCTGTGCGGTCGACGGCACTGGTCACTGCGACGTTCATGGTGACATTTCCCAGCGTGCGCATCAGATCGGGCAGCATCTCGACGGCCACCAGCAGCGCCAGCGGTTCAACCGGGACGCCCATCGCCAGTGCAATCGGCCCGATCGAGACGACGAAGCTGATCGAGCCGGGCAGGCTCACCGCCGAAAGACTGATGACGCTGGCAATCAGGATACCGGCAATCGCCACGCTGACCGGCACATCCACGCCCGCCAGAACGGCGATATAATAGACCACGGCCAGATTCATCGCCGCGCTGGTCGCCCGGAAAATCACGACGGCCAGCGGCAACACGAACTCGGCGGTCGATGGCTTCAGCCCGAGCCGCCCCGCGCTGTCGAGCATTGCAGGAAGGCTGGCGAGCGAGCTTTGCGTGGACAGCGCCACCGCCTGCGCGGGCAGCACCGCCCCGGCAAAGCGCAGCAGGCCGGTGCGCCCCAGCGTCGCTGCCACAACATAGGCGAGCGCGAGGATGAAGGTGCCCATCGCCGTCACCGTCAGCACATAATGCCCCAGCGCGGCAAAGGCCCCGCCCCCGCTCTGCACGCCAACCCCGTAAGCCAGCGCGAACACGCCAACTGGTGCGACCGCCAGCACCCAGCCGATGATCAACAGCATCGCATTGCCCAGCGCGTGAAAGAAGCCCAGCAACCGTTCGCTCTGGTCGCCCGGAAGGCGGGTGATCGCCACGGCGAACATCACGAAGAACAGCGTCAGCGGCAGCATCGCGGTTTCGGCCGCAGCAGCGACGATGTTGGGCGAAACCAGCGAAGCCATGAAATCGAGCACACCCGGCACTTCGCCCACGGTATCCGGGGTCTGAGCCAGAAACGCGCTCGCGCCCGGCGGCACCGGAAAGGCGGTCAGAAGCGCGGGCATCGCAACCGAGGCGAAGGCCGCCCCGGCCAACTGCACCGCAACCATGATCAGCAGCATCCGCCGCGCCACCGTGCCGACGCGGGCCGCCAGGATCATCTGCACCAGCCCCAGCACCAGCAGCGCCGCGACCAGCGGGATGATCGTCATCTGCAAGGCGCGCAGCCACAACCCGCCAATCAGTCCGGCGATGTCAGTGACAGCCGAAGGCGCCCCTGCCGCAGCCCCCACGATGCCTGCCAGCAGGCCGCCGACCAGCGCGGCAAAAGTCAACGCCACCGGCAGGCGGATCGACACCAGCGCAAACTTGCCCTGTCCGGCGGAATCGGCGCCGGACGTCGTATCTTCACTTTCCTGCAACGGCCTATCCTTAAACGGGCCCCGCGCCCTTGGCATTGGTCGATAACCGCGCCAGAAGCGCGAGACAACACTGCGCCACGGCGCGCGCGGCAACAATGCCAATACAACGGGACAGAAAATCCATGGCACGCAAGCTGTTCGGCACGGACGGGATCAGGGGCCGCACCAATGCCGGCGTGATGACCGCGGCGACTGCGATGAAGGTCGGGCAGGCAGCCGGACGCCACTTCGTGCGCGGCGGGCACCGGCACCGGGTGGTGATCGGCAAGGATACCCGTCTGTCGGGCTACATGATGGAAAGCGCGCTGGTGGCGGGCTTCACCAGCGTCGGGATCGACGTGATCATGACCGGCCCCCTCCCCACCCCCGCCATTGCGCTCCTCACCCGCGAGATGCGCGCGGACCTTGGCGTGATGATCTCGGCCAGCCACAACCTGTTCGCCGACAACGGCATCAAGCTGTTCGGCCCCGATGGCTTCAAACTCTCGGACGAGGCCGAGGGCGAGATCGAGCGTCTGATGGAAACCGACATCCCTCTGGTGCCCGCCGAACGTATCGGCCGCGCGCGCCGGATCGAGGATGCGCGCGGCCGCTATATCCACGCGGTCAAGCAATCGGTGGCTTCCGAGATCCGCTTCGATGGCCTCAAGGTGGTGGTCGATTGCGCCAATGGCGCGGCCTATCAGGTCGCTCCTTCGGCCATCTGGGAGTTGGGCGCAGATGTGGTCGCGCTGGGCGTTTCGCCCAATGGCATCAACATCAATGATGGCGTAGGTTCCACCGCGATTGCCGCCTTGCAGGCCAAGGTGGTCGAAGAAGGCGCGGATATCGGCATCGCGCTGGACGGCGATGCCGACCGGCTGATCGTGGTCGATGAAAAGGGCCGCGCGGTGGATGGCGATCAGATCATGGCGCTGATTGCCGGACGGATGCAGGATCGCGGATCCCTGCGCGGCGGCGGGATCGTGGCGACAGTAATGAGCAATCTCGGCCTTGAACGCTATCTGGCCGGCATCGGCCTTGATCTGGTGCGCGCCAAGGTGGGCGATCGCTATGTGCTCGAAGCGATGAAGGCGGGCGGATATAATGTCGGCGGCGAACAATCGGGCCACATGATCATGCTCGACTATGGCACCACCGGCGACGGCACCGTGGCGGCGCTGCGCGTGCTGGCGAGCCTGGTGCGATCGGGCAAGCCGGCCAGCGAACTGCTGCACGTGTTCGACCCGGTGCCGCAACTGCTCAAGAACGTGCGCTACGAAGGCGGAAAGCCGCTTGATAACGCAAACGTGCAGGCTGTGATCGCCGAGGCCGAGGCCGCGCTGGCGGGCAAGGGGCGGCTGGTGATCCGGCCCTCCGGCACCGAACCCGTCATCCGCGTGATGGCGGAGGGCGACGATCAGGGGCAGGTCGAACAGGTGGTCGATGCCATCTGCGAAGCGGTTCACGCGGCGGTTTAGGCCTGCGCGGCAATCGTCGGGTTGAAGGCGCGCTGTTCCATGGCAGCCAAATATAATGCGAAGGCATAGAAGCGGGATGAACGCGGGCGCTTTTGTCCGCGGCAACGCTGCGCTATAGGCGCGTGATGCTCGAAATGCGCCCCGATTGCGAACTGTGCGGCGTCGGCCTTCCCGCCGACGCGCCGGGCGCGTTCATCTGCTCGATGGAATGCACCTACTGCGCTGAATGTGCCGAAGATCTCGACGACCGCTGCCGTTCTTGTGGCGGCGAATTGATGGATCGCCCGACCCGCGCACGGGCGCTCCACGCGAAATACCCCCCCTCGACCGAGCGCAAGCACAAGGGATAGGCCAAAGCGCCAGCGTCTGCCGTGGGGGCGTTTGGGAAAAAAACGGCGCGTCGGGAAGCACCCCCGAAACGGCCATGAATGTCTCTCCCCTAGTCGCAGTGAGAGGGGGCAGGGCCATCGGGCGATTGCTCTATCGCTCGACCACCTGACCCGACATCGGCGCGAGTTTCGCCAGCAAGCGGTTTTGCGCGGCAAACGGCACATCGGCCTCGCACATCGCGGCTTGCAGGTTTTCGACCAGCGCGTTCATGTCCGCCTTGGTGACGCCCATTTCGGCATGGGCGGTGCGCATGTCGCGGCCCGAATAATCGCAGCCTGCGCCGATGAGATAGCAGAACTGTTCGCCCAGCGTGCGCTTCAACCGGACCATGTCATGCGCGGCGAAGATCGCGGCGATGCGCGGGTCGGCTTCCGATAGTTCCACCGTGCGCGCGGCAATCCGGACGATGCCGTCGCGCCCGCCGAAATCGCGCACCAGGCGGGCGCTGTCATAGGGCGTGGCCCCGGCATTGGCGTTGGATTGTTCGTAAGGGTCGACCGGAAGCTCGCCGGTTACGGGATCGCGTTCCTTGGTCTCGACACCGAACTCCGCGTCCCAGTCCACGCCCTCGGCAGGCGCCTGCTGGAGCAGCATGAGGGCGGCAGCGGCGGCGGCGGTGGTCAGCAGCATGGCAGTGGCTCCGGTAGGGATCTTAGAACGCGACCTGCGCGGACAGGAAGCCGCCGCGCTGGTCAGAGAAGGTGGCGATCGAGCCGAGATCGGCATAGGCGGCCGTCAGGGTCAGGCTATCGGTCAAGGCATAGGCGGCAAACAGATCCAGCCAGTCATCCTCCCCCAGCCCGAGATTGTCGGGCTTTGAGCGATATTCGGCCCCCACCACCGCACGGCGGGACAATTGGTAGCCCAGCGATCCTTCGAATTGCAGCTTGTACCCCGCGCCCGCCGCCGATCCGAAGCCCAGCAGGCCAATCTGGTTGGCTTCGGTGTAGCGCAGTGTGGCATTGGCCAGAACGCTGCGCGCCAGAAACAGCTTGGTCGCGCTGACGGTAATATCGGTGCCTGCGTCATCGGCAGCGCCCAGCGCGCGCACCAGCCCGCCATCGCCGCTTTGCTTGTGTTCGACCCCCACCGCGATCTGCGGCAACCAGGTTGCGCCGTAGATCAGATCGCCCGCTACCCTGACCTTCGCGCCGAAGGTGTTCATGTTGAAGGTGTAACCCTGCCCGATCCCCAGCGCGGCGCCGGCATCGCGGGTATCGAAATCGGCGCGGGCAAAGCTGAGCTCCAGCCGGTCGCCAAAACCGATCGCCGCGCCATAGGAACGCCAGCCAAAGTCCGGCAGTTCGACCGCCGAGCCATGCGCCGACACCCCGATCCCGCCCGGCATCTGCCGCCCCGCGATGGTCGCCCAGCGCGCAATCCCGCCGCCCGAAGACCCTTCGACCGTGGAAATTCCGTTGGTGAGCAGTAACTTATCGGCCCGGATCGGGCGGCCTGTGCCTGTGCTTACGCCCTCATCCTCGCCCAGCGCGTTGATTGTGCCCAGGGGCGCGGTCGCGCGCGCCGTAATCGTTGGCGTCGCCACAACGGGAGCGGGTGCCGGATCGAAGGCTTCGAGCACGGGCGCATAGGCAATGCGCGGTGGCTCGCCGGGAGGAAGGGCGGCGGTGATTGCTGCGGTTTGGGTGAAGGCGAGAAAGGCGTGCGTCAGGGTCATGTCGAGTCCCCTAGGTCGATAAGGTAAACGTCGGCTAAAGGATGGTGCGAGAGAATCTTAACGTCTGGCACGTAATAGCCCTGACCTGACATGCCCCGTTTCCAAATCTCCCACCGTCTGTCCGCCCTCGGCCTCGTCGTTCTGGCGGCGATCCCCGGCACTGTGTTCGTCGCCTCGGCTGCCGGCCCTGCAAGCCTGCGGGTGCAGATTGTCGATGAGGCTGGCTTGCCCGTGCGCGATGCGGTGGTCGAACTGCACAGCGCGAAAGCCGCAGCCGGCCCGATCCGCTTCCCGTGGAAAATGGGCATGGCGCAGAGGGACCAGCAATTTACCCCCGGCACGCTGATTGTGGCCAAGGGCAGCACCGTGGCCTTCCCGAATCTCGATCAGGTGCGCCATTCGATATACAGCTTTTCAAAGCCCGCCCGGTTCGAGATCGAACTGTATGGCCGTGATCAGACCCGCACACAGACTTTTGCCATTGCCGGCAGCGTAAAGCTGGGCTGCAAGATCCACGATCAAATGCGCGGCTATATTCGCGTCACTGATACGCCCTATGCGGCGAAAACCGATCACAACGGCTATGCCACCGTGTCCGGCATGGCGAGCGGCGCGGCCAGCGTGACGGTGTGGCACCCGCAACTGCGCGCGCCTGGCAACGAAAGCCGGTCCGCCCTCACAATCCAAGGCGGCGCGCAAACACAAAAATACAGGATCGCCGTGAAATGAGTCTGGTGAGGATGCTGGGCACCCCTGCGAAAGGCGCGTTTGCGCGGCTGGCGCGGCTGCGGTTCGGTGCGCTCAGCACGCGGATCGCATTGCTGTATGCCGGGCTGTTCGCGCTCGTGCTGGGGCTGGTCGTCACGCTTGCAGTGGGGGCTTTCGCCCGGTTCGGCGAAGAAAGCGCATCGCGCGATCTGGCCGCCAATGCCCGCGTGTTCGATGAAATCCTCGCCGCGCAGGCGCGCCAGATGGGCGATCAGGCCGATGTCATGGCCCGCGATTTCGGCTTCCGCGAAGCGGTGGCGACGGACGACGTGCCGACGATCAACAGCACGCTGGAAAGTCTGGAAGGCCGCGTGGGCAGCGACATGGTGTTCGTGCTGACGCTGGAAGGCGATGTCCTGACCGCCGGCGCAACCGGCGTGCCAGCGCCCGAAACGCTGTGGCAACGGCTCGACGAAGGCGCCAAGCGCGGCATCATCCGGTCGGACAAGGGGTTTGCCCTTGCCGCAGCCACACCGATCGAAGCGCCCGATCTGATCGGGTGGCTGGTGATTGCCCAGCCGCTTGACCGGGCAACGCTTGACCGGCTGGTCGAACTGGCCCCGATTGCGCTTGATGCCACGATGGTCGATGGCGCGCGCCAGCCGGCCTGGCTGCGCGATGCGGGGGCGGATACCGTGTTCGAGCGCGATCAGGGGGGGCGACACCTCTACCACGTCTCCGATCTGCCCGTCTTGCAGGACGGGATCGCACCGCGGCTGGTGCTCAGCCATGCCCTAACCAAATCCATGGCGGCCCATGCCAACCTGCGATGGTGGCTGGGGATCCTTGCCTGCGGCGGGATCATGCTGGTTCTGGGGCTTGGCTTCAAAGTCGCGCGTAGTGTCACAGAGCCGCTCCAGCAGCTCGACGAGGCGACGCGCTTGATCGGTGAAGGCCGGCAGGTCAATCTCAACATCGGCACCGATGACGAAATCGGAAGGCTGGCGCAAAGCTTCAACCGGATGGTGGCTGCGATCGAGGAACGCGAACGCCAGATCGTCCACGTGGGCTTGCACGATGGCCTCACCGGACTGCCCAACCGCAAGCTGTTTACCGAACAGCTCGCCAACACCCTCGCGCGCCGCCGCAAGGATGAACAGGTGGTGGTCGCCTATGTCGATCTCGATGATTTCAAGATGGTCAACGACACACTGGGCCACCCGGCGGGCGATGCGTTGCTGCGGATGGTGGCAGAACATCTCAAGGAAGACCTGCCCGATGCGATGATCGCGCGGCTGGGGGGCGATGAATTTGCGGTGCTGTTCGCCGGAATCGATCCCGGCCAGAACCTCGCGTCCATCGCCGACAACCTGCAACGCAGCTTTGATCGCCCGTTGCGGATCAATGGCCAGGCCGCCAGTTGCGGGGCAAGCATCGGCATCGCTGTCGCGCCCACCGATGGCAAGGACGGCAACACCCTGATGAAGAACGCCGACCTGGCGCTTTACCGGGCCAAGCACGAAGGCAAGTCCACCTACCACTTCTTTGAACCGTCGCTGGATGAAGCGGCCCGCTGTCGCCGGCAGATGGAACTGGACCTGCGCGCCGCGATCAAGGAGGGCGGATTTGAGCTCAACTTCCAGCCCCTTTACAGTCTGGCCGAACGGCGTCTGACCGGGTTCGAGGCGTTGATCCGCTGGAACCATCCGACGCGCGGCCGCATCAGTCCGGCCGAATTCATCCCGCTGGCGGAGGAAACCGGTCTCATCATTCCCATCGGCGAATGGGTGCTGCGCGAGGCCTGCCACCACGCGGGCACCTGGCCGGACGATGTCTCGGTCGCGGTCAATGTCTCGCCCAAGCAGTTTGCTGCAACAGGCATCGCCAGCACGGTGTTGTCCGCGCTGTCCGCCAGCGGCCTGCCACCACGGCGGCTGGAACTCGAAATTACCGAAAGCGTGTTCATCGCCGATGTCGACATGACGATGGCGACGCTCCACAGCCTGCGCAATATCGGGGTGCGCATCGCGCTCGACGATTTCGGGACGGGCTATTCGTCGCTCAGCTATCTGCGCTCCTTCCCGTTCGACAAGGTCAAGATCGACAAGAGCTTTGTCGAGGATCTGGGAACCAGCAAAAATGGCCACGCGATGATCCGCGCGATCACGACGCTGGCCAATGCGCTGGGCATGGAAACGCTGGCCGAAGGGGTGGAAGACATCGCCCAGTTCGAAGTGCTCGAACGCGAAGGTTGTCAGAACATTCAGGGCTATCTATTTTCCAGACCCGTTGCGGCCGATGCCGTGGCCGGCTTGCTGCGCGATGGCGCGGGATACGAGCGCAAACTGCGGGCCTGAAACACGGCGCGGGTGCAAATTGCGTGACCGGCGCGCTGGCGGCTTGCTATGGCGCTGGCCATGAACATCCCCACACCGCCCCGCATTCTCAGCATCGCCGGCTCCGATTCTTCCGGGGGCGCCGGGATTCAGGCCGATATCAAGACCATCGCCATGCTGGGTGGCTATGCCATGACCGCGATCACCGCGATCACGGCGCAAAATACGCTGGGCGTGCAGGGGATCGCGCCAATCGCGCCAGAGATGGTGGCCCGGCAGATCCAATCATGCCTCAGCGATATCGGGGTCGATGCCATCAAGATCGGGATGCTGCACGATGCCGCGGTCATTGCCGCCGTGGGCGAGGCGCTGGAGGGTGTCACCGCGCCGATTGTGCTCGATCCGGTGATGATCGCGACCAGCGGCGCCGCGCTGATTGCACCCGATGCCATCGCCGCGATGCGCGATCACCTGTTCCCGCGCGCGGCGCTGATCACCCCCAACCTGCCGGAACTCGTCACGCTGGCGGGCCGTCCGCTTGCAGGAACCCAGGACATCGCTGCCGCCGCATCCGAGATTGCCGCAGCGACCGGCGCGGCTGTGCTGGCCAAGGGCGGGCATGGCGAAGGGGATCGTATCGTCGACGTGTTGTTCCTGCCTGCCCAAGACGCTCAGGGAGAACGCGCCGTCGCCTTCGATCACGCCCGGATCGAAACGCTCCACACCCACGGCACCGGCTGCACGCTGTCATCGGCGATCGCGACCTTGCTCGGTCACGGCCAACCGCTTGAGCATGCGGTCCGTCTGGGGCGGCAGTTCGTGATCCGTGCGATTGAACACGCTCCCGGCTTTGGCGCCGGTCATGGCCCCTTGGGCCATCAGGCCGTACGCGGTCTGGCCTAGTCGGTGATTTCGTAGAAAGCGGCGATGCAGGCCCACGCCTCCTCGGCGGTTTCACACCATTGGAACAGGTCGAGATCGGCCTTGGAGATGGTGCCTTCCTCGGCCAGCGCCTCGAAATCGATCACGCGGGTCCAGAAATCCTTGCCGAACAGGATGATCGGGATCGGCTTCATCTTGCCGGTCTGGATCAGCGTGATCAGCTCGAAGAACTCGTCGAATGTCCCAAAGCCGCCGGGGAAAACCGCCACCGCGCGGGCGCGCAGCAGAAAGTGCATCTTGCGCAGCGCGAAATAATGGAACTGGAAGCTGAGGTAGGGCGTCACATAGGGATTGGGCGCCTGTTCGTGCGGCAGCACGATGTTGAGCCCGATCGATTCGCTGCCCGCATCCGATGCGCCGCGGTTGCCCGCCTCCATGATCGAAGGGCCACCGCCGGTGGTGACGACGAACTGGCGCAGGCCGTTTTCGATGATGCCCTTTTCGCTGACAAGCCGCGCCAGCTTGTACGCCTCGTCATAATACTTGGCCTTTTCGGCGAGACGCTGGGCAACCTTCTTGTCATATTCGTCGCCGTTCTTCGCCGCTTCCAGCCGCGCTTCAGCCTGGGCTGGGCTGGGGATGCGGGCCGAGCCATACATGACCAGCGTCGAGCCCACCCGCGCTTCATCGAGCAGCATCTCCGGCTTGAGCAGCTCAAGCTGGAAGCGAACCGGCCGCAGCTCGTCCCGAAGCAGAAAATCCGTGTCGCGAAAGGCCAGCTTGTAGGCCGGATGCGCGGTTTGCGGGGTGCGTTCGGGGCCAGCTTCGGCAAAGCGGGTTTCTTCGCCGGCACGGTAGAACTTGCGGTCGGACAGGTCTTTTTCAGTCATGGCCAGACCCCTGCCAGACCCCGGTTAGACCCGCAATAGGCTTGGGATAGGGGTGATGTTTCGCGTGAAGGTGGCTGGATGCCCCGCAAGGATTCGAACCTTGATTGACGGAGTCAGAGTCCGCTCTCTTACCATTAGAGGACGGGGCATGAGCCTTCGGACGGACAGGGTCCTACCGTGTCAGCACGCGCGGTCCCTAGTTTCACGCAAGGGCCAGGTCAAGCGCCCGTTACACCTGCGTCGCTTGCTCTTGGCCCATGCTTGGGTTAGCGTGACGCCAAGTGCCATGCGCCCGATGCGGTGTGCATGGTGATATGAAAGTATAGTGATCATGGCGGAAACACTCCCGCCGGACAAAAATAGAAGAACTGGGAAGAACCGGGGCGGCAAGTCCGGCAAGGTAGCCGATTTCCGCTACAAACGCCCCACCCAGCCCGATCCCCGCGCAAACGGCCGCGATGGCCGGTCCAAAAGCGCCGACGGCGATCTCCGCCGCGCGGCGCGTTCCGGCAATGGCGAAGCCAACGGCGCCGGCAATGCGGCGGGGCGCCCCCGACCCGATCTGGCTGACATCGGCGCGATGAAGCCCAATGGTCATGGCGAAGCCTATGCCGCGCTCGACCTTGGCACCAACAACTGCCGCTTGCTGATCGCCCGTCCATCGGGCCGCGATTTCACCGTGATCGACGCCTTCAGCCGCGTGGTGAAACTGGGCGAAGGCCTCGCCACCAGCGGGCGCTTGTCCGACGCGGCGATGGATCGCACGCTGGGCGCGCTCAATATCTGCGCCGACAAGCTGCAGCGCCGCAACGTCCGCCTCGCCCGCTCGGTCGCGACCGAGGCGTGTCGCCGGGCGGAGAACGGCCTCGAATTCATCGAACGGGTGCGCCACGAAACCGGCATTGCGCTCGACATCATCAGCGCCGAAGAAGAAGCGCGTCTTGCGGTGCTGGGCTGCCACATCCTGCTGGAAGACGGCACCGGCCCCGCGATGATCTTCGATATCGGCGGCGGATCGACCGAACTGGTGCTGGTTGAGGCCGGCGGGGCCGAGGCAAGCCGCGTTCCCCGCATCCTCGATTGGCAAAGCGTGCCGTGGGGTGTGGTCTCGCTTACCGACACAGTGGGCCGGATCGAAGACAGCGAAGCTGCCCGCGTCGCCCGCTTCGCCCGCATGAAACAGATGGTGGCGGATAGTTTTGCGCCCTTCGCCACCCGCGTCACCGCAGCTTCGCGGCACGCAGACATCCGCCTGCTCGGCACCAGCGGCACCGTTACGACATTGGCCAGCCTGTATCTCGAACTGCCAAGCTACGATCGCAAGGCGGTGGACGGATTGATCGTTCCCGCCGCCGAAATGCGCGGGATCAGTGCGCGGCTTTCGGTGATGACCCATTATGAACGGTCCACCTTGCCCTGCATCGGGCAGGATCGTGCCGAACTGGTCGTCGCAGGCTGCGCGATTTTAGAGGCCATTCTCGACCTGTGGCCCGCGCGGCGACTGGGCGTGGCAGATCGCGGCATTCGCGAAGGCATCCTGAGGAGTATCATGGCAGCAGAACGTCAATCGGAACGATCGCTGAAAGCCCTGCACCGTCAGCGTGGCGGTCAGGGTGCGGGGAGGCCAGCACAATGACACGCGGTTCCAAGACACCGGACAAGCGGGTGAAGACCGCCAAGGGCCGCACGGCCAGCCAGGTGCGCTGGCTCGAACGCCAGCTCAACGATCCCTACGTGCGTGCAGCCAAGGCCGACGGCTATCGCAGCCGCGCCGCCTACAAGCTGATCGAGCTCGACGAGAAATTTGGGCTCTTGAAGGGCGCAAGCCGCGTGGTCGATCTCGGGATCGCGCCGGGCGGGTGGAGCCAGGTGGTGCGCGCCAAGCGGCCCAAGGCCGAAGTTGTCGGAATCGACCTGCTGGAGGTCGAGCCGCTGGAGGGGGTAACAATTCTCCAGATGGATTTCATGGCCGACGATGCGCCGGGCATCCTGGCCGACGCGCTGGGCGGGCCGCCCGATCTCGTCCTGTCCGACATGGCGGCCAACACTGTGGGCCACAAGCAGACCGATCACCTGCGCACGATGGGACTGGTCGAAGCGGCGGCGTGGTTTGCGACCGAGAACCTTGCACCGGGCGGCGGCTTCGTGGCCAAGGTTCTGGCGGGCGGGACCGACAGCGATCTGCTGATGCTGCTCAAGAAGCACTTCACCACTGTCAAACACGCCAAACCCCCGGCAAGCCGCAAGGGCTCGTCGGAATGGTACGTGATCGCTCAGGGATTCAAGGGATAGGGGTTGCAGGGCCGGGGCGGCTGAACACCGCTGCCGCCCTGCAATCTTGCCCGATTTATTCGCCCGTGCCGGGGTTTGAAGGCACCGGCTGATCCGCGCTGGCACCGCCTGCAGCTTCGGCTGCACTTGCATCTTCGCCTTCGACCGGCGCCGCCGAATCGGCTGCGCCTTCAGCCGCCGCGTCTTCAGCAGGCGCTTCGGCCGTGAATTCCGGCACCGCGATATTGCTGCCCTTGGAATTGAGATAGGCGGCGATGGCGGCGCGGTCTTCCACCTTGGAAAGACCGGCAAAGCTCATCTTGGTACCCGCGACGTAACCCTTGGGGTTCTTGAGCCAGGCATCCATCTTGTCCCAGTCCCAATTGCCGCCCAGCGCCTTCAGTTCGGCGCTGTAGGCAAAGCTGCCCTTGGCAGCGATGGGGCCGCCCATCACACCGGCGAGGTTCGGGCCAATGCCGTTGGCGCCGCCTGCATCAATGGTGTGGCAGCTCTGGCACTTGGAATAGGCCTTTTCGCCCGCGGCGATCAGATCGGCGGCGGGCATGGCGTTCAACGCTTCGGCGATGGAGATCTCGGCCGGGCCGGCGCTATCTTCCACCACGCCTTCGATCACGTAGCCAAGCTGTTCGGGCCGATCGGGCTTGTCGCCGTGAAAATAGCCCTTCGACAGCTGCGCAAGGCCAAGGCCCACGACGCCTGCGAACAGCACCCAGCCTGCTGCGGTATTGAAGAGGTCCCCGCCACCGGTCTGGCCTGCGGGGGTTTCCTGCGAAGAATTATCCTGTGTCATCCGGGGCGTCCAATAGTGTCGGTGGCCGTCAGGCGCAAGACCGATCGTGGCACGAATTCTTGCGCCGTTTGCAAGCAGGCTTGTGCGCCCGTGTGTGCGGCTCTAGGCGCTGAGGCACAATGCGATCCTTTCCCGGCCCTGCTCTTGCCCTTGTTGACCGGATGCGGGCTGTTGCCGCGGCCGAGCCTGCGCACGCCATCGCGTTTCAGGGCTCGCCCGGCGCCAATTCGCACCGTGCCGCGATCGAAGCGCGCCCTGACATGCGCCCCCTCCCGTGCTTCAGCTTCGAAGATGCGCTGGACGCCGTGAAGGACGGGCGCGCCGGGCAGGCGATCATCCCGATCGAGAATTCGCAGCACGGGCGGGTGGCCGATATCCACTTCCTGCTGCCCGAAAGCGGGCTGCATATCATCGGCGAATATTTCATGCCGATCCACCACGCGCTGATGGCGCTGGGCGAAGGCCCGTTCGAGGCGGCCTATTCCCACCCGCAGGCGCTGGGCCAATCGCGCCACTATCTGCGCGAACGCGGCATCGTGCCCCTGAGCCATGCCGATACGGCAGGCGCGGCGGCCTATGTGGCGGAGCGCGGCGACATGAACGTGGCGGCCATTGCCCCGGCGCTGGCGGCGGAGCTGTATGGGCTCAAGATCATCGCGCACAATGTCGAAGACAGCGCCGACAACATGACGCGCTTCGTCATTCTGGCGCAGGATGCGCCGCAGCCTGCGGCGCTGGCAGGCCAGCCTGTGATGACCACCTTCATCTTCGAGGTGAAGAACATCCCTGCCGCGCTTTACAAGGTGCTGGGCGGGTTCGCCACCAACGGGGTCAACATGACCAAGCTGGAAAGCTACCAGCAGGGCACCAGCTTTTCTGCGACGACCTTCTATGCCGACATCATCGGTGCGCCGGGTGATCCGGCGGTGGACCGGGCGCTGGAAGAATGCGCGTTCCATTCCAAGGAATTGCGCATTCTGGGCACCTACGAACAGGCCCGCGCGCGGGGTTAGAACGAACCTATCGCCCGCACGGGGCGCTTTCCCGTTGCGCGCGGCCTGACGGCGTGCCACCAATTGCCATGGGATGACCGTCGCGGCCGCTTCTTCACCGTCCGAATCTTCAACCGATTCAAACGGATCGCCCCCCGCCGGGTGGGAGGCGCTGCGCGCCGATGGCAATGTCCAGTTTGCCCCCGTCGAGATTCCGCCCACACCCCCGCCGGAACCGGGTTGGTTTGAGATCATGCTGTCCCGCCTGGCCGATTTTCTGGCCGAACTGTTCGCGCCGCTAGGCCGGGCGCTGGGCGATTCGTGGTGGTGGCTGCAATGGCTGCTGGTGGGCATGGTGGGGGTGTTTGCGCTGGTGTTGCTGGCGCGCCTGATCGACCCCGGCCTGTTCCTTTCGCGCAAGGCCGGCCAGAACCCCGCTGGCGAGGACGAATGGACACCCGACACCGCAGCCAGCCTCCCGCTGCTGGAGGATGCCGACCGGCTGGCCGCAGACGGGCGGTTCGATGCGGCGACACGGTTGCTGCTCCAGCGCAGCGTCGGCCAGATTGCGGCGGTCCGGCCCGACTGGGTGGAGCCCTCCAGCACCGCGCGCGAACTGGCTCTGCTTCCCGCCTTGCCTGACGGGGCGCGCAAGGCTTTCGCGGTCATGGCCGATCGCGTCGAACGCTCGCTCTTCGCGCTGCGCGCGCTCGACCGCAGCGACTGGGACGCCGCGCGCGCCGCCTATGCCGAATTCGCGCTGGCCCGGATCGACCCGCGCGGCGGCCCGCCGGTGCGCGCAGCATGAGCGGCAACGCAGCCTTCTCCCGCCGCGGCGCGCTGGCGCTGGTGGTGGGCGGCTTCGCGCTGTTCCTTGCGGCGCTCTACCTGATCGGCGCGGGCGAGGGGTTTGGTGGAGAGCGCGGGCAAGGCCAGGCGCACGCCGCCAGCAACGGGTTGAACGGCTATGCGGGGCTTGTGCGGCTGGTCGAGGCGGCAGGCTATGACGTGGAGCGTTCGCGCAATCAGGAGGGGATGAATACCGCTGGATTGTTGGTGTTGACCCCCGGCACCAATATCGAGGCCGAGGATATCGCAAAGATCCTGAACGACCGCACCTTTCGCGGGCCGACGCTGGTGATCCTGCCCAAGTTGTTTGTGCTGCCACCGTCTCAGGAGCTGCCACCAGAGGCGCGTGAAAAGTTCAAACGCGGTTGGGTGAGGCTTTTGGGTGTTTATGAAGCGTTCACGTGGCCGGCGGAACTGCCAGCGCCTTACACCTTCAACCACAAGATCCTGACAAAAAACACTGTGGGTGATCCTGGCCAAAATCCCGGCCAGCCAGACAAGCCCGCAGCTCCAGCGCGCTGGAGTGGAATGGGCCGATCCGGTAGTCTGCCGACCGAAGAGGTTGGCTATGCCGAGCCGTCCGGCGCGCATACCAAGCTGATCACGGGTGCGGGCGGCGTGGTGCTGGCATTTGCCGTTCCGCGCATAGAGCCCGCCGTGCGACGCACCGAAGGCGAAGAACTCCCGTCGGCGCAACCAGTGATCTTCCTCGCTGAACCGGATCTGGCGAACAATTACGGCTTGGCTGATGCCACCCGTGCGGCGGCGGCGGTGGCGCTGGTCGAACGGCTGGCTGCCGATAATGACATCGACGAAGTCACCTTCGACCTCACCCTGAACGGTTTCGGCGCAAGCGAGAACCTGCTGACGCTGGCCTTCCGTCCGCCGTTTGTCGCGGCCACGCTGAGCCTGCTGGTGGCGCTGCTGATCGTCGGCTGGCGGGCGTTCCGGCGCTTTGGTCCGGCCGCCGCACCGGTTGGCCCCGATATCGCCTTCGGCAAGCGTCAGCTCATCGCCAATGGCGCCGGTCTGATCGTGCGGGCGCGCCGCTTTGCACTGCTGGGCGCGCCCTATGCCGCGCTCTCCGCCCGGCGCGCAGCGGACCGGCTGGGCCTTGCGCGGGCAGACCGCGACGCGATCGACGCCGCGCTCGCCCGCCGCCTGCCGCACGAAGAGCCCTTCACCCGCCGCGCCGCACGGCTGGAGGCGGCGCAAAAGCCCGCCGATATTCTCGCCGCGGCGCAAAGCCTCGATGATCTCAACACCAAGCTATCCCAGGGACAATGATGACCATGACACTCGACGATGTCCGCAGCCTTGCAGGCGCCATCCGCGGCGAAATCGCCAAGGCGATCGTGGGGCAGGAGGCGATGGTGGACATGCTGCTGGTGGCGCTATTGTCCGAAGGGCATGTGCTGCTGGAAGGCCCGCCCGGGACTGCCAAGACGTTCCTTGCCAATGCGTTCGCGACCGCGCTGGGACTCGATTTCGGGCGCATCCAGTTCACGCCCGATCTGCTTCCCGGAGACATTCTGGGATCGAACCTGTTCAACTTCCAGACCAGCCAGTTCACCCTGACGCGCGGCCCGATCTTCTGCGACCTGCTGCTGGCGGACGAGATCAACCGCACCCCGCCCAAGACGCAGGCCGCGCTGCTCGAAGCGATGCAGGAACGCCGCGTCACGCTGGACGGGGAGACGCACCTGCTGCCCGAACGCTTCATGGTGGTGGCCACCCAGAACCCGATCGAGAACCAGGGCGTCTATCCCCTGCCCGAAGCGCAGCTCGATCGCTTCCTGTTCAAGCTGCTGGTGCCCTACCCCTCCGAGGACGAGGAAGCCCGCATCGTGGCCACCTTTGGCCAACGCGCCGGGCCGCAGCGTCCAGCCGATCTGGGCGTCATGGCAGTCACCAATGCCGCAGGGCTGGTCGCGGCGAGCGGCGCGCTGGCGCAGGTCGCGGTTGCGGAGGAGATCACCCGCTATGTCGTGCGCCTGATCCGCGCCACCCGCGACCATGCCGAACTGACCGTGGGTGCCTCCCCGCGCGCCGCCGTGCTGCTGGCAGGGGCCGCCCGCGCCCGCGCGGCGCTGGAAGGGCGCGCTTATGTGACCCCCGATGATGTGAAGGCGCTCGCCGTGCCGGTGCTGCGGCATCGCCTGACGCTCAGCCCCGCTGCCGAGATCGAGGGGCGCGACATGGAAACGCTGGTCGCCGATCTGGTCGAAGCGACCGAAGCGCCGCGCTAGCGCATGGCCCGCCTCGCCCTCCCCCGCCTGAACCTGCCGCCGCTGCCGCTGGTCCCGACCGAGCGTGCGGCGTGGATCGCGGCTGCGCTGGCGCCGGTGGCGGTGGTGATCGCGGCGACATCGCCGGGGGCATGGGTGATCGCGCCGGTCCTCGGGCTGGGCCTGATGGTCCTGATTGCGTTCGACGCGCTGCTTGCTGGGCGCGTGGCCGACTGGGCGATCCGCACGCCCGAGGATATCGAGGTTGGCCAGCCCAGCCTGCTCGCTGTTACCGCCCGCTTTGCAGGACGGGTGCCCTCGCGGGTCGAGGCGGTGCTCGCCTGCGATCCGCGTCTTGCGACCGAGGGCCGTGTGGCCATGACCCTTGCACCGAAGCCCCATGTGCCGGGCTGGCGCGGCGAGGCGATGCTGATGCCCACCCGGCGCGGCACGGCTGCGGTTGTGCGCGCATGGTTTCGCTGGGAGGGGCCCTTGCGGCTGGGCGCGCGGCAGGTCGAACACGCGCTTGACCGGCACGTGCGCATCTGGCCCGATCTGTCGCCGGTGCGCTCGCCCGATTTGCAGACCTTTCTGCGCAACGCTCAGCTCGGCCTCATCGCCCGCCGCATCCGGGGCGAAGGAACGCAGTTCGAGGCGCTGAGCGAATACCAGTCCGGCATGGACCGCCGCCGGATCGACTGGAAAGCCAGCGCCCGCCACACCCGCCTGTTCGCGCGCGAGAACGAAAGCGAGCGCAACAACCAGATCGTCTTCGCCTTCGATTGCGGGCAGGCGATGTGCGAGCCGGTGGACGGCCTGCCGCGCATCGACCGGGCGGTGAGCGCGGCGCTCACCTGCGCCTACGTCGCGCTCAAGGGCGGGGACAAGGTGGCCCTGTTCGGCTTTGCCCGCACCCCGCAGATCATGACCCCTTTCATCGGCGATCCGCGCGCCTTCCACCGTTTGCAAAGCGCGGCCGCCGGTCTCGATTACCAACCGGTCGAGCCCAATTTCACGCTGGCGCTGGCGACTCTGACGGCGCGGCTCAAGCGCCGTTCGCTGGTGGTGGTGTTCTCCGATTTCACCGATCCCACGGCCGCCGAACTGATGGTCGAGGGTCTGGGCCGCTTGGTGGGCAAGCATCTGGTGCTGTTCGTCACCATGACCGACAGCGAGGTCGAAGACCTGATAGCTGCCCCGCCGGGTGACATCGCAACCCTCGCCCGCAGCGTCACCGCCGACAGCCTTGCCCAGCAGCGCAAGCTGGTGCTGACCCGGCTCCGGCGGCTGGGGATCGACGTGATCGAAGCGCCCTGGGCCGCCATCGGGCCGCAGCTGATCGACCGCTATCTGGCGGTTCGGGGCAGCGAGGCGATCGGATGAAAGCGCCCAACATCGTCTCATGGTTCGGACGCGGCCAGGTCGCCGCGCCGCCCGATATCGCCAACGCGGCGCTGCGGTCCGACCGCTTCCGGCTGAAGCGTGAGGGCGAATGGCGCCGACTTGAGGATATCCTTGCGCGAATGGAGCGCGGCGGGTTGCGGCGCATCAGCGATGCCGATTTGATCGCACTGCCCGCCCTTTATCGCACCGCTGCCTCCAGCCTTTCGGTCGCGCGCGAGACGAGCCTCGATGCGGCAACCCTCGCCTATCTCGAAGCCCTGGTGCAGCGCGCGTGGTTCCAGGTCTATGGCCCGCGCCAGGGCTTCATGCGGTGGCTGCGCGACTTCCTGCTGGGCGGCTGGAGCCGTGCAGTGCGCGCCTTGTGGCTCGATATCTGTATCGCGCTGTTCGTGATGGTGGCGGGCGCCATCGTCGGCTGGCTGCTCGTCGCGCAGGACGAGGCGTGGTATTACCGCCTGTTTCCGGCCGGCGGCGGCGACCCGCGGGTGCCCGGCGCCAGCCGCGACGCCTTGCTCGCCACCCTCGCCACCGAAGAAAGCGCCTCGGGCCTTTCGGCTTTCGCGGCGCAATTGTTCGGCAACAATTCGGCGGTCTGCATCCTCGCCTTCGCGCTCGGCTTTGCCTTCGGTATCCCGTCTCTGCTGTTGCTGGTGCACAACATGGCCTTGCTGGGTGTCTTGCTGTGGCTGTTCAACGGGCAGGGGCTGACGGTGGAGCTGGCCGCATGGCTCAGCGTTCACGGCACCACCGAACTGTTCGGCATTCTGCTGTCGGGCGCAGCGGGACTGCACATCGGGCGCGCCATGGCCTTCCCCGGCAGGTTGGC
Organism: Sphingomonadales bacterium; assembly: GCA_009995225.1. Taxonomy (GTDB): domain Bacteria; phylum Pseudomonadota; class Alphaproteobacteria; order Sphingomonadales; family Sphingomonadaceae; genus Erythrobacter. The sequence goes on along the minus strand of JAACPW010000019.1, from coordinate 32,881 downwards.
GGTGCTCGATGCCGCGGCTGCGGCCGGACGCCGCGCGGCGGTGGTGATGGTGGGCGTGGTCATCATGATGATCGTCGCCGCTCTGCTCGAAGCCTTCCCGCGCCAGTTGGTCGATGGCACCGCCGGGCGTTTCCTGATTGGCGGAACGATGCTGACCTTCTGGCTTTCCTACTTTTTCCTCTACCGTCCGCGCCTTGCTGACACAGCCGCAGGGGCCGACGCCGGATGAAGAGGCGCCCCGCCCCGCAAGGCCGGCCCGACAAGCGCGCCCGCACCCTGACCACGCCCGAAGGGTTGAGCCTGCCGCTGACGCTGGCCGCCCGCGGATCACGCGCCGGGGCGCTGCTGATCGATCTGCTGATCGTCGGCGTCGGCCTGTTCGCCTTCAATCAGGTGATGCGGTGGCTGTTTCGCGGACTGATGGATGGCGTGGGGATGGAAGACGTGCAGCTTGCGCCCGGCGCGGCCGAATTTCTGGTGATTGCGCAGGTGCTGATCGGCTTTGCCGCCTGGTACGGCTATTTCCTGGTGCAGGAACTGGGCCCGCGCGGTGCGACGCTGGGCAAGCGGATGGTCGGCATCCGTATCGCGGCACGCGGCGGCACGCGCCTGACGCCCGAAGCGGTGATCGCGCGCAACCTGGTGCGCGATGTCGAAATATTCTACCCGCTGATCGCGCTGCTGGTTCTGCTGGGGCAAAGCAGCCAGGGAGAGGACATCGGGATGCTCGGCTGGGCGCTGACGGGCTGGCTGCTGTTGTTCCTGCTCTTCCCCTTCTTCAACCGCGATGCCTTGCGCGCGGGCGACGTGATTGCCGGAACCTGGGTGGTGGAACGGCCGCGCACCCGGCTCGCCGCCGTGCTGAGCGCGCAGGGCGCGGCCACAACCGAAGGCGCCTCCGCCGTAACCGGCGTGCGTTACGATTTCGGCGAGGCGGAGCTTTCGGTCTATGGAGAGCGCGAGCTTCAGACGCTCGAACGGCTGCTGCGCGATGGGCAGCCCGATGCGCTCAAGGCCGTTCACGCCACGATCTGCCGCAAGATCGGCTGGGATCCGGGCGCGGGCGACGAAAGGGCTTTTCTCGAAGCCTTCTATGCGCAATTGCGAGGGCGGCTGGAGGCCGATATGCGGTTCGGCAAGCGCAAGACGGACAAGTTCTCATGATGATCAATCGGCGGATTTTCCTCGGCAGCACGCTGGCGCTGGGCGTTTCGGCCTGCATCCCGCCTGACCAGAGCCCGCTGGGCCGGCTGGCGGCGGAATTGCGCATCATCGAGGCGGCGGGTGACGGCACGCTGGGGGTAGAGATCTACAACACCGCCACCAGGCAATCGGTCGGGCTGAACAGCGACCGGCGCTTCGGCCATGCCTCGTCCTTCAAGTTCAGCCTTGCAGCGATGGTGCTGGCGATGGATGCCGCCGGACGGATCGACGCCGACCGGCGCGTGACGTGGAGCAAGGCCGATTTGATGTGGGTCTCGCCCTTCACCACCGAGCGGCTTGGCCAGGGCGCGACCTTGCGCGAGTTGGCGCGGGCAACGCAGATTACTTCGGACAATGCCGCCGCCAACGTGCTGCTGCGCGAGCTGGGCGGCCCGGCGGCGCTGACCGCGTTCTGGCGGAGCATCGGCGACGATGTCAGCCGGCTCGACCGGACCGAGCCCGAACTGAACAACGTGCCCACGCCCGAATTCCGCGACACGACAACGCCCGCCGCGATGGCGCGCACGGTAGCGAAGCTGATTTACGGCGACGTGCTGCCGGACGCGCAGCGGGCGGAACTGAAAAGCTGGATGATCGCCACCGAAACCGGCCTCACCCGCGTGCGCGCCGGGCTTCCCGAAGGCTGGGTCGCGGGCGACAAGACCGGCAGCAGCGGCCTGATCGGCGGGACGGAATACAACTACATCGACATCGGCTTTGCCGAAGGTCCGAAGGGCGAAGGCCCGCTGACCTTCGCCTGCTATTTCCGCGCCCGCCAGACCGAGGGTGAGATGCAGCCGATCGGCGCCGAGACGCTGGCGCGGGTGGGCCGCGTGATCAAGGAATTTGCCGAGCCGGAGCGCGGGCTGCCGCTGGTGGGGAAGCTTTATTGAGTTACCTCCCCCTCCCCTCGCGGGAGGGGGCCGGGGGGAGGGGTTCCACGTTGGCGTTTGAGCACGAGGCCTGCGGCCTCGCCCCCTCCCCCAGCCCCTCCCGCAAGGGGAGGGGAGTATGTTGTTCAATGATCAGGCGTCGACGACCCCTTGTCCTCGCCGCCGAAAATAGCCACCTCGTTTACACCCCCGCTGGTAGCGCGGCCGCGATACATCCCGGTGGTGTTGAAGCTGAAGATCGCGTCGCCTTCCGGCGTGACAAGGATCACCCCGCCATCGCCGCCGAGTGACTTGACGTCAGCCATCACCCGGTCGGCGACCGCTTGAGACTTCATCGCGTTCCAGACTGGATGCGGATTGACGCCGGCCGCCAGCGTTTCCAGCCACTCCTTGTCCATCCGCAGCCGCGCACAAATCTCGTGCGCCACGCCAACCCGCAGGAAATACTCGCCCCACCCTGTCGCCGAGACGGCGCAGGCGCGGTTGTCGGCATAAGTGCCTGCCCCGATCACCGGCGCATCGCCCACGCGGCCCCAGCGCTTGCCGGTCATCCCCCCGGTCGAGGTGCCCGCCGCAAGATTGCCTTCCATGTCGAGCGCCACCGCGCCGACCGTGCCGAACTTGTGATCGACATCCAGCGCCGACAGCTTGTCCGCCTTCATCCGCTCCAGCGCCTCGGCCCGCGCCGGGGTCGCAAAATATTCGGGCGGGGTGACGGCAAAACCCTTTTCCGCCGCGAAAGCCTCCGCGCCCGCGCCCATCAGCATCACGTGTTCGCTCTGCGTGCGGACCGTGTCGGCGAGCAGGATCGGGTTCCTGACCGTCTTCACCCCGGCAACCGCGCCGGCGCTGCGATCGCGCCCGTCCATGATCGAGGAATCAAGCTCGTTGGTCCCGTCCCAGGTGAACACCGCGCCCTTGCCCGCATTGAACAGCGGCGAATCCTCCATCGGGATGATCGCGGCCTTGATCGCATCCATCGCGCTGCCACCCTCGGCCAGCACCCTCGCGCCGGCATCCAGCGCGACCTGCAACGCCGCTTCGTATTCCGCCCTACGTTCGGGGGTCATCTTATCAGGATCGAGCGTCCCAGCCCCGCCGTGGATCGCGATCGACCACTTGGGAGGCGCCTCCTGCGCTAGGACGGGCTGCGACAAAAGGGCGAGAGCGATGGCCGCGACGAGTTTCTGCATGGCCGCAAGGTGTAACGCGCAGCTTCGCATTGTGCCAGCTTAACAGCGTCGCCCCTGCACGCTAGGCCAAGCGCCATGATCTATCGCCCTGCCACGCCCGCCGATGCCCCCGCGCTTGCCAAGCTGGGCGCAGACACCTTCGTCGCTGCCTTCGGCCACCTCTATCGCAAGGCCGACCTCGCAGCCTTCCTCGCCGAAGTCCACGACCCGCAAGCCGTCGCAGCCGAGATCGCGGGCGACAGTTGCACGCATTGTCTGGTCGAGCAGGACGGCGCGTTGATCGCGTTCTGCAAATTGCGCTTCCCCAGCCACTACACCGCCTATTCGCAAGCGCGCCGGCCGCTGGAACTCGCTCAGCTATATGCGCTGCCCGGCCACACCGGCGCAGGCATCGGCGCAAGGCTGATGGACTGGGCGCTGGGGCAAGCCAAGGCGGGCGGCCATGATGCGATCGTGCTGTCGGTCTATGCCGAAAACTACGGCGCGCAGCGGTTTTACCAGCGTTACGGTTTCGGCAAGATCGCGGACATTACCTTCCGGGTGGGGGAACATCTCGACCCGGAACTCCTATACGAATTGACGCTGTAGCCACAGGAGAGAGCGCATGAGCACATTCGGCAAGGAAAGCACCACGGACGAGGTGCTGGACGGCATCGACCTTACCGGAATGACGGTCTTCGTCACCGGCGCCAATTCGGGGCTGGGGCAGGAAACCGCGCGGGCCATGGCGGCGCGGGGCGCGCATATCATCATGGCCGGGCGCGATCAGGGCAAGCTGGATGACGCGGAGGCGGCGATCCGTGCCGATCTGCCGGATGCGCAACTGGACACCATCACGCTCGACCTCGCCTCGCTCGAAAGTATCGGCGCCGCCACATCGCGCGCGCGCCAGCGGTTCGACAAAATCGACATTCTCATCAACAACGCAGGCGTCATGGCGACGCCGTTCGAGCACACCACGGACGGGTTCGAGCGGCAATTTGGCACCAATCACCTCGGCCATTTTGCCATGACCGCCGAACTGATGCCGCTGATCGAGCGCGGCACCGCGAAACGCATCGTCAACCTGTCGAGCCGCGGGCATCACATGGCCCCGGTCGATTTCGACGATCCCCACTTCACGCAGCGTCCCTATGATCCCTGGACCAGCTACGGCCAGTCCAAGACCGCCAATGTGCTGTTCACCGTGGGGATCGAGCAGCGATACGCGGTGATGGGTATACACGCCTATGCGGTGCATCCCGGCGGGATCGAGACCAATCTGGGCCGCCACATGACCCCCGAAATGCGCGAGGCGCTGATGGCGCGTATCGGCAGCCGCGACGGTGGCTTCCAGTGGAAGACGATCCCGCAAGGCGCCGCTACCACCTGCTGGGCCGCGACCGCAGCGGAGCTGGAAGGCCGGGGCGGGATCTATTGCGAGGATTGCCACGTGGCCGAGATCGACGACGAATCGGCCAGTGGCGGCGTGCGCCGCTATGCCCTCAACCCCAGCTTTGCCGACCGGCTGTGGAAGCTGAGCGAGGAGATGACCGGGGCAAAGTTCCCGACCTGACGCAGCATCGGGGTGGGCGGCGCGCAGGTGCGCCGCAGCCTCCCGTCTGTCATTGCAGGGCAACGCTTTGCAGCCTATATGCCCCTCATGTCTTCCATCCGCCCGTGGCGCACAATCGAACGGCGCAAATCGCGTCAGATCATGGTGGGGAATGTCCCCGTTGGCGGGGATGCGCCCATCACCGTGCAAACCATGACCAACACCCCGACAGAGGACGTGCGCGCGACGCTCGACCAGATCCGGCGGTGCGAGGAAGTGGGCGCGGACCTGATCCGCGTGTCCTGCCCCACCGAAGAATCGACCCGCGATTTCAAGACGATCACCCGCGAAGCGCGCATCCCGATCGTTGCGGACATCCATTTCCACTACAAGCGCGCGCTCGAAGCGGCTGATGCGGGCGCGGCGTGCCTGCGGATCAACCCCGGCAATATCGGCTCGGCCCAGCGCGTCGCCGAAGTGGTGCGTGCCGCCAAGGCCAATGGCTGCGCGATCCGCATCGGCGTGAACGCGGGGTCGCTCGAAAAAGATCTGCTCGAAAAATACGGCGAGCCCTGCCCCGAAGCGTTGATCGAAAGCGCGCTCGATCACATCAAGCTTCTGCAGGATCACGATTTTCACGAATTCAAGGTGGCGGTGAAAGCCAGCGACGTGTTCCTGGCGGTCGCGGCCTATCATGGGCTGGCCGAAACAGTCGACTGCCCGCTGCACCTCGGCATTACCGAGGCAGGCGGGCTGATCGGCGGCACGGTGAAATCCAGCATCGGCATGGGCAGCCTGCTGTGGGCCGGGATCGGCGACACGATCCGCGTCAGCCTGTCGGCCGAGCCGGAAGAAGAAATCAAGGTCGGCTACCACATGCTCAAGTCCTTGGGCCTGCGCACCCGCGGCGTGCGGGTGGTGTCCTGCCCGTCATGCTCGCGGCAGGGCTTCGACGTGATCCGCACAGTGGAAACGCTGGAAAAGCGGCTCGAACACATCAAGACGCCCATGAGCCTTTCGGTGCTCGGCTGCGTCGTCAACGGCCCCGGCGAAGCGCGCGAGACCGACATCGGCCTGACCGGCGGCGGCAATGGCAAGCACATGGTCTACCTGTCCGGGCTGAAGGCCCACGCGATCGATGACGAGGCGATGCTCGATCACATCGTGCGCCTTGTGGAGGAAAAGGCTGCCGCGATCGACGCGGGCGAGGCGACCGCCTTCGATCCCCACGCCGCGCCGCCCATGGCCACCGAAGCCGCCGAGTGATCCGGGCTACGATGGCCGCGCTGCTTGCGCTGGCGTTGACGGCCTGTGCAAACACGCGGGATGCCGCCGCGCCCACGCATCCCGAAGCCCGCGCCTATACGGCCGAAGCCGATGCCATGGCCGATGTCGACGCCGCGCTTACCCGCGCCGCTGCCAGCGGCAAGCGGGTCTTGCTGGCGATGGGCGCGAACTGGTGCCATGATAGCCGCGCGCTGGCCGGTTGGCTGGAGACACCGCGCTTTGCCGCACTCACCGCCGCGCATTACGAGGTCGTCTATGTCGATATCGGCGTTCCGCAGACCGGCGAGGGGCGCAATCTCGACATCGCGCACCGCTTCGGCCTCGCCGATATTCCGGGCACGCCCGCGCTGCTGGTGTTGTCCGCTGACGGCGCGCTGCTCAACCGTGAAACCGCCGCCACCTGGCGCAATGCCGCCAGCCGCAGCGAGGACGCGATCTTTGCCGAGCTTGCCGCGCTGGCCGAAGCACCTGCCCTGCCCGTCCCATGATCGAAGCGCTGCTGCTTGCCCTCGCCTTGGCGATGGATGCCTTCGCCGTGGCGCTGACACAGGGCGCGCGGTGCCGTCCGGGGTTTGGCGGAGGACTGGCCATCGCGCTGACATTTGGTCTGTTTCAAGGCGTGATGCCGTTGATCGGCTGGGGGATCGGCGCGGTCGCTCTCGCCTATGTCGCGGCGGTCGATCACTGGATTGCGTTCGGCCTGCTCACCTTCCTCGGTGTGCGGATGCTGCGCGGGCATGACGGCGATGACAGCGCCGCGCGCGCGCTGACCGGCCGGGCGCTGCTGATCGCGGGCATTGCCACCAGCATTGATGCGCTGGCCGCCGGGATCACGCTGCCTGCGCTGGGCATTGGCCCGATCACTGCGGTTGCGGTGATCGGCCTCGTCACCTTCGCGCTGAGCGGTGCAGGCGTGGTGCTGGGCCGGCGCGCGGGCGACCGCCTGGGCGAATGGGCGGAGCGCGCAGGCGGGGTGATCCTGATCGGATTGGGGTGCAAAATCCTTGCCGAACACACTAGCTGGCTGTGAAGCTGTCCTACACGCCGTGATGCTGGCATGACCCTGCGCATGGACCCGGTGCCGCCCCTTCCCCCTCACGCCTGCAACCGGAACCGCGCCACCGGCGTATTTTCGGTTTCTGGACAGTGTCTCATGTGTCTCCAACAGACAGGAACGCAAGCGCGAGGCTGAATGCTGCACGTCGTCCACCACGCCGATTACATGGCGCCGCGCCCCGAACGCGGCACGTTCCGATTCGACAAGTACTACCTCGTGATGGAGGAACTGCGGGCCAGCGGCGCACCTGTCACCGTCCACGCGCCCGAGCCGATGCCACGGGAATGGCTGGAGGCGGTGCACTGCCCCGACTATGTCGATCAGGTGTTCCGGGCCGGTGTGCCGCGTGAGAAGGAGCGCCGCATCGGCTTTCCCGTCACGCCTGCCATCGCATCGCGCGTGCGCCACACCAATGGGGGCACCTGGCTCGCCGCGCAGTTGGCCCGTCAGCACGGCTATGCCGCCAATTCTGCTGCTGGAAGCCACCATGCGCTGCATGACACGGGCGCAGGCTATTGCGTGTTCAACGATCTGGCCGTCACCGCCAACCGCCTGATTGCGCAAGGCGATGCGCAGCGGGTGCTGATCGTCGATCTGGACGTGCATCAGGGCGATGGCACCGCCAGCCTGACCGCCGGGCGCGAAGACATCTTCACCCTGTCGCTCCATGCCGAGAAGAACTTCCCCGTCAGGAAAGCGCGCTCCAGCCGCGATATCGGCCTGCCCGACGGGATGGATGACGATGGCTACATGGCTGTCCTCACCCGTCACTTGCCCGACATTCTGGCAGACTTCGCGCCCGATTTCGTGCTGTATCAGGCCGGGGTCGACCCGCACCATGATGACAAGCTGGGGCGGCTTGGCCTGACGGACGCAGGGCTGGCGCTGCGGGATCGCTATGTCGTCACCGAAACGCGTCGGCGCGGCCTGCCGATCGCAAGCGCGCTGGGCGGCGGTTATGGTGATGATCCGCGTCTAGTTGCCGCACGCCATGCCGCCTCGATGCTGACGATGGCCGAGGCGAACAGCGCGTTTCCCGCCCATCCCTCCACGAGATGAGGCATGCCTGCGATGAACCGTTGCGCGGCGTATTGGGAACGCAGGGCACAGGGGTTACGTTGAGAACAGATGAAGCGGCGTGACATTCTGAAAGGCACCTTGGCAGTGGGAGCGGCGCTCGCCGTGCCCGCTCGTGTTTTCGCGTCCGCCGTATCCGGCACACCGCGCGACCGCACCCTGATGGCAATCGCACAACGCGAGGTGGCCCGTGCAGGCGATGCGATCTGGAAGCGCGACATTGTCGGCATCGCCGATTTCGGCCTGCATTCCGCCAAGCCGCGCTTCCACTTCGTCAATCTCGACCGCAGCGAAGTGCAATCCTATCACGTCAGCCACGGCATGGGATCGGACCCGCAGCATGATGGCTGGCTCAAGCAGTTCAGCAACACCGAAGGATCGAACGCCACCAGCCGCGGGGCCTATGTGACGTGGGAATGGTACAAGGGCCGCTACGGCACCTCGGTGCGGTTGGGCGGCCTTGATCAGAGCAACGAAGCGGCGCTGCGCCGCTACATCGTGATGCACCGCGCCGACTATGCGGAGTCTGCGCATCTGGCACAATATGGCCGCCTGGGCCGCTCCAACGGCTGCTTCGCGATGGGCGAGGAACAGTTCCGCGTGGCGCTGATGCACCTGTCGGGCGGGCGGCTGCTGTTTGCGGACTCGCTGGGTCTGGAGGAAGACGGCAGCATCCAGCCGGTGCCCGAACTGGCGATGATCGAGCGTGTGCCGCTGGATCTGTCCCACCGTCCCGCGATCAGCGGGTACTAATCCGTTTCCTACGCGCGTTGAACGGGATAGCTGAAGCCGGATCACTGCCCGGCTCTTTGCTATTGTCGTATTCCCGCTACGGACCGCCTAGCTATCCTGAAGATCGTCCTCGATCACAATCACTTCATCGGTCGGCACCGTCGTCCGGTTGCGCACCCGCGGCTTGTCGAGGCTGGCGAGCACTGGTGCATCGCGGCCGTAGATGTCCTTGAACGTCGCCATCTCGCCGTTGATGTCCGATGCCATCGTGAAATAGGTGATGTAGGCGGGCCACTGCTTTTCCAGCATGACCTTGGTGTATTTGCCCGAGGTCGAGATTGCCACGGCCTCGTCCTTGGTCGCGCCCTTGCCGACGATCGCCATAGTCATTGCCAGTTCCAGCGCCCGTTCGGTGCGGATGCAGCCATGGCTCAGCGCGCGGGCATCATTGGCGAACAGGTGGCGCGAAGGCGTGTCGTGGAAGAAGATCGCGTGCTCGTTGGGCATTTCCAGCTTCATCATGCCCAGCGAATTGCCCGGCCCCGGCTGCTGCACCACGGAGATATAGCCGTTCGCGCCCTTGGTGGCGACGTATCCGTTGCGCTTTCCCCAGGCCGGGTTGGCGAGAACCTTGGCGCCCAGCCCTTCGCCCTTGACGATGGATTGCGGCACCGTCCAGGTCGGGTTGAACACCACGCCTTCGACCATTTCGGCCAATTGCGGCGTTGCGGTGCGCCCCGGCTTGCCCACCACCGTGCGGTAAGTGCTGATGATCTTGTCACGCACCGTCAGGCGCAGTTGGAACTCCGGCACATTGGTGATGAGGTATTGCGAACCCAGATCGCGGCCCAGCCAGCGCCAGCGGTCCATGTTGGCGCGGATCAGCTTGTGCTTGGCCGCGTTGCTGGCGGGCGTTGCGGCCAGTTCGGCCTTCAACTTGGCATAATCGGGATGCGTCGGGTTGAGCGCCATCAGCGCGTCCGCAATGTCGCCGCTGGCCAGCGCCTCTTCCATGACCTTGCCCGCAGGGTTCAGATCACGGTCTGGATCGACCACAAACCACTGCTCGCGCGCTTCCATCGGGGTGCGCCCGTCGCGCAGATCCTCGACCAGCCAGACGAAGCTTTGCGAGGCAAGCTGGCTCAGCTCCGCCGAAGGGCCGGATGCCAGCGCGACCTTGAGCGGCTGAAGATCGTAGTCCTTGGGGTCGAGCCCTTCGGAGCCAATCCCTTCAATGACCGCAACCAGTTGTTCGGCCTGACCCACGGTCCAATCCTGCACCAGCGGCGCAAAGGTTGCAGCGCCCTGCACCACCGGCTCGGATATGGTCTGACCGAACACCTCGGCCACGGATTCGCGCGGTGTCGGTGGCGGCGGCACGGTGGCCGGATAGGGGCGGCTGGCCTGCTCGACCGGGGCCGGCTGCGGGCTTGCGGAAGAGCCCGCGCCGTCCTGTGCGAACGCGGTGGTCGCCACAAGCGCTGCGGTGGCGATGCCGCCTGCCAATTTGCCCGAAAACTTCATTTCCATACTGCCTTTTCGCCCCGAGCCGCCAAAGGTGCGGCCGAATACATTCGCGTTCTCATACCCCTTGGGTCATGCCCCTATCAACCATCTTGGCTTTCACCTGGATTAATGTTCACACCCCTGTGGCCAAGGCGTGACCTTCAAGGCACCCTCGCCTAAGACGCCGGGATGTCGTCTCAGCGCCATGCCCTGCTGCCTTTTGCTGCCGCACTGGCGGGGGTCGGCTTCCTGTCCCTGATGGATGCCTTCATGAAAGAAGCGGCGCTGATGATCGGCGCCTACACCGCCACGGTGCTGCGCGCCTTTATCGGTGCGGCCATGATCGCACCCGTGTGGCTGGCCCGCGGCGCACGGATGCCTTCGCGCAGCGTGTGGAGGTTGCACTGGATACGCGGGGTGGTGTCGGCCTTCATGGCGCTGACGTTCTTCTACGCCCTCACGCTGCTCCCGCTGGCCGAAGCCATCGCGCTGAGTTTCATCGCCCCGCTGATCGCGCTGTACCTGGCCCGCGTGCTGCTGGGAGAGATGATCAGCCGCGCGGCGATCGGCGCGAGTGTGCTGGGCTTTGCCGGCACGCTGGTGATCGTGGGCGGGCGGATCGGGCAGGGTGAATTTGATGAAGGCGCGGCGCTGGGCGTGGCATCGCTGTTCATCTCGGCGTTGCTGTATGCCTATAACTTCATCGTCATCCGCCAGCAGGCGCAGGTCGCCGGGCCGCTGGAGATTGCGACCTTTCACAGCGGGATCGGCGGTTTGGTGCTGCTGACCCTCGCCCCGCTCCTGTGGGCCCCGCTTTCGGGTGAGGCGCTGATGCCGCTGCTGGCGGCGGGCGCGCTGACGGTGGCGGGGTCGCTCTCGATCGCCTGGGCCTATGCCCGCGCGCCTGCGAGCGTGCTGGTGCCGACCGAATATTCGGGCTTTATCTGGGCGAGTCTGCTGGGCTGGCTGTTCTTCCGCGAGGCGGTGACATGGCCCACGCTTGCCGGAACCGCGTTGATCGTGGCGGGGTGCTGGCTGGCCACCCGTCCGGCCCGTCCTTCGCTCGAACCGGCCGCCTGAGACAAATTGCCAAGGCCGAATCTGCCCTTGGCCCCCTTGACCTTGCGCCCCTAACAGCGCAGGTGCGCCCGTGAAAACCGCGCCCTTGGTGGATCGGGGGCGGGCCAATCGAAAAGGATGAACCCTCCCATGACCGCAATCGGCCAGGATACGCTCGGCACCCGCGAAACGCTTGATGTCAACGGCAAGCAATATGCCTATTACTCGCTCGCGAAAGCCGCTGAGCAACTGGGCGATGTATCGCGCCTGCCCATTTCGATGAAGGTGCTGCTGGAAAACCTGCTGCGCTTCGAGGATGCCGGCTTCACCGTCGATCGCAAGCATATCCAGGCGATCGTGGACTGGCAGAACAACCCCGCCACCGGTGAGGAAATCCAGTACCGTCCGGCGCGCGTGCTGTTGCAGGACTTCACCGGCGTGCCCTGCGTGGTCGATCTGGCCGCGATGCGCGATGCGATCAAGACGCTGGGCGGCGACACCGCCAAGATCAACCCGCTGGTGCCCGTGAACCTCGTAATCGACCACTCGGTGATGGTCGATGAATTCGGCCACCCCAAGGCCATGGAAGCCAACATGGCGCTCGAATACGAGCGCAATGCCGAACGTTACGACTTCCTCAAGTGGGGCTCCAAGAGCTTCCAGAACTTCACCGCCGTGCCTCCCGGCACTGGCATCTGCCACCAGGTGAACCTTGAGCATCTGGCACAGGCCGTATGGTCTTCGGAAGGCCCGGACGGCGTCATGGTTGCCTATCCCGACACCTGCGTCGGCACCGACAGCCACACCACCATGATCAACGGTCTGGGCGTGCTGGGTTGGGGCGTTGGCGGGATCGAGGCGGAAGCCGCAATGCTGGGCCAGCCGGTCTCGATGCTGATCCCCGAAGTCGTCGGCTTCCACCTCGAAGGCGCAATGGCCGAAGGCGTGACCGCGACCGATCTGGTGCTGACCTGCGTGCAGATGCTGCGCGAAGTCGGCGTGGTGGGGCGGTTCGTGGAGTTCTACGGGCCGGGTGTCGCCAACCTCACGCTGGCCGACCGTGCCACCATCGCCAACATGGCGCCCGAATACGGCGCGACCTGCGGCTTCTTCGGGATCGATGACAAGACGATCGAATACATGCGTCTCACCGGTCGCAGCGAAGAGAACATCGCGCTGGTCGAAGCCTATGCCAAGGCGCAGGGAATGTGGTTCGATCCGGCCAACGTGCCGGTCTTCACCAAGACCCTGAGCCTCGACATGGCCGCCGTGGTCCCCAGCCTCGCCGGCCCCAAGCGCCCGCAGGACAAGGTGATCCTTCAAGAGGTCGACGATCTGTTCAACGGCGATCTCAGCAAGGTCTACGGCAAATCCGGCCCTGCGCGCGTCGCGGTGGAAGGCAAGGATCACGATATCGGTGACGGCGACGTGGTGATTGCTGCGATCACCTCGTGCACCAACACCTCGAACCCCGATGTGCTGATCGCTGCGGGCCTCGTCGCCAAGAAGGCGAACGAGCGCGGGCTGAAGCCCAAGCCGTGGGTCAAGACCTCGCTCGCTCCCGGTTCGCAGGTGGTCACCGACTATCTGGTGAAGTCGGGCCTTCAGGCGCACCTCGATGCGGTCGGCTTCGACCTCGTCGGCTATGGCTGCACCACCTGCATCGGCAATTCCGGGCCTCTGGCCCCGCCGATCTCGGCCGCGATCAACGGCAATGACATCGTCGCTGCCTCGGTCCTGTCTGGCAACCGCAACTTCGAAGGCCGCGTGTCGCCTGACGTGCGCGCCAACTTCCTCGCGTCGCCACCGCTGGTGGTGGCCTATGCGCTGAAGGGCACCGTCACCGAGGACATCACCACCACCCCGATCGGGCAGGACCAGAACGGCAACGACGTGATGCTCGCCGATCTGTGGCCCACCAACGCCGAAATTGCGGAAAACCGCGCCGCCAACATCGACCGCTCGATGTTCGTGAACCGCTACGCCAACGTCTACGATGGCGACGAACACTGGCAGGCAATCACGGTGGAGCCGTCCGACACCTACCAGTGGCGCGCCGGATCGACCTATGTCGCCAATCCGCCCTATTTCGAAGGCATGACCATGACGCCCGCCCCGATCATGGACATCGTGGATGCCAAGCCCTTGGCAATCCTGGGCGATTCGGTCACCACCGACCACATCAGCCCGGCCGGTTCGATCAAGGAAGACAGCCCGGCAGGCGCCTTCCTCAAATCGAACCAGGTCGCGAAGAAGGACTTCAATTCCTACGGCTCGCGCCGCGGCAACCATGATGTGATGATGCGCGGCACCTTCGCCAATATCCGCATCAAGAACGAGATGGTCCCCGGCGTCGAAGGTGGGTTCTCGACCTACGATGGCGAGACGATGCCGGTCTACGATGCGGCGATGAAGCACAAGGACGACGGCACCCCGCTGGTTGTCATCGGCGGCAAGGAATACGGGACGGGCTCGTCGCGCGACTGGGCGGCCAAGGGCACGATCCTGCTCGGCGTGCGGATGGTGATGGTCGAAAGCTTCGAGCGTATCCACCGCTCCAACCTTGTCGGCATGGGCGTGCTGCCCTTGCAGTTCAAGGAAGGCGACACCCGCGAAACGCTGGGCCTGTCGTCGGACGACACCTTCTCGATCCGCGGTCTTGCCGATCTGAAGCCCGGTCAGGACATCGCCGTGGAAGTCACCCGCGCCGATGGCACGGGCTTCACCTTCACCGCGCTGTGCCGCATCGATACGGCCAACGAGATGGAATATTACCGCCACGGCGGGATTCTCCATTACGTTCTGCGCAAGCTTGCGGCATAAAGGCACGCATGACGCCAGACCGCCGCACCGCTTTCCTCCTCCCGGCTTTGCCGCTTGCACCCGTTCTGCTGGTGCTCGCGGGCTGCGGGGGCGAGGGAGACGGAGCGGATCGCGACCGGGCGCCTGGGATGCCGCTGGGGTTTGAACTGGCCATGGCCGGGGCCGCCCCGGGCGCGGAAGACGACGCGGCGGTGCCTGCGACTGCGGCCCAGCCTCCATTGATTACACTGTCCCCTGAGGAATTGGTGGCGCGGATCGCGCGAGGCAATCTCCGCCTGATCGACGTGCGAACCGATGCCGAAGTGGCTGAGGGCATGATTGCCGGAGCGGAACACATTCCGCTCGACCGGTTCGATCCGGCAGCGCTCGATCTGTCCGACGGGCGCGAGGTGGTGCTCTATTGCCGGTCCGACCGCCGCTCCGCCGTTGCAGCGGCCAAGCTGGCCGAGGCGACGGGCGAACCGGCCACCCATCTGGAAGGCGGGATTCTCGCATGGGAAGCCGCCGGTCAGCCGGTCGAGAAGCCCTAGCCCACATCATCCCGGCACCAACGCAAAGGGGCGAGCCGATCACCGGCCCGCCCCTTTTGTCGTGCCTATTCTGCGTGGCCTAGCCGAGGATCTTGCGGCGCCCCAGGATCGCCGCAGCGGCGAGGCCGAACAGGATCGTCATCGGCGGGGCTGGCACATCGTGACCGCCCGAGGAGGAGGACGAACTGCTGCTGCTCGACGAGGACGAACCCGACGAGGACGACGAGCCGCTCGACGACGAGCTCGAACCCGACGATCCGCTGCTGCCCGAAGAGGACGAACCGCTCGAACTGCTGCTCGATGACGTCGAGGACGAGCCTGACGAGCTTGTGGTGCTGCTGGTCATGTCGCCCGAGGACGACGAGGAACCGCTGCTCGACGAGGACGAACTGCCGCTCGACCCCGAAGATCCGCTGCTGCCCGGCTTGCCCGGCTTTCCGCTGCTGCCGCCCGACGACGAGGACGACGAAGAACTCGACGAAGACGAGGATGAACTGGATGATGAGGACGAAGACGAGGAGCTCGATACCGCGCCGGTCGACGAACTGACGTTACCCGACGAGCTGGAGACATTGCCCGAACTGCTGGAAACCGCGCCAGTGCTGCTGGAAACAGCGCCGGTGCTGCTGGACACATTGCCCGACGAGCTTGAAACCGCGCCGGTGGACGAGCTCACATTGCCGGAAGACGACACCGCACCGGTCGACGAGGAAACATCGCCCGAGGACGACACCGCACCGGTTGAAGACGACACATTGCCCGACGTGCTGGTGCTCGACACCTGACCGGTGCTCGAGGACACCTGACCCGTCGAGGTCGAGGTCGACACCTGACCGGTCGACGAGCTGATCTGCCCCGAGGACGATGTGGTCGAATTGTCGATGTCGATATCGATCACGACACCGCTCGATCCGCCCGAAGAGCTGCTGACCTCACCCGATGACGAGCCGGAGCTCGAACCCGAAGTGGACGTGGTGGTCGAACCCGAGGTCGACGTGCTGATCGATCCCGAAGTCGTCGTAGTGGTCGAAACCGACACATCGCCGGAAGACGAGCCGCCACCGCCGAAGAAGCCGCCGAAGAAGCCACCGCCGCCAAAGCCGCCCCCAAATCCGCCTCCGCCGAAGCCGCCGCCAAAGCCGCCACCTGGGCCACCACCACCCGAAATCGGGGGAAGCGGGGGCAGCGGCGCGGGCATGTAGGCCACCTGTGCGATGGGCGGACATTCGGCGGCGTCATAATAGGCCTGCACGGCACCAGCAGGAACGCTGGGCGCAGCGATCTGGCCAGGACGCACCGGCTGGCATTCGATCGTGCGCTCGACAATCCGGCGGCGGCGCTGTTCCGGCATCGGAATCTCACGTTCGCGCGTCTTGATGTAGCGCGCACCCGTGACCGGATCGACCTGCACCAGCTTGCCGTCGATATTGGTCGAGTAATCCGGCGCGTCGGTGTTCATCGGTTCGGCCATGCGCACCGCGCCGCCCTGCAACAATGCGACACCCGCAGCAGCGGCAGAAAGCTTCGCGATGGCCAGTTTGAGCGACATAGTCGTTAACCCTGTTTGCCTGTGGCGAGGAATGCAGACGGTCTGCACCTCTCCCAAATCCAGCATTCTTTTGATGTCAGAAGAGGCTGACGGGCAATCCGATTAACTATGCAGGAGCCGGCCGACTTGGCGGAATCGTGCGGGAATCGTCGCTTTTCGGGGTTGCTGTCCCGAACTGACACCGAAAATCGGGTTTTGGTTAGCCAAGCGGTTAAGGCTGACCGGCAGACTCAGTCTTCGAACAATCCTGTCTGGCTGGGGGGTGATTCTCTGGGCGGACTCATCTCCAGATGCGCCCAGCCGCCGTCGTTGAGCACGCGCCCTCGCGCGGTGCGGGCAATCAGGCCGAGCTGGATGAGGTAGGGCTCGACCACCTCCTCCACCGTATCGCGCGGCTCGGCGAGGCCCGCTGCCAGCGTCTCGATCCCGACAGGGCCGCCCTTGTAGGTGGTGGCGATCATGGTGAGGTAGCGCCGGTCCATCGCGTCCAGACCGAGGCGGTCGATCTCCAGCCGGGTCAGCGCCTCATCCGCGACATGGCGCGTGACGCTGGCGGCGCCTGCGACATCGGCAAAGTCGCGCACCCGGCGCAGCAGGCGGCCTGCGACGCGCGGCGTGCCACGGCTGCGACGGGCGATCTCGTGCGCGCCATCGGGCTGGATCGCAAGGCCGAGCAGCCCGGCGGCGCGGGTGACCACGCGCTCCAGCTCGGCATGGGTGTAGAAGTTGAGGCGGACGGGGATGCCGAAGCGGTCGCGTAACGGCGTGGTCAGCAGGCCCTGCCGTGTCGTGGCGCCGATCAGCGTGAAGGGCGGCAGGTCGATGCGGACAGAGCGCGCCGATGGCCCCTCCCCGATGATCAGATCGAGCGCGCGGTCCTCCATCGCGGGGTACAGCACCTCCTCGACCACGGGGGACAGGCGGTGGATCTCGTCGATGAACAGCACGTCATGCGGTTCGAGATTGGTCAGCAGCGCCGCGAGATCACCCGCCTTGGCAATCACCGGGCCGGAGGTGGCGCGGAAGCCGACGCCAAGCTCGCCCGCAATGATCTGCGCCAACGTGGTCTTGCCGAGGCCGGGAGGGCCGAAGAACAGCGTATGATCCATCGCCTCGCCCCGCGCGCGCGCAGCGGCGATGAAGACGGCGAGGTTGCCCTTGGCGGCTTCCTGCCCGACGAACTCGGCGAGGCGCCGCGGCCGCAAGGCGGCGTCCTGATCGCCCGGCTGGCGGGTGGGGGTGTGGAGGGGGGCGGGGTCAGTCATTCATACCTGCACGTCTCGCGCTGGTAATCCCACGCGCCGCCCCGGTCGAGGCACGTATCAATGTCGAGCCAATCGTCGAGCCCCGCCCCGGCGAACATTCCAGC
Source organism: Sphingomonadales bacterium (assembly GCA_009995225.1). Lineage (GTDB taxonomy): Bacteria > Pseudomonadota > Alphaproteobacteria > Sphingomonadales > Sphingomonadaceae > Erythrobacter. The sequence goes on along the minus strand of JAACPW010000019.1, from coordinate 15,069 downwards.
GACGAAGATGGCCAAGGCGATCGAGGCGCGCTTCATGCTCCGCCCTCACCCACTGCACCCGCCGCGACTATGGACCCTGAAACAAGTTCAGGGTGACGAAGGTAAGGGGAATTCTCTGAAATTCCGTCATGCTGAACTTGTTTCAGCATCCATCGTGCCGCATTCTCCGAGTCATGCGGCAAGAGCGCCAGCCCTGCGTCTATATCCTCGCGAGCCAGCCGCACGGCACGCTTTACGTCGGCGTCACCAGCGACCTCGTCGGACGGCTGTGGCAGCATCGCAACGGCATCATCGAAGGCTTCGCCAGCCGCTACAAGGTCCACGGCCTCGTCCGGTACGAGCTGTTCGGCGACATGGAGCGCGCGATCCTGCGCGAAAAGCAGCTGAAACGCTGGCATCGGCAATGGAAGATCAACCTCATCGAAAGCGAGAACCCCGATTGGCATGATCTGGCGGTGGGGTTGGGGTTGCCACCCATCGACCCGCGCTGATGGCCTGATGGATGCTGAAACAAGTTCAGCATGACAAGGGTGGGAAACAACCATCACCCCGCCGCCTTCTTCAGCGCCACGCGGATCAAGTCGCCCTCGCTCGCGCCTTCGCCCAGTTCCTCGATCGCCCGCGCCACGGCCTGCGCTGCGACGGCAGGCTTGAACCCGAGATTCTCCAGCGCACTTGCCGCATCCGCGCCCACGCTGCCAGCGGGGACGGCCGCTGCGCCACCCGCAAACGCGCCGCCGCCACCCGGCATGCCGCCGGCTTTGTCCTTCAGCTCATTGACGATCCGCGCCGCCAGCTTGGGCCCGACCCCGTTGGCGCGGGTCACCATCGCCGCGTCGCCCTTGCCGCAGGCGTCGCGCAACTCGCCGGTCGAGAGCGCCGAGAGGATCGCCAGCGCCACCTTGCTCCCTACGCTCTGCACGCCGGTGAGCAGCCGGAACCAGTCCCGCTCGGACGCTTCGGCAAAGCCCAGCAGGCGCATGTCGGTCTCGCTCACCTGCATTTGCGTGTGGACGGTGCAGAACTCGCCCACCGATCCCAGCGCGGACAATGTGCGGCTGGAGCACCACACCAGATAGCCAACCCCGCCGACATCGACGATGGCCCAATCCTCGCCCGTGCTGTCGAGCCTGCCGGATAGCTTTGCAATCATGCTTTGTTCCTTGCCGCATCCCCCGGCCTAAAGCCAGAGCGGCCTTGCGCCCTTTCCGCAACTTGCTGCGCCCGTGTTGGAGACACATGAGACACTGTCCAGGAAAGGAAAACCTTGGCCCTGTGGCCTGCGCAGGAACGCAGCGAGGAAAGGGGCATGGCGGGTGGTCATAGAGACACGCTAACAATACGCCGCGCAGTAGGAAATTCGCGCCTTCTCGACACGCGGCGCAATTGCGGTAAGGAAATCGGCCATGAGCTGGAACACCTTCGGGCGCGTGCTGCGCTTTACCACTTGGGGCGAAAGTCACGGGCCTGCGCTGGGCGCGGTGGTCGACGGGTGCCCGCCGGGGCTGGCGATCAGCGAGGCGTTCATTCAGCCCTTCATGGATGCGAGGAAGCCCGGCACCAGCCGCTTCACCACGCAGCGGCGCGAGAATGACATCGTGCGCATCCTTTCGGGCGTGTTTGAGGGCAAAACGACCGGCACGCCGATCAGCCTGATGATCGAAAACACCGATCAACGGTCGAAAGACTATTCGGCAATCGCGCAGCAGTATCGTCCGGGCCATGCCGATTACGCCTATGACGCCAAATACGGCATCCGCGATTATCGCGGCGGCGGGCGCTCATCGGCGCGCGAGACTGCGGCGCGGGTCGCTGCGGGCGCGGTGGCGAGGGCAGTGATCCCCGAGGTCAGAATCGTGGCCTACGTGTGCGAGTTGGGCGGCGACCGGATCGATCCCGCGCAGATCGACCATGCCGAGATCGCCAAGAACCCGTTCTTCTGCCCCGATCCCGAAGCCGCCAAGCGCTGGGAGGCCAAGGTCGACGACGCGCGCAAAGCCGGGTCATCGCTCGGCGCGATCGTCGAATGTGTCGCCACCGGCGTCCCCGCAGGATGGGGCGCGCCGATCTATGCCAAGCTCGACAGCGATCTGACCGCCGCGATGATGAGCATCAATGCGGTCAAGGGCGTCGAGATCGGCGACGGCTTCGAAGCTGCGCGCCTGACCGGCGAGCAGAATGCCGACCGGATGCGGCCAGGTGTGGACGGCAAGCCGGAATATGCCAGCAACCACGCGGGCGGCACCGCGGGCGGTATCTCGACCGGGCAGCCGGTGGTGTGCCGAGTGGCGTTCAAGCCGACCTCGTCGATCCTCACGCCGGTGGAGTCCATTAACAGCGCGGGTGAAGCGGTGGAGGTGGTCACCAAGGGCCGCCACGACCCCTGCGTCGGCCTGCGCGGCACCCCGGTGGTCGAAGCGATGATGGCGCTGGTGCTGGCGGACCACAAGCTGCTGCACCGGGGGCAGGTGGGTTAAGCGGTATGGCAGCTTTGCCTCGCTTCTGTAAAAATCCTGCCATTCAGAAATCGACCCACTTGAAGTCATTAGGGAATCATGAGATTGTTGTAAGCATCGAGTGCAAAAACCTTCCATGAGGGAGCGGAAAATGCGGCCACGGAACCTATTTATTTTCGCCTCGGCAGCATCTGCAGCGCTTGTTGGGTGCAGCGCCAATGATGATGCAAATGCGCGCGTCGCCACCCTCGTAGTTGAGGGGCCCCAGGACAGTTTGGAGCGCTTTGCGAACCTTCAAGGTTCGCGACGCCCTGCATTGTCGGTCTCTGAGTTCACGGATCTTGGTGAAGGCCGATCGGAAGGCGCCGTTGCGCTGCCTAAGGACTTCAGCGACAACGATCTTGTCCACACGACGAGAGAGGCAGTTGCGGCTGGCCTCAGCTACGAACTTGTTATCGTTCGATAGGGCAACCGAGCTACACGAATGCACTGGTGAAAGCTGACCACATACTGGTCAATTCCCCATGTCCGCTATCCACCCAACTGCAGTCATTCCGAGCAGAGCAGCGCGCTCCTAAAACCGGACGGGCAGCTTGGGCTGGATCCCTGTCAAAAGCGTTCTGGCAGCATGCACCCCCTCAAGCAGAGAACATTTCTCTCCCCTTGTGGGAGAGATACGCAGGCTTGGCAGCTTGCTGCCTAGCCGGAGTTGAGAGGGGGCAGGGCCGGAGCCCTGCTCCGGACCCCTCTCCCAACCCTCTCCCGCAAGGGGAGAGAGCAAGTGTCGCCTATCCACCCATTTGCGTTTATAGGAAAATCAGCTGCCAGCCGCCAAAAGTGGACCAAGCGCGACGTGGCCCTGAACGCCAAAACCGATGTGTTCCCGCGTCACAGATTGAAAAAAGCGATCTTCGCAATCGCAACAATCAACTTTTGTGCAGCGCAAAAAGCCCTATCTGGGCAGTACCAGTTCAATCCAACCTCTCAACCCAAGCAAAAGGACACACTTCCATGGGTATCATCGGTTCGACTCTCCAGCCGTTCAAAGCCACCGCATTCCAGGCCGGCAAGGACTTCTTTGACGTCACCAGCGAAGATCTCGCCGGCAAGTGGTCGGTGTTCTTCTTCTACCCGGCGGACTGGACCTTCGTCTGCCCGACCGAGCTTGAAGACATGGGCGAAAAGTACAGCCAGCTGCAGGCCATGGGCGTTGAAGTCTATGCCGTCAGCACCGACACGCATTTCAGCCACAAGGCCTGGCACGACAATTCGGACAAGATCAGCAAGCTGACCTTCCCGTTCCTGGGTGACCAGAACCACGTGCTGTCGAACCAGTTCGGCGTGCTGCGTCAGGATTCGGGCCTTGCCGACCGTGCGACCTTCGTTGTCGATCCCGATGGCGTGATCCAGATCATGGAAATCACCTGCGAAGGCGTGGGCCGCAATGCCAACGAACTGACCCGCAAGATCAAGGCCGCCCAGTATGTGCGCGCCAATCCCGGTCAGGTCTGCCCGGCAGCGTGGGAAGAAGGCAGCGACACGCTGGCCCCTTCGCTCGACCTGGTCGGCAAGATCTAAGGCCAAGTCGCCTTACTATTGGTTGGCGCGGGGGCATCTCCCTCCCCCACGTCTCTCGCGCTGACCGACAATCCCGAGCGCCAACAATGAGCCCTCGGGTCGTGACCGGGACCGGATAGCCCGCCCCTCCCCCTTGGGGGCAGGCGCGATCCGGTCCCGCGTTGCCCGATACCGGATCACCACGAATTTCTCGCGCGATTGCCCGCGCCCGGAGGACATCATGCTCGACGCCGCCATGCAGACCCAGCTCAAGACCTATCTTGCCAACCTTCGCGAAGGCGTGGAACTGGTCGCCTCGCTCGATGACAGCGACAAGTCGCGCCAGACGCGCGCGCTGATCGAGCAGATCGCCGCGCAGCACGACCTTGTCACCGCGCAGTTCGATGGCACCGATGATCGCAAGCCCAGCTTCGTGATCCGCCGTGCGTCTGACGCGACCAAGTGGGTCCGCTTTGCCGGCCTGCCGATGGGGCATGAATTCACCAGCCTCGTGCTCGCGCTGCTGTGGGCCGGCGGCCATCCGCCCAAGGTCGATGCCGATCTGATCGAACAGGTGCGCGCGCTCGAAGGCGATTACAATTTCGAGATGTTCTTCTCGCTCTCCTGCCACAACTGCCCCGACGTGGTGCAGGCGTTGACACTGATGGCGCTGGAAAACCCGCGCATCACGGCGACCCTGATCGAAGGCGGCACCTTCCAGGACGAGGTCGAGCGCCGCGACATTATGGCCGTGCCTGCGACCTTCCTGAACGGCGAGAGCTTTTACAACGGCAAGATGGAGCTGGCCGAGATTCTGGCAAAGCTGGACGTCAACGCCGGCGCCAAGCAGGCGGAAAAGCTGGCCGCCAAGGCGCCTTTCGAGGTGCTGGTGGTTGGCGGCGGCCCCGCTGGAGCATCGGCGGCGGTCTACACCGCGCGCAAGGGCTTTCGCACCGGGATCGCGGCCGAACGTTTCGGCGGACAGCTGATGGATACGCTGGGGATCGAGAACCTGCCTGGCACATCCTATACCGAAGGCCCCAAGCTGACCGACAGCCTGAAGAGCCATGTCGGCGAATATGAAATCGACCTGATGGATCTTGCCCGTACGGTCGAACTCAAGCCCGCCAAGGACGTTGGTGGCTTCCATGAAGTCGTGATGGATAATGGCGCCAGCCTCAAGGCGCGCTCGCTGATCCTGTCGACCGGCGCACGCTGGCGCAACCTGGGCGTGCCCGGCGAAGCGGAATATCGCAACAAGGGCGTGGCCTATTGCCCGCACTGCGATGGCCCGCTGTTCAAGGGCAAGCGCATCGCGGTAATCGGCGGCGGCAATTCCGGCGTCGAAGCGGCGATCGACCTTGCCGGGATCGTGGGCCACGTGACGCTGGTGGAGTTCGATACCAAGCTGCGCGCAGACGAAGTGCTGCAACGCAAGCTGCGCTCGATGCCGAACGTCGAAATCATCACCAATGGCCAGACCACAGAGGTTCTGGGCGATGGCACCCGCGTGAACGGCATGATCGTGAAGGACCGCGCGAGTGGCGAGGAACGCCGGATCGCTCTGGAAGGCGTGTTCATCCAGATCGGCCTGGTTCCCAACACCGAATGGCTGCAGGGCATCGGCCTTGAGCTTAGCAAGCACGGCGAAATCGTGATCGACGATCACGGTGCAACCAGCATTCCCGGCATCTACGCCGCGGGCGATTGCACCACCGTGCCGCACAAGCAGATCGTGGTGGCGATGGGCGAAGGGGCCAAAGCGGGCCTCGGCGCGTTCGACTTCCTGATCCGCAACGAGCCGGTAGCGGACGTCGCGCAGGCAGCGTGAGGCATTCCTTGGGGATGGGCTGCAGTCAAGGCTACGCAGCTTTGCTGCGGGGTTGCACGCAGAGACGCTGAGGAAGAAGTGGAGACGCGGAGATGTTGCGCTGCGCCGCAGGCATCTTCCGCGTTCTCCACCAGGCCGCTGTTGGAGCGATGCGGTTGTGCGTGCGGCTTTGCCGCGCGGACGACATCTCTGCGCCTCTCCTTTCCTCTGCGATCCCTGCGTGAAGCCCCTTTTTCTTTCGGGCGCCAAGGTTCAAGGGGCACGGTTTCCCAGTTCCACTAATCGCCTTACTCAATCAAAATGCGCGCATTAATCGATTGGACGCATCATCCTTAAAGCGTCATCCTCTCAACATAGGCTATGCGCTCAGGCGCGAGTCTGAACCCCGAGAGGAGACATATCATGGACGCAAAAACCGGAGAGATGAGCGGCGGTTGCCCCTTCCACGGCAGCACCGAAATGCGCAACCTGCTGGGCCGCACCAATCGCGATTGGTGGCCGCAGGCCTTGCAGGTCGACATCCTGACCGAACGCGGTCGCAGCGCGAACCCTTACGGCGAAGATTTCGATTATGCCGAAGCGTTCAACACGCTCGATTACACCGCGCTCAAGGCCGATCTGACCGCGCTGATGACCGACAGCCAGTCCTGGTGGCCGGCCGATTACGGGCATTACGGCCCGTTCTTCATTCGCATGGCCTGGCACGCGGCCGGCACCTATCGCACCGGTGACGGGCGCGGCGGATCGAACAGCGGCCAGCAGCGTTTCGCCCCGCTGAACTCGTGGCCCGACAACGGCAACCTCGACAAGGCGCGCCGCCTGTTGTGGCCGATCAAGCAGAAATACGGCAAGAACATCAGCTGGGCCGATCTGTTCATCCTGACCGGCAATGTCGCGATCGAATCGATGGGCGGACCGGTGTTCGGCTTTGGCGGCGGGCGTGCCGACGTGTACGAGCCGGAGAGCGTTTACTGGGGCACGGAAGAACAGTGGGTCAACGAAGACGTCCCCACCCGCATCCACCCCAAGGAAGGCCGCGCGCTGGAAAACCCGCTTGCCGCGATCCAGATGGGGCTCATCTACGTCAATCCCGAAGGGCCGCAGGGCAACCCGCATGATCCCGAAGGCATGGCCCGCGACATGCGCGAAACCTTCGCCCGCATGGCGATGAATGACGAGGAAACCGTCGCCCTCACCGCAGGCGGTCACGCCTTTGGCAAGTGCCACGGCGCACACCCGGCCGACAGCTTCGGCGGCGCGCCCGAGAGCGAAGACCTGCACCTGATGGGCTTCGGCTGGCTCAACGACGAGGAAGAGATTGCCCGCGGCAATATCACCACCTCGGGCATCGAAGGCGCGTGGACGCCCAATCCGACGCAGTGGGGCGGCGACTATTTCCGCCTGCTGTTCAAGTACGACTTTGAACTCGTGCAGTCGCCCGCGGGCGCTTACCAGTGGACCCCGATCAATCCCGAGCCGGAGGATATGGCCCCCGACGCGCGCGACCCTTCGAAGAAGGTGCCGACGATCATGACCACCGCCGACATGGCGTTGAAGCGTGATCCGGAATATCGCAAGATTTCCGAACGGTTCCTCAACGATCAGGCGGCGCTGGACGATGCCTTTGCACGGGCATGGTTCAAGCTGTGCCACCGCGACATGGGCCCCAAGGTCAAGTATCTCGGCCCCGAAGTGCCGCAAGAAACGCTGATCTGGATGGACCCGGTTCCCGAAGGCACCGCGCCGTCTGATGCCGAAGTGGCGCGCTTCAAGAACGCGATCCTGAACAGCGGCCTCAGCGTGCGCGAATTGGTGAAAGCGGCTTGGGCTTCGGCCTCGACCTACCGCAATTCGGACCACCGCGGCGGCGCCAACGGCGCGCGCATCCGGTTGGAACCGCAGCGCGGCTGGGCGGTCAATGATCCGGAAGAACTGGCCAAGGTGCTCGACACTATCGAGTCCCATCGTGGGCAGCTCAGCATGGCCGATGCCATCGTGCTGGCGGGCAATGCCGCGATTGAAAAGGCCGCGCGCGATGCCGGGCATGACGTGACCGTCCCCTTCATGGGCGGGCGCGGCGATGCCACCGAGGAACACACCGACGCCGAAAGCTTCGAGCCGCTGGAACCGTTCGCCGATGGTTTCCGCAACTACCTCAAGACCAAGGCACAGGTCCGGACCGAGGAAATGCTGATTGACCGCGCGCATCTGCTCGGCCTGTCGATCCCGGAACTGACCGTGCTGGTCGGCGGGATGCGGGCGCTGGGTGCGGTCAGCGATCATGCCGAGCACGGCCACCGGATCGGCGTGTTGACCGAAACGCCGGGCAAGCTGACGCCGGACTTCTTCCGCAACCTGCTCGACATGAACACCAAGTGGGCACCGGTCGATGACAGCGGTGACGAGGAATATGTCGCCACCGACCGTGCAACCGGCGAGGAAAAGTGGCGCGCGACCCGCACCGATCTGGTGTTCGGATCGAACTCGATCCTGCGTGCGCAGGCCGAGGTCTATGCCGAGAGCGGGAACGAGGGCAAGTTCGTGTGCGACTTCATCTCGGCCTGGAACAAGGTGATGAACGCGGACCGCTTCGATGTGGCTTACGCCAAGTATCACTGAGCCTTGATCGCTTGAGACAGGAAGGGCCCCCGGTAGCGATACCGGGGGCCTTTTCGTGCCCGGTCAGATCCAGCGTGCTTCGCGCAAGGGCGCAACGTTGGCGCGGGCGACTGGGGCTTCTATCCCGCGGGCGAGTTTCAGGCGGATGTTGCGCCCGTCGCGCACCACATCCTCCACCGCGCCGCGCGCCACCCACCAGCTGCGATGCACCTGCATCCCTTCCAGATCGCTCACCAAGGCAACCGCATCACGCAGCCGCATCAACACAAGCGCGGAGCCGAGCGCCGTGTGCACGCGGACGTAATGGTCCTCCATCTCCAGCGCGACGATATCGCTGCCGAGTTCAGCGGGCATTTGCGCAAGCAGCGGGTTGGGCGGCGGCGGCGCGGGTGGCTGTGCCGGCGCAAACACTGGTGACAGCATCGGCGCGGGCATCGGGCTGGGCGTTGCCATCGGTGGCGGCTCGGCGGCGGGCGCGTCCTGCCCCGGTTTCGCAAGGTTGAAGAACGCTGTCACCGCCCCGCCGATCACCAACACCGAAAAATAGGTCGCCAACGCCGATTCGAGGCCCGGCCATGATGGTGCATCCGGCAAGCTGCCGATGGCGATGACGGCCAAGGACATGGGAAAGGTCGCAATCAGACACGTGCCGATCAACAGCGCCCAGCGCGGCAAATCCAGTGCGCGGTGCGCCCAGGTCGCCAGCGGGTCCATCGGGCGGTAAAACACATAGCCAAGCATCGCAAAACCGATCCAACTGGCGATCCGCACCGGCAGCGGCGCGGCGATGCTGCCAAATGGCCCGATTACCCCCAGAAACACCCCGATCGCCACCATCACCGACAGATCGATCATGATCCGGCGAATAATCAGACGGCGCTGTGGAGGACGCTGGGGGTTCATCGTTCAATAGGTGCCTGCCCGTTCGCGCTTCGTAAAGTGGTAGAGTGCCGGTTTCTGCGGCCATTTCGCGCATGGCGGCAACACGTCGCGAAGGCGTGGTTGCCCGCGAACGGCGCGGCAGCATCCTGACCCGGCAAACACCACACCGCCTTTCAGGAGACCCGCCATGACCGCCATCACCCTGCCTTTCAGCGCCGCTGCCCCGAAGACTGCCCGTTTCGACATCGGTCCCGTGGCCCGCACCGCTGTCAGCCTTGCCTGTTTCACCATGAGTTTTGCGGTGGTGGTGGCGCTGGGCAAGGCGGCGTTCGGGATGGTCGATAACCTCCACCATTACGCCAAGCTGCCGATCATCATTCACGTGGCGGCCGTGCTGCCGACCATTCCGCTGGGCGGCTGGTTGTTACTAGCGAAAAAAGGCACCGCGCTGCACAAGCAGCTTGGCAAGATCTGGCTGGCGCTGATGCTGATCACCGCCACATCGGCGATCTTCATCCAGTCCAACGGCACCTTCAGCTGGATCCATCTGTTCGTGCCGATAACCTTCCATGCCGCCTGGAAGGTTGTGGCGACCGCGCGGCGCGGCGACATTCAGGCGCATAAGCGGCATCTGGTGTTCACCTATCTGACCGCGCTGATGCTGCCGGGTCTCGCAGCTTTCCTGATCCCCGGACGGCTGATGAATGTCATGCTGCTGGGCTGACACGCGCCGATCGCGGCACCGGATGAAGGTGCCGCGCAGCGAAATGCCCAAGCGCGCCCGGCCGCCCGGCACGGCATGCGGCGAAGGGGCGGAATAGGGAATATCCCCCAAGCCTGCTGTAATGGCTCGAAGAATATTTACACCGAATGTGATTTGGCCCATCGGCAGTGGTGCCGATGGGCGCAACGACAAGGGAAACGGGCAAATCTGCGCTGACAGACGCAGGGGCCGCAGGAGAGAATGATGCCAAACAAGGGCAAGCCCTTTGTCGTGTACCGCCGCGGCGTGGGCTTTATTGCGATTGCCCCGCGCGGCGTCATGGGCTGGGCCCAGTTCACAGCATGGGTTGCGCTGCTCGTCGCCGCGGTCTGGTGGTTTGCAGACTACAGCAGAGACGCAAGCAACGGACAGGATTTCGGTGTGGCCCTGGTCTTGTTCATCACGGGTTTGATTGGCTGGTCGGTCTGTCTGTTGTGGTGGATGTTTGCGCGATCCGAGACGATCGATATTGTCGTGCTGAAACGTGATCGGCAACGCGCGCGGCGCAAAAAGGAGCGGGACTCCTGATAGCCTCGCCCCGTCACCTGGTTATCTTGCAAGACGCTCCCCGATGTCAGGCTGTCGCATTCCGCTCGACTTGAGGCCCAACGAGGTGGGCCTGGGAATCCCGGGCGGCGGTGCCGTACACCAAATTGTCGATTGTAACCTTGCGTTCCCTGTCTTCAAACGGGCAAGGCGCCTTCATCCCGCCATCGCGATCACCCCGTCGCGGCGCAGCGAAAGCCAGAACCGGTTAAAAGCTTTTGCCAGATGTGAGGCGCAACAGCAAACCCGCGCGCGATCATCCAGATCGCGGCACGAATCGCTTCGAAAATGGGCGCCAACTGCCGCTTCGCCCGCGTCAGCTCTTGGCGGCGTGTTCCGCCCGCGCGAGTTCATGCAGCCAATCGGCGTGGCGCGGGGCTTTCTTGGTCTGTGACCATTCTTCCAGCATCACCGGCGCGACGCGGGCAAGCTCGGCATATTGCTCGTCCGTGCCGATGTCGGCGGCGAGTTCCACGCGGTGCCCGTTGGGATCGAAGAAATAGATCGACTTGAAGATGCCGTGATGCGTCGGGCCGAGCACGTCGATGCCTTGCGATTCAATATGCGCCTTGGCGGCGAGCAGCGCGTCTTCGGAAGGCACCTTCAGCGCCAGATGCTGCACCCATTGCGGGGTGTTGGCATCGCGGCCCATGTCGGGCTGGTTCGGCAGTTCGAAGAAGGCGAGGATGTTGCCGTTCCCCGCATCGAGGAAGATGTGCATGTAGGGATCATATTCGCCGGTCGAGGGGACGTGATCCTCGGCAAAGGCGGTGGTGTAGGTCATGCCCAGCACGCGGGCGTACCATTCCACCGTCTGCTTGGCGTCCTTGCAGCGATAGGCGGCGTGGTGAATGCCCCCAAGCTGGACGGGATGGCTTTTGGGGTGGGTGGTCATACCGCCGGTGCCCCTGTGGTCAGCACGCCGCGTTCGATCTGGTCACGCTCGATGCTCTCGAACAGCGCCTTGAAATTGCCTTCGCCAAAGCCATCGTCGCCCTTGCGCTGAATGAATTCGAAGAACACGGGGCCGACCTGCGCCTGCGCGAAGATTTGCAACAGCAGGCGGGGGTTGCCGCCTTCGGTGGTGCCGTCGAGCAGAATGCCGCGCATCTGAAGCGCATCCACATCCTCGCCGTGGCCCGGCAGGCGTCCGTCGAGCATGGCATAGTAGGCCGGCGGCGGTGCAGTCATGAAAGGGACGCCGAGGTCCTTGAGCCGGTCCCAGCAGGCGGTGAGATCATCGCAGATCAGCGCAATATGCTGGATGCCTTCGCCGTTGAAGGCGCGCAGGAACTCTTCGATCTGGCCCTTGCCGCCCTCGCCTTCTTCGTTGAGCGGAATGCGGATCTTGCCGTCGGGCGCGGTCAGCGCCTTGGAGGTGAGGCCGGTATATTCGCCCTTGATGTCGAAGAAGCGGATTTCGCGGAAGTTGAACAGGGTTTCGTAGTAGTCGGCCCAGTACTTCATGCGGCCCGAATAGACGTTGTGGGTGAGGTGATCGATCGTGTGGAAGCCCGCGCCGACCGGATGCCGGTCAACGCCCGGAAGATATTCGAAATCAATGTCGTAGATCGTCAGATCATTGCCGGCGCCCTGATAGCGATCCACCAGATAGAGGATCGCGCCGCCGATGCCGCGGATCGCGGGGATGCGCAGTTCCATCGGGCCGGGTTCGTTGGCGACAGGCTCTGCACCCTTTTCCAGCAGAAGCGCATAAGCCTTGGCCGCATCGCGCACCCGGAACGCCATGCCGCAGGCTGACGCGCCATGTTCGCGCGCAAAATACCAGGCGGCGCTTTTCGGCTCGTAATTGGCGATCAGGTTGATGCCGCCCTGCCGCCACAGGTCCACGTCTTTCGAGCGGTGATGCGCGACGCGGGTGAAGCCCATGGCTTCGAACACCGGCTCCAGCACGCCCTTTTGCGGGGCGCAAAACTCGACAAATTCGAACCCGTCGAGGCCGACGGGGTTTTCGAACAGGTCCTGGGCCGCATTCGTATTGGTCTGGGCGTTCATGGCGGGCATCCCCTCTCACAGGCATTTAGTTTCAATTGAAACCAGTTACCGCAAAAGGGCGATTCGCGCAAGGCGGCGCTCAGATGTCTTTCATCAACTAAATGGGGCGATGCGCCCCAATGTCCGGCCTCGCTCGTCCTGCGTCAGGGTAAGTCTTGCGCCAAAAGGCGCGCCGCTTTCAAAGGCCGCTGAGGTGGCAGGGTCGGTCAGATCGGCGTTGCCCACCACCCGCTCGCCCGCGTCGCTCCGCCCGATGACAATCGCCTCGTCGCCCTTGGGGCTCCGGTTGATGGTGTATGTCTCGACCACCGCGTGTCGCACCGGACCCTTGGCCAGCGGCACCTGATCGGTGGCCTTGGGGAGCATGGCAAAGCGGTCGTTCGCGCTCCAGTCGGCAGGAGTCGTCGAATAGATGCCGGTGGCGTATTTGCTCATCCACCCGCCATTCGCGCCCACCAGCGCAAAGCTGCCCCGGTCAGCCCGCACCCGAGCGACCGCTTCGGCGATGGCGTGGGCCGAATAGTTGTTCCCGGCCCCGCCGAAGAACGGCAAGCCCCCCGTCAACGTCAGGCCGCGCGGGTCGTCGTCGGCGAGGCCGAAATGGTCGCACTGGTTGAACACGGGGATCGCAAAGCAGGAATAGAAGTCGAGATAGGCCATGTCCGCCATGCCCTTGCCCGCCCGCGCTAGCGCGGCTTCGACACTGGCGATGCTGGCGGGGCTCGCCGCCAGGTCGGGGCGCTGCGACAGCTTGAGTTCGGTCGCGGCGGTAACGGCATGGATATGCACCCACTTGTCTTGCGGCACCCCCAGCGCGCGAGCCAGACCGGCGCTAGCCACGATGATCGCGGCGGCCTGATTCACCTGATCACGGGCCACTGTCATGCGCGGATAGGGTTCCGCCACGATGCGGTTGCGCGCCGTGACCGTGGCCAACTCCTCCGCGCTGCGCTCGACCGGGGCCGCCGAATGCGGATTGGCGGCAGCGACGCGGGTAAAGGGCGCGAACAGCTTGCCGATTCCCCGCCGGTATGCGTCCAGCCCCATGCCCAGCCGGTGCCGCCGCGCATTTTCCGCGAGCGCATAAAGCGGGATCGCCCCGGTCGCACCATGCGCCATCAGTGCAGGCTCCAGCAGTTCCTCGACCCCGAAGCCCTGATCCTCGAAATCACCGGGGATATCCTCGGACCAGTCGGGCGCCTCGCCCTTGGCTGACAGCGCCAGCACGGTCGAGATCGCTTCCGATCCGACGATTACCGCGCATTGGCTGGTGCCCGCCGCGATGGCCGAGGCGAACTCGCCCACCAATTGCTGGTTGGTCTGCCCGCCGGTGGTGGTGAGGATGGCGCGGGCCGGGTTCGCATCAACCCGCTTGGCAATCGCGCGCGGCACGTTGTTCGCGGCACCGAACGGCGGCTTGCGACCGGGCCGCGACATCTCGAAGGCACGGATTGCGGCGAGGGTGTCGATGGCGCTTGCCACATCACCACGCGCGCCGCTGTCAGCGATTGCCGCCGACAGCGCCCGCCCGGCCAGGTCCATATAGGAAAGGGCGGCGTAGCCGGGCTCGCCCACCCTCTCCGAAAATTGCCCCGCCCCGATAATGACCGGGGTGGAGTCTGCCGTGTCAGTCGACAAAGCCGTCGACCCGCTCGACGATGATCGCCGGGGCCATCCCGCCCGCCGCGCACATCGTGACGAGGCCGTACCGCCCGCCGCGGCGTTCAAGCTCGTCAATCACGGTGCCGATCAGCATTGCGCCAGTGGCGCCAATCGGGTGGCCCAGTGCAATCGCGCCGCCGCTGACGTTGACCTTGTCCCAGCTCAGGCCGAGATCGCGCACGAACTTCGCGGCGACCACGGCAAAGGCTTCGTTGATTTCATAGAGGTCGATGTCGTCCACGGTCAGGCCCGCCTTGGCCAGCGCCTTGCGGGCGGCCGGCACCGGCGCATTGAGCATCAGCGTCGGATCATCGCCCATGTTGACCGTGGCGACGACCCGCGCGCGCGGTTTCAGCCCGTGCGCTTCGGCATAGGCACGGCTGGTGATCAGCACTGCCGCTGCGCCATCAACCACGCCGCTTGAATTGCCCGCGTGGTGGACGTGTTCGATTTTTACATCGGGATATTTCTGGTTGATCAAGCCGCGAAAAGTGGTGCCCTTTTCGTCCAGCGGCACATCAGCAATTTTGGGGAAGGCCGGCGCAATCGCTGCCAGATCCGCCATCGTCGTTTGCGGACGTGGATATTCGTCATGATCGAGCAGCACGGTGCCATCATCGGCCACCACCGGCACAATCGACTTGGCAAACCGGCCCGCGGCAATCGCTTCGGCGGCGCGCTGCTGCGAACGATACCCGATCGCGTCGAGATCTTCGCGGGTGAAGCCTTCCATGCTG
>JAACPW010000018.1 GCA_009995225.1 Sphingomonadales bacterium | reverse complement strand
GAGGCGTAAGATGGGCCAGAAGAGCAATCCGATCGGTCTGCGCCTGCAGATCAACCGCACCTGGGACAGCCGCTGGTACGCCGAAGGGCGTGATTATGCACAGCTGCTCAAAGAAGACGTGATGATCCGCAAGTACATCATGAAGAATCTGCCGCAGGCGGCAGTTTCCAAGGTGGTGATCGAGCGCCCGGCCAAGCTGTGCCGCGTGTCGATCTATGCGGCGCGTCCTGGCGTGATCATTGGCAAGAAGGGCGCAGACATCGAAAAGCTGCGTTCGAAGCTTGCGACCATGACCCCGAGCGATGTGAAGCTGAACATCGTTGAAATCCGCAAGCCCGAAATCGACGCCAAGCTCGTTGCGCAGGGCATTGCAGACCAGCTGGTTCGCCGCGTGGCGTTCCGCCGTGCGATGAAGCGCGCCATGCAGTCCGCCATTCGTCTGGGTGCCGAAGGCATCAAGATCACCTGTGGTGGCCGTCTTGGCGGTGCTGAAATCGCCCGCGTTGAATCGTATCGCGAAGGCCGTGTTCCGGCACACACGCTGCGTGCCAACATCGATTACGCCGATTGCGAGGCGCTGACCGCCTACGGGATCATCGGGATCAAGGTCTGGATCTTCAAGGGAGAGATCCTCGCCCATGATCCGACCGCACAGGACCGCCTGATGATGGAAGCGCAGACTTCCGGCGTCCGGCCGGCTCGCTAGAGGTAACAGACCATGTTGCAACCAAAAAAGCACAAGTTCCGCAAGCAGTTCAAGGGACGGATCAAGGGCGAAGCCAAGGGTGGCACCACGCTCAACTTCGGCTCTTATGGCCTGAAGGCGCTGGAACCCGAGCGGATCACCGCGCGTCAGATTGAAGCTGCGCGTCGTGCGATCACCCGCCACATCAAGCGTCAGGGTCGTCTCTGGATCCGGATTTTCCCCGACGTGCCCGTGACCAAGAAGCCTGCCGAAGTTCGTCAGGGTAAGGGCAAGGGTTCGGTGGAATACTGGGCTGCGCGCGTAAAGCCGGGTCGTATTCTGTTCGAACTCGACGGCGTCGCCGGTCCGCTGGCCGCTGAAGCGTTCGAGCGTGCGGCCATGAAGCTGCCGATCAAGACCAAGGTTGTTGCCCGTCTGGGTGACACCAGCCACCTGGGAGGCGAATAATGGCCGACTTTGCGGATCTTAGCACCAAGACCGATGATCAACTGACCGCCGAGCTTACCGAGCTAAAGCGCGAGCAGTATAATCTGCGGTTTCAGGCTGCGACCAACCAGCTCGAGGCTCCCGCGCGCATCCGTCAGGTGCGCCGGACCATCGCGCAGATCAAAACGCTGCAAAACGAGCGTGCGGCCAAAACCGCCGCCGCCAAGGCGTAAGGAGTAGCACAATGCCCAAGCGCATCCTCGTCGGGACTGTGACCTCCGACAAGACCGATAAGACCGTGACCGTGTTGGTCGAACGCAAGGTGAAGCACCCGCTTTACGGGAAAATCATCCGGCGTTCGAAGAAGTACCACGCTCATGATGAGCAGAACGAATTCACCGTGGGTGATGTCGTGCGGATCGAAGAGACCCGGCCGATGTCCAAGACCAAGACCTGGATTGTCAAAGATCGGGTCGTGGCAGGTGGCGTGCAGGCGGTGGAAGCCGACCTTGACGTTGCAGCCGCGGGTAACTGAGCAACAGACGTAAACGGAACTCCCGGGCCCCGGTCGGATCGGGCGTCCCGGAAAGCCAATGAGAAGGAATCGGATCCATGATCCAGATGCAGTCCAATCTCGACGTCGCGGACAACAGCGGCGCAAAGCGCGTCCAGTGCATTAAGGTGCTGGGTGGCTCTAAGCGTCGTACCGCGGGCGTTGGCGATGTGATCGTCGTCTCCATCAAAGAGGCGCAGCCGCGCGCGAAGGTCAAGAAGGGCGATGTTCATCGCGCTGTGATCGTCCGCACCCGCAAGGACGTTCGCCGTCCCGACGGGACCGTGATCCGGTTCGACAGCAATGCTGCCGTTCTGGTGAACAAGAACGAGGAGCCGATTGGCACCCGTATCTTTGGCCCCGTGGTGCGTGAGCTGCGTTCGCGCGGTTTCATGAAAATCATCTCGCTCGCTCCGGAGGTGCTGTAATGGCGTCTGCTAAGATCAAGAAGGGTGACAGCGTTGTCGTGCTGTCGGGCAAGGACAAGGGGCGCACCGGTACGGTCGCTCAAGTCATGCCCAAGGACGGCAAGGTCGTTGTCGAAGGCGTGAATATCGCCGCCCGTCACCGCAAGCCCAGCCAGAGCAACCCGCAAGGTGGCATCGACCGTTTTCCGGCCCCGATGCATATCTCGAAGGTTGCGCTTGCTGATCCCAAGTCCGGCAAGGCCACGCGCGTCCGTTTCGAAATGAAGGACGGCAAGAAAGTGCGTGTCGCCGTGAAGAGTGGGGAGACCATCGATGGCTGATTATACCGCCCGGATGAAGGCCAAGTATGACGCGGAAATCGTGAAAGCGATGACCGAGAAGTTTGGCTACAAGAACCGTCTTGAAGTTCCCAAGATCGAGAAGATCACGCTGAACATGGGCGTGGGCGAAGCGAGCCAGGACAAGAAGAAGGTTCAGACCGCTGCCGAGGAAATGGCACTGATTGCTGGCCAGAAGCCTGTCATCACGATCGCCAAGAAGTCGATCGCGCAGTTCAAGCTGCGTGAAGGCATGCCGATCGGTTGCAAGGTTACCTTGCGCCGTGAACGTATGTACGAATTTTTGGATCGTCTGGTTACCGTGGCCATGCCGCGCATTCGTGACTTTCGCGGCCTGAACGCCAAGTCGTTCGATGGTCGTGGCAATTACGCGATGGGGCTGAAGGAACAGATCGTGTTCCCCGAAATCAGCTACGACAAGATCGACAAGGTGCGTGGGATGGACATCATCGTCACCACCAGCGCGGAGACCGACGAAGAGGCGCGCGAATTGCTGCGTCTGTTCGGCTTCCCCTTCCAGGGTGAAGCTCCGAGCGCAAACAAGACCGAGCAGAAGGAAGCAGCGTGAGCCGCTTCCCCCTAGAGACACGAGGCAAGAGAGCTTAAGTCCATGGCGAAACTGAGTTCCATTAATAAGAATGAGCGTCGCAAGAAGCTCGTGAAGCAGTACGCTGCGAAGTACGAGAAGCTGAAGGCGATTGCTGCCGATGAATCGCTTGACGAGACGGAACGTCTTGTTGCGCGCCTCAAAATGGCAGAGCTTCCGCGCAACGCGAACCCGACGCGGGTCCGCAATCGTTGCGCCACCACCGGCCGCCCGCGCGGCTATTACCGCAAGTTCGGTATCAATCGTATCGAACTGCGCCAGCTTGGTAACAGCGGGATGATCCCCGGCCTGACCAAGTCGAGCTGGTGAGGACTGAACAATGGCTATGACCGATCCATTGGGTGACATGCTCACCCGCATCCGCAACGGCCAGCGCGCGAAGAAGGACTCCGTGCTCACGCCCGCGAGCAACCTTCGCGCAAGCGTGCTCGAAGTGCTTCAGCGTGAAGGCTACATCCGTGGCTACACAGAAGACAATTCGGGTAAGCACCCGGCACTGCGGATCGAACTGAAGTATTTCGAAGGCGAACCTGCGATCAAGCATGTTGCGCGCGTTTCGAAGCCTGGCCGCCGCGTCTATTCGGGTTCCAAGGAACTTCCGACGATCCGCAACGGTCTTGGCATCACCATCGTCTCGACGCCGCGTGGCGTGCTTTCGGATGCCGAAGCGCGGAACCACAACGTCGGTGGCGAAGTGCTGGCGGAGGTGTTCTGATGAGCCGCATCGGCAAAAAGCCGGTGGCGATCCCCGGCGGGGTGACAGCCACCATCGAAAAAGGTCTGCTGACCGTGAAGGGGCCCAAGGGCACCTTGGATCTCGGTCTTTCGGATCTCATCGACTACAAGGTCGAAGAGGGCGAAATTTCGGTAAAGCCGGCCAATAACAGCCGTCAGGCGCGGGCCTTCTGGGGCATGCAGCGCACGCTGGTCTCGAACCTCGTGGAAGGCGTCACTGACGGCTTCACCAAGGTTCTGGTCATCAAGGGCGTCGGCTATCGTGCCAACGCGCAGGGGCGTAACCTGAAGCTGCAGCTTGGCTATAGCCACGATGTCGATCTTCCGGTGCCCGAGGGTCTTGAAGTGAAGACCCCGGACCAGACGACGATCGAGATTTCTGGCACTGACAAGCAGTCCGTTGGCCAGTTTGCTGCCGAAATCCGCCGCTGGCGCAAGCCTGAGCCCTACAAGGGCAAGGGGATCGCGTATCGCGGCGAGTATATCTTCCGCAAGGAAGGGAAGAAGAGATAAGATGGCAAAGCTTTCCCTTTTTGAACGGCGCCGTCTCCGGGTCCGCACCGCTTTGCGTGCGCGGGCTGGTGGCAGGCCCCGTCTGTCGATCCACCGCACCGGCCGTCACATCTATGCGCAAATCATCGACGATGCGGCCGGCCGTACGGTTGCCGCAGCTTCGACCCTTGGCGTCAAGACCAGTGGTGCGAATGTTGATGCCGCTGCCGAAGTCGGCAAGTTGATTGCCGAGGCTGCCAAGAAGGCGGGCGTGACCACGGTCGTGTTCGACCGCGGCGGCTTCCTGTTCCATGGCCGCGTCAAGGCGTTGGCCGATGCCGCCCGCGAAGGCGGGCTGGAGTTCTGATGATGCCAGAGAACGCAAACACCGAAAACACCGAAAACCAGGTTGCGGTGCCCGCAGTGGCAACCACGCCTTCGGAAGCGGCTGACAACCAGTCGCCTGCTCAGGCTGATGATGGCAACGCCCGTCGTGGCCGTGGCCGTGGCGGCAACCGCGATGGCGGCGGCGGGGATCGTGGTCGTGGTCGCGGTGGCCGCGACAACAATCGTGGTGGCCGGCAGGAAGAAGATGACGGCATCATCGAAAAGCTGGTGCACATCAATCGCGTCTCCAAGACCGTCAAGGGCGGCAAGCGGTTCGGCTTTGCTGCACTGGTCGTGGTTGGCGATGGTCAGGGCCGCGTCGGCTTTGGTCACGGTAAGGCGCGCGAAGTGCCCGAAGCCATTACCAAGGCGACCGCTGCTGCGCGCAAGAAGATGATCCGTGTCCCCCTCAAGGAAGGGCGCACGCTGCACCATGACGGCAATGGCCGTTTTGGTGCCGGCAAGGTGACCCTGCGTACAGCGCCTCCGGGCACGGGCATCATTGCCGGTGGTCCGATGCGCGCTGTGTTCGAGAGCCTGGGCGTTGCGGATGTGGTGACCAAGTCGGTCGGCACCTCCAACCCCTATAACATGATCCGCGCCACCTTTGACGCGCTGACTGAGCAGACTTCACCCAAGTCGGTGGCTCAGCGTCGCGGCAAGAAGGTCGTCGACCTGTTGGGTCGCGGCGGATCGAACGCAGCCGAGGCGGAAGCCGACGCTGCTGCGATCGTGGAGTAACCGATTATGGCTACCATCAAGATCAAGCAGATCGGATCGCCGATCCGTCGTCCCGAAAGCCAGCGCAAGATCCTTATAGGTCTTGGGTTGAACAAAATGCACAAGGTTGTAGAGCGCCAGGACACCCCTGAGGTGCGCGGCGCAATCGCCAAGATCCCGCATCTTGTTCAGGTGGTCGACTAATCTCATCCAGGCAGGCCCAGCGAAAGTGGGGCCTGCCTTTCTATCAGCGCGACAAAAGCGAAAGCGAGTGCACACTATGAAACTGAATGACATCCGCGATAATGCGGGCGCCCGTAAGGGCCGCATCCGGGTCGGCCGTGGTATCGGCTCGGGCAAGGGCAAGACTTCGGGCCGCGGCCAGAAGGGCCAGAAGGCCCGTTCCGGCGTCGCGATCAAGGGCTTCGAAGGCGGTCAGATGCCGCTGCACATGCGCCTGCCGAAGCGCGGCTTCAACAATCCATTTGCCAAGGATTATGCCGAGGTGAACATCGGCATGATCCAGAAGTTCATCGATGCCGAAAAGCTCGATGGCTCGGTCACCATCACGGAAGATGCACTTCGGGCCGCTGGTCTGGTGCGTGATGGCAGGGACGGCGTCCGTCTGTTGGGCAAGGGTGAAATCACCTCCAAGGTGACGTTTGCTGTGACCGGCGCCACCAAGGGCGCGATTGCCGCGGTGGAAGCCGCTGGTGGCAAGGTTGAGGTTGCTGCGGCTCCGACGCCTGAACACGAAAAGAAGCTTGCGCGCCGCGATGCCAATAAGGCTGCTCGCGCGAAGTAATCGACAAAAGGTGAGGCGCGGGGGTTCGACAAGAGCCTCCGCGCTCCCTATTTACGCTCTCGTGTGCCGGGCGGTCCCTGTTTTTCGGGGCCAGCTGTTGCAGCAAAGGCGCGCATTGGAAGGTTCGGGGTGGCTGACGATTGGCCACCGGCGCCGGATCAAGAGCTAGGACTGACAGAACGACATGGCTTCACGCGCCGACAATATCGCGAGCAATCTGAACCTCGGCAATTTTGCCAAGGCGACCGAGCTCAAACAGCGGATCTGGTTCACGATCGGCGCGCTGATTGTTTTCCGTTTCCTCAGCTTCGTGCCGTTGCCCGGTGTGAATCCCCTGATCCTGAGCGAACTGTACGAGCAGACCCGGGGCGGGATCCTGGATCTGTTCAATGCCTTTTCCGGCGGCAGCCTTGAGCGCATGAGCCTCATCGCGCTCGGTGTGATGCCCTATATCACCGCTTCAATCGTGGTGCAGATGGCCTCTGCGCTTCATCCGGCGCTGTCTGCGCTGAAGAAGGAAGGCGCAAGCGGGCGGCAAAAGCTCAACCAGTATACCCGGTACGGCACCGTGCTTTTGTGCATGATCCAGGGCTACGCGATTGCCGTTGGCCTTGAAAGTTTTGCAGCGCAGAGCGGCCTTGCGGCGGTGGTCAATCCCGGTCCGATGTTCCGCATTGTTGCGGTGATCAATCTCGTCGGCGGAACCATGTTCCTGTTGTGGCTTGGCGAGCAGATCACCAGCCGCGGGATCGGCAACGGGATCTCGCTGATCATCATGGCCGGGATCGTTGCGCAGTTCCCCAGTTTTGCGTCCAACCTGTTTGAAGGCGGGCGTACCGGATCGATCAATCCGGGCGTTATCATTGCCTTCCTGGTGATGGTTGCAGTTCTGATCTTGTTGATCTCGTTCATGGAGCGTGCGCAGCGCCGTTTGACCATTCAGTATCCCAAGCGCGCCACGCAGCGCGGCATGATGCAGGCCGAACGGTCGTACCTGCCGCTCAAGATCAATACCGCAGGCGTCATCCCGCCGATTTTCGCCAGTTCGCTGCTGCTGCTGCCTTTGACCATCACGCAGTTTGCCGGCACCTCGGTGGATACAGACAGCCAGTTTTATTCCGTGTTGCAGGCCATGAACCAGTACCTTGCGCATGGTCAGCCGCTTTACATGGCGCTCTACGCCATCGGGATCATCTTCTTCTGCTTCTTCTACACGGCGGTCGTGTTCAATCCTGAAGAGACAGCGGACAACCTGAAAAAGAATGGCGGTTCAATCCCCGGCATTCGGCCCGGCAAGCGGACGGCGGATTATCTTGAGTATGTGCTGACCCGGATCACCGTGGTGGGTGCGCTTTACCTCACCGTCGTTTGTGTGGTGCCGGAGTACATGATTGCGCAAACCGGCATCCCGTTGTTCCTGGGCGGAACGAGCCTGTTGATTGTCGTGAACGTGACGGTCGATACGATCAGCCAGATCCAGTCACACTTGCTCGCACTTCAGTATGGCGATCTCATCAAGAAGGCGAAGCTCAAGGGGCGGACGCGCTGATTTTCGACATTAGTCGGGTTGACGCAGGCCTCGGCTTGGTTGAACCCACTTGTCTTGACGAACGCACCGGGCCGAGACCCGTAGCGATATTGGGGGACGGTTCGTGAACATCATTCTTCTTGGTCCGCCCGGCGCGGGCAAGGGAACGCAAAGCGCAACGCTGGTGGAACGCCGCGGCATGCGTCAACTTTCCACGGGCGATATGCTGCGCGCCGCGGTCAAGGCCGGCACTCCGGTGGGTATGCGCGCAAAGGAAGTGATGGAGCGCGGCGAGCTTGTTTCGGACGCGATTGTCTCCGATCTGATCGACGCTGAACTTGCCGCCATGGCGCCTGAAACAGGTGCGATCTTTGACGGGTATCCACGCACGGCGGCGCAGGCCGATGCGCTTGATGCGATTCTGGCGCGCAATGGCCGGATCCTCGACCATGTGATCGAGCTTGAGGTCAACGAAGATGCGCTGGTTGAGCGGATTACAGGGCGTTTTTCCTGCGGCAACTGCGGGGCGTTGTACCATGACACCGCCAATCCGCCGAAGCAGCCGGGCGTGTGCGACGCTTGCGGCAGCACGGAGTTCAAACGCCGCCCCGATGACAACGAAGAGACGGTTCGCATGCGAATGCAGGAATATCGGGCGAAAACCGCGCCGATCCTGCCCGGTTATGACGCGCGCGGGATTGTGACCCGGATCGACGGCATGGCCGCAATTGACACCGTGGCGAAACAGATCGACGCGATTCTTGAAAGCTGATCCGTGTTTGTCTCGTCTCATCGTGGGTGGTGACGCCGCCTGGAGTGATGGCCGGTCAGGGGATAGTGCAATGAGGCTAGGTTCACGCAAGTTGGCAAGAGCGGCGGCATTGGTCGTGCTTGCCTTGAGCACACCCGCCGCTGCAGAACTGACCCTTATTTCGGATAATAGCTTCGTTTCGCGCCATGAAATCATCGTTGAAGCCACCCCCAAAGAGGTTTGGCTTGCACTGATTTCGCCGGAGGGGTGGTGGCGATCCGAGCATACCTGGTCGGGTGAGGCCAAAAATCTCACGCTTGTTCCGCAAGCGGGAGGGTGCTTTTGCGAAACGATCCCTGAAGTGGACGAGCCGGATCGGTTCACGCTGGAGGGCAGTGTCGAGCACATGCGTGTCGTCCAGGCCTATCCCGAACAGGCGTTGCGCATGGTTGGCGGCCTCGGCCCGCTCCAGAGCGAGCCTGTCATGGGCGTTTTGACCATTGTCCTGAGCAAGGTCGATGCCGGCACGCGGATAGTGTGGGAATACAATGTGGGCGGCTCGATGCGGTACGAGGTGCCGGTGATATCCAAGGCGGTTGATGGCGTTATGGGCCAGCAGATCGCTGCCTTGGCCAAGCCGCTGATTGTGATACCGTCCCCGGAAACAAAGGTTGTGCCACCTGCGGCGCCCGGTGCTGGACCCGCAGTGCCCGCAACAGCGCCTGTTGGGGACAGGCCCACGCCCACGCCCACGCCTTCGCCTGCGCCCAAGCTGGCGCCAAAAAAAGCGCCTTCGGTCGACGATGTTTTCGGCGTCGCGTCAGACAGGTCGCTAGGTTAAAGTCGCAGTCACTGCGCGGGCGTTGGCTTTCTGACGGCAGCAACAGCGTTCGGCTGAAGCACTTTGACTTGACGCTACGCCAATGCTTGCGGTTGACGCCATACGCGAATCATCCTAAGCGCGCGGTTCATTCGACATGTTCGAAGAAAGTTCGGCAGGTCACGTCTTTGCGCGTGCCGACCGGACTTTTTGGTGTTTGTGATCCCGCCTGCGTGTGGAGGAGCATGCCAGCGAACACAAAAATGATTTGAGCGTTGAGATAGGGGTGGGCGGTAATCGCCTGTTTTCCCTGTGGAGCATGGAGAAATAAGTGGCTCGTATTGCCGGGGTAAATATCCCCACCAACAAGCGCGTTATCATCGCGTTGACCTATATTCACGGTATTGGTCGTACTACCGCCGTCCAGATCGCTGATAAGCTGGGCATTGCGCATTCTGCGCGCGTGCAGGATCTTTCCGACGAGGAAGTGCTGCGGATCCGCGAAACCATCGATGCCGATTTCACTGTGGAAGGCGACCTTCGTCGCGGCACCGCGATGAACATCAAGCGCCTGATGGATCTGCGCGCCTATCGCGGCCTGCGTCACCGTTCGGGCCTGCCGGTCCGCGGTCAGCGCACCCACACCAATGCTCGCACCCGCAAGGGCAAGGCGAAGCCCATCGCGGGCAAGAAGAAGTAAGCGAGCGCAGGGTTTTCCCTTTGCACGCTTTTTCCTTCTGACGATCTAGAGGACGATTAACGATGGCACGCGAACCAGGCCGTATTCGGCGCCGTGACAAGAAGAATATCAGCAGCGGTGTTGCGCATATCAACGCCAGCTTCAACAATACCATGATCACCATTACAGACGCGCAGGGCAATGCGATCAGCTGGTCCAGTGCCGGTACGATGGGCTTCAAGGGGAGCCGCAAGTCGACTCCCTATGCTGCTCAGGTTGCTGCCGACGATGCGGGCAAGAAGGCTGCCGAACATGGCGTCCGGACGCTCGAAGTCGAAGTGAAGGGTCCGGGCTCGGGTCGTGAAAGCGCGCTTCGTGGCCTTGCGGCCGTGGGCTTCAACATCACTTCGATCCGCGACGTTACCCCGATCCCGCACAACGGGGTCCGTCCGTCCAAGCGTCGCCGCGTCTGATCCGCCGGGATGGCGAGGTCCCTTTGCGGCCTCGCTTTCCCGATCGGGTCTGATGCCGCGCGTTGCGCATTTGCATCTGACCCGCCCAAGTTTGAACCGCCCACAAGGCGCATTAGGGGAAATCCATGTCCGTCAACACCAAGAACTGGCAGGAACTCAAGAAACCCAACACCCTCGAAATCAAGGACGGCGGCGATCGCAAGCGCAAAGTGACGTTTGTTGCTGAGCCGCTGGAGCGTGGTTTCGGCCTGACGCTCGGCAATGCGCTGCGCCGGGTGCTTCTGTCCAGCCTGCAGGGCGCGGCGATCACCTCGATCAAGATTGAGAACGTGCTCCACGAATTCTCAAGCCTTGCCGGCGTTCGGGAAGATGTCACCGACATCGTTCTCAACGTCAAGCAGATCGCGCTCCGGATGGAAGGCGAAGGCCCCAAGCGGTTGCAGCTTTCGGCGACGGGCCCTGGCGCCGTAAAGGCCGGCGACATCGCTGTTAGCGGCGATATCGAGATCATGAACAAGGATCTGGTGATTTGCCAGCTTGATGAAGGCGCAACGCTCAACATGGAGCTGACCGCCGACACGGGCAAGGGCTATGCGCCTGCCGTGCAGAACCGTCCGGCCGATGCACCGATCGGTCTGATCCCGGTTGATTCCCTTTACTCGCCGGTTCGTCAGGTGAGCTACAAGGTCGAAAACGCCCGCGTCGGCCAAGAGCTTGATTACGACAAGCTCTCGTTGACGGTCGAAACCGATGGCACTGTCACGCCTGAAGACGCCGTGGCCTATGCCGCGCGCATTCTTCAGGACCAGCTGACCCTGTTCGTCCACTTCGAGGACGGTATCCCGCAGCCGGTTGGTCAGATGATCGGCCATGCCGCACAGCCGGAAGAGAGTGACGCCAACCAGCTCAACCGTTACCTTCTCAAGAAGGTCGACGAATTGGAGCTGTCGGTGCGTTCGGCCAACTGCCTCAAGAACGACAACATCATCTATATCGGCGATCTGGTCCAGAAGACCGAAGCCGAGATGCTGCGCACGCCGAACTTCGGCCGCAAGTCGCTCAATGAGATAAAGGAAGTGCTTTCGAGCATGGGCCTTCGTCTCGGAATGGACATTCCGGGCTGGCCGCCTGAGAACATCGAAGAGATGGCCAAGAAGCTCGAACAAGAGCTGCTGGGTTAATTGATTGGTGAGCCCTCGCGAGATCGGGGGCTTACAATTTGGGCGAAGGTGGCGGCCTGCAATGGCCACCGGCATTGGGCTACCTCACACGGGCCCTTTTCGAACGGAGTAAAGAATATGCGTCATGGTATTTCAGGTCGTAAACTGGGCCGCAAGACGGGTCACCGCAACGCGCTGTTCCGCAATATGGCCGCCGCGCTGATCAAGCACGAGCAGATCAAGACCACTTTGCCCAAGGCAAAGGAACTGCGCCCTTACATCGAAAAGCTGATCACGCTGGCGAAGCGCGGCGGGCTTTCGAACCGTCGTCTCGCCATGAGCCGTTTGGGTGACGAAGCGCAGTTGAAGAAGCTCTTCGAAGTTCTGGCCGAGCGTTATTCGGACCGCGAAGGCGGCTACACCCGCGTGCTTCGTGCTGGCGTGCGTCCCGGTGACGCGGTGCAGATGGCCATCATCGAATTTGTCGACCGTGACGAAGACGCGCGCGGCCAGGACAGTGGCCCAGTGCAGTCGGAAGAAGAATACGAAGACGCGTAAGGCGCTTCACCATTCACAAGATCAAGGGCCGCGCGGAGCAATCCGGCGGCCCTTTTCTTTTGGGCGCTTTCCTTTTGGAAGGCGGCGATTAGGTTGCGGGCTATGATCCGCACTATATTGGCAGCCGCGACGCTGCTCCTCGCCGTTCCCGTTGCAGCGCAAAGCCAGCAGGACCGTCTCGACGCCCGGTATGACCGCGCTTTGGCGGCGGGATACAAGGCGTTGATGCTTTGCAGTGCAATCGCTCATGCGGAAGCCAACGGGGCCCGCCGGACACCTGAGAGCGTTGACGCGTGGGAGCTTGCGGGCATTCAGCCGCCGCTTGATGGGATCGTGGGATCGCTTGGCCATGAGATCGTGCGCCATGACAATGGCACGATCGAGCGGGTCAATGTCATCTGGGATGAAGCGAGTGAACCGCGTTCTGCGCTTCATCTTGACGAGGACCGTGGATGCGCGCTCAATCCCATCGGCGGGCCTCCGTCGTTTTATGGGCGCCCGGCCAACCCTCCTGCCAACCGTCGCATGAAGATGCCCGACATCCGCAAAGCGCCTGCGACGCTTCAGGGCATCGTCGGTTCGGCGATGGCGACCAGCTATGGTGACGGCAGTCGCACCACTGCCGTTGTGATCCAGCAGTCAGGCGCCATCATTGGTGAGGCGTACATCGATGGCTTTGCGCCCGCCACGCCGCAGCGCACCTGGTCGGTCGCCAAGAGCATTGCTGCAACGCTGGTGGGGGCGGCTGTGCACCGGGGCGAGATCGATATCGGGGAGTCAGCGGGACTGGGCTATAGCGAGGGCGACCCGCGCCGGGCGATCACGATCGATCATCTGTTGCGCATGACATCGGGGCGCTATTCCGACACCCCCGGCAATCGGACCGATCCGCTGTACTGGGGCGGGGCCAGCGTCAGGGAGGTCGCGCTGGATTGGCCTATGATTGACACGCCCGGAACAACCTATCGTTATGCCAACAACGATACGCTGGCGGCCATTGCGGCGATTGCCCGGACCTTCGATGCCCAGCCCCCTGCGGCGTTCTTTGCCGAGGTGGGAATGTCTCACACCGTTGCCGAGATCGACTGGCGCGGCAGCTATATCCTTTCGAGTCAGGTCTGGACGACCGCGCGGGATTTGGCGCGGTTCGGGCAGCTCTATCTTGATGATGGCAGAACGTCCGATGGTGCGCGCGTCCTGCCCGAAGGCTGGACCGCGTACGTCGCCACCCCCAGTGGCCCGCAGCCCGAAGGGCCGTTCGGTTATGGCGCGGGGTTCTGGCTGATAAACACATCCGACGGGGTGCCATCTGACACCATCGCCGCCTTTGGCAATCGTGGGCAGTATGTCGTCATCGTCCCCTCTCGCAATGTGGTGATCGTCCGGCGCGGGGAAGATCCTGTCGGTTCCGGGTTCGATATCGTCGCCTTCACACGGGACGTGCTGGCGGCGCTTCCCGCAGGTCAAGTTGATGAAACCCACGCGGCGGGGGGCCTTTGAGAAAAACTCCGTTCATCCAAGGACGCCTGAAAATTAACAACACCTGTCATCGCAATTCAGCTTTGTCACAGGCCGAATCAGGCAAAAGCATGCCTGACACCGCACGCTATCCCGCCGGCGGTGCCTGACGAGGGAATGCTTCGATGACCACCATGATCAACCGGCTGGCCTCCGGCAAATCGGCCCGGCTTGTCCTTGGCGCGGTTGCCGCCACCGCGATGACTGCCGCTTCTGTAACCCCGGCCCAGGCGCAGGGGCGTGACCGAGACCGCGGCGGCATCGGCGCTGGCGAGATTATCGCGGGGGCCGTGGTGATCGGCGGCATTGCCGCATTGGCAGGCGCCTTCGACGGCAATCGCAACGACCGGCGCTATGCTTACAACGACCGCAATTTCCGTGGTGGCTATGCCGTCAACCCGCGCACTGCCGTGGACCGCTGTGTCCGTGCGGCAGAAAACCAGGCCCGGCGCTTTGGCGGCTATCGCTACGCCGATGTAATCGACATCCGCGATGTGGACCGCACCCGCAACGGTTACCGCGTGAAGGGCCGCATTGATGTGGGCGGCGGCTGGAACACCCGCAATGATCGCGGGAAATTCACATGCCGCCTCGACGGTCGCGGCGCGCCCCTGGTCGACTTCAGCGGGGTGCGCGGTTTGCGCTGATCCCATTTACAAGCGCGCAGCCTTCAACCTTGATGGCTCCGCACCCTGGCCGCCCCGCCTCCTTTCATCGGGAGAGCGGGGCAGCTTCGTCTGGCCCGCCCGGTTCAGCCCTGCGTAAGCCGCTTGCCCTTATCCCATTAGCCATCAGGGCGATTGGTGGCCGCTCGCATAGCAACAGGAGAGAGCAACAATGGCTCTAAAAATTCACGCGCTGGCTTTCGCGGGCGCGCTTGCCGGAACCACCATGATCGCTGCACCCGCTGCGGCTGCGCCCGTATCAGCGCCTCTCGCGCTTGGCACAGCGCCTGTCACCAGCTTTGATTTCAGCCGCTACGATCCGCTGGGCGCAACTGCCGACTGGCGCGGGTGCCGCTGGAATTGCGGTTACGGACGCCATCGCGGCTGGCGGCGCAACCGGGTTGGCGCGGGCGATGTATTGATCGGCGCCGCGATCCTTGGCGGCGTGGCCGCCATCCTCAGTTCCAACAACCGCCGGGAACGTGACCGCGATGTCGTGATCGTTGACCGCGACCTGCGTGACCGCGAATGGCGCACCAATGATCCCCGCTATGATGACCGGCGTTATGATGATCGGCGTTACAACGATCGGCGGGTCACCGCGCCGCGTGGCACGGGCGCTTCCGGTCTCGACAATGCCGTGAACCAGTGCATTTACCGGATCGAGCGCGACGTGCGTGTCGATACGGTCGAGAATGTTGAACGCACAGGGGCTGGCTGGCTGGTGAGCGGCGTGCTGTTCAACGGCTCGTCCTTCCAGTGCCGGATCGGCAACAGTGGCCAGATCGACGCGATCGACTATGACCGGGGATTTGGCGGTGCGGGCTATTCGGCCGCGCCTTTGCGCAGCAGCGGATCGCAAGCCGATACGCAGTGGGACAACCAGCGTTATGCCAGTGCCCGCGCCGCTGTGGGCGGTACCGTGCGTCCCGACATCGCGGTGCAGGAAAGCTTGGTTCCCTCTGCGGTTGCCGCAGGCGCGCCTTATGCACGCACCACAACCACACCCGCGACATCAACCACCCCGGCGATGCCAGCCTATCCCGGCGGCCCCATTCCGGGTGAAGTCATCCCTGAAACCATCGATGGCGCGATCTAGGATGCAAGGCGGGGAGGGGGGCTAGGCCCCCTCCTTGTCACCATAGCTTGGCAGGCCCCATTCCCATCGGATCGCTGCCGATCGCAGGGCAAAACCGCACACGAAGCCCAACGCCCAGGCCCATTGGTTGCTGATCCCCAGCAGCTGGGCGACGGACATTCCCGCTACTGTGAGCACGGCTGTGAGCGCGGCGGGCGTGACGTAGAGTTCGGGACTCATGATGATTGACGGGCGGCCTGCGACCACATCGCGGATGATCCCGCCGACGCAGCCGGTAATAATGCCCATCAGCGCGGCCGGTATCGGCGGGATGCCGTAAGCAAGCGCTTTGGCGCTGCCGATAGCCGCATAGGCGGCAAGGCCCGCGCCGTCGGCATAGGCCATGCTTTTGCCGTCCCACCAGCGGACCGGCGTGAACCACGCGATAAGCGCGGTGGCAAGGCATACGGCGGCGACCCAAGGATCGTCGATCCAGAACACCGGAGCCCGGATCAGAAGATCGCGCACCGTGCCTCCGCCAACCCCGGTCACCAACGCAAAGAACGCCATCGTGACAAATGTCTGCTTGAGCCGCGCGGCCAGCACGGCGCCGGACAGGGCGAACAGCGCAATCCCGGCCAGATCGAGCCAGTCGAGGATCGGGGTGAGGACTGTGGGGGTCATGCCGCCTGCCGGATCGCGCTGCGCGCCCGCCGCCGCCGGAACATCAGCACGCAGCCGATCAGCGCGCCGGTCAGCGATAGGGCGGCAAACCCGATCAGCAGCGGGTGGCTCGTGTCCTCACGTTCGGAAAGGTCCATGATGTGCAGGCCCCAGGCAAGATCGAAGGCGCGCCACCAGCGCGTGCGCACAGCCTCGATCGCGCCGGTGTCACGCCCGACATAGACATTGGTGCCATTTGCCAGCGCGACCTGCCACACAGCAGGCGGGCGTCGAAAATCGAACGGGGTGCGGTTGGCCGGGAACAGTGTGACGCGCTCCACGGCATCGCCGCCGGTGATCTCGCGCGCCACCAGTGCGCGCGCGGCGGCGGCATCAAGCGGGGCAAGGCCCGCGCCGGTGACGAAATCGACCCGGCGGACGCTGCCATCAAGCGCGGTGAGAACAGCGACAGCGCGGCCGTTTTGCATCTGCACCCGCATTTCAGAAAGCTGCGCATCGGGGCCAGCCAGATCGCTGCCGGGAAGCAGCAGCGCGGCGGCCGGGCGTTTCATCCGCAGATGCTCCCCGCGCACCTCTTCAATCGGGCGCGCGACCATCAACAGGCCGGTTCCCAGCCACATCACGATCGGCACGCCGACCAGCCAGCCGAGCCAGATATGCCATTTGGCAAGGGTACGCATCGCTATCATCGTCATGCAGCGCCCATGACCAAGCCTGCTCAGCGGTGCAAGATATTCCCGATGGCTTCGGCGGCCGCGATGCAATCCAGATCGCTCCAGCGCGGGCCGATGACCTGCATTCCGCAGGGAAGCGCACTGCCCAGATAGGTGCCGGTGCCAATCGGCAGAACGGTGGCGGGCAGGTTGGGGAAGGTCGCAAGCCCGGCCCAGGCCAGCGCATTGCCGCCCGGCTCTTCCTTGCCGTTGATCATCATCATGCTGCGGAACACCGCCTTGTCGCTATGCGGAATCGCCAGCACCGGTGCGGGCGGGGCGAGGATGAAATCATAGGTCTGAAACACCGCCTCCCACTGGTCCATGCAGGCGGCCTGCGCGTCGAGCAGATCGAACCAGTCGGCGGCGGTTGGCTGCTTGCCGTTCGGCGCCGGGGCTCCGCGCGCCATCACCACGTTCATCATCTTCACGTAAGAGCGATGGTAATGCGCCTGATCGGGCAGCAGATCGCTTGTCCGGTCGATCCGCACGCCCGCGCGGGCCAGCGTCTCGATTGCGGCTTCGGTCGGCTCCATCACGCTGGCGTCCACCGGCGCGTCGGGAAGCGTTGTGATCGCCAGCAGACGGCATTCGCGCAACGGTTTCGGGCGGCGGCGCAGCGCGACTTCGGCGCCCACTTCGGTCAGAACCGCAAGGTCGGGCGCGTTGCGCGCCAGCGGGCCTGCGATCGAGAGCGGAGCATCATGCGCGGCGATAAAGCCGGGTTCACGCGATTGGGCAGGGACATCATGCCCATGCTTGGGCACAAGGCCCCAGGTCGTCTTGTGGCCCCACACTCCGCAAAAATGGGCCGGAACGCGAACCGATCCACCGATGTCGGTGCCGTAGTCGCCCGGAACGATACCGCTTGCCACAGCGGCCGCGCTTCCGCCTGACGAGCCGCCCGGGGAACGCGCGGTGTCATGCGGGTTCGACGTGCGGCCATAGAGCGGGTTGAAGCTCTGCCAATCGGTCAGATCGACCGGCACGTTGGTCTTGCCGATGATGACCGCGCCTGCCGCCTTGAGCCTGCGCACAAGCGCCGCATCGCGCGGGGCGATCTGATCCTTGAAGCGCGCATGGCCACACGTCGTGGGCAGGCCGGCGACATCGAAGCTTTCCTTGATGGTCATCGGCACGCCGAACAGCGGCTGGTTCAATGATCGGGGCGCATTGTCCATGGCCTTCGCGGTTTCGCATGCGCGCTCGAAATCGGGGACGGCGAGTGCATCGATCTCGCCATCGAGCCGACCGGCGCGCGTGATGGCCGCATCGACCGCTTCGGTCACGCTGAGCTTGCGCGTGCGGATCCGCAACGCGGTTTCCAGCACTCCGGCTTTGTCGGTTAGTTTCGGATAGGTCATGGTTGCGTCCCCCTCTCTCTCGATCAGGAGCCTTACCGATACTCTGTCCCGCGCAAAAGCCCCGCTTACACGTTAGCTGTTCAATTCAGGCGGCGCAGCGTGGCATCGATCTGCGCGGTGACATCTACGGGCAGGTAAAGCCCTTGGCCGTGCACGGTGATGACCCCTGTTTCGACCTGATCGATCGCGATGCTGTAATCCGTAAGCCTGCCTTGGCGAGCGGCAAGGGCGCGATCAATCTTGGCGCGCAGGGTTTCGAAATCGCGTTCGAAGTTTTGCGCCAGCGCGTCTGTGATCGTGCTCTGGAAGTCGGCCGAGTTGACCAACGCGAACAGGAACGCTTCGCCCACGATATCCACATCGCCAGCGACCTGCACATCCTCGAACCGCACCGCGCGCGAGCCGGGGGCGTTTACGGGGCGTGCGGTCAGCCAGATCGTGCCCTTCGCCGCCTCGACAACGGGCAGGTCCGATCGGGCCGAGAATTGCCCGCCCACCGCGATCCGCCCTTTGCCCGTGCCATAGACGGTGATGTTCCCGAACCGTGCGGTGACATTGCCGTAATCCTCGATCACGAAAGGCCGCCGGGAGCGTTTGGCGAGAGCTTTGGTGATCACGGGTTCGAGCACGGCGTAATCGGCGATCACGGGGATGTGCAGGATCGAACGGGTCTGCTGTGTGTCGCGCGGGGCAAGGGGCGGCAGGGGGCCGATCTTGGCGACTTCGGGCTTCATGCCGATGAAGCTCTCGAACATGGCATCCATGCCCAGCTGCAAGGTCAGCGTCCGACCGTTCACGGCATATCCGCCATAACGGAACTGCTGCGGCGTCAGGCGGCCCCACACTGCGGGGTTTTCGCGGTTGAGCGAGAATACATCATGCGCGTCGCGCCAGCCATTCTCAACGGTTGCTTTCACCGGCAGGCGGGCAAGTTCGCGCGCAACAATGCGCTCCACATCGCGCTTCACGGGGC
Source organism: Sphingomonadales bacterium (assembly GCA_009995225.1). Lineage (GTDB taxonomy): Bacteria > Pseudomonadota > Alphaproteobacteria > Sphingomonadales > Sphingomonadaceae > Erythrobacter. Next base: position 23,514 of record JAACPW010000018.1, on the reverse strand, counting down.
GCAGTTCCCGGTCGGCTTCGCTGGTAAAGGTGATCCGCTGGCCGAGGAAATCGATCCCCGGCTCACGCGTCCAGCGGTAATCCAGCTTTGTATCGCTGGCGAGCCGCCAGTCACGCGTCAGATCGAGCCGCAGGCCCAGCGTTACTTCGGCAGAACCGGTGCCAGTCTCGCCCTTGAACACTCCCGCCACATCGCGCGCCGCCAGCGTTCCGGAGACGGGCAACGTTACGGTCAACGCCTGTCCGTTGCCGCTGACGCGAAGCCTGCCGCGGGTCACCCTGCCGGTGATCCGGCATTCGATTTTGGGCGATTTGATCTTGAACAGTGCCAGATCGACCTGCCTGGATGCGACACATTCGCTTCCAGGCCGGTCGATCGTCCACAATTCGTCTGGCAATTCGTCTTCGAGCGCGCGTTCAAGCTGTGCCAGATCGACCTGCAGGTCGACCGCGATCTGCGAGGGCTGCTTGGGAAAGACGATCGGATCATTGCCGCGCGGCGGTGCGCCGGTGGCAGGGTCAGGGGAGCGCTCGCAGCCTCCCAGCAGCAATGCGGCAGCAGCGCCGGCGCCGGCCACAAGAATTCGCTTCAACGCCTGCACGCGTTTCTCCCCCTGCCTGCCTCGCAACGGCGCGCGCGAACCCATCAGGCCTGAGGGCGCATACTGCGCGATGACGATAATGTTCCAAGCGCAAGGCCGAAGCCGGGGATCGGTGCGGCGCTGTAAGCGATCAGACGTGCGGACGCATCGTAAGCTTGCGTTTACCGGGTTCCGGCCCAAGAGGGCAGAGCAAAGGGAGTGTCAGGCGATAGCGGTCAGAGACCTGTGCCAACACCCCCTTGCGCCGTTTACATGTGGATCGGCTTGCCCGTCACCGCCATGGCCGCTTCCTTGAAGGCTTCGGCATGGGTGGGGTGCGCGTGGCAGGTGTAAGCGATGTCTTCCGACGTCGCGCCGAATTCCATCGCCTGCGCGGCCTGCGCGATCATCGTGCCGGCAAGGCTGTTGATCATCCACACGCCGACCACGCGGTCTGTGGTTGCATCGGCGATCACCTTGACGAAGCCGTCGGTGTCGCGGTTGGCCTTGGCGCGGCTGTTGGCCATCATCGGGAACTTGCCGATATTGACCTTGAGACCGCGTTCCCTGGCCTGTTCCTCGGTGATGCCCACGCCTGCAATTTCGGGCGCGGTGTAGACGACATTGGGGATAACATCGTGGTTCACGATACCCGTGAGGCCTGCAATATTTTCCGCAACCGCAATGCCTTCATCCTCGGCCTTGTGGGCGAGCATCGGGCCGGGGACCACGTCACCGATGCCCCAGATGTTAGGCACGTTGGTGCGGAAATCGTGGTCGATTTCGACTTGTCCGCGATTGTTGACGCTCAGGCCCGCCTTTTCCAGCGCCAAGCCATCGGTGTTCGGACGCCGCCCGATCGAGACAAGCACGTGACTGGCGGTGAGAGTCTTCGCTTCGCCGCCAGCGGCAGGTTCGATCGTCAGGCTGACAGTCTTGCCGTCAACGCTGGCGCCCGTGACCTTGTGGCCGAGCATCATCTCCATGCCCTGCTTCTTGAAGATTTTCTGCGCTTCCTTGCGCACTTCGCCGTCCATGCCGGGGAGCAGTTGGTCGAGGAATTCGACCACCGTGACCTTGGCGCCCAAACGCCGCCAGACCGAACCCAGTTCAAGGCCGATCACACCGCCGCCGATCACCACGAGGTGTTCGGGCACTTCGTCCAGATCAAGCGCGCCGGTGCTGTCGACGATGCGCTTGCCTGCGTTGTCGACCTCGACGCCGGGCAGGGGCGTCACCGATGAACCGGTGGCGATCACGATGTCCTTGGCGGTGACCTTTTCGCCTGCGACCATAACCGTGTGCGCGTCTTCAAATGCGGCATGGCCCTTGAGCCACGTCACCTTGTTTTTCTTGAACAGGAATTCGATCCCGCCGGTCAGCTCGCCCACCGCCTTGGTCTTTTCCTGCATCATCCGGCCCAGATCGAGCGTCGGGGTGGCGGTGATGCCCCACGTGGCGAAGTGGCCGTTGCGCGCTTCGTCGAACAGTTCAGACCCGTGGAGCAGCGCCTTGGACGGAATGCACCCGACATTCAGACAGGTGCCGCCGAGCGTTTCGCGGCTTTCGACGCAGGCGGTCTTCAACCCCAGCTGCGCCGCGCGGATCGCCGCGACATAACCGCCGGGGCCGGCACCGATGATGAGGACGTCGTAATCGTAACTAGCCATAAAAAACTCCGCTCATCCTGAGCTTGTCGAAGGATTGCCCTTCACTTGGGGGCCCGCGCTCGAAAGTGAAGAGCAGTGCTTCGACAGGCTCAGCACGAACGGGGAGGGTATTGGATCACAAATCGATCAGCATCCGGGTGGGATCCTCGATCGCTTCCTTGATGATCTTGAGCGCGGTCACCGCTTCGCGTCCGTCGATCAGGCGGTGGTCATAGGACAGCGCCAGATACATCATCGGACGGATCACGATTTCACCGTTACGCACCACAGCGCGGTCCTCGATGCGGTGGAGGCCCAGAACCGCGCTCTGCGGCGGGTTGATGATCGGGGTGCTCATCAGGCTGCCGAACACGCCGCCGTTGGAGATCGTGAACGTGCCGCCGCTCATGTCGTCCATCGTCAGCGTGCCAGCTTTGGCCCGCGCGCCGAAATCGGCAATGTCCTGCTCGATCCGGGCGAAACCCTTCTTGTCGGCATCGCGGATGACGGGGACGACGAGGCCGTTGGGCGCACTGACCGCGACCGAGATATCGACATAATCGTGATAGACGATCTCATCGCCTTCGATGTAGGCGTTGACGCTCGGCACGTCCTTCAGCGCAAGGCAGGCGGCCTTGGCGAAGAAGCCCATGAAGCCCAGACGAATGTCATGCTTCTTGGCGAACAGATCCTTGTATTTGTCACGCGCTTCCATGACCGCGCTCATGTCGCAATCGTTGAAGGTGGTGAGCAGCGCAGCATTGTCCTGCGCCGCCTTCAACCGCTTGGCGATGGTCTGGCGCATACGGGTCATCTTGACCCGTTCTTCGCCTCGGGCCTCGCCTCGTGCGCCGCCGTTGGATGGGGAAGCGGTGGTCGCCGCAGCCGGGGCTGGGCTGGGCGCAGGCGAAGGCGCTGCGCCGCCCTTGGCCTTGGCGTCCGCTGCGGCCAGCACGTCTTCCTTGGTCAGGCGGCCATCCTTGCCGGTGCCCTTGATGGTCGAAGGATCGACACCGTGTTCCAGCACCGCGCGGCGCACGGCTGGCGACATCGTCATCGCGGCACCCTGAAGGTCTTCCGACGCTGCCGGGGCTGGCGTGTCAGCCTTGGCCGCAACAGCGGGCGCCACTGTAGCAGCCGACGCGCCTTCTTCGATCAGCGCGATCACCGCGCCCACTTCGACCGTGTCGCCCACGGACACGCGGTGTTCGCTCATGACGCCCGCGACGGGCGAGGGCACGTCGACCGCGACCTTATCGGTTTCAAGGCTGCAGATCGGCTCGTCTGCGGCGACCGCTTCGCCGGGCTGCTTCAGCCATTCGGCGATGGTGCCTTCGGTAACGGATTCGCCAAGGGCGGGGATCTTGATTTCGGTGGCCATCGGGGTGGGTTCCTGAACCTTAATTCTAACGGGTGTGAAAGGCGCGCATCAAAGCCCGAGCGCGGCAGCGATCAACGCTTCCTGCTCGGCCTTGTGACGGCTGGCGAGGCCAGTTGCGGGTGACGCGGAGGCATTGCGGCCCGCATAGACCGGACGCTTGCCGGTGTGGCCTGCAGCGGTCAGCGAATCCTCGATCCGTTCGTTCACGAAGAACCACGCGCCATTGTTGCGCGGTTCTTCCTGACACCAGATCACGTCCTGAAGGTTCGTCATCCGCTTCAGGCGCACCGCCAGGGGATCGCCGGGGAACGGGAAGAGCTGTTCGATCCGCACGATCGACACATCGTCAATCCCTGCGGCGTCACGCGCTTCGATAAGGTCGTAGGCGACCTTGCCCGAACACAAAACCAGCCGGCGCACCTTCTCGTCTGCGATTTCGGTGGTGTCGGACATGATCCGGCGGAACTGCCGATCACCCTGAAACGCAGCGCGGCTGCTCTTGGCCAGCGGGTGACGCAGCAGCGACTTGGGGCTCATGATGATCAGCGGCTTGCGGAAAGACCGCAGCATCTGGCGGCGCAGCACGTGGAAATAATTGGCCGGCGTGGTGATGTTGCACACACACATGTTGTCGTCCGCGCACAACTGCAGGAACCGCTCCAACCTTGCGGAGGAGTGTTCCGGGCCTTGCCCTTCATACCCGTGCGGCAACAGCATCACGAGGCCGTTGGCCCGCAGCCACTTGCTTTCGCCGCTGGCGATGAACTGGTCGATCATGATCTGCGCGCCGTTGGCAAAGTCCCCAAACTGCGCTTCCCACAGCACCAGACTGCGCGGATCGGCCATGGCAAAGCCATATTCGAAGCCGAGCACCCCGTATTCGGACAGCGTTGAATCGTGCACTTCGAACTTGCCGTGCGGCAGCGTGCTGAGCGGTACGTATTTGCGCTCGGACTTCTGGTCGACCCACACGGCATGGCGCTGCGAGAACGTGCCGCGGCCCGAGTCCTGACCGGACAGGCGCACCGAATAGCCTTCCATGACGAGGCTACCGAAGGCGAGCGCCTCGGCCGTGGCCCAATCGAAACCGTCACCTGCGGCAAACATCTCACGCTTGGCGGACAGCACGCGGTCCAGCGTCTTGTGCACATCGAGATCGGCGGGAACTTCGGTGAGCACGCGGCCCAGCGAATCCAGCACCTTGGGCTCAATCGCTGTTTCGACGCTGCGGCGTGCGGTTTCCGGATCGGCCGGCTTGTTGAGGCCGCTCCAGCGCCCGCCGAACCAGTCGGCCTCGTTCGCCTTGTAGTTCTTGCCCGCTTCGAACTCTTCTTCGAGCAGCGCGACAAACTCGCTCACCATGCGATCGCGCGTGCCGGGTTCGACCACGCCTTCGCGTGCCAAGCGCGCTTCATACGCGACGCTGACCTTGGGGTGGGCGCGGATCTTGTCGTACATCAGCGGCTGGGTGAACTTGGGCTCGTCGCCTTCGTTGTGGCCGAAGCGGCGGTAGCACCACATGTCGATCACCACGTCGCGGTGGAAGGTCTGGCGATATTCGACCGCCAGCTTGCACGCGAAGGTCACCGCTTCAGGATCGTCGCCGTTGACGTGCAGGATCGGCGCCATCACGCCCTTGGCGACATCGCTTGGGTAGGGCGATGACCGCGCGAACTTGGGGCTGGTGGTGAAGCCGATCTGGTTGTTGATGATGAAGTGGATGCAGCCGCCGGTGTCGTAACCCGGCACGCCCGACAGCGAGAGGCTCTCCCACACAACGCCCTGACCTGCAAAGGCCGCATCGCCGTGGATCAGCACGGGGAGCACCTGCGCCTTGTTCTTCAGGTCATCACGGATCGCCTGCTGCGCGCGGACCTTGCCCAGCACCACGGGGTTGACCGCTTCAAGGTGGCTGGGGTTGGGTACGAGGCTCATGTGCACCGAGATGCCGTCGAACTCGCGGTCAGTCGAGGTGCCGAGGTGATATTTCACGTCGCCGGACCCCGCCACATCATCGGGGTTGGCGCTGCCGCCCGAAAATTCGTGGAAGATCACGCGATAAGGCTTGGCCATCACGTTGGCGAGGACGTTGAGGCGCCCGCGGTGGGCCATGCCGTAGATGATCTCGCGCACGCCCGCGCTGCCGCCATGCTTGATGACGGCTTCCAGCGCCGGGATCATCGATTCCCCGCCATCGAGGCCAAAGCGTTTGGTGCCGACGTATTTCTTGGCGAGGAACTCTTCGTATTGCTCACCCCGCAGCACCGCGGCGAGGATCGCCTTCTTGCCTTCGGGAGTGAACTGGATCGTCTCACCCGGGCTTTCGAACTTTTCCTGCAGGAACCGGCGCTCGTCGGTATCCGCGATGTGCATGTATTCCAGGCCAACCTTGCCGCAATACACTTCGCGCAGACGCTGCTGGAGTTTGCCCACGGTGGTCCATTCCATGCCGAGCACGCCGCCGACATAGACGTCCTCGTTCTCCTTGCCCGCAAGGCCATGCCAGGCGAGCGAGAGGTCTTCGGGGCCTTCGCGGTTGTTAAGGCCCAGCGGATCGAGGTTCGCCGCCATGTGTCCGCGCACCCGGTACAGCCGCACCAGCGTCATCGCCGCGATGGACAGCGCCGCGGCCTTTTCGATCGCCTTGGGATCGGTGGGTTTCCCTGCGTCCTTCGCCGCCTGCTTCACCGCGAGCTTCATCTCGGTCGGGTCCATCGCGGAGGTGAGGTCGGACGCGCTGTCAGCCAGCGTGTCGAGCCAGCCACGCCGTTCCCACGAAGGGCCGGGCTGCGGGCCTTCCTGATCGGCGAAGGCGGGGATGAAGTTCTGCGGTTCGTTGCCCATGATGGGACTCCCGGGGAGGAGGAAGGATGACCCCCCGCGCTGAGGCGCGAGGGGCCGGTATTGGGTTAGGCCATTTCTTTCAGCATCGCGGCGAGCGTGGTGCCGAGCTCCGAAGGCGAGGGGCTGACGCGGATGCCTGCTTCTTCCATCGCCGCGATCTTGTCTTCCGCTCCGCCCTGACCGCCAGAGACGATGGCGCCCGCGTGGCCCATGCGGCGGCCCGGAGGGGCGGTGAGACCGGCGATGAAGCCGACCATCGGCTTCTTGCGGCCCTTGGCAGCTTCGGCCTTGATGAAGGCGGCGGCTTCTTCTTCAGCCGAGCCGCCGATTTCGCCGATCATGATGATGGACTCGGTCTCGGGATCATCCAGGAACAGGTCAAGCACGTCGATGAAGTTGGTGCCATTGACCGGATCGCCGCCGATGCCGACCGCGGTGGTCTGGCCGAGGCCCGCCATGGTGGTCTGGTGCACGGCTTCATAGGTGAGCGTGCCGGAGCGCGAGACGATGCCGACGCTGCCCTTCTTGAAGATGTTGGCGGGCATGATGCCGATCTTGCACTCGTTGGGGGTCAGCACGCCGGGGCAGTTGGGCCCAATCAGCCGCGACTTGGAACCGGCGAGCGCACGCTTGGCGCGGACCATGTCGAGCACCGGAATGCCTTCGGTGATGCAGATGATCAGCTCGATCTCGGCATCAATGGCTTCGCAGATCGCGTCGGCTGCGAACGGCGGCGGCACGTAGATGCAGCTCGCGGTCGCGCCGGTCGCAGCCTTGGCCTCGCGCACGGTGTTGAACTGCGGCAGGCCGATATGAGTGGTGCCGCCCTTGCCGGGGGTCACGCCGCCGACCATCTGCGTCCCGTAATCGAGTGCGGCCTGGGTGTGGAAGGTGCCTGTGTTGCCGGTCATGCCTTGCGTGATGACCTTGGTGTCTTTGTTAACGAGGATGGACATTCGTGTCGTTCCTTTTTCATCCTAGCCGTCATCCCGGCGAAGGCCGGGACCCAGCGAAACTAAAGGCGTCCGAGCCATTTCTGGGCCCCGGCCTTCGCCGGGGTGACGAGATTGCGATTTTCACTTCACTGACAAACCAACTCGAACAGGTCGTTCCAGTCGGGGTTCATCTCTTCGATCCGGCGCAGTTTCCATGCCCGCCGCCATTCTTTCATCTGCCTCTCGCGGAGGATAGCCGCTTCGATGGTGTCGTGGCGTTCGAACCATACCAGCATCTTGCAGCCATACTTCTTCGTGAAGCCTTCGATCAGTCCTTCTCGGTGTTCCCAGACCCGCTTTGCGAGATCGCTGGTAACTCCGATATAAATCGTTCCGTTGCGGCGGCTCGCCATGATGTAGACAGAGCCGCCGTATTCCATCTCCTACTCGTCATCCCGGAGCAGGCCGGAACCGCGTTCTGCGGTCGCCTCTGGGCCCCGGCCTGCGCCGGGGTGACGATGCACGAGGTTAAGCAAGGCTGCTATCCAGCGCCTTGCACGCCTCAAGCAGTTCCTTGACCGCATCGACGCTGACGCCGAGGTTCGCCTTTTCCTCGTCGGTCAAGCTGATCTCGATCACGTCTTCTGCGCCGCCTGCGCCGATCACCACCGGCACGCCGACGTAAAGCCCATCAACGCCATACTTGCCGTCAACCTGCACCGCGCAGGGCAGGATGCGCTTCTGGTCGTAGAGGTAGGCTTCGGCCATCGAAATGGCGCTGGTGGCAGGCGCATAGAAGGCCGAGCCGGTCTTGAGCAGCGCGACGATCTCGCCGCCGCCCGAGCGGGTGCGCTGCACGATTTCGCCGAGGCGATCTTCTGAAATGCCCTTGATCTTGGCCATGTCCGCGACCGGAATGCCGTTGATGGTGGAGTAGGACAGCACCGGCACCATCGTGTCGCCGTGGCCGCCGAGCACGAAGGCGTTCACATCTTTGACGCTGACGCCGAACTCCCATGCGAGGAAGGTTGCGAAGCGCGACGAGTCCAGCACGCCGGCCATGCCGACGACCTTGTTGGCGGGGAGGCCGGAGAATTCGCGCAGCGCCCAGACCATCGCGTCGAGCGGGTTGGTGATGCAGATCACGAAGGCATCGGGCGCGTTGTCGCGGATGCCTTCGCCGACGGCCTTCATGACCTTGAGGTTGATGCCGAGCAGATCGTCGCGGCTCATGCCGGGCTTCCGGGCAACACCGGCCGTGACGATCACAACGTCCGCGCCTGCGATATCGGCATAGTCGTTGGAACCGGTGATGCTGGCGTCGAAACCTTCTACGGGTCCGCACTGCGAAAGGTCGAGCGCCTTGCCCTGCGGCACGCCTTCGACCACGTCGAACAGCACGATGTCGCCAAGGCCCTTCAGGGCGGCGAGGTGGGCAAGCGTGCCGCCGATATTACCGGCGCCGATGAGGGCGATTTTCTTGCGGGCCATGAAGTGGACGTCCTTCCCTTATTCATCGGGACGACAAAAACGCGCACAAATGCTGGCGCCAACCCCCGTCCCAAGCGGCATGGCACCCGTTACATAGGGCGCGGTAGGCCGCTCAAAAACCGATTGCAACCGTCAAAAGGCCGGATGTGGCAACTATCTTTGCAAACAGTTCGCAGTTGCATTAACACTTCGGGCCGTCGCCTCAGGGAAACCCCTTGCCGCAGGTGCCGTAAGGTCAGGCGGGCGCTGTGGTCCCTGTCATCCGCCGTGCCAGCCGCCGGTCGAACATCTGCGTGATGGCGAGCCAGTGGTCCTGTCCCTGTGCGTCACCGCGCGCGCCCGCTTCGGTCGCAGCACTGACCGCCGCCTGCGCCGAAGCAAGGCCGTGAACCGCGAAATGCCGGAGCGCCGCTGCCAGAACAGGGTCCATCGCCGCCACAGGTGCGCCATGATCGCGGGCCGGGCGGCCATTGTCGTTGCTCGCCCGCGCGAGGGCAGGGGCGATGAGGCCGCGTCCGGCGGCACGCCAGCCGAGCCGGCGGACAGGATGATTGGCGGAAGCAAAACGGACAGACATGAAGCGCGGCGATCCCGTTGTTGTCACCGCACGATAGGCTGACGGTGTTGTCCGGTCGCTCTAGCGCCGTGCCGCTAAGGCTTGGTGTGACAACAGGGTTTCGAAGGGTTTAACCTAATCCGTGGGGGCCGGTGCGGGGGCCGGAGCCGCTTCGGGCGGGGATTTCCACTGACCGGCGCGGGCATATTCGGATTTCACCGTCCCGGTTCCGGTATAGGCCTGCGTCGGGGGTGCCGGAGCCAGGGCAGGGGCAGGGCTGCTGGCTACCCGTTCGGTTTGTTTGCTGACAGGCACCGGGTCGAGATCATAGGCGATCACCGGGCGGCTGGCTGACATATTCGCGCCAGCGGCGGCGGTCAGCGTCTGCACATCGAGGCGGCCGCCCACGACCGGCTCAAGTCCCGCATAGGCAAAGGCAAAGGCCGCGCTCTGCCCGCTCGCCCCGCGATTGCGGTAGAAACGGTGCGCGCCAATCGTCCCGATGTGATCGAGCGTGCCAGCCCAATAGGGATTGACCCATAGCGTGTGGTAATGCGTGGCGAGGCCGACCGGCGCATAGACGCGGCCATCGAGCGCCTCGCCTGCGATCCGCTGCGCGCGCGCCCAGCTCGTGCCCGAAGGCCGCCGTGTCAGGCTGCCATCGCAGGTGAAGGTGAACTGGCACCCGGTTGATCGCGCGGAGCCCTGATAGACCACGCCGCACACGCTGGCAGGCCACGCGGGGTGCGCCACGCGGTTCAGCACCACCTGCGCCACGGCGCGTTGGCCCGCTTCGCTTTCGCTGGCGGCTTCGTACCAGATCGCCTGCGCCAGACAGTCCGCCGCGCGGGCGTGGGTGATGCCGGTGCCGGGCGAATAGAACGGCCGCGCCGCGGCGCCCACATCGATCAGCGCGCCCAGTTCGCGCCCGCTTTCGGCGCCGGTGGCCAGCGGATCGTCGGTGGGCAGCGCCACCAGCGCAGTGCCGGCGGGATCGGCCATGTAGAAGAAGGCCGAGCCGGGAAAGCTCATGCCGGGCCGCTCGAACGGCAGGGCCGCGGCCGCGGCCTGCCGGGTGGCCAGCGCAGCGGTGCTTTCGACCGCGTCGCCGGGCAGCGAGGTCAGGCCGGGTGCCGCCATGGCCGGAACAGCGATGGCAGCGAACAGCACCGCCAATCGCTTGCCCCATGTCTTGCCCGGCAGCGTCCAGCGCGGCGCGGCGGGGACTGCCAAGGGTAAGGGGGTGCGCCGGGATGCCATGATCGGGCTTCGCCCTACGCGCGAGGGCCTGCGGGGGCGAGGGCGGCGCGGCGCTGCGTCCCGTTTCCGGACAGGTGTGCGCAAGGTCTTAACCCGTTGCGCCCGACCGCCTGTCGCCCTATCGCTCGAGCCGGATATGGCGCGGGATCGCATCAGCTTGAACGGGGGGCGCGCGATGGTGTTGGCGGCGCTGGCCGGTGCGTTGCCGCTGGCCGCCTGCGCGCCTGACCCGCCGCGTGTCGAGCCGTCCCACGCCGCCCCGACAATCGTCAGCCTCAACCCCTGCCTCGATGCGATACTGGTCGAGATTGCAGGGCCGGATCAGATTCTGGCGCTGTCGCATTACAGCCGCGATGTTTCGGGTAGTTCGATCCCTGCCACCGTCGCTGCGCGTTACGGCGTGACCGGCGGCTCCGCCGAAGAGATTACTGCGCTGCGGCCCGACCTCGTCCTCGCCTCGATCTACCTGCCGCAGCCAACCCGCACCGCGCTGGAGCGGGCAGGGCTTACCGTGGCGACCTTCGGCAGTCCCACCACCATCGCCGAAAGCGCGGCGCAGGTGCGCGAGGTTGCTGCGCTCGCAAACCATAAAGATGCAGGCAAGACTCTCGCCGCCCGCATCGCCGCCCCGCCGCCGCCTGCATCGCGCACGCCGATCGACGCGCTGTTGTGGCAACCGGGAGAGATCGTCGCGGGCGAGCAGACGCTGATTGCAGAGCTGTTGCGGCAGGAGGGTTTCACCAGTCACGCGGCTGCCCGCGGAATGGGTCAGGCCGACATGGTGACGCTGGAACGCGTGCTGGCCGACCCGCCGCAGGTGCTGCTGGTGGCAGGCGATGCGCCCGGGCAGCGCCACCCTTTGCTGGCGCGCGCATCGGCAAAAATGCAGGTCGCCGCCTTCGATCCTGCGCTGCTCTATTGCGGCGGTCCGACCATCCCCAAGGCGCGCGCCCGCCTCAGAGCTATCCGCGCCGAAGCGGAGCGCCGCCTGTGACCCGCGCCAGCCTCGTCTTCGGCGCGCTGCTGACCGTGCTGGTGCCGCTGTCGCTGCTGGCGGGGCGGGTGTGGATCGCGCCTTGGGCGGACGGCCCGGCCAACGCTGCGCTGATCCTTGGCGAACTGCGTCTGCCGCGCGCCATGCTGGCCATTACCATTGGCGCAGGGCTGGGTGCAGCGGGTGCGGCGATGCAGGGCTACCTGCGCAACCCCCTCGCCGATCCCGGCCTGTTCGGCATCGCCCCGATGGCGGCGCTGGGCGCGGTGGCGAGCTTCTGGCTGGGCGCGGTCATCCCGCCCGCCTTCGCTGCGTGGGCCCTTCCGGTCATGGCGCTGGCGGGCGCAGGGCTGGGCATGGCGCTGCTCGCGCTGATCGCCGGGCGCACATCGAGCGATGCGGCGGGCGGGGCAGGCGGAGGCATCGCGCTGTTCACGCTGGCGGGCCTGATGCTGGCGAGCCTGGCAGGCGCGCTTACCGCGCTGGCAATCACGCTCGCGCCCAGTCCGTTCGCGCTGAGCGAGATCGTGCTCTGGCTCAATGGCGCGCTGACCGACCGTTCGTGGCGGGAGGTTGCGATCGCCGCGCCGCTGGTCGCCGCCGGGATCGCAGTGCTGGCGCTCGCGGCGCGCAACCTCGATGCGCTGACGCTGGGCGAGGATGCGGCGCGGTCGATGGGGGTGGAGCCGCGCCGGTTGCTCGCGCTGCTGGTGGTGGGCATCGGGTTGACGGTGGGGGCAGGCGTGGCGGTGGCCGGGATCATCGGCTTTGTCGGGTTGGTTGTGCCGCATCTGGTGCGCCCGCTGACCAACCGCCTGCCGTCCAGCCTGATCGTGCCAAGCGCGCTGGCGGGCGCCTGTCTGGTGCTGGCCGCCGACAGCATCGTGCGCATCTTGCCGATGGTGACGGAACTCAGGCTCGGCATCGCGCTGTCGCTGATCGGCGCGCCGTTCTTCGGCTGGTTGCTGCTGCGGATGCGGCGGGGGCAGCTTTAGATGCTCGCGGCTGACAACCTTACCCTTGTTAGAGGCGGTCGAAGCGTGATCGCCGACCTTTCGACCACGCTTGAACCGGGCAGGATCACCGCGATTGTCGGCCCCAATGGCGCGGGCAAATCCTCACTGCTGCTGGGACTGGCCGGATTGCTGGCTCCGGCGTCGGGCACGGTCACGCTTGGCGGTGACGATATCGCTGGCCTTCATCCGCGTGTCCGCGCGCAAGCCATCGGCTATCTTCCGCAGGCGCCCGACATCGCGTGGGATGTCGCGGTGGAGGCGCTGGTCGCGCTGGGCCGCCTGCCATGGCGTGACCGGGGCACCGACGCGATAGAGGCTGCGCTGGATGCGCTGAGCCTGCAACCCCTGCGCCGCCGCCCGGTCAGCCAGCTTTCTGGCGGGGAGCGTGCGCGGGTATTGCTGGCCCGTGTTCTGGCAGGAGAGCCGCGCTGGATTTTGGCAGACGAGCCGCTGGCCGCGCTCGATCTGGCGCATCAGTTGGCGCTGACCGCGCATTTCACCGCCTGCGCGGCAAACGGGCAGGGCGTGGTGGTGGTGCTGCACGATCTGGCCATTGCCATGAACCATGCCGACCGGGTGCTGGTGCTGAAAGATGGCCGGTTGATCGCGGACGGTCCACCAGAATTGGCGCTCGATCCGCAGGTCATTGCGCAAGGTTGGGGCGTAAAGGCCCGCTGGCTGGGCGTCAGGGGAGCGATGGCACTGGTGGCACATTCGGGGCCGGAACGCGCAAACAGGGTGATTGAGTGACCCTGTTGACATGTTCCGGCCCCGCGCCGGTCTTGGCAGAAGCGCCAGGTTGCGACCCTGAATGCCCCGGCTGCAATCCAGCAACGGGCAATCCTTGCTCTGCGGCACATTCATTTGGCGACTTCAGATTTTCTGTAGGGCTGAGCATCACCTCAAGATTTCAGTGCTTTAGGCGTCGGATTAATCCGTAAGGCGGTGTTGGCATTTTGATGACAGCGTTATTGCCGGCGGACGTATGAGAAAGGCTGCGACTGGTTTTGGGCGCATGACAGGCAGATGCGTTGGGATGTTTTCGCACAAGCTTGCTGGGCAATTCGGACGGCCGCAATTAAGGCAGGCGCCATGCCGAATTTCGCATCATTGCTCGCTGATCCCCATTGGTTGCCCCACGGGTTTGACCCTGCGCGAAAGATGGTCACCTTTATCAAGGTTCCCCGCCAACGTCTTGGCCAACCGGCGTTTGTGGGCGAGATCGGGCGGGAGAGCGGTTACGAAAAAGCCGAAGTGCCGCTGGCGGCGCTGAGCGGCGTAAAGCGTGGGGATGACGCGCCGGTCACCTTCATCTTTCACACCGCGTTCTGCCGTTCGACCTTGCTGGTGCGCGCACTTGAAAGACCGGGCATCAGCGTTGGCTTGTCAGAGCCCGGTATCATCACCAGCATCGCCAGCGCAGGAATGGCCGGACAGGCCGCGCTGTTGCCCGCCGCGCACTTGCTGGCGCGCCCGTGGACGGCAGGTGAGGCCGTTTTCATCAAGCCGACAAACCATGCCAACATGCTGGCGCCGGCTTTGATGCGGGCCTTGCCGCAGGCGCGGGCTGTGCTGATGACGAACCCCTTGTCATCGTTTCTGGATGCGGTCGTGCGCAAGGGGATGCTGGGGCGGCGCTGGGGGCGCAATCTTTATATCGAATTGATGGGTTATGCCGGCATGGACCTGGGTCTGGACCCGCGCGAACAGTTCCTGATGACCGATCTGCAGGCGGCCGCTCTGGCGTGGTTTCTCAATCAAAAGTTCCTTGCCGCCTTGGCAGCCAATTTCGGGGATCGCGTGCGGGTGCTGGATGGCGACGCGTTCGGGCGCGGACCGGCCGAAACGCTCGCGGCGGTCTATGCCTTTGCCGGCACATCCGTTTCGACCGAAGACATCGCTGCGATGGCGGGCGGCCCTGTGTTCGCCGGCGATGCCAAGACGGGCGAGGATTTCGCCGCCAAATCCCTGCGCGATGCCGCAGCAACCCGCAGCGCGGTGACACAGGATGAAATCGGCAAGGTGTCCGAATGGATCACCCTGATCGCACAGCAGGCGGGGCTGGCGGTGCCGCTGCCCCCAACATTGTTGTGAAACAAAGCCTGTCGGGCTTTGGGGGAAACCGCCGGGCCGCTTGGCCGTTGCACCTCCACAATCAGACACCATCTGCGTTGGGATGCGGATAAGAGTGCCGCGCTACCCTTTACATCAGTGAACATTTCCGGAACAAATTGCACCCATGAGCCTGACCACTATCTCCGTGCGCGGCGCGCGCGAACATAACCTCAAGGGTATCGACATTGATCTGCCGCGTGATGCGCTGATCGTGGTGACGGGCCTGTCGGGCAGTGGCAAATCCAGCCTCGCCTTCGACACCATCTATGCCGAGGGGCAGCGGCGTTATGTCGAGTCCTTGAGCGCCTATGCGCGCCAGTTCCTCGAAATGATGCAGAAGCCCGATGTCGAGCATATCGACGGCCTGAGCCCGGCGATCAGCATCGAGCAGAAGACGACCAGCCGCAATCCGCGCTCGACCGTGGCGACCGTCACCGAAATCTACGATTACATGCGCCTGCTGTGGGCGCGGGTGGGCACGCCCTATTCGCCTGCCACCGGCCTGCCGATTTCTGCGCAGACGGTCAGCCAGATGGTCGACCGGGTGATGGAACTGCCCGAAGGCACGCGCCTCTATCTGCTCGCCCCCGTGGTGCGCGGACGCAAGGGCGAATACCGCAAGGAAATCGCCGAATGGCAGCGCAACGGCTTCACCCGCGTGCGGATCGACGGCGAAATCTACGCGATCGAAGATGCGCCCGCGCTCGACAAGAAGTTCAAGCATGACATCGAAGTCGTGGTCGACCGCATCGCGGTGAAGGACGGCATCCAGACGCGCCTTGCCGAAAGCTTCGAGCAGGCGCTGAAGCTGGCCGAAGGGCTGGCCTATGTCGATCTGGCCGACGGCGTGGTGCCGGGCCGCGAGGATGAGGCGCAGGCCGGCGCTATTAAGGGGGGGGCCATGAAAGGCGCAGGCCTAGCGGCCAACCGCATCGTCTTCTCCGAGAAATTCGCCTGCCCCGTCAGCGGCTTCACCATCGAGGATATCGAACCGCGCCTGTTCTCATTCAACGCCCCCCAAGGCGCCTGCGCGGCGTGCGACGGGATCGGGGAGAAGATGCTGTTCGACCAGCAGCTCGTCGTCCCGAACGAGGCGTTGACGCTGAAGCAGGGCGCGGTGGTGCCGTGGGCCAAGTCCAACCCGCCATCGCCCTATTACATGCAGGTGCTGGCCAGCCTGGCGAAGGCTTACGGCTTCAACCTCACCACCCCCTGGGCCGACCTTGCGCCCGAACAGAAGCTTATCATTCTGCACGGCACGGGCGGCATGCCGGTGCCGCTCACCTTCAAGGACGGCCGCCGCGAATACACCGTCAACAAGGCGTTCGAGGGCGTGATCGGCAACCTGAACCGCCGGCTGATGCAGACCGAAAGCGCGTGGATGCAGGAGGAGCTGTCCAAGTACCAGACCGCGCAGGCGTGCGAAGTGTGCGGCGGCAAGCGGCTCAATGAAAAGGCGCTGAGCGTCAAGATCGCGATGACCGACATTGCCACCCCCGTCGCCATGAGCGTGTCGGATGCGAAGGCATGGTTCCTCGCACTGGACGCGCAGCTGACCCCGCAGCAATCGCAGATTGCCAAGGCGATCCTGAAAGAGATCAACGAGCGGCTGGGCTTCCTCGACAATGTCGGCCTCGACTACCTCAACCTCGACCGCACCAGCGGCACGCTGTCTGGGGGCGAGAGCCAGCGCATCCGGCTCGCCTCGCAGATCGGCTCGGGCCTGTCGGGCGTGCTCTACGTGCTCGACGAACCCAGCATCGGCCTCCACCAGCGCGACAACGACCGCCTGCTCGAAACCCTCAAACGCCTGCGCGATCTCGGCAACACCGTCATCGTGGTCGAGCATGACGAGGACGCGATCCGCACCGCCGACTATATCGTCGACCTCGGCCCGGGCGCGGGCGTCCACGGGGGCGAGATCGTCGCGCAGGGCACCCTCAAGCAGATTCTCAAAGCCAAGGGCAGCCTCACCGCCGATTACCTCACCGGCCGCCGCAAGATCGACGTGCCGGCCAAGCGCCGCAAGGGCAACGGCAAGAAGATCGTCGTCAAGAACGCGCGCGCCAACAACCTCAAGGGCGTGACGGCCAAGATCCCGCTCGGCACCTTCACCTGCATCACCGGTGTCTCCGGCTCGGGCAAATCCTCGCTCACCATCGACACGCTGCAGGCGGGCGCCGCGCGGGCGCTCAACGGCGCGCGGGTCATCGCGGGCGCGCACGATTCCATCACCGGGCTCGAACATTGCGACAAGGTGATCGAGATCGACCAGTCCCCCATCGGCCGCACCCCGCGCTCCAACCCCGCCACCTACACCGGCGCCTTCACCCAGATCCGCGACTGGTTCGCCGGCCTCCCCGAAAGCCTCGCGCGCGGGTACAAGCCCGGACGCTTCAGCTTCAACGTCAAGGGCGGCCGCTGCGAGAAGTGCCAGGGCGACGGCCTCATCAAGATCGAGATGCACTTCCTCCCCGATGTCTACGTCACCTGCGAGGAATGCGGCGGCAAACGCTACAACCGCGAAACGCTGGAAGTGAAGTTCAAGGGCCACTCGATCGCCGACGTGCTCGACCTGACGATCGAGGATGCCGAGGAGTTCTTCAAGGCCGTCCCCCCGATCCGCGAAAAGATGCGGATGCTGAACGAGGTGGGGCTGGGCTACGTCAAGGTCGGCCAGCAGGCGACGACGCTATCGGGCGGCGAGGCGCAGCGCGTCAAACTCGCCAAGGAACTCGCGCGCCGCAGCACCGGCCAGACGCTGTATATCCTCGACGAGCCGACCACCGGCCTGCATTTCGAGGATGTGCGCAAACTGCTCGAAGTGCTGCACCGGCTGGTGGAGGGCGGCAACTCGGTCGTGGTGATCGAACACAACCTCGACGTGATCAAGACCGCCGACTGGATCATCGACCTCGGCCCCGAGGGCGGGGTGCGCGGCGGGGAGATTGTCGCGGAAGGCACGCCCGAGCAGGTGGTGAAGGAGCCGCGCAGCTTTACGGGGCAGTATCTGGCGCCTTTGCTGGTGCGGTGATTCCCTCCTAAATCGGAAAGTCAACGGACCGGCTTCACCAATTATAGTTGAATGTCAAATCCGAACGCGCTTCTTCAACCTTAGCTGCTAGATCGGCTAGGACTGGCAAAAGACCTGAGTGATTATCATCTATTGGATCGTATTCTATCGTCTTTAAGTTACGATTTTTCCGAAGCGAGGATTTCAACTCTTGTGAATCACCCTGCGCTCTAATGATGTAATGCGGATAATTCGTTGGAAAGCTAAATGCCTGATTTTCCAAGATTAGATTGACGTCAGGGTCCGAATAGCCGGTGCCTACAAAAAGAAAAGTATTGGAAAGAAGTCCTGCATCAAAAGATTTATAAAAAGCCGAATATTTGACCTGTGCTTCGGCATAATCTTTCTGAGTAAAAATCAATTTCTCAGGAGCGTCAATCGATCCATGAACTTTGACTATGTATCTGCCGTCACCTCGTAGGAATTCAGAAGACCCTTTGTCGTGATATTGCCGGATGATGTGCGCGCCCGACTTTATATTTTGTGCGCAGCGTTCGTAAATAGTGTCAAAATTAAGAGAAAATACCACACGGGAATCTAATGCAAGGATTGCGCGGTGAGTTTCCGATGGTTCGTAACCGGGATCGGAAAACGTCCGTCTCAAGTAGTCGGTCCAATGCTCGTCGTATTTGTCTTTTAACCACTCGCACGCATGGAGGAGATCATTTGCTTGTAATGCTGCATTAATCGCTTCTGAGCCGCCGCCCGGACAAACGTCTAGTGCGCTTTGCAAGAAACTCTTCCAAGTCGGCGGACGATTTCCGTCCGCATTTGTGGATTGGCGAGAGACACCAGAGCCAACGACGACGATCGCTCGCCGTCTTGCCAAGTCGCGAACCAACGGAACCGGCCATTCCATTAAATACGGTCCACCAGATTGTTCGCCACTGTTCCAAAAATTATCTTGGCATCTTTAACTTTAGCGAAGTGTGCCCCAACTATCCCATCCGCAGCCGTCAACTCAAATACGGGCTTATTTCGACTTTGCGACATCGGAATAAGAGAAAACAGATTTGGAACGGTGCCAATCTCGAACGGCTTTTTTACTACGCGATCAGAAAATGAAGATTCAATAATATGGTCGATATTTTTTCTGATATTTTCATAAGCCTGAACAGCGCGCCTGGTGCCGCTCGAGTCCTTTTTGGCCAAATACTGCTGCGTCACGTAACCCAGAAAAGTTGCTTGACTAGTCTGGAATGTGGGGAGTCTGCTCTTGTCCTTAACGTTTTTAAGTCCATTCGCCCAGTCAGATTCCCAGTCGTCGATCCATTCAGCAATATTTTCAAACGCTTTCAAAGAGAATATGTCAATCGACATGGGACTCACAAAATAGTCAACTGCTAACAGAATTGAACGATTAATCGCTCCTAGCGAGGGGCTGACATCGAAGAAAACCAAATCATAATCTTGAAGGCGATTCAACAACTCAGCGAAGACGAGATTGGTACGTATGCCTCGAACGTCACCAGCGCGCGCCCCCCCCCAATCTGACGCCAATGTGTCTTCAGTCAGGGCAAGTCTGGGATCGCCTGGTATTACATCAACCTTGAAATTTGCTGACCTCTTGGTTTCAAGCTTTTTAGAAAAACCTTCACCGAGCGTTAGAGGCTCGATAATACTATATATGGTAAATCCTTTACTTTCAGAATAAAGGGAGTCGATTATACTATCTTTAAATAAATATTGTGTAGCATTGCATTGGGGATCAGCATCGACAACGCAAACGCTTTTTCCGAGATACATCGAGCAATAGGCGGCAATATTGCATAGAAGCGTAGTTTTTCCCACTCCGCCTTTGTTGTTAAAAAAGGCTACGGAGTTCATTGCGCTTCCTTCGGATTGATTGCGGTCACAATTGATTGTTATTCGGTCGGATTGCTTAGTGCAAGGCACGGTCTGTAGTTGAGTGAAGTTCCCCCCTTTCCTACACCCCCCAAACCCCACTACCTTCCCGCCCGCGTTGACCCACCCGCGCGCGCCGCACTCGCTCTCCCGCGCCCCACGGCTCCCCGCAGCCCTGACGCGGGCAGGGGTGTCCTCGCGGCGGGGCGGGACGTTCGGCGCGCTCCAACCCTTGCTTGCAGGAGACCCGCGCGGATGATGACCTTACGTGAACTTGGCACCTTCAACCCGCAGCTCCCTGCGCCGGGGGACAAGCTGCCGGTCGGGCCGACCGACCTGCGCGATCCGGGCGGGCGGGATTTTGTCGCCGCGTGGCAGGCCCACGTCGATGCCGGGCGGATCGGGACGCGGCTCGACACGCCCGAGGCGATCCGGGCCGTGGTGCTCGCCAATGAGCGGTTGCTCTGCGGGGACGGGACGTTGCTGATCTGGTGACGAGTTTCTTACCCCTCCCGCAAGCTAGAGGGGGCATTCTTCATTTTCCTACCGCGCCGCCTTGCGGATAGGCTCAGCGGCTTTGCCCTGTCGCTGCCAAGGAGCCGCCCGATGTCTGACCTGTCGCCCCACGCGCTCACCACCACGCCCGCCGCTGACGCGGCCGCGCCCGATCTGCCGTGCGAGGTGCTCGCCGCCTTTGTCCAGACGCTCGCGCAGTGGGGCAATGTGCGCAGCGCGGCGCAGCAGGTGGGGGTGAGCCGCGCGCATCTGTACCGGATGCGGCGCGCCAGCCCTGAGTTTCGCCAATTGTGGGATGCGGCGCTGGTGCTCGCCCGCCCGCAAGTCGAGGAGGTGCTGGCCGACCGCGCGCTGAACGGGGTGGCGGAAACCGTGTTCTATCACGGCGAGGAGGTCGCCACGCGCATCCGTTATGACGGGCGGCTGCTGCTGGCGCATCTGGCGCGGCTCGACCGGATCGAGAGCAGCCATCAGGTTCGCAGCGTCGCCGCCGATTTCGATGCGCGGGTGGCGCAGTTGCTCGCTCCGCCGGTGCTGACGGCCTGGGATGACGACGACGATGAGGACGACGACGACGATGATTACGCGGAGGACGCAGGCGAGGACTATGACGCCGACGGCGATGACCCCGAAACCGACGAGGATGATGACAGCGTCGATTGGGATGCTGACGCGGCGTCAGACGACGATTGGCCCGGCGCGTGACGGGGGCGCTTTTTCGTTTCTGGACTGTGTCTCATGTGTCTCCAACACGAGACACCGGCACACGCACAGCCCTGCGCGTCAGCCTTCGATGATGGCGAGTTCCACGGTGGCGTGGCCGCGCGCGACCATGCCGAGTTCGTCCGCGGCGGCGCGGCTCACGTCGATCAGGCGGCCACGGGTAAACGGCCCGCGATCGTTCACGCGCACCACGACGCTGCGGCCGTTGGAAGGGTTGGTGACGCGCAGCTTCGTGCCAAACGGCAGGCTGCGGTGCGCGGCGGTCATCGCAGCGTTGTCGAAGCGTTCGCCGCTGGCGGTGCGGCGGCCGTTGAACTTGGCGGCGTAATAGGACGCGCTGCCGCTGCCCAGCGCGGTGGCTTGCGGGGCGGAGGCGGCGGGTTCGTCGATGACGGCGGCGGGCACGGTAACGTCGGTGCTGGGCAGGACGGGCACCATCTCGATGACGGCGGCGCTGGCGGCAGGTTCGATCCCGGCGTTGCCCGCATCGGTCGTCGCGGCCGATGATGCAGCTATCGGCGCAAGGCCAAGCAGCCCGGCAAGCGCGAGGCCTTTGACACCGCGCGCCAGCAGGCGGTGGGGCATCGCGCCGGTGATGGTGTGTCCGTTCAACATGGCGGGGCGGATAGGCCGGGCGGCTTAAGGAAGACAAACCAGGTTAGAATTCCGTCGCCGTGATGCTTCCGCTGGGCAATGAGTCGCCTCAAAAATGCGACGAACCGTTGGAACAATGCGCAGCGAACCGCGCTTTACGGCCCGGAGACCCTGCAGCGACTCGGATGCGATCAGGCGTCGCGGTTGCGGCGGGCGAGCAGGCGCAGGCGCAAGCCGTTGAGCTTGATGAAGCCCTCGGCGTCCTTCTGGTCATAGGCCCCCGCGTCGTCCTCGAAGGTGACGTGCGCTTCGGAATAGAGCGAGAAGGGCGACTTGCGGCCCACCACGCTGGCCAACCCCTTGTAGAGCTTCAGCCGCACCGTGCCGGTGACCTTGTCCTGGCTATGGTCGATCGCCGCCTGCAGCATCTCGCGTTCGGGGGAGAACCAGAGGCCGTTGTAGATCAGTTCCGCATAGCGCGGCATCAGCTCGTCCTTGAGATGCGCGGCGCCGCGATCCAGCGTGATCTGCTCGATCCCGCGGTGGGCGCGGGCGTAGATCTCCCCGCCGGGGGTCTCGTACATCCCACGCGACTTCATGCCGACGAAGCGGTTCTCGACCAGATCGAGCCGCCCGATGCCATGCTTGCGGCCCAGTTCGTTGAGGGCGGTGAGCAAGGTGGCGGGAGACATCGCCTCGCCGTTCAGGGTGGTGCCATCGCCCTTGTCGAAATCGATGGTGATGTATTCGGGCACGTCGGGCGCGTCCTCGGGATTGACCGTGCGCGAATAGACGTAGTCCGGGGTTTCCTCCCACGGGTTTTCCAGGACCTTGCCTTCGGACGAGGTGTGCAGCAGGTTCGCATCGGTCGAGAACGGGCTGTCGCCGCGCTTGTCGCGTGGCACTTCGATCTGGTGCGCTTCGGCCCAGGCGATCAGCGCGGTGCGGCTGGTCAGATCCCATTCGCGCCACGGCGCGATCACCTTGATGTCCGGATCGAGAGCGTAGGCGGACAGTTCAAAGCGCACCTGATCATTGCCCTTGCCGGTCGCGCCGTGGGCGATGAAATCGGCGCCGGTCTGGTGCGCGATCTCGACCAGCCGCTTGGAGATCAGCGGGCGCGCGATGCTGGTGCCGAGCAGATAGTCGCCTTCATAACGGGCGTTGGCGCGCATCATTGGGAACACGAAATCGCGCACGAATTCCTCGCGCAGATCCTCGATGAAGATGTGATCATCAGGAATGCCCATGGCGCGGGCTTTGGCGCGGGCGGGCTCGATTTCCTCGCCCTGACCCAGATCGGCGGTGAAGGTCACCACCTCAAGCCCGCGCTCCACGCTCAGCCACTTGGCGATAACGCTGGTATCGAGACCGCCCGAATAGGCGAGAACGACTTTCTGGGGCTGGGCCATGACGAATTTCCTCGGGGTATGAACTGCGCGGGCACCTAACAGCGCGCGCCGCATGGGGCAATCGCGCTTTCGGCGCTGGGGATCGAAGGCGGCCCGGCAATCGTCCTTTCACCAATTGCTGCTAAACCGCGTTGCGCCAGCGGAATGCGCGCGATCTTTCAGGGGGCCGAATGCTGACAATGTGGGGCAAAGCGTGCGAATTGGCGGAGATGACCCCGCCCGAGCGCAATCGGTGGGTCGATTTCCTGCGGGCGGTATCGATCATGGCGGTGGTGATCGGCCACTGGATGATGGCGGGCCTTTACGTCGATCCGGCGGGCGAACTTCGGCGCGGTGATCTGCTGTCGGTGGCAGACTGGACGCATTGGCTGACCTGGGGATTTCAGGTGATGCCGGTGTTCTTCCTTGTCGGCGGCTATTCAAACAGCGTCAGCTGGACACCCGCAAAAAGCCCTCGCATTTGAGGGCATGATCTGATTCACTCGCCGCACTGGACGGAGAGTTTCGATGCACCCACGCAGTCTGTTTTC
>JAACPW010000033.1 GCA_009995225.1 Sphingomonadales bacterium | reverse complement strand
CATCCGACAAGTCTCCGCGACCCATGACTGCTCCTCAAAAAGCAGTCTTGAATCAGAACTCAGGGCAAATGGGAATCTCTTTTGTCAACACGGCCTAGGTCGACTGCACGATTGCCGGGAAACAAGCCGGAACCCAATCCGGTAGGACCGACACCCTGCGAAATCATAAGGAAGTGGGGCGGTTTTTGACCCTCATTCAACTTTTATATTTCTTGTAAGTATTACTAAGGATATTCTTGCCCGCAGACCCGGCCCCGCTCCATTCAGACATCGGCCTGCACACATGAGCACAGCCGATTGCTTTGGTTTCTGGCGCGAAATCATGGCGTACTGCAATGTATTTCCTGTTATTAATCAGTCAACCAAAGTGCGCCACATCGGATCAATGCATTGCGTTCTTCGCGGCACGCGCAACGAGCTGAATACCCAGCTAAGGCCCGTTCTCGACGCTTGCAATGGTCGAATCAACTTATCTTCGTAAAGTGTGTATATTTTGTATGACTGAAGAGTCAAGACTCATGCGTGAACGCTCAATCACTCCGCCCCGCCCATCTTTCGTGGCCGGATAACTCGACCACGGTCTGGCAGGCGACATGATGGCGCTGACGATGACAGAACCGTTCAGGCAGGTTATCGCAGCGCAAGCCCCCGGTCGGGCGCACCAATCATATAAGGTTGCTCTAGGTCGTGGTGGGTGGATGAGCCAACGCCGCCTTGAACCGGCGTCGCACCAGCCGAGGTTCCAACCACCGCCCGACGCCATGGATCAGCGCGAATACGCCAGCCAAGAAATAGCCTTCGTCGGGCGAGTGGCGACCCTCGTCATCGTTCTCGTCTTTCTTCTTCTGGTTCGGGTCATCAGGCGCGGGCGCACCCGGAAATTCGTCAATCGAATGGAGCACCTCGATCGGCGCCAGCTTGTCCTGCGCGGCGGGGTTGTCCTTGGAATAGGCCAGGCTGTCACCCTCGGTCACAACCGTGGTGCCGGGCGTGCGCAACAACGGATCGAGCCGGGCAAATGCATCCCAGGCCGAGAGCGCGGTGTGTTGAAGCGCACCTTGATATGCTGATAGACCGCCACCGTCATTCCGACTGCGCTCGCCAACAGGAAAGCACGCATAAGAAAATCAATCAGACCCCCGATCCCCAACCCGATCAGGAACAGCTCAATCGGACGGCCAACGGCACCTTTATCGATCTTCAATTGGGTTATGCAGTGATGCGGAGCATGGGTCAGCCACAGCGGATACCAGTTGTGCATCGCGCGATGCATCCAGTTCTGGCCGAAATCGAAGATCATCGAAATCAGCAGGGCCTGCACCAACAGGGGCAAAGCTGTAACCCAGCTCAATTTGTCCCAATCGAATGCACCCTGCACGGCCTTGATGATTTCGCCATCACCGACATATGCGTCATCCATCCCAAGAAAGGTCAGGCCCAGCCCGACATAAAAGGCATCGGTGGCGAATTCCTTCCATGTCAGCTGCCCGCTCTGATAGCGCAGATTGACCCATTCCAGCCCCAGCAACAGGATCATCCATCCCAACCGGATGGCGATCGCAGTCGATGCAACGGCAAGCCAATTGGGGGCGTAATACCAGAACAGGATGGCGGCAAAGAGCATCACGGGCTGGAAATAGGTGAAGAATAACTGCTTGACCGGGCCGCCTTCTACCTTGCCGGTATTCTCCCAGCCGACGATCACGGGCGCGTCGGCTCCGATAATCCGATTGCCCACCTGCACTCCGGCCATGATGAACTCCCTTCATCCTGTCCGTTGCATGTCAAATACCCATGGCGGTCTCCTTCGTCGGAGGAAGTGGCGAAATGACGTAGAGGTATGGAGGTCACGGGGAAGCGCGTGCTATTGCAACCGCTACGCGATCAGTCTGTAAGATAGCGCACCGCAATTGCGGTGGCCGCAGCACGCGTTTCGACGCCCAGTTTGCGGAATACCTTTTCAAGATGCTTGTTGACGGTACGCGGGCTTATCCCCAGGACTTCGCTGACCGTTTTGTTGGTCTTGCCATAGCTTACCCATAGCAGCACTTCGGCCTCGCGCCGGGTCAGCCCGCCGTTCTTCTGAAGATCGGTGATCTTGCCGTCTTCGCAAACCTCGGTGACGCGGATCAGTGTTTCGCCGGGACCGGCCATCTCCACCAGAGTGAGGTCGATTTCCAGTTGCCGCACAGCGACGCGAACGCTGGCAAGCGGATGGACAGGGTCTGCGGCAGTCAAGCTGTAGGCTGCATCGGCCAAAGCTTGGGGCAAAGCGCCGCGATCAGGGGTCCAGGCCGGATCGATCGCTACGAACAAGGCTTCGGCCTGCGGCGTGCACCAAATCAGCTCCGCATCATCACTCAACGCCACCAGACTGCGGCCCGCAAATCCAAGCGCCAAACGTGAACGATGGCTTGTGCGGGCGTTGGCAAGATGCGCGCGGATGCGCGCCAGCAGTTCCTCGATCACCACCGGTTTGCGAACATAATCCACGCCGCCTGTACTGAACGCGGTGACGACATGACCGGGATCGCAGAGCCCCGTCATGAAAATCACCGGGATATGCGCGATTTTCGGAGTCCGCTTGATGGCCTGCGTCGTTTCAATCCCGTCGATGCCCGGCATGATCGCGTCCATCAGGATGAGGTCGGGCTGCACTTCGCGCAGCAGTGCCAGCGTCGCTTCACCGCTGCGCGCGATCAGTACGGTCATCTCCTCAGCTTCGAGGGTGTCGACCAGAAACCGGAGCGATTCCGGATTGTCGTCAACGACGAGGATGCAATCCCTAGCGCGCATCGGGCGCCGCTGCCTTTGCCAGATCGGCAAGCGCCTTCAGATCGAAGCTGTCGAGCACCTGCCGCATAAGTTCGGCCAGCGGCGCGGCTTCCGGAGCGAGCGCGGCGATGGCGTCAATCTCGGCCTCGATGCCGCGGACATGGCCGATGCGCACCAGGCGCGCGATCTCGGTGCAATGAACCGACGCTCGGCCAGTAATCGTGGCCGGCAGCAGCGAAATATCCGCGCCTGCCACTGGACGGGATGAACCTGCCGCGTGGAGCCATTCGATTCCGAGCTGGGCGGCGATCACATCAAGCAGCACGGTGAAGTCAAAGGGCTTCATGAGGAAGGTGTCGTCGGCCGGACCCGAGTTCCCATGGGTGATAGGCGAGGCACCGGACTGCGGCCCTTCGCCCGATAGCATCACGATCCGCAAGGCCGCGCCATAACGGCGGCGCAATTGCGCGGCGATGTCCCAACCGGTTTCCGTGCCAAGTGCAACGTCGCACAATACCAGATCAGGCTGCATCTGCGCCGTCAGCGCAAGGCCGCTTTCGGCGTCGCTGGCGGCATGCACCTGAAACCCGAGCGGTTCGAGCAAGTCGCGCACCATCGCAAGGTGTGCCGGGTCATCATCGATCAGCACCACCCGCCGCTCGCGTCCCACATAGCCGGTGATTGCGCCGGGGGTGGGTGCAGGAGCGGTTGGCGGGCTGAGCGGCTGCGACAGCATCAGTCGCACGTTAAAGCATGATCCTTCGCCCGGCGCGCTTTCCACCCGGATTTCGCCTCCCATGATGTGCACCAGCGCCTGCGTGATCGCGAGGCCAAGTCCAACGCCGGGACGATCGCCCGAGGCCTGAGCCACCCGCTCGAACGGCACAAAGATGCGCTGGGCATCGTCTGGCGGGATACCGATCCCGGTGTCAATGACGCTGAAGGTCGCCAGCTGGTTGCGATAGTCGACCTTGAGCGTCACCGAGCCGCTGTCGGTAAACTTGATCGCGTTGCTTAGCAGATTGATCAGCACCTGGCGCAATCGCTTGGGGTCAGCATGAACGAATTCGGGCAGACCCGGCGCCGGGTCGAGCGCCAGCGCAATGCCTTTGGCCTGCGCCTGCAAGTGCAGCATGTCGATCAGTTGCGCCAGAAAGTCCGGGAAGCGGATCGCCTCGCGGCTGAGCTTCAGCGCGCTGCCTTCAACCTGGGCGATATCGAGCAAGCCTTCGACCAGATGCGACAGGTGTTCGGCGCTCCGGCGGATCACCCGCGCAGCATTCACTGCATCCTTGCCCTCGTTACGCTCCAGCAGCTGGGCATAGCCGTAGATGGCGTTAAGGGGCGACCGGATTTCATGGCTGACACTGGCAAGAAAGCGGGTCTTGGCCTCATTGGCAGCCTCGGCGGCATCCTTGGCTGCACGCAGCCGCGCCATTTCGCAATCCTCTGGCATAGCAACCTCCTCGTCCCCGAGCCTCAGCCAGGCCCGCACCCGGACAGGCGGCGGCTGCCGCGCAACAGGGCAACGTCCATTACCACGGCCAACACTGCAATCCAGACGACGAATGTCAGGATCACGTCCATCGCGAGTTAGCGACGCACCAGAAAGATGCGATAGCCCGGCCCAAAATCGGCCGCGATCAGCCGAATCATAGCTTGCGGGAGTGCCACGCGCAGCATGATGCCCCAGGAATTCGCGATCAAAGTCAGCGCCACCTTGGCCGTCTCTCCCAATCCAAATAGGATGAACAGAACCGGCAACAAGGCGATGGGCGGGATCACGGCTATCGCGGTCACGAGGCGGCCTAGCGTCGCCCTGCGCTGGACGCCCAAAGGCGTGTGAACATCAGCCCCCCCCATAATCAGACCCTGTCCTGGTGGAGTGCGTCAGCAGCCCCTGCTGCTGCCCCTGCCCCCCTGCCCCCTGACTGGCCCGAATGCACCGTTCTACCGCACCAGCAGAACCGGTGCGTGGACAGTCCGGATCATTTCGGTGGTGGTGCTGCCAACAATCAGGTTGCGGATCGGCGAATGGCCATAGGCCCCCATCAGCAGGAGCGGATTGCTGACCGCGGCGACCGCACGGGGGATGACCTGTTCCGCTTTCGCCGGGTCGAACACCGTGCTGACGGGATGATCGGGCGCGAAGGCGGCTTCGGCTTCCGCCATAGCGGCCATTTTGGAGGCGCCCGATGCCTCGGCCATCACGATGGTGACGGGAAGCCCCGCAAACACAGGCGAATTGGCGAGCCGTTCCAATGCGCGTTTGGCCGCCGGACTGGCATCGTAGGCGAACACCACGTGATCGGGTTCGATGTAGTTCCGCGACACGATCATCACCGGCTTGGTGCTGGCGCGCACCACGCGCTCGATCATCGATCCGATGTGATCGGTGGCGTATTCATGATCGGTGCCGCGCCGGCCAATCACGACCAGCCGCGCGTTGTCCTCGCGTTCGAGGATCGTCTCGATCACGCCACCGTGGCGGTGCAGCGATTTGACGCCATCGACGCCCGCGTCACGCACGATCTGCTCGCCCGCTGCCAGCAGAACCCGGCCCTTCGCGATCTCGGCGCGGCTGCTTTGTTCCGACAGACGGACCAGTTCCTCCATCAGATCGCTTTTGACGCCGAGTCCGATCGCGCCCGACAGATCGCGCCGTGCGGCCACGGCATCCTGTTTCTGCACCACGTGGAGGATCTCCACCGGCAACGACAACCGCTTGGCCGCCCAAGCGGCATATTGGCACACCCCCGGCGCATGGGCCGAAGCGTCGATTGCCGCGAGGATGATTTCCATATGCGTCTCTCCCATCAGTGCGCTCCCAGCGATGCGTTGGCGCCGGGCTTGTCATGCGTGGCATAGCGTTCGATCAGCGCGGCGCTGCTTTCGTTGAGGCCGACCACCTCGGCCGCCGTGCCTTCGCGCCGGAACTTGAGGATCGCCTTGTCGAGCGTACCGACCGCCGAGATATCCCAGAACTGCGCATTGCTGACATCGATCACCACGCGGTCGAGCACCTCCTTGAAGTCGAAGGCTTCCACGAAGCTGTCTGACGAAGCGAAGAACACCTGACCAGCGATCCGATAGGTGCGCGTGGCGTTATCGGCAGAAAGCTCTGTCTCGACGGTGAACAGCCGCTTGACCTTGCTGGCGAAGAACAGGCCGGACAGGATCACTCCCGCCAGCACGCCCTGTGCGAGGTCATGGGTCCACACCGTGATGACAACGGTCACAACCATCACCACCGATGATTGCCACGGATTGAAACGAAGATCCCTGACCGACTTCCACGAAAATGTGCCGATCGACACCATGATCATCACCGCGACCAGTGCGGCCATCGGGATGATCGCGACCAGCTCGCCCAGCACCAGCAGCAGGAATAGCAGGAACGTGCCCGAAACGAAGGTCGACAGCCGTGTCAGACCGCCCGACTTCACATTGATGACCGATTGGCCGATCATCGCACAGCCGCCCATGCCGCCGAGGAAACCGGTGAAGAAGTTGGCGATGCCCTGCCCCTTCATCTCGCGCTGCTTGTCCGAAGGGGTATCGGTCAAATCGTCCACGATCTGCGCGGTCATCATTGATTCCAGCAGGCCAACCGCCGCCATCGTTACCGAATAGGGCAGGATGATCTGGAGCGTTTCCAGCGTGAACGGCACATCGGGAATCAGCCACATCGGCAGCGATGAAGGCAGTTCGCCCATGTCACCCACGCTGCGGACATCGAAGCCGGTGTAGTAAACCAGCACTGTCAGCACAATGATCGCAACCAGCGGCGACGGCACGGCTTTGGTGAGGTAGGGAAACAGATAGATGATCGCCAGTGCCCCTGCGACCAGCGCATAGGTGAGCATGGGCACGCCGGTAAGCTCGGGTAGCTGGGCCATGAAAATCAGGATCGCCAGCGCATTGACAAAGCCGGTGATGACCGAGCGGGAGACATATTGCATCAGCAGGTTGAGACGCAGGAACCCCGCAATCAGCTGGATCACGCCCATCAGGATCGTGGCGGCGAACAGGTATTCGACGCCATGATCGCGCACCAGCGGCAGGATTAGCACTGCGATGGCAGCAGTGGCAGCCGAGATCATCCCCGGCCTGCCGCCAACAAGCGAAATGATCACCGCGATCGAGAATGAAGCATAAAGCCCGACCCGCGGATCGACCCCCGCGATGATGGAGAATCCTATGGCTTCAGGGATGAGCGCAAGCGCCACGACAATCCCTGCCAGGATATCGCCGCGCGGATTGGATAACCACTCGCGCTTGATGGTTTCGATGTTTGTCATGACGAACCTTGTGCATTGTGAACGCGCCGCATCCTCACGAACGCTGGTCCCGGTCAAGGGTCCGCATGTGACGATACAGATCGAATGAAAAGAAAAAAGGTTATCCCGGGGATAGGCGCCGGGCCGAGCCACCCTGCTCAAAAGCGGGTCCAGCGGAAGGCCGCGCCATAGCCCTAGACCGTAAATGCAGCAAGTGCGGAGTAATCAGCTGGAGTGACCTGGCCGATGTCCGGGGCTAGATGCATGCCCATGACCAAGATGTTTCAAGAAATCGCGTGGGAGCAAACGCCCATTGGCGAATTGGTTCTGCGGCGCAGAAAGTTGCACGCAGGCGGCGACGATATCTGGGAGATCAAGCTTAACGATGGCTACCTGATGTCGAGCCAGTTCGTTGATGGCGAAATTGCTCTGGCAGATCTGGGATTAGCGATGACGCCGGGGGAGAGTCTCGATGTTGTCGTGGGCGGGCTTGGCCTTGGCTACACTGCGCAGGCGGTGCTGCGCGATGCCCGTGTCGAAAAGCTGACCGTGGTCGAGCTGATCCCGGAAGTGATTCAATGGCACCGGGACCATCTGTTGCCGCTGGGGGCATGTCTGACCGATGATCCGCGCTGCCACCTTCGCCAAGGAGATTTCTTCGCTGTGGCTCTTGGCCCGGAGGGATTTGATCCGCGCGCAGCAGAGCAGCGTCATGACGCCATCCTGATCGACATCGATCATTCGACGACCCACTTTATCGACGATGCGAGCGCGGGGTTCTACAATGCTGCCGCCATCACCGCGATCACCCGTAAATTGAAACCGGGCGGCGTGTTTGCTCTGTGGTCGACCGATGCCGAAGCTCCCGATTTCGTCGCTGCCATGCGCCAGAGCCTGATCGACGTGACGGTCAAGCGGGTCGAATTCGCAACGCCCTATCGTGAACAGCCCGCCTTCAATCTGATCTATCTCGGGCGAAAAGCCGGCCTGTGATGCCAGCCGTGCCCGGATGACGGCGCGACAGACCGGGTGTTACCGATCAAAAACCTTCCTGAAAATACGATCATCAGGCGTGGTCAAAGGCCTTGGCCACAAACTCCTTGCCCAGCCGCAAGCCGACAGGGTCCACGCTGTGCGCGACGCCGAAGGATGTGTGCGTAGTCACCTCAACACCCAGTCGATTGAGTTCGCTTTGCGCCATATGCAGGGCCGCGATCGGCACCACCGGATCGGCCGATCCATGCACCAGCAACACTGGCGGCTTTGGTAAACCCGCATGGGCCAGCCCTGTCGTTGCGGTGAGCATCCCCGAAAAGCCCACCACCGCCGCAACCGCCCGCGGCCGGCGCAGCCCGATATGCAGTGCCATCATCGTCCCTTGGCTAAACCCCACCAGCGCCAGGTCCGCCTCGGTCAATTCATATTCGGCCAGCTTGCGATCAATAAAGGCATCGATCGCAGGCGCCGCCGATGCCGCGCCTGCTGCCAGAGCCGCGGGCGCAAACCCCGACAACCCCCACCATTGATAGCCTGCCCCCATCATTCCGCAGCGTTGTGGTGCATGGGGCGCAAGGAAGAGCGTATCGGGTAGTGCATCCTGCCATTGCGGTGCGAGCGCAATCATGTCGGCACCGCTCGAACCGTAGCCGTGAAGCAGCAACACGATGTTTTTGGGCTTATTCCCGGATCGCGGCTTCAGGCTGGCGCCATTGGTGATTTTGGACAAGGCAACGCTCTTTCTTGGTCATGACAACCGTCGATGTGTAGCAGCGTGCCGGACAGGGCAACCCGATGACACGTATCGTACAGCCGGTGGTGCCTCTAGCAGCTTTCCGGCGTGCACAAGAGCGATTGGCATTGTGCGTGATCATTCTGTAATGGCGAGCCATGCTGCGCATCACTGAACTGACCCTGCCGCTCCATCACGCGGACGAGGCACTGCCTGCGGCTATCTGCAAGCGGCTGCGGATTACGCCGCGCGATTTGATCCGTCATGTCGTTGCGCGCCGCGGACATGATGCGCGCGACAAGACCAATATCTTGCTGGTCTATTCCGTCGACGTGAATGTGAAGAACGAAGCGGCGGTGCTGCAGCGGTTTCGCAAGGATCGCAACGTCCTGCCCACCCCGGATCCCCGCTACCACCTGGTTGCCAAGGCGCCTGAGGGGAGCACGTCCAAACGGCCCATCGTCATCGGCGCAGGGCCTTGCGGGCTGTTTGCGGGCCTGATCCTCGCCCAAATGGGGTTCCGGCCGATTATCCTCGACCGGGGGAAAGTGGTTCGCGAACGGACCAAGGACACGTGGGCCCTGTGGCGGCAAGGCGTTCTCAATCCGGAATCAAACGCCCAGTTCGGTGAAGGCGGCGCTGGCACCTTTTCCGATGGCAAGCTCTACAGCCGGATCAAGGACCCCCATAACCGCGACCGCAAGGTCTTGACCGAATTCGTGAAGGCGGGCGCGCCGTCCGAAATCCTGACCGAAGCGCATCCCCATATCGGCACCTTCCGGCTGGTGACGATGGTCGAAAGCATGCGCAAGAGCATCGCGGAACTCGGCGGCGAATACCGCTTTTCCAACCGGGTCGACGGGATCGACATTGCCACCGATGCGCAAGGTGATCGCCGTGTTCGCGGGGTCCATCTGAGCACCGGCGAGTATCTGGAGGCAGACCATGTCGTGCTCGCCATCGGTCACAGCGCGCGCGACACCTTTGCGATGCTCCACGCCGCCGGCGTCCATGTCGAGGCCAAGCCGTTCTCGATCGGGGTGAGGATCGAACACCCGCAATCATGGATCGACAGGTCGCGCTTCGGCATCGATGCCGGCAACAAGATCCTCGGCGCGGCGGAATATCACATCTCGCACCACTGCAAGAACGATCGCACGGTCTACAGCTTCTGTATGTGCCCAGGCGGCACGGTC
Organism: Sphingomonadales bacterium; assembly: GCA_009995225.1. Lineage (GTDB taxonomy): Bacteria > Pseudomonadota > Alphaproteobacteria > Sphingomonadales > Sphingomonadaceae > Erythrobacter. The sequence continues at coordinate 14,774 of JAACPW010000033.1, read as the reverse complement.
GTTGCTGCAACATCGGAGGAAGGCCGCGTCGCCACCAACGGCATGAGCCAGTATTCGCGCAACGAGCGCAATGCGAACTCGGGCCTGGTCGTCGCGATTGATCCCGAGCGCGATTTCCCCGGCGATCCGCTCGCCGGGATCGCGTTGCAACGCCACTGGGAGTCGCTCGCCTATGTCGCTGGCGGATCGAGCTACAAAGCGCCGGCGCAAAGGCTGGGGGACTTTCTTGCGGGGCGCCCTTCGCACGCGCTGGGTTCGGTCACGCCATCCTACAAGCCCGGCGTGCATATGACCGATCTGGCGCAATGCCTGCCCGATTACGCCGTGACCGCAATGCGCGAGGCGCTGCCGGTATTCGGACGGCAGATACCGGGCTATGATCACCCCGATGTGCTGATGACCGGCGTAGAAACCCGCACCTCATCGCCGCTGCGTTTTACGCGCGGCAAGGATTTTCAGAGCCTGAACACGGTCGGCCTGTTTCCGGCCGGCGAAGGAGCGGGCTATGCAGGGGGAATCCTGTCAGCTGCAGTGGATGGAATAAAGATCGCCGAAGCGGTCGCATTGAGCCTTGGCGCCCATGAGCCGAACGCCCGTCGCGAAGACGCAGCCGCTTTGTAACAAAGGCTACCTGCTCAGCGCTATTCCGGCACGTGCAAATGTTATCAGGCCGCACGAATGGCAATCCATGATGGTGGACGCAATGGTTAGCCATGCGTTCAACAGTTCTCTTCTTGCGGCGCCTTTTGGCGGCGGGGGCCATTTTGCCAGCGGCCATCTTTGGCCCGGCAATGGGTGGGGTTACGGCTCAGGCCGCCGTTGGCAAAACAGCGGTTTCGTCCGACTCGCGATCGTTGCGTGTTGCAGCGATCGCCGGGGGGCTGTCCTGCACCAATGCCACGCTTTGTGCAGAGATGCTCGCGCCGCGATTAGAATTGCGTTTGACGGCCAATCCTACCGCGCACGCTGAAACCGCTTTTTGGCAGACAGCGCCCCTCAGCCCGGTTGAAGCCGGCGTTTCGCCGCGCGCGGGCGCGCAAGACCTCTGCCCGGAGCCCTCCAGAATATGCCGTGCGAAGGTGACGTTGATTGAGGACGTTGCGGTCAACGCTTGTCGCCTGCCAACCCCAAGGAGAACGAAGAAATATGTCGGCGTGAAACGCTGCCAAAGACGCCCAGTTCATCACGCAAGATCTTTCCGTCGAACGCCCCAAGGGCATTGAGATTGGCGTTGCCATGCGCGGCACTCGTATTCGCGCGGAAAACACAGCCTTAATCGGATCGGTTCGATTGGTTATGAGACGATGGACATTGGGGCAGCGCCAAGCTCAATTGATGAATGATGGGGGGGGTGGGGGGGGGGGGGGGGGGGGGGGCGGAATGGCATTTTTTGTGTTCGCTTCATCCCCGGCACACCCTGAACACGCTACGACAGACCCCTCCGAACATCAGCCAGTCCGTGCTTGTCTGGGATCGACCGGACCCACCCGATCCCGCAACGCTTGATCAGGTCCAATCGCTGCGCCAAGGATAGCGCCAAGGGAGAACCACCATGCACAAAACGTTACGATTGTTCGCTGCGACCGCGCTCACCAGCAGCCTGGCTATCGGCTTGGCCTCGCCCGTGTTGGCGCAGGACGGCTACCAGACGCCGCCCGCCAACGTCACCGACATTGTGACCCGTGCCCCCAGCCCGAGCGCATCTGTCTCACCAGACGGCGATCAGATCCTTCTGATCCAACGCGAGGCCCTGCCGCCGGTTGCCGATCTTGCCAAGCCAATGGAGAAGCTGGCGGGATTGCGGCTCGATCCATCGACCAATGATCGCTATCGCACACGCGCACAGGTGGGCCTCTCGCTGCAGGATATCGCCAGCGGTGCGGTCCGTGCCGTCGCCCTGCCCGCCGACGCCGATCTGTCGCGCATCGCCTGGGCTCCGGACGGTTCAAAGGTCGTCTTCACCAACACCCGCGCCGACGGCATTGACCTCTACGTGCTCGACACCGGGAGCGCGCAGGCGCGCAAAGTGATGGCGGGCGGGGTCAATCCGATCTTCCAGTCGCCAAGCTGGATGCCAGATGGTTCGCTGCTCGCGCTCACCATTCCCGCCGATCGCGGCGCCATGCCGACCAAATCGCTCACGCCCAGCGGACCGGCGATCCAGCGTGCCTCGGGCGGTGAGGAAGCGCAGACGCGAACCTATCAGGACTTGCTTGAAAATCCGCATGACGAGGCGATGTTCACTTGGCTTACCACCACGCAGCCGATGATCGTGGCCGCCGATGGCAGCAGCCGCGCGGTTGGCAGCCCGCGCATCTACACGTCCGTCGCCCCATCCCCCGATGGGCAATACCTCCTGATGGAATGGCTGGAAAAGCCGTTTTCCTACCAGGTGCCATGGTCGCGCTTTCCGCTGTCGAGCGCGGTCTATACCCGTGACGGTCAACTGGTGCAGATGATCGCCCAACAACCGCTCGCCGATGCCCTGCCGGTGCAAGGCGTGGTCACCGGACGACGCAATATCCAATGGCACCCGACCGAAGATGCACTGCTGTTGTGGGTGGAAGCGCAGGACGGCGGCGACCCGCGTGTCAAAACCGAAAATCGCGACAATCTGTTGGCGCTGGCCGCGCCCTTTACCGGCGCCGCACGGGTGCTGGCGCAGATGGAAGACCGGGCTTCGGGCGCTTTCGGGATCGAAGGTTCGGACGATCTGATCGCCTACGACTATGATCGCGACACGCGTGAAATACGCCAGACGCTGATCGATGTGAATGGAAACCAGCCGCCGCGCCAAATCGGGATCCGCAATGTGCAGGATGCCTATAACGACCCCGGCAACCCGCTATTCACCTACACCGATCGCGGCAATCAGGTGGCGCGCATGGTGGATGGCAAGCTGCTGCTGTCAGGCCTTGGCGCGATGCCCGAAGGCTATCGACCGTTCTTGCGCCGATTTGATCTTGCCACCCTGGAAACAGAGGAGTTGTGGCGCAATTCCGGCGAAGAATTCGAAACCGTGGTAGATGTATTGTCCGAAGATGGCAGCGCCTTCGTCACCACCTATGAAAGTCCGACCAATCCTGGCAACGTGCGGCTGCACGCAGGCGGAAGCCCCCGGTTCCTGACCGATTTTCCCGATCCGCACCCTGAACTGACGGGGATCAAGCGCGAAGTGGTAACATACAAGCGCGCCGACGGCGTCGATTTGACAGCGACGCTCTATCTTCCGGCGGATTACACGCCCGGCGACAAGTTGCCGCTGGTCGTCTGGGCCTATCCCACGGAGTATAATGATGCAGCGACCGCTGGGCAAAACCGCGATACGCCGTATCGTTTCACCCGCGTCGGGGGATATTCGCACCTGTTCTTCCTGACACAGGGTTATGCGGTGCTCGATCGTGCCGCCATGCCCGTGGTTGGATCCGATCCGGAAACGGTCAACGACACCTTCATCGAACAGGTCGTTGCCAGCGCGAAGGCCGCCATCGATTTCTCCGTCGAACGCGGGTTCGGTGACGGGGTCCGGGTAGGTGTCGGCGGCCACAGCTACGGCGCGTTCATGACCGCGCACCTGCTGGCCCACAGCGATCTGTTCCGCGCTGGCATTGCGCGTTCGGGCGCCTATAATCGCACCCTCACACCGTTCGGTTTCCAGTCGGAACGGCGCGTGTTCTGGGACACGCCGGAAACATATTATCGCCTCAGTCCGTTCATGGCGGCAGACCAGGTCGACGAACCGATCCTTTTCATCCATGGCGAAAACGACAGCAATTCGGGAACCTTTCCCGATCAGTCAGAGCGGATGTTCGCTGCGGTCAAAGGCACCGGAGGGACAGCAAAGCTGGTGATGCTGCCGCATGAAGACCACGGCTATCGCGGCCGGGAGTCTGTGCTGCACACGCTCTACGAGATGATCGATTGGTTTGATCTCCACGTGAAGAATGCCACGGTGGAGGCAGGAAAGTAAAATCTCGCGCGCAATGAGGCAACAGGTCCGGGGCGTGCCAAGGCTGCAAAGGCCTGGCGCGCCGCCGAACATGGGACAAGGCCGCAACAAGCCGCGTCCGCCGTTTATGCGTCGTCTTCTTGATGGTAGAAACAGGTGTTACGGGTCAGGGGATGCTCGATGAACCAAGATGCGCCGACCGCCCACTACAAAAAGATGTTTGAACGGGTTTCGACCCTTGCCAAGATCGGGGTGTGGGAATGCGACCTTAAGAGCGGGCATTTGACGTGGACGAACATGGTCTACGACATTTTCGGAATAGGCCGAGGCACGCCCGTCGACCGCGAGACCACGCTCCAGCTTTACGAGCCAAATTCGCGCTGGGAGATGGACCGCATACGTACAGAGGCAATCAACTCGGGGACGGGGTTCGCTTTGGACGTCCAGATCAAACGGAAAGATGGAGAGGTTCGCTGGATCCGCCTGACGGCGCAAGTCGAACAAGAAGCAGGCACACCAGTCCGGATTTTCGGAACCAAACAGGATATAACGAGCGAGAAGGCTGCTCTGGAACAGATGCAAGCCCTCCAGTCTGAGCTAATTCACCTCTCTCGGGCGAGCGCAATTGGCGCCATGACCTCTACGCTTGCACACGAGTTGAGCCAACCGCTTGCGGCTTTATCCAACTATCTTTCAACGGCCCGGCGCATGGCGGTGCGTGAGGGTATCAGTCGAGATTTCAATGAATGCATCGGCGGAGCGCTGGAAACCACGCATCGCGCGGCAAATATCATTCGTTCGGTTCGTGCGATGACGAAAGCGAACGATAGCAAAAAGGAAAGCATCGCATTGTCGTCATTGGTTGAGGAGACCCTGGTTCTTGCGACCGCCGGGGTTACCGACCTTACAGTGTCATGCGACATCGATCCTGAATTGATCGTATTTGCCGACCGTATCCAGATCCAACAGGTGTTGATCAATCTGATCCACAATGCGTGCGATGCGGCTGCGGGCGGCCCGTGCCGTATCGGCATCAAGGCAACGCCCAAGAACTCCCATGTGGAAATACGTGTCAATGACGAAGGCCCTGGAATACCGCAGGCCATAATCGCCGAAGTCTTCGAGGCTTTCACCTCCGCCAAGTCATCAGGCTTGGGTCTTGGCCTATCGATCTCTCGAACAATCGTCGAAGCGCACGGCGGCAAGATCAGTGCCACCAATCTGCCCGACCGAGGCGCTTCGGTCTGCTTCACGCTTCCGAAAAGCGCCTGGCACGGTTGAGCGATCCCGGCATGGCCTGACGTCAGCTGGGCCCCCTCGGACTTTCGATCGGCCACCTTCGCAGAACCGGATGAAACGCGCAGCAACCAAGGAGCTATCGCGGAAACGAGCGAAGGCATTCCCGAAACAACAATCTTCCCAATAAATAATGTCGGAAAGGGTGGGATGCAAATTTGCGCCACAGTGCCCAGAATTACCTGGATTCTATTATTAAGGCTCTTTGCAAATTGACCTTGAATTTACCCCATGATTTGGTTTGTTAACTTCGAGGCTTGTCCACTGATATCGAAGCTCTCTGAAACCTTATGCCCTGCCCCCGAAGAGATCAAAGACGCACCCTTCGTCTAGGTCCTGACAACCACAAACTCCCGCACCGCTCATCTCGAAACCTTGGGTCCGAAGCTGATCTGCTGCCAAAGGTGGAGACACCCCAATCTAGCGCAGGAGTGTCAATTTTAGGTGGCGCTCACATGCCATAAGACGGACAGCATGCATTATGTTAAATTTGCGAGACCACATGCTAAAAGTGACGACTGAGCACTATCGCAAAAATAATAGAATGATGATGTGATGTGGACACATAGTGAAGCTGAGACAATATCCTGTATTGACTCGCCAATTCGAACTCGTAGATCGCACTCATGGTTGCCGTTTCCAGGATAGCGTCGTGCGAGGCGTCTGGGCGGGCCAGTGCAAGGTTGTGCGCCCGTGTTCCCGGAAGCAGCAGCGGTTTTTGTGCGGTCCACGCAATGGAATTGGCATCAGGGACGCACGCGCTGCCCGGCACGCGGATTGTCCCATTGGCCGGTGCAATCTGACCAGGAATCGCGGCCAGCACCGAGGTCTTGCCACTGCCCGTTGGACCTACCACGGCGGTGATCCCAGCCGCCCCGATCAGGAACGAGATCGGGCCGATGCGCCGCTCATCGAGCTGCAAGGCCATGCCGTCCACAGCAAGACCGGCAAAGGTCGCAGTCGCTGGCCGGGGCTCAGCGGCATCGGATAGCAGCGGAGCCATGGCCCGCTCTGTCGCCCCAACGAGCTGCTTTTCGTGATAGGCTGCAGCAAGCCGGCGCATTGGCAGGTAGAGCTTGGGTGCGAGCGCCAGAGCGAAAAACGTCTCGTCCAGTGCGAGCTCCTCAGGAACCTTGACCGGCAGCAACCCAAGCAAACTGAAGCCGCAATAGACCGCCACCAGCGCGACAGCCACGGCCGCAGCTTCGTCAGGAGGCAGCGGTGCAGAAAGCCGGCCCGACAAAAGATGTGGGATTAAAACGCGGCGCACGCCAAGCATCTGCTGCCGCGCGCCTGCAGCAGCAGCCGCTTCGTTAGCGGCCATCACAACCGCACGCACAAGCCTGCCTGCCACCAGCAAGACAGCGACTGTAGCGTAGATGTAGACGACACGATGCGCGCCTTTCATGAAGTCAGTTTGCTCGGTCTGTTTTCGCCCTTTGCTGTGCTGGCGGAGCTGGTTTCCGTGGCGATGCTGGTGCTGCATGGTCCTGGTTGGCTGGCCATGAAGCTTGGGCTTGGCCCGGTGCGGTCGCGTGCCATGCGGGTCGGCACCTGGGCTGCCGTGGCGGTGATCGTGCTCTATGCCGCAGGCGGATTGTGGCTGGCCTATGGCGATCTAGGGTTCGCGATTGCCGGCGCCATTGATACAGCCGGGTCGTCCGCGGCCAATGTCGGCATCATCGGTTAGGTCGGCGCGTCGATGTTCCCGTTCATCCTGCCCAATTCGATCGATCCGCAATCGAGCCTAACCGACTGGAACGCATCGTCGAGCTATTTGACGCTGCTCGTCATGCTGATCGTCACTGCGATCTTCCTGCCTTTGGTGCTGCTCTACACGGCATGGGCTTACAAGGTGAGCCGATGGTGCGGGCCGTCTGCGCGCGGCTGTATGAACTGATGGACATCCTGCCTGAAGCCAAAGCCTGCCGCGACGTGCATCCCCCATCGCTTCAGCGCGCCGAGGAAAAGCTCTTTGAATTCCTGACGGGCTGGCTCGGCGGGCCGCAGCTCTACCGCGCAAAATACGGCCACTCGCGACTGCGCCAGCGCCATCTGGTTGCGCCGATCGGGCCTGACAGAATCGCGGGATGGCTCGCTTGCTTTCCCCGCACTGGAACGAACACGCACCAGCCTTATTGCTGACTGCGGACTTAGCGTAGCGTATCGACGCGCTGGGCTGGCACATGGAAATCTCCAGCAGCTTCGATAGACAAGGCAGCGGTGGACGCCGACCTCCGTGAAGCAGTTGCGCTCAACGCCAAACAACATCAATTCGCGCTGCAACAGATGCGCGGCCTGCTGGTGACGATCCGCAATCTGGATGAAGCCCGAACGGCTGATGATCGCAGCATCATGGCACGGCTCGCGCGCGAACAGGGTCCGGGGACGAACAGCGACCATCCGCAGGGCTTTCACGACGCGCTTCCAAATGGCTTTCGAGCGATGAGCAAGCAAATGCGCCAATCCTTCGCCGGATTGGCCACCGATATCGAAGCCGGAAATATCGGGGGCTACGATGCCAAGAGGCTTCGCGCCCTCGACACCTGCATCGGCTGTCACGAATCGTACCGCTTCAGCGAGAAGTGATAGACATTGCAGACCCTAGCGGCCTTGCCCGGACGGCGGTGTGTTGGACGGGTCGCCGAGCAATACTCCGTCCACAACCGTCCCATAACGCGAGAAGGGCGTGTCCTGATGCAGAGCACGGGTCGCGGCCGCGCTGGTAGCGAAGCGCGGGTCCTGCGGGCGGGTTTTGCCATCGATATAATGCGCCACGTCCCACGCCTCCTGCACGGTCAGGCTGCCCTCGCGGCCTTGCGGCATATTCGCACGGATAAAGGCGGCGGCCTTGTCGATCCGCGCCATGCCTGCGCCCCAGTTATAGGGATGCGCGCCCCACAGCGGGGGATAGACCGGACCGTCGGCGAATTTCTGACCTGCGCCATTAGGGCCGTGACAGGCGCTGCATTTTTCAGCGTAGACCGCACTGCCGCGCCGATCGTCCGGTGTCTGCTTGGGCGCATCGATCGCCAGGAAGCCACGCCCCGTTGGCGACATTCCGCTCGGCAAACCACGCGCCATGAAAGCGGCATAGCTTTCGATGGCAATCAGTTCGCGGCTGCCCAGCGGCGGCGGCGTGCCGTTGAGGCTGTAGAGGAAACAATCCTGCACGCGCTTCTGGAAGGTGTTGATCTCGCCATTCTTGGCACGAAACGCCGGAAAGTTGACGAACGCCGCCCACAGCGGCGCGGCTCCGGCTTTGCGGCCCGCATCCAGATGGCAATTGCTGCACACCAGACCGTTGCCGACATACTGCTGCGCATGTGTCGCCGTGTCGGTCATCAGCTGTTCGCCGAACCGGACGGCATCGCCAAAGGCATCGTTTGGTGCGTCGGCCGCCGAAGGAGGACTAAACGCCCCGGCCGCTTGAAGTTGCACCGGAAGGGACGGCGGTCTCAAGGGCGCAGGCGAGTCAACCCGATCAGCCAGCACGAATGCGCCAGCCACGGCTGCCGCCCCAATCATCATGCCGACAAGAAGTTGCCGCTTCATCGTCAAAAATCCCGGTGATGTGCGATGTTCTTGTTCCAATTCATCTACCCGAGGGCCATGATACGCCGATGGCCAGACGGCTGCCACAGGAATGGACTTGTTCGATGATCAAATCTCTCGTACTTTTTGCCATGATTGCAGCAACACCGGCTCTGGCCCAGACATCCGCACCCGTGATCCCGGATTATGGCAAGTTTGCCGAGATTGCCGATCCCTTCGAAGCGGTCGACCCCGATCTGCGTTACAGGATTGTGTTCGATGTGTCCCTGCCCGCGCGCAAACCCGGTGAAGTGCATCAGGGCCTGGAACGGGTCGCGCGGATGGTGAACCTGCTGGCGCGACACGGCACGGCGCCGCAGGCCGGGGATATCGTCGTAACGATCCACGGACCGGCGGCAAGATTTACCCTGAGCCAAGCAGCCTTTGCCAAGCGCTTCGAGGGCGAGGCGAACCCCAATGTCGAACTGATCAGGCAACTGACCTCCGCCGGGGTCAGCGTTCGGTTGTGCGGACAATCGATGGCTGCCAACGGCTTCGCGCGGGAAGAATTAAACCCGGATGTGCGGGTCGATGTTTCGGCAATCACAACCTTGGCGACCCTGCAGCTCAAGGGTTACGCCGTCATTCAGGATTGATGCTCGCACCAGAGCAACCCCGCCGGCTGCCGGTCAGGGCGCTGCCCGCATGACAAGCATGGCGCCGCGCAGATCCCCGGCTGCAAATCCGGTTGCTCGGTCATCGGGGTAGCTAGCGTCAATCGCCGCTTTGACGTCCGGCGCGATATTTGTGCCGTGGCATTGCGAACAGGGCTGATCCTTCATCGGCAGCGCCCGCATGAACACCTCTCGCTGACCAATGGTGGCGGCCACGACATGCGGCTTGCCGTCGCGTAGCGGCTCGCGCTCGAGCTGCTGGTAGAGCGCGTCGAGTTCGGCGGGGACAGCGTTGTCAGGATTACGGTTGCGGCGCGCGACACGGCTAACGGCGAGATCTCCGTTGCTGGACAGGTCCGCTGCAAGGGCTGGCGCAACCGACTGGCACACGCTGATGGCCCCTACCGGGCCGACCTGTTTCATCGCGGCGGATAGCTCTGCTTGAAGGTTCGCCTGATAGGTATCGGCCAATTGCGTTGCACTCTGTACGAATGCAGGGTCCGGACTGCGTGCTTGCTCGGAGGCGCAGCCAGTTGCCAGCAGCCCAAGGCCTGTTGCCATAACAATGCGTTTCATCACCTTGGGCTCCTGTTGCGGCGGCAGAGTTTTATCTATGCGTGTAGCGTTGGTTCCAAAAAAGAGTGCACCACCGGACGGGGGATTGTCCGGCGGTGCACAGGGAAGAGAGCGTTAGTCGATGGCGACCATCCGCAGATAGGGCTTGATCGTCTCAAAACCCTGCGGGAACATTTCCTTCGCCTTGTCATCGGGGATCGACGGTGGAATGATCACCTTGTCGCCCGGGCGCCAGTCGGCGGGGGTCGCGATCCGCGACTTGTCGGCCAGCTGCAGGCTGTCGATCACGCGCAGGATCTCGTCGAAGTTGCGTCCCACGCTCATGGGATAGGTCATCGTCAGGCGGATCTTCTTGGCCGGATCGATGATGAACACCGAACGCACGGCGGCAGTCTCGGACTGATCGGGGTGGATCATGTCATACAGCTTGGCAATCCGCAGATCGGCATCGGCCACGATCGGGAAGCGCAAGGTCACGTTCTGGGTCTCGTCGACATCCTTGACCCATTCGAGGTGCTCTTCGACCGTGTCGGTAGAGAGGCCCAGCGGCTTGCAATTGCGCTTGTCGAATTCGGCGGCAAGGCGCGCGGTAGTGCCCATTTCCGTCGTGCAAACGGGGGTAAAGTCAGCCGGATGGCTGAAAAAGAACACCCAGGAATCGCCGGCCCATTCGTGCAGGCTGATGGGGCCGGTGGTGGTGTCCACGGTAAAATCCGGGGCGGTATCGCCGATGTGCAGGCTCATGATGTGTGCTCCTTTGTTTAGGTGCAACCGCTCTAGCAGGGCGCGCGGTTCGTAGATACATCAATTACTCTCTTATTGAAATCGATTTTTAAAACTCTCACTTTTTGGTGGGTCTGCGACTGATTCCTCAGAGGACATCCACGGATTAGGCGCTTCGATTAGGGTTTTCCTTTAATTGATCGGACCAGTGAGAAGTTCGGAAAGGCGGCGCAGAGGCCAAGCCTCCCGCTCAGATCGTGCGTGTCGGTCTCGTATCGTCAGCAGATTGCGCAACTGGATAGGCGCGCACTCGAAATCCTTGGCCCACCAATTCAAATGTCAGCGTCATTCGTGGCAATAAGGCCGCCACCGCGATCGCAAGCCCCAGTCCGCTCCCGGGTATATTGGGCGTGCTGCCACGTGCAAAAGGTTCGAGCAGCGCATCGACATTGCGAGGCGGGATGCCTTGGCCGCAATCCTGCACGTAAAAGCCATCCCCGGTGCTTCCCACCAAAATCCGCGAGTTTTCCGGCCCATGAAGCGCAGCATTCTCGATCAAGTTGCGAAGCGCGATCACCAAGGCGTCACGCGATAGCGGAAGTTCAAGCGCGCGGGCTTCTTCTGACACCTGGAGCGTAACGCCGCGCTGCGAGAACAAATGTTCCAACTCGAGCGCGACGACATCCACCGCATCGCCAAGAGTAGCGGTTTCGTCCGAGGCGTTACGGTCCATGTCGTGCCGCGACCATTCAAGCAGCTGGCGCACCAAGCGCGCTGTACGATCCACCGACTGTTTGATCCGGGCAAGAGCGCGCTCCCGCGCGCCATCATCGCGAGCGCGCAAGGCGATGTCAGCATGAATACGCAGACCCGCGAGCGGTGTCAGCATTTCGTGCGCCGCACTTGCGAGAAACCGCTTCTCCCCTGCACGAAGCACGGCAATACGGGTAAAAAGATCGTCAACCGCCTGTGTGAGCGGCGATAATTCACGTGGCACGCTATCCACTTTGAACGGACTGGGATCGTCCGGCGCACGACCAGATATGGCCGCTGCGATCCTGCGGACTGGGGCTAGACCGCGTTGGACCCCGAGCCATAGCAGCAGTCCGAGCGCAAAAAGGCCGGTCAGTGCGGAGATGATCAGCCCCTCAACGAGACCTGCGATCAACCCACGCCGCATCTTCTGCGTATCGGCCTGCGCCAACGCCGCAGCGTCAGCGGATGGCCTGCGTTACTTCCGGCCGCACTCGCAACGATCACGATCCTGGCGATCGGCTTCCCTGATGCACCCCATGCCACGCCAGCCGCTGCCGACGAGGCGCGAGCCGGCCATGAGCGTTTCAGCGAAGCGCGACTGGCGCAATTGCGCGCGGCAGGCACACCGGTCTTTGTCGAATTCACCGCAGATTGGTGCTTGATCTGCAAGGTGAACGAACGTCTCGCCATTCACACGGACGCAACGCTCGAGGCTTTCGCCAAGGCAGGCGTGGTCACACTCACGGGAGACTGGACCCGTCAGGATCCCGCCATCACACGGTTCCTGGCGCGGCACGGCCGCAATTCAATCCCGTTCTACCTGTTCTACGCGCCGGGCGCTAAGCCCCGGACCTTGCCACAAGTTCTCCCGCCGAAAGTCCTTGGTGACACGGCCCGTCAATCGATGACGAATTTCGATCCGGCCAAATAGCAAAGCCAATGGGAAGCCGCACCGCAAACTCCGTCGTCAAGCGAGATCACTCGTCCTCAACCAGTTCCGCAATCGAGGTGCTCCGGCTAATTCAAATGTTCTTTCGTGCGATCAGATCGACGAGCGCCGACATTCCTGAATGGCCGGTGCCCTCTACGATCTCGGCATCGTAGGAGGCAAGATGATGGACGTCCCAATCGCTGAATGTGTCCAGCAAATCCCGCACGGTATAAAGGTTCTCAACAGTCGGCGGCCCGCCGGTGCCATAGTCAATCTGCTCCTCACGGTAGCCATGGAGAAACAGCATTCCGCCTGGTTTGAGAGCGCGGCGAAAACCGTCGAACATCGTGCGACGCGCCGCTGGTCCGGCGAACTGGATGAAGATCGCGACCACCGCGTCGAATGTCTCGTGCGGCCAGTCCCATTCCGCCAGATCGGCTTGCACATATTCGACGTCGACGCCCCGCCGTTCGGCCAGACTGCGCGCTTTGTCCAAAGCCCGTTGCGAGACATCGGCCGCTACCACACGATGGCCATGTTGCGCCAGGAACACGCTGTTGCGTCCCTCCCCGTCGGCGACCGCCAACACCCGAGACAGGGGCGTCAGGCGGTGCGCCTCTCTGGCAAGGAATGCGTTGGGCTGTGTTCCAAAGAGGTAATCGTCCGAGGCGTATCGGTCGTTCCAGAACGCGGCCTGATCCGGCTCAGCCATGCCGTGCCTTCCATGCCCCCATCGAACCCAGATACACATCGAGGCGATCGAAGCCGCGGCTTGCCAGCCAGCCAGCGGCAACCGTGGCCCGCATCCCGCTGGCACACATCAGGGTGTAGTGCCGCGATGGATCAAGATCGCGATAGCGTTCGTTAAGTTCCCCGACATAGATGTGCTGCGAACCTGCGATCGCGGTCTGCGCTCTTTCGTCGGCGTCTCTCACATCAAGCAGCGTCCAATCGGCGTTGCCGCTTTCGAGGCGCTGCTCGACCTCTTCGGTTGCGATCATCGGAATGGTCCGCATCGCCTTGCCCTGCGCGGCTGCGGGAACGACCCCGACATAGCCGCCCGCGACATTGTCGAGCGCGATCCGCACCAGATGCGCCATGGCCGCTTCGAGCTGGTCTTCATCCGATGCGACGAGAGCAAGGCTTTCGCCTTCGCGAATGAACCAGCCCGCGAATGCCGAGATCATGGCAACGGGGAGATTCATGGAACCGGGCAGGTGCCCGGACGCAAAGGCGAGCGGTTCGCGCACATCGATCATGTGGTCAGCGTTGAGGGCGCCAAGTTCAGACAGTGACAAACGTTTCGGGCGCATCACCCGCGGGGCGGCGCTTCCGCCCTCCAGGTTAAGCCGCTCCATGAGCCGGAAATAGGGCGGCTGATAGTGGTGCTCCCCCACCTTGAAATCGATGAAGGCATCCCGGCTGGCAAACTGCAGGCGCGGATTGTTCGCCCGCTCATGGCCTACGGTCGAAAATTCGCGCTCTGCCATGCCCGAACCGCAGACCGAGCCTGCTCCGTGCGCCGGATAGAGAATGACCTGATCGCCAAGCGCCAGAATCTTTTGCAGGGAATCATAGAGCAGCCCTGCAACCTCGCGCTTGCGGTCGGGATAGAAATCGGTGCGGCCGACATCGCCGACAAACAATGCGTCGCCCGTAAACACGCCCACCGGGCCATCGGGATAGGCCGTATCGTGCAGCACAAACCCCAGGTGATCGTCCGTGTGGCCAGGGGTTTCCAGCACGCTGATCTTGAGCTGGCCTATGGCGAATTCATCACCCTCGCGGGCCGTTTCCGCATAGGCTACCGCGCCCGCTGTTTTGGGCCCGTGCAGAACCCGAGCGCCGGTCAATGCTTTCAGGATCGGCGCACCCGATACCAGATCTTCGTTGCGGTGGGTCTCGAAGATATGCGTGATTTCCAGCCCTTCTGCGCGCGCCATATCGACATAGCATTCGCAGTCGCGGCGCGGATCGATGACCGCTGCCTTGCCGCCTGACCCGATCAGGTAGGACAGATGCGACAGGCCGGGCGTCTTGATCTTGTGAAGCAGCAATTTGGCCTCCTCTTTCAATTTACGTAGGGTTCAGGCCGGTCTTTGCACCGGAGACATGGTATTTACGGCGCGATCCACAGGCGAATGACATAGGCGACCGCGCCGAGCACGGCGACGCTTGCGGCCCAGATGGCGGCCATCCACAGCAGGCGCTGCCACAGGGGGGCTTCCGGGGGCTTTTCAGGAGGTGCCAGCATTATCTGCGTCCTATCGCCGCGCTACTTGAGGGCGTTATTTGTTGTCCTATCGCTGCGCTACTTGAGGACATCAGTGATACC
>JAACPW010000008.1 GCA_009995225.1 Sphingomonadales bacterium | reverse complement strand
CCGACAAGTCTCCGCGACCCATGACTGCTCCTCAAAAAGCAGTCTTGAATCAGAACTCAGGGCAAATGGGAATCTCTTTTGTCAACACAGCCTAGATCAAAGACGCTCGATGATGGTCACGTTGGCGACGCCGCCGCCTTCGCACATGGTTTGCAGGCCGTATTTCTTGCTGTGGCGGTGCAGGCCATGAACCAGCGTCGCCATCAGCTTGGTGCCACTGGCACCGAGCGGGTGGCCCAACGCAATCGCGCCGCCGTGGACGTTGAGCTTCGCCGGATCGGCCCCGGTGTGCTTCAGCCAGGCCAGCGGCACCGACGCAAAGGCTTCGTTGACTTCGTACAGGTCGATGTCGCCGATGGTCAGCCCTGCGCGCTGCAAGGCCTTGTCGGTGGCGAACAGCGGCTCTTCGAGCATGATCACCGGATCGCCTGCGGTCACGGTCAGGTTATGGATGCGCGCCAGCGGGACAAGGCCGTGCGCCTTCAGCGCCGCTTCCGACACCACCAGCACCGCCGAAGACCCGTCGCAGATCTGGCTGGCCGACGCCGCGGTCAACGCGCCATCGGGGCTGATGAGCTTGACGCCCGCGATGCCTTCCAGCGTCGCATCGAAGCGGATGCCTTCGTCGATGGTGTGGAACTGCGTGCCTTCGGCCGTTTCCACCTCGATCACCACGATCTCGCGCTCGAAGGCACCGGCCTTGGTCGCGGCGATGGCCTTCTGATGGCTTTCATAGGCGAACCGGTCGAGATCGTCCTTGGATAAGCCGTGCTTTTGCACGATCATCTCGGCGCCGACGAACTGGCTGAAGTTGATGCCGGGGAACTTCTCGTCAATCCCGGCAGCCTTGCTGTAGAGGCCTTCCTTCATGTGCAGCGTGACGTTGGAGCCCATCGGCACGCGGCTCATGCTTTCGACGCCGCTGGCGATCACCACGTCCTGCGTGCCGCTCATCACGGCTTGCGCGGCAAACTGGATCGCTTGCTGCGAAGACCCGCACTGGCGGTCGATTGTCACAGCCGGGGTCGATTGCGGGAGATGCCTGGACGCCAGCACGCCCATGCGTCCGACCTGCATCGCCTGCTCGCCCGCCTGGCTGACGCAGCCGGTGATCACATCTTCAATGGCCTTGGGGTCGATCCCGCTGCGCTCGACGATCGCATCGAGCGATTTTGCCAGCAGATCGACCGGGTGCACCCCGGCCAGACGCCCGCCGCGGCGCCCACCGGCGGTGCGAACGGCTTCGACAATATAAGCTGTGGTCATGTCTCTCTCCCGGCATTGGCTATGCGTCCCGGCGTTGGCGTCAAATCAGTTGCATTGCGCCACTCGCGTCCGACCAACCGCCTATTGAAGGCATCCCATCAAATCAAGCTGGCAAAATGATGGTTGGTCTGGTCGCCCTGCGCTTGCCTTGGCGCGAGCACAGTGGCAGGCATCCCCCAGGAGCGGCCATGAAGACCCTATTCGACCTTAACGCCGCGCTTGATCGCAAGGCGCTCGCGGCTCGCTTTGCCGCGACAGGACGCGTGCAGGTGCGCGATGTCCTGACCGACGAAAGCGCGCGCGAACTGCTAGCCGTGCTCGCTCGCGGAACCCCCTGGGGCATGGCGGTGGGCGCCGGAGACGGCAAGCCCCGCAGCTTCCGTGCCGCTGAGACGCGAACACCGCAGGGCCAAGAGGAACTGAGCCAGGCCGCCCGCCGCGCCGAAGAACACTCGGCGCGGGGGGATTACGGGTTCCGATTTGCCCATTATCCGATCCTGACCGCGCTGCAGGAGGGCTGGAATCCCGGCAGCCCGCACGAAATCCTGCTCGAACACCTGAATGCGCCCGCCTTCATGGATCTGGCGCGGGTTGTGACCGGGATTGATCTGGTCAAGGCCGATGGGCAAGCCACCTTGTTCGGCCCCACGCACTATCTGGGCCGCCATATCGACAGCCATGTCGCAGAACGCTGGGAGGTGGCCTACGTGCTCAACCTTGCGCGTGACGATTGGCACCCGGACTGGGGCGGATACCTATTGTTCCTGGACGACGAGGGCGATGTCGTTGAAGGCTTCAAGCCGCGCTTCAACGCCTTGAACCTGTTCCGCGTGCCGCAGTCGCACCTTGTGAGTTATGTCCCGCCATTTGCGCCGATGGGGCGGCTGGCGGTGACGGGCTGGTTGCGCAGCAAATGAATGGCTTTCAAGCCTTCTCGGTGCCCTCCCCCGTCAATGCCGCCGCAGCCATCGTGGCCATGCGCATGAAGCTGCAATCGGGGGATGCCGCAGGAGCGCGGGCCATCGCAGAACCGGCCCGCCGCGCCTTTCCCGGTGACGCGCCGCTGGCCGATGCGGCGGGCGATCTGGCAATGAAGGCCGGCGATGCCAAAGCGGCCGAGGCGCACTTTGCTGCGGCCTGCGCCGCCGCCCCGGCCATCATCGATTACGCGATCAACCATGCCATTGCACTTCAGCAACTTGGCCGCCACGCCAAGGTGCTGGCGGTGCTTGACCGGCACGGGGCAAAAGCCCGCCTGAATGCACGCCTCGCCAGCGTGCGGGCCACGTCCGAGCGCGCCCTCGGCAATCTTGCAGCAGCGGCGCGGTGGTACGATATCGCATTGCGCGCTGAGCCCGGACGCCTGCGCGCGCTTCATGGCCGTGCACGGGTTGCGCTCGAGCGGGGGGAAGACGATGCCGTTGCGCGGTTTGACCGGGCGTTGGTGGCAAGCCCCGGCGATGCCGAATTGTGGCTTGGCAAGGCACAGGCGCTCGAATTGGCGGGCGATGTGCGTGGCGCCCGCCTGATCGCCGAACAGCTCGCACAGCAAGCGCCGGGGTTTCTGGGCGGGCTGACGTTCCTCGCAGGGCTAAGGCTCGCCGCAGGAGAGCCCGATTTCACGGCTCCGTTTCACGAGGCCGCACGCCGCGCACCGTTGGATCCCAACATTCCCGCCAGCCAAATCGAAACGCTCGCCGGGCTCGACCTTGCGGCGGAGGCTGCAGATATCGCTGCCAAAGCCCGCCGCAGCTTTCCGAACGTGGCGCATTTCGCCCTGCTTGAGGCGATCCATGCCGGGTCGTCGGGTGATTACGATCGGGCCGAAGCCATCTTTGCAGACCTTGTCGATCCGCGCCCTATCCGCCACCTGCATGAGGCCCGGCACCGGCTTCGCGGGCACGATCCGGAGGCGGCTGAGGCGCTGCTGACGCGCGCGCTCGCCGCCGATCCATGGGACATTTCGGCCTGGGCTTTGCGCGGCATTGCATGGCGGATGGCAGGTGATGACCGCGCGCAGTGGCTGCATGAACAGCCCGGCCTCGTCCAGATGCAGCCATTGCTGGCGCGGCACGGGTTGGTGGCCGAAGCGATCGCCCAGCTCCGCCTGCTCCACGCCGCTTCCTCGATGCCGCTTGGCCAGTCCCTTCGCGGCGGCACCCAGACACGCGGCATCCTGTTCCACCGCACCGAGCCGGTGCTCGCTGAATTGCACGCGGCAATCACCGCCACGCTGGAAGCCTACCGTGCCGGACTGCCGCAGCGTGACGACACCCACCCGTTGCTGCGCCACCGCGACACCCCCTGGCAATTGGCAGGGTCATGGTCGGTGCGATTGACCGGCGGCGCGGGCGCGGGCGATTATCACACCGCACATATCCACCCGCAGGGCCTCGTTTCCTCGGCGCTGTATCTGGTCGTTCCGAAGGATGCCGATGACCTCGAGGCGCGACGGGGGTGGCTCGAAATCGGGCGCCCGCCGCGCGATCTCGGGCTGAAACTTGACCCGATTGCCATGATCGGCCCGCGCGAAGGCTATCTCGCCCTGTTTCCTTCGACCCTGTATCACGGGACCACGCCCTTTGGTGCGGACGAGGCTGCGGCTGAGCGCGTGACGGTGGCCTTTGATGTCGTGCCCGTAACGGAGACGCCCGAATGAACGATGCCGGGGCATGGAATGATTTCTGGGCTGCCAATACGGGCGCAAGTGCTGGTGCGGGACGCGGTGGCTGCCTGCCGCAACGCTGGGCGATCATCGAAGACGCGCAGCGCGCCGCATGGGACGGATTTATCGGCGGGCTCCCCGAAGGCACGGCGGTTCTTGATCTGGCCACCGGCGACGGCCGCGTGCTTGGCTGGATACACGCATGCCGCCCCGATCTCGAACTGACCGGGATTGACCGTGCGCCCCATCTCCCCGCCCCGCCCGCCGGAACCGTCACGCGCGGCGGCATTGCGATGGAAGATTTGCCGTTTGACGCAGACACATTCGGCGCGGTGGTCAGCCAGTTCGGCTTTGAATACGGCGATGTCGCAAGGGTTTGCGCCGAGATTTCGCGCGTGCTTGCGCCGGATGGCCAAGTTGCCCTGATGATCCATCGCGGCGATGGGCCCATCCTCGAACATAATCTGGCCCGCCGTGCGGCAATCGAATGGGTGCTGACCGATCAAAAGCTTGCACAGCTTCTCGGTACGGTGCTTGATGCGCCCAATGGCGGGCCGCAAGTCGCAGCCCAGGTTGCTGCCGCGATTGGGTTGCTGGGCGCGCAACGCTTTGGCGACAGCAGCCCCGGCTGGGAAATCCCTGAAGCGTTGCGCCGTGCGGTGCTCATGGGTGAGCAGGCCGGAACTACCGCGATCCGCGATGCTATCGCCGCGATCGAAAATCACGCCATTAACGAAGTCGGGCGCATCGCTTCGCTTGAACGCGCCTGCGCGCGTGCGGATCAACGCGGCGCCATCATGGACGCTTTCGCTGCGGCGGGGCTGAAACAGTGCGCAGAGACGCCCGTGTGCGAGCCTTCCGGGCGAGCGATCGCCTCGTTCCTCGTTTTTAACTGATCCATCCCAGAAACTGAGGCGACGACCACGCACTTTTGTGCGGCAGCGCGGGCGCGCACTTTACGCTTGCGAGACGGCCACGAAAAAGGGCGGCGGACCGAAGTCCACCGCCCCTTTCGGCTTGCGCTTTGACGCGTTCTTAGAAGGAGAACGCGATCGAAGCGAAGAAGTCACGGCCAAGCACGTCATATACGCTTGGGTAGGTGTTACCCTGTTCCTGGTTATCGCCAAGCAACAGGCTGTTCGGACGATTGGAAACCTCAATACCGTCGAAGGTCGGCGTACCCGGAAGGGTATCGAAAATGTTGTTTACACCAATGGAGAACACAACATTTTCCGTCGCTTCAAACGCGAAGGTCAGATCGAACAGGTCGTAGGCGCTGATGCGTTCGATGCCGTTGAAGTCGGCAAAGTTGGTATCGTCATCGGCGTCATCAACCGCCGAAAGGTGACGCCACCGCACGCTGGTTGTCAACGGACCGTCGATCACGCTGAGACGCGATGCCCACTTGAACGAAGCAATCGGCTGACCGCAGCTGCCGCCGAACCGGCCCGCACACTCATCCACGTCCGGCAAACCAGTAACCGGCGTAAAGTCGTACTTTTCAGTCCAGGTTCCGTTGAAGTTGAGATCGAAGCGCGACGAACCCGAACCGGTCATCAGCGAAAACGGCAGGGTGGAAGCGTAATTGACCTGAAGGTCAACACCCGACGTTTCAAGGTTGGCAGCGTTGACACCAGCGATGAGCGGCGGATTACCAACATCGATCCGACCATCGGCATCGCGGATTCCCACGAACGGCTGACACAGCTGGCTGTTCACGTCCTGGGCCGATCCATAGCACAGGTTCAGCAGGCCCTGCAGATTACCACCGGCAATGGTAATGAAGTCTTCGACTTCAATGTTGAAATAGTCTGCCGTGATTGTCATGCCCGGTACGAACGAGGGCTGAAGCACCACACCAGCGGTCCAGCTGGTCGACGTTTCTTCGCCAAGATCAGGGTTGCCGCCGAACAGAGCCGGGATCTGCGCGTTCAACTGAACCGCCTGACCCCCGCCGACGTTGCCTGCCGGAACACCCGTTGCGACACAAGTCGCCGACGCACCCGGGTTTGCCGCAATGAAGGGCGCGCTGCTGCAAGGGTCAACAGCGCCGGGGAAGCCGATGGCCTGACCGCCGAACAGTTCCTGCACGTTCGGTGCCCGCACAGCGCGCTGATACTGTCCGCGGAACATGATGTCCTCAACCGGACGGAACTGCACGCCGCCTGCGTAGGTCCACACGCCGCCGACATTCTCAAGCGAATAGTCGGAATAACGGCCAGCGCCGTTGACGGTGAGGCTCAGCCCGCTGTCAGTTTCGATCAGCGGCACGATAACTTCCGCGAAGATTTCCTTCACGTCGTACGCGCCCTGCGTCGCTTCACCGGCGTTGAAGCCAACAACGTCACCCGATGCCAGCGCCGTATCGGGCAGGAACTGCGCCGCAACCCGGCGGTATTCGGTGCCGATTGCGAAACCGATGTCGTCACCACCAAAGCCCAGGCTGCCGAGGAAGCCGTTGACGCTGGCTGCAGCCACTTCGACGGTCGAAATGTCGCCATTCTGGGCCTGAATGCTGATCTGCTGAACCATTTCAGGCGTCAGCGTGTTCGGACCAAAGATGTTGATCGCGGGATCGGTGCCATCAAGGCCACGGTTGAATGCAGACCGCGAGATATTGCCCTGCTGCACGTTGGCGTTCCGCGTGCGGGCGTAGGAATAATACGCATCGTAATTCAGGTTATCGGTGATCGCACCGGTCACACCGGCAAGAACGCGGAAGGCATTGCGTTCATCAAGCGTGTTGCGTGAGCCGGTTTCCGTTGTGCGACGCAGAACGTTGGCACGGACCACACCCGGCGTGAACAAGGGGTCAAGACCGTTGGCAACGCGCTGAGCATCGGCAGCCTGCTGGTTGGCATCAAGCAGGTTAAACGCCGCGAGGGCTGCCGGATCAAGGAACTGCGACACGGCAGCAATGTTAACATTGGTCGTGCCGGTGATCGGCGTTGCCGCCAGTTCCTGGGCAACGCGGTTGTTGATGTAGGTTACTTCACCATACGCGCGATGGCCGTCGCTGAATTCATAATCGGCATAGCCTCCAAACAGATAACGCTCTTGCGGGATCTGAAGGTAGTTTACCGGAGCGTAATTGTAGGTGTCACCCGCGGTCGGGGACACCGCGCCAGGCGCCCGGAAAAGGCCGTCACGAAGGACGCTGCCTGTGGCCAGGTTGGCGAAATTTTCCGGATTGTCCGCGAACGAGCCCGGATCGGCGACGATTGCCACGTTGGCAGGTGCCAAGATACGTGCAACGGGAAGCGCGCCCGAACCGAACTGCTGAAGCGGGTCGCCTTGCGTTTCACCGCCAAGCGCGAACCGCGAGAAACCGCGATCGCCCTGGAAGATCGATTCACGATTGAAGTATTCGCCATAGATGGTCGCGCTACCACGGCCATCGTCGAAGCTTGCGCCAATCGCGCCATAGGCCTGATAACGGGCACCATCGCCGCGCTCGGTGAGAGAATACTGGCCACCCAGTTCAAGGCCTTCGACCTTCTTGAGCCGGAAGTTGACAACACCGCCAAGGGCGTCCGAACCGTAAACAGCCGAAGCACCACCGGTCACCACGTCAACCGATTCAATCAGGAAGGCAGGGATCGTGTTGAGATCGACCACCTGATTGGTGTCAAATGAGACCCAGCGACGACCATTGACCAGCACCAGGGTACGGGTCGCACCAAGGCCGCGAAGGTTGAGCGTCACCGCGCCGTTGCCCGGGTTGTTCGAGAACGCTGTGGTGCCCGGAATAACCTGCGGAAGCGTGTTCAGCACGTTTTCGACGTTCACGGAGCCAGAAAGGGTGAATTCCTCGGCTCCAACCACTGCAACGGGCGCTGCGGTATCAACATTGCGCTGCTGAATGCGCGAGCCCGTAACGACGATGAAATTTTCTTCCGGCGCCTGCATGCTGTCAACGGTGTCTGCGTCCTGCGCATACGCCGGCGTTGCAAAAATGGCGCCAGCCATGAATGTCCCCGCGAGAAGCGAGGCCTTGTTGAAATTCGTCATGTTCTTCCCCTTGATGCGCGCTGGTCAAACGACGGACGCAGTACAAAGTCGCGGGCGGCTGCCCGGATTTCGCCTCCCTATGTCATTCCCCACGTGGGGGGCAATCGGTGGTGACGCATCCTTCCATCGTTGCGCGGCAACTGTTGCATTCTGGCGACAGTGCTGCATTCGCGAGGCTTTATCTCGGCGGGCTTTGGCCATAGGGCTATTAAAGAACTCATTGCGGGGGATTTTGGCCCCCGCTGCCGTAATGGCAAGGGAGAACACGCGATGACCAGACCACTGCTCGCAACGCCTACTGCGGTGCTTTTTGCAGCCAATTCAGGCGTTTTGGCCTTGCTGCTCGCCACCCCGGCGCTTGCGCAGGCACAGGCGGCTGACGAGGATTACGTGGGTGCACTCAAGGCATGCCGCACGATCGCTGACAAGACTGAACGGCTCGCATGCTATGACGCCAAGGTTGGCGCGATGGTCACGGCCAGCGACGCAGGTGATGTGAAAATTGTCGACCGTGATGACGTCCGCCGCACCCGGCGACAGCTGTTCGGCTTCACCGTGCCCGATCTCGACATTCTCGAAGGCGACAACACCGACAAGCAAACCAGCGAATTGCTCGAAACGACAATCACAAGCGCACGGCGGATGAGCGCCAAGGCGTGGCGTTTTACCACCGCAGAAGGTGCGGTGTGGGAAATCTCCAACGCCCCGCAGCGGCTCGCCCCGATCAAGGCTGGCGACACAGTCGTATTCAAGGTGGCGTCGCTTGGCTTCTATTTCATCCGCATCAACGGGCAGATCGGCGTGAAGGGCAAGCGTATCCAATAAGCGCCGTGCGCACATACGTTGAGGGCCCGGTCGCAAGACCGGGCCCTCCCCAAATGATACCACTGTTTGACCTTGCCTACAGCCCGCCGGGCCCGCAATCATTGGCGAGGTAATCCAGCATCTTGGTGAAGAATTGCTGCTGGTGGTTATACATCAGCGTGTTGTAGAAGTGGTCGGCCCCTTCCAGCGTGATGAATTGCCCATCCTTGCCGGTCTGCTCGAAGGCCTTTTTGTAATCGGTGAAGTGATAATACAGCACCCGGCGGTCGACATCGCCATGCACCATCAGCAGCGGAATGTTGACCTTGTCCACCTCGGCAACCGGGTTCACGCCATAGGCGGTGTTGAGCCAATATTGATCCACCGCGCTGTCACGGCCGCGGCCCCACACTTGCTTCAGCTTGGGCCAGTTGGAAACCGCTGCGCCTGCGATGGTGCATTGGTAAATATTGGGATCGCGGCTGGCTGCAACCAGCGCGGCATAGCCGCCATAGGACCAGCCGAACATCGCAATGCGGTCCGGATCGACAAGGCCTTGTTTCACCAGATGCAGGGCACCGTCATCCTTGTCGTCCTGCATGGCCTTGCCGTATTCGTCGAAGCCCGCGAGGAAATGGTCACGGCCCCAGCCCACGCTGACCCGGTATTGCGGTTGCAGCACCATATAGCCCTGGTTGGCGAGCAACTGGCCCCATTCGTCATAGGTGACGACCTC
Organism: Sphingomonadales bacterium; assembly: GCA_009995225.1. Lineage (GTDB taxonomy): Bacteria > Pseudomonadota > Alphaproteobacteria > Sphingomonadales > Sphingomonadaceae > Erythrobacter. Next base: position 139,438 of record JAACPW010000008.1, on the reverse strand, counting down.
GTTCACCATCGGGCCACCATGCGGCAGCACGATCAAGGGGAACGGTCCGGTGCCATTGGGCTTCGTCAGATAGGCAGGGATCACCCGGCCATCGCGCGCGGTGTAACGGATGTATTCGACATCCGCGAGCGCCTCGGGAGCGATCAGCGGGTTGCGACTGCCCAGCTTGGCAAGCTTGCCATCCTTGACCAACCAGAACGAGCCGGGATCACGCGGCCCCCGATTGGACACGATCATCGACTGCCCATCGACCGAACGGCTGGAAATCGAAAGCTGGTGCGCATGAGGGATTTGCTGCTCAAGCGCCTCGTACAGCGCCTTTTCCTCTTCATCGAACCAATGGCGTTCCATCTTCGCGCCCGGATAGACCGCCGCGACGAGCTTGTCATTGCCGGGGATCGAGTGGGTCTGGACACCCATCACATCGGCGTTTTCGTCCTGGAACAGCTTCTTGCCGACCGTACCGGTAGCGAAGTCGAATTCAAACAGCGCCGCTTTGTCCTCGCCCTCGGCCCAGTTGATGAAATAGCCGCGATTGGGATCATCGGGGTCAAAGCCGGCAAGGCCCGGGATGTTGGTATAGACCGGCGCGACGTTCTTCACATCATTCAGGTCGGTTTCGAGAAACTGCGTCCATGATCCGTCCCCCGGCTTGCGGAAGAAGAACTGCAACTTGTTCGATACAGGGTCGATGCTCTGCGTGAACCGCGGGTTGCCGTCATTGTCGAAGGACGCCTGCGGGTACTTGCTTGAGCCGCGCAGAACGAGCTCCCGCGATCCATTGTTCAGATTGAACTTGTAATAGGAGCGCGGCCGGAACCGGGCGAAGGGGTCGCTCCCGGTCGTGTCCCCGACGGCCGTTCCCGTCGATACGAGGATCGAATCCGGATCGTTGGGAAGGGTATTCACCAACCCGAAATTGCCGTCCACCCGGCTGAACTTGTTCGCCTCAACATCATAGAAGAACGAGGCGTAGCTGCGCACGTCCTCTTCCTGGTTCTTCACGGTCTTGCGCAAGACCTGCCAGGCGGTCCCATAGATCTGCGTGCCGCTGACCCAGGTGGCGGAAACGATCTCCATCGGATCGGCGTTGACGCGGCGCAAGGGCTTGGAAAGATCATCGGTGCGATAAATCTCCAGCACATATTCGCCTTCGCGGCTTTCCACCTTGTGGACCAGCAGATGCTTTCCGTCGGGCGAAACCTGCACCGCATTGACGACATCGCGCAGGGCCCAGACATCGACCGGAATGGCACCCTGCGCTTGCGTGGCAACGGGGGCAGCCGCCACGAGACCGATGGTCGACACACCGATCAGAGCGGCGGCGAGCGAGGCTTTGATGAGTTTCATGATCTTTGGTTTTCCTGAGACACACAGTCGGATTGGACAGGCGTTACGTGGTGAAGGGTATTCCATTATCGCGCTGTCAGTAAACGAAAAATGCGGCCTCTCGGCATATGCCGGGAGGCCGCATTTCGGTAGTCATTCAGCCATTGTGCCGGTCAGAACCGATACAGCAGCTGTGCGAAGAATTCGCGGCCGTTGAGGTTGTAACCATTCCCGATGGGAACGTTGGCAATGGCCAGCACTTCGCTGCTGTCGACCAGCGGCGGCAGGTCATCGAACAGGTTCGTTACACCGGCGATAATCCGGAACTTGCCATTGTCCCAACGCACCGATGCGGTGTGTTCGAAGTATTCTTCAGCAAACCCGACGTCGCGGCAGAACACGCCATCACCCGGAACGATGTTATTGGGGACGAAGGCGCCGCCAACAACCGCGCCGGACCCATTGCCGGTGCAGGTATCACCAACAACGCCAGCCGGGAGGCCATCGGGTCCACGACCGAACGCATCCGAAAGTTCGTCGACACCAAGCGGATCCTGATCGACGCGACCAATGTAGCGGGTCTGCCAGGTGAACAGGAAGTCATCGTAACGTGCATTGAAGGTTGCACGGCCGATCCAGCTCGGGAAGCCGAATTCGCCCGCAAAATCTTCGGTGTCCGGCACGCCGTTGTCATCCACGTCGGTCGTCGAACGTTCGATCAGGTGGTTCGCGGTCAGGTTCAGCGAAAGATCGATTTCCGACCCGCCAATCATCACCGGATACCCGAACGTCGTGTTCAGATCGATCCCGCGAACCGATTCCTCGGCCCGGTTAAGGAAGCCCGAGTTCACCGTGGTGATCAGGAAGCGCGAAGCAACCTGATCACTGACCTGAATACGGTCACAAAACGGGCTGCGGGTTTCATCTTCACGAGTGTAGCAGTCATTGACGATGAACTGCCCGCTCGGCTCGATGATCGAGTCCTTCAACTTGATGTCGTAGTAGTTGAAGTTGAGCGCGAACCGGAACCCACTGGCCCAATCCTCTTCGAAGGCAAAGCCCGTGGTGATCGAGCGCGAGGTTTCCGGATCAACATCCAGGCTGCCCCCGGTGAAGATCTGCGTGCTGCTCACCTGGATGGTGTTCAGACCGTTCTGGTCGATACCGACCGTGAACGGATCACGCCCTTCGCGCTGGCAGTTCCGGATGATCGCCGGGTCACGCTCGTCGCTTTCCGGGACGTACAGTCCGGTTCCAGCATTGAACGCTGCGGTCGGCACGGCGCAGGGATCGGAAATGTTCCCGAAGCCGGACTGGTTGAACAGGAAGTTCTCGCGAAGGTTCGGTGCACGGAAAGATGTGCCGTAGCTGAACTTGAGCAGCAGCGGCGACACCGGACGCCAGCCGCCCTTCAACGCGAAGGTGCCGTTGGTGCCGTAGAACTCTTCATCGGTCAGGCGGCCTGACACGTTGACGGTCAGTTCTTCGACCATGGGCTGCGCCGCCATCAACGGAACGTCGATTTCGCCGTACAGTTCACGGATCCACTTGGAACCGCTGGCGCCGCCGTCAGCAAAGAAGCCCCAGAACAGGCCGTTCGATGCTTCGATACCCGGCTGCGAGTCGATCGAGTCTTCGCGCCATTCGGCACCCAGCACGACACCCACAGGGCCGGCCGGAAGTTCGAACAGATCGCCCGTGACGTAGCCGGAGATGATCTTCTGTTCGTAGACCGTGTCAAAGTCACGCTCACCGAACAGGTAATCACGCTCGGCCTGCGAGGCAAAGTCACCGATCAGTCCTTCAAAAAGCGAAGGCGCAAACAGGTTAACCGGAACGCAGCCCGCCAGAAGATCGGGAGCAACGAGGCTGGGATTGCGAAGGCCCGCGGTGTTGCACGGCGTACCGGCACCAAGGCCACCGGCAGCCAGCAAGGCTGGGTTGTTTGCAGCCTGGCTGATGTAGTCGTCCGCGATGCCATCGCCATCGTTGTCGACCACGCCATCGCCGTCGTAATCGCCGGTCGGGTCAAGACCGATGGCAAGCGCCAGTCGATCTTCACGGATACCACGGCGGATCACCGAACCTTCGGAGCGGGAATAAACCCCCGAAGCTTCGAACGTCCACGACGAGCCGATGAAGGGCAGATCGCCGCGAACGCCCAGCACGCCGCGATACTGCTCCTGCCGGCGTTCAAAGTTGTTACGATCGCCGCGAACCAGCAGGATCGGACGAACGGCAAGCGATTGGCCGGTCGACAAGATGCTGGCCGCGCCATTATTTGCCTGACCAGGGAGGAGTTCCTGGAAATTGTTATCGATCGCGCGGCAGTTCACACCGCTCGGCTGCGCCAGGTTACAGGGGTTGAAGGCGTTGTTCGACGGAACCCACGGGAAGAACTGACCCTGCGCGCCGTTGGGCTGGTTGAGGTCAGACCGCGTGTAACCCGCTTCAAAGAACGGCGTGATGTTGGCCGCACCCGGGAAGGTGTACTCCCCGTAGGTGAAGACGTTGTAGACATCTTCCTGCGGAATGAAGACCTGATTGGGCTGCGCCCCGTTCCGGCTGTAATCGAAGAAGTCGATGTCCTGAAAGCCATCACCATTGGCATCAACCGGCGTCAGGAACGCATTCGCAGTGTCCGAGTAACCCGGAACCCCGGTGTTCCCGGCGATCGGCTGACCGTTGAGCGTGCGGCCATACTGGCGCTGATCGAAATACACGTCGCCAAGGCGGGTGCCCGGAGGGCCCGACAACTGCACACGGCCAGCCACGCCCACGAACTTGCAGGGCTGCACCAGCGTGCCGACGGCACCGTTGCTGCGGCTGAGCGCGATTGCGTTGGTGGCCTGATCGTTTGTCAGGATATTGCCGTTCTGATCGATTTCGTAGTGACGATCACATCCGGCAAGAAAATCGCGATCTTCGAGCAGGATCTGATCGGTCCGGCGCCATTCGGCACCGATGCCGAACACGGCGCGGTCCGTATTGAAACCCCAAGCCGCGCTGACCGTGAAGTCATTGCCGCCGCCACGTTCATTGTAATCGCCATTGGCCTGAATTTCGAGACCGTCGAAATCCTTGCGCAAGATGACGTTGACGACGCCTGCAACGGCGTCCGAACCGTAAATCGACGATGCGCCGTCGGTCAGAATGTCAAACCGGTCAACCAGCGTGGCCGGAATCAGGTTGATCGAAGGGTTGGACGGCGCGCCTTCGACGCCCCCGGGCGAGATACGACGACCATTGAGAAGCAGCAGGTTGCGGTTGGCGCCAAGGCCGCGCAAGTTCAGCGTCTGCGAACCCGGTCCGTTGTCGAGCACGAAGCCCTGGAAGGTCGCGTCAATCTGCTGACCGGCGGCCGCTTCCGAACGCTGGAGGATCTGCGCGGGGTCAAACGCGCCGACCGCCTGCTGGTTTTCCGTGGTCAGGACCTGAAGCGGCGAAATCGAGCTGTAGGTATCGCGCACGATGCGCGAACCGGTCACCGTGATGTTGCCACCCTCGGTTGCCCGGCCAGAGGCGTCGGTTGTAACATCAACCTCTTCGCCGTTGTCCTGGATGATGCCCGAAGGCGCCTCGTCGTCCGCCTCTGCGTCCTGCGCGAATGCGGGACCGGCGATCACGAGAGCGATCGCGGATGCAGAATAGGCCATCGCCTTCATCGAATTGCTGTGAAACTTTTTCATGGTCACTCCAGTTGCCCTAACCGGAGACATCCGGACAACCTAACGACCCACCACATAATTGCCCCATGTGGAGGGTACGCGCATCAAAGGTTGTTCAAGTCAGTCCCCGTAGTGACCGTTTTGTGCAATGGCGTAAGTTTGATGTCAAAGCGCCCTGTCGCAACGTCGAACTTTTCCGGGGGGTGTTGCGTTAATCCCACATTCAGCGGCGCAAGACGCGATCGCTCGCAACTTTGTTAGATTGCCACTTTGCATATCTTAAAAGATAGCAGTGCTTGCACGCAACAAATTGCGCAGCATGCCAGATCATACGACGCATGCTTACAAAGTTGCGGAATCGCGAAAGGCTCCGATCAGTCGTCCGAGCCGCGAATCATCATGCTCAGCTGCCCGTCACCTTCATCAATCAGGAGCGTCGCACCGTCGGGCAGATTGCCCGCCAGCAGCATTTCGGCCAGCGGATCCTGCACATATCGCTGCACCGCACGCTTTAGCGGCCTTGCGCCGTACACGGGATCATACCCCACCCGGCCCAGCCACCGCAGAGCCGCTTCCGACAGGTCGAGCGTGATCTTGCGGTCCGCGAGCAGCTTCTGCACGCGGCCCACCTGGATTTCCACGATCGGGGCCATGTGTTCCTGTGCGAGCCTGTGGAACAGGATGATCTCGTCCAGCCGGTTGAGGAACTCGGGCCGGAAATGCCCGCGCACCACGTCCATCACGTCCTTCTCCACCGTCGCCGGCTCCGCGCCGTCAGGCAGGTTAGCAAGATACTGGCTACCCAGATTGCTGGTAAGGATGATCAGCGTGTTGCTGAAATCCACGACCCGGCCCTGCCCGTCGGTCAGGCGGCCATCGTCGAGCACTTGCAGCAGCACGTTGAAGACATCGCTGTGCGCCTTCTCGACCTCGTCGAACAATACCACCTGATAGGGACGGCGGCGCACGGCTTCGGTCAGCACGCCGCCTTCTTCATAGCCGACATAGCCCGGAGGCGCACCGATCAGGCGGGCGACGGCGTGCTTTTCCATGAATTCGCTCATGTCGATCCGCACCATCGCGCTGTCATCATCGAACAGGAAACCGGCGAGCGCCTTGGTCAGTTCGGTCTTGCCGACACCCGTGGGGCCGAGGAACAGAAAGCTGCCGAGCGGGCGTCCGGGGTCTTGCAAGCCCGCCCGCGCGCGGCGGACCGCCTTGGACACGGCGGTGATGGCCTGCGACTGACCGATCACCCGCTTGCCCAGGATGCTCTCCATCGCCAGCAGCTTTTCGCGCTCGCCGGCCATCATCCTGTCGACCGGGATGCCGGTCCAGCGGCTGACTACCCCTGCGATGTCTTCTTCGGTCACTTCCTCGCGCAGCATGGCATTGGCGGCCTGCCCCTGCGCTTCGGCGAGCTGTTTTTCGAGCGCGGGGATCGTGCCGTAAGACAGCTCTCCTGCCTTGCCCAGATCGCCCTCGCGCTGCGCCTGCTCCAGCTCCAGCCGCGCGGCATCGAGCTGCTCCTTGATCTTGCCTTCGGCTTCGATCTTGTCGCGCTCGTTTTGCCACCGGGTCGTGAGTTCGGCTGACTGCTGTTCAAGGTTCGCCAGTTCTTCGCGCAGTGCAACAAGCCGGTCCTTGGAGTTCTGGTCGGTTTCCTTGCTGAGCGCAGATTCCTCGATCTTCAGCTGGATGATCCGCCGGTCGAGCGCCTCGATCTCTTCGGGCTTGCTCTCCACCTCCATGCGGATGCGGCTGGCGGCCTCGTCCATCAGGTCAATGGCTTTGTCGGGCAGGAAGCGGTTCTGGATATAGCGATCGCTCAGCTTCGCCGCCGCAACGATCGCGCTGTCGGTGATGCGCACGCCGTGGTGCAGTTCATACTTGTCCTTGATCCCGCGCAGGATCGAGATCGTGTCCTCCACCGTCGGCTCGGCAATGAACACCGGCTGGAAGCGACGCTGGAGCGCGGGGTCTTTCTCGACATATTTCTGATATTCATCGAGCGTGGTCGCCCCGATGCAGTGCAACTCGCCGCGCGACAATGCGGGCTTCAGCAGGTTGCTGGCATCCATCGAGCCTTCCGACGCGCCGGCCCCGATCAGGGTGTGCATCTCGTCGATGAACAGGATGATCTGGCCATCGGCGTGCTTCACCTCGTCGAGCACCGACTTCAGACGCTCTTCAAATTCGCCGCGATACTTCGCGCCTGCAATCAGCGACCCCATGTCGAGGCTCATGAGCGTGCGACCCTTGAGGCTATCGGGCACGTCGCCATTGGCGATGCGCAGCGCGAGGCCTTCGGCAATTGCGGTCTTGCCGGTGCCGGGCTCGCCGATCAGTGCAGGATTGTTCTTGGTGCGGCGGGCGAGGATCTGGATCGTGCGGCGAATTTCCTCGTCGCGCCCGATCACCGGATCAAGCTTGCCGTCACGCGCCGCCTGCGTCAGATCGCGGGCGAATTTCTGCATGGCATCATAGGTGTTCTCGGCACTGGCCGAGTCGGCGCGCTTGCCGCCGCGCAGTTGCTCGATCGCGGTGTTCAGGCTCTGCGCGGTAAGCCCTGAGGCTCTCAGCCCCTCCCCTGCGGCAGTCTGGGACAGGGCAAGCGCGGTCAGGACGCGCTCGACCGTCACGTAGGCGTCGCCTGCCTTGTCGGCGATCTGTTCCGCCTGATCCAGCAGACGCACCGCATCATTATCGAGCCCCGGCGTCGCCTGCGCGCCGCTGCCGGTCACGGCCGGGATCTTCGACAAGCCCAGATCAATTGCGGTGGCGGCCAGCGGGGCCTGACCGCCTGCGCGCTGGATCAAACCTGCGGCCATGCCTTCGCTGTCTTCCAACAACGCCTTGGCGATATGCAGCGGCGTGATGCGCTGATGGTTCATCCGAATGGCAACCGTTTGCGCGGCTTGCAGGAAGCCCTTGGCCCGGTCAGTGAACTTTTCCAGATTCATGTCGTCAAACCCCTCCACGGTGCTCTGATGCAAATGGTGTGGCACATCGGCAACACAAGCCCGGTCCTGCAAAAATCGCAATCAGGTGTGTTACCCGACTAGGTGGGTTCATGCGCCGCCCAAGGCAAGAGGTTGATGCAAAAGGGCGCGAGCCTTGACCTTGCCCCGCCCGCGGGCAATGACGTGGCCACACGATTTGGGAGAGAAATCGGACATGATCTGGGTCAAGCGCGGCGCATTTGCGCTGGTGGTGGTGCTTTTGCTGGCTGTGGCGGCGCTCGCCACGTGGGAGCCGTTCTTCGCCAACGCCGCCAACCCGCCCCCAGCGCGCGCCTACACCGCCGAGATCATCCGCGACGATTTCGGCGTGCCGCATATCTACGGCGCCACCGATGCCGATACGGCCTACGGGGTTGCCGTTGCCCATGCCGAGGATGATTTCTTCACGCTGCAAGATGTGGTGGCGATGGCGCGCGGACGCTACGGCGCAATTGCCGGGGAAGACGGCGCCAAGGTCGATTATGTCTACCACCTGATCGATGCGCGCGGCACCGCAACCCGCGAATACCCCAGGCTTCCGGCTGATACACGCGCCCTGTTTGAAGCCTACGCCGCGGGTCTCAATCAATATGCCGAAGGGCATCCCGGCGAAGTGAAGCTGGCCAACCTGTTCCCGGTCAACGGCCTTGATGTTGCCGCCGGTTTCGCGCTGCGCCAACCGTTCTTCTTTGGCCTCGACAGCGTCATCGGCCCGCTGGTGGCGGGCGAGGATCTGCGCCGCGAACACGGCGCCGACATTCCCGGCTTCCCGCGCGAACCCCTGCCCGTTGCCCCGCCGGGCGAGATCGCCCCCGCCCCGCAGCAGGCGCGCACGCCCCTTTCCAAGAAAACCGGGGTGCTGCCGCTGGGCGAAGATGCCGAGCATCTAGGCTCCAACGCCTTTGCCGTCGCACCGCAGAAGGGCGGCGGGATCACCACGCTCATTTCCAATTCGCACCAGCCCCTGCGCGGCGGCGTGGCCTGGTATGAACTCGTGGTCGAAAGCGGTGAAGGTTGGCATTTTGCCGGCGCGAACTTCCCCGGATCGCCCTTCCCCTTCCTTGGCCATAACGAGCATCTGGGCTGGACCAACACGGTCAACACCGCCGACATGATCGATATCTACGAGCTCGAACTCGACGAGACTGGCAACCGCTACAAGCTCGACGGGCAATGGCGCGATCTCGAAAGCGAGTGGGTGACGTTGCCGGTCAAGGTCGGCCCGGTCGTGTTGCCGATCCGGCGCGAGGTGCTGCGTTCCGCGCACGGGCCGGTAATCCGCAATGCCAAGGGTGCCTTCGCCATACGCTATGGCGGGATCGGCCAGCTTGGGCAGCTCGACGCCTATTACCGGCTCAACAAGGCGACCGATTTTGCCGAATGGGAAGCGCAATTGTCGCGCCTTGCCATCCCCAGCACCAATTTCATCTATGCCGATGAAGCGGGCACGATCGCGTTTATCTACAACGCCGCGATCCCCAATCGGCCCGAAGGGGTGACGGCGGACTGGCGCACGGTCCTGCCGGGCAATCGCTCCGATCTGATCTGGCAGGGCGCGGTCGATTACGACACCCTGCCGCGCATCGTGAACCCGGCGAGCGGGTGGGTCTACAATTCCAACAACACCCCCTTCACCGCGGCAGGGGCCGGGAGCGATCTTGACCCTGCGGCGTTCTCGCCCTTGATGGGTATCGAACTCAAGCAAACCAACCGGTCATGGCGCGCCTATAAGCTCTTGTCCGAAGCCAGCGTTCTGGATCGGGCCACGCTGGAGCGGATCAAATACGACACCGGCTACGAAAGGCGCGGCTATGTTGACCGGATGTTCAACGGGCTTGAAGCTCTGAAGGCCGAAGGCAAGCTGGCCGATGCGCGCGACCTGCTGCTGTCGTGGGATTTCACCGCCGACAATGTGGGCCGCGCCGATGCCATCGCCCTGCTGATGATCCGCGACTTCATGTCGGCCGATTACAACAACAAGACCTTCCCCGATGTGGGCGAGAAGTTGCAGGCCGCTACCGATCACCTCACCACGCATTTCGGCAGGCTCGATCCGCCGATGAGCGATCTGCTGCGGCTGCGGCAAGGCAATGTCGATCTGCCGCTGGACGGCGGCTCCGACACCTTGCGCGCCTCGACCACCTGGGATGTGGCCGAAGACGGCCGCCTCAGCCTGAAGCATGGGGACAGCTTCATCATGTGGATCGAATGGCAGCCGGGCCAGAAGGTTAGTTCACGCTCGATCCAGCCTTTCGGCGCGGCAACCACCCGCCCCGCGAGTCCGCATTACACCGATCAAATGCAGCTGTTCGTCGATCACAAGCTGAAGCCTGTCCGCTTTTGGCGCGACGATGTGGTCGCGACTGCCAGCAGTCGGCGCACCGTATCGACCACCGACACCGCCGTGCGCTAACCGGCGCTTATCCTTCGCTCGATCTTACCACCGGAGCTTTCGTCCATGACCTATCGCCTTGCCGCCGCCAGCCTTTCGGCGCTTGCCCTTGCGCTGGCCACACCCATCAGCCCGGCGCTTGCCCAGGCAACCGCGCCGGCCGCCGTCCCGCAGGCGACCGCCGATCTTGAGGCGCTCGTTTCGCAGGTGCAGATCCCCTACGAAGAGTTCACGCTCGACAACGGCCTCACCGTCATCGTCCACGAAGACCGCAAGGCCCCCGTCGTGGGTGTGGCCGTGTGGTACAATGTCGGTTCGAAGGACGAACCCAAGGGCCAGACCGGCTTTGCCCACCTGTTCGAGCACCTGATGTTCAACGGTTCGGAAAATGCGCCCGAGGATTACTTCCAGTATCTCGCCGAAATGGGTGCCACCGATTACAACGGCACGACCAATTTTGATCGCACCAACTACTTCCAGACCGTGCCACGCCCCGCGCTGGAACGCGCGCTGTGGCTGGAAAGCGATCGCATGGGCTATCTGCTGGGCGCGGTGACGCAGGAGAAGCTCGATAACCAGCGCGGCGTGGTGCAGAACGAAAAGCGTCAGGGCGACAACCAGCCCGGCGGCTTGGTGTTCTACGAAATCCTCAAGACGCTGTTCCCTGAAGGCCACCCCTACAACCACAATGTGATCGGTTCGATGGCCGATCTTGACGCCGCATCGATGGCCGACGTGCGCCAGTGGTTCACCGACAATTATGGCCCGAACAACGCCACGCTGGTGATGGCAGGCGACGTATCGGCTGCCGAAGCCAGGGTGCTGGCTGAAAAGTATTTCGGCATCATCCAGCGCGGCCCGGTCAACACGCCCGCCGCTGCCGAAATCGTGCCGCTGGCAGAGCCGGTGCGCACCGTGATGAAGGATCAGGTCGCCGCCACCTCAATCAGCCGTTACTGGCCGGCTCCGGGCATCACCAGCGCCGAACTGACCGCGCTCAGCGTCGGAACCGAAATCCTCGGCGGCCTCGCTTCCAGCCGTCTGGACGAAGTGCTGGTGCGCAACGAACAGCTGGCGGTTGGCGTGTCGGCGGGCATCTTCGATTTCCAGCGCGTCGGCGCACTTACCGTCAGCGCAACCGTGAAGCCGGGTGTCGATCCTGCCATGGTTGAAGCGCGTCTGGATCAGGTCGTGCAGCAGTTCATTGCCGAAGGCCCGACCGAAGACGAAGTGCGCCGTGCGGCCACCAGCAACCTAGCCAGCACGATCCGCGGGCTGGAACAGGTCGGCGGCTTTGGCGGCAAGGCCGTGACGCTGGCGAATGGCGAAGTGCTGGCGGGCGATGCCTCGTTCTACGCCACGCAGCTTGAACGGCTTGCCAAGGTGACGCCCGCCGAAGGCAAGGAGGCGATGGCGCGCTGGATGACCAAGCCGGCCTTTACGCTGGTGCTTGAACCCGGCGAGCGCGAGGGAACCTACGAGGAAGCTGCATCGGTCGCGGCCGAAGGCGCAAACGCGTCCGAACGTGACCGCGCGAGCGAATCCATCAGCGTCTCGGTCGAACGGCCCAAGCCCGCGATCGACACCATTGCCGAACTCGATTTCCCGGATATCGAGCGCGCAACGCTCGCCAACGGCATGAAGGTGACCTACGCCCGCCGCGATGCGGTTCCGGCGACCTATGTGTCGATGGCGTTCGACGCCGGTGGCGCGGCCGACCCGGCTGGCAAAGCGGGGCTTGAAAACCTGACCCTGGGCCTGTTTGACGAAGGCACCCGCAACCTGACATCACAGCAGATCGCCGAAGCAAGCGAACGGCTGGGTGCCAATGTTTCGACGGGCGGCGGGGATGACCGGTCAACCTTCACCCTCTCGGCGCTGACGGCCAATCTTGCCCCCAGCCTCGATCTGATGCGTCAGATCATGCGCGAACCGGCCTTCAATCCCGAAGATCTGGAACGGGTGCGCAACCAGACCATCACCGGCATTCGCCAGTCGATGAAGTCGCCGCAGGGCATCGCGGCGCGCACCATTGCGCCCGAACTGTTCGGCGAAGGCAGCCCCTATGGCGGGGTGAGCACGGTGGACAGCGTCAGCGCCATCACCCGCGACGATCTGCTCGCCTTCAAGGACAGCTGGATCCGTCCCGACAACGGCGAGGTGTTTGTCATCTCGGACAAGCCACTGGCCGAGATCGTGACCGCGCTGAACGCCGCCTTCGGTGACTGGACGGCGCCTGCCACACCCAAGGGCACTAAGCAGTTTGCCGCCAACATGGCGGCCGAAGGCAACCGCATCATCCTGGTCAACCGGCCCAATTCGCCGCAGAGCTTCATCTACGGCGCGCAAGTGACGCCGCTGGATGCGGGCGATCCGGCGTTCCTTGCCTTCAACAGCGCCAACAATTCGCTCGGCGGCAACTTCCTCGCGCGGCTCAATATGAACCTGCGCGAGACGAAGGGCTGGAGCTACGGCGTGCGCGGCGGGTCACAGGCCCGCGAAAATGCGGTGGTGTACGGCATTTCGGGCGGCGTTCAGGCGGACCGTACGGGGGATTCGCTGGCAGAGATGATCCGCGAGACCAGGGAGTTCCTGACCGAAAAGGGCGTTACCGCTGACGAACTGGAACGCAACCTCGCGTCAGAAGTCGGCGCGCTGCCGGGCCGGTTCGAAACCTCGCCTGCGGTGCTGGGCGCGATGCAGGGCAATGCCCTGTTCGGCCGTCCCGACAACTATCAGGAAACCCTCGCCAGCGTCTATCGGGCGCAAACCACACAAAGCCTTGATGAAGCCGCGCGTGCCGCGATCGACGCCGACAAGTTCGTCTGGGTCGTGGTGGGGGATGCCAGCGTGGTGCGCAGCCAGCTTGAACCGCTGGGCCTGCCGATCGAGCAGCGCGAAATGGAAGGCGAATAAGCCGAAGGCCAGCGCGCTTCAGCCGGAATCCGGTTGAAGCGCGCTGACATCAGTGTAAATAGCGCAACCGAAGTGCCGGGTCGCCCAAGGTCCGCACCTATGCCAAGGAGTTGGAATATGTCTGTTGCAGGAACCTACAAGACCATCGTGAAAAGCCCGATGGGCGATCAGACCGGCACCCTCACCGTTGTGCCCAATGGCGACAGCTTCACAGGCTCGCTGGTCGGCAGCCTCGGCTCGATGGACATCAATGACGGCACTGTCGAAGGCGACACCATCAAGTGGAAGATGAACATGGTCGTGCCCATGCCGATGACGCTCGATTGCGAAGCGACCATCGATGGCGACAACCTGACCGGTTCGGTCAACGCCGGTGCCTTCGGCGCGATGCCGCTTTCGGGCACGCGCGAAGCCTGATCGCTTCGACACCGTCACCAAAAAGCCGCCGGCGTTCGCGCTCCGGCGGCTTTTTTGTATTCCCGTCAGACTGGCTGCGTTCAGGTGAGCGGGCTATGTAATGAACACCATGTTCGGGGAGTTTCAGGAATGACCTTTCGTACCGCCTTGGCCGCCACCGCCGCAACGCTCGCGCTGTCCGGATGCGCGACGATGACCGCCTCGCACCCGCTGACCGGCACCGAATGGACGCTGGTCGCCATGGACACAAGTGGCAGCACCACCACGCTCACCGCGTCGCTGCAACAACGGCACACGGTCAGCTTCGGCAAGGACGGCGAAATGACGCTCCAGCTCGATTGCAATCGTGGCCAGTCAACCTGGACGGCGGGACAGGCCATGAACGGCGCGGGCACCATCGCCATTGGCCCGGTCGCCAGCACCCGCATGGCCTGCCCTGAACCAAGCTTTGGCACTGACCTTGCGCGCCTATCAGAGGCGACCCGCTACACCCGGACGCTCGATGGACGCCAGCTGGCGATCGAAACGCCAACGCTGCGCTACACCTTCGCTCCGGCGACCTAGCGCGCCGGAGCATTCCGGCAAACGAAAGGCCTCACCCGTTCTGCCGCCCCTCGATCAGCCGCTCGACCAGCGAGGGATCAGCCAGCGTTGACGTATCGCCCAGCGATCCGAAATCATTCTCGGCGATCTTGCGCAGGATGCGGCGCATGATCTTGCCTGAACGGGTCTTGGGAAGGCCATCGGTGAAGTGGAGAATATCGGGCGTTGCAATCGGCCCGATTTCCTTGCGCACATGGGCCTTCAGTTCCGCCAGCAATGCATCACTGCCTTCCTCGCCTGCGTTCAGCGTGACGTAGCAATAGATCCCCTGCCCCTTGATATCGTGCGGATACCCGACCACGGCGGCTTCCGCGACCTTGGGGTGGAGCACCAGCGCGCTTTCGACCTCGGCGGTGCCCATGCGGTGTCCGGAGACGTTGATGACGTCATCGACGCGCCCCGTGATCCAGTAGTAGCCGTCAGCATCGCGCTTGCACCCGTCGCCGGTGAAGTACTTGCCGGGATAGGTGCTGAAATAGGTCTGGCCGAACCTTTCGTGATCGCCATAGATGCTGCGCGCCTGACCCGGCCATGAGTGCGTGATGCACAGATTGCCCTCGGCCGCACCGTCGATCACGCCGCCTTCGCTGTCGACCAATTGCGGGCGGATGCCGAAGAACGGCAGGCCGGCGCTGCCCGGCTTCATGTCGTGCGCGCCGGGCAAGGTCGTGATCATGCAGCCGCCGGTTTCGGTCTGCCACCAGGTGTCGATGATCGGGCAGCGACCCTCCCCGACTGTGTCGAAATACCAGCGCCAGGCCTCGGGATTGATCGGCTCGCCGACGCTGCCCAGCAGCCGCAGCGAGGCGCGGCTGCGGCTGGTGACGTGCCCGTCGCCTTCGCGCATCAACGCCCGGATCGCGGTCGGCGCGGTGTAGATGATGTTGACCTGATGCTTGTCGACCACATCCCAGAAGCGCCCGTGATCGGGGTAATTCGGCACGCCTTCGAACACTACCGCCGTCGCCGCGTTGAACAGCGGGCCGTAGACGACGTAAGAGTGTCCCGTGACCCAGCCGATATCGGCGGTGCACCAGAATACCTCGCCTTGTCGGTAGTCGAAGATGTAGTGGAAGGTCGTCGCCGTCCACACGCCGTAGCCGCCGGTGGTGTGAAGCACGCCCTTGGGCTTGCCGGTGGAACCGCTCGTGTAGAGGATG
This sequence comes from Sphingomonadales bacterium, assembly GCA_009995225.1. Taxonomy (GTDB): domain Bacteria; phylum Pseudomonadota; class Alphaproteobacteria; order Sphingomonadales; family Sphingomonadaceae; genus Erythrobacter. The sequence goes on along the minus strand of JAACPW010000008.1, from coordinate 123,951 downwards.
AACAGCGGGTCCTCCGCGCCCATCACCTCGCAGCGGCAGTCATCATCACTGGCAATGTCCTGAAACCAGTGATCGCGGCCTTCGACCATCGCGACATCGCCGCCGGTGTGGCGGATCACCATGACGCCTGTGACCTCCATCGCGTGCGCGGCAAGGCTTAGCGCCGCATCGACATTGGCCTTCAGCGGCACATGCTTGCCCCCGCGCAGGCCTTCATCGGCGGTGATGACAAAGCGGCTGCCGCAATCCTCGATCCGGCCGGCCAGCGCCTCGGGCGAGAAGCCGCCGAACACCACCGAATGCACCGCGCCCAGCCGCGCGCAGGCGAGCATGGCAATGATCCCTTCAAGGATCATCGGCATGTAGACCGTCACCCGGTCACCCCTGGCAACGCCGAGCGTTTTGAGCGCATTGGCCATACGCACCACTTCGGTGTGAAGTTCGCCGTAGGTGAGCGTGCGGCCTGCCGAAGCGGGATCGTCCGGTTCAAAGATCAATGCCGCGCGGTCGGCGTGTTCGGGAAGGTGTCGGTCGACCGCGTTGTGGCACAGATTGAGCGTGCCGTCCGCGAACCAAGTGATGCCCACGGGATCATACGACCACTCCCCACCCACAGTCGGCGCCTTGGCCCAATCGAGCCGCTGCGCCTGTCCCAGCCAGAAGGCATCCGGGCTTTCGACCGAACGGCGATACATCTCATCATATTGTTCGGGTGTGCAATGGGTCGGCGTTCCTGCCGGACTCTCGGGCCGTTTTACGGCGTGGATCAATGCGACTCTCCCTGGTCTGATATGGTCTTTTCCGCAGGCTACACCGCCTGCCCTTCCAGACAAGGGTCTTACGATCACCCAGCCCCTGCCCACCACCGGGAAAGCGATGGACTGTTCCTTTAACCAATCTGGCAATGTTTCACGTGAAACATTGCCAGATCAGCTCTTATTGTGTGAGGCTAGCCGGACCCTAAGCCACCCCTGGCGCGGGCTAAGCCTTGCCTGCGCCAAGGGCCAGGCCATCAGAACCAATAGGATACTCCTGCGCTGATCACCCACGGATCCAGCTTGTGTGTCGTCTCAATCGCCAGCGTGTTGCCGACAAACCAGCGCGCCGTGGTGTCGATGAAATACCGCTTCACATCCACGCTGAGGCCGAGGCCCGTGTCGTTCACCGGCACATCGAAGCCGGCTTGCAGCGCAAGGCCCAGCTCGTTCGACAGATCGGTATCGGTCACGCCCAGCGGCAGCGTCGCCGCGCCCGGATCATCGGCGACCCACAGGAAATAGGCGGGACCTGCGCCGAGATAGGGTTTGACGTTTCCAAGCTTCGGGCCAAGATCGAAGTGATACTTCGCCGTCACCGTCGCCGGGATCAGCTTGGCGTTGGACACCAGTTCGGCGCCCACCGGCAGGCCTGCGGTGGCATCGACATCGTGCTGGGTAAGGCCCGCAATCGTCTCGATCGAGATGTTGTGCGTGACGAAGTATTCCACGGCGATGGTCGGCGTCACATTGTCGCTGGCCTTGGTCTGCGTGGTCGCTGGCAGGCCCGGCAGGTTAACGCTGATATCGGTGATCTTGCCATCGGGCGCGACCAGCGTGCCGAGCAGCTTGATCTGCACGTCGCCTGCCCGATCCGTCTGGTCCTGCGCCATTGCAGGCGTTGCACCAAGCGCCAGAGCAGCACTGCCCAAAGCAGTGCTGGCAAGCATCCAAAAGATTTTCATTATTCCCGTCCTCATCGGCAGCAGTGGCCGCCATGCGCGGTCCAGGATTGTTGCTGCCTGTGAAGGTCCGATAGAACCTTGATGGCCCCTTGCTCATTGATCCGGATCAAAGACCTTTGCGCAGGCCCGGGCCATTGCCGCATTGTCATGGCATCAATCAGCACATCTTTCGGGCAGGAATGCATGGCGGCTTTCCGTGAGGCCCTGCCGCTCGGCGCTGGCACTGGCACGGGCACGGGCACTGGCGCTGCGCCGACCGCCGACCGGCTGTGCGCGATCGGCTATTGCCTGCATCTTGGCAAGGGCAGCGAACTCGCGCCCGACCCGCATGATGACCGGCTGGTGTTCATCGCCCGCGGGTCAGCCAAACTGGCCGCCCGGCCCGTGGCCGATGCGCCTTCGGGGCAAGTGCTGGCATTCCATTTTGGCGGGGACATGATTTCGGTGCTGCGCCAGGGCGACGGTGATTTCCGGCTGGCGGCGCTGACGCCATGCGATCTCGTCATCTTCCCTTCCGACCGCTTCCTCGACATCGCGCAAGGCGACCCGGCCGTGCTGCGCTCGGTCCTCGCCCGATCCCTTCAGGCGCTCCACCGCAGCCGCTCGCGGATGATGCAGATGGGGCACAAGTCGGCAAACGCGCGTATCGCCGATTTCCTCGTCTCGATGGCCGAACGGCTTGCGGATTGCACCGCCGGCCCCTGCGAAATCGCGCTGCCGATGAGCCGCCGGGATATTGGCGACAGTCTGGGCCTCACCATCGAAACCGTCAGCAGGCAGCTGACAGAACTTCGCGAAGCCGGGCTTGTGGCGACGGAAGGCCGGTCAAGGGTGTGCCTGTCCGACGTGGCGGCGCTGGCCCAATTGGCCGGACGGCAGAGGGGCAGCTGAATAAACCCGCCGGAATTGATCTCGGTCAAACACAAGCACTGTCGCGGCGCGGTACAAGCGCGCTGACGGAAGGGATATTTCAAAAATGGAAGCAGTCGTAAAGCGGCTGGGGGTCTGGGCGTTGGTCCTGCTCGCAGCCATTGCCGCTATCGCGCTCACGCCCGACAGCGGGTTTGCCGTTCACATGGGCATCGTGGCGCTGGTTGCGGTGATCCTCATCGTGGCCACAGTTACCCGCTATGATCCGATGGCGCGCGCCCAGGGCATCTTCAAAATGCCTCCGGGGCCGAGCCGCTATGATGATGACGTGATCCGCTGGGGCGTGATCGCGACGATGTTCTGGGGTCTGGCAGGCTTGCTGGTGGGCGTGGTCATCGCCGGACAGCTCGCGTTTCCGTGGCTTAACCTTGAACCCTACCTCAATTTCGGACGCCTGCGCCCGCTGCACACCAGCGCGGTGATTTTCGCCTTCGGCGGCAATGCCCTGATCGCGACCAGTTTCTACGTGGTGCAGCGCACCTGCCGCACCACACTGGCCTTCCCGCAGATGGCGCGCTTCGTGTTCTGGGGGTATCAGCTGTTCATCGTGCTGGCCGCGACCGGATACCTGCTCGGCATCACGCAATCGAAGGAATATGCCGAACCCGAATGGTATGTCGATCTGTGGCTGACGGTGGTGTGGCTTTGCTATCTCGCCGTGTTCGTCGGCACGCTGGTGCGGCGGCATGAACCGCATATCTATGTCGCCAACTGGTTCTACCTCGCCTTCATCGTCACCATTGCGATGCTGCACGTGGTCAACAATCTGGCGATCCCGGTCAGCTTCCTCGGCAGCAAATCCTACTCGGCCTTTGCGGGCGTGCAGGATGCGCTGACGCAGTGGTGGTATGGCCACAACGCTGTCGGGTTCTTCCTGACCGCAGGCTTCCTCGCGATGATGTATTACTTCGTGCCCAAGCAGGCCGGGCGGCCGGTCTATTCCTACCGGCTGTCGATCATCCACTTCTGGTCGTTGATCTTCCTCTACATCTGGGCCGGCCCACACCACTTGCACTACACCGCCCTGCCCGATTGGGCGCAGACGCTGGGCATGGTGTTTTCGGTGATGCTGTGGATGCCGTCATGGGGCGGCATGATCAACGGTCTGATGACGCTCAACGGCGCATGGGACAAGGTCCGCACCGATCCGATCATCCGCATGATGGTGATGGCGCTCGCCTTTTACGGGATGAGCACGTTTGAAGGCCCGATGCTGTCGATCAAGGCGGTGAACTCGCTGAGCCACTACACCGACTGGACCATCGGCCACGTCCATTCCGGCGCGCTGGGGTGGAACGGGATGATCACCTTCGCCTGCGTCTACTATCTCGTGCCGCGCCTGTGGCAGAAGGACCGGCTCTATTCGCTGCGCATGATCAACTGGCACTTCTGGCTCGCGACGCTGGGGATCGTTTTCTACGCCTCGTCGATGTGGGTCGCCGGGATCACGCAGGGCCTGATGTGGCGCGAGTACGGGGCCGACGGCTACCTGGTGAACAGCTTCGTCGACACCGTCGCGGCGCTGCACCCGATGTACGTTCTGCGCATGGTGGGCGGGCTGATGTATCTCAGCGGTGCGATCATCATGGCCTACAACATATGGATGACCATCGCGGGCCACCTGCGGGTCGAAGCCCCGATGGGCGACACCGCGCATGATGCGGCCGCCGACCGCCCGATTGTCTCCCCTCCGCACGCCCAGCCCGCCGAATAGCTGCGCCAAGGAACGCAAAACCATGAGCAAGAATGCAAAACACTCCGATGTCTTCGAAAGCCACAAACGGCTGGAAAAAAGCGTCACGCTGCTGGCGGTGGCAACCTTTGTGGTGGTCGCCATTGGCGGGATCGTGGAAATCGCTCCGCTGTTCTGGATCGATAACACGATCGAGAAGGTCGAAGGGATGCGGCCCTACACCCCGCTCGAGCAGGTGGGGCGCGATATCTATGTGCGCGAAGGGTGCTACCTGTGCCACAGTCAGATGATCCGGCCCTTCCGCGACGAGGTCGAACGCTATGGCCATTACAGTCTGGCGGCGGAATCGATGTATGACCACCCGTTCCAATGGGGATCGAAGCGCACCGGGCCGGATCTGGCCCGCGTCGGAGGCAAGTATTCGGATGACTGGCACGTCCGGCACCTGAAGGCGCCGCGTTCTGTGGTGCCTGAAAGCATCATGCCCAACTACAGCTTTCTGGCCGATACCATGGTGAATGTTCCCGATCCGGGGGCGAACCTGACGGCGCTTCGCCGCGTGGGCGTGCCCTATTCGGATACCGACATCGCGCAGGCCAAGGCCGATCTTTACGCGCAGGCCGATCCGCAAGCCGACGCGGGCGATCTCGCCGCACGCTACCCCAAGTCGCAGATCCGCGATTACGACGGCGATCCGACGCGCGTGACCGAAATGGATGCGCTGGTCGCCTATCTCCAGATGCTTGGCACCCTGGTCGATGTGAATAGCGCCGCCGCGCAGGAACAGCTGACCAGGGAGGTGGGTCGATGAGCGTTTACGAAAACCTGCGCCATTTTGCCGACTCTTACGGGCTGGCAGTGATCGTCGCGCTCTATCTGACGCTGTGCCTGTGGCATTTCCGCCCCGGCGCAAGCCCTCATGTGGACGCTGCCAAGAACTCGATTTTCAAGGATCAGACCGATGGTGAATAGGCGCATCGACGAGCCGACCGGCACCGAAACCGTCGGCCATGAATGGGACGGCATCGAGGAATTGAACACCCCCCTGCCGCGCTGGTGGCTTTACACATTCTATGCCTGCATCGTGTTCAGCGCGGTCTATGTCGTGCTCTACCCCGCTTGGCCGCTGATCGACAAGGCGACCGCGGGCACGCTGGGCTGGTCGAGCCGGGGTGATCTCGCCAAGGAAATGAGCGCGGCCAACATGGCCCGTCAGGGCGTATTCCAGCAGATCGCGGCGACCGATATCGAAAAGCTCCCCGGCAGCCCTGATCTCATGCAGGCCGCGATCTCGGGCGGCGCGGCGGCGTTCAAGGTCAATTGCGTCCAGTGCCACGGCGCGGGCGCGGCGGGGTATCAGGAATTCGGCTACCCCAATCTCAACGACGATGACTGGATCTGGGGCGGCACCCTGACCGACATCGAATACACCCTGCAACACGGCATCCGCTGGGACGCAGCCGAACAGACCCGCGTGAATTACATGCCCGCCTTCGAAGGCGTGTTTGACAAAGCACAGGTCAGCGCGGTGACGGGTCACGTGCTGTCCCTCAGCGGCAAGGCGCAGCCCAATCCCGCTGGCGCGCAGCTCTTCTCCGAGAATTGCGCAGCCTGCCATGGTCCGGCGGGTGGTGGGAGCCCGGAACTGGGCGCGCCTGCGCTGAATGATGCGATCTGGCTGTATGGCGGCACCGCCGCAGCGGTGACGAAGCAGATCCTCGCCCCGCGTCACGGCGTCATGCCCGCGTGGAGTGGCAGGCTCGATCCCGTCACGATCAAGATGCTGGCGGCTTACGTGCACTCGCGCGGCGGCGGGCAGAAGGCCGCGCCAGCTCAAATCGAAACCGACGTGGCTCAAACCCCCGATAAGGCCAAAACCGATGGCTGATCCCAAGGACCTTAAGCGCCCTGCCCCGCCCCTTGCGCCAACGCGCGATTGGGCAGGTGCGCTCGGGTCCGCCTCCCCTGCGGCTGCCCCCGAAAGCGATGTCGGCCTCATGGGCAGCGCGCTTTATGAAAAGGGCAAGACGGTCCACAACAAGCGGATCGACGGCCCGTTCCGGCGGTTCAAGTGGTTGGTGATGCTGGTGACGCTGGCGATCTATTATGTCACGCCATGGCTGCGCTGGGACCGCGGACCTTACGCGCCCGATCAGGCGGTGCTGATCGATCTCGCCAATCGCCGTTTCTACATGTTCGATATCGAGATCTGGCCGCACGAGTTCTACTTTGTCGCCGGGCTGCTGATCATGGCGGGGATCGGCCTGTTCCTTGTCACGTCTGCGGTTGGCCGGGCCTGGTGCGGCTATGCCTGCCCACAGACGGTGTGGACCGATCTGTTCCAGCACGTCGACCGCCTGTTCGACGGCGACCGCAACGCACGCGCGCGGCTCGACAAGGCGCCGTGGGGGCCAGCCAAGATCGCGCGGCGCGGAGCCAAATGGAGCGTTTATGTCGCCATAAGCCTGCTGACCGGCGGGGCGTGGATCCTCTATTTCGCCGACGCGCCAACGCTGGCACGCGCATTCTTCAGCGCAGAGGCAGCGCCAGTCGCCTATGCCACGGTGGCGATCCTCACCGGCACGACCTTCTGGCTTGGCGGGTTCATGCGCGAACAGGTGTGCATCTACATGTGCCCCTGGCCGCGCATCCAGACCGCGATGCTCGATGAAAAGAGCCTGATCGTCACCTACAAGGATTGGCGCGGCGAACAGCGCGGCAGCCTGAAGAAAGCCGCCAAAGATCCCGAGGCCTATGGCGACTGCATCGATTGCCTGCAATGCGTTGCGGTGTGCCCCACCGGGATCGACATTCGCGAAGGCCAGCAGATCGGCTGCATCACCTGCGGGCTGTGCATCGACGCCTGCGACAAGGTGATGGCCGACATCGGCCGCCCGCGCGGGCTGATCGATTACGCCACGCTGGACCAGTGCAAGGCCGAGGCTGCGGGCGCGCCTGCCACGCCGGCATGGAAGGCGCTGCTCCGTCCGCGGCTGTTTCTTTATCTCGGTGTCTGGGCCTTGATGGGCGCCGGCCTGCTGTTCGCACTCGGCACGCGCACCCATACCGATCTGACTGTCGAGCATGATCGCAACCCGCCGTTCATGCTGCTGAAGGACGGATCGGTGCGCAACGCCTACACCTTGCGCCTGCGCAACATGGAATCTCGCCCGCGCGCCATGGAAGTGGCCATGGCCGGGATGCCTGCAGGAACGGTGATGTGGACCGATGCTGTCAGCCTCGAAAATGCTGCGCCGGCACAGGTCATCGATGTGCCCGCCAATGCGACCAAACTGGTACGCGTCTATGTGATGTTGCCGCCGGACAAAAGCGCCGATGCCTTTGCCTTCCGCCTTACCAGCCTTGACGAACAGGGCGAGCAGGACGTGACCGAAACCACCTTTGCCATGCCGGGGACCGAATGATGACGAACAAAGCCAAGCCCTTTACCGGCAGGCACATGGCGGCGGTCTTCGTCGGCGGCTTCGGCATCGTGATCGCAGTCAACCTGTTCATGGCTTACAACGCGGTGGGCGGGTTTCACGGCACGGTGGTCGATAATTCCTACGTCGCCAGCCAGAAATACAACGGCTGGCTGGCCAAGGCCGCAGCGTCAGAGGCGCTCGGCTGGCAGGTGATCCCCGAAAGGCGCGCTGACGGGCGCGTGGTGCTGGAAACGCTCGGCCTGCCCGAAGGCGCAGTCATCACTGCCGAGGCGGAACGGCCCTTGGGTCAGCGCGAAACGATCGCGTTGACGTTCGCGCCGGAAGGTCAGGGCCGCTGGCTTTCGACCGAAACCCTTGCGGCAGGCCGCTGGCAGGTGCGCATGGCCATCCGTGCGCCGGGTGCGCAATGGGCAGGCGAGGCCGAAGTGCAATGAACGCGCCCGCCGCTCTTGCTGCCGATGGCGCCGCACCGTTCGTCACCACGCGGTTCACCGTGCCGGGGATGAAATGCGCAGGCTGCATCGGCACAATCGAGCGGGAATTGCCCAAGCTGCAAGGCATCGCCGCCGCACGGGCGAACTTTTCGGCCAAGCGGGTGGCGATCAGCCATGACCCTGCGCTGGGCGAAGACGCGCTGACGGCGGCGCTGCTGGGCCTCGGCTTCGAAGCGCAGCCGGTCGCGGACAATCCCATGGGGGTAGAGGACGGCGAAAGGAAGCGCCTGACCCGCGCGCTGGGGGTGGCCGGCTTCGGGATGATGAATGTGATGCTGCTGTCGGTCAGCGTCTGGTCGGGCGCGGACGGTGCGACGCGGGAACTGTTCCACTGGCTTTCGGCGCTGATTGCGCTGCCGGTGATCGCCTATTCGGGGCGGCCCTTCTTTGCTTCGGCGTGGATGGCCCTGAGCCACCGCCGCACCAACATGGACGTGCCGATCAGCATCGGCGTGATCCTGGCGACACTGCTGTCGCTGTATGAAACGATCACCGGCGGCGCACACGCTTTCTTCGATTCTGCCGTGATGCTGCTGTTCTTCCTGCTGGCCGGGCGCGTGCTCGATGCGGTGATGCGGGACCGCACACGCACCGGGATCGGCGCGTTGCTCGGGCGGATGGGCAAAAGCGCCAGCGTGATTGCGCCGGACGGCACCACCCGCCGCGTGGCCGCCGCCGATCTTGAACCCGGCATGGTGGTGCTGGTCGCCGCGGGCGAGGCGCTGGCCGCCGATGGCGATGTGATCGAAGGCGTCAGCGCGATCGACAACGCGATGCTGACCGGCGAAAGCGCACCTGAACCGGTCGGGCTGGACAGCCCCGTTCATGCGGGCGCGGTGAACCTGTCGGCCCCGATCCGGGTGCACCTGACCCGCGTGGCCGAAGACACCGCGATTGCCGAAATCGCGCGGTTGATGGACGAGGCTGGGCAATCGCGCAGCACTTACGTCCGCATCGCCGACCGCGCTTCGCAGCTTTATGCGCCGGTGGTGCATAGCCTGGCGGCGTTGGCCTTCGTGGGCTGGATGATCGCAGGCGCGGGCGTGCACCAGTCGCTGACCATCGCGATTGCGGTGCTGATCATCACCTGCCCCTGCGCGATGGGCCTTGCGGTTCCGGCGGCGCAGGTGGTGGCCAGCGGCGCGCTGCTGCGCCGGGGCCTGCTGGTGAAGGACGGCAGCGCGCTCGAACGTCTGGCGGAATGCGATATCGCGCTGCTCGACAAGACCGGCACGCTGACATTGGGCGAACCGCGCGCCGATATCGACGACCTTGCCCCCGATGCCCGCGCCATCGCGCTGGGCCTCGCGCAGGCGAGCCGCCATCCGCTGAGCCGTGGCCTTGCAGCGTCCCTGCTGCGCGAGGGCGTGCGGCCCGCCGTGGTCAGCGACATTGCCGAAGTGGGCGGACAAGGCCTCATCGGACAGTGGCAGGGTCTGACCGTGGCGCTTCAACGGCCAAGGGATGCCGCACAAAGCCTTGCTGTGGCTCTTCGCATCGCAGACACAGCGCACACCATCACCTTTGCCGATCCCTTGCGCAGCGATGCCGCCGCGACCATCGCCGCTTTGCAGGCCGAGGGGATCGACGCCAGCATCCTGTCGGGCGACCGCGCAGGCCCGGTTGACGCCGTGGCCCGAACGCTCGGCATTTTGGCGCAGGCCGAAGCCAGCCCGCAGACCAAGCTGGCCGTGCTGGAAAGCCTGAAGGCGCAAGGCCGCCGTCCGCTGATGGTGGGCGATGGCCTCAATGATGGCCCCGCGCTGGCCGCCGCCCACGCCTCGATCGCGCCCGGCACCGCCTCCGATGCCAGCCAGCAGGCTGCCGATGCCGTGTTCATCGGGGACGGGCTGATGCCGGTCGCGCTGGCGGTGCGGGTGGCCAGAGCCACGATGCGGATTGTGCGGCAGAACTTCGGTTTTTCGATTGTCTACAATCTGCTCGCCGTTCCGCTGGCGTTGCTGGGTGTCGTCACCCCGCTGGTGGCCGCGATTGCGATGTCGGTCAGCTCGCTGGTGGTGGTCGCCAATTCGCTGCGGCTGGCACGAAGCGCGCAATGACCGGGCTTGCCATTCTCATCCCGATTGCGCTGGGCATGGGTCTGCTCGGCCTTGTCGCCTTCCTGTGGTCAATGCGCGACGGGCAGTATGACGACATGGACGGCGCGGCCAATCGCATCCTGATCGAAGACGAGGACGAGCCGGCATGACCGCCGCCCTGCCCCTTGCGCTTGCGGCCTTGCTCCCGGTCATCGTCGGACCGCTGCCGGCAGAGCAGAGGTCGATCACCGCCGCTTTGTGCAATGGCGGCACGATCACGATCCCGCTGGGCAACTCTGCGCCAGCTCAGGACGGGCCGTGCCACCCAAAGGCGTGCCACGCCGGAACCTGCCGTGCCAAGACCGAACCGAAAGGTCCAAAGCCGACGATTTGATCTCGCGCAAAGACGGGGGCGCTGGGGTGCGCTTTAAGCGCCCCATGTGGACCTATCACCCCAACCTCCTCGCAACGCCTGTGCCGCGTTACACCAGCTACCCCACCGCTGCCGATTTCGGCCCGCTGGAGGATGGCATGATCGAGCGCGCCATTGCCGGAGCGACCGGCGATATCTCGCTCTATCTCCACATCCCGTTTTGCGAAAAGATCTGCTATTATTGCGGCTGCAACACCGCCACCTCGGGCAAGCTTGCGCGGGTGGAACGCTACCTTGCGGCGCTGCATCAGGAAATCGCCACCGTTGCCAGTCTGCTGCCGGAAGGCACGCGGGTGCGGCGCGTCGCGTTTGGTGGCGGCAGCCCCAACGCGATCGATCCGACCGACTTTCTCGCGCTCGTCGATGCCATCCACGCCCATTTCCCGCTCTACGCCTGCCGGTGGTCGATCGAGCTTGATCCGCGCAGTCTGACCCCGGAATGGTGCGAAATGATCGGCAGTGTCGGCATAACCCGCGCCAGCATGGGCGTGCAGACGTTTGCCGCGCATTGCCAGAAGGCGATCGGGCGCGAACAATCGCTGACCCTGATCTGCCGCAGCGTCGATATGCTGCGGCAGGCCGGGGTGACATCGCTGAACTTCGATCTGATGTATGGCCTGCCGCACCAGAGCGGGGCCGATCTGGAAGACAGCCTTGAATATACGCGCAAGCTGGGCGCGGATCGGGTTGCGGTGTTCGGCTATGCCCACGTCCCGCATCTGGTGCCGCGCCAGGCGATGATCCCGGAAGACGCCCTGCCCGGCGCCGCCGCGCGCTTCATCATGGCGAGCGAGGCGCATGCCATGCTTACGTCGCAAGGTTACGAGGCGATCGGGTTCGATCACTTCGCCCTGCCGCACGATCCGATGGCCCGCGCAGCGCGGTCAGGCACGCTGCGGCGCAATTTCCAGGGGTTCACCGATGATCCGTCCGACGTGCTGATCGGGCTCGGCGCGTCAGCCATCAGCAGCTTTCCCGCCCTTCTGGCGCAGAATGACAAGCACACCGCAAGCTACCGCACGCTGTCGGGCGAAGGGCGCCTGTCCGCCAGCCACGGCGTTGTGCGCAGCCCCGAAGACCGGCGCCGGGGGGACGTGATCGAGGCGCTGCTGTGCAAGGGCGCAAGCCAGGTTCCCGGCGATCTGCTGGCCGATATGGGCGACCGGCTGGCGCCCTTTGCCGATGCCGGGCTAGCCACGCTGGAGGGCGACCGGCTGACCATCCTGTCCGGTGGCCTGCCCTATGCCCGCATCATCGCCGCCCTGTTCGACCGCTACCGCGCCTTCGCCCCGCGCCGGTTCAGTTCGGCAATCTGACCCCTTCCCGACGCTGGCGTCATCCGACTTGCCACACGCGCCCTTTGGGCGGATAGTTCCCCCCAAGGCACACAAGATGCGCGGGCTCTATCGGTCGCAGATGTCAACATTTGGGGGGAATTGAGATGGCCGTTACCGATCACGTCGACCTTAACCAGTTCATGGAAGGCGTCAAAAAGCGCAACCCGCACCAGCCGGAATTCGTCCAGGCCGTGCAGGAAGTGGCACAAGACATCTTCGAATTCATGGAGGACAAGGAAGAATACCACGCCCAGCAGATCCTGCGCCGCATTGCAGAGCCTGACCGGGTCGTCTCCTTTCGTGTGTGTTGGGAAGATGACGCCGGCAATGTCCGCGTCCAACGCGGCTGGCGGGTGCAGAACAACAATGCCATCGGCCCCTACAAGGGCGGCATCCGCTTCCATTCCAGCGTGAACGAAAGCGTGCTGAAGTTCCTCGCCTTCGAACAGACCTTCAAGAACGCGCTCACCGGCCTGCCGATGGGCGGTGGCAAGGGTGGTTCCAACTTCAATCCCAAGGGCAAAAGCGTGCGCGAAATCATGCGTTTCTGCCAATCCTTCATGACCGAGCTTTACCGCCATATCGGCCCCGATGTGGACGTGCCGGCGGGCGATATCGGCGTGGGCGGGCGCGAAATCGGCTATATGTTCGGCCAGTACAAGCGCATCACAAATCACTGGAACGGGGTGTTGACGGGCAAGGGGCTGGAATATGGCGGCAGCCTGATCCGGCCCGAGGCGACGGGGTATGGCGCGGTCTATTTCCTCGAAAACATGTTCAAGACCAAGGACGAAAACCTTGAAGGCAAGACGGCCGTCATTTCGGGCAGCGGCAATGTCGCCACCCATGCCGCCGAAAAGCTCGTGCAACTGGGCGGCAAGGTGTTGACCTTGTCGGATTCGGGCGGCTTCATCCACGATCCCGACGGTATCGATCAGGACAAGATCGACTGGGTGAAAAAGCACAAGACCTACCGCCGCGGCAGGATCGAGGATTATGTCACCGAATATCCGAACGCCACCTTTCACGAAGGCAAGACCCCGTGGGGCGTGCCGTGCGATATGGCCCTGCCCTGCGCCACGCAGAACGAACTGCTGGGCGATGATGCGAAAACGCTGGTGAAGAACGGCTGCCGCGCCGTGTCCGAAGGTGCGAACATGCCGACCGATCTGGAAGGGGTGCACATCTTCAAGGACGCCAAGATCCTCTACGCGCCGGGCAAGGCCTCCAACGCGGGCGGGGTTTCGGTGTCTGGTCTGGAAATGAGCCAGAACTCCGAACGCCGGTCGTGGAAGGAAGATGAGCTGCAGCAGATGCTCAAAGACATCATGGCTGGCATCCATGATCGCTGCACACGCTACGGCGACCAGGGGGATGGCTACATCGACTATGTGAAGGGCGCGAACATCGCGGGCTTCAAGAAGGTGGCGGACGCGATGCTGGCCTTCGGCGTGGTGTGACGTCTGACCCAATGACTGCAAAGCCCCCGCGCCGGATCTGGGCGCGGGGGCTTTTGTGTTTGGGCAAGGGGCAAGTTTGCCGTGCTGGGCGGAGAAAGCGGACGTTCCGCTAGCGACCCCATTGCAGACATTGTGGCAGCGCACCCGGGTGCCCGCCTCAGGGTTGTCTCAGGACGTTAAAGATAGAAAAATCGACGACTTCTTTCCAGTCGTCAGCCGCAGGCCAGCTTCTTTTGCCTCGCCAGCTGGCCTCGAAAAGCGCATCGTGCTTGAGCGCCTCTCCGTCGAGCGTCACCGAACAATCCACCCCGGTGAGTCTCGATCGCAGTTCGACGGCGAGTATCCCATCGCCGAGCGGGGTTAGCCAAGACTCGTCAAATGCGCGCCGGATTTCAAACCATCCGCCGGTTTCACGAATGACTTCACCGTTGATCAACCATCGCTCTTGTCCCCAGCCCCACCAGCTGAAGGCGTTATCAACGATCACCTCGGCGTTTCCGACACGGTAGAGCCAACGTTGACCATGCAATTTCATGCTGGAAAAATAGAGTCATAAACCTGAAGCTGCAAGGCCGGAATCCACCCACTTCCGGTCACTCGCCGCGCCCGGGCACAATCCCAAAAGCGGAATTTCAGCAAACGACCCCGAAGTTTTAATACGCCTTCCCGCCTAGCATCGGTCACGGCCGTTCGCCCGCTTGCTTCTCAAAACAGTCTCAGCGGTGAGGCGTTGGCGTTCGGAGTGGCGTCACGATGTGCGCCCGTTACCGTCCTCCAACATCCATAGACGCCTGACTGTCAGGCTCGGCGCTTACGACAGAGGGGTGGGGCTCGCATTTCACGGCCGATAGCGGCTTCGTTGCTAATCGCCTCTGCCCGGACGCGGATCGCCCCGGAAAAAATTTTCCCGCTCCAAATTAACGCCTGCTGGCCGACGTAGGGCTGAACGGGACGCCCGGCGGGCCCTGCACACCTGCCGGGACGCCGTTTGTTTGTGCGATCAACGCCGGGGAAGCGTCGCCTGCCGGGCCAGATCATCAACGCAAGCGTGAACGGCGTCTCAACAGCATGTGCGCTGGTCAACGCCCGGACCTTTTGGGCGACAGCGATGTCACAAATATATATTTTTTTTTGGATTTTTTCGATGAGAACATTTGCAGTTGCCATCGCCGCAGGCACCCTGTTGGCCACCCCTGCCCACGCACAAGATGAATTCGACGGTTTTTACGCAGGCGTTTCGATTGGCTACGATTTCCAGGCCGGCGACAGCGATGAAACCATCACCTTCGACCGTGGCTCGAACGGCAGCTTTGGTGAAACCGTGACAACCGCTGCGGGCGCCAATGCTTTTTCGCCCGGCTTTTGCGGAGGCGAAGCCACGTCACCGCAGAACGCGAACTGCACTCCTGATTCCGACGGGCTGAGCTTTGCAGCGCGGGCCGGATATGACTACCAGATGGGTAAGGTGGTTCTGGGTGTCGTGGGCGAAATCGGCACGGCCGATGTTACCGACGTTGTTTCGGCGTTCAGCACCACACCGGCGTTTTACTACATGAAACGCAGCATTGATTACACCGCGGCGCTCCGCCTGCGCGCCGGTTACACCGTGACCGAAACGACCTTGCTCTACGCCACAGGCGGGATCGCCTATGCCAAGCTCGATCAGTCGTTCGAGTCCAGCAACACCGCCAACAGCTTCACCGTGATTGCCGATGACAACGCCTGTGGCTTCCAGATTGGCGCAGGACTGGAACAGACAATCGGCAGCAATTTTGCGCTCGGTATCGAATATCTCTATACCGGTTACAATGACGATGAGACGTTGATCCGCGTCGGCCAGGGCACGGCGCCTGCGACCAACCCGTTTGTCCTTGCAGGCGGCGTGGATTTCCTGCGCGCAAATGACGATTTCAATCTGCAGTCCGTCAAGGCGGTGGCCACCTATCGCTTCTGATAACCCGTCTGCACGGGGGCGGCGGCATGCCGTCGCCCCCGTGCAACAGACGTAATTGCGATGCTGCGATTTGGGATGGTGACAAGATTTCGATCCCAGGCCAGCGCCTGAACGCGGGGCTACTCCACCCCCAGCCCCGCTGCCTGCGCACGCAATTGCGCCGCCTGCGCCGGGTTGGCCTTCACCGCCGCATCCAGGGCGGCCTTGGCCTTGGCCGGTTCGCCCAGCGTCATGCGGCTCCGCATCAGCATCACCCAGCCATCGACATTGCCGGGCTCCTGCCGCAGCCGCGCTTCGAGTTGTGCGACCATCCCTTCGGCCATGTCGCGCTGTTCGGACGGCTTCATCGCACCCGCCGCTGCAACCTCCGCCGCGCTGGGGCCGCGCAGGTTGTTCGATGCGGCATCACCCGCCAAGCTGCCCGATCCCGGCGCCAGCAACGCAGGGGTGCGGCTCGATTGCGCCTGGGCGATGCGGGGGGCGACATCAATCTGGTTGATCTGCCCCACCTGTTCGATGGTGCGAACCAGATCGGCCTCCCACGGCGCGCCTTGCGGGCTGTCGGCCAGCAGATCGAGCCACGCGGCCAGGGCGCCTTGGTGATCCTTGTCCAAGTCCTTCTTGGCTGCGAGGAAATAGCGCGCGCGCGGATCGGACGCATCGAGCGCAACGGCTTTACGGAACGCCTCCAAGGCCTCGGGCGGCATCGGATCGCGTTCGCTTCCCAGCACCAGCGTTTCGCCGAGTGCCGACCACAACACGGCCTCATCCGGGGCGATTTCGAGTGCGCGGCGATAGGCGGCTGCGGCTTCGGCATATTGCCCTTGCCCGAAATGGGCATAGGCAAGATCGCCCCACGGCCTCGCATCATTGGAGGATGCCTCGGCCGCAGCGCGCAATTGTTCGATTGTCGCAGAGCCATCGGTGGGGGCCTGCGCTGCGCTTTGACCGCCCGAACCCTGATAGATGTTGAACCCGATTGAGCCTGCCGCCAGCAACAAGGCTGCCCCCAGCAAAACCCATCCCGCTTTCGATGCACCGCCGCCGGGCGATTGATCCCCTGTTCCCATGGACAAACCGCTAGCACCGCCCGCCCTACGGGGCAATTCGCTCTGGCATCGAAGCCCGATTTGGGTATGCTGCGATCCGGGGTGCACTCTATCCGAGAGGGGAGGATAGTTGGGCGAGATTTACACGGTTGCGATCATCGGTTCAGGCCCGGCAGGGCTGAGCGCGGCTGCGCGTGCGGCGGCGCTCGGGCTGAGCCATGTGCTGCTGGAAAAAACCGATCACCTGTCGGACACGATCTACAAATACCAAAAGGGCAAGCACGTGATGGCAACCCCTGCCAATCTGGTGCTGCGCAGCGACATCGACTTCGAGGCGGGCAAGCGCGAGGTGATCCTTGGGCTGTGGGACGAACAGATCGCGGGCCACAAGGTCCATGTGAAATACCACGCCGAGGCCAGGGCGATCCGCGGCACCGGCGATGCGATCCCCGGCTCTGTGCAGCAACTCGTCACCCGTGCGCGGGACGGCACAAAGTCCGTGCGCGACATCCAGCGCCACGCCCCGCCCTATGCCATCGAGCTGGCCAATGGCGAGACGGTAATGGCACAAAACGTCATCCTCGCCATCGGCACGCAAGGCAATCCCAACCGGATGCGCTGCCCCGGTGCAGACCTGCCGCATGTGCAGTATCAGCTGGATGACCCGGCCGAATATGTCGACGAGCATATCGTCATCGTCGGCACCGGCGATGCGGGCATCGAGAATGCGCGCGGGCTGGCCGAAGACCCGGCGCAGCGCAACACCGTGTCGATCCTCAACCGTGGGACCGAATTCCCCACCGCCAAGGACGCCAATGTCAAGGCGTTGATGGCGGATCACGAAGCCGGCAAGCTGATGATCCGCACCGAGAGCGAAACCGCATCCATCGAGCCGGGGTTCATCACGCTCACCACTCGCGACGGCGAATTGCGCATCCCGTGCGACCGGATCATCGCCCGCATCGGCTCGGCCCCGCCGCGTGCATTCGTCGAGGAATGCGGGATCGAGTTCTCGAGCGAGGACCGCAGCGCCTTTCCCAAGCTCTCCCCCGTGTTTGAAAGCACCGCGCCCGGCATTTTCGTGATCGGCGCGCTGGCAGGCTATCCGCTGATCAAGCACTGCATGAACCAGGGCCACGATGTCATCGAGTTCATCAACGGCAATACCGAGTTGAAGCCTGCGGACGAGCCTATCATCGCCGCCAAGTTCGCCAGCCTTCCCGGCAACCGCAGCACCGGCGAATGGCTGGAATTCCTGCGCACCAATGTGTCGATCCTGAACGGCATGAACCCGCTTCAGATGCGCGAATTCATGCTTGATTCCGAAGCGCGCTTCTTCGGCCCCAGCGAAGTGATCTTTGAACGCAACGCACCCGGATCATCGCTGTTCGGGATTGCCAGCGGGTCTGTGGCGGTCGAGGTCAACCCGGCCGATCCTTCCATCACCATCCCTATCGAAGCCGGTTCGATCTTTGGCGAAGTCGGCTTGATCTCCGGCCGCCGCCGGGGCGCGACCATTCGCGCTGCCGAAGACACCATCGTGGTCGAAATCTCGCGCCTCGCCGCGCTCAAGCTGCAATCGCAGGTGCCTACGGCCAAGGCCGCGATCCAGCGCATCTCGATCGAGCGGCAATTGCTTCAGATGTTCGGATCGGGCCTCAAACGCGAAGACGTCGCCGCGCTGGTGGAAGCCGCGAGGGTCGAGGAAAAGCGTGCAGGCGAAGTAGTCGTGGCCGAGGGCGCGGATGACAAGGACGTGTTCATCATCCGGCGCGGGTCGATGATCGTCGAAAAGGCGATTGGCGAGCGTCCGGTGTTCCTCTCCTACCTCCCCGCCGGAAGCTATTTCGGGGAAATGGCGGTGATCGACGGTAGCCTGCGCACCGCAACAGTGAAGGCGGCGATCAAGTCCGAAGTGATCCGCTTGCCGGGCGAGGGTTTCCTCGCGCTGCTCGAAAAGAACCCCGCCCTGCGCGAAAAGGCGATGAAGGACATGGCGGGCCGCCGCGCCACCAACGCCTTCATCGAAAGCCGCAAGGACAGCTTTGGCGGCGCGGTCGATCTCTATTCCGAAACCGCGCAGTTCCTGGTCGACAACGGCATCGGGGAAGCAACCGATGTGCTGCTGATCGACGAAAAACTGTGCATCGGCTGCGACAATTGCGAAAAGGCCTGCGCTGACAGCCATGATGGCCTGACCCGGCTCGACCGGGAAGCGGGGCGCACCTACGCGCACCTCCACGTGCCGACGTCATGCCGCCACTGCGAACACCCGCACTGCATGGCCGATTGCCCGCCCAATGCGATCAAGCGCGGGCCTGATGGCGAAGTGTTCATCGACGACACCTGCATCGGCTGCGGCAATTGCCAGCGCAATTGCCCTTACGGCGTGATCCGCATGGACGCGAAGCCTCCGAAGAAGCCCAGCCTCCTCCAGTGGATGCTGTTCGGCAGGGGGCCGGGGCCGGGCGAAGCGTCCTACAACTGGCGCAAGAAGGCGGCTGCAAAGGACGGCACGCCCAAGGCCAAGCAGGCCATCAAGTGCGACATGTGCTCCGGCATCGACGGCGGCCCGGCCTGCGTGCGCGCCTGCCCCACCGGCGCTGCGATCCGCGTCAGCCCCGACAAGTTCCTGACCTTCACCAAGTTGACCGAGGATGCCGAATGATGGCGACCAAGGCGGCCCAGACGAAAGGTGGCACGGGACGCTTCACGCAGGATGAAAAGCGGCGCGATTCCGATCATGTCAGCTTTCTGAAACACCGCGGCTTTCGCTGGCTGTGGATTGCCCTCGCGCTGAGTGCGGCAAGCATCGCGGGCTATGTGCTGATCGATCAGGAGCCGCGCCCCAATGGCGGGACGTGGTACGGCTATACGCTGGGCACCATCGGCTTTGGCCTCATCCTGTGGCTTTCGCTGCTGGGTGTGCGCAAGCGGCGGATCAATCCGGGTGCCTGGAGCCTCAAGGCGTGGACATCGGCGCATGTCTATCTCGGCCTGTCGCTGGCGGTTGTCGGAACGCTGCACACCGGTTTCCAGATGGGCTGGAATGTCCACACGCTCGCCTATGTCCTGATGCTGCTGGTGATCGTCACCGGGATTTACGGCGTGGTTGTCTATGCCACGTTGCCCGCCAGTCTTTCTTCCAACCGCAAGGAGATGACCCGCGCGCAAATGCTGGACGCGCTGACCGCGATCGACCGCCAGCTGGAAAGCGCCGCCCAACCGCTGGGCCGGGCCGAGGCGGATCTGGTGATAGCCGCGCTGGCGCAGGACGTCTTTTACGGCGGACCTCTGGCGCGCCTGACCGGACGCTATCCCGGCTGTGCCACGTCCCGCGCGTTGAAAAGGATGGGCGGCAATTCAGAAGAGACGGCGCGGGTGGGATCGCTGCTGGAGCGTCGCCGCGATCAGCTAGCCCAGATCCGGGGCGCATTGCGCATCCGGGCCATGCTGGAAATCTGGCTGTTCATCCATATCCCGCTGACCATCGCCCTGATCGCCGCGCTCACCGCGCACGTGATCTCCGTGTTCTACTATTGGTGAGGGTGCAGGCATGGCGTTCCTGATCCGCACCATCGATTTCACCGCCGCCGGGCGTGAAATCATCCGTGACCGGATCGCCGAGCAGACCAGCCTCACCGTGGGCCGCGCGGCTGAAAACGACATTCACCTGCCCGATCTTGCGGTGGAACAGCACCATGTGCGGATCGAGCGTGCCGGAGACGGGATGCTCCACGCGTCGGCGCTTGGCACATTGGGCTTTGCGCTGGATGGCCGGATGGTCATGCAAGGCACCATCGACCCGCGCACCGGAGGGGAAATCGCGCTGGGCGCGGCGCGGCTGGCCATTGCGGCGGAAGCCGACGGCAGCATCGCGATCACCATCCGCCAGATCGCTGCCGAAGAGGGCAAGACCGATGCCCTGCGCGGCTTCGCGCTCGCCAGCGTGCTGCCGTCGAAGCGGGCGATGAGCTGGGTGTTGGCAGGCACCATCCTGCTGTTGCTGCTGATGGTGCCCGTCGCCAGCCACTTGCTGCGCACGCCCACCAAACCCGACCCTACCGGCAAGACTCCCGGCGCCGTGCTGCTCGACAGTGCATGGAGCAGCGGCGAATTGTCGGTGAAGCACCACAGTCTGAAGGACAATTGCGAAAGCTGCCACGTCGCTGCCTTCAAAAGCGTGCAGGATGAAACCTGTATTTCCTGCCACGAGGATACCGGGAACCACGCCCCCATGCCGCGGCTCGCCGGGGGTGCCCCCGCGCTCTCTCCCGGCGATGCGCTGCAATGGCGGATTGCGGAAGGCTTTGGCAAGGAAGGGCCGCTGGGCTGTGTCTCCTGCCATTCGGAACACGAAGGCCCGGTGCGCCAGCCTGCGGGCGGAGAGGCGTTCTGTTCGGACTGCCACGACAAGCTCGATACCCGTCTGACCGACACCAGCCTCGCCAATGCACACGACTTTGGCAAAGGGCACCCGCAGTTCCGCCCGGTCTATTTCGCCAGCTTTGGCGCGGCCAAGCCGGTGCGCGCCAAGCCGGGAACGAAGCCTGTCGAACGATCGGGCCTTGTCTTCCCGCATGACGTCCACATGGACGCGCGCGGCGGGGCTGCACGCATGGCACTTTCGCTGCGGCAATATGGCAAACCGCTCGAATGCGGCGACTGCCACGCGCTCACGCCCGACAAGCTGGCGTTCAAGGAGGTGAAAATGGAGGAGTCCTGCGAAGGCTGTCACAGCCTCGTGTCCGGGCGCACCGCCGGCGGCGGCTTCAGCAAGCTGCGCCACGGCGATGTGAAGGATCTGGCCGAAGACCTTGCCCGCATCTCCTCCGGCCCGCGCCGGCGTGTCGGCCCGGTGCGCCAGCGCCCCGTACAGATCGGCAGCGCCTCGCCCGCCTACGCAGCCGATTTCGGGCGTCCGGTGCGCGCTTACATCGGGCTTTCAAATGCGCTGTCTGTCGGCGGTGTCTGCACCGAATGTCACCTGCCCACCCGTGGCCCCACCGGGCAGGCCGATCTCATGCCGGTCAACCTGCCCGACCGCTTCCTGAGCAGCGGTTACTTCAACCATGAAGCGCACAAAAAGGAAGAATGCACCGATTGCCATGCCGCCGACACATCGAAGGTTGCCAGCGATCTGCTGATCCCCGATCTGAAAAGCTGCCGCGATTGCCATCTGGGCGCGACGGCGGTGAAGACCAAAAAAGTTGTGCCGTCCGATTGCGCGATGTGCCACGCCTATCACCTGCCCGCCGGACAATGGGCCACCAAGGGGCCCAAACCGCATTATCGGCCTGTCCCTGACAAGGCGGCCATAGCATCGCTTGCCGGCCCGGCGGGACTGAAGCCATGAGGCTCGATCTGGTACCCTCGCGCGCTGTGCTGATCGCCCAGATCACTGACATCCACGTCGGCTTCGCGCCCGATGAACAACCCGAAGAGCTGAACCTCACCCGCTTCCGCGCCACGCTGGCCCGGCTGCTCGATGGCCCCAACCGGCCCGAACTGCTGGTTCTGTCCGGCGACATCACCGATCACGGTGATGTCCAAAGTTTCGCCAAGACCGCAGCTTTGCTGGCTGATTGCCCCATCCCGATCCTGCCATTGGTCGGCAATCATGATAGCCGCGCGGGGCTGCTGAGCGCATTCCCGCAGGTTATGCCTGCCGAGGGCGGGTTCCTGCACTATGCGGTCGAAGCGCCGCTGGGCCTGCGCATCATCTGCCTCGATACGCTGGAAGAGGGGCGCCACGGCGGCGCGTTCTGCGAAGCGCGCGCCGCGTGGCTGGCGGCCCAGCTGGCCGAGGCTCCGGGTCAGCCGACGCTGATCTTCATGCATCACCCCCCGGTTGGTTCCGGGATCGACTGGATGGACCCGGCGCCGGGCGAGCCGTGGATCGAACGGTTATACCGCGTGTTGAAGGGCCAGCATCAGGTGCAGGCGATCCATTGCGGGCACCTCCACCGCCCGATCACCACGCGCTTTGCGGGCATTCCGCTGGGCGTCACGCCTTCGGTCGCGCCGCTGGTGGCTATGGACCTGACCCCGATCGACAAGCACGCGCCCGACAACCGCGAACTGATCACCACCGAACCGCCAACCTATGCTTTGCACCGCTGGGACGGGCGCAGCCTTGTGTCGCATTACGAACGCGTGGGCGATTGGCAGGTGCTGGCGCGCTTTACCCCAGCGTTGCAGCCGATGATCGAAGGGATGTTCGCCGAGCGGGACTGACGCTTAGCGCCGCGCGGCCCGCAGCGGCCCTTGCGGCGCGATGCCGACCCAGCGGTTCATGTCGATCTCGTCCGAGACTTTCCACGGCACACCGCTGCGGGTCATGAACAGACGCTCCATTTCGGGCCTTGTAAAGGGCCGCGATCCGAGCCGACCGAACACCGCCATCTGACCGCCGGTCTCGTCCACCGCGCGGTCACGGTCGAGGCCCTTGGACAGCGCGATTGCCGGCGATGGCGTCCGCGCCCAGGCGATCATCTCCGGCACCGGCGCAGGGCTGAACCCATAGAAATTGCGCTGGCTGTCCGGGCTGGTCAATTGCAGCACCTTCATCCCGTTGCGCCCGTCCGCCACATAGGCGAACAGCGAGGCGTTGGTGGTGCCGACGATCACGTCTTCCGCATCGTTCAGCGTGCCATCCAGAGTCACCTTCTGGGCGACGCGGGGGCGGCGCGGGTTCTTCACATCGAGGATCACCAGCCCATCCCCCTTGGCCGCGACATAGGCATAGGTCCGCGCGATATACATCCGCTGCGCATTGGCGAGCGGCACGGTGCCTTCAGGCAAGGCCACCGGCGCACGCAGGTTGGTGACATCGAACAGCTTCACCCCCTCGGCATCCGTCACCCACAGGTAACGGAACTGCACCGCCGATGCGCGGGCATCGCGCAAGGGCTGCACCGCCGCGACCTTTGGCGCGCCGGGATCAGCCAGATCGGCCACCACCAGACCCTTGTCGGCGGTGATGTAGGCGATCTCGCCCGCCAGCACGACGTGCCGCGCCCCCGTCAGTACGCCATCGGGATTCCAGGCATCGGCGCCGCCCGCAAAGATCTTGCGGGTCAGCTTGTTGTTGCGGAATTCGCCGTCCGCCAGCGTGTTGACGTTGACAAGGATCAGACCTTCGACTGCATCTGTCACCACCGCATAGCTGTAGATCGGCAGGAATGCCTGTTCCTGATTGATGGTGCGCATATCCGGCGTGCTGCGGGTGGGCGCAATCGGCTGGTTGGTGGGCAGCGCCATGCAGGTAGCATTGGTGGTTCTGACGTTGGTATCATGCCCAAGCGGCGAGAACGGACCCTTCAGGATGCGCTCGGACGTACCCTTGTTGGCGATGCTCGCCACGTCATAGGCGGTAAACCCGCCCTTGCCGCCCGCCACGAACATATATTCGCCGCGCAATTGCAGGCAGCCGACGCGGCCGGACGTGCCTTCGTGGATATTGACGAATTCCTCGAACGGCTGGGTTTCTCCGCTGAGGTTCTTGTCGAAGGTCTTGCCCCGCACCCAGTTTTTCAGCTCGCGGCCGTTCTGGTCCACATGAAGGCCCCAGTAATCGGGATAGGCATAGCGGTGGAGGTAGGAACCGATCACCGCCTGCGGCTCGTCATATTCGGTGACGCGTGTGGCCTGGAACCCGCCTTCAAGGCCGGTCCATGCGTTCAGGCCGACGAAGTTGACGTAATTGGTGCCCAGCAGGAAAAGCTGCGCTATGATCGCGTTGTTATCGTCCTTGGCGGACAGGTGACAGTCGGTGCAGGTCTTGGTCTCGGTCTTCCTCACCGTATGCGGGAAGTGCGGCGCGAAGGCCTGACTGGAAAAGCCGATGCTGCTGATCGGCGGCTGCTGCACATAGATCCGTTCACGGTTGATGTTGGTGGAGGACAGCACCAGCGCCGAGGACGAGCGCACCGGCGCGACCTGATTGCCCTTGGTGGTCTGGTGCTTGCCCAGCTGGAACATCTCGTCGCGCGCGACCTGCGGGTTGTAGGTCGCGAAATTGCGCGTCTCGCCGCCTTCGTATTTGTGGCTTTTGGTCTTCCAGTTGGCTTCGATGGGCAAGTGACACCCGCCGCAGGACGTCGTCCAAGAAAGGTGGCAGGTGAAGCACGCTATTTCGGGATCGCGGTGGGCACGGTCGTCAATGCCGATGCCGGTGCCAAATTCGAAATTGCCGGTTTCCGCGCCGTAACGGCTGACCAGCTTCGCCCGCGCGGCCTTGGCGTTGAAGGTCGGCGTAGCGGGATCGACCGAATCCTTGACGAGGCTCATCTCCCATTCGAGCTTGGGATCGACGATGGAACGCTGGATCAGCTTGCGCCTGCCATCCTCGCCCTCGATCCATTCAAACCGGCGCTGGCCGTCGGGATTGCGCAGCAGGGCAAGGTTGTGGCCTTCCGGCGGCGCGGCGGGGCCGCTGGTGCGCAGCGTGGGATAGGCGTCGGGCGTGCCGTGGCAGTCCTTGCAAGTGATCTCGATCGCGTTGGCGACTTCGCCGTAGATGAGGCCGTTGCCGTGGCTGTCCTGTTCGAAGTGGCAATCAGCGCATTGCATCCCGATTTCGGCGTGGATGTCCATCATGTGGACCGCCTTGCCGGGATTGGTGCCAGCGGGGACGAACTTGCCTTCGCCTTCCTTGCGCCATTTTTCCGGATCATCGTTGTCGACGATAGCGCCGTCGGCGTCGAGCAGATTGCCTTCACGGTCGCGCTTGAAGATCGCGCGGAAATTCCAGCCGTGGCCGTGGTAATCGGCAAACTGCGTGTCCTTGAGAGTCGGGTTCAGATCATAGACGTTGCGCAGGAAATCGAGATCGCCCCAGTTGCCGCGCGCGGCGGCGGCTTCGGGATTGCGCTCGTTGATGGCGCGCACTTCTTCGGCGGTGGGGTATTTCTGCTGTTTGGGCCACATCGAGGGCGCATCGCTTTCGTAATCCCACATGGTGTAGCCAAGGAAGGAATTCAGGAAGATATTGGGCTGGTGCATGTGGCAGTTCATGCACTGTGCTGTCGGGATCGCGCGGGTGAAGACGTGGCTCAGCGGATGGCCCTTTTCCTTCACCTTGCCATCTGGGGTGGTAAGCGCGCCGTCGTCCTTGTGGTCGGCGTGATCATCATACCCCGGCTGCTTCACCGCACCATGCATCTTCTCGTCATAGCCTGCCGCGTGCTCGATCTTGCCCGCGATGGTGGGATCAACAGTGATCGTCTGCCCGTCGCGGCCATATTGCGCATAGGTCAGCGAATGGCGCGGTTCGCGGTCGTTGGCATAGACCACGTGGCAACTCGCGCAGCCCGAATGGCGGTAATCGCCCGGCTGATCATTGGTGCCCATGAACCAGGTGAAGGGATCGTTGAGGCGCGTCTTGTGGATGTTGAGCGCCGGGATCGCCACCCGGAGGCCGGTGCCGGGGCCGCGGTTGGATTGCTTGAGATCGGGCCGCCCCGGTTCTTCGAGTCGCTGGATCGCGCCTGACGGGTTGGGCAGGCCGATTTCCGGGAACTGCGAATTGATGGTCCTCCCGCCGCGTTCGAACACGCGGAACACGTCGCCTGGCGGGATCACCTGCCAGGTGGGCAGCGGGTACATCTCTGCCAGCACCCCGCGCGCAACCTGATCTTCCGACAGCACGCCGCCGGGGCCTGCGCCGGGCGAGGTGATCTTCGCGGGCAGGCCGTCGCGGGTGTAGGCCTCACCCAACAGGTAATTCTTGAATGGCAGAATCCCGTTATTGTAGCTCGCCCCGCCCCACAGCATCGCGCCCGACGCCATGATCGAACGCTCCGCCGCCTCGATCGCGCCGATATGGCATGATCCGCAAGCCTCGCGCGCGACGCGGTAATCGCTGGGGTTGATGAATTTCACGAATTCGGGCGATTCCGTATTCAGCAGCGCATAGGATCGCTTCGGATTGGCGGACGAGGGAAAGTGCCAGCTGTTCGGATATTTGGGCAGCACATGCGCGGTATCCCGCGCTCCGACGTAATCGGGGTGATTGTGCGGAAGGTCCGAATTGCCTTGCACCGAAGGGTTGCCGCCGTGGCAATCGGTGCAGCCCAGCCGCACCGCGGGCGAGACATGCATGGTCGGCGCATCGGTCTTGATGTGGCAGGTGAGGCAACCTGCCGACTTGGCCTCCATCTCCGCGACCGATTGGTTCTGCGGCGCGGGCGGAGCGAAAACGGCGGTGTAATCACGCTTGACCGGCTTCTCCTTGTCCGCCGCCATTGGCACGCCCGCGAACAGGCCGACGGCAAGCACCAGCGCCGCTGCCAGCAGCGCGATTTGGCGGGTGAGGGATTGGCCAAGCTTCAACATCAGTAGGTCAGCACCACATTGGCGAGGATCGAGACGAATTCCTGTCCGCCGCCGCGCGCGGTGAACAGGTCGCGGAAGCCATTGCCTGCCAGCAGCGTGGCGGCGGACAGACGGAACACAAGGTTCTGGTTCGCCTTGGGCCGCCAGATCGCGGCAGCCGAAAGGTCAAAGCCGATCTCGCGCGGGATCGAGCCTTCGTTGCGCAGCACCTGCAGGGTCGCAGTATTCTCGAACCACAGGTGATTGGCGTTGGCCGACAGGCGGAACTGCGGCGTCAGATCGAAATCCGCGCCGACCCCTGCAAGGATCAGGCCGGGGTTGTTGAAATTGCTCTGCCCCTGCTCCTTCGAGCTTCGCAGCGAATTGAGGATGCCGTTTCGGCCATTGACCGCAATCGCGCGGCCTCCGCCTGCAAAGGGGATCGTCTGGCGGATCCAGTACGAGGTGTCCGCGCCCGCAAACACCGGGTTTTCGAAGATCGCATCGAAGCCGCCTTCGGTGTCGTCGTAGGGATCGGAGTCGCCGCTGGCATAGGCCCCCGACAGGCGGAAGCGCATCCAGTTGCGATCATAGCTCGCTTCCACCGCGGCGAATTGCGCGTTGATGTTGGCCGGACGGTCGGTGAAGAAGCTGTTCCGATCCTCGCCCAGCGCCCAGTAGAAACTCCCCGTCAGATTCACGCGGCCCACGCGGCCGTCCATGTTGTAGCCGAGATAGACC
The DNA here is from genome assembly GCA_009995225.1 of Sphingomonadales bacterium. Taxonomy (GTDB): domain Bacteria; phylum Pseudomonadota; class Alphaproteobacteria; order Sphingomonadales; family Sphingomonadaceae; genus Erythrobacter. The sequence continues at coordinate 96,338 of JAACPW010000008.1, read as the reverse complement.
ACGTCATATTCCCGGCCCCGCAGTGTGCCGAGCAGCGCCGGGCGCACCGGGAAGCCGTTGGTGTCGATCTGGATATCGTCCGCCTCGCGGTTCATGTTGTAGACCACGGTGATCTGGCTGGTCAGCGCGGGGATCAGGAAATCCTGCCGGTAGGCATTGGCGACGAACACGAAATCATCGCGGGGACTGCGCAGGATCGCGTTGAGGCCGCTGTTGGTGTCCTTTTCCAGCCGCCAGAACGCGCCCAGATTGAATTGGAAACGGTTGTTGTCGCGCGATCCGAACAGCCGCACGCCCAACTGCTGATCATTGAACAGGAACCCGCGGAAGTCCGACTGGAACGGCTGGATACCCGCCCGGATCGAGATGAAATCGAACCGGTCATTGTCGAACTGGCTGAAGTGGTAGTCGACGAAGGCTTCCTGCACGCCCAGAAACTGGTCAAGCCGGTGCGAGGGGCGTGACGGTTCGACGAACAGCACGCGGCGTTCGGGCACATCGACGTAGTTGACGTTGTAAGCCAGCGTGACGCGGTATTCGATGCTCGGCGGCTTGAAGGTGGTCGAACCCTTCAGCAGCGCAAAACCGGCGATGAAGGTCTGGCTGAAAACCTGGCTGAAATCGTTCCCGAACACGTCGATCCGGTCAGGGTCTTCGGTGGTCTGCACGCCGACCGGGATGGGAAAGGTACGCGGTTCGTAAACGCTGTCCGAGATCAGGTTGGCGACGACAAACCAGTCGTCCTCCTTGATCGGCAGCCACGGCACCTTGGCGCGGTTGATCGGGCGATCCCCCTTGTAGGTGTTCTGGTTATAGGGATCGAACAGGCTCTCTTTCACAAGGCCGAGGCTTTCGATCAATCGCCAGCGATCGGGGATGGGGAGTTGGTCTGTCGGGAAGGCTTCGGGCGGCGGGGCGCGGACGGCGCCATCGTTACGCTGTTCGATCCGCTCGGGCAGCGGCGCGGTGTAGCCGGGGCGCTGGCGACCTTCGATGATATCGGGATCGACGGGAGGAATATCCTGCTCCCAGTCCTTCGGTGCGTCCTCACCGGGAGGGGCTGGCAGCGGCTGCACCGCTTCAGGCGGCGGCGCGGGTTGCAGCAGTAACAGGGCGGGGAGCAGCGCCGCCACCTTACAGCCCCTCGCACACGTTTTGCGCTGCCGTATCGAGGAACGGCGCAAAGGGGCAATTGACGTAGCGCAGGCGCACCTGCCGGTTCCCGACCGCCACCACGATCCGGTCGGCACGGATGGCGGCAGGCGCATTGCCCAGCCCTCCGCCAGCGCGCTTCGTGCCGTTGTGAAGGCCAAGGAAGCTGATCATATCGTCCTGATCGATCCCGTCGCCCGACACCCCGATGCCGCCCACCAGAACATTGCCGCGATAGACCGGGACCGATCCGGGAAAGATCTGGATCCCGTTGGCGAGCCGCGAAATGCCGCCTGCGATCTGCGGCAGCGTGGAACAGTTGCGCGGCGTATCCTGCGCGCTCTGCCCGGTCACAAACGCAAGATGCTCAGCCAGATTGCCAACGATCAGCGCCGATTGCAGCCCGGTCGAAAACGGATTGAACTGCGCGATCGGGCGCGACAGTGGGCCATTGGGCTGCCCCACCTCCCCATCGGGGAAATAGGGCCGCGACAGGTTGCCGCCGGCGCGGTCGGAAAAAGCAAAGGCTCCTGTCAAAGCATTGGGATCGTCAAGAAAGGTGCGGGTGCGGGCAACGAATTGCGGCACTTCTCCACTTGCTGCCAGCAATTCACTGGCCGCAAAGCCTCCCGAGAAGAAATTGGCGGTGCGCGCCTTCTGCAAGCTCACGTCGATCCCGAAAATCGGCGCATCGGGCGACCGGACGAGGCCCAGCACGGCCCCTCGTGTGTCGACCAGGCTGATCGTCACCTGCGCGCGGCTATCGAGCGGTTGGCGGATTTGCGCGCGCGCACGGCTCATCACGGTGAAGGCTTCTTCCAGGATGACGCGGGCTTCGGCGGCGGTGAGCGGCGCGGCGATATCGCCCGCATCGGTCGCCCCGCGCACCGGAAAGCGGTTCGCGCCCGCGCCATTGGTCAGCACGAAGGCATCGCGGTTGGCAAATTCGGCAGATGACGACGCGCGGATGCCCGATGCTTCGGTGCCGTAAGCCGCGCCCGGCAGCAGGGCGGTCCCCACGTAATAGCCCGCCACCGGCACCAGCGCACCCGCCGTCCCGGCGAAACTTGCATTCGCGATATTACCGATCTGCGGATATTCGACGTCGGTGTAGCGCAGCGATGTGCCATCAGCGGTGATGCGGTCCGCGCGGATGCTGACGGGGGCTTCAAAACCCACCGTGCCCGCCAAGGCAATCGCTTCGTCCACATCCGCATCGCGGTCGAGCACATTGGGGTCGAAGCCATAGCTGGCGTCTGCGATGACCCCAACCCCGCCCACCACCACGCCGTTCTGGTAGAGCGGGAAGCCGCCGGGATCGGCGGCCAGACCGAGCGGCGAACGCTTGGGGCCGATGAAGCCGTCGCTTGCCCTTGCGGCAAGGTCGGAACACGGCAATTGGCTAAACTGCACGCCGAACAGCGGACCGCTTTCCAGCCCTGCGGTGGTCGGTGCCGGGGGGAAATGCTCCTGCACGATGAAGCTGGCCGTGCGGCTGGAAAAGGCATTGCCGCTGCTCGACAGGTAGGCGCCGGTGATCGCCTTGGCGATGGCGGCGCCTGCACTGGGAATGTCGAGGCCTTGCGCATCGCGATTGCTGCCATCGGGCGCCGATGGAATACGGGCCAGCGGCGCTGCGCCAGGCATGGCGAACACGCCCAGCACATTGCCGACCCTGTCGGTTACCGCGATGGTCGCTGCCACATTGCGTGCCCGCGCCTCGGCCGCGGCCTGGGCGATGACCGTTCCGACCTCGGCGCTGGACAGACTTTCGGCCGCGGGAACGCTGAACACCTGACCGGTGGGCGGGAGCACGGGCGCGGGCGCGGGTCCGCCGCCTGTCGCTCCGCCATTGCTGGACGGGCTATCCTCCCCGCCGCAGGAGGCAAGGATTAGCGCCGTTGCTGCGATCCAGAATGTCCCCCGCTTGCGCATCGCTATTGCAGCCTGCCGATGGCGCCTGCCGCCGCTTTCAGCGCCACACGGAAATCGGCCGGGCGATAGGCATTGGGTTCGTCCACCGCCTTGTAAGCCCGTGCGATATCGCCGCGAATGCCCGTCGCTGCGCCCTGCGTCACCCGCCCTTCGCGCACCAGTGCGTTGAGCAGCGTGTCCACCGCCATCACCGCCTGCACCGATCCGGCATAGTCGGTGAAGCGCGGCGCGGTGGCTTCGCCCGCGATGATCGCGATCACCTTGAAGGCGTCGGCGCCGGCATAGGTGCGGCCCGAAAGCGCATCCGACAATGCGCCTGCCCGCGCCGAAAGCGCCTGTGCGGCAGCGCGCGTTTGCTCCGGCCCCGAACCCATCGCCTTGTGGAAGTCACGGCTGGCGGTCTGGAACGCCCCCGCCTCGCCCGGCACCAGCGCGCCGGCCACGGCGGACAGCATGATGATGTTCTCGTCATTGAACGGCGGATTGCCGAAGGGGATCGGGCGGCCCGGGTTGCCTTCATGCGTCAGCCTGCGCTGCGGCCCATCGGCGATGGTCCGGTGGCACGAATGGCAATCGTAGAAATAGAATTGCGGGAATGCGCCCGCGTATGCGAATTTGGGCTGGGCAAACAGGCTGGTTGCCCGGCGCACCGCCTCGGCCTGACCCACCGCCCAGAACCGCACCGAATTGGCCGCGCCCTTGCGCGCGGTATAATCGCCGTCGATATTGTGGTGCTGCTGAAGCGCGCTGAACAGGTCAAGCTCGAACGATACCCGCGGATGGCCTGCCGCCATCATGGAATGGGTGACAAATTGCCCCGGCTTGGACGAGCCATAATGGCAATCGAGGCAGACGTTCGCCCGCGCCTTGGGATTATCCAGCGGGGTCAGCCCGGCCGCGATGTTCGAGGCATGGGTCGCGGGCAACGCATAATGTTCGGCCAGCCACCCGCCGCCCGACGCGCCGTGACAGCTTTCGCAGCCCACACCGTCAGTCAGCGTGAACTTCGCCCCGCGCTGCCCCGTGGGCGCATTGGTCGCATGGCAGCCGAGGCAGGCCGGGGCCGACTGCGCATTGCCAAGGCCAAGGCTCGCGGCGATCTGCTGGCCGCGCCGTCCGCCCAGCACGGCATAGGCGCGGGAATGGGCGCCGCCGGGGGAGGAAGGCTCCTGCCAGGTGGCGATCTCGTCCTGCCGGACAACTGCGCCATTGCCCTCGGCCCGGCCATGGCAGGTCGATCCCGCGCAGCTGGCCACGCCTTCGAAGGTAGCATTACCTATCGCGCTGGACGCAGGGTAGAGCGCGGCCAGTGCAAGCACGGCCGCCAAGCGCAAGCCAGCGCGCCCGCACAGCAGGTCAGCGATCCTCTTTGCCCCAAGTTGCCTCATCCCATCTCCCCCCGAGATGCGCGTCAGCGCAGCGTTTGCAGACCGCAAGGCAGGCTCGCACCGCTCCTTCTGCGATGCGTTCAGCGTTGCGTGATCAACTGCGTTTCGCTGTCCGATTCCCCCATCTTGCCCGGCCCACGCCCTTGTCCCAAGCTTACGCGCACGATGCAACAGCCAATCCCGATTTACAGGTGACGCTGCACCGGCGCAGCCTGATCAGCCGCCCGCCGCATCCGCAGATGCCTCAAGGCTGGAGGCGAGCGTTTCCAGCTGCACGGTGCAGCCTTTGGCGATCAGAGCCTCGGCCAAGGCATCGGGTGCGGCATAATCCTCACCCAGCAGCACGAAGTTGATCTGTGCGGTTGCCGCGCCATCGGGGGCGGTGATCATGTAATCGCCGGTTTCCGAGATCGGCAGGCGCGCCGGATCGAGCGCGGCGACGGTCACGGTGTCATCGAACGTCACCTCGGCCTGGGTTGCCCCTGCCTGATCTGCGATACGATAGGTGCTCGTGCCCTGTGTGCCCGGACGCCAGAGCCGCACGGTCGCAAGGTCATAGAGGCAGATCGTGCCTGATCGCGTGACATCGACATACCAAAGGCTGGGATTTGTGGCGGTCTCGTCCGTATCGCCGCGCACGGCTCCGGTGCGCACGCGGGTGGCCGCACGCTTGCGCGTCAGCGAGGCAAAGCGATCGGCGGCGACCTGCGGGCGGTCGCCCACCCGGAAAGTGCCGGCGCCCTTGATGACGCGGGTGCCTTCCGCCGTGAGCACCGTCACCACATCGCCGCCCTTCAGCGTGATCGCGGCATTATCGTCAAGCTTGGTGCCGACCGGGTAGCGTGTGGCCGAAGGGCCGGTGGATTTGACCACCACCCCCGCCATCGCCGTAACCGGCAGCGCCAATGCCGCGCCCGCAACGGCCAGCGCCGTCGCCTTCGATTTCACATTATCCCAGAACATAAGTCCCTCCCTCGTCCAAACCTGTGATGCGCTGCACAAGATTGCCCAGCGCTGCATCCTGCGGGTGGCGGCTGGCCACGGCTTGCGCGAGCCGAACCGCACCCTCCCGATCGATTGTCACCATCGCCAGCGCCTGCGCCAGAATGGCTATGTCTTCCGCCGGAAAATCCGGCGCAGGCTCGAACAGGTCGACCGGCCGCGCCCGGCCACGAAGCACCACACGGCCCATTGGCCGCCACCATTCCAGCCCTGATGCCTCGGCAAACTCGCGGCTCGCCATGACCGAGGAATCCAGTCCCTTGTTGGCCGCTTCCAGCCGGGCTGCGGTGTTCATCGAGTCGCCCAGCGCAGTATACTGGATTCGGGTCGCCCCGCCAAAGTTGCCAATCACCGCCTCGCCGTAATGCAGGCCCACGCGGGTCTTGCCGATCGCCGGAAGGCTGGCATCCATGTCTGCGACCTCACGCCGGAAGGCTTCGCCTACCTGCCACATCGCGTAGCCTGCGCGGGCAGCGCGCATTCCATCATCGGGCCGCGCAATCGGCGCGCCCCAGAACGCCACCACCGCATCGCCCACGAACTTGTCGATCACCCCGCCGTGATCGAGCACCACCTGGCTGAGCAGATCAAGGTAGCGGTTGAGCAGCTTCGCCACCATTTCCGGTGCGATCGCATGGCTCATCTTGGTGAAGCCTTCCAGATCGCTGAACAGCACGAAGATTTCGCGCTTTTCCCCGCCCAGCGACAGCAATTCCGGCTTGTCGATAATCGCCTGGGCAATGTCGCGCGGGATATATTTGCCAAGCGCGCCCGCGGCAAAATTGCGCTGCACCGCGCCCGATGCACGCGCTGCGGCGGTCACTGCGGCAAAGGCGATGATCCAGCCCACCAGCCAGCCGACCGCCGGAAGGCCATAAGTGTCGACATTGGCCAGTTGCAGCACCACCGGAATGCCGATGAAACCGGCGAACAGCGCCAGCATGAAAGGGGCAAGGCGCCGCGCCGGCCATTCCAGCAACGCGGTCAACGCGGCGCTCAGCACCACCAGCACGGCCATCACCCACACGATCCACGCCGGAATTGGCGAGAGCGCCCGATCATCGAGCATCTGGGCAATGATCTCGGCATGGACGGCAAGCCCGGGCGGAAGCTCTCCGGTGATCGAGGTGAAAGTGGTTTCGACCCGGTCATAGTCGACGATATCGCCGCCGATCAGCACATATTTGCCGACAATCTGTTCGGCAAGAAAGGGCACAACCTCGGGATCGGGATCAGCCAGAAGATCGATCTGGAGCGAGGCGAACAGCGGCTCGTCGACGAAGCGCGCGCGCCGGTAATCGAGGGCGCCTTCATAGCCTGCAAACCGGGTGGGGTTTGCATCACTGTCTTCCAGCATGGCGCGCCCCAGCAAGGGCGGCAGGCCGGGAACGATTGTGGGCCACACCCGCGTTGCGCCAAAGGTATTGTCGAGCCGGATGCTCGCCGGCCGTGCACGTGTTCCCGCCAGTTGCGCCTGAAAGCTCTCCAGATATTGCTGTTGCTCATAGACCACGTCGTCCCTGTTGGTGGCGACATTGGCATAGGCGACCGCCACCGGAGTCTGCATCCCGCGCAGGGCCGCGATCAGTTGATCGTCCTCGTCCTGAGGCTGGTCGAACAGGATATCGATGCCGATCGCCTTGGCCCCCATCCCGTCCAGCGTTTGCAAGGTGCGCGCCAGCAGGCCACGATCCAGCGGTGATCGTTTGCGGGCGGCGATTAGGGTTTGATCGGTGTAAACGACCATGACGATCCGCTCGTCCTGCCCGACCAGATCGGCGGCATAATAGGCGCGCAGGTCATACAACGCGCGCTCGGCCTCGCCGGTCAGCGGTGTGGGAATGTTGCCATCGGGCAGCACCCAGCTGAAGCGGGCAATAAACAGTGCCGCACACAGCACCACCAGCGTCGCGGCAAGCTGCACGCCGCCCGCTTCGCGCACATTGCGCCAGCCGCGCCTGATCCAGCCGAGACGCGCGGGTGAAGGGGTTTGCGGATCGCTCATGGTGCCGTTCGCGCCCTCCGTCAGCGCGCTCAGCGCACGAGGCGCGCGGCCCCGTCACCCACCACGGCAAAGGCAGACCAGTAGAAGGGATGCGAGGTTTCGGCTTCGTCCATCAGCGTTTCCTGCGAGGCCTTGAGGGCGCCAGCGGTGGCGCGCCCGTCCTCGGCGAACAGGCCCGAAATCAGGCGGCCGGTCGCGTCGAAATCATCCGGCACGGGCCAATGGCTTGCCAATACGGTGCGCCCACCCGCTCCCACAAAGGCGCGCACCAGCCCGTCGAGCGCGAATTCGCCCCCGCTGGTGACGCCGGCCTCGCGGGTCGCACCCACCGTGGCACTGCCCGCGGTGTCGCAGGCTGACAGAATCACCAGATCAGCGTCGATACGCAGGCCGAAAATCTCGGCAAAGCTCAGCAATCCATCCGAGCCTTCGCCGGAACCGAAACTGGTCAGCAATGCCGGGCGCGGTGGGCATTCAGGTTGCGGAGCGGTCACGAGCCCGTGCGTGGCAAAGTGCAGGATGCGGTATTCGGCAAGATCGCCCATCTCCATGATGGCGTTGTCGGTGAATGCCGCGCCGGTCAGCACTTCGGACGACCCGGCGAAACGCGAGGCGACGGTGCGCAATTCATCGGCCTTGATCGGATTGGCCCAGATATTCGGTGACCACTGGCACGTCTCGCCAGCCGCCAGCGCGGCACGGGTGCGCGCTGCACCGGGCGAGGCAGCACCGATCGGCGCGTTCTCGCCAAGGCCGAGATAGGCGCGCTTGCCATCCGAAGGCGGTGCGGCGCGCACATCGCGGAACGCCGAGGCCGCCACCGAGGTGCTGATCTGCGCCGTGCGCCCGAGCCACCGGGTGCCGCGGAAATCATATTCGTCCGCGCCGGCCACGCTCTTGCGCGCTTCGTAGGCTTCAACGCTGGCATCGTCTGTTACCAGCAAGTTGATCGGCAGCTTCAGCAAGGCGCCATCGGGTTCGAACACGATATGGCGGGCCTTGGGCAATTGATCGGCGACCGGGGTGAACAGGCGGACATAAAGCTCACGCGCTCGGGCAAGGTCGAAAGGATAGGTCAGCACCTGCCCGCCTTCGACCACGGCGATGCTTTCACGGATCTGGCTGACCAGCCGATCGAGTTGCGCGGGCGTGGCGTCTGCCCGCCATGCCGACGCGGCTTCGCGGGTGGCATAGATGACGTAAGCATCGCTATCGAGCGTCACCAGCTTCACATAGGCCTCGCCTTCCACAAGCGTGGCTTGCAGATCGGCAAGTGTGATCGCCTGTTCGGTGACAGCGCGGTAGCGCGGGTAAGCGGCCAACTGCCCCAGCACTTCGGCCTGCTGCTGCTGCAACAGTTCGAGCCGCGCGGCGCGTTCCGCAATCAGGGCGGCCTGCCGGGCGCCGGCTTCGGGCATGGTTTCCAGTTCCAGAAGCGCCGTGCGCAACTGTTCGATCCCGCGTCCAAGATTGGTGGCGGTGCGGAACAGCTGCGAGGCTTCGTCGCTGCCGCCCGAAAGCTCCCGCGCGAGCGCCGCCTGCGTTTGCGCAAGACCTGGCCGCTGGAGCAGTTGGCTCGCCGCGAACATATCGGCCGCTGCGTCCGCAGCGCCGTGTCCTTGGGGCCCTTCGGCAAGCAACAGACCGAAGTAAGGTGTCATCAACCCGCGCAGCGAGGGCAGCGCGCGGCCTTCGGCATCGGCAATGATCGCCCTGTAAAGGGTCATCGCATCGTCACGGCGTCCGCTGCGAGCATAAAACCCCGCCAGCTGGGCACGGGCACTGCCAAGCGCGGGCGAACCGGGATAGGTCGCTTCAAGCAGGGTGATCCCCTGCTGATGCAAGCCTTCTGCCCTGGCCGCATCGCCCGACCGTTCGGCAAGTTCGGCAAGCTCGCCCAGCACCTGCGCGCGCAGCCATGCAACCGAGACCACGCGCCCGCCGCGCACACCGCTGAACGCCGCTTCAGCAGAGCCCAGCACAGCGGCGGCTTCATCGGTCCGGCCCAGCTGCCGAAGCGCCGTGGCCTTGAGATAAGCGTGCTGCCCGTCGAGCAGCGCCGCACGTTCGAGCGGGCTCAGGCTGAGCGAATAATCACCGGTGATCCGTCCGCTTTCGCTTGCCAGCTGCCCCGCCAGTGCGGGGCCGATCTGCAAACTGCGCAGCGCCTCGCTATCGGCGAATTCGATCACCAGTGGCGCATCGAGCACCGCAAGCGCGCGCGCCGACTGCCTTTGATTGAGCGCATCCATCGCCTCGTAATTGCGCAGCAAGCGTGCCAGCAGGGGGCTGGTTGCGCTGGCACGGCGCAGTTGGGCCAATCGGCGGCGGCTTTCGGCATAATTGCCAAGATTGGATTGCTGGAGCGCCGCGTTGAGCTGCGCCTCGACCGCACCCGGACCCGCCAGCGCGGCGGAGGACACGGCAAAAAACTCGGCTGCTTCTGCAAAATTGCCTGCATTGCTGCGGCGATAGGCTTCGACAAGCGCCTGGTCGGCGGCGATGGCTTCGGCTTGCTGGCGGGCAAAAGCGATTGCATCGGTGGAACTGGTAAGCGGGATTTCGACAATGCCCGGAACAATGGCGTCACTGGCGAGCGACGCCAGGCCAAGCTCCAGCGCCTTGGCATAGGCCGACAATCCTTGCGCCGCATAAGTGCGTCCCTTGCGGGTGCCCATCAGCACATCGGTCCGCAGGATGCTGCCATCGCGCGCGCACGAAAGCCGCTGCATCGCGGCCAATCCGGGCACGGCGTCCCCGCCTTGCGCGTCACTGGTGCAGCGCGCTGCATCGCCCGCAAAACGCTCAAGGCCCGCATCGCGTGATGTGACCACCCAAAGCGTGCCCACCGGCGCGGCGGCATCGCGGCAAATGATCGAATAACGCCGGTCAAACATGTTCCCGCCCGGCTCCGGCGACAGAATCTGCGCCTCGCACAGGCCATTGGAGCCGATCGGGAAGGTATCGCGCAGGCTAAGGCTGGCGGTGGCCGGCTCACGCGCCGCGACGGGGCCGTTGGCGGCCAATGCGATCAACATAATCGCCGCAAGCGCAGAACGTATCAGGCGGGGATTGCCGCTGTGCTGGCGCATCTCACTGACCTCCTGCGGGCGGTGTCTGGCCGGTGCCGGACGGTGGCTGACCATCACCATAAAGCGACGCATCGCCGCCGCTGGTCACGGGTTCATCAAGCAGCGGGTCTTCCGCGATCAACGGCGTTTCGGCCTTCACGGGGAAGTCGATCCCGAATCGCTGTTCGTCTTCATCTCTGGTGAGGGTGGACGAAGACTGGTCAATGGCTTGCAGCGCTTCGAAGCGGGTGGGGTTGTAGAGTTCAGGCGGGGTCGGCGAGGTTTCAGGCGGCGACGGCGGCGGTGCGTCCACGGTCAGGGCGCCGGGTGCAAAGGTAGTCACATAATTCGGCGTAGCAACAAGCGTGCCTTGCCGGATCACGAAGACGCCGCTGCCCTCTCCCGGATCGCGCGTAAGGCTGCCCGTCAAGGTGTCATTGTTGACAAGGCCGGCCCCGCCGATGGTGAAGGTGAGCTCCGGATCAGGCTCACCCACGAGCTTTTCCAGATCATCCGCGCTGATGGTAATCGGGCGCGGCGTGATGGTCAGCACGCCATTGGCAAAGCTGACCGCATAGTTGGGACTGGCCGAAAGCGTGCCTTGCGTGATCGGCGCAGAGCCCACTGCGTTCGCGGCCCCCGCGGTGGTCGCCAGCGCGCCGCTGAGCTGATCGCCGTTGACCAGCCCCGCACCGCCAACCGTAAAGGTCAGCGCCGGATTGGCATTGCCGTACACCCGGGTCAGATTGTCCGCCGTCACCGTGATCGGGCGCGGGGCGATCGTCAGCACACCATTGGCAAAGCTTACGGCATAGTTGGAACCGCCCGATAGCGTGCCTTGCGTGATCGGCGCGGTACCGACTCCGGTGGTGACCCCTGCATTCGTCGCCAACGCGCCGGTCAATTGATCGCCGTTCACCAGCCCCAATCCCCCCACGGTAAAGGGTAGCGCCGGATTGGCGTTGCCATAAATCCGGGTGACATCGGCTGCCGTGACGGTGATCGGGCGCGGGGTAATCGTCAATTGGCCGTTGGTGAAGCTCACCGCATAATTGGCGCCGGCCGAAAGCGTGCCTTGCGTGATGGGAGCGGCGCCGACACCCGTGGTCGCCCCCGCACTGGTCGCCAGCGCACCGCTCAACTGGTCGCCGTTCACCAGGCTTGCTTCATCAAAGCGGAAGGTCAGCGCCGGGTTGGCATTGCCATAGATACGGCTAGCATTGTCCGCCGCAATCGTGATCGGGCGCGGCGTGATCGTGAGCTGGCCTTCGATGAAGCTGACCGCATAGTTGGAATCGGCCGCCAGCGTGCCTTGTGTGATCGCCACATTGCCAACCCCGGTGGTGACGCCCGCAGTGGTCGTCACCGCGCCGCTCAGTTGGTCGCCATTCACCAGCCCCGCTCCCCCGACTGTCACGGTCAGCGCGGGATTGGCGTTGCCATAGACGCGGGTCAGATTGTCCGCCGCCAGCGTAATCGGCCTGGGGGTGACGGTCAGCTCGCCGGAGTTGAAGGTGAACTGATAGCCCTGCTCGCTCAGCAGCGATCCTTGCTCCGCGCTGATCGTATAGGCATCCACGCTCGACGTTGCGTTCGCCTCGGCCATTAGAAGCGCCGTTCCGGAAAGGTCTGCGACCCCGTCTCCCGGAAGGAAACCGGCAAAGCTGGCCGTCAGCACAGGATTGGTATCGCCATAGAAACGGCTGAGATCATCGGCTGTCACTGTCAGCAAAGGAGCAATGCGGAACGCCGCGAAGTTGCCGCCCGGGTTCAGCTCGTCATAGAATTCGCTGTCCGGCACGTTGTAGCGCCGCGCATAATTCGTCGGGGAACCGATCAGCGATCCCGTGGGTGTCGCGGCAAAGATGCCATAATGCCCCCCGCCGGTCAGGATCAGGCCGGCGTCGCCCGCGAGGTTCAGAACCTCGCCGTTGACCGATGCCAGATCGATCGCCCGCCCGCTGCCTGACGCGGTCAGCACGCCGGAGCCAAGCACCGTTATGTCGCTTCCGGGACTCGCCCCCAGTGTGCGCGCATCGATGCGGCCCGCGCTTATGTTGGCGAGTGTGATTGGCCCGTCGGCGTTGCGGATTGTGACCGTTCCGGTGCCGGCGTTGATGCTAGCGCCTGGCGCCATGGTGATGAATCGGTCGGAAACCGGCCCGAAGCCCCTGGCGAGCAGAGAGATCGGGCCGTTGCGCGCGGTGAGATTGCCTTCCAGCAAGATCCTGTCGCCCGCATCCACGCTGATCGTCCGGCCGAAAATCCCGGAGCCTGCGCTCCCATCGCTGGTGATCTGGACGGCGTATCCGCTTTCCAGACTGATTGCAGTGTCATTTTCGGAAAGTGCGGCGTTGCCAATGATGTTTCCCGACCCCGTGCGCACGTTCAGGTCACGGAAGGAATAGGCTTCCATGAACTGCGAGACGTTGAGGTTCCCGCCATCGGCGACAATCTGCGAGGTTCGCGGTTCGCCTCCGGCGCCGTTGGCGAAGGCATTGAAGAATTCGACATTCACGCTGCCGCCGAGAACATCGACGACAAACTGCCCGTAACCGTTTTGCTGCCCTGGAATAAAATCGAAAGTCTCGGACTGTGCGTCCGCGTTGAGCGACAGGCCACCTGCATTGACCGCTGCCGTGCTGTCGCTTCCGATCGAGAACGTCGCCGTTCCAGGACCGGCCTTCGACGATTCGATCACCGTTGCGATGGCGTTTACCTCGATCGCGTCGGTGGCGGTCACCCCGCCGGTGCCGGAAATGTTAATTCCGGCAGTGCCGGCAATCGCGACACCCCCGCCGCCGCGATTGGCGACAGCGGAAGCGTTGACAAACAGGTTGCCGACGCCCGTCATCGCTGTGTCGATAAGGGTAAGCGTGCTCTGCCGGGCTGCGGCGTTGCCTCCCGTTGCGCCGCCGCCTCCCGATCCTTGCGAGCGTACCTCCACCCCAAGGTACTGATCGAGCGAGTCGGTCAGCGAAGAACCGGTCAACCGCACATCGACGGTGCCGCTCTGCGCATCGCCGCCAACGCCCGCGCCCGCGCCGCCGTCGCCACCGATCGCGTCCGAGGCGACCAGAACCGATCCGATATCAATCGCGGCGTTGGTAAGCTGGACCCCAACTTGCCCGGATATGGCATTGCCCCCGACGCCATCGGGGCCGGTGGCCGCGCCGCCCTGCGCAACAGACGCAATCTCGATCAGTTGTCCGTTGACCGAGATGTTGTTGAAGCTGGCCGCCACGATTGCGGACCGGGCAAGCCCACCTGTGATTATCCCTGTGCCGCCCTGTGTGGTGCCATCGATGACAATCCGCCCCGTGCCGTTGGCATCGGGCAACAGATTGATGGTCGAGTCGCTCAGGGTCAGGCTGAGGCCGCCGCCTTCGCCGTCACTGAAAGCATCGCCGCCGATCAGGCCAGCGCCGCCGGTGGTCTGGTCGGCCACCGCCATTTCGCCGATGATATTGAGCGTGCTGAAGTTCACCTCGACAGAATGCCGGCTGCCGAAGGCCACGCCGCCATTACCCGTCCCCGAGCCATCGCCGCCGATCCCGCCCGAGATCGCTCTTGCCAATTGCAGCGTTGCTTCCGCACCGTTCAGGACACGAATGCGGCGGGTGCCGCCGAAGGCGTCTCCGCCTGCGATATTCAACGATGGGTTGAGGCTGGTCCCGCCTTTCCCGAAGACCGAATACAAGGTTGTGCCCATGATCATGGTGCCGCCATCCACCTCGATCAGGCCTTCCCCCCCGCGTCCGGTGCCGCCCCGGCCGCCTTCGACCAGCGAGCTTCCTCCATAGCCGCGCGCGAGAAGTCCGATCGGGCCGTCGCTGCCCGGATCGTTGAGCGGGTCGGTTGGCAGGTCAATCGCCCCGCCCAGCGCCGCGCGCAGCACGATCGATCCGCCTCGCCCTTCGCCGCCGATACCGCTGCCGCCTGTGGTCAGTCCGCCGATGCCGATCGCGGCGATCATGCCACCGTCGTTCATTTCGTTGCCGTAGATCGAGGTATCGAAGTTGCGCTGGATGACGATGTTCGATCCTGATCCGAAGCTGCGCAATTCGGCGCTGCCGCCCGTTCCTGTGCCGCCGGCATAGGGCGTCTGGATATCCTCGCTGTCGGCCCCGCGCCCGCTGGCGGTGACCTGAAGCGTGTTGAACTGCACCGTGCTGCCCGATTGAGCCTCAACAAAAGCAACTCCGCCGGTGCCGTTCCCGCCGGAGCCATCGAAACTGGGGAGGCCGCCAAATCCATTGGCGACGATCGCGGTGTTGCCCAGGAATGTCCCGCTGCCTTGCGCGCTGCCGGTTACCCCGACAAAGGCGGTGCCGCCCGCACCGTTACCGGCTGTGCCGCCATCGGCCGATCCGCCAAAGCCGTTCGCTTCGATCGCCGTGTCGCCGCTGACCGTGACGTCAATGCCCTGCAATTCGATGCCGGCTTCACCCCCCTGTCCCAACCCACTGGCAGCAAAGGCGCTCGATCCACCGAACCCATTGGCAAAGGCGCTGTAACGTCCCAGCGTAAGCGCGCCGCCAAGGCTGCCCTGCACCACCGCTGCGCCGCCCGTGCCTAGCCCGGCTATGCGGCCATCGCCGCCGCGGCCCAAGGCACCGAGCGTCACCCGATTGGCCGCAACCGTGCCCGCCCGTATCGTCAGCGCGGCAAAGCCGCCGGTGCCATCGCCCCCGTCGCCGGTCGGAAAATCAAAGCCCGAAAAACCACCGCGCCCGCCAAAGCCGCCGGCCAGCGCGATGACGTCGGCGAAAGAGACCGTCCCAAGCCCCACCGAGCCATCCTGCTCAAACAGGCCTTGACCGAACTGCGCAAGCCCGCCGAAACCATTGCCGCCAGTCCCGCCATCGAAAACGGACCCGCCGAACCCGCCGAGGCCCCCGTAACCTTCTGCAACCAGAATTGCGTTTCCGCTGATCGTAATCCTGCCGTTATCGCCCCCGCCCAGGATAAATGCGCCGCTGTTGAACGCGGAATCCGCCTGATTGGGGAGCGCAAAATCCCCGCCATAGCCATCGCCGCCCTGTCCGGCGGGAATCGTTACGCCGTCGCTTTGGCCGCCGTCACCACCGTTGCCTTGCGCATAGACACTGGCGCCACCGCCGACTGTCAACGTGGCGACCTGGGTGAGTGTGCCGTTGGCTTGCAGAAAGGCATTGCCGCCCTGACCAACGCCGCCATTGCCGCCAAACCCGGAGGTCGCATCGCCGCCCGTGCCGTCACTGATGACATCGGCGAAACCGGCGACCGTGATTGTACCGATTTCGGCAATCACCCCGGCGATCCCCCCGAACCCGTCGCCCCCGGTTTGCCCGTTTCCGCCAACGCCGCGCGCATCGGTCTGGGCGATGCTGTCCGTCACGGTATCGATAGTGATCGTGCCGCCGCCGAATGTCGCTGCCGACGCCCGGCCACCAAGACCGGCACCGCCGGTTCCGCCGGCATTTTCCCCACCTGTGCCTTGCGCTTCGAGAAACAGCGATCCGCCAATGGTGATCACCCCGGACGCATCGACAATGACAGTCGCCTCGCCCGCATCGCCGATGGAGCCTGCCCCGGCGGTGTTGGCTGAGCCGCCTGTCGCATTGGCGCTGAGCATCGCCGCGCCATTGACCGTCAGCGTCCCGCCACCGGGAGAAATCCGCATGAAAGCGCGGCCACCATAAGCGTTCGACACGGTCGAGGTGTCAAACAGCGACCCTTGCGCCGCATTCGCATCGGCAAGCAGAGACACGTCTTGTCCGATCGTGATGCCGCCGCCCAGATCGGCAGAGAGTTCCGCCGTTCCGCCGCGAGCCTCGGCGCCGGTCTGAACGTTCGAGAATGTGGGCCCTTGCGCGGTGGCGGTGATGGTGGCGCTGCCATCAATGGTCAGCGTGCCGCCAAGCGCACGAACAAGCGCCTCGCCGCCGAACGCCGTTCCGGCAGCGCCGTCGAACCCTCCCGTGCTGCTTTGGGCATCGGCGGTAACCAGTGCACTGCCGTTAACGGTAATTTCGCCGCCCGCATTTGCGGTGACAGTTGCAACGCCGCCTTGCGCGTTGATCTCGTCAAGCGATTGCAGGCTGGAGCTGTTCGCGCCAAAATGCTGGGCCGAAACCAGCAGATCGCCCGTCACGGTTATGGACGAACCGACCGCGCTCAGTCCCGCAGTTCCGCCCGCGACACCCCGGCGGCCCGTCGCCACCAACATGAGATTGCCGTCAACCATGCTTGGGCCGCTATTGGCCGCTACACTGACCCGCTGATCGCTGATCGCCAACAGGCCGCTGCTGGCCGTTATGTTTGCCACGGAGATTTCGGCTGCCCCCGTCCCTGGGCCGGGCTGCGAAAAGCTGTCGAACACCGCGCCGATCCCGCTGCTGATCGAATCGCCGCTCACAAACCGTCCGAACACGTCGTAATTGCCGGACAGGATGATTTCGCCGTTGATGATGCTCGCATTCTGCGCCTCATCGAAGCCCAGATTGCCGCTGAACAACATACTGATCGGATCGGCGGCGGCGCGGGCCACGCCGTAGATCATGTGATTGTCGCCTGCGCCGTTGCTGGAGGGTCCCCCGATGGTGCCGCCAAGGTCGAGAACCGTGCCGCTTGCGCCTGTGCCCACGTCAACGAAAATATTGAACAGGCCGTTGGAGAAGCTGAGGTTCACCACCTCGCCCGCGATATAGGCATGGCTGCCGTTGACCTGCGCGCTGCCCCGCATCTGGATATCGGCAGCGACCACCGCGAAAAAGGCATTTTCAGGGGAGGCCAGGATCTGTGCGCCGGGTGCGACCTGGATCCGCGCTGTGGAACCGGCTGCGCCGGTCAGCGTCATGTTGCCGCCGACAAAATTGGCGAAGTTCTCAAAATCGGAGGGCGAGACGTCGAGGGTGGTAAGCATCAGCTGCCCAACATCGAAACTGGCCGTGCTACCGACCAGAATGCCGGTGGGCGAATAGAAGGCAATGAAGCCGCCGGGGCTTTCGATGCCCGACGAGTCGATCAGGCGCGATATGACATTGCCGTTGATAACCGCGACGTTGCCATTGGCAGCAGGCAGGATGCGATTGAGCACTGCGAACTGGCCCTGCCCTGCCGTATTCTGGAACTGCGCAGTGGTGCCGGTTGGGAGGAAATCGAGCGCATTGCCCGACCCGTCTTCAAACGGCTGCCAATCGATGACGGTATTGGCCGCGCCGACTTCGATGGTCGTTGTATTGGCAACCGACTGGTCAATCTCCGCCGCCCCGGTCTGCACCATGCCGTTCGCCTGGATGGCCTGCGCTTCGGCGCGGTTCGGCGCAAGCGTCAGGGCCAGGGCCACCGCCGTGCTGGCAGCGCAGCCGAGCAGACGCGTGCGATTCCGGGTCGAACAGGTCATCTCAATATCTCCACGGAAGCAGGCGGGCTGTCAGAGTGAACAGGAAGCGCACATCGCCGCGGGTTGCGGCAAGATCGGGACGCTCAAGCGGGACGGCGACCATAAAATCGCTCCGGATACCGGACGCCCAATTGACCCGCACACCGCCGCCTGCCGACCATAGCCGGTCGGGGTTGGTGGGCGACCGGCTCGGATCTTCGTTCCAGACGAAGGCGACATCGGTGAACAGATAGGGTTGGAACGCCAGCCCGCTCGCGGTTTTGGGTGCCAGTGAGCCATAGCGCAGCTCGAACGCGCTCATGATACCGCTATCACCCAGCACTGCCCCCGGATCATAGCCCCGCCCGATCGAGAAACTGCCAGCCGCCAATTCCTCAAAGGCGGGCAAGGCATCGCCGGTGATCTGCGTCTGCGTATCGAGCGCGAAGGTGATGCTCGGCACCGGGCGGTATTCGAAATCGGCATTGGCGCGCAGCAGCAGCGGCGTGGGATCCGCCTCGATCCGGCTTGGCGGGATCGCGCCGCCAATAAGGCAGCCCAGCAGATTGGGGCGGCAATCGGGGCTGGCGTCGAACACATCGACACCCTGCCGAACCTCCAGCCCGTAACGCAGCCTCAGCTTTGGCTCGTAAGGGGAATAGCCATCGGCGCGCAGCACGGATCTCTGATCGGTCCACTCACCCGCCAGCCTTGCGTAGGCCATGCGCACCCGGTCTTCGGTCAAACCAAGGTTGTTGAGCGTTACGTCCTGATCGGCATAATCGACACCGATATCAGCAAACAGGCTGTGCCTGCGCGTGCGTTGCAGTGGATAGCTGGCGAAGACGCTGGCGAAGATGGTTTCGGATTCCACGTCAAACCCGGCCAGGCCGACCGACGGGTTTGATGTGCTGTACGTAAACTGACCGCCCAGCCGCAGGCCTTCGCTGCCGACCCGGAAATCGTGGCCGATCTGCACGGTCTGCTGTTCGGTGAACTCCAGCGTGCTGAACAGCGCCACGGTGGTCCGGTCACCCAAGCCCGTCAGGTCATAAATCTCGCCGCGCAAAGTCCCGCCGAACCGTCCGATCGCTCTGGATCCGTAGTTCTGGACATTGACGTCGAGCGTGGCGCGCTGCCGCAGCACCGCGATCTCGCCCACCAGATCACCCGGCGCGCCGCCTGCGGCCGGGCGCAACGACAGGCGCACGTCCAGCCCTGGCAGATCGTCAGCCAGCAGCAGGTAGCGTTCGGCCGCATTGGTGTTGAACACGTCTGCCTGCGTCAGCTTTTCAAGGTAGCCCGCCACCAGCTTTTCCGATGGGCCCGCATCGCCGCGCACCCGCACCGCTGTCAGCCGCCCGAACACCACGTTGAAATCGGGGATGTTATCAGCCAGCGACTGTTCGGGTATTTCGACCGTGGCGAGATAGCCCTGGCGACGCAGGATCGCATTGGCCTCGGCCCGGATGTCGCACAGCACCGATACCGGCAATTCACGCCCGAGATAGCCGGCATAGGCGCCTTCGAGCGAAAGGCCCGGCACGCGGTCCAGCCCGTTGAATTGTGCACCGGCGATGGTGAAGCGGATGGCCGCGAATTCGGCCCGGTCAAGCGCGCACGGGGCACGCTCGAAATCGCCATCGACCTTCAGGGTGACATCGTTATCGTCGCGGCGCAATTCGGGCGGGATCAGATCGCTGCGGTTGGGCGGAGTGATCTGCGCCGCTTGAGCGTTAGCGGGTGCGGCAACCGCGCTGCCCAGCCCTGCCGCGATTGCCAGAGCGGAGCCAAGCCGCAGCCAGCTGCGCACGCACAAACCGGCCTGACAGTCCACAGACAGCAATGCGGCCTTCGCTCCGCGCGAGCTCGTATGTCGTAGCAGCAATGTCCCCCCAGACAGCGCCCATTCGGCCAACGCCCACCGCGCAGCCGATCAGTGCGCTCTTCTTTGTCGGTACGACTCGGCCAGCGCATTCGCGCCAATTCCGATCTGACCCTACGACCCCTGACAGGCAGATTACTCCTATGAGTTGCAAAAACAAGCACGCAAAGGCCATCGCTGCGCGAAAGGCACAACTTGTGCTGGATCGTACCGTGGCTGGGAGAGGCCCGGCGGCCGCTCAGTTGGTCGTAGCGAGCATCACCTTGGCCGAAGCTCCCGATACCGCGCCCGGCTCCATCGGCAGCGTGGCCGGACGGGCAGCGCCGGGATAGGCCTGACCCAGCACACCGAGCGCCTCGGTAATGCGGGCATGGGCCGCCGGGTTCTCCGCCTTGATCGCAGCGCCGGAGGTGGCGAAGGCCGATGCAGCCACCTTCGCAAAGCCATAGCCGTCAAGATACGGCTCGTAGGCGGTGTTCTTGGGCAATTGGCGATACATCGCGCTCGCGCGTTCAATCTGGTCGGCGATGACGCCCGTCGCGACCATGGCAGCGCTGGCGTCGGACTTCGGCGCCTTGCCCGCCGCGCCGCGCAGCGCGGCGATGATCGCGTCATAGGCCTTGTTCACCTCGGCGGCAGGCTTGCCGGCCAGCGCAGCATCCGAAGCGGCGGTAAACAGCGGCTTGAAATCGGCCACGCCAAGCTGGGTAAAGGTTGGGTCCATCTCAAGCAGCACTTCGCTGACCGGGTGGGCAAACATTTCTGCCGCGGCCTCTTTTTGTCCGGCAGCATAGGCATCGCGCGCCGCAACAACATGGGCTTCGGCCACCGCAAGCGCCGTTCCGTAGGCAACCGGGTCGGTCGCCGCATCGGCTACGGCCACGCCGCCCTCGCCCTCGCCGCCCGCCGTCGCGCCGCCTTCACCTTCTCCGCCTGCGGATTCGCCCCCTTCGCCCTCGCCCGCGGTTGCCGCTGTTCCCGCAGCGCCCGCTTCACCGTTCGCCGCACCTTCACCCGCTTCACCGCCGCACGCGGCCAGCAATCCGCCCGCCACCATCGTGCCAAGGCCGAGCTGGGTCCAGAGTTTGAGGGTGCTTTTCATCGGTAAAGACGTCCTTCGGGTAATTTGGCAACATTGCTGACCACTGCCATGGCCGAGATGATAATGGTTCGCAAGAGCCGTTTTGCAAGAACCGCCTTGCAAGGGCTGGTCTGCAACGACGCTTGCCGAACAAATGCGGCGGTTGGTCGATGCAGGCGATTGGGTCTTTCCAGACGGCAGCCAAGTGCATAACAACGCCCCCTTGTCCGTGTGGGCATAGCCATCTTTCGCCGCACAGCGATCACCCGCGCGGCACAACACCTAGGGAACGCAAGCCATGAAGAACTTTTTGCTGGCCGGTGCCAGCATCGCGATGCTGTCCACCACCGCCGCCGTGCAGGCCGATGAAGGCATGTGGTTGCCCAGCCAGACCGGCGCGATTGCCGAAGATATGAAGGCTGCGGGACTTGAACTCGACGCTGCAACGCTGGGCGACCTCCAGCGTCCGCCGCTGACCGCCATCGCCTCGCTCGGCGGCTGTTCGGCGGCATTCCTTTCGCCGCAGGGTCTGGTTGCCACCAACCACCACTGCGTCGCCGGATCGCTCCAGTACAACTCCTCGCCCGAAAACGACTATCTCACCAACGGCTTCCTTGCAAAGTCGCTTGGCGATGAAATCCCCGCCGCTCCCGGCAGCCGCGTTTATGTGATCGAAGACTTGCGCGACGTTAGCGCCGCGATGATGGAAGGCGCGGACACGCTGGAAGGCCGTGCGCGCTACGACCGGCTTCAGGCCAACCGCACCGCGTTGATCGAAGCGTGCGAACAGCAGGCCAACCGCCGCTGCGATGTGCGCGCCTATTTCGGTGGGCAGCAGTATTGGTTGCAGCAGCAGCTTGAAATCAAGGACGTGCGCCTCGCCTACGCACCTGCGGCAGGCGTCGGCAATTTCGGCGGCGAAAAGGATAACTGGATGTGGCCGCGCCACACCGGCGATTTTTCGTTCTACCGCGCCTATGTCGCGCCCGATGGTTCGTCGGCCGACTTTTCGAAGGACAATGTGCCCTTCAAGCCCAAGGCCTGGTTGCCGATCGCCAAGCAGGGCGTGAAGGAAGGCGACTTCATCATGGTTGCAGGCTTCCCCGGCACCACCGAACGCCTGCGTCTGGCCGATGAAGCGCGCTTCTATTACGAAGAGCTCTACCCCTATCAGCAAAATATGCTGGCCGAATATGGCGACATGATCGACGCGCTGACCGCAGGCAATCAGGCGGCCACCATCGCCTATGCCGCAACGCTGCAGGGCATCGAGAATTACGAAAAGAAAATCGCTGGTCAGCTGGCCGGCGCGGACGCGATTTCGCTGGTCGAAAAGAAGCAGGCCGAAGAAGCGGCGTTCCGCGCGTGGATAAAGGCTGACCCGAAGCGTGAGGCGCAGTATGGCGCATCGCTGGCCGAACTGGATCGTCTGATCGCAGAAGGCAATTCCGAAGCTCTCGCCGATGCCAAGCGCGGGATGCTGGGCCGCAGCCAGATGTATGGTGCGGCGCGCAGCCTCTACCGCTGGGCCAACGAACAGGCCAAGCCCGATGCCGAGCGCGAACCCGGCTTCCAGGGCCGTGATCGCGCCTTCATGACGCAAGGGATGCAACGGATCGAGCGGCGCTATGTGGCCGAAATCGACCAGGCGCTTTGGGAAGACGGCATTGCCGAATACCGCACCTTGCCCGCCGACCAGCGCAACGAAAGCTTCGATGCCTTCATGGAAGGCCGCGATCTGGCAAGCTTCTATGCCGCAACCGAACTGGGCGATACGGCCAAGCGGATGGAATGGATGGGCAAGTCGGTGGCCGACTTCCGGGCCAGCAGCGATCCTTTCATCCAGCTCGCCGTCGCCACCTATGACGAGGCAATGGCGAACGAGGCGGAAGAAAAGGAGCGTTCCGGCCATGTCCAGAAGGCTCGTTCCGCCGTCATGGAGGCCCGCCTCGCCTATGCCGCGTCGCAGGGCAAGACGATGTATCCCGATGCCAATGGATCGCTGCGCTTCACCTACGGCAAGGTGACAGGCAAGGCGGTTGACGGGCAAGTGTGGACACCGTTCACTACCGCCGAAGGCATCGTGGCCAAGCACACCGGCCGCGGCGAATTCGATGCGCCTGACAAGATGATCGAACTGATCAAGGCCAAGGATTACGGCCAGTACGCGTCGCCTGAACTCGGCACGCTGCCGGTCGATTACCTGTCCACGGTGGACATCACCAACGGCAACTCGGGCTCATCGACGCTCAACGCGCGCGGCGAGTTTGTCGGCCTTGCCTTTGACGGCACAATCGAAGGCGTTGTTTCGGACTGGATGTATGACCCCACCATCAACCGCACCATCCATGTCGACAGCCGCTTCATGCTGTGGACCATGGAAAAAGTCGACGGTGCAGACCGTCTGCTCGCTGAAATGGGCGTCACGGCCCAATAGACCGCCAGCCGGTAAAATCTGAATAAGTATGCGGCGCGTGGGATTTCCGCGCGCCGCCTGCTAATGCCCCTCCGACAAGCGCAATCGGACGGGGAGAGAATGATGCAAGACGTCGTGGTGGTCGATATCGGCGGCACCCATGCCCGCTTCGCAATTGCCAGCATCGCAGACGACGGCGCGATTGCGCTGGGTGAACCGGCCACGCTCCACACGGCGGATCACGCGAGCTTCCAGACCGCATGGCAGCATTTCCGCGAGATGCGCGGCGGCACCTTGCCCTCGGCAGTCAGCATGGCGATTGCCGGGCCGGTGGGCAGCCCCGGCAATCTCAATCCGGTGATCCGCTTCACCAACAATCCGTGGATCATCCGCCCCGCCCTCATCAATGAAAAGCTGGGGGTGGAACGCTACACCCTCGTCAATGATTTCGCCGCCGTCGCACACGCCGTGGCGCGCGCCGATGACAGCCAGTTCCTGCATCTGGCCGGACCGGACCAGCCGCTTGGCACCGACGGCACGATCAGCGTGCTTGGCCCCGGAACCGGCCTTGGCGTTGCGCACCTGTGGCGCGCAGGCAAGCAATACCGCGTGCAGGCGACCGAAGGCGGGCATATCGACTTTGCCCCGCTGGACAGCATCGAGGACGCGATCCTCGCCCGGTTGCGCAGTCGCCACAACCGCGTTTCGGTGGAACGGGTGGTCGCCGGCCCGGCGATCGTCGACATCTACCAGGCTCTCGCCGCGATGGAACAGCGCAGCGTGCCCGAACGCGATGCGATCACGATCTGGAACCTCGGCACCAGCGGCGAAGACAGCCTTGCCGCCGCCGCGGTCGACCGGTTCTGCCTGTCGCTCGGCTCGGTCGCGGGGGATCTTGCGCTGGCGCAGGGCGGGTTCGCAGGCGTAGTGATCGCAGGGGGCCTCGGCTACCGCATCCGCAAAACCCTGCTCACCTCGGGCTTTTCGGCAAGGTTCAAGGCCAAGGGGCGCTTTGAAAGCCTGATGGCAGGCATCCCGGTCAAGCTGATCGTTCACCCGCAGCCCGGCCTGTTCGGCGCTGCGGCGGCCTTCGCATCGGAACATGGAGCGGCATCATGAAAACAGTCGAAGCTCTCGAAACGCGGCTGGGCGAATTGCATGAACGGACGCGCGAAACCCCGCTGTTCAATCCGGTCTTCCAGCTTTCCCTCGACCTGTCACGGGCGCTGGAAGGGGGCGAATTGACGCTCGACGACCTGACGACGCTAGTGGATGAACTGGAGCGTGACGGTTTGCAGGCGCGCGCGGGCAAGCTGCGCCATCTGCTCGCCCCGCCGCCGATCCTCGCGCCTTTCGCAGGGGATGAGGACGATTTTGCCGCCTTCCGCGCCCGCTGGGAAAGCCCGCAGCTTCACGCCGTCTTCACCGCGCACCCCACCTTCCTGCTGACACCCGAACAAGGCGAGGCCGTGGCGGCGGCAGCGTCCGGCGAAGGCGCGCCCATCGGCATGGTGCCTTCGGAACGCAGCCCGGTCACACTTGTGCACGAACATCGCGCCGCGATGGCAGCGATGGCCGGCGCGCAGGATGCCCGCGATGGAATCGTGGCCCGCCTGCTGGCCGAGGCGCAGGCCCGCTGGCCGCAGGACTGGCGCACCCTGCGCCCCCTGCCCTTCCGCTTCGCCAGCTGGGTCGGCTATGACATGGATGGCCGCACCGATATCGGCTGGCACACCTCGATCGGCTTCCGCCTGACCGAGAAGGCCGAGCGGCTGGCGCGCTACACCGCCAGCCTCGAAGCGATTGATGCCGCCCATCCGCTGCTGGGCACCCTGCGCCCTGCGGCGGCCTTCGCCAAGGCCCGCGCCGACGATTTCGCCGCCGACCTTTCCAGCGCCGATGCGCTGGCTTCGGCCGCCAACCGTCTGACCACGCACAGCGCCGACAACCTGCTGTCGCTTGCGCCCCTGATCGCGGCCCTTGAAGCGGAAGCCGACAACGCCCCGCCGGAACGCGCGGTGCGCCTTCTCACGCTTGCCGCAGCGATGCGGGCCGATGGGCTGGGCATGGGCTGGATCCACTTCCGGGTGAACGCCAAGCAACTCCACAACGCGGTGCGGCGCCGGCTGGGCGAAGGCGAAACGATCGATCTTGCCAGCAAGGGCGCCATCGCCACGCTGCGGCGGATGGTGGATGAGGCAACCCCGCTGCGCACCAATTTTGCCGCGCTGGCCACCGAAAGCTCGACCGCGATCCGACAGTTCATCGCGATGGCGCAGATCCTCAAGCATATCGATGCCGACGCGCCGATCCGGATGCTGGTGGCCGAATGCGAACAGCCCGCCACGGTGTTGGCCGCGCTCTATTTTGCCCGATTGTTCGGCGTGGAAGGCAAAGTCGATGTCTCCCCCCTGTTCGAGACCGAAACCGCGCTGGAGCATGGCGGGCGGTTCCTCGATGCGCTGCTGGCAGAGCCGGCCTATCGCGCCTACGCCCGTGCGCGGGGCCGCGTTGCCATTCAGACCGGCTTTTCCGACGCAGGCCGGTTTGTCGGCCAGATCGCGGCCAGCCTTGCGATCGAACGGCTGCAAGGCCGTCTGGCCGAAGCCATGGCTGCCAACGGACTGTCCGATATCGCGGCGCTGATCTTCAACACCCACGGCGAAAGCATGGGCCGCGGCGCGCACCCCGCCTCTTTCCGCGACCGGCTGGAGTGGCCGCTTTCCCCCTGGGCGCGGCGGCGGTTTGCGCGGGCGGGCATTCGGCTGGAGCCCGAAGTCAGCTTTCAGGGCGGCGATGGCTATCTGTTCTTCGCCACGCCAGAACTGGCGCTGGCCACCCTTACCCGCATCGCCGAACTGCGCCCGGCCGAGACCGACCTCGGCGCACCCGCCGATCCGTTCTATCATCGCACCGATGTCAGTCTGGATTTCTACCGCGCGATCAAGGAGCATCAAGGCGATCATCTGGCCAGCCGCACCTATGCCCGCGCCGTCACCGCCTTCGGGCTGGGCCTGCTGAACCCAACGGGCAGCCGCGTGTCGCGCCGCCAGAGCGATATCAACGCCGACCGCGAGATGAGCCTGCGCCAGATCCGTGCGATCCCGCACAATGCGATCCTCCAGCAGCTCGGCTATCCCGTCAACGTCATCGCCGGAATCGGCAGCGCAGCGGATGGCAATGCCGAGGAAATCGCCGCGCTGCTCACCGATAGCCCGCGCGGCACGCAGATCCTGCGGCTGCTGCGCACCGCCAATGCGCTCGCCAGCATCAAGACGGTGGCCGCTTACGGCGAATTGTTCAATTCGGCCTATTGGGCCAGCCGCACCTATCGCGGGACCGAGGATCATCTGGCCGGTTCCTGCGCGGCACTGGCCGAATATCTGGTGGGCGATGACCGGACCGGGGTGTTCCGCCGCCTGGCCTCGCGCCTCAGGATCGACGCGCTCAAACTGCACCGGCTGACCGATCTGCTCCCCGGCGATGCACCTGACGGGGCCAGTGCTCCGGGGCGCGAGAACGTGCGGCGCCGCATCGGGGTGTTGCAGGCCCTGCGGCTGACGCTGTTTCAGCACATGTTCCTGAAAGCGGTCGCCGTGCCCGCCTTCAGCCGCGCCAATGATATCAGCCGCGGCGATGTGATCGAGATGGTGATGACCCTGCGCATCGAGGATGCCCTCGCCCAGTTGCGCCGGGCCTTTCCGGTGCGCGTTCCCGGCCCGCGAGACTTCCCGCTGGACGAGCCGAGCGATTATCCGGATGGCGGCGAAGAAGGCTATGGCGCGATAGAGCGTGACTTCATGACGCCGATTGCACGGTCGCATGATCTCAGCCTGCGGATTGCAACCGCCATCGCCAACGAATTCGGCGCGCACGGGTAGTTTTCGGCCACCTTCGGCGGGGCGGGAGGTCTGCATCGCGCGCCAGCGCGATTCCCAATCAGCAACGCAACGTGCTGCCCCGCGCGATCAGTTTGACCGGCACCCGCCGCCGCGCAGCTTCGCCTTCATCCAGCACCGCCTCGACCAGCGCGGCCCCCGCCTCGGCCGGATCGGGAGCGATGGTGGTGAGCGGCGGGCGGCTGAAGCGGCCTGCGACGAGATCATCGAACCCCATCACGCCCATATCACCGGGCACGGCGATATCGGCCGCAGCAAAGGCCTCGATCGCGCCAAGCGCCATCGCATCGCACGCCGCGAAGACCGCATCGATATCGTCGCCGCGCTCGATCAGGCGCCGCGCCGCGCGGCGACCCTCTTCCTCGCGACTGGCGGCGTTGACCGTCGGCGCAAGGCACGGCTCCAGGCCCGCATCCCGCATCGCCTCGGCATAGCCTTCATAACGTTCGGTAAACTGCACCTGCGGCGTACCCAGCGCACCGAGAAAGCACGGGCGGCGGTATCCGGCGGCCAGCAGATGTTCGACCGCGAGCCGCCCGGCAGCGCGGTTGTCCGAACGCACCCAGTCAAGCTCGTCGAAGGGCGATCCCCAATAGGCGACCCGGCGTCCTTCGTCTTCAAGTTTGCGGAAATGCTCCCACGCGCCCGCATTGGTGGTGGTGCCGATCACCACCAGCCCATCGGCGCGGCCCTGTTCCTGATAGTGTCCGAAGAAGTCGCCGGGGCGGGCCTGAAAGCTGACCAGCGTTTCGAACCCGCGTTCCGACGCGGCAACGCACACGCTGCCCAGCAGCGCATAGGCAAAGGGATTGATGCTCGAGGCGTTGTCGCCTTCACGGCAGATGACGACCACCGCGAGCGTGCCCGTCGATCCGCGCCGCAGACGGGCGGCGCGTTCATCGACGAAATAGCCCAGCGCTTCGGCAGCCTCGACCACCTTGCGCCGGGTCGCCTCGGCAATCGCGGGCGATCCTGACAGCGCGCGGCTGACGGTCGGCTGGCTCACACCCGCCCGCTCTGCCACATCGAATGATGTCGGCCGTCTGCGTGATCCCCCGTTCATGGCGACATTCTCTAGGGCCTGTGGGTAGCCCCGCGCAAGCCGCCGCTGCATTGCTATTCGCACTGGATTTGTGCGCGCAGGTCTTGCAAATCGCAAAGAGTGCGCGGATTGTGAACGTTAGCAGAAAAAATGCGCAGCTTTGGGAGAGAGCGACGATGGCCATGGCACCGGGTGTGGGCGCGGCAGCGCCTGTGGGCGACGAACTGAACGACACGCCGCAGGTCGTTGCGCCGGGCCTCAACTATTTCGTCTTCGCGCTGTTCTTCATCTTCGGCGGCATCACCAGCCTCAATGATGTGATCCTGCCCAAGCTGCAGGAGCTGTTCACGCTCAGCTACACTGAAGCGATGCTGGTGCAATTCTGCTTTTTCACCGCCTATCTGCTGATCGGCATTCCCGGCGCGGAACTGGTCAAGCGGATCGGCTATATGCGCGGCGCGGTGGTCGGCCTGTTGACGATGATGGCCGGGTGCCTGCTCTTCATTCCCGCCAGCCAGACTGCGACCTATGGCCTGTTTCTGGGCGCTTTGTTCATCCTCGCCAGCGGGGTTGTGGTGGTGCAGGTGGTCACCAATCCGCTCATCAGTCTGCTCGGCCCGCAAAAAACCGTTCATAGCCGGCTTACCTTCGCGCAGGCGTTCAACAGCCTCGGCACCACGGTTTTTCCCCGCATCGGCTCCGGCCTGATCCTCGGCGGTTTGGCCGGGGTTTCGGCCGCGGAATTGAGCGGCGCCGAACTGGACGCCTATCGCACCGCGGAAAGCGCCGCGATCGTTTCGACCTATATCGGGCTGGCCGTGGCGCTGGCGGTGATTGCAGCGGTGGTCTGGCTGTATCGCAACAAGTTGCCCCATGATGCCGGCGCAGCGCGGGACGCGGCTCTCACCACGCCTGCGCGCTATGCCATCGGCGTGGTTCCGATCATCCTTGGCGGCTGGCTGGTCATTCAGGGGATCGAACTTCCCGGCATCGCCTTGCTGATCGCAGGGCCTGCCATCTGGCTGTGGGGCAATCCGTTGCTGGCCCGCACGCGGTTTTCCTTCGGCGCGGCTTGCATCTTCCTTTACGTGGGCGCCGAGGTCGCGATCGGGTCGCTCATCGTCGGCTATCTGATGCAGGACAGCGTCATGGGACTGACCGAGCGCGGCGCGGGCGATCTTATCTTCCTGTATTGGGGCGGAGCCTTGGTCGGGCGGATCATCGGCTCGGCGGTGCTGCGGTTCGCCAGTCCCGGACTGGTGCTGGCAGGCGTTGCGGCTGGCGCGATCACGCTGGTATTGTTCTCCACCAACTCCACCGGCACGACGGCGGGTTACAGCTTGCTCGCCGTGGGCCTGATGAATTCGATCATGTTCCCGACGATCTTCAGCCTCGCCTGCGAGCGGCTGGGGGCCAAGGCGGCGGACGGTTCGGGGATCATCAACATCGCGATCTTCGGCGGCGCGGTGATCCCGTTGCTGACCGGGATGCTGGCCGACGCCAGCGGCAGCCTTGGCACCGCGATGATCCTGCCGATCGCCTGCTATGCCATCATCGCAGCCTTCGGGTTCTATGCACGGCGGCCCGTCTGATCAGGGCGTCACCCTTGAATAAGTATGCGCCGGGGTGGCACGCGGAGGCCTGCGCGACTAGGTAAGGCGCACGCCAAGAAGGGGCCACCTTGCATGAGCTTCACCGCTGACCGCCTGCTACTGTTCGGAGCCACCGGCGATCTTGCGCAACGGATGCTGCTGCCCAGCCTCTTCGCGCTCGACGCTGACGGGCTGCTCGCCCCCGATCTCAAGATCGTTGGCACCGCACGCAGCCAGATGACCGACGGCGAGTACCGCAATTTTGCGCGGGCGGCGCTGGAGAAGTATCTTCCGGCCGACCGGCGCGGGCGCATGGCGGAGTTCCTGAACCGCCTCAGCTACCAACCGCTCGATGCGACCACGCTCGAAGGGTATGACGATCTGGCGGCCAAGGTCGGCACGCCGCAGCGCGGCCTCGCCATCTTCCTTTCGACCGCACCCAGCCTGTTCGGCCCCACCATCAAGGGGCTGCAATCGGCAGGCCTGACGGGCGAAACGGTGCGGATGTGCCTCGAAAAGCCGCTCGGGACCGATCTGGCCTCCAGCTGCGAGATCAATGACGCGGTAGCCGCCGCCTTTCCCGAAGACCGTATCTTCCGCATCGATCATTATCTCGGCAAGGAGACGGTGCAGAACCTGCTCGCCTTGCGTTTTGCCAACATCATGTTCGAACCGCTGTGGAATGCGGCGCACATCGACCACGTGCAGATCACCGTGGCCGAAACCGTCGGGCTTGAGGGGCGCGTTGCCTTTTACGACGATGCCGGCGCGATCCGCGACATGGTGCAGAACCACATGCTGCAACTGCTCGCACTGGTGGCGATGGAGCCGCCCGCGCATTTCGATGCGACCGCCGTGCGTGACGAGAAGGTCAAGGTGCTGCGCGCCCTGCGCCCGGTCGAACCGGCGCAGACTGTCACCGGCCAGTACCGGGCAGGCGCGATCCAGGGCAACGCCGTGCCGGGTTACGATGAGGAGCTGGGCAAGGATTCCGACACCGAAACCTTCGTCGCGATCAAGGCCCATGTCGATAACTGGCGCTGGAAGGGCGTGCCTTTCTACCTGCGCACCGGCAAGCGGATGCCCAAGCGTGTCACCGAAATCGTGATCCAGTTCGCTTGCGTCCCGCACTCGATCTTCGAAGGCAAGGGCGCGACGATGCAGCCCAACCGGCTGGTGATCGGCATCCAGCCCGAAGAAAACATCACCCTGTCGCTGATGGCCAAGGTGCCGGGTCTCGACCGCGAAGGCATCCGCCTGCGCTCGGTCCCGCTCAATATCGCCATGCCCGATGCCTTCAGCGGCGCGGTGCGGCGGATCGCCTATGAACGCCTGCTGCTCGATCTGGTGGAGGGCGACCAGACGTTGTTTGTTCGGCGCGACGAGGTGGAAGCGCAGTGGGAATGGGTCGATGCGATCCGCGCTGGCTGGAAGGCGGATGACATCACGCCCAAAACCTACACCGCCGGCAGCTGGGGCCCGAGCGCGGCCATCGCGCTGGCCGAACGCGACGGAGTAACGTGGCATGAATAAGCCTCTTCACGACGCCCTTCACAAGGTCACACAGCGCGTCATCGAAAACTCGCGCGCCAGCCGTGCCGCCTATCTCGACCTGATCGTGCGCGAAGGCGACAACATGGGCGAACGCAGCGCCGTATCCTGTTCCAACCTCGCCCATGCCTATGCCGGGATGGAGGAAGACAAGCCCGCGCTGGTATCGGCACGCGGGGCCAACATCGGTATCGTCACCAGCTACAATGATATGCTGTCGGCCCACCAGCCGTACGGCCGCTACCCCGATCGGCTTAAGATCTACGCCCGCGAAATCGGTGCCACCGCGCAGGTTGCCGGCGGCACCCCTGCGATGTGCGACGGGGTGACGCAGGGCGAAGTGGGCATGGAACTGTCGCTGTTCAGCCGCGACGTGATCGCACTCAGCACCGCCGTCGCGCTTAGCCACGCGATGTATGACGGCGCGCTGATGCTGGGCATCTGCGACAAGATCGTGCCGGGGCTGTTGATGGGCGCACTGCGCTTTGGTCACCTGCCCGCTATCTTCGTGCCCTCCGGCCCGATGCCCACCGGCATCCCGAACAAGGAAAAGCAGCGCGTCCGCCAGCTTTATGCCGAAGGCAAGGCGGACCGCGCCGAGCTGCTCGCCAGCGAAATGGCCAGCTACCATTCACCCGGCACCTGCACCTTCTTCGGTACGGCCAATTCCAATCAGATGATGATGGAGATGATGGGCCTGCACATTCCGGGCAGCGCCTTCATCCAGCCCGGCACGAAGCTGCGTCAGGCATTGGACCGCGAGGCGGTGCACCGCGTCGCCGCACTGGGGCGCAAGGGTGAGGATTACCGCCCGCTGGGGCTGTGCGTCGATGAAAAGGCGATCATCAACGCCGCCGTCGGCCTGCTGGCGACCGGCGGATCGACCAATCATGCGATCCACCTGCCCGCCATGGCGCGCGCGGCGGGCGTGATCTTCGATTGGGACGACCTCAGCGAATTGTCCGGCGCGGTGCCGCTGATTGCGCAGGTCTATCCCAATGGTTCGGGCGATGTGAACCAGTTCCACGCGGCAGGCGGCATGGGGTTCGTGATCGGCGAACTGCTGGAAGCAGGCCTTGCGCATGGTGATATCCTGACCGTTGGGGGCGGCGATTTCAGCGATTACGCGCGCGAACCCGGCCTTGATGGCGAAGACCTGGTCTGGCGCGATGTCGGCCCGGCGGGCGATGACACGATGCTGCGCCCCGTTGCCGCGCCGTTCCGCCCCGATGGCGGGATGCGGCTGCTTCAGGGCAATCTGGGCCGCGCCTGCATCAAGACCTCGGCGGTCGAGGAACACCGCTGGACCATCGAGGCGCCCGCCCGCGTGTTCCAGGATCAGCACGCGGTCAACGCCGCCTTTGCGGCGGGAGAGTTGGACCGCGATGTGGTGGTGGTCGTCCGGTTCCAGGGCCCACGCGCCAACGGAATGCCCGAATTGCACAAGCTGACCCCGGCTCTGGGTGTGATTCAGGATCGCGGGTTCAAGGTTGCGCTGGTGACAGACGGGCGGATGTCGGGCGCGAGCGGCAAGGTGCCTGCGGCAATCCACTGCACCCCCGAAGCTTTGGGCGGCGGCCCGCTCGCCCGGCTGCGCGATGGCGACATTGTGCGGGTCTGCGCCGTCACCGGCACGCTTTCAACCACGGCTGATCTTGCAGGCCGCGAACCCGCTACCGATCCGCACCCCGACATGGGCACGGGCCGCGAATTGTTCGGCATGATGCGCCGTTTTGCCGACGGAGCCGAACAGGGCGCCAGCGCGATGTTAGCGACCGGAGGAATCTAAGCGATGACGATCGACACCATCATGCGCACCGCGCCGGTTATCCCGGTTATCGTGATTGACGATATCGCCCATGCCGTGCCGCTGGCCGAGGCGCTGGTGGCGGGCGGATTGCGCGTGCTCGAAGTCACCTTGCGCACCCCTGCGGCGCTCGAAGCCATTACGGCGATGAAGCAGGTGGAAGGCGCCATCGTCGGCGCGGGCACTGTCACCAACCCGCATCAGCTCGACGCGGCCCTGGCTGCGGGGAGCGAATTCATTGTCTCCCCCGGCCTTACCGAGACGCTGGGCAAAGCGGCGATTGCAAGCGGTGTGCCCTTCCTTCCCGGCATTGCCAATGCGGGCGATATCATGCGCGGGCTGGATCTGGGCCTCGATCGTTTCAAGTTCTTCCCCGCGATGGCGGCGGGCGGGCTTCCGGCGCTGAAGGCGTTGGCGGGGCCATTTGGCCAGTGCCGGTTCTGCCCTACCGGCGGCATCACGATCGACAATGCGGCCGAATGGCTCGCCTTTGATCCGGTGCTGTGTGTTGGCGGAAGCTGGGTTTCGCCGAAGGGCGCGCCGGATAAGGCGATGATCGAGGCGCTGGCGCGTGAGGCCTTCGCCCTGCGGTAACGCACACGCTTTCCTACTGCGCGGGAAGCTGACAGGCTTGCCCGATGAACCGTCGCAACCCGCCTATGCTCCGTCAGGACAAGACGAACGGAGCGGCAGGTTTTTGGTTTCTGGACTGTGTCTCATGTGTCTCCAACACGGCGGTGACGGGGCCCGCCCCGGCCGAACTGACAAGACTGCTGGGCGCCTTCGTGAACCCGGCTCTCAGCGCCGGGGCTTGTTCAAGCCCTTGCTGCGACCTGAGCCAGCATCATCGCGCCCCTGATCCCGGCATCGCCGCCAAGGCGCGGACGGATCACGGCATGGCGGGCGCCGCCCGGCAGATAGCCTGCATCAAGGCTGCGGCAGCGCCGGGCGACCGTCTCGATCAGCCCCGGCGTGTTCGCTACCCCGCCGCCGATGACGATCTTCCCCACGGCCACACTGGCAAACAGCATATGGCAGGCCTGCGCGATGTAATCGGCGATCATCACGTGACCGGGATGGTCTGCCGGAAGTTCGGACAGCGAAGCGCCCCAGCGCGCCATGATCGCAGGGCCACTGGCAAGCCCTTCCAGACAGTCGCCATGATGCGGGCAGACGCCTGCAAAGTCCGTGTCTTGCGGGTGGCGGCGCGGGTAGATGTGACCCATTTCGGGGTGCGCGATGCCGTGGACCGGCTTGCCGTCCAGCACCAGACCGCCGCCGATCCCGGTGCCGATGGTGAGATAGGCAAGACCTCCGCCCGTCCCCCCCGCGCCAGCGTATTCCGCCAGCGCCGCCGCGTTCACATCGGTATCGAAGCCGACCGGAACGCCCAGCGCCTGGTCGAAATAGCCCACGATATTGCAGTCCGCCCAGCCCGGTTTCGGGGTGTTCGTGATAAAACCCCAGCGTTGCGACTGCCGGTCGAGCTCCACCGGGCCGAAGCTGCCAATGCCAAGCGCCTTGACCGCGCCTCGGCCCGCGAACCAGTCCGCCGCCTCGGCCAGCGTGGTCGCAGGGTCACGGGTGGGGATGGTGTGGCGCGCGGCGATCCGGTCGGGCGAAGGGCCGACGGCCAGCACGAACTTGGTGCCGCCCGCCTCGATCCCGCCGAGCATCAGCCGACCTGCTCCGCCGTGCGAACCGTCGCCCGGTCACCTTCCAGTCGCAGTTGCAAAAGCGGCGCAGGCACGCCGCCGAAACTGCCGTCTGGCATGACATCGACAAAGCTGCACACCGTAAGGGAGGCATCGACGAACCAGCTATAGGTCTGTTGCGGACGGTCTGCCGGATTGGCGAGCACCAGTCCGGTCCCGTTCAGTGGCCGCCACGGGCCTGCCATGCTGTCCGCCACCATCCCGTAAAGCCCGCCCGGTGCATGGCTCAGACCGGGCGCGAAGGTCACCGTCTGCGTTGACCAGAATGCATAGTAACGATCGCCATGAAAGACCAGATGGGCCCGCTCAAGCTCGTTGTTGACGCCGTCTGCATGGAGACAAGGGGGGCACAAGACCCACCCCTGAGCCGTCAAACGGGCTATTCCGAAGGCGCCGTTGAAGGCACTGTCCGATCCGGCCAGCGATGCGGTGAAGGCGATGTAGCGCGCGCCGTCGGCAGGGTCGCGGAAGAAGGCCGGGTCACGGAACGCCTTGATGGTGCCCGGCGCGCCGTCGTGGGCATCGGCGGCCATGTAATAGGGGCCATAGCCTTGAACGGATGGGACCGGGAACGACCACTGCCGCGGCCATCCGTCAGCGCCAAGCGGCGCAGTCGTCGACCACAGTTCCTGCTGGTAGCCACCTGCGGCCCTTGCGGTTCCCGCGGCGGTGAAGAACAGCGTCACTGCGCCTGTGTCGAGCAAGGCCGATCCGGCCCATTCGCGTTCGTAGGGCACGGCCAGATCGGGAAGCGCCGGCCCCAGATCGTGCCACGCATCGCCGCGCCGCTCGATCCAGTGGATCTTCGCCTCGAAATGCCGCAGCGCCGGATCGCCGCGATCGGGCGCAGTCAGCGCCATCCACATGGAACGCCCCGCCAGTTGCGCAGGATGCCCCTGCGCATCTTGCAGTGGCCACATATCCCAATAGAGCCGCGCCGGATCGAGGGCCGAGCGGTCAGGCGCGCGCACTGCCGGTATCAAGCCCGCATCCCCAGGCAGGATACCCTTGACGTGTTCGGCTTTCCAGGCGCTCGTCATGGCAGCGTTTCCATTCCATTATGCAATCAAAAAACGGGCCGGCCCCACCCTTGGATCGGGGGGAAGAAAGAGCGGCAACCGGCCCGCGTGCTTCGGACAGGTTCCTAAAAGTCGAACCGGACCGAAGCGAGTATCGTGCGTCCGGCAATCGAGCGCGCCCGCACGATGCCATTGGCGGGGATCGAGCCTTCTTCTGCCTCGGTAAATCCGGAGACGTTGAACAGGTTCTGCGCGTTCAGCCCCACCTCGATCCGCTCGATCGGGCGGAAGGCGAGGAAAGCGTTGACCTGGGCAAAGGCGGGCAGCACCAGATCGTTGTTGTCCTGCGTGAAGCTTTCCGTGGTGCCGACCACATTGGCGCCCAGCGTGAACATATCGGCGTCATATTGTGCGGTGGCCTGATAAACGAGGTCAGCCTGCCGGCGCGGCGTGTTGCCGATGGTGCCGACCGCCAGCGCATCCACGATCTCCGCATCGGTCCAGGTCGCCCCTGCCGAAAGGGTGAGCGGGCCGGCACGGTAGGCGCCTTCCAGTTCAATGCCGTAGGCTTCGTATTCGGTGTCGAACAATTCCAGCGGAGCCAGTTCAACATTGGTTTCCGCCGTCTTGGCAAAGAACCCGGTGGCAAACAGCGACAGGCCATTGGCCTGATACTTGAGACCCGCCTCAAGCTGATCGACGGTGGCAACCACACCCTGATCGCCGCCCGGCAGGCTGCCATCAATGGTGCTCACCGCAGGCGAGAACAACGAACGGTCCGCTGTGTGACGGCCGCCCTGGCTGTAGCGTGCGAACACGCCCAGATCATCGGTCACAAGGTAGTTGGCCCCCAGCGAGAAGCTGAAGTAATCGAAATCATAATTGACCGGCCGCGCATTGCCGAGCGGCAGAACCGCCGTTTGCGCTTCGGCGGGGCTGATCGCGCCGTTACGGTCGAAATCGAAGCTGGCGATGCCAGCGCCAAAGCCGGTGTCCGATCCGGTGATCGTGCCGCTGGCATCGCCAAAATCGTAACGAACCGACGCATCGATCGTCAGACGATCCAGTTCGACAGAAAGCGAGGCGAAGGGCGCATAGGTCGAATAATCGACATCATAGCTGCGGCGGCAGCAATTGCCAAAGAAGCTCGCGCTATAGCCGACGGTGCCGTTCTGCGTGACTGGCTGGCCTGCCGCATTGCGAATGTCGACCAGCACGGCTTGCCCGTCGCCCTGCACGGTCTGGACATGGCTGGTCCAAACCCAATCGGTATCGACTGTCTGGCGCGACAGGTAAAAGCCGCTGGTGAAGTTGGCCGTGCCGCCGCCGATATCGAACGCCTTGTTGACGCGGAAATCATTGGTGACGTTGTCGAGGCTGTTCAACCGGACGTTGAACACCACCACATTGGCCAGCAAGCCATTCCCGCCGATGTCGGCCGCGTTGGCGGTCTGCCCGGCATTGGGCCCACTGGCAAACACGATGCTGGAGCCCGCGCCGCCGATGCCGTTGGCAATCGCCTGCGCACTGTCCGCGCCCGCCGGGAAGGGCGACTGGAAGCTGCCCGAATTGTCGGCAAAGCGGAAGCGGTTGATCAGCGTCCAACCGCCGCCCACGTCGATCTCGCTCTCGATCCCGAAGGCCTTCGACTGCACCGAAAGCCCGTCACGGAAATCATAGCTGGTGGGATTGTTGCTGCCGTCAAGCGACTGGGCCGGCGTCAGAAACGGGCTGTAGAGCGAATCCGTGCGCGGGTCGAAACCGGCAATCGCCTGATAATCGGGATTGCCGCCAGCGCCGGTAACGCGCACCGGCTGCGGCAGGATGGTGGGGGTGCGATCGTCGAGATACTTGGCATGGAAGCGCACGTATCCGCCGTCGAATTCCTTGGTGAGATTGGCCTTGATCTGGCCGCCGTCATAGCCGTTATAGCCGATATCACGCGGCCCTTCGCCGGTGCGGTAGAAGCCGCCGACGTGGAAGTAGAGGTCATCAGCCAGCGGGGCGCCATAATCGAAATCGATCCGGTAGCTTTCGAAATCGAGCCCGACGCTGCCCTGGATCGCGCCGCCTTCCTGTTCACCCGTCTTGGAGATGAAGTTGATCACCGCGCCCGGCGCATTCGAGGCGAAGGTCGAGGCCGAACCGCCGCGCACTGCTTCGACGCGGGCGACCGAACGGTCGGCGCGCAGGAAGTTATCGGCATTGCCGAAAATGATGTCGCCGAATTCGAGGATCGGCAGGCCATCTTCTTGAAGCTGGATGTAGCGCGCGCCGCCGGTAGAAACCGGAATGCCGCGCACCGCAATATTGGCATTGCCTTCGCCGCCCGATGCTTCGGAACGGATGCCCGGGATCTGGCGGATCAAATCGGCCGCGGACGGCGCGGCAAGATTGGTGATCGCTTCGGCACCGATCGTGCTGACCGAGACCGAGCTTTCGATCCGGTTCTGCCCGCGAGCA
Source organism: Sphingomonadales bacterium (assembly GCA_009995225.1). Classification (GTDB taxonomy): domain Bacteria; phylum Pseudomonadota; class Alphaproteobacteria; order Sphingomonadales; family Sphingomonadaceae; genus Erythrobacter. The sequence continues at coordinate 57,949 of JAACPW010000008.1, read as the reverse complement.
ACGGCGGTAACGATGATTTCGTCACCCTCAACCTCGGCAGTGTCCTGCGCGAAAGCCGGGGCGGTTATCAGGCAGCACATGGCCGCACTTGCGCAAAGCGCGTGACGCAATTTCATGGACTCTCTCCTCTCGAGTGCACGCTTCTCTGGCGGCAACAAGGCCATGACTAACTTTCCTGCAAACGATTGCAACAGAATAATTGCAATCGTTTGCAACCAGCGCAGATTTGTGTCACCAAATCGCAACAGCGTGGCATAGACTGCGCAAGGGACAGGATCGAGGAGAGGTGCGCATGACGAGCAAGCCACGGCTTTCGTTATTAAGAATCATCGAGATGAACATCGGCTTCTTCGGCCTGCAATTCTCGTTCGGACTGCAACAGGCCAATATGGGGCCGATCTACGGCTTCCTTGGTGCAGACGAAGCAACCATGCCGCTGCTGTGGCTGGCCGGGCCGATGACCGGCCTGTTGATCCAGCCGATCGTGGGCGCGATGAGCGATCGTACCAACACCCGCATGGGCCGCCGCACCCCCTATTTCCTGATTGGCGCGGTGATCTGCACCCTCTCTCTCTTTGCCATGCCCTATTCGAGCACCCTATGGATGGCGGCCAGCCTCCTGTGGATATTGGACGCAGGCAACAACATCACGATGGAGCCTTACCGTGCCTATGTGGCAGACAGGCTGGCGCCGGACCAGCGGTCGACCGGGTTCCTGACGCAAAGCGCCTTCACCGGCCTTGCGCAAACGCTGTCCTATCTTGCGCCTTCGTTGCTGACCGCTTTCGTGGCGCGCGATGTGCTTGACGCGAACGGCATCCCGGTGATCGTCCGGATCGCCTTCCTGATCGGCGCCGTTCTTTCGATTTCGACCATCGTGTGGTCGGTGTGGCGCGTGCCCGAACTGCCGCTTGATGCGGCCGAGCAGGCTGATCTCGATGCCAAGCCTTTGACCGCGCGCAGCACCTTGGCCGACATTCGCGATGCGATTCGCGAAATGCCGCGCCCGATGCGCCAGCTCGCCGGCGCGATGCTGTGTCAGTGGTATGCGATGTTCGCCTATTGGCAATACATCACCTTTGCCGTCGGCCGCAGCATGTATGGCACCAGCGATCCAGCCAGCGCGCTGTTCCGCGAAGCGACGCTGACCACCCAGCAGGCAGGCGCGCTCTACAATTTCATCGCCTTTCTGGGCGCGCTGGTTTTGATCCCGGTGGTGAAGAAGTTTGGGGCGCGGCACGTTCACGCGGTGTGTCTGGCCGCGTCGGGCGCAGCGATGCTGATGATCCCCGGCGCATCGACCCCGGCGGCGCTGTTTGTGCTGATGCTGGGCATCGGGATTGGCTGGGCGGGAATGATGGGCAACACGTACGTCATGCTGGCCGATTGCATCCCTGCGGCGAGGAACGGCATCTACATGGGCATCTTCAATCTGTTCATCGTCATCCCGATGCTGATCCAGACGTTGACCATGCCGCTCATCTACCGTCCTTTGCTGGGCGGCGACCCGCGTCATGTGCTTATTCTGGGTGGCATCTTGATGCTTGCGGGCGCGCTGGCTACGCTGCTTGTGGATGCGGGGCATCGCACCCCGCGCGAACAGACATTGGCCCCGCAGTAAGGCCGCACAGTAGGAACAATCATGCCGGATCGGGATACCAAGGGCGCGGTGCGCACGATCACCGATCTGGCGCGGATCGCCGGTGTTTCGCCCGGCACGGTGAGCCGTGCGTTGGCGGGCAAAAGCCTCGTCAACATAGAGACCCGCACGAAAATCCAGGCCATCGCCCGCGAACATGGCTTTCGGCCCAACCAAATGGCCAGCGGCTTGCGGCGGCAGAAAACCGACGTAATCGGCGTGGTCATCCCTCTGGGCCATGACACCCGCCAGCAGATTTCCGATGCCTTCTTCATGACGTTGCTCGGGCATTTGGCGGACGAGCTGACCCGCGAAGGCTATGATCTGATGCTGCGCCGGGTGGTGCCGGGCAAGGATGCCGACTGGCTGGATCGCTTCATCGGATCGGGCATGATCGACGGCGTGATTGTAATCGGCCAGTCCGACCAGTTCGACCGGATCGAGGATGTCGCCGATGGCTACGACCCGATGGTGGTGTGGGGCAACCACACCGAAGGCCAGCGCCATTGCGTAGTCGGCACCGACAACCGTCTGGGTGGCAGAATGGCGGCAGAGCGCCTGATCGCAGCCGGTGCCACCCGCCTTGCCTTTCTGGGCGATACCACGGCCATCGAATTTGCCGCGCGCTTTGCCGGTGCGCAGGACAGTGTCGCGCGGCTCGGCCTACCGCCGATCGTTACCCTGCGCACCCACCTGTCACCTGACCGTGCCAGTGAAGAGATCGCCCGGCACCTTGCCGACCATGCGGGCACCATCGATGGGATCTTCGCCGCGACCGATACGCTCGCCGCGCTGTGCCTCACCGAACTGCGCAGCCAGGGAATTGCCGTTCCCGATGACATGAAACTGGTCGGCTTTGACGATCTGCCGATTGCGCGCCAAACCGTTCCGCCGCTGACCACGGTGCGGCAGGATATTGCAGCTGGCGCTCAAGGACTGGTCGATCTGTTGTTGCGGCGGTTGGCAGGGGAGGAAACCGAAAGCCTGGTCATGCCGCCTCAATTGGTGGTGCGCGCCACCGCCTAGGGTGTGCGTCGCGCCGCCTGTATGCAATCGCCGCTCCTTGCGATAGGGAGCAGCGCATGGACATGGCTGACCTCCTCCACCGATATTTCGGCACCCGCGACCTTGCCGCCGTCGATGCGGCGGCTCTGCCCGACGGGATCGAACGGATGCGGGTCGATTTCGGCATGACGCAGGACCGGGGCGCACGCTTTGCCCTGTGGACGCTGCTGATGGTGCTGGGCGATGCGCCCGATCTCGACGTCGCCTTTACCCATGAAGAAGACCGTGAGGCTGCGCGCAATCTCATGGACATGCTCGCCGCTGCCGGGCCAGATTAGCTCTGGCGCGCGCCTGCACAATTTAAACGCAAGCCAAACACCCCAAAACTGTGTATGGACCCGGGATCGATGCTCTGCGCGAGGCGGCCTTGCAGCCTGATCCGTGCGTCCGACGTCCCCTTTGCCTCCCCGCCTGCCACATGTGGCGGCGCTCTTGCCTGAAAGCCTTCTCCCCATGTCATTTCCCCATATAGCCGCCGGCCTCGCCGAGGCCCTGACCACGCGCGGCTATGAAACGCTCACCCCGGTGCAGTCTGCCGTTCTTGAACCCGAAGCCCACGGCCGCGATCTGGTCGTCTCGGCGCAGACGGGTTCCGGCAAGACCGTTGCCTTCGGTCTCGCCTTTGCAGATCAGGTGCTGGGCGAGGATGGCCGCGTGGGCCGTGCCACAGCGCCCCTGGCGTTGGTCATCGCCCCGACCCGCGAGCTGGCGTTGCAAGTGGCGCGCGAACTCGACTGGCTGTACAAGTCCGCCGGTGCGCGCATTGCCACCTGCGTGGGCGGCATGAACCCGCAGGTCGAACGCCGCGCACTGGCGGGCGGCGCGACCATTGTGGTTGGCACCCCCGGACGCCTGCGCGATCACCTCGAACGCGGCGCGCTTGACCTGTCGGCGCTGGCCGCAGTTGTGCTCGATGAGGCGGACGAAATGCTCGACATGGGCTTCCGCGACGAACTGGAAGAAATCCTCGACGCGACGCCTGAAAACCGCCGGGTGTTGATGTTCTCGGCCACCATGCCTCGCCCGATCGAAGCGCTCGCCCGCCGTTATCAGCGTGATGCGCTGCGCATCCAGACCGGTGGCAGCGAGCGTGGGCATGGCGACATTGCCTATCAGGCCGTGACCGTTTCCCCCCCGGAAATCGAGAACGCAGTCATCAACCTGCTGCGTTTCCACGAAGCGGAAACCGCAATCCTGTTCTGCGCCACGCGGGACAATGTCCGCCACCTCCACGCCACCTTGCAGGAACGCGGCTTTGGCGTTGTTGCCCTTTCGGGCGAACATTCGCAGCAGGAACGCAATCAGGCATTGCAAGCCTTGCGCGATCGCCGCGCGCGGGTGTGCGTCGCCACCGATGTTGCCGCACGCGGGATCGATCTTCCGAGCCTTAGCCTTGTGGTGCACGTGGAAATCCCGCGGGATGCCGAAACGCTGCAGCACCGTTCGGGCCGCACCGGGCGTGCAGGCAAAAAGGGCATTGCTGTCATCATCGTGCCCTACCCGCGCCGCAAGCGCGTCGAATCGATGCTGCGTCATGCCAAGATCAACGCCGAATGGATCAACGCGCCCAACCGCGAAGATATCGTCGCGCAGGACCGCGTGCGGCTGCTCGACAAGTTGATGCAGCCGGTCGAAGTCACCGATGGCGACCGCGAACTGGCCGACAAGTTGCTCGAAACCCGCTCCCCTCAGGAAATCGCCGCGATGCTGGTGCAGGCGCACCGCGCGTCGATGCCCGAGCCGGAAGAATTGCTGGCGCAATCTGTCGATGCGCAGCGCGCCGCCCAGAAGGATCGTCACCGCGAAGGATTTGAAGATACGGTATGGTTCCGCATGGACATCGGTCGTAGCCAGAATGCCGACCCGCGCTGGATCATGCCGCTGATCTGCCGCCGCGGGTATATCACCCGTAATGAAATCGGCGCGATCCGCATTGCGCAGGGCGAGACCTATTTCCAGATTCCCCGCGCGATTGCAGGCAAGTTCACCGAAGCCGTGGCTGCCACCGCCGGGAGCGAGGAAAACGGCGGCTATGTCGCCATCGAACAGTCGAATGAACCGCCACGCGTGGCCGCGCGCGAAAACGCGCGTCGTGGCAAACCTAACGGCCCCGTCCAGGCACGCCCCTTCAAGGGCAAGCCGACCGGAGCGGGCGCCGCGCAAGGCAAGCCGAAGCATTTCAGCAAGGCGCCCGGCAAGTTCAAGGGCAAGCCCAAGCCGCGCGACTAAAGCAGGGGGCGCGCGTTACGGCGTGCGCCTACCAGCGGATCAGGCGCGGCACCACCACGCGGCCCAGCGCGGCCATCGCCAGCACCGGCGCGCTGTGCCACAATCCGATATGGACAATATCATTATCGGGGCAGTGCAGCGCGAAGGCGAAGGTGCCGAATGCCCCGGCGGCAATTCCGGCTACCAGACCTGCCCGGTCCGGCGCGGTTGGCGCACCCCGGCGCAGCCATCACACCAGCGTCGCAAAGACGACCAACGAGGCCGATCCGCCCATGACAAGGCACAACCGGCCGTGATCCATCTTCTGTGCCAAGGACACGTCACTGCCACTGCTACTTCCAACGATCAGTGCTGCCAGGGGTAACATTCCCGCCATGCCCGCCGCCCAGCGCCAGCCAGTATGGTCGCTTCCCACCTGCGGGCGGCTCATGATGATGACGGTCGACGTCGCCGCCAGTGCGAGGCCGAGGTAAAGCCCGGTGGTCACCAGATGCATCGCGTTGACCCGGCCCGCTGCAATATCGGCACGAAGACCGAACAGCGCGATGACCAGCAGCGTTGCCGCCGTTGCCGCCGCCAAGGCAAGCGCCATGCCCGCACCAAAGCGCAGCGGCTTCACCGGCTCAAGGCCGCCCACCAGTTCGGCAATCAGGGCGTCGGAATTGCGCAACATTGTCATTCTTTCTCGATCATGTGGGCAAGCCGTTTCAGCCCCGGGTGAATATTCACTTTGACCAGAGCCTCGCTCTGCCCCGTCGCGGCGATGCTCAGTCCTTGGATCTTGACCAGGTCGATCGCCCGCTCCTGCGCGGGCGGGAGCAGGCCGAGCAAGCGGTCCAGACTGATCCGTGCGGCAATGGCCGGTTCGTCATCGGTGCCGATCAGTTCATCATGGAATTCATGTTCGCTGGCACGATACAGGCGGCGCAGGTGATCCACCCAGCGGTAGCGCGCAATCGCCGCCAGCCATGGCAGAAACGGCCGGGACGAATCCCACGAAGCGCGTTTTGTGTGGAGCGCAATTAGCGTTTCCTGCACCAGGTCATCAAGGCTGGCAGGCGCCAAGCGGCGGCTGTATTAGCCGCGCAGCCAGCGCTGGCAGGCTTCCAGTAGAGCGGCATAGGCTTGCTTGTCGCCCGCTTGCGACAGCGCCATCAAGCGGGCAAGCGTGGCTTTGTCGGCTTTCACACAGCCCCGTTCGCAGCACGCCGGCACATGATTACAGCACAAATGCAAAGGCCCCGTTCCCGGATATCCGGGAACGGGGCCTCATGCATGGTCAGCGAAAGCCTCAGCCGAGCGCGACGTGGCGCTTCATGTGATGATCGACATTGCCGAATTCGCTGTCGAAGATCGTCAGGCGCTTGAAGTAGTGGCCGATGGCATATTCGTCGGTCACGCCGTTGCCGCCATGGATCTGGACCGCTTCCTGCCCCATCAGCCGCGCCGACTGCCCTACCCCGACCTTTGCCGCCGAGACGGCGCGCTTGCGCTCCGTCTCATCGGCGGAGAGCCGCAGGGTTGCCAGATAGGTCAGTGAAACGGCAGTTTCATAGGCGGTGTACATGTCGACCATGCGGTGCTGCAGCACCTGGAAGCTGCCGATCGGCACGCCGAACTGCTTGCGCTGACGCGAATATTCGACTGTCATCGCGTGTGCGACCTTCATCGCCCCGCAGGCTTCGGCACAGATCGCGGCAATCGCCTCGTCAGTGACAAGCTCGATCAGCGCGAGGCCTTCGCCCTCGCCGCCGATCAGCGCGTCGGCGCCGACTGCGACGTTTTCGAAATAGACTTCGGCGGCGCGGCGGCCATCCACGGTCACGTAATCGCGGGTGGTGATACCTGCGGCATCCTTGGCGACCACGAAGACCGAGACGCCCGAACGATCACGGCGTTCCCCGCCGGTGCGGGCGGTGACGATCAGGTGGCTCGCCCAGGGCGCGCCGATCACGACGGCCTTGTGGCCGTTGATGACGTAGCCTGCGCCGTCCTTCTTGGCGGTGGTTTCCAAGTCGGCATAGTCGAACCGCCCGCGCGGTTCGGCATAAGCGAAGGCAAAAACGCTGCTGCCCGCAACGATCCCGCCGATATGCTCATCCTTCTGCGCCTGCGTGCCGCCGTGCTTCAGGAATCCGCCCGCACAGACCACGGTGGGGACGAAAGGTTCGACCACCAGACCCTTGCCGAACTCTTCCATGATGACCATCGCGTCGATCGCGCCGCCGCCAAAACCGCCGTCGGCCTCGCTGAACGGCATGCCGAGGATGCCGAGTTCCGCCAACTGCGCCCACACTTCGGGCCGCCAGCCTTCGTTCGACGCGATCGCCTTGCGCCGCGTTTCCCAGTCGTATTGTTCACGCACCATCCGCGACAACCCGTCGCGAACCATGTCCTGTTCTTCGGTGAAGTTGAAATCCACGTAGTCTCTCCCGTCCGCAACCTTACAGGCCGAGGATCATCTTGGTGATGATGTTGCGCTGAATCTCGTTCGATCCGCCATAGATCGAGGTCTTGCGCATGTTGAAATAAGTCGCCGCCGCGTGCTGGGCGTGCGCCGGGCCGACCGCATATTCGTTGCTGCCGGTGTCGTTGGCGATGCTGCCATAATAGGGCGCGCTATAGGTGCCGACCGCTTCCAGCATCAGTTCGGTGAGGCGTTGCTGAATTTCGGTGCCCTTGATCTTGAGGATCGAGCTTTCCGGCCCCGGCCCCTTGCCCGCCTGCTCGCCTGCCAGCGTGCGCAGCTCGGTGATTTCGAGCGCGGCGAGATCGATTTCGAGCTGGCTCACCTTCTTGGCAAAGTCGTAATCCTTGATCAGCGGCGCACCGTCCAGCGTTTCGTTGGCGGCAATTTCGCGCAGCTTTTCCACGCCGCGCTTCGAGCGGGCAACGCCGGCGATGCCGGAGCGTTCATGGGCGAGCAGGAACTTGGCGTAGGTCCAGCCCTTGTTCTCCTGCCCGACGAGGTTCTCGACCGGCACCCGCACATCGGTCAGCCAGGTTTCGTTGACCTCATAACCGCCGTCGAGCAGCTTGATAGGCTTCACTTCCACACCCGGCGTGTTCATGTCGATCAGGATGAAGCTGATGCCTTCCTGCGCTTTCACGGTGGAATCGGTGCGACACAGGAAGAAGCCCCAATCGGCGTGCTGGGCAAGGGTCGTCCAGGTCTTCTGACCGTTGATGATATAGTGATCGCCATCGCGCACGGCGGTGGTCTTGAGGCTGGCGAGATCCGACCCAGCGCCGGGCTCGGAGTAACCCTGGCACCACCACACTTCGCCGCTGCGGATGCCGGGCAGGTGCTTGGCCTTCTGTTCTTCATTGCCGAAGGTGTAGATCACCGGGCCGACCATCGAGACGCCGAACGGCAATGGCATGAAAGTGTTGGCGCGGGCATTTTCTTCGGACCAGATGTACCGCTGAGTCGGGCTCCAGCCGGTGCCGCCATATTCGACCGGCCAAGCCGGAACCGACCAGCCCTTTGTGCCAAGGACCTTGTGCCAGGCGACCATTTCCTCGCGCGTCATATCTTCGCGCATCCCGAAATCGCCCAGTTCCGTGGGGTGATTCTCGGCGATGAAGGTGCGGACTTCGTCGCGGAAGGCCTGTTCTTCCGGGGTGAATTCAAGGTTCATGACGTGCTCTCTCCAGCGAGGGTTTGTGCGTTACCACACGTCTTGTCATGGCCTGCGGACGCGGAAAAGAGGCAATTGCGCCAGCTTTGCCGAACCGTTGCGGGAACCGGCCATGCAGTAGGGGAAGGTTTCACGAGAAACATCGGGCAAGCCAAGTCTGGAGGGGGGCTATGCTGGGTCTAAAGGGGTCTGGACAAGTCCGGGGCCGGCCAGAGTCGCGCCGCCGGCGCTTACAATCGGTGTCCGACATGGCGGCAGGCGCGCAGTGAAGAATCCCGATTGCCCGCCCCGCTGCGGATGTGCAGGAATGCCTTGGTGAGGTCCATTGTGTAAATGGCTGATTATCCATTCATCCTTGTTGCGGCCTCGGCTTCGTTTGTTAGGTTGTATCAGGAAGGGGGCCGAGGATCATGGGAGAACGCCAATGACGAAACTCACCCTTGCCAGCATAGCAGCGCTGGCTTGCACCGTGCTCTCGCAATCGGCTCTGAGCGCCGCGCAGGTGACCACAGCGCCCTTGCCCTTTCCGCGCAGCATGAACACGACGATGATGAAGATCGCGCCCCCCGCCAAGGGCGATCTGGTGCTGTCGTGGGAGGTGAGCGAAATCGCTTGCGCTGGCAGCGCGGTGACGGCGACCACATGGATCGCGCCCCATTTGCGGTTCGCCGACAAGCAGCTGCTCGATTTTCCAGTGACCATCGGCTTTGCCATCGATGCCGAAGGCCGCGCGGTCGATATCAGGGTGTTGGAAGGCGGCTTTGTCGAAGGCAAGTTCGAAGCCAATTTCGATGCGGCGGCCAAGACGGTGCGCATCAACGCCAAGGGCCTGCTCGAAGCAGCCGCGCTGCGCGATCTGATGCCATCGCTGCGCGCCAGCCGCTTTGCCGCCGATGCGCCGCAGACCGGGTGCAGCGTGATCTATGCTCCGCGCTATGGCGACGCAGCCGAGATCGGGCGCGACAGGCTGGCCGCGATCGCCGCTGTGCCGGGGTTCCGCGTGACACCCGCCCAGCGCGATCAGTTGGGCGGTAGCGATTGCAACACCGTGGGCTGGCCGGCCCCGCTGACGCGCCTATCCTGATTTTCGCCGGATCAACCCGCAGCCCGGCGCGCGCAAATGGAACTGGATCCGCTTCGACATTGATGAAGCGGGCCAGCCTGCCAATCTCAGCATCATTGCTTCGAGCGGGGATTACGATCTCGACGCCGAGGGCCTGCGCGCTGTGCGGGAAAGCCGCGTGGCCGAAGGCCCGCGCACCGGCTGCGTCATGGCGTGGTGGAGCAATCCTGCCATCATCCCTGCCCCGGCCGCGCCGGATAACGCACACTTTCCCGATTTCCGCAGTTGCGATGCGCTGCGCACCTGGGACACGAAGCCCAAACTCACCTACCCGCAAGCCTATAATGAACGGCAGATCGAAGGCTGGGCAGTGCTGGGCTTCGACATCGCAGGCGATGGCAGCATCGGCAATGTCAGCGTGCTCGCCGCCCAGCCGACCGAGGAGTTCGGCACGGCGGGCACAGTGGTGCTGCAATCGGGTAAGTTCCTGCCATCGGAAGAAGCCCACACCGCCTGTATTGAGCGGGTGCGCTTTGTGATCCGGACCAACACGCCCGCACAGGACGGAGCGGCACAGGACGAAGCCGCAGAGGACGGGACCGAAAGAGACGGGGCGGAGCCTGCCGACAGCTGACGGCAGACCCCGCGCGCCTTACAGTTCCAGCGGGCCGTGCGCGATATGCGGCAGCACATGGCGCGCAAACAGATCGGCTTCCTGCGCATGGGGGTAGCCTGACAGAATGAAGGCCTCGATCCCTTCGGCCTGATAGGCGCGCAGTTTCGCCAGCACCTGATCAGGTGTGCCAACAATCGCCGCCCCGCAGCCCGAACGCGCGCGGCCGAGGCCGGTCCACAGGTTCTCTTCGACAAAGCCATCGCCATCCGCCGCCCCGCGCAATTCCTGCTGCCGCTGCACGCCGTAGTTCTTGGCATCGAGGCTCTGTTCGCGGATCGCGCGGCCCGCTTCATCGTCGAGTTTGGAAAGCAGGCGATCCGCATAAAGGCGCGCTTCGTCCTCTGTCTCGCGGACAATCACGTGAGCGCGATAGCCGAACTTCAACGTTCGACCGTAATTGGCAGCGCGTGCCTTCAGGTCAGCGATATTCTCGCGGACCTTGTCCATCGTGTCGGGCCACATCAGGTAGACGTCCGCCGCTTCTGCTGCGCACTCGCGGGCTTCGTGGCTGAGGCCGCCAAAGTAGAACGGCGGGCACTTGCCATTCAGCGTTGTGATCCGCGGCGGATCAAGCTTCAGTTGGTAGAATTCACCCTGAAAATCGAGGTGTTCGCCGTTCAGCAGCGTGCGGACGATCTTCATGATCTCGGTGCCGCGGCGATAGCGCGGTGCGCTTTCGATCTTTTCGCCCGGCATGTCAGACGAGATGATGTTGACGTTCAGCCGCCCGCCGGTACCCGCCGCGTTGGGCCCGAGGATGCGATCAAGTGTCGCGATCCGGCGCGCCAGTTGCGGCGGCCAGTCTTCGCCCATGCGGGTCGCCCAAAGCAGCTTGATGCGCTTGACCTGCGTCGCGACGGCGGCGGCAAAGATCGTGGTGTCAACGCCAAGCTGATAGCCCGAAGGCAGCAGGATGTTGTCAAACCCGCCCTCTTCGGCGCGCAGCACGATATTGCGGCAATGCTCCCAGCTCGATTGCAGGTAGGGATCTGGAACGCCGAGAAACTCGTAATCATCGTCGCACAGCGCGGAAAACCACGCGATTTCGCATTGTTGCTGTTCAGTCATTGCGTCATTCCCATCCCAATTTCCGTTCGCCCTGAGCTTGTCGAAGGGCTGCAATTTGCTTCGCCTCACCAACCGAACCTCAAGAAAGGCAGGGCTTCGACAAGCTCAGCCCGAACGGGGGGAGGTGTGAGCGTCAGGGCAGCGGAACGCCCCGCGCGGCGACCAGAACCGCGTACCAATCCGTGCGGGTCCAGCGGACCTTGAGCGCCTCGGCACTTTCCGCGATCCGCTCGGCATTCTGTGAGCCGATGATGGGGATGATCCCGGCGGGGTGCGCCATCAGCCAGCTATAGGCGCAGACCGTGCGCGACACGCCTTGTGCCTCTGCCACGCTATCTAGCGCGGCAGCCACCGCTTTGTCGCGCGGCGTTTCCGGCACCGCAAGCCTGCCGCCGCCCAGCGGCGACCATGCCATCGGAGTCAGGCCCAGCATCATCGCCTGGTCCAGCTCGCCATTCTCGAAGCAGTCGATACGCAGCGCACTGATTTCGGGCTGGGTCGTTACCAGCTTGGTGCCGAGGAGGTGATTGAGCGCGGCGGTCTGATGAATGGTGAAGTTTGACACGCCAAGGCTGCGCACCTTGCCGCTTGCCACGACATCATCCAGCACGCGCGCCGTCTCTTGCGGGTGCGCGAGAATATCGGGACGGTGAATCTGCCAAAGGTCAACGCTGTCAACCTTCAGCCGTGCCAGCGAATCGTCGATAGCCTTGCGCAGATAATCCGCGCTCTGATCGTATGGCAGCGGCGGCAGGATGCCGCCCTTGGTGGCCAGCACCATACGGTCCCGCAAACCGGGCTCCGCCGCCAGCACTTCGCCCAGCAGCACTTCGGCATCGCCAAAGCCGCCGTTGCCATCGAAACCATAGATGTCGGCGGTGTCGAGGAAGGTGATCCCGGCATCGAGCGCGGCGTGAACCAGCTTAGCCGCATCGGCGGCGCTGCGGCCATTGTCGGCCAGACGCCACATCCCCCATGCGAGCGGGGAGACTTCGATCCCGCCTGCGCCAAGGTGGCGGCCAAGAACACGGGACTCGGGCGGCAGGGGCAATTCACTCATGCGGGGTTCCTCATTGGGTCTTCTTTGGCGGAGCGACCGAAGCGCGCTCGACAAGGTCATGGGGCAAGCGTTTATGGGTGATGTCTCCACCTGCAATCAGGATCTGGGTAGCGGTGCGCGCCAGATCGGCCATCGGCTGGCGGATGGTGGTAAGCGGCGGCCAGACGGTCCGGGCCAGTGTGGTATCATCGAAGCCGGCGACGGACAGATCAGCCGGAATTGCAATCCCCCGGTCATGCGCCAAGGCGAGCACACCTGCGGCCATATCGTCATTCGAAGCGAAGATCGCGGTCGGCCGGTCAGGCAGGTCGAGCAAGACGCGCGCGCCCGCCACGCCGGAATCGAAATCGAATTTGCCGTCGACCACCATCTGCGGTTCAAACGGGATGCCGACCCGGTCCAGCGCGCGGCGGTAACCAAACAACCGGTCGTCGGACGCCATGTGATTGGTGTGGCCCTTGATGAAGCCGATCCGGCGATGGCCGGCATTGATGAGGTGCGTGGTCATGTCATCGGCGGCCTGGGCATCGTCCATGAACACCGATGATGTCAGCGCATGATTGGTGCCCGGCGAAATCCGCACGAAGGGCACGTCCATCCCCTCCAGCGCGCGCAGCACGGACACGCAATCGGTGACGGGCGATGACAGGATGATGCCGTCGACGTGTGTCTCGGTCACCAGCCCGCGCACCTGATCGCCGACGCGGGGGTCGGCGACATCCACGGGCTGTGCCAGCAGGCGAACGCCATTTTCGTGGCACACGTCCCAGCAGCCCTTCTGGATCTGGAACATGTAATAGGGGCTGTGATTGTCGTAAATCAGCGCGATCTGATGGGACTTTGCCCCCGAAAGTATGCGGGCCGCAACGGAAGGGCGGTAATCGAGATCGGCCATCGCTGTCTCGACCTTCTCGCGCAGCGCCTCGCTGACATAGGGATGGCCGTTCAGGACGCGACTGACCGTCTTCACCGCCACGCCCGCGCGGGCGGCCACATCCTTGATATTGGCGCGGCTCATTTGGGGATTCTCGCGAACAGCGGCGCAAAGGCGCTGTCCGGTCGATAGAACACAGGCGGCTCGCCCAGCGGCGCTGCGACATCGTGCCACCCAGGGGCGAAGTCCTGCCCGCTCCACACGTGCCGCCATGCGCCGTCCGGAAGATAGACCTTTCGCATATTCGCCCCTGCTTCGATCACGGGTGCCACCATCATGTCCCTGCCATAGAGGAACTGGTCCTGTATGGTGAAGGTTTCGCGGTCTTCGGGATAGTGCAGAAACACCGCCCGCTGCGCCGGAAGGCCGGTGGCCTGTGCCTCGGCAACGAGATGACGGAGATAGGGCGTCAGTGCGGTATGAACATTGCTCCAGCGCACAAATCCGGCGATCAGTTCGGCATTGCTGTCGATCTGGAGATTGTCGTCCGGCCGGTTGCCTTCATGCGTGCGCATCACGGGGCTGAAGGCGCCCAGTTCGTACCAGCGCAGCATCAGTTCCGGTGTGCGGACATTGCCAAACAGGCTGGTATAGCCACCGACGTCCGAGTGGCTGAAGGCATTGCCGACAAGCCCGGACGAAAGCGCAGCGGTGATGACCGTGCCGATACCGTCATGGCGGCTGAAATCGACCGACTGGTCGCCTGCCCACAGCAAGGGGCAATGCGCCTGCACGCCCGTATGGCCAGCGCGCATGAACCACAGCACGTCGCCCGTGCGCCCGCGTGACGCAACGGCGCGGGCGTTAACTTCGGCCCAGCGCACCGGCCAGCGGTTGTGTTCCTCCATCGGGTCGCCATCGTGCAGGCGCAAATCAGTGGGGAGATATTCGCCAAAGTCCGCCATCCAGCCATCCAGCCCGAAATCGAGCATTCGCTGGCCGATCACGTCTTCGGCAAACCAATCGCACGCGGCAGGATTGGTGAAATCGACCACGCCTGCGTAAAACTCGCCAAAATCGACCGCGTAGGGTTCATCGCTATCCAGGCATTTGGCGAAATAGCCCTTGGCAGCGGCCTCGGGATAGAGTGGGCCATCGACCGCGAGATAGGGGTTCACATAGCCAAGGAAGCGGATGCCTCGCGCCTTTAACGCTGCCATGCGCGCGGGCAAATCCGGATAACGGTCGGCGTTCCACTGCCAATCCCAGAACAGGCGGCGCCCGAAGCTGGTTTCGCGGATACCGACCCAGTCTTCACACCAAAGGCCGCTGACCATCGCGCCGGCATCGATCAGGGCTTCAAGCCGGTCGAAGCTGGCCGCGCCCTGTTTGAGCCCGACGATGGCGCCGCCCAGCGCCCAATCGGGGAGTGCGGGGCGTGCGCCGAAACGGCCTGCCAATTGCCGGGTGAGATCGGCGGGCTCACCTTCAAACAGGTCGATCCGGACTGTGCCCGACCAGACATTGATGCGCAGCCGACCCGGCTGGGTCGCGTCCAGTTCGACATAGTCGGCATTGGCAAGGCTCAGCGCCCATCCTGCCGAACACAGCACCGTGGGTTCGGGATAATTGGTGGTCCAGTAATCCCCGCCCGCAAAGGATCCATCGGCGCTTGCCTGATCGGTCGGCGGCGTACCAGGTTCACGGCCCACGCCCGGCTCGCTGGTCCAGATCGGGAAGGTGCGGCCATTCAGGGCGAGATAGCTCATCTGTTCGCCCCCGCCCCACAAGATGTCGTCAGAGCCTAGCGTGACATCGATCGTCAGCCGGTCATGCCTGCAAAGTGCCGCCACAGTGAGGCGCGATGCATCCCGCGCAAGCGCGACGGACACCTTCGCGCTGCCATCAGCGGTCGATAGCGTCCATTGCCCGGCATCGTCCACTTCTGCCACGCATAGTGGCTGCGCGGTCACAGCATCGTCGGACAGGCGGAAGTTGCCACGCACCATGACGACCCGCGGGTCACCCGAAGCCACCGAAATTGCAGGATATTCCGGGCGATGACGCAGCAAAGCGCACCCGGCCAATGCCAAGTCAAATCCGCCCTCGCATGGCGTCAGCCGCACCATTCCAGCCCCTCGATCAAGCAGCGGGATATCCCGTAACCCACTATGACACCGCTTGACAGATCGCGGCGGACAGCGCAACCCGAACAGCGAAAGATCGACCCACGAGCGATGGCTTTGGCCATTGCCCGAATGAACCGATCACGATGCAGGGGAGAGAATGATATGCCGGCCACCACCCGTATTGCGCAGCGATTCGCGCTGAGGGCACTTGCCCTTTCTGCCAGTTCGCTGGCGTTGATCCACACCGCGCCGGCTATGGCGCAGGTCGAAGAGATCATCGTAACCTCACAAAAAGTCGAGGAAAATGTGCAGGACGTGCCGATCGCGATTACCGCGGTTTCGGGCGACCGCCTGCAACAAGCCGTCGTCTTCAGTCTTGAAAACATCTCGACCGTGATCCCGTCGGTGACCTTCCGCAAGGGCACCACCAGCGCCAACAGCGCGATCGTGATGCGCGGCGTCGGCACCATCAGCTTCTCGGTCGCGGCCGAGCCATCCGTGTCCACCGTTGTCGACGGCGTTGTCCTGTCGCGTTCGGGACAGGCCTTCATGGACCTGGTCGATATCCAGCGCCTTGAAGTGCTGCGCGGGCCTCAAGGCACGCTGTTCGGTCGCAATGCCTCGGCTGGCCTCGTCAACATCGTATCGAAGGGTGGCACCGACACCCTCGAGGCCGAAGTGAACGCCGATTATTTCGAGGGCGACGAATATCGGCTGCGCGCCGCGCTGTCTGGCCCGCTTGGCGAAAACCTCAGCGCCCGTCTTACCGGCTTTTATGGCAGCTATGATGGCAACATCACCAACATCAATGGCGGCACCAACAACAAGGTCAATGGTTACGAACGTTACGGCGTGCGCGGGATCATGGATTATGATGACGGCGCCAATGCCGTTCGCCTGATCGCCGATTACTACAAGGCGAATGACGATTGCTGCGCCGATGTGACCGGCGCCAGCCGCGGCGCGCAGCAGGATGCCGAACTGAACCTGCCGAACGGCGTGGCGCTTGGCGAGGACCAGCGTTTCGTCAATCACAACCTCGTAACGCAGACCAATGACGAACAGTGGAGCCTGACCGCCGCGGGCGATTTCGAGATCAGTGATACCCACACCCTGAGCGCCGTTCTGGGCTATCGCAACTGGTTCAACCGCGAGCAGCGTGAAGGCGATTTCCTGCCGCGCGCACTGGTGGGCGTGGGCGAGCTGCACGATGACGGCGTGGTGCGGACCGAGCAGCTTTCAGCCGAAATCCGCATCGCATCTGATCAGACCCAGCCGTTCTTCTATCAGGCCGGCGTGTTTGCCTGGCAGTCGGACAACACGCAGGACTTTACCCGCAACAACGTCACCTGCGCCACCTCGACCCTGCCGGTCGACCCGCGCACCGGCGCACGGCCCTGCAACCTTGCAGACCGCGTGAACACCCTGTTCCCGACCGCGACCTCGCGCAGCGAGGTGCGTTCGCAAAACTTTGCGGTGTTCAGCCAGGCGACCTATCGCTTCACTGAGCAGCTCTCGTTGACCGGCGGCCTGCGCTACACTTGGGACGATCTCGAATACACCCACACCCGCGCACCGGGCGTCAATGCCGTCACCGGCCTGCCGGCAACCGGGCCGGGCGTGTCGGGCAATCCGGCGGGCGGCACCATCGCCGGCGGCGGCAACGGGACCAACACCTCGGCGGGATCGACCACCAACGGCAACCTCTCGGGCCGCGCGGTGATCCAGTTCGAGCCGACCGAAGACATCATGCTCTACGGGTCGTACACGCGCGGTTACAAAGGCCCGGCGTTCAACGTGTTCTTCAACCACACCGCGCCGAACAACGCTGTGCCGATCAACGAAGAGCTGTCCGACAGTTTCGAAATCGGGGTGAAGTCGCAGTTTCTCGACAACCGGGTGCAATTGAATCTGGCGGCCTTCACGGTCGAATATGACGGGTTCCAGGCGAACAACTTCGTCCTGATCAACGGCGCGACGGTATCGAACCTGACCAACGCCGGGACGGTCAAGTCCGAAGGCTTCGAAGCCGACCTCGTGGTTTCGGCAGTCGATGGTCTGAACTTGCGCGCCAGCGCCGCCTACGCTGATGCACGGGTCAAGGAATTCAACCCCAACCCGCTGACCAACGCGCCCAACGCCCAGAACGGGACGCAGCTGCCGCTCGCCCCCAAGTTCGTCTATACCGTGGGTGCAGACTACACGAGGGATCTGGGCGATGCAGCGGTGATGTATCTCAACACCGATTTCCGCCACACCAGCACGCAGTTTTCGGACCTCGGCGAAAATCCCGCGACCCGGATTGATCCTTACGGGATCTGGAATGCCTCGATCGGCTTCTCCGATATTGAGGACAAGTATCGCATCACTTTCCATGCGCGCAACATCACCGATGAAAGCTACGTGCTGCTCAACATCGAGAACCAGCGCCGCCTGCAAATCCCGCGCGATGCGGATCGTTACTTCGGCGTCAGCCTGCGCGCGCGGATGTGATGCGCCCCTTCAGGTCATAACAAACAAGAAAGGGCCGTCGGAGCGATCCGGCGGCCCTTCGCATGATAGCCTGGCCTTGTGCTGGCCTGCATTTTGCTGATGAGGAGCCGATGATGGCCCAATCTTCCCCGATCCTGTCCGCCCGGTTGCGTTGGTCGCTGTTCACGGTGCTGTGCGTCGCAGGTGTGTTCAACGCGATGGACCGTCCGATCATCGCAATCCTCAAGCCCGACATGATGGCCGATTTCGGATGGAGCGACAGCAACTTCGGTGATTTGGCCGCAGTGACGCAGTTTTCGGCCGCCTTTGCGTTTCTGTTCACCGGCTGGCTGGTTGATCGGCTGGGCGTGAACCGTTCGATGCAGGTCGGCGCGGCGGCGTGGAGCCTTGCGGCCATGGCGCACGGCTGGGCGATCACCACCGCGCAGGTCGTCGCCGCCCGCGTGGGTCTTGGCGTGACCGAGGCGGTGCAGACCCCGCTAACAATCAAGACCGTCGCCACATTGTTCCCGCCCGACCAGCGCAGCTTCGCCTTCGGCTTTGCCACCATGTTGGCAGGGGCGGGGACAATTGCGATGCCTTTCGTAATCCCGGCGCTGGCGCTGACGGTGGGCTGGCGCGGGGCGCTGGTGGCAGGCGGTATTGGCGGATTCATTTCGCTGCTGGCGTGGATCTGGCTGGCGCGCGGTGTGGCGCAATTGCGGGAGCGCACGGTTACCGCTTCACCGGCCGATAGCGCGAACAGCGCGGCTTATGGCCCGATCCTTGCCAACCGCCAGACCTGGGCGATCGTCGGCGCGAAGGCGCTGTCGGACATGACATGGTGGTTCATCAATTTCTGGCTGGCCGATTATTACCGCAAGGAATTTGGTCTCACCACGCTCGAATTGGCGCTGCCGCTGGCCATCGCGTTCGCCGGATCGGGGCTTGGTGCGCTGCTGGCAGGCTGGGTCTCGACCAAGCTGCTGGAGCGCGGCGTCAGCCCCAACCGTGTGCGCAAGAGCGTGATGCTTGTCTCCGCCCTGCTGGTTGCGCCCTTGCCGCTGGTGCTGGAATTGAATGCCTTTTGGCCGGTTGCCTGCATGATCGGGCTGGTCATGGCCGGACACCAGGGCTTCTCGCTCTCGCTGTTCTCGACCATCACCGATGTGGTCCCCAATGCGAAGGTCGGGCGGGTGACGGCGTTCGGCGCGTTCATGGGCAACATGGGCGGCGTCGCGATCAGCCTTGTGACCGGCCGCGTGCTGGATGCGGGGCTGGGCTTCGTTCCGCTGTTCATCTTTGCCGCTTCATCCTATCTTGTCGCCCTGGCATGGTTCCAATGGCTGCTGCCCGATATCCGCCGCCCGGAAGACGCCGCTCTCGCAGCGGATTGAACGCACGCGCGGTTGCAATGGGAAGCGGCGCGGGTTAGGGTTATGACACCGTAAGACAGAAGCGCCGCGACAAGGGTTCGCCGCGCAGGCGATGGGCAAGGCTGCACCGGCATGAAGCGAGGGTCCACCCCCGATTTCGAGGCGTTCGCCGGCGATCTGTTCGGCGAGATCATGCTGGCCGACACAGCCGCTGCGGCCGAGCCCCGCACCCGCAAGCCGCTGTCGCGCTTCATACCCGGCGTTGCCATCTGCGCCATCGCCGGGGCTGCTGCGGCTTGGCTCAGCCAGAACTACAGTGTGCCGATCATTCTGGCAGGGCTGCTGATCGGCCTTGCGCTGAACTTCGCCGCGAGCGATCCGCGCACGCATGAAGGCCTCGATTGGGTGTCGCGCCACGGCCTACGCGCCGGGATCGTGCTGCTGGGGGTGCAGGTCACGGTCATGCAGGTCCTCGCAATGGGGGCGGTACCGTTCATGGGCCTGGCACTTGTGATGATGTCCGCGTTGATCGCCGCGCTCGCCGCTGCGCGTCTCACGGGGCAAAGCGCCGCCGTCGGTATCCTTGGCGGCGGGTCAACCGCGATCTGCGGCGCATCGGCGGCGTTGGCTCTGTACGGTGTGATCGGGCGAGAACGGATCGACCAATCGCTCTTCACCCTCACGCTGGTCATCCTGGCCGCAGCCAGCGCCATTGCGCTTGTCACCTATCCGCCGCTGACCCGGATGCTCGGCTTTACCGATGCGCAGGCAGGCTTCCTCGTCGGCGCGTCCATTCATGACGTGGCGCAGGCGATCGGCGCAGGTTTTGCCGTGTCCGACGCAGCCGGCGCGCAAGCGACCGTGGTGAAGTTGACCCGCGTTGCCCTGCTCGCGCCATCGGTGACGCTCGCCGCGCTGTGGATCGCCCGAGCGCAGCCTCTGCCTGAAGAGACCGGAAAAGCGCGGGTCCCCCTGCTGCCGGGCTTCATTCTGGCGTTCCTTGTGCTGGTAATAGTCAATTCCGTGGTCACCCTGCCCGCCAATCTGGCTGGGCACGCGCTGACAGCGTCAAAAGCCTTGCTGCTTCTGGCCGTCACCGCCACAGCGATGCGGACGCGCACCGACCTGCTGCTCGGGCTCGGCTGGCGTTCGGTGATGCCGGTGCTGGCGGCGACTATTGCCTCGCTGGGAACCGCGCTGGGCTTTGCATGGTGGATGATCTGATGCCCGACTCTGAAACAGCCATGTTCGACCTTGCGGTGATCGGTGGCGGCGTGAACGGCGCCGGGATCGCGCGCGACGCGGCAGGACGCGGCGCTAAGGTGCTGCTGCTCGAACGTGGCGATCTGGCGGAAGGCACCTCGTCCAATTCCACCAAGCTGATTCACGGCGGCTTGCGCTATCTCGAGCACTACGAGTTCAGCCTCGTGCGCGAGGCACTGACAGAGCGCGAGGTGCTGTGGGGGATCGCGCCGCACATCATCTGGCCGCTGCGCTTTATCCTACCGCACCGCCCCGGCCTGCGCCCGCGCTGGTTGCTGCGGCTGGGCCTGTTCCTGTATGATCACATCGGCGGGCGCAAATATCTGCCGTCGGCCAAAAGCGTCGACCTTGCGCGCCATCCAGCTGGTGCGCCGCTCAAGCCCGATTACACCCGCGCCTTCGCCTATTCCGATGGCTGGGTGGACGATGCGCGCTTGGTGGTGCTAACCGCTCGCGATGCGGCGAACCGCGGGGCCGTCGTGCGCACGCGCTGCGAGGTCACGGCGCTCTCCCGAGACAGCGATCACTGGCGGATTGCAGCGGGCGACGAGGCCTTCCATGCCCGCGCCGTGGTCAACGCCGCAGGCCCGCGCGTGCTCGATCTCTTGGGCCGCGCGGGCGAGCCTTCTGCGCAGAAGATGCGGCTGGTTCGCGGATCGCATATTGTGGTGAACAAGCTGTTCGATCACGAATTTGCCTATTTCTTTCAACTGCCGGACGGGCGCATTTTCTTTGCCAT
Organism: Sphingomonadales bacterium; assembly: GCA_009995225.1. Lineage (GTDB taxonomy): Bacteria > Pseudomonadota > Alphaproteobacteria > Sphingomonadales > Sphingomonadaceae > Erythrobacter. Next base: position 36,655 of record JAACPW010000008.1, on the reverse strand, counting down.
CCCCTACGAACAGGACTTCACCCTGATCGGCACCACCGATGTCGATCACGACGGCAGCCTCGACGAGGTGCGCGCCAGTGCAGAGGAAATCGCCTATCTGTGCGCGGGCGCTTCGGAATATTTCCGCAAACCCGTCACCCCTGCTGATGTGGTCTGGACCTATTCCGGGGTCCGCCCGCTGATTGACGACGGTTCAGGCAAGCCTGAGGCGGCGACGCGCGGTTACAGCTTTGAATGCGACGGCGGCAGCGACGGCACGGCACCGCTGCTGTCCGTGTTCGGCGGCAAGATTACCACCTACCGCGAGCTCGCCGCCGAGGCGATTGACCAGCTTGCGCCCTTCCTGCCGGTGTTGGGCGGCAGCGACTGGACCGGCAAGGCTCCCTTGCCCGGCGGTGATTTCGGCCGTTTCCAGGCGCCCGAACTTGCCCGCGATCTGGCAGCGCGCTATCCCTTCCTGGGCGGAGCCGAAGCGACACGTCTGATCCGCCTTTACGGCACAAGCGCCGCAACCATTCTTGGCCATGCCGCATCACTCGCAGACCTTGGCGAGCATTTCGGCCACGGACTGTCCGCTGCCGAGGTCAACCATCTCATCGAGCACGAATGGGCGCGCACGGCCGAAGATGTCTTGTGGCGGCGTACCAAGCTTGGCCTGCATTTCACGGACGCGCAGACGGCGCATCTTGCTGGCTATATCACCGAAAGGATCACCCCCGCATGACCCGCATTGTAGCCCTTGGCGGCACGGTCAATCCCGGTTCGTCGACCGAGCAGGCCTTGCGTCTGGCCGCCAGCATCGCGGCTGAAGGCGGGGCCGAAGTGACGGTGTTCGGCGGCGAATATCTCACCGCCCTGCCCCATTATCTCGGCCCGCTGCACGATCCCTCGCAAGGGGCAGAGATGGTCGCAGCGGTGCGCGCGGCGGATGGTTTGCTGGTCGCAGCACCGGGCTATCACGGCACCATATCCGGGATGGTCAAGAACGCACTCGATTACCTCGAAGACCTGTCGCGGGACGAACGCCCCTATCTCGATGGCCGCGCGGTCGGTCTGATTGCCACTGCGTTCGGCGATCAGGCGTCGATGTCGACGCTGCTGACGATGCGGGCGATCACCCATGCCCTGCGCGGCTGGCCGACCCCGATGGGCGCGACGATCCGCACCTATCGCGGGCTGTTCTCGCCCGATGGCGAGTGTCTGGATGAACGCGCGCGGGGTCAGTTGGAGCTCGTTGGCAAGCAGGTGGTGCTGGGCGCCAGAAGCTTCGCGGCGGGAAGGGATCTGGCGTGAGCGGCGCTGGGCTGGACGCGGCGCTGGCGGCCATTGCGGCGGGGCGGATCGTTGTGATTTCGGGCGATCAGCTGCGCGGCGGCGATATCGATCTGATGATCGCCGCCCGCCATGTCACGCCCGAAGCGATCAATTTCATGGCCACCCACGGGCGCGGGTTGATCTGTCTTGCGGTCACGCCCGAGCGGGCAGCGCAGCTTGGCCTCAGTCTCATAAACCCTGGCACAGCACGCCAAACCGGGCGGCCCTTCGCCCGCTCGATCGAGGCAGGGCATGGCGTCTCCACCGGCATTTCCGCGGCCGACCGCGCCCATACCATCGCAGTGACAATCGCCGATAACGCAACGTCAGCGGACATCCACTCCCCCGGCCATGTCTTCCCGCTGATCGCGCAAAGCGGCGGCGTTCTCGACCGCGCAGCGGCTTGCGAGGCGGCGATTGACCTTGCGCGTCTTGCGGGCGCCGGCGATGCCGCAGTGATCTGTTCGATCCTGCGCGACGATGGCGAAATGGCGCGGATCGATGATATTAGCGATATGATCGCGTCTCACGCCCTGGCCGTTGCTGATATCGGCGACCTTATCACGCTACGTGAAGCGGCCAGGGTCTGAGAGCGTCCAGACGCTCACCTGTTCCACGTGAAACATGGGGCTAAATCAGGCTGGAAGGAGTCTGGCGCAGCCTGACGTGGGTCTAGCCGCAGCGCATCGCGGTCCTGAAGGTCTGTCGCATCCACAAGGCGCTTCGTGGGAACTGACGGCGCCTGTTGATGTATGTGAGTGCCGCGCTGCCCCCCCAAGCCACAAGATCTGTCCTGCCTAATACGGAGGAGATTCCCATGGCTGATACTATCAACACCGACGAAACCCGCGATCTCATCGCGTCAAACAAGGTCGAAGGCACCGCTGTCTACAATATGACAGGCGAACGGCTTGGCAACGTGAACAATTTCATGGTCGACAAGCGTTCGGGCCAGGCAGAATATGCTGTGATGCAGTTTGGCGGGTTCCTCGGCATCGGCGCCGATTATTACCCCATTCCCTGGAAGATGCTCAATTACAGCACCGATCAGGGCGGTTATGTGGTCGATCTCGACAAGGATCGTCTGGAAGATGCGCCGCGCTATGCCGACAATAACGAACCGGATTATAACGACGGTTATGGTCAGCAGGTCTATTCCTACTATGGCGTGACTTACTGAGACAAATCCAGCGGCCCTGCCCTATCGGCGGGGCCGCTATTTTTCCGGGTCGATCGCTTGGGCCACTTCTTCTTTCTCGCGTTGCGGCAATGCGATCATGCCGAGAATGAATAGCGCAAAGCACAGGCAAATCGCGTTGGGAATAACCAGCGTCCATTCGCCCTTCAGAAATCCAAAAGCAGTCCATGCCGCGAAAGCCAGCGCCGTCAGCGCGAACATCGCCAGCGACAGGCCCTGTGTCGAGCGTTCGTGAATGATCTTCCAAGCTTGCGGAGTGAAACTCGCAACCGAGGCGCAAGCGCCGACTGTGCCGATGATAGTCACCCAGTCGATCATAGCTCTGTCTCCGTCGCATCGAGCGTCACCCGGTTGCGGTTCAATGAGCGGGGCAGTGTTTCGGCCAGAGCGCGCACCACGGCCTCGCGCACATCACACCGCAAATCAAACAATTCCGAACCGTTGCGCCCGCTCATCAAAACCCGCAGCTCCAATGTCTGTGCCGTCATGTCGGTGACTTGCAGCGCGGCGACCCGCCCGTCCCACAGGCGATGCCCCTGCACCGCGTTCAGCGCAATGTCGCGCAAGGCCGCGATGTCGGCGGCATGATCGACATGGATGAACACCGCGCCCAGCAGATCGCTGGTCTGGCGGGTCCAGTTCTCGATCGGCTCTTCGACCAGTTTGGACACTGGGATCACCAGGCGGCGTTGATCCCAGATGCGCAGCACCACATAGGTCAAGCCGATCTGCTCAATCCGGCCCCATTCGCCGCGATAGACGATCACGTCATCAATCCGCACGGGCTCGGTAAAAGCCAGCTGGAAACCGCCCACGATATTCTTGAGCAGGGGCTGCGCCGCAACCCCTACCGCAAGACCTGCAAGACCCGCCGAGGCAACCAGCGCAACGCCGATTTCGCGCACCGCCGGAATGTTCAACAGCATCAGACCGGCACTGATGACGATCACGATGACCACCGCAATGCGTGCAAGAATATCGGCGCGCGTGCGGCGGCGGCGCGCACCGAGGTTATCCTCGACATCGATGTCTGAGGTTTTGTCGATATACCGCTTGGCAAAGCGGATCAGCGCGATGGCCATCATACCCCACAACACCGGCATCACCACGCGCGTTGCGCTGATGATCCAGCCGGCCAGCGCGGTGTCGGATGTGGCGATCTGATCAAGCCCGTTCAGCGCCAGTGCTACCATGATCCAACGCAGCGGCTTAGCCAGATGGTCGAGCAGCAATTCGTCGCTCTGCGTGCGTGTGCGCTGGGTTATGCGGCGGGCAACGAACACAAACAATCGGTGGGCCACCAGCGCCGCAACCACCAGCACCAGCACCACACCGAGCGTCTGAATCATGGCGATCAGTCGGGCTTCATCCGCCACCATTGCGGCGATTGGCTCGCTCAATATCATGTCAGTCGCATGGCCGGTCAGGCCCGGTTGAAATGCAGGTAATTGGGATTGAACATCGACACGCGCTTTAACCGTTCAAGGTCGATAATCCGCAACTGCCGGTCACTAAGCTCGATCAATCCTTCGCGCCGCATTTCCTGCAACGTCCGGTTGATGTGCACTACACTGACGCCGTTGGCTTCGGCCAAATGGTTCTGCGTCAGCGGGAAATCGAAGGTCAGCCCGGTCGCCAGGCCGACCGCCCGCAGACGGTAGTAAAGTTCCACAAACAGATGCGCCAGCCGCTCCACCGGAGAGCGTTGCCCGATGGAAAGCAGCCATTCGCGCTGAATCGCCGAGGACACCAGTTCATGATAAAGCGAGGCGCGAAGCAGGTTCGGACGCGGGTCGATCACATCCTTGATCTGGTGCGGCGCGATTTCGTAATACCGGACATGCGTTAATGCACCGATCGAATGGTCAAGCTGGCTCAGGATATAGACATTCTGATCGCAGAAATCGCCGGGCAGAAAAAACCCGACGATTTGCCGCCGGCCATCGGGCAGATCCTTGTAACGGCACGCCCAACCCGAAACCAGCAGGCGCACAACTGACGGGTTCTCGCCTTCGCGCGCGATGTCACTACGCGCATCGCACGACAGCATCTGGCCCGCTTCGAGCACCGTCAGCGCCTCACGGTCCGCCTGATCCAGCGGCATGAAGCAATTGAGCAATCGGAAAAGCGGCTCTGTCCCCGCGGCGGTCAAAGATGCCATAATTCTATATTCCCTGATGAGGGAGGCATGATGACAGCCGCCTCAAACGCGGTTGTATAATACCCATTGCTGTCCTGGTTAAGGCTCATGCATCGGAAATGTGCGACTGGACGCCTTGCAAACCGGATCGGACGTGCACGGCGGCGTGCTGGTCGCGATGCCCGTCAGTAATTGCCGGGAGGATCGCTGGCCGGGAAACTCTGATCGCTGGCCTGGTCCACCTCTGACCAACGGCCGCTCGGCGGATCGCGCATAGCATCGGGCCCGGCATCGCGAACATCGTCGTGGGCTTTGCGCGGCTGGCCATCGGCGTAGGCCGCATTTCCAGACGCGCTGCGGCCCGCCTTGCGGGTAAGCGCATAGGCAGCGCCGCCGATGGCGAGCAGGCTGAGAATGAACCGCATAAATACTCCTTCAGGGACAAAAGATCTGGCGGCGTTGTCGCCGCCGCAGGGTATTGCGTCCCTATCGTGCGTTAGTGCCGACAGGGTGCCTTCATCTAAAACACCTGCTATTAACATGGCGAACTGCCCCGTCGCCCATGCGATTGAGTCTACAAGGCATATTGATGTCGGATTTTCCGGACAAGACGCAAGACAGCCTTTTTATTACCGCCTTCTCGGCCTTGCCTGACGCTGCCTGCATTCTTGAACCGCTCGGCGGTGCTGACGATGCTGGATGCGATTGGCGCTATCTTTCGTCCAATCCCGCCTTTTGCCAATTGCTCCAAGTAGACGACCTTGCCGGGATGTCGCTGCGCGCGCGTTTTCCCAAAGTGGCGCAGCAGTGGTCGGATCATTTCCATCGCGCGCTTTCCAGCAAAACGTCACAGGTCGTCACGCAGGAAGACCCGGACCAACCGCGCTTGTTCGAGGTTTCGCTGACGCCCCTGGCACATGGCGAATATGGTGCGGTTCTGGCGCGGGTGCGCGATGTAACCAGCGAACACCTCGCTCGCGAACGCCGTCGCGAGGCCGATGCGCGGTACAAGCTTCTGTTCGATGCCATCGACGAAGGGTTCTGCATTATTGATGTGATCTTCGACGATAAGGGCACGCCCGTCGATTACCGCTTCGTGGAAGCTAACAACGCCTTTGTCAGCCACACCGGCCTGATCGATCCGATCGGCAAGACAATGCGCGCCTTGCAGCCCGATATCGAAGACCATTGGCCCGCCATTTATGGCCGCATCGCAATGGGCGGTGTCGCAGAACGGTTTGAGAGCGAGTCCAGCGCCATGGGGCGTTGGTTCGATGTCTTTGCCTTCCCGATCGGTGAGCAGGCGCCCTACCAGCTGGGAATCCTGTTTGAGGACGTCGGGCAGCGCAAGGCGATGGAAATGGCACTGCGCCACAGTGAAAATCGGCTGCATTCGTTGATTGAGGCGACGTCCGATCTGATCTTTCAGATGAATCCTGACGCCACCGAAATGCAGCAGGTCGGCGGCAGGGATCTGTTGGGGAATCCCGGTGCGGCAACCAACTGGATCGAAGCGTTTGTTCTCGATAGCGACCGCGCAGCGGTGCAGGCCGCAGTCGCCGCCGCCATCAGCAATCGCCAGCCGATCGAGATCGAGCATCGCGTGGTCACAGCGCAAGGCGCGCTCAAATGGCTATCATCGCGCGCCGTTCCGGTGCTGGGCGATGACGGCGAGATTGCAGAATGGTTCGGCATGGCAGCCGACATTACCACCCGGCGCCAGGTCGAACAGCAGCTTTCGCACGGTGCGCAGATGCTGCGTGTAGCGAGCGAGATCGGCAGGGTGGGTCTGTGGGACTGGAACGTCGAAAGCGGCGAACTCACCTGGTCTGACGAACATTTCCGCATGGAAGGCTATGAGCCTGGCGAAATCGTGCCGACCTACGACGTTTGGGCCGCACGCCTGCATCCCGAAGACCGCGCCACCACCGAAGCCAAGATCGCCGATGCGATGCGCACCGGCGGCGAATATCTCAACGAATACCGGGTGTGCCAACCCAATGGCGATGTCCGATGGCTTTCGGCGCGGGGTCGCTTTTTGTTTGGCGAACAGGGCCAGGCGGTGCGGATGCTCGGCGCTATCGTGGATACCACCCAGCGCCGCCGCGAAGAGGAATGGCAAAGGCTGTTGGTGGCCGAACTGCAGCACCGGGTGCGCAACCTGATAGGCATGGTTCGTTCGGTGGCCCGCCTATCCGCGCCCAGCCACCGCAATGTCAGCGACTATGTCGACCACCTGATCGGCCGGTTGCAAGCGATGGGCCGCACGCAAAGCACACTCACCCGCTCACCGGGCCGCAGTGTCGATCTGAGCGAACTGGTGCGCGAAGAATTGCTGGTCCATGCCGCTCAACCCGACCAGTATCATCTTGATGGGCCTCCCATCGCGCTGTCGCCACACGCTGCGGAAATCGTGACGCTGGCGATTCATGAACTGGCCGCCAACTCAATCAAATATGGCGCGTTGGGCGATACCGGTTATATTCGGATTGTTTGGAAAACCTTGGACAGGGACGGCAAGCCATGGATCAGCCTGCGCTGGCAGGAAACCGCGCCGCCGCACAAGACCAAGTTCAATCGCAAGGGTTTTGGCAGGCGCCTGATCGAAGAGCGCGTGCCTTACGAATTACAAGGCGAGGGGCGATTCGAAATCCACGACACCGGGGTGCTGGCACAATTGGATTTCCCGCTTTCGAATGCTGGCAGCATTCTCGAGACGCGTTCCTGAGACTGCCGCTGCCATGACCGACAGAGCACTCTCTGGCTGCCGCATCATCATCGTCGAAGACGATTACTATCAGGCCCACGATTGCAAGCAGATGCTTGAACAGGCCGGGGCCAAGGTGATTGCGGTGTCGGCTGTCGTCCCTGACCTAGATGCGCTGCTGGCAGATGGACGGCTGGACGCGGCTCTGATCGACATCAATCTGGGACAAAGCCACACGTTCGATTTTGCCCGTGAACTCAACGCCAAGGCAATCCCTTTTGCATTCCTGACGGGTTATGATGCGGGAATCCTGCCGGACGATCTGTCTGCCAGCACCTGCATCAGCAAGCCGGCCAATATCAACCGTGTGATCGAGGTGATTGCGAACATCGCCGCGCGCCCGACGTAATTCACCACCAAAGCTGCGCGCGCGATCTCACGCGGCGGCGGCGCGCGGACTTTGTTGATCGGGCTGCGATTGTGCGCGCGGTGTCAGATACGCAGGATCGAAGCCGGCCACCTGCTGCAATGCGCGCAGATCATGAATCGTCAATTGCTTGCACCGCAGCGTGATCAGATCATCCTGACGCAATTGTTGAAGCTTGCGATTGATATGAACCGGCGTGAGGCCAAGAACGTCAGCCAGATCGTCCTGTGTCAGCGGAAAATGAATCTGCTGACCTTGATCCAGATCGACCAGCGCAAGGCGGTAATGCGATTCGCAAATCAGGTGCGCCATCCGCTCCAGCGCGTCGCGCCGGCCGACATTGACCACCCAAGACGCCAAAATGGCATTCTCCATGCAACCATAGGTGCGCATCGCCTCGCCGATCGCCGGAAAACGGTCGATCAGACGGCGCATGTCCGAATAGAGAATATTCACGATCTTGCATGGGCTCAAAGTGATCACTTCTTCAATCGCGACCCCATTGGGCGCTGATCCAAAATAGAACGCATCGCCGGGAAGCAACAATCGTGTAATCTGCCGCGCACCGTCACGAAGAATCTGATAACGCGCTGCCCACCCGCTCAACACAACAGGAAATGACACCATTTCGTCACCGTCGCGCGACAGATACTTCTTGGCGGCAATATCCTTAGGCTGACGGCAAAGCTCATCAACCGCGGATAGCTCCCCATCAGTAAGGTCGGCCGCTTGGCTTAAGCGTTGCAGAAAAGCATTGACCATTTTGCGTCCTCCTCCGGATGGTTGCATCCAAATCAATATTGGCCAATTGCTCCTGCTCTTCTCACTCAAAAGATATGCTGCGGATCGAATTGACTTCGTTCTACCGCGAAAAAACCGCGCACTGACGTTCGGCAACAAACCAGATCAGTTAACCAGGCAAGGCGCGAACACACGCCTGTAATTTTATCAAATCGCACGGTTTAATCTTATCCTCAGAAATATGTTCCGCCATTATGGCGAAATACCGAGCAGGTTGCTGGACGACGCCGCCCAACCATCGAGGGCCTCACGGATGCTTGCGCTGGGTAAAGCGGTTGATGCGGGCACCACACGCTAACCGCTCAACCGTGAAACTCGGTGATTGTGGCCCGTAGAGATCGAAACCGCGACTCCCCAATGTAGGTTAAAGCGTGCTTCGGCTAAGGTGGGCAGTGTCTTGAATACCAGAAGCGCCCGATTCTTCTGGTCTTTGAATGATCCGGCCCGTGCGCGACTTTCATCCGGTCCGGTCATTGCCCCAATATACTCCCCGCCCAGCAATGGGCGGGGTTTTTTGTCGCGTCGCACAGCGGCAAGGCGCGTCGGGCGGATCAGGTGGCAATGAACCGATACGCAAGACGCTTGCCTCCCTGAGCGGCCGGCGGCAGATACCGTTCATGTCTTATCACGAATTCCTGCTGTTTGCAGGACTCGCCATCTGTGCGGCGTATTGGCTGCCGCGCTTCGTTTCGGGCCGCGCGCCGGCAGCTTCTGCGCTGCTGATTGCCGGTGGGGTGGTGTGCGCTCTGGTCATTCCTGAGACGCCGAACCTGTTCGATCCGATCGCCGAGCCAGACTGGTGGGAGACCCTGAGCGAAATGACGGTGATTGTGGCGCTATTTGCTACTGGCATCCGGCTGGATGTGGTGCGCCCGTTCACACGGTGGCGCGTGACCTGGCGCTTGCTGGCGGTGGCAATGCCGTTGACGATTGGTGCGATGGTTCTGGCCGGAACCGCGATCGGCCTGCCGTTGGCAAGCGCATTGTTGTTGGGCGCGGTGCTTGCGCCGACCGATCCGGTGCTGGCAGCCGATGTGCAGGTCGGTCCGCCAACCGAGGGGGGCGAGCATCCGGTGCGATTCGGACTCACGACCGAAGCCGGATTGAATGACGGGCTGGCGTTCCCCTTCGTCTATCTTGCGATTGTGGCGCTCGGCGGGCTGTCCGCCACGGACATGTGGCACTGGCTTGCCTATGATGTGGGCTATCGGATTGTGGTGGGCACGCTCACTGGCGCACTGGTTGGTTGGCTGCTGGGACAGGTGGTGTTCCGCTGGCCCGCGCACAATGTGCTGGCCGAGACAGGATCGGGTGTGCTCGCACTGGCCGGCGTTTTTGTCTGCTACGGTGCGGCGGAATTCATCCACGGTTACGGCTTCATCGCCTGCTTTGTGGGCGGGCTTGTGTTCCGGCAGATTGAAGCGCAGCACCAATTTCACAGCAACCTTCACCTGTTCAACCTCGCCATCGAACACGCGTTGACTTCGGTGTTGCTGCTGATGACAGGCGCTGCGCTGGGCACCTATGCGGCTTCGATCGCGTGGTACCATGTGGTGATCGCAGCCAGCCTGGTCTTCCTCGTCCGGCCGCTGAGCGGGTGGATTGCGCTGGTAGGAACGGACCTCCCACCCCGAGAGCGTCTGGTCACCGCAGTCTTTGGCGTGCGGGGGATCGGGAGCCTTTATTACCTCGCCTTTGCCGCGGGCACCGCCACCTTGCCCGGCCTTGCCGACCTGTGGCTCACCGTATTGGTAACGATCGCTCTGTCGGCGGTGGTCCATGGCCTGAGTGCCGGAGCAGCCCTTGCCGGAATTCGCGCCGATGACGATGCGGAAAACGGGGCCGAAGGCAACGTCGGCGCGGATGCCGCAGCGCAAAAGGCGTGACCATTCCGTTCAACGCATCCCTTTTCAAAACCTTGCCGAGTATAGTGTGATCGAACAGGTAAGCGCCGATGGGGGGTGATTAGAAACGTGACGGAAAGGCGCCATGCCCCCATTATCCTCCACGAAGCCCTGCGATGGCCACGCTGACGGCTTTGCCGACGACATGGTTGCGGCTTTGCCGGCGCTTAGGCGCTTTGCACGGTCGCTCTGCCGCCAAGGCGACATCGCCGATGATCTTGTGCAGGAAACGATGATGAGAGCCTGGTCTTCGCGCCACACCTTTCAGCCCGGTAGCAATTTTCGCCCATGGGTGTTCACCATTCTGCGCAACCAGTTCTACAGCACCGCACGCAAACGCAGCCGTATGATCTCGTGGGATCCCGAGGCGGCAGAGCGGATTTTGATCCAGCAGCCGGACCAGGAATCGGATTTCCACGTCCAGGATATCCAATCCGCCGTGCGAAAGCTTCCTGACAGCCAGCGAGAAATGCTGATGCTGATCGCGGGCGCGGGCATGAGCTACGAAGAAGCCGCCATCGCAGCCGATTGCAAGATCGGCACCGTCAAGAGCCGGATTTCTCGCGGACGAGCGGCAATCAGGGCAACACTCGACGGTGGCCAAGGGTTGTTGCTGGCCTGAGCTGGCGCACGCGCCAGCCGGAAACCCGCATATCAGTTCCAGCAAGAACGATTTGCAGTTCATGCAGACCAGCGCACCGGGCGAGTCGCCGCACAAAAGGTCAGCGTTGGCTTGGGCGGCTTTAACGTCGCGAAGTCGTACCGTCACTTAACACAAAAATGTGACTGGGGTTGCCCCACGATCGAAAGATTCGGCTCGCAATTCCGGGTAATTGCGCATTTTGCGCACAGATCGTTCCGGATATATCTCTTGACGAAACGCGCGTGGCTGCTGATGGTCCCAGGTAACGGCGTAAGCTGCCATTCAGCGCTTCAACACTTTCGGCTCCCGAAATGTGGATTGGTTTTGTGAAGCGGGCGCGCTGAAAATGCCATAATTCGGCAAAGCGGCGACCAAGGCGGAACAACTGGCGCAAAGATGCCGGACCACTCGTCAGGGAAAGACATGAGGCGGCGGAGGGAAACGCCGAGTCCGTGCGAGCCGAAGTGCCCGTGCCGCTCGTCCGGTTCCCAAGCGTCAAGGCGAAGTGGGGATCGATGGATGGTCAGAGCAAACAACCTTCAATTTCCGCAGGACAACTGGGTCGGTTGCCTGACCTATCAAAGCACCGCGACTGTCATGCCGAGCGCTGATGAGCTTCGTTCGCTCACCCGTCAGGCCCGCGCGCGGAATCGCAGCGTCGGCGTGACTGGAATGCTCCTGTTTGAAGAAGGTCGCTTTCTCCAGACCTTGGAAGGCCCACCCGAAGGGCTTGATGCGATCTGGTCATCGGTTGCCCGCGATCAGCGCCACAGCGACATCGAAGTGCTGAGCAAGCACATGGCTCCCGCCCGCTTGTTCACCGGGTGGGACATGTTCTTGAGCAGCAAGACAGGCCACGTGTCCAGTCCGGCGGGGATCGTATCCGACCTTCCGCCCGCCGTGGCCGAACATGTGCGCGCCGCGGTCAAACTGTCACTCGATGGCGATGACATCGGCCTCAATGCGCTGATGGCGGAACTGGTGGAAAAGGGCTGGACCAGCGACGCGATGCTCCGCATGCTGATCGAACCGTCAGCACGCGCTTTGGGCGATGCCTGGCTTGCCGACGATTGCAGCGAACTGGATCTTACCATTGCGCTCAGCATGATGCAGCTTGCAGGTCACGCCGTGCGCTATGAAACAGCACCGCAAGCGATCCGTAGCAGCCGATACAGCATCCTTCTGGCGACCGCGCCGGGAGAGCCGCATATGCTGGGCACCGCGCTTCTGGCGGATCAGTTCACCGACGCTGGATGGGATGTGCAGATGGCCTTCCCCGATAGCGAGGAGGCTCTGCTGAATCAGCTGAGCGCGCAAAGACCCGATGCGCTCGACATCGGCCTGTCTGATGCCTTGTTCCGGCAGCAATCGCTGATAGGCCTGCGTAGCACGGTGGAGCACAGCCGACTTATCCCGGCCAATCACCCCACCGTAGTTTCGGTAGGGGGGCGCCTGTTTGCCGAGGCAGCGGCAACCGCAGCATCGGTAGGCGCGGATCACGCCCGCGTGACAGTAGCTGGCGCAAGCATCCGGATGGCGGAACTTGTACGGCAAAGCCGCAAGTTCTGAAGGCATTGGCTGTCATTCACGAAAAAATGGTTTAACACAGATTAACATTGTTGCCGTAGCTTCAACAGATTTCGCGCTACCCCGCCTTGCTGCAAAGCATAGGTCGGGGAGCCAAGGAAATGTCGCAACCGAAGCCAAATTCGACGACCGCATCTTTCGCCAACGCTATTCTTCCAGACAATGAACGCCGCGCCGAAGACCGCGTGCACACGGTGTTTCGCGTCGCCCGCATCATCGGCGCCGATGACGAGGGCCTGGCCCGGATCAAGAACATGTCCGACAGCGGTGCGGGTATACGCATGTCGATCCCGGCGGATCTGTCGGACACCGTCACGATCGAGCTTGTCGACGGTGTGGAGCTGCGCGGGCACGTGGTATGGAGAAACGACCACGAGTTCGGCCTGAATTTTGAACGCCCTATAAGTGCGGTCGATCTGCTGGCTGCGCTGGCGGTCGGAACACAAAGCGGCCTTACCCGTCCGGTAAGACTGCGCGTTGCCGCCACGGCCCTCACCCGCAGCGAACGCGGGGTTCGCAGCGTCCGCGTGGTCGATATTTCGCAGCGCGGGCTCAAGCTTCTGCACGATGGCAGCCTGACCGCAGGCCTGGACCTGAAGGTGACGCTGCCCTGCGGTCTGGATCGTCAGGGGATCGTGCGTTGGACTCGTGATAACCACGCCGGGGTCATGTTGCTGGAACCGCTTAGCGTCGAGGCGCTCGGATCGGCGCGCAGTCTTGTGACACCTTGCGTCTCCATGATCGTATCAGGGGGGCTAGACGAGCCGGCTGCACAACCATGACATTGGCGCTGCACGACTTTTCGCCCGATAGCATCGCATACGAACCGGACAGTTCCGACCGCGAACGTTCACGATCCCGGCGCGATGCGCTCGCCCGATATGACATCCTCGACAGCGCATCGGAAACCCAGTTCGATGATCTCGTGACGCTGGCGGCACGCATCGTTGGAACGCAGGCGGCCGCCATCAGTCTGATCGATGACCACCGCCAATGGTTCAAGGCCCGCTGCGGTATCGAACCGAGCGAAACGCCGCTTTCGGTGTCCTTCTGCGCCCATGCCATTGAATCGGACGATCTGTTCGTGATCAGGGACGCATCGTCCGATTGCCGTTTTGCTGACAACCCCCTCGTCACAGGCCCGCCGCATGTCCGATTTTATGCCGGCATGCGGATACTGGCAGGCGACGGCACGCCAATCGCGGCGCTCTGCGTAATCGATCAGACTCCGCGTCCCGACGGCCTGACTGCGATCGAGGAAACCACCCTGCGGACGCTGGCGGGACAGGTCGAAGCCTTGCTGGAACTGCGCCGCCTGTTACTTGAACGCGAGGCACAGGTGATCGCGCAATCCCGCTTGTCGGACCGACTGCGCTACGTGGCAGAGCACGACGATCTCACCGGCCTGCCGCGCCGCGACCTGTTTCAACGACGGCTTATCGCCGCGATGCACGATGCGGCGCAGAACGGCACGCGCACGGCCATGCTGTTCGTTGATGTCGATCACTTCAAACAAGTGAACGATTCGCTTGGTCATGATGCGGGCGATGCGCTGCTATGCGGCTTTGGACAAAAGCTGCGCACCCTGCTGCGGCACAAGGACACCGCAGCGCGTCTTGGCGGCGATGAATTCGGCGTAATCCTGACCGGGATCGATCGTGACGAGCAGATCGCCGACGTAATGAAGTCACTCAGTCAGCGTCTTCACGAGCCGATCCCCCACCGCGGCCAGCAGATCAATTGCAAGGCCAGTGTGGGTGTGGCCATCTATCCCGATCATGCCACTGATGCCGAAGGCCTGATGAAATGCGCTGACCTTGCGCTCGCCGAAGCCAAGCTTTCGCGCGGCCGCGTCGAAACCTTCAGCCCCCGCTTGATGGATGAGTTTAACCACAATGCGCAAATGCTGTCGGTGGCGAGAGAAGGGCTGGATGCCGGTCGCCTGATCGCTCACTACCAGCCGAAGATAGATCTGAACACCGGGGCACTCGTCGGTTTCGAAGCCCTGGTCCGGTGCCAGATCGATGACGATCTTACGATCATGCCGAACAGCTTTGCCCATGCCTTCGATGACCGCGAACTGGCGGTCGCCATCAGCGCCAAGATGATTTCGTCAGTGCTTGACGATATCCGGACATGGGCTGACCAGGGGCTTGCCTTCGGCCACGTCGCCATTAACACCGGAGCGGCGGATTTTCGGACGGACTCCTTTGCCGAAATGCTGCTTGCAGAGATCAATGCGCGGGGCCTGTCGCCCAGCATGATCGAACTCGAAGTGACCGAAGGTGTGTTCCTGGGACGCGGCGCTCAGCATGTGGATCGCGCCCTGTCCACACTGAGCAAAGCGGGTGTGAGAATTGCGCTTGACGATTTCGGAACGGGCTATGCCTCGCTCACTCACCTCAAGCAATTCCGTGTCGATGTCCTGAAGATCGACCGATCCTTCGTCAGTGGGATCGACGAAAACTTTGATGACACAACCATTGTGCGTGCGCTGATCGGCCTTGGCAAAAGCCTAGGGATTGCAACCGTCGCAGAAGGGATTGAAACAGCAGCGCAGGCTGAATTCGCAAGATTCCATGGCTGCGATATCGCACAAGGCTACTTTTTCGGCAAAGCCAAGCCGGCCGCCTTTGTTCCCGCAGTGATTGAACGCTTCACCCGCGACGCGTCATCACCGCTATCGCTGGGATCCGATAGCCATTGAGCCTTTTGTCCCTCCTTTATGTCAGCCGCAGCACCTTACCTGCCGATAGCGCCGCCGACGCGGTGGCGGATATTATAACGGCGTCGCGTAGCAACAACTCCCGTCTGGGGGTGACCGGCGCCCTGTTATTCACTGGGGAACACTTCGCACAGGTGTTCGAAGGTCCGTCAGCGGTCGTCGACAAACTGATGGAGAAGATTGCCGCTGACGTTCGGCATGACACCATCATCATCTTCGCACAGGCGCCAATTCGTGCGCGGCGGTTTGGCGCGTGGAACATGGCCTATTCCGGCCCCTCACAATTCGTGGCAGGCTACGTCACGCGCCTTTTGAACGAGGAAAGTTCCGTTAGAAAAGCTCTCTCGGCGCAATGGCTTGATGAGCTTTTATGGGAGTTCGCCAGAGGCTCGGGCGCAACCTAATTCGCCACCGCGCGCCTGAAATCAGCGTCGCCCTGCGTGTCATCGGGTAACGGAATGGAAAAGCGGAACTCGGCCCCTTGCGGACTGCTCTTCTCCAGCCAAATGGTGCCGCGATACAGTTCGACAATCGTGCGGCAGATCGAAAGTCCGATCCCCATACCTTCATCCTTGGACGTCGCAGTCCACGAAAAGATGGCTTCCCTCTCGCCTTCGGGCACGCCGGGGCCGGCATCGGCAATGCATACGGTCAGATCATTCGGCCCCTGTATCGCGGAGATTACAATCAGCTCGCCCTGATTATCCAACATTGCTTCACAGGCATTCTGAAGCAGATTGATCAGCACCTGTTGGATCTTTACGCGATCGGCGATCATGATGGCATCATCCGCCACGCGATTTTCAAACACGATGCATTCCGGGTAGGAACACCGCATCAGCCGCACACATTCTTCAACCGCGTCGTGCAGCTTGAACGGTTCGCGCATGGGTTTGCGATGCCGGGTCAGCTTACGCAGGTGACTGATGATCGCAGACGCGCGCTCTGATGATTGGCGGATCCCCTCCATTGCTTCGCATAGCCGGTCGACATCAGGGGCGGCCCCGTCCAACGGCCTCACACCCGCAAGGTAGTTGTTGATCGATGTGAGCGGTTGATTGAGCTCATGCGCAAGCGTGGCAGCCATCGTCCCCATCGCATTGACGCGCGAGACATGGATCATTTTCAATTCCAGCTCAGCCAGGGCCTCGTTCATATGATGCAGCGTGGTGACATCATGCCCTTCACAGAACAGACCGATGATCGCACCCTGCGCATCACGCACGGGCTGATACACCACATTCATCCACCGCTGCTGGAGACGTCCTGTTGCCGGGTCGAGGACGCGGATCGGCAGACTTGTCCCGCGAAAGGGCACGCCCGTGCGGTAGACTTCATCCAGTAGCGTAAGGAAACCCTCTGCGGCTATTTCCGGCAGGGCCTCGGCCACACCTCGCCCGATCAAGTCATCGCGATTCACAAAGTTGCGATAGGACGTATTGGCGTAGATGAAGGTGTGGCTAGGTCCGCGCGATATCGCGATGAAGCCCGGTGCATCGTCGTAGATGCCCGTTTCGAACCCATCCTTGCCGTGCGCGCTAACGCCGATCATTGCCGGCCCGGCCAGATTGACGCTGTGACCCACCACTGCGCCCGCCGCATCGCAAATCGGTGAAAGATAGACCACCGCGGATTGCCAAGCAGTGTTTTTCAGCCTGAGCCGCATCTGCCAATTCCCACTGCTTCCCACCGCCAACGCCGTCTGGAATTGGGACAAAACCGAAGCGCCCTGGCTTTCGCCGATAATAGTCATGACCGACTGTGCCATGATCGACTCGCGCGGCGTCTTCGTCGCTTCGACAAAAGCATCGTTGGCGAACACCACAGGGTGTGGCGGTTTCAAACCATCGATCAGGACGGTTGGTAGCGCAGACCGCTGCGCTATTCGGGCGGCAGCATCAATAGCAGGATGAAGCGCCTGCGGCAGATCCATCGCACCCGATTGAGCGCAGTTTGCCATCGTCAAATGTCCTGATTCCCGTTTTCAGGCAGTCTCCGTCGTGCGTCGCGACGACGCCTTACTCAACGCCGGTTCTCAAGCTTTCGGCCAATGATTGGATCCAAAACCTAGCCTGGATTAGGGTTCTTAACATTTCTCTTGCTCAAAAGAGGCGCGAATTTCCATCATAGCCTCCCAACGCCGCCAGTTTCACGACTTCGGCGATGCTTTTGACATCCAGCTTGGCAAGCGCATTGGCACGGTGCATCTCGGCTGTCCGCACACTCAGGCCTAACCGATGCGCCACTTCTTTGTTGGATACCCCCTCCATCAAAATGGCAATGGTTTCGCGTTCGCGGGCCGTCAGCTGGCTGACCCGGTAACGCACCTGATCCTGTACCGAGAGCAAATCTTCGGTCCTTCCAAGAGTATCGAACGCCTGCGCCACCGCCTTGTCCAGCGCCTCTGCAGCAAACGGTTTTTCAAGAAACTCGATCGCGCCAAGCTTCATCGCCTGCACAGCAACCGTGATGTCGCCATGCGCGGTCAGCACAACAACAGGCCAAGCGATACCGCGATCATTGAGGATCTGGAGAAGCTGCAAGCCATCGATCTCGGCCATGCGGATATCGAGCAGAATAGGAGCCGGAGACAGGATATCCAACTGATCGAGAAAATCTGCTGCCGATGCAAAAGGCCGAACATTTATGTTCGATGCCTTGAACAAGAAGTGCAGGGATTTGCGCACATCGCTATCATCATCGACCACGTATATCCGGCGCTCAGAACTCGCTTCCATTGGCTTGTCTTCGTACAATTTTTGGGCACTAATCATAAGTTTTGTATCACAAATCCACTCGAACAAAAATCTGTCCGGTTCTTCAAGATGGCAATAGTTCATTCGGCATGAGTGTCGCATGAACCTTAGCCGGAATGCCGAAGCGTTGCAGCCTGCCGGGGATGGCAAAGCGCCAGCCAATGCCCCGCGTTCCGAGCGAAAGGCACCCTTTACGCACGGCCGCATGATCGATCAGATCTCGGCCGAGCCGCTCCTCCATCGCGAGCTACAGCGCAACCTGCGGAAACTACGGTCAGTCCCATCATGATTTGTAAAAATCATGCTCCCGTTGCCCTGCCAAAGTCCAAACGCCCTCGCTTTGTGACGTAGCTCGTTCAAACGCCAGCATCTCCAGGCGCAAAACCTCCGCCCAGTGAAACAAACAGCGTCGCGCGGTTTTGCAGCCAGGCCCGGTTCGTTGCGAGCAATTGCTGCTCGGCGCTGAAAAGGTTGCGCTCGGCATCGAGCACTTCGAGGTAATCGGCCACACCTTCACGGTAACGCGCGCGGGCGATACGCGCGATTTCGGTCTGTGCGATGCGTGCGCGCTCCAGCGTCTCGATCTGTTGCGCGAGATATTCGCGTCCTGCCAGCGCATCGGACACTTCGCGGAACGCCTGCTGGACGGTCAGATCATACGTGGCGACCTGCTCCACTTCGAGCGCGCGGGCCAGATCGAGATTGGCCTCGCGTGCACCGAAATCGAAGATCGGCAACGAGATCGAAGGACCAAAGCTCCAGCCCAGCCCGTCACCGTTGAACAGGTTGCCGAGGCTGGCGGAGGTTAGCCCGGCATTGCCGGTCAACGAGATCGACGGGAAGAAGGCGGCGCGTGCGGCGCCGATGTTGGCCCGCGCCGCGCGAAGCTGCTCCTCTGCGGCAAGAATATCCGGGCGCGCCAGCAGCAGTTCGGACGGAAGCCCCGCTGCAAGCCGCCGTTCGTCCGCCTGCGCGGCAAGCGACAGGCCCGGCGGCAGACCCTCGGGCGCAGCCCCGCCCACCAGCACGGCCAGTTGGTTGCGCAACTGCGCAAGCGCCAACCGCTCGCTGGCAATCTGCTGTTCGGCCTGCGTCAGCAGGGTTTCCGCCTGTCGATATGGCAGCGCCGAGGTCACGCCAGCATCCAGCCGCAGCTTGGCAATCTTCAGGCCCTCACGGCGGCTCGCGGCGGTCGCTTCGGCCAGCACGATCTGTTCTTCGCTCTCGACAATCTCGAAATAGGTCGTCGCGGTGTCGGCAATCAACGAAAGATAAAAGGCCCGCTGCGTGGCGACTGATGCGAGGTAACTCGCCCGCGCCGCTTCGCTGAGATTGCTGACCCGCCCCCAGAAATCGAGCTCAAACGCGCTGACGCCAACCCCGATATCGTAGCGATTAAAAGTGAAAGAGGTCGGGAGGTTGCCGCCCGCCGCCCCGAATGCCGGGTTCCCCGCCGTGGCCTGCCGCGTGCGCGTGCCATTGGCCGTGGCGACAAGGTTGGGCAGGCGGCGGCTGTTTTCGATCCGGAAGCTCGCACGGGCCTGCTCAATCCGGGCGGTCGCCGCCATCAGATCGCGGTTATTCGCCAGCGCAGAGGCAATCAGGCCCTGGAGGCGCGGATCGCGATACCATTCGCGATAGGACATCTGCGATGCCACAACCGTGCCATCGGGCCGGTATGCAGGATCGAAGGCAGGCGTGGTGGCCAACGTTGGGCGGGTATCGTCCGGGGCCAGATTAACGCAGCCAGTCAGCATGGTCGTAGCAATCGCAATAGGGATCAGACGGTTCATTGCACGGGCTCCCCCTCGCGAACAGGGCCATAAGGAACCGCGCCTCTAGTGGACGCGTCATCGTCCTTGTGACCGATGCGGCGAATCGTCAGATATAGCAGCGGGATCAGGAAGATGCCCAGCACGGTTGCCGCGATCATGCCGCCCAGAACGCCGGTGCCCACCGCAATGCGGCTGGCCGCACCCGCACCACTGGCCAGCACCAGCGGCACCATCCCCATCGCAAAGGCGAGCGACGTCATGATGATCGGGCGCAGCCGCAACCGGGCGGCAGACTTGACGGCTTCAAGCGGGGACACGCCGCGTTCCTCTTCCTCGATCGCAAACTCGACGATCAGGATCGCGTTCTTTGCGGCCAGACCGATGATCGTGATCAGGCCGACATTGAAATACACATCGGCCGAAAGTCCACGCAGCATCGAGAATAGCACCGCGCCCAGCACGCCCATCGGCACGATCAGCAGCACCGCGAGCGGGATCGTCCAGCTTTCATAAAGTGCGGCCAGCACGAGGAACACGACCACGACCGAAAGGCCCAGCAGCAAACCGATCTGCCCGCCAGCCTGCTTTTCTTCATAAGACACGCCGGTCCATTCATAGCCGATGCCCTGCGGCAATTCGCCAGCGAACCGCTCCATTTCGGCCAGCGCCGCGCCCGAGGACTGACTCGGCGCCGCCATGCCTGACAGGGTCATCGCAGGGTAGCCATTGTAACGGGCAAGACTGGCTGGCGCGGCAGACCATTCTGCTGTGGCAAAGGCACCGAACGGCACCAGTTCGCCCACCGCATTGGGAATGCGCAGGGCCAGCACATCATCGGGCGTCATGCGGAACGGCGCATCAGCCTGCACCAGCACCTGCAACACCCGGCCTTCGCGGTTGAAGTCATTGGCATAGGCCGAACCAAAAGTGATCGAGAGCGCCGCGTTCACTTCAGTCATAGAAAGGCCCAGCGCGCGGGCTTGCACCCGGTCGATCTTGACCTTGACCTCGGGGCTGGGGCCCTGATCCTCGGGCCTGAGATTGGCGACAACGGGGCTTTGCGAGGCGGCGCCAAGCAATTGGTCGCGCGCAGCGATCAAGGCCTCGCGCCCCACGCCGCCGCGATCCTGCAACTTCAGCGTAAAGCCGCTCGCCTGCCCGAGTGACTGGATCGCCGGGGGCTGGATTACAAAGGCGGTGGCGCCGTCATTCTGCATGAACAGACCCATCGCGCGTTGCAGCAGCGATTCCGCGCTGCTTTCGGCTGCGGAACGTTCACCCCATGGCTTGAGCGAGGCGAACATCAGCGCATTGTTCTGCCCCTGACCGAAGAAGCTGAAGCCGCGCACCACCACCAAGCTTTGCACCTCGTCCTGACCCATCCAGAAATCGGTGACGGGCTTCAGCGCCTCGTCCATCCGTTCCTCGGTAGCACCGGGAGGGGCTTGCACGGCGGTAATCAGGAAGCCCTGATCTTCGGTCGGCAGGAACGCTGTCGGAAGACGCATGAACAACAGGACAGTGACCGCAATCAGCGCAAGAAAAATCGCCATCCCGCGCTTGGGCCGCGCAAGAATGCGCGTGTTGGTGCGGTCGTATCTGCCCTCCATGCGCCCGAACCAGACGTTGAACTTGCCCAAAAAGCGGCCGGCAAATCCGCGCGCGCGTGCCAACCACGCGCGCCAGCCAGGCTGCGGCGGCTGCGCGGGCGAATGAACCAGGTCGTCGACCTGATGCCCCGCCCCATGCCCATGGCCCGCCATCGGCTTCAGGAAGGTCGCGCACAGCGCCGGGGTGAGCGAAAGCGCCAGAAATGCAGAAAAGAAAATCGCGATGGCCAGCGTGACCGAAAACTGGCGGTAGATTCCCCCTGTCGATCCGGGGAAAAAGGCCATCGGCACAAACACCGCAATCAGAACCAGCGTCATGCCGATGATCGCGGTATTGATCTGGCCCATTGCCTTGCGGGTCGCCTCAAGCGGAGGCAGGCCTTCTTCGCGCATGATCCGTTCGACATTCTCGATCACTACGATGGCATCATCGACCAGAATGCCGATCGCCAGCACCATGCCGAACAGCGACAGCACGTTGATCGAGAAACCAAACAACCACAGGCCCAGACACGCGCCCGCCAGCGCGATCGGAACGACCAGCGTGGGGATCAGCGTTGCGCGCCAGTTCTGCAAGAACAGGTACATGACGAGAAACACGAGGACCATCGCTTCGACAAGCGTCTTGATCACTTCGTCAACGGACGCCTGCACAAAGGGCGTGGTGTCATAGGGGATCGACCAGGTGACATCACCCGGCAGGCCCGACGCCAGTTCCGCCATCCGCGCCTTCACGCCCTCCGCCGCGGCAAGCGCGTTAGCGCCGGTCCCCAGCTGCACCGCCATCCCCGCCATCGGAACCCCGTTGAGCGTGGTGGACGTGGCATAGGTTTGCGCGCCAATTTCAATCCGGGCCACTTCGCCCAGCCGCACCACCGCCGCGCCGGTATTGGCGCGCAGGATGATGTTCTCAAACTCTTCGACCGTACGGAAGCGCCCTTCGCTGGTGATCGTGGCGGTGATCTGCTGGCCGGCCGCAAGCGGCTTGGCTCCGATGGAGCCACCGGCGATCTGGGTGTTCTGTTCGCGGATCGCATTCAGTACCGCAGCGGGCGACAGGTTGTAGGACGCCAGCGCATCGGGATCGAGCCATATCCGCATGGCATAAGGCGATCCGAACAGCGTGACATCGCCCACGCCGGGCACACGCCGCAATTCGTCGATCACCTGACTGGACGCGATGTTGCCCAGATCGGTGCTGGTCAGATCGCCGGCCGGCGAGGTCAGCGCGACGATCAGCAGGAAGCCTGCGTTGGCCTGCCGCACAGTTATGCCCTGCTGGCGGACCTCTTCGGGCAATCGTGCCTCTACCGTGCTGAGGCGGTTTTGCACCTCGGTCTGCGCAATATCAATATCGGTGCCGGCCTCGAAAGTCAGGGTGATGCTGGCCGTGCCGTTCGATGCGCTCGAAGAGGCCATGTAGAGGAAGCCCTCGACCCCGTTGAGCTGCTGTTCGATGACCTGTGTAACGTTCTGTTCAAGCGTCTGCGCATCGGCACCGGGATAGACCACGCTGATCGTCAGGGATGGCGGGGCGACTTCGGGATATTGCTCGATCGGCAAGGCGCGCAGTGCGATGATGCCGGCCAGCAGGATGCCGAGCGCCACCACCCAGGCAAAGATGGGGCGATCGATGAAAAAACGCGCCATAAATCAACGCGCCTTGTTTGCTGGGGCGGTGCTGGCTGGGGCAGTCTGGGCTCCGGCAGGTTGGCGCGCCGCAGCGGCACGGTTGGCCGCTTTCACCGGCACGCCGGGCCGCAATTTCTGGAGATTGCTGACAATCACCACATCGCCTGCCTTCAGCCCGCTTTCGACGATCCAGTTGCCATCGACCAGCGACCCAAGCTTGACCGCGCGCGGCGCGACAAGACCCTTGGCGTCGATCACAAACACCGATCCGCCCTGTTCGGACAGCGTCACCGCCCGTTGCGGAACGACAATCCCCTGCCGCACTTCCCCCACGAACAGCTTGGCCCGCACGAATTCGCCGGGCAACAGCAGCCCGGTGGGGTTGGGAAATTCGGCGCGCAGTCCCACGGTTCCCGTTTCCTCGTCGACCGAGAAGGCAAGGAAGTTGATGTAGCCAGGAATGGGATATTCACTGCCGTCGGTGAAGGTGAGACGCACCTCGACCCTGTCATCGGCATCGAGCGCGATCTTGCCCGCGCTAATGTCACGGCGGATCGCCAGAACCTGGCTCGCAGCCTGGGCGAAGTTGACATAGACCGGTGCGGTCTGTTCGATCCGTGTCATCAGCGTGCCTTCGGTCTGGCTGACCAGCGCACCTTCGGTAATCTCGGCGCGCCCGGCCCTGCCAGCAATCGGGGCGCGTACCGTGGTGTAATTGAGCTGGAGCGATGCGGCCTCCAACTGCGCACGAATCTGCGCGACATTCGCCTCCGCCTCACGCGCAGTTGCCAGGGCCGCATCATATTCCTGACCGCTTATGGCGTTTTCGGCGACCAGCGGCTTGTAACGTTCCACCACGGCGCGAGCATTGCTTTGCGTCGCACGGGCACGGTCAAGGGCTGCCTGCGTCTGGGCATAGCTGGCGCGCAATTCGCGCGGATCGATCCGGAACAGCGGCTGGCCTTCGGCGACATTGGTGCCCTCTGTATAAAGCCGTTTCACCACGATTCCGGTCACCCGCGCGCGCACTTCGGCCTGACGCACCGGCTCCACCCGCCCGGGCAGTTCAATCACATTGGGGATCGCCTGACTCGCAATCGTAACAGTCTGCACCGGAACCGGCTGAGGCTCGGGGGGAGCCTGCTCACCTGAACATGCAACGATCAGGAAGCAGGCGGCAAGGCCGGTGCAAATGCGATTCATCGGGAGAGATCTTTCATTTGGTATTTTATTGCAGCTGCGAACGTGTAATAGCGATTACACCAATGTCAATCATTCCTGCGCTTGGGGAGACGCATTTCATCATGGATTTATCAGCCGACACGTGCCGACTCGACCGGCGTAGAGCGGCCATCATTGCTGCGGCGCGGCATCTGTTCGTCGAACAAGGCTACGAACACACGACTCTTGCGGAAATCGTGCGGCGCGCCGGGGGGTCTCTGGCGACGGTCTACAAGCTGTTCGGCAACAAGGACGGCTTGCTTGAGGCAGTGATTCGCGAAAATGTGGCATCGGGCGAAACGCTTGTCCGCGACGCTGCGGCGGCGCGCCTCCCTCCGGCAGCAACATTGCGCCGGATCGCGGAAGGGCTGCACGAACGGTTTCTGGAACCCGAAGTGATCGCGTTGGTCCGCATCGTGATCGCGCGCAGCATCAGCGAGCCGCAATTCGCCCGCCAGTTTTTTGAACGGACAGCCAACCAGACCCGCGATGCGATTGCGGCGCTGTTTACCCAGTGGCGGTCAGACGGCGTGGCCATGAACGGCACGCCGCAATTTCTGGCCGAAATGTTCATGGGGCTGTTCGTCAGCGACCTGCAAACGCAAGCGATCAGCCACGGTGCAGCTATCAGAGTTCAATCCGAACGCCTGCATGACCGCACCGATTTCTTCCTTGTGGCGGCAAGAATGGGCGAGCCTCAACCCGCGCCCTGCCCCGTTTGCAACCCCGGTTGCGAGAGGCCCGCCGCCAGCGCGACGGGCCTATAGCCTCACCCCGCGTCGCCGTCGGCGTGGCCGCGGCCTTCTGCAGTCGCTTCTGCGGAACCGCCTGCGCCGTTCCCGCCATTGGCTTCCCACCAATAGGGTTGCCGCGTGGCGGTGCCGGTGCCGACCTCGTTCAGGGTTTTGGCGTCATACAGCCGCCCACCGATCATCACTTGTTCGATATTGTCCGAATTGGCGATGTCGGCGCTGGGGTCGTCCGACAGGATCACAAGATCGGCAAGCTTGCCGACCTCGATACTGCCGATATCCTTGCCCATGCCGAGCGATTGCGCCGAAGTGATCGTGCCTGCCTTCAATGCTTCGACCGGGCTCATCCCGCCGCGCACGAAGCTCCACAACTCCCAGTGCGCCCCGATGCCGGCTTGCTGACCGTGCGCGCCGATGCTGACCTTGACGCCGCGCTGGGCAAGCTTGCGCGCCTCGCGGGCGCTGTCATCATCAACATATGCCCACTCCGGTGCCGTGGTGCGACGACCATTATCCGCCAGCAACTGTTTGGGCGGGGTGTGAACCATCAGCGGATTTTCCCAGACGTTGGTCGCCTGCCGCCAATAGGGATCGCCTGCAAGGCCGCCGTAAGTCACCACCAGCGTCGGCGTGTAGTTGCTGTTCGACTGTCCGAAGAACTGCAACACGTCCTCGTAAAACACATTGACCGGCACGTTATGCTCGAGTGTCGAGTTGCCATCGGCGACAAGGTTCATGTCCATCCCGAACAGCGATCCACCTTCGGCGACCACGAGCATATTTTCGGCCGCCGCAGCGCGGGCGACCATCTGGCGCTGTTCGCGGCGCGGCTGGTTGTAGTTCTTGACCGATATCCCGCCTTGCGCCTTGATCCGGCGAACATGGGCGAGCGCATCGTCATAGGTGTCGATCCGCGCATAGACGCCCGGTGCCTTGGCCCCGTAGATGATCTCGCCGGTAGAGAAGATCCGCGGCCCCAGCGTCAACCCGGCGCGCTGGCGTTCGGCAGTGGCGAACACCGTGCTCGCCTGGCTCGACGGGTTGTGCACCGTGGTCACACCCAGCGCGAGATCCTGAAGCAGCGCCCAGTTCTGCTGCGGGATCAGGTCGCCGACACCATACGGCCCGTGCGCGTGCGCATCGACCAGCCCCGGCATGATCGTTTTGCCGCTGGCGTCGATCAAGGTCGCATCCTCGGGCAATTTGATCCGCACCGTGGTCGCATCATAGACGCCGGTGATCCGGTCACCGGTGATGACGATCAATCCATTCTGGATCACGCCGGCATCATCTGCGCCTAGTCCCGCCTTCATCGTCAACACGCGCGCGCCAGTAATGACGGTTGTGCCCGTGGGCTTGGCCGCCTGCACGGTCACGCCCAGCGGAATGCCCGTGGTCGGAGGGGTGTAGGCGGCGGTCTTGTCGCCTTCGGCCTTGGGCGCTGCGGCGAAGAATTCGGCCACCTTGGCGCTTTGCAGGCTGGGCCCGATCGACCAGAACAGCGTTTCCCCGCCATTGGCCCAGCCGATGTAATCCGCGCCGCCGGTGCTGACCTTGGTAACAGGCAGCGCCCCGCCCTTTTCGCTCACATCCACTGGCTTGCCGCCGGGGATCAGCGGCATCGCGAACACCTCGTAATTCTGCCGGAAAGCAATGGTGCGCCCATCGGGCGAAATACGCAGATCATTGGCAAGATCGCCCTTGGCATGGACCCGCTTTGCCTCGCCATTGAGGTCGGTCGAAACCAGGGCCAGCCCGCCGCCTTCGCGCCCGACCATGAACAGACGGTCGGTGCTCTCGTCCCATTGCGGAGCGGCCCCGTCCCGACTGACGAGACGCGCCTCGCCGCCGCTCACCGGGATGACATAGATGCCGCCATTTTCGGAATAGTCGCCTGAGGTCAGATAGCCGCCATCGCGCTTTTCAAAGGCGATCATGCTGCCATCGGGCGAAAAGACGAGATTGCCGAAATGGCCCGGCCCGGTCAGCACGCGTCGGTTCTGGCCGCTGGCGTCGGCGATGACAATCTCGCCCAGCGCAGCGTCATTCCAGCGCACATAAGCCAGTTGACTGCCATCGCGGCTGAAGGCCGGGAAGGCTTCCACTACGTCATCGGTGTCCCCCGTCAGAGGCGCAGGCGCATCCCTGCCGCGCGCGGACTTGCTGTGCAGGCGGCCGAGGCTTTCGAACACGACCTGGCTGCCGTCAGGCGAGAGCGTGGCAAAACGCGGCATGGTGGTGGTGAAGGTATCGGGCGACACCTCGATGGTCGGATGCGGCGCATCGGCAATCCCGCGCGTGTCATTCACGGAAAAAGGAATGACCGCATGGCCCGTCCCGTCGCGGTTGACGCGGTTAAGCTTGCCGCCGGCCCAGAAAACAATGCCCGAGCTGTCGGGCAACCAGTCGATATTGGGATAGACCCCGGTGACCGCCCAGGTTTCCTGCACATCCAAGTCGAGCTTGCCGTAGATCATGCGTTCTCGCCCTGTGGCGATGTCCTTGACCCACAGCTGGCTCTGATCCTTGTCGCGCCGGACGAAGGCAAGTTCCTGGCCGTCGGGCGATGGCGCAGGCCGCACCGCGCCACCATAGCCGCTGACCGCGGTGCTGACTTCACCGGTTGCCAAATCGTGACGTTCGATAGCGAAGATGCCCGCGTTGGAATCCTGCGCGTATTCGAAGATATTCCCGGAGGTCGTGTTGCGCGTGTAGTAGATTGCACTGCCATCAGGCGCGAACACCGGCTCGCCCAGTTCCTTCTGCAAGGACTCATTGGCGCGTTCGACCACCTGCACACCGCCGCCGCCAGACACGTGATAAAGCCAGATTTCACCCGTGCCGAGCGAACGGCCGGTGGTGAAGTGCTTCTTCGCAGCAATAAATTGCCCGTCGGGCGACCAGCTGGGCTGGTTCAACAGGCGAAAATCTTCCTTGGTCAGCTGCCGCGCGTCGGAGCCGTCAACATTCATGACCCAGATGTTGTCCCCGCCCGCACGGTCCGAAGTGAAGGCGATGCGCGTGCCGTCGGGAGAAAAGCGCGGGTGCACGTCCCAGGCGAGGCCTTCGGTGATGCGCTTGGGCGTCCCGCCGGCGATCGGCATCGTGTAGATATCACCAAGCAGCGTGAAAGCGATCGTGCCCCCGTTTGGCGAAACATCGACATCCATCCAGGTGCCTTCGTCCGTACGGATCGGCACTTGCTTGATCGTCGCACCCTTGGGCGCTTCGACGCTCCATGCGGCGGCATCGGTCTTGGCGTCCTTGCCTTTGGACTGCGCAGCAAGCGGCGTGGCAATACAGGCAGCCCCGGCAAGCAGGGCGGCGGCGATATAGCGCATGAAGTGTCTCCCTCTATTGGAACGGGAGCCTAGCGAGGCGACACGATATTGCTAGAGGGCGAAACGTCGTTGGTCGATTTGGACCGGCTATTTCCCGCTGCTAATCGCTAAAGAAAGGCGTCCCAGATAATTTCCGGAACGCAAAAGGTAGCCTGCGACTATTCACTCGCTAAAACCCCGGCATGAGTTCCCTTTCCACAATGCGCATTTATCTTTCCTTCGCGTTTGCAGCATCGCTGGCCGCGTGTTCAGCCGAGAATGATCCCGCTCCGAACCGCGAAGTGGCGGTTGTGGCGCAAGCGGCCGAGTTTCTTCCCGACGAGAATATCCTTGAAGCGGTTGGCACCGCGCGGGCCATGCGGTCGGCGCAAATCTTTGCGGAAGTGTCGGGCCGCGTTTCAGCCGTGCGCTTCACATCCGGTGGGTTTGCCCGCGCCGGACAGATTCTGGTTGAACTGGATGCCCGGCGCGAACAGCTGGCGCTTAAACTGGCGGAAGTACGGGTTGAGGAAGCCCAGCAATTGCTCGACCGCTATCGCCGGATTGAAGATACCGGCGCGCTTTCCGATAGCCAGATTGAATCGGGCGAAACCGCGCTGGCAGCAGCGCAAATCGAGCGTGATCAGGCCGCCGTCGCGCTCGCCGAACGCACGATCAAGGCGCCCTTTGCCGGCCATGTCAGCTTTTCGGAAATCGACCCGGGCGACCGCGTGACGCCCGAAACGCTGATTGCCCAGATCGACCAGCGCAGCCGTCTGCTGGTGGACTTCAATGCGCCCGAAGCCGTGTTCCGCCGCCTGACTCGCGGCCAAAGCGTCGAACTGGTGCCGTTTTCTGAACCTGAAACGACAATCACCAGCCGCATCGAGGCGGTCAACAGCACGATTGAGCAGGACCAACGCAGTTATATTGCCCGCATAGCCATCGCCAATGGTGCAGACCGCTTCCGTCCCGGCATGAGCTTCAGCGTGCGGTTCACCGATAGCGGACAGGTGCGCCCGGCCGTGCCCGAAGCCGCGGTGATGTGGACCGGAGAAGGCTCATCGGTCTTTGCCGTGCGCAATGGCAAGGCCGTGCGCGTGCCCGTAACGATTACATCGCGCCGCGACGGCACGGTCCTGCTTGATGGGGCAATCGCTGCCAACACACCGATCATCATCGAAGGCGTCCAGAAGGTTCGCCCCGGCCAATCGGTACGCCTTGTAAAGCAACCGCAGCGCGCCCCCGCCACCGCCGAGGTCAAGGGCTGATGGCGCGGACGGACCTTCCGCTGCTTGCGGTCAAGCGGCCGCTGCTGATTATGGTTCTGAACCTGCTGATCGTGATTGCCGGGGCCGCTGCCTTGTTGGGCAGCGAGGTTCGCGAACTGCCGAACGTCGATCGCCCGATCGTGACCGTCAGCGCCACTTTGCCCGGCGGCGCACCGAAAACAATGGATTCCGAAGTCACATCCTTGCTCGAAAACGCCGCTGCGCGGGTCAACGGCGTGCGCCAGATCCGGTCGTCGAGCGAGGAAAACAACAGCCGCATCCGGGTCGAATTCAATCCCGGAACCGACCTTGATACTGCGGCATCCGATCTGCGCGAGGCGGTGAGCCGTGTGACCCGCGACCTGCCCGAACGCACGGAACAGGTGCAGGTCGTCAAAGCGGATCAGGATGCCGAAGCAATCATGACATTGGCGGTGAAAAGCGACGCCTATGATGTCGCCGAACTGACCCGGATTGTCGAAAACGACATCATCCCCGAACTTCTCGCCGCTGACGGGGTCGCGAGTATCGAGACATTCGGAACACGCCAGACGCAGTTGCGGGTGGCGGTCGATCCGGCCCGGCTGGCGCGATACCGTCTGACAATGAGCGATGTAGCGACCGCTCTGCAACAGGCGCCGTTCGATACGCCGGTGGGTTCGTTCCGCTCGGACGCGCAGGAACTGATCGTTCGGGCCCAAGCAACCGCAGACAATCCACAGCGCATCGCCGCTGTGGTGATGCAAGGCGAAGTCACCATCGGGGACGTGGCAGAAACCTTCTTCGCGCCTGCTGATGCGACCAGTTATGTGCGGCTCGATGGCGAACCGGTGATCGGGCTGGGCGTGGTCCGTCAGGCCAATTCCAATACCATCGCCATTTCAGATGCAACGCGCGAAGCTGTTGCGCGTCTGAATGAGAGGTTCGACAATATCAGCCTGCAGGTCATTTCCGACGATGCGACCTTTATCAGCGTATCGGTGCAAGAGGTGCTGGTAACACTGGTGGTTACCGTGCTGGTCGTGATGGGCGTGATCTACCTGTTCTTTGGCCATCTGAAACCGACGCTGATCCCCAGCACAGCCATTCCGGTGGCTTTGGTGGGCGTGGTGGCCGGAATCTGGGCTTTCGGTTTCTCGATCAATCTTCTCACCCTGCTAGCCCTCGTGCTGGCGACAGGGCTGGTGGTGGACGACGCCATCGTGGTGCTGGAAAACGCTCAGCGCTTGCAAAAGGAAAAGAAGCTGGGCCGCAAGGCTGCGGCCGTTCTGGGTACGCGGCAGGTCTACTTCGCCGTCATCGCAACCACGGCCGTGCTTGTTTCGGTGTTTGTGCCAATCAGTTTCCTTCCGTCCGAAACCGGGCGGCTGTTCCGCGAATTCGGCTTCGTTCTGGCCATGGCTGTCATCCTGTCCACCTTCGTCGCTGTCTCGCTGGTGCCCGCCTTGGCTGCCAAGGTCGATCTGGCCGGCGAAGGCGCCGAGCCCCATCCCCGCCTGCAAGGCTACGCCACACATGTGGCAGGGCGTTACGAGCGGATGGTGAGCCGGTGCATCGCAAGGCCGTGGCTGGTGGTCGGCGCGTCGCTTCTCGCGGTGTTGGGCGCCGGGCTCGCCTACACCCAGATCGAGGAAGAACTGGTGCCCGACGAAGACCGTTCGACCTTCTATGTCTGGGCCAGCGGACCGGACGGCGTGGGCCTTGCCTTCATGGACCGCGAGATGGACGAAATCGAAACGGTGCTTGCCCCGTTGGAGCAAAGCGGTGAAATCCAGTCCACCCTTTCGATCGTTGGCCGCTATGATCCCAACCGGATCCAGGTCACCGCGAACCTTGCCGATTGGGGGGATCGCAGCCGCAGCCAGGCAGAGATCGTGGCGGATCTGGAAAAGCCTCTCGACGAACTGCCAGGTTCGCGCGCGTCGGCACGGGGTCGCAGCACATTGGGCGGCGGTGGCGGTGGCAGCGGCGGCATTCAGGTTGCCCTGACCGGCAATAACTACGAAGGCATCTACCGCTCTGCCCGCGCGCTGGCTGATGCGATTGGAGCAGAATCGACCATCCTGTCCGACCCCGAGATTTCCTACCAGCCGACCCAGCCGCAGATCTCGATCGCGATCGACCGTGCGCGCGTTGCCGAATTGGGCGTAGATCTTGAAGAGCTTGCCGTGACCTTGCAGACGATGGTGGACGGCACCGAGGTCGTCGATCTCAATGTCGACGATCAGGCTATTCCGATCTTCCTGACGGCCAAGACCGTCGCGATCACCCGGCCCGATGATCTTGGCAATCTCTACGTGCGCAGCACCGCAGGTGGGCTGGTTCCGATCTCCTCGCTCACCACGTTTACCGAGGAAGGCGTTGCTGCCGAACTCGACCGCACCGAACAACGCCGTGCGATCGAGGTGGAGGCAGCCATTGCGCCGGGCGTTCCGCTGGCCGAAGCGGTGGCCGAAATCGAGCGTCTGGCCGAAACCGCCTTGGCTGACGACATCGAGTTGATCCTGCGCGGCGAGGCGGAGCAGTTGGAAGAAAGCTCTCAGGAATTGCTGCTGACCTACGGGTTTGCGCTGCTGATCGTGTTCCTCGTGCTTGTCGCCCAATTCGAAAGCCTGGCCAGTCCGCTGGTCATTCTCGCGTCGATTCCGTTCGCGCTCGCGGCGGCGGTGTTTGCCTTGTTCATGTCGGGCACCTCGTTGAACATCTACTCGCAGATCGGGCTGGTCATGTTGATCGGGCTGATGGCCAAGAACGGCATCCTGATGGTCGAATTTGCCGATCAGCGGCGCGACGAAGGTGCAGATGTGGCTACTGCAGTCCGGGACGCCGCGACCATCCGGCTGCGGCCCATTGCGATGACGCTGATTTCAACAGTGCTGGGCGCGGTGCCGCTGGTCGTCGCGAGCGGCGCCGGGGCCGAAGCGCGCCAGGCGATCGGCTGGGTAATCTTCGGCGGCCTGGGCATTGCTGCCATCTTCACGTTGTTTCTGGTGCCGGCGCTGTATGTGCTGATCGCACCGCTATCCAAACGGCGCCGTGTCGATCTTGCCCGGCTTGAACGGGAGCTGCGTGATGACGAAGACGGCACGGCGCCCGTGGTTGCAGGCCCAGGCGCAGGCGCAGGCGCCCTCGCAGGCAGTCCGGCTGAATGATTGTCCCCAAACCTGCCATTGCCGCATCATTGCTTGCGCTGGTCGCTGCTTGCGCCTCGCCGCGCATCCCCACGGTCGAGCCGGCTTCGGGAATTGCCCTCTCACCCGATTACTTTTCGGGTGGCCGGCCCGAACCGGGCCTCGATGATGTATGGTGGCGCGGGTTTGGTGATCCTGCGCTGGATGATCTGGTGGATCAGGCCCTTGCGCGCAACCAGTCGCTGGAAGCGGCGCGCCAGCGGCTGGCAGCAGCACGGGCAATTGTCGTCGCAGAAGATTCCGATTTCTTCCCGACCATCGATGCGGAGGTGTCGGGTGACAGTTCCCTGGATGATGCGGGCCGCAGCGACAACAGCGCGGGCGGTTCGCTTGGCGGCGTGTGGACCATCGACATCAACGGGCGCCTCGCGGCGGAACGGGCCGCAGCGGTCGCTGCAGCCGATGGCGCTGCCCATCTTGTCGCCGATCAGCGCCGCCTACTCGCCGCCGCCGTCGCCAGCCAGTATATCGAACGCAAGCGTACCGCTGCACGGCTGCGCTTGCTGGAAGAATCGACCGACCTCCAGCGCCAAACCCTGCGGATCGTCACCCTGCGATTTGAAGCCGGCCTATCGTCCAACCTCGATGTGCGGCGCGCGCGCGCCGACCTGGCGCGCACCGAGGCCCAGCGCGGCCTGCTGGTGCTCGCCCGCGCCCGCGCCGCGAACGCGCTCGCGGTGCTGACAGGAGAGCCTCCCTCTCCAATCCCGGCAGTCGAACAGAGCGCCCAAGTGCCAAGCTATGACCGCGGCCCTGCCGTCGGTATCCCAGCCGATCTGCTGCGCAGGCGACCTGATCTGCTGCTGGCCGAAGCTGAAGTGGCCGAAGCGGCGGCTGTCGTGGGGATTGAGCGCGCTGACCTGCTGCCCGCTCTGGCGCTGCCCGGTCTTTTGACGCTGGGCAATGGCAGCGTGGACGGACTGTTCTCGTCTGTGGTGGCGGGTCTGTCGGCTGTCCTTGGCGTGCCGGTTTTCGACGGGGGCCGACGCCGCGCCGAAGTCAGCGCCGCGCAAAGCGAACTGGAAGCGCAGTTGGCCGATTATCGTCAGGCACTGCTGGAGGTTCTGGCGGAAGTCGAAACCGCGTTCACTGCGATCAGCGCGGCCAAGGATCGCACGACAGAATTCCAGAATGCCGTCACCGAAAGTGAAGCCGCCTTCGACCAGTCCAATGCGCTCTACCGCGAAGGCCTCGCCTCGCTGTTCGATGTGCTTGATGTGCAGCGCCAGCTCATTTCGGGACGCGAGGCGCTGATCGATGGGGATGCGGACCTTGCGCAGGCTTACGTCACGCTTTTTACGGCGGTTGGCGATGATCGCAGCAGCGACAGTCCCGTGATTGAACCGTGACCGTAACGGGGATGCGCCGACGAAGCCTCGACCGCCGTTTCAGCGGGCGGGCGCGTAAACGAAATTGACTATCGGGCACGCGGCTGCGACCCACTTGGCCATGACAAAGCTCCGCATCGCTCTCGAATGGTTTCTGAACCCCGATCACCTGCCGCTGCTGGCCGCGCGCGAACTGTGGCAGGCCGATGGCCGGAACATCGAACTTGTGATTCCGGATGACCATTATGATGGCTTTGACGCTCTGGCAGATGGCGCTGTCGATCTGGTGGTCAACGAACCCTTGCATCTTGTCGAGCAGCGGGATCTGAAACTCACCTCGCATGGCTGCTTCTTTGCGACCGATGGCGGCGTGCTGATGCACCGTGACGCGTTGCTGCGTCTCACGGCGGGAGCTCCGATACGGATTGCTTCCCCCGTTTCCAACCCGACAACCGATGGCCTGTGTCTCGACATTTTGCGCGGCTGGATGGCCAGCCAAGGCGCTTTGCTGGAAGGCGATCAGGTGAGAATTGACACCGCCGGCTTCAGCCATGTTGACAACCTCGCCAATGGCTTTGATGGGGCATGGCTGGCCTTTGCCAATGTCGAAGGCGTTTCGGCGCAGGTGCGCGGAATGGACACGCAGATGATTACCACTGCCGAAGCGGGGATCCCTAATTTCTCGGCGTTGGAGTTGATTGGCGCGGCGGATGCAACGGCGGGCCTGCGCAGAACCGTCGCGAACCTGGTGGCGACGCTGGACAAAGTGACGCCCGGCCTGTGCGCTGACCCGGCCGCGGCGCGCGCGTTGTGGTATCGGGCCAGCGGCGCGGCACCGGATGCCGAATCCGATGCAATTGTCGATGCCTCGCTGTCACGCTTTCTCGAACCGGTGGTTCGTGATGCAGAAATGTGGCGGCCGATGTGGCGGTATCTGCATGATCGCGGCGGTGATGTGGTGGACGAGGCGACCTTCGAAGCGATGTTCGCATGAATATCCCGTCCTCGCCCGATTTCCCGGCTGAGGCCTTTGCCAAGCAGGATCCGGGCGATGACCTGGATTTCTACGCGCCGCCCCGTCTGGTCACACACATCGACGATGGCGCAACCGCCGCCCTGACACAGCTTTATCGCGAATTGCTGCCTGAAGGCGGGCGTCTGCTTGATCTGATGTCGAGCTGGGTCAGCCATCTACCCTGCGATCGCAATTACGCCGACGTGGTCGGCCACGGGATGAACGCTGTTGAGCTGGAAGCCAATCCACGCCTGACCCGGTGGTTTGTGCAGAACCTCAATCAAACCCCGGTGCTGCCGATCCGTGATCGCACCTTTGATGCGGCAGTTTGCTGCGTGGGCGTACAATATCTTCAACAACCGCTGGTCGTGTTTGCCGAAGTCCGCCGCGTGCTGATGCCCGCCGCGCCATTCATCGTCAGCTTTTCCAACCGTTGCTTTCCCACCAAGGCTGTCGCGATTTGGCAGTCGCTGGATAGGCGTGGCCATGCAGCGCTGGTCAGACTGTATCTGGAGCGCGCCGGTTTCACGGAGATTGGCGCCCAATTGCTGACCGACGGCACCGCCTGCGATCCCCTCGTCGCTGTAACTGGCCGGGCACCGTTGCGCTGATACTTGACCTTCCAACCGTTTGGAAAAAACAGCCCATGGCAAAGCATGATCTGGACCCGGCGTCCCTTAGCGAAATCGTGGAAATGGCTTTGAGCGATTCAGCAAGCTTTGCCTGCATCGAAGCTTTGCATGGCCTGAGCGCCGATGAAGTGCGCGCAGTGATGCGGCAAACATTGAAGCCGGGCAGTTACCGGGCGTGGCGCAAGCGCGTTCGCACGTTCTCGGACCGTCGCGAAACCTACAAGTGATTTTCAGAACGACAAGTTGTGGTGCGAAACGACGCCGATGCCCCGAATAGAGGCCGTGGCGTCGGAGCCAAAGCCAAGTCGATCGGCTTCTAGGATCTCCAGTCACGCCAATGATCTGCCCTAACCAGATTGGGATCGCGATGGTTTGGCCTGTCCAAGCCTGTGCAGGGGAAGACGCCGGCCGCGCAATAGCAGCGGATGCTGCTGCCCTGAAAGTTTGATAGCATAAGTCATATCGCATCACAGTATGATCGGCAGGGCCATACCCACGACACGATGGTCAGGCGCAACGGCAGGCGCTTAGTTCCTCGAGCGTGGGTTGGCGCAGGATGCGAAGGTATTCGTTGCGCCAATCAATCTGGCCATTCGATGAAATGCCACGTATCCATCCGGCGGGGGCCGCCTTGCCTGGTTAGGCAGCGAGCGCTCTTAAGCGTGCTCTTAAGAGTGTGCTTTGGAGCGGTCGATGGGTCAGGTGA
>JAACPW010000007.1 GCA_009995225.1 Sphingomonadales bacterium | reverse complement strand
CTGCGAACGATACCCGATCGCGTCGAGATCTTCGCGGGTGAAGCCTTCCATGCTGGCAATCGCATCGCCGCAGATACCCTGGTGCGACTGCGGATGCACGGCTTGCAAGCGCTCGTTATAGCTGCCCATCATCGGCGGTTTGATCCCGGCGCGCATCTTTTCCTGCGCCATTGCCGCGGTGAGGCTCATCATCTCGGTGCCGCCGGCAACAACGCAATCCTCCATCCCGCTCATCACCTGCGCGGAAGCCAGTGCCACGCTGGTGATGCCGCCGCCGCAGAAACGGTCCAGCGTGGTGCCGGACGAAGTAATGTCAAAGCCTGCATCCAGCGCCGCCATGCGCCCCATGTCGCCCGCCTGCATCCCGTCCTGCGTCGAGACCGACCAGATCACGTCATCAACCGTGGCGGTATCGAGGTTGTTGCGGTCCTTGATCGCCTTGAGCACGGTTGCGGCCAGATGCTGCGGGTGTTCGGCGGCCAGCGCGCCCTTGCCCTGCTTGCCGATCCCGCGCGGGGTGCGCACTGCGTCGATAATGTAAGCCTCGGCCATGATGATCCTCTCTCTTTTCCGTCATTCTGAAATTGCGGTTGACGCGTTGGTAAACCCACTGCACCACTCGCACAAGAATTGCGTTTCAAAATGCAATCACATTTTCGAGAGGGAGAGAATCTGTGAGCGATACCGCTGCACCTGAAGTTTTGACCGAAGTCGAGGACGGCGTCCTCATCGTCACCATCAACCGGCCCGAAGCCAAGAACGCGATGACCAAGGCTGCAGCCGAAGGGATCGCTGCGGCGATGGAGCGTCTCGACAGCGATGACAATTTGCGCGTTGGCATCATCACCGGCGCGGGCGGGACGTTCTGTTCGGGCATGGACCTCAAGGGCTTCCTGCGTGGCGAATCACCCAGCGTCGAAGGCAAGGGGTTTGGCGGCGTCGTGCAGTCGCCGCCCGCCAAGCCGCTGATCGCGGCGGTGGAAGGCTATGCGCTGGCAGGGGGGCTGGAGCTGATGATCGCGTGTGACCTGGTGGTCGCGCACGCCAATGCCAAGTTCGGCATCCCCGAAGTGAAGCGCGGGCTTGTGGCAGCCGCCGGCGGCGTGATGATGCTGCCCGACCAGATCCCCGAACGCATCGCGCTGGAACTGGCGCTGACCGGCGAATTCATCGGGGCAGAGCGCGCCTATCAGCTTGGAATGATCAACGAAGTGACCGAGGGTTCGGCGCTGGATGGTGCGAAGGCGCTGGCGGCGAAGATCGCGGCCAACGGCCCGCTCGCGGTCAGGGTGTCCAAGGCAGTGATGAAGCAATCGCGCGGATGGGCGATGGAAGACCGTTACACCAAGCAGGGCCAATTGATTGGCCCCGTCTTCGTCAGCCACGATGCCCGCGAAGGCGCGGCTGCCTTCGCCGAAAAGCGCAAGCCCAACTGGACCGGCAAATAAGAACGCGTTGGTGTGCGGCGCGGGCAAAGACGCGCCGCACACCGGGGGATCACGAGGAGAGAGAGCAATGCCCGTCATCGATGTGCCGCAACCGGCCTTCATGGAAGAAGAAGAAATCGCCATTTTCGCCGACGCGGTCGGCAAGTTCTACGCCCAGCACGCACCGCAAAAGCGGGTCGAGAAGTGGCGCGAGGACGGGATGGTCGAACGCGAATTCTGGCGCGAAGCGGGCGCCGCGGGCCTGCTCGGCGTCAGCGTTCCGACCGAATACGGCGGCCACGGCGGCGACTTCCGGCATGACATGGTGGTGATCGACCAGCAGGGCAAGCACGGCGTCGACGGCTTTGGCGCGTCGCTCCACAACACCATCATCCTCCCCTACCTGGTCCGCCACGGCACCGAGGAGCAGAAGCAGAAATATCTGCCGCGCCTCGTCGCCGGCGATCTCGTCAGCGCGATAGCGATGAGCGAGCCCGACGCCGGGTCCGACCTGCAATCGATCAAGACCACCGCGCTGAAGGACGGCAACGGCTACCGGCTGAACGGCTCGAAGACCTGGATCTCGAACGGCCAGCTTGCTGATTTCATCATCGTCGTCGCCAAGACTGATCCGGCCGAGGGCGCCAAGGGCATTTCTCTGCTGCTGCTCGAAACTGACGGTGCCGAAGGCTTTGCGCGTGGCAAGAAGCTCGACAAGATCGGGCTCGATGCGCAGGACACCAGCGAATTGTTCTTCGACAACGTGTTCATTCCGGCGGACAATCTGCTCGGCGGCGTCGAAGGGCGCGGGTTCTACCAACTGATGGGCGAGCTGCCGCAGGAACGCCTGGTGATCGCAATGAACGCCATTTCGGGAATCGAAAAGGCGCTCGATGTGACGGTCGACTACGTCAAGAACCGCAAGGCCTTCGGCAAGACGATCTGGGACTTCCAGAACACTCAGTTCGTGCTGGCTGACCTGAAGGCACGCGGCACAGCGGCGCGGGTGTTCGTCAACGATTGCATCGCCAAGCTGCTCGAAGGCAAGCTCGATGTCGCCACCGCCAGCATGGCAAAATACTGGGTGACCGAGCTGCAATCGGAAGTCGTCGACAAGTGCCTGCAGTTCCACGGCGGCGCGGGCTATATCAATGATTATGCCATCGCCCGGATGTACCGCGACACCCGCATCGCGCGGATTTACGGCGGATCGAACGAGATCATGAAGATGCTGATTGCGAGGAGTATGTGATGCGTGCCCGCCTCCGCGGCTGCGTCCTCGCTAGACATCCTTCGCTACGCTTCGGACCCGCTGCGGGCGGGCGGTCGCCCTTGCGGTCGCTCGCGCGACCGTTCTGTTGCGCGTCTTTCAGCTTTGCGGGGAAATCGATGCCATAGACGTCGCAAGCGCGGCCACGCGCCTGCAGGTGCCCCGTAGCGCAGCGGAGAGAATGGCACCGAGGACGAAGCCGTGGAGGCGGCTTCGCAAAACAAAAAAGGCGGCCCGGTTTCCCGAGCCGCCCTTTTTTGTCGTAGCCCTTCCCGCGCCTAGAACTTGGCGCGCAGCGTCACGCCGTATTGGCGCGGCGGCAGGGTGAAGGCCGAGCGCGAATTGGCCGCGCCAGTGCCGCGCAGCGTGGTATTGAAGGTCACCCCGCGCACCACTTCGTCGGTCAGGTTGTTGACCCAGCCTTCGACCGCGAAATTCTGCTCGGGACCAAAGCGGAGCCCGGCGCGCAGGTTGACGAAGGCCTTGCCGTCCTGAATGTCGGCGATGATCGGCGGCGAGGCATCAACCAACGCTTGCACCTGCGCCTGGGTTGCTCCGGCAGGAACGGTTGGGATGATGATCCCCTGCGTCGAGGTGCGCTGATCGCTTTCCATGCGGACCTGACCGCTCAGGAAGAACTCGGTCGAATCGCTAAGCGGCTTTTCCCACAAGGCGCCCAGCAACGCGACGATGTTCGGCGCGTTGGTCAGTTCGAACCCGCACAGCGCCACCACCTGCACCGATGTCTGCGTGCCGGCGCAATCATCCGGATAGCTCGCTTCGAGGAATGTCGCGCCGAAGTTCAGCGTCAACTCGTCACTGGGGCGCAGCAGGCCTTCGATCTCGACACCCTTGGTGTCGGCCTTGGGCACGTTGAAGGTGGCAAACGCCGTTCCGGTGAATTCGAGCACCTGGAAGTTGCTGAACTGCTCGTAGAACGCCGCAATGTTCACCGTCAGCGCGCCATCGGCGGTCTGGCCCTTGACGCCGACCTCATAGGCATCGACCTCTTCGGACAGGAACGTGGGGTCGGCGCCCCCAACAGCTGCGGTGGTATCAAGGTTGATCCCGCCCGCCTTGTAACCGTGTGTGAAGCTGGCGTAGGTGTTGATCGACGGGCTGATTTCATAGCCGAGCTTGATCGTGTAGATCAGTTCCTCGTCGTCGAATTCGGACTGGAAAGTGCGCGGCAGCGGGAGCGCGACAGCCTGCGGAAGGTCGGCCGGTGCGGTAAACCCGAAGCACCCGATCCCCACGAACGCCGGAACCAATGCGGGGTTGACCGTTCCGATCGCGCCCAACGACTGGATGGTCGCCGGACAAACCTGATTGTTGCTCGCCGTCTGCGTGAAACCGCCAGACTTCTCTTCCCAGGAATAACGCGCACCCAAGGTAAGTTCGAGGCCCTGTGCGAGCTCGAGCGAATTGTGCGTGAACACCGCATAGCTTTTGGCGTCTTGCTGGAAGCGGTTGATGCTGCGCGTACCGGTCGGATTGACGCCGGTGAAGGTCTGCAGCGGAGCCGGACCAGCCAGCGCGCCCAGAAAGCCGCCGAAGTTTCTGTCAAAATCCGAGCCCAGCACAAAGTTGATCGACTGGTCGATCGTTTCGTCGGAATAGAAACCGCCGATCATGTAATTGAGCGCGCCGCCCATGCTTTCACCCTGAAGCCGCAATTCGGCGGTCCAGTTATCGATTTCGAGGTTCAACGCATCGACATTGAAGATATCGAGCCCGGTGAAGTCGGAATCATAGTTTTCGAAGCTTTCATACTTACGATACGAACCGATGAAGATCAGGTCGGCATTGTCGGACAGCGGGAATTCAAGCTCACCAGTGACGCCGTAATTCTCGATATCGGCAACCGGGACACGGTTGGCCGACACAACGCGGTTGTCGAGCGCACGCTCGAACGCGCCCTGATCGCGCGGCGCTGTCGAAACCGAAGGCTGCCCGTTGCCGCCGTTGGCGCCAGCGCCGACCGCGGCAAAAGCACCGCCGGTTACCAGCGGCGACTGATACAGCTCAATCGCACCGCAGCAGCTCGATGTGCTTTTGGAATAATCGGCAATAATGCGACCGCGCAGGCCGCTCTCGGTGTCCCAGCCAAGCTGGCCGCGCACCAGCCACTGGTCGACGTCGTTGGTTTCGCCAATCTTTGCGCCATTGCGGTCGACCACGTCGAGGAAGCCGTCACGTTCGCGGAAAGCGCCCGTCACACGCAGGGCCAAGGTGTCCTGCACGATCGGCACATTGACCGCACCCTGCACGCTGATTTCATCAAAATTGCCGTAGCCTGCATTCACGAAGCCGCCGAATTCGGTCACGTCGGGGCGCACATTCGTGACGTTAAGCGCGCCAGCCGATGTATTGCGCCCGAACAGTGTGCCTTGCGGCCCGCGCAGCACTTCAACCCGTTCGACGTCGACGAATTCACCAAGCGCAACACCGGGCCGCGACTGGTAGGCGCCATCGATGAAGATGCCGACCGCGCTTTCGAACCCAATATTGTTCGAAGTCGTCCCGACCCCGCGAACGCGCAACACCACAGAACCCGATGCAAGCTGCGCCTGACTGCTGCTGAAGCTGGGCGCGAGCGCGGTGACCTGCTGAATATTGACGACGCCCTGGTTGTCGAGCTGCTCTGGCGAAATCGCGGTCACCGCCAGCGGAATGTCCTGCACATCCTGCGCGCGGCGGGTGGCTGTCACAATGATGACGTTGTCATCCCGAATGGTCGGCTGTGTGTCTGCTTCACTATCCTGCGCAAACGCAGGGGTGGTCAAAGCACTGCAGGCCAAAAGGCCGCAGGCGAAGTGTGAAAACTTGCGCGTCATGACTTTCCTCTCTCCACATAACCATCCGGTCTTTGCGCCGGTCTTGGGTTTGTGCGGAGGAACCTATCAGCGTCTTAAAGCCTAACAAGAGTCATAGACAACTTAAACTAGAACAGTAGCAAAAATGCCACAGCTTGTGTTGCGACGCAGCATGAATTCGCATTTACAGCAAAAGCCGCAACAAAATTACGCGCAATTCAACAGCCCTCAGAAGCCGTAGCGTAAACCCAGCCAAAGCGTGCGCGGGACACCAAGATCGATTGATCCGCCCTGGTTGCGGGTGACGATTGTCTCATCGGTCAGGTTCTCGGCGCGCGCGACCAGGGAAAGCCCGCCGACGAGCGGCGCGGCGACAAAGGCATCGATTGTCGTCGCCGGTGCGAGTCGGTCCGTCTCGCGGTCGTCCTCGAATTGCGCCGACACATGGCGCAGCGTACCGGCAACACGCCAGCCGGCGGCAGGCTCCCACCCCAAGGTCAACGTCGCGGCCAATTCGGGGGTCTGCGCAGGGCGGTTGCCGTCGAGATCGATCGAAACGCCT
Organism: Sphingomonadales bacterium; assembly: GCA_009995225.1. Classification (GTDB taxonomy): domain Bacteria; phylum Pseudomonadota; class Alphaproteobacteria; order Sphingomonadales; family Sphingomonadaceae; genus Erythrobacter. Next base: position 158,163 of record JAACPW010000007.1, on the reverse strand, counting down.
TCGCCCCGCACCGCGGCATCGGTCCACGCGAGCGCCCCGTCGAGGCTGACCGCACCGAACTTCGCCGCCAGGTTGGCCTCGATCCCGCGCGCCTCAATCGCCGGCAGATTTTCCCGGCGGCGCAGGTTGGGGGCAAGCGTGACATTCGCGATGGCATTTTCGACCTGATTGTCAAAGGCCGTCACCGAAAGAACCAGCGCATTGATCGGCTGCCAGTCGAACCCGATCTCGTAACCCTCCAACCGCTCATTCTCCAGCGCGGCATTGGCTTGGGTCACGATCGGGAACACCACGAAGGGGCGGTAGAGTTCGTTCAGGGTCGGCAGGCGCAGGCCCGTGTACGCCGCCGCGCGCAGATCGAAGCGGCGGGTGACATTGAACGAAGCGCCAGCGCGCCAGTTCACCGACCAGTCGCTGCGGTCGGGCGCGGCGAGGGTGCTGACCGGCACGCCGTTGGCGCTCACTGCGCGGTAGAAGCCCCCGCTGATCGTGCTGCGGTCGGCGCGCAGGCCGCCATTGACGAGCAGCGGGCCGATCTGCCAATCGTCTTCGATGAAGATACCGAGGTCGCCGGTCGCGCCGCCTGCCCGGCGGCGTTCGGTGACAGCGCCCGTGCTGGTGTTGAGCGCCTCCTCCTGCAACTCCCCGTCCGCGCGGCGATAGTCCATACCGATGCGGATATCGTGGGCTTCGAGCAGCGGCGGACGCAGTTCGAACTTGCCGCCGATGCCGGTCGATGGCGTGCGGCGCTGATCCAGAGTCGGCGTGAAACGGGTCGAGGAAATGACGATATTGGAAAAATCGCGCGTCTGGACATAGGCCAGCGCGTCAAAGGCCCAGTCCCCTCGCCCGACGAAACGGATCGAGGCTTCCTCGCCCTCGCTCGTGGAGTCCGCGCCCTCGAAGCGCAGTGTGCGCGCATCGCGGAAAGCGGCGATGCGGGCCTGGACTTCGACCGTTTCGGATATCGGCGCTGCGGCGCGCAGAGCGGCGTTCCAGCTATCAAAGCCAGCACGCGCCGTTGCGGGCACGCGCTGATCTTCGGGCGTGGTGAAGAACCCCTGTCCGCGATCCCAGCGCCCGCTCGCCGTGGCAAAGCCGCGCCCGAGGCTCTGCGTCAGCACGCCCGAAAGCTCTGTCTCACCCCGGTTGTTGATGGCTACGCTGCCCAGAACGGGTCCGGCGGTATCCGGTCCGGCACTTTCAAGCTCGATCGTGCCCGCCAGCGCGCCTGCGCCGAACGGTCCCGATCCGCCGCCGCGTGTCACCCGCACCTGCCCCAGCGTTTCGGGCGCGATGGCCGACAGCGGGATATAGCCAAAGAAGGGATCGGCCAGCGGCACCCCGTCAAGCAGCACCAGCGCACGGCTGGTCGCATTGCCGCCCAGCGCCCGCAGTGTGACGCCCTGCGCGCTGGGGTTTGCCGAGCGGCTGTCGGAACGGCGGAACTGCTGAAAGCCTGCCACGCCGCGCAGCACATCCTCGATCCGGCCCGAGGGGCTGGACACGATCACATCGCGTTCGAGGGTGGTGGTGGCGTAAATCCCGGTGGACAAGGCGGCATCAAGCCCGCGACCCGTGACGATGATGTCCTGCGCGGGTTCCTCGGCATCAGGATCGGCTTCCTCCTGCGCGGCGAGAGGAGCGGCGGCGGGTATCATAAGGGCACAGGCGAGCAGGCGGGCACGAAAGATCATGGCCGCGCCCCTAACCGCTCGCGTGGTGCGCGTCACCCCTTCTCCCTGCCCTCATGCCTGCGCAGCCAAGGTCAGTTGCAGATTGCCATTCAAGACTCGCTTTTGCGCAAGGCCTGTGGTTACATCGGCATCAAATAAGGGAGAGAGAGGCCCGTCATGCTTGCAACACCGTCAAAGCCAGAGGTGGCAGATTTCGACGTGCTGATCGTCGGTGCCGGGATATCCGGGATCGGGATGGCCGCGCACATGGGGATGAAAGCCCCGCACCATTCCTATTGCATCGTCGAGCGCCGCGACAATCTCGGCGGCACGTGGGATCTGTTCCGCTACCCCGGTATCCGCTCGGACAGCGATATGCATACGCTGGGCTTCGATTTCGAACCCTGGCGCCATGAAAAGAGCATCGCGGATGCACCTGCGATCCTCGATTACCTGGATCAGATCGTGGACGAACGCGGCATCCGTCCGAACATCCGTTTCGGCCACAAGGTGATCAGCGCCGATTTCCGCCACGATGAGGCGCGCTGGCATGTCGAGCTGGAAACGGCCGATGGCACGCGCACGCACATGACGGCGAATTTCGTCTATCTGGGCGCCGGCTATTACGATTACGACGAGCCCTATGATCCCGGCTTTGATTTCGGCGAATTCGAAGGGCAGGTGCTGCACCCGCAGTTCTGGCCCGATGATCTGGACTACAAGGACAAGAATGTCGTGGTGATCGGATCGGGCGCGACGGCCGTCACCATCGTTCCTTCCATGGCGCGCGAGGCCGCGCACGTCACCATGCTGCAGCGCACCCCCACATGGATGTTCTCGCGTCCGGCCAAGGATGCCTTCGCGAACTTCCTGCGCAAGATCATGCCTGAAAAGCTGGCTTACCGGCTGACGCGTTTCAAGAATATCAAGATGCAGGATTTCAGCTTCAAGCTGGCGCGCGACAACCCGCAGAAGGTGAAGGACGCGCTTTACAAGAAGATCGAGGAAGCACTTGGTCCCGATTACGACAAGGCCAGCTTCACCCCGCCCTATAATCCATGGGAGCAGCGCCTGTGTCTGGTGCCGGATCAGGATCTGTTCACCGCGATGAAGGCAGGACGCGCCAATGTCGTGACCGGCCAGATCGCGCGGTTCGAGAAGGGCGGCGTGACGCTGACCAACGGGACATTCATCCCTGCCGATATCGTGGTGACGGCAACGGGGCTGAAGCTGGCGGTCGCTGGCAAGATCGCGATTTCGGTCGATGGAGCGCCTGTCGCCTTCAATGAACGGTTTTATTACAAGGGCTGCATGTTCTCGAACTTGCCCAACCTTGCGGTGGTGTTCGGCTATCTGAACGCCAGTTGGACGCTGCGGGCGGACATCAATTCCGATTACGTGTGCCGTGTGCTCGAACATATGCGCAAGACCGGCAGCACCATCGCCACCCCGGTGCTGACTTCGGAGGGCGAGGCTGCGATTACAGAAGACGACGTATTCGACTTCTCGTCAGGCTATATCCAGCGCGGCAAGCACATCATGCCGCGCAATTCGATCAGCTACCCCTGGCGGCTCAATCAGGAATATGTCGTGGATCGCAAGCGGATGAAGGACGATCCGCTGACCGACGGCATCCTGACCTTTACGCGGGCGAGTGTGAACGCGCGCGCATCGGGCGAACAATTGGAAGCGGCAGAATAAGGTCACCAGGCGGGCTGTAATCTCTTCCGATTGCGCTCGCCTTCGCCTAACCTTGGGCCATGACCTCTCCCGAAAAAATCTGGACCGCCGGCCTCATCGTCATCGGTGACGAAATCCTGTCCGGCCGCACGCAGGACAAGAACATCGCGCAAGTGGCAAGCTGGTTGCAGGTGCAAGGCATCCGCCTGGCCGAAGTGCGGGTGGTGCCCGATATCGAGGCGCGCATTGTCGAGGCGGTCAACGCCCTTGGCGCCGCCTATGATTACCTCTTTACCACCGGCGGGATCGGCCCGACGCATGACGACATCACCGTCGATGCCGTCGCCGCCGCGCTGGGCGTGCCGGTGGTTATCCACCCGGAGGCGCGCGCGTTGCTGGAACGCTATTACGAGTCGCGCGGCGGGCTTAACGAGGGCCGCTTGCGGATGGCACGGGTGCCGGACGGATCGGAGCTGATCCCCAACCGCATGTCGGGCGCACCCGGCATTCGTCGCGGCAACCTGTTTCTGATGGCGGGCGTGCCACATATCACCGCCGGGATGCTCGACGCGCTCACCGGCCAACTGGAGGGCGGCGCGCCGTTGCTGACCGAAACGCTCGGCTGCTGGGTCGCTGAAAGCGAGGTCGCCGAATTGCTGCGCGAAACAGAAGCGGCCCATGCCACCTGCCAGATCGGCTCCTACCCCTTCTTCCGTGAAGGCCGGGTCGGCGCCAATTTCGTGGTCCGGTCGGTCAGCGCCGACGACCTGAAAAGCTGTTGCGACAGCCTGACCCAAAGGCTGACTGACAGCGGATACATGGTGACACCGGGCGGCATCTGACGCGCAGGAGGCTGTATTACAGGGTCTTAACCCTTTGCCGCTATTCCCCATGCGCAATGACGCGCGTGTTCATCACGATCGACACCGAGTATTCCTCGGGACTGTATACTGGCCCCGGCGCGGCTGACCGGGCCGACAACTTTGCCCGTTCGATTGCCTGCATCACGCCGCAAGGGCCGGCGGGTATCGCGCACAAGCTCGATCTGCTGAACCGTTACGGGCAGAAAGCGGTGTTTTTCGTCGATCCGATGCCGGCGCTCGTCTGGGGGGTCGCAGCGATTGAGGACATCGTCGGCCCCATCCTTGCCGCAGGGCAAGATGTGCAGCTGCATTGTCACACCGAGTGGTTGGCGCTGGCAGGGTCTGCCAACCCGCTTGCTTCCAAAGCAACGGGAACGAACCTTGCCGATTTTCCATTTGAGGAGCAGTGCGCAATCCTCGAATTTGCCCGTGCTGCACTGATGGCGGCAGGCGCACCGGCACCCATCGCCTTCCGCGCCGGTAACTATGGCGCCAATGACGATACGCTGCGCGCCTTGGCATCCATGGGGATCGCCTATGATACCAGCCACTGCCCCGCGCTCGTCGGGCGAGGCGCGTGCCGCATCGGGCTCGGTCAGGAAACCCGCGATCCGGTGGGCCACATGGGCGTGCTCGAGGTTCCGATCGGTGCCATCGGCACCCTGGGCGGCGGCCTGCGCCATGCCCAGATCACAGCCCTCACACTCAGAGAGATGCTCGGCGCGGTCCGCCATGCGCGCGATGCGAGGCGCAGCAGCTTCACGGTGGTCAGCCATTCCTTCGAGCTCATCAATCGTCGCACAATGACGGTCAATCACATCGTGCGCCGCCGCTTTGCGGGTCTGGTCAGGAACCTTGCGACAATGCGCGGGGTCACGACCGGAAGCTATGCCGAAATGCCGCCCGCGTTGCGCCTGACGGGCACCTGTCAACAGCCGCTGCCTGCAACCGCCATGCGCACAGGCATGCGCATGGCCGAACAATTGGTCTCCAACGCGCTGTACGGCGCGATCTAGGGCGCAGGATGGCGAGCGCCGCGATCGACTTCACCCTGGGCTCACGCCGATTGCTGCGCGTGCCGCGCGCGCTTGCGACGTGGAGTTTCGGGCTGGAGGCTGTGCTGGCGGGCGCGCTGCCCCCGGCCCCGCCAAGCGGGCGGGACGGGGTTCGCATCCTTTCGGTCCCGATCGAGTTCCTGGCCGACGCAACCGCGCATTACCCGGGCTTCATCGCGGGCGGCCGGCAGGATTACCGCCGCCACTACATTGATATGAGCCTGAGCTTTGCTGGCTACCTGGCGCAGTTCTCGGGCAAGACCCGTTCGACCTTGCGGCGCAAGGCGAGGAAGTTGGCGGATGAGGCCGGCGGATACACCATGACCGAGCATCGCACGCCTGCCGAAATCGAAGCCTTTCTCGCGGTGGCGCTCCCGCTGTCGTCGCGCACCTATCAGGCCCGGTTGCTGGGGGCAGGCCTTCCCGAAGACGCCGACGCACGCCGGACGATGCTGGAAACGGCCGAGGCCGACCGGATGCGCGCCTTCCTGCTTTACGCTGGCAGAGAGCCCGTGGCCTATCTCTCGCTGCCCGTTTGCGGGCAGACACTGGTCTATGCCCATCTCGGCTATGATCCCGACTGGGCGCGGCTTTCGGTGGGTACCGTGCTCCAGATGGACGCCTTGGAGCGCCTGTTCGCGGAAGGGCGCTTCCGCTGGTTCGACTTCACCGAGGGGGACGGCGCGCACAAGGCGATGTTCGGCACGCATGCCGCGGCGTGTTCAAGCCTCGCGCTGCTGGAGCCGACTTTCGCCAACCGCACGCTGCTGGGCCTTCGAGGCGGGTTCGATGCGAGCGTGACGAGCGCCAAGACCTTGGCGATGCGCTCAGGGGCGCTCGGCCGGATCCGCGCGATCCTGCGCAGCTGACGCGCCCGGATTGCGCGCTGCGGCGCTGCGGCGGTTGGCTTCCCGCGCACGAATCTGCGCGACCAGAGCCGTGCGGCGCGAAGGCGCGCCGCCGAGCGAACCGTATCGAACCGCCAGATACAGCCACATCGCGCCGACAACGCCCAGCAATGCCCCCGCCGCAAGCCCCAGGCGCAGATCGTAGCTCGTGAGGATCCCGAACACCGCAAGCGCGGCCCCGGCCACCAGCCACTTGGGCGATAGCCACCCGGCTATGCGTTCGGAAGGAACGGGCATTGAGCAAGCCTCTTTCATGGGATGCGGCTGACGAAGGGCAAATGGCACTGCGTCTTCACGAAAGATGGGCGGACCCGGCGCAAACACAAGGGGGCCAATGACGTATTGCGGACGATCAAAAGGGCCGGAGGCTGATCGCTCCCGGCCCTTTTGCGATAGTCTATTTCAACGGCCCTTGTGCCCCCATCGGGAACGCAAGACCGGCGAACCGATGCGCCGACTGGCGCAAGGGTTACGCCCCTTCGACTTCCGAAAGGTCAACCTTGAGGCCCGGGCCCATGCTCGAGGTCATCGTGACCTTGCGCACATACTTACCCTTGGCGCCTGCAGGCTTGGACTTCACGACCGCTTCGGTCAGCGCCTTGAAGTTCGCCTTCAACGCATCGTCCGAGAAGCTGAGCTTGCCGATGCCGGAGTGGATGATGCCCTGCTTTTCAACACGGTATTCCACCTGGCCGCCCTTGGCATCCTTCACCGCCTGCGCCACGTTCGGCGTCACGGTGCCCAGCTTCGGGTTCGGCATCAGGCCCTTGGGGCCGAGCGTCTTGCCGAGGCGGCCCACCACGGCCATCATGTCGGGCGAGGCGATCACGCGGTCGTAATCGAGGTTTCCTGCCAGCATGTCTTCCATCAGGTCTTCCGCGCCGACCTTGTCAGCGCCGGCAGCCAAGGCCTTTTCGGCGTTGTCGCCGCGCGCGAACACAGCAACCTTGACGTCCTTACCGGTGCCCGAGGGCAGCGACACCATGCCGCGCACCATCTGGTCGGCATGACGCGGATCGACGCCGAGGTTCATCGCCACTTCGACGGTTTCGTCGAACTTGGTCTTGTGCTGACGCAGCAGATCGAGCGCTTCGTCAACGGTGTAGAGCTTTTCGCGGTCGAGACCGGCCAGAGCCTTGGCCTTCTTGGTGATCTTGGTCATGTGCTTAGCCCTCCACCACTTCGAGGCCCATCGAACGGGCGCTACCGGCGATGATCTTCATCGCCTGATCAATGTCGTTTGCGTTCAGATCGGCCATCTTGGCTTCCGCGATTTCCTTGATCTGCGACTGCTTGATGGTGCCGGCCGAAATCTTGCTGGGCTCCTTGGAACCCGACTTCAGGCCAGCCGCCTTCTTGAGGAAATACGACGCGGGCGGGGTCTTGGTGATGAAGGTGAACGAACGATCGCCGTAAACCGTGATGACGGTCGGGATCGGCATGCCCTTTTCCATTTCCTGCGTCGAGGCGTTGAACGCCTTGCAGAATTCCATGATGTTCACGCCGCGCTGACCCAGCGCCGGGCCGATCGGCGGCGAGGGCGTGGCAGAGCCGGCGGGCACCTGCAACTTGATATAGCCTTCAATTTTTTTGGCCATGGGGCCTTACTCCTGTCGCACTGTTGCCCGGCTGTTTCCAGCGCAGGCTCATGTTAAGCGGTCCAGCGTCCCTGCTGCGTGCATTTGCAGGGACTCCCGCACGGAATCGCCTGGCCCGTGAGCCAGCGAAGCGGGGCGCATAGCGGTTCTGCTGTGCAATGCAAGCCTGCGCACCCCGCCCCAACCCCCGCCCGCGTTCAGGTTCGCGGCTGTTGGAGACACATGAGACACAGTCCAGAAACGGAAAACAGCCCCCCGATTGGGATGCACCATCGGCAATGATGAAGTGCGGCAAAGGAGGTGATCGCGGCAGGCCATGCGCCGCACTTTTACCGCTGGCCCCTCGGTAGGAAAGCTCTGTCGCGATCCCGCAGTGACCGGGCAAGCGGGTGGCGGAAGGGCCGCTTTTGCCAGATTGCAGCCGGAAGCTGCCGTTCAGCTATCGACCCCATTCCGGAACTACCGGCTAGTTCTAACATGCGCCGAAAGCAGACATTTGCTCTAGATCGGCCTTGGGATCGTTGCTCATTTCGGGAGCTCCGTACTAAAATCACCATGCGTCACTTGCTTTGCTAAAGACGAATTTCCTGAAAAATCGACACCGCCGCGATGATCAAGACGCCGCCACGCGTCACGCAACCATGCCAGCTTCTTTTCAATCCCCACGCTCACATCATCGCTGGTGGTTTCCAGGAAGATCCGCTTGATGCCCCTGCTGCCCGGTTCCACACGCTCGACGCTGGAGGGATCGTTGATGTCTCCAAACCGAACCATCAGCGGCCAGTCTTCGCGCGGAAGTTCAGCCTTGTAGTCGGCAAACCAACTTCCCAGTTTGTCAACTGCCGCCAAGTTAGCATCAATATCGCCAGACCTCGTTGCAGGAAGCAAAGCCTTCGTCGCCCGGATGCCCAAGTGGTGGCCCGCAACAGGCATCTTCAGCGTTACGAATACTGGTCCGCTGGGCAGGTCGAGGATCAATGCCTGCCCCCTTGTTCCGCCACTTCCAGCGCGTTCCTCTGACGTAAGACGAACTAACTTTTTGGCGGTTACCTCGTACACCGAAGATCCCGTCACCACGCCTTGCGGGGTTTCGGCTTCGACAGTCATCCGGAACCGGTAGGATTCGCCGCTGTAAGCGCCGCATCCCGTCAGACTGATTGCGACGGTCGCGCCCAACAGCCCGAGAACACCCCTGCGCGCTATCATTTCGTTTGACCCCCGATGTGCCCGACTATGCCAGAGCGGGCCTTTAGCCCAACCTACAGGGAATGGCCGGGAGAGATAAAGGTCTGCTTTACAAGCGGCTGATCGCCGCTGGCAAGGCCGCAAAGCCGACAGTCGCCAATCCACCCAATTGCAGTCATTTGCGCTGGCTCGCTGCGATCCCGGAAACTGCCAGACGGCTTCGGCGGGATTGTTCTGGAAGCCGAACCGCGCGCATCGCCACCAAGCCGGGCATAGAGTTCTCTCCCCTTGCGGGAGAGATACGGAGACTTGGCAGCTTGCTGCCTAGTCGCAGTTGAGAGGGGGCGAGGACCGGAAGCGAATCCTCAATATCATGCGAAGACCGCCGCCGCCCGGCAGGTCACAGGCCTATGGCTGGCGGATGATGGCACCATCTTCCACACCGCGCGGCGGCCTCAGCCCCTTGGTGCGGCTGGTGAGGTGGAACTGGCGGCACAGCGCGCACCTGTAAGCGCGCAAGGTGATGTCGGCGCGCAGGGCAACGGCGTCAGCTTCCGCGCGAGTGGCGTAACGGCGCTTGCGCTGACAGATGCCAAGACGGGTCTTCACGAGCCGCTTTCACAGCCTCGATGTGCGCACTGAACCGGCCTCGTAAGAGGCCGCAAGGGCGACTGCCCGCCCGCAGGCGCCCGGAGGAGCGTAGCGACGGAGGGACAGCGCAGAGGACGCAGCCCCGGACGGGGCTGCGCAACCATTATTTCGCCAGTTCGACGTGCTCGAAATCGAGCTCCACCGGGGTGGCGCGGCCAAAGATCGAAACGCTGACCTTGACCTTCGATTTGTCGAAATCGAGCTCTTCCACGATCCCGTTGAAACTGGCGAACGGGCCGTCCAGCACCTTGACCGAATCGCCGATCTCGTAATCGACGCTGATCTCGCGCTTGGGCGCAGCCTGCGCATCGGCGACACCGCCGAAGTAGCGCGATGCTTCGCGTTCGGAAATCGGCTGCGGCTTGTTCATGGAACCCAGGAATCCGGTGACCTTGGGGGTGTTCTTGACGAGGTGATAGACATCATCGGTCAGGTTGAGCTTAGCCAGCACGTAGCCGGGCATGAACTTGCGCTCGACCTGAACCTTCTTGCCGCGCTTGACTTCGGTGATGGTCTCGGTCGGCACCTGCACTTCTTCAACGCCTTCCGACAGGCCGAGACGTTCGGCTTCGGAAATGATCGCGTCGCGCACCTTGTTCTCGAAACCGGAGTAAGCGTGGATGATGTACCAGCGAGCCATGAAGAGTCCTTGGAAAATGGATGATCTGACGGGCAGAAAAACGAAGAAGCGCCGGGCGCCTTATTGCAGCAGGCCGATCAGCCCGCGCACCACCGCGCCAAAGGCGCTGTCGATGGCAAGGAAGAACAACGAGAGAATGATCATGAAGATGAACACGAAGATCGCCGTGCGCACGGTTTCCTCACGCGTCGGCCAGACGATCTTGTTCGTCTCGGCCTTCACCTGACTGAAGAACTCGGCGGGCGAGGTCTTGCGCTTCTTTTCTTCAACCTTGCCGAGTTCGGCGTTCTTCTGATCAGCCATGATAGCTGCGTTCCTTCGCGTAATGCCTGCACGTCTTGTCCGGGGCGGCTGTCAGGTAGGGGGCCGCGCCGTCCGGGACAAGGTCGCCGGAGGGGCTGTATGATCCACCGATGTCGGATAAGACGCCAAAGCTCTTACGCCCGGCCTGTCGCAATTGCAACAATGCATGGGGCAAAGATGTCCGGTGCAAAGGACAGCGCGTCCCGGTGGCGATCGCTCTGGCGGAAATGGCAGGGGTGTGCGGACTCGAACCGCAGGCCCTCGGTTTTGGAGACCGATGCTCTACCAACTGAGCTACACCCCTGCAGCGCGTCGGAGGCGTGCCTTTATCGAAGGCGGGGGGGATAGGCAATCCTCTTTGCGGTCTGTATTGTGCAGCGCAATCATGCACGCGCCACAACGCCCTCCCATCCCGGTTGAAACCCTGCTGCTGGCCTATCGCAGCGGGATCTTTCCGATGGCGGACACGCGCGAGGATACCGAGGTGTTCTGGGTCGAGCCGCGCGATCGTGCGATCATCCCGCTGGATGGCCTGCGCATCTCCAAGAGCTTGCGTAAGACCTTGCGTGCCGACCGCTTCGCCGTGACCGTCGATCGCGCCTTTGAACAGGTGATTCGGGCCTGCGCACAGCCGCGTGCCGATCATCCCGAAACCTGGATCAGCGATCGCATCGTGCAATCCTATGTCGGCCTCCACCGCGCGGGCCACGCCCACTCGGTCGAATGCTGGTTGCCGGGAGAGGACGGCGCGCCCCGGCTGGTGGGGGGGCTTTACGGGGTGTCGTTCGACCGGGTGTTCTGCGGGGAAAGCATGTTCAGCCGACAGACCGATGCCAGCAAGGTCGCGCTGACATGGCTGGTGGCGTTGATGCGGCGCGCAGGTTTTACGCTGCTCGACTGCCAGTTCATGACCGAACATCTGCGCAGCATGGGGGCAACGGAATTGGCGCAGGCCGATTACCGGCGATTGGTGGAACGCGCAAAAGGTCTGCCGCGTGACAGCCTTGGCACGGCATGGCGCCAGTTTGTGTCAGGCAATCATGCGTCCGGCGCGGGATCGGCCGCGGCTACCGCTTCGGGCGCCGCTGTCGGCGCTGCCGAGGGTCGCGCTGCCGGAGTGCCCGAGGGCGTAGGCGCAGCCGCTGCCGAGCCTTCTTCCCCCGGAAAGCGCATCGTGCAGTCCTTGACCCAGACATCGTAGATCGGATGTTCGACGACGTTGAGGCTGGGCGATTCGACGAACATCCAGCCTGAAAACACGCGCCTGTGCTGCGCTTCGCCCCGGCCCCGGATGTCGACCTGCACGAAGGCGCCGGTCTGCTGCGGCATTTCCCACGGCGCCGTGCGCTCGCAAGCGGAGACGCGAACGATGACAGGGCCAACTTCGCGGCTTTCGCCCGGCTTCAATTCGATCTCTTCGGCGACATTGTTGCGCTTGTTGAGCAGGCCGAGCACCGCCACGCGTTCGTCCATCGGCGTTGCGCCGTAATCATCGGCCGGTGCAGCGGTGGTGGCTGTGGCCACGGGGTCCGCTTGCGTAATCGGCACTTCGACCACTTCGCCGTCAGTCGCAGGCTGATCGCACGCCGCGAGCAACAGGGCGCTGCCCATCGAGAAGGTCAGGACCAACGTCCGCACCGCGCGCCTCAGCTGTCCGCGCTGCCGGGCGTCCAGGCTTCATAATCGCCCACGGCGCGGGCGCGCTGGCCACCGCGCTCCAGGGCGCCCTGCGGACGATAGGCCTGCACCGTGCCCGTGGCATTGGGCACGTAATCGGTTTCCCAGATGCGCGGGAGCGGCAGGTGGCTTTCAGGCACCTCGTCATAGGTGCCATGGAGCCAGCCGTGCCATTCGCTGGGCACGCGGCTCGCGTCATTGGCGCCGTTATACATGACCCAGCGCTTTTCGCGGCTGGTGTACGAACCGGTGTTCGGCGCGGCCGCGTTTGGCTTGGCCCGGTAATAGGTGTTGCCGGCGCCGTCGGTGCCGACATGTTCGCCCCCCGCACGGCGCGCCCAAAGCTGCGTGCCGAGCGTGGCGCCGTCCCACCAGGTGAATATTTTTGCGAGGATGCCCATGGACAGCGCGCCTAGCGGAATTGGCGGGGAGCGCCAAGGGGGCAGAAACGGCGTTCGCGTTTCTGTCTTAGCGGACCCGCCAACTACCAGCTGACCTTGTCGCCCGGACCAATCCCCAGTTCCGCTGCACGGCCAGCGCGCAATTCCAGCACTGCGCTCGCCAGCCCGCTCGATCGCACCGAATCGAGGGAATAGGGCACGGTGTTCGCGGCCACATTGGCAATCCGCCCGTCCGGACCGATAAAAATGATATCGAGCGACAGCGGCGTGTTCTTCATCCAGAAGCTGCGCACCTCTGGCGCGGGCGAGGGGAAAATCATGCCTTCGTTATCGCCCAGTTCGGTGCGGAACATCAGACCCTTGGCCTGCGCTTCGGGGCTGGCGGCGAGTTCGACCTTGAACGCGATGCGCCTGTCGCCGCTTTCGACCACCAGATCGATGACTTCAAGGCCCGAGACCGGATGGCGCGCTGGGGTGCTTGATTCGGCGACGGCGGGCACCTGCGCCCGTGCGGTTGTGCCGTCGCCCGGCGTACAGGCGGCCAAAGCCCCCAGCATCAGCGCCGCGCTTGCCAGCATATGCCTTACCATTGATCCTTGATCCCTTCCTCGTCGCCGGAGTCTTCAAAAGCCTCGCCGACCCATTGCTCCACATCCTCCGGCCGTTGAGCGGCGAGGATATAGCGTGCGTGTTCGTACTGGTGGCCTGCGCGCAGCATTGCTGCAACGGCTTTTTCGCGGGCCTTGCGGATCGCCAGCGGATCACCCTTCCCCAAACCTGACACGCCATAGGGGCCAAGCCGGCGTTTGCGCGCCATCAGCGCCGCGGCTTGCCGACTCGCCGCTTCGCCCGGCGCATGGGCCTGGCGCAGAGGTTCAGCCACGCCCGCATGGCGCAAGGTCTCCTCGACCCGGCGCGCGCCATAGCCGCGCGCGCCCAGATCCCGCGCCCGCGACCGGGCATAGGCGTCATCATCGACATAGCCCAATTCCACAAGCCGGGCGACGAGGGCACGAATATCAGGGTCAATGGTGCGCCCATCGTCGTCTTGCGCCAGCCCGCGTTCACGGATCTTGCGCACGAGATAGGCTTCGAGCCGTGCCCCTGTGGTGGCAAAGCGGGCCGCGTAATGCAGCGCCAAATCGCGCAGGTTCGCTTCGCCGAGCGGGGGTTTCACCCGCTTTTCGCTCCGGCGTTTGCGGCCGGAATCCCCCCCGGCATCACGACCGGACGATGACGAATTCGCTTTACGTGAAACCATTTCGCCTTATTCGTGCCACTTTCCTTATCAAATGCGGAACATTGGACGCTGCCGGGCTATGCCCGGCGACACGGGGTTATGCCAGAGCGCGAACGGGACAATACCATGGAACGCGCCGCAACTTACGGGTATCGCTGAAAAATATGACCGACGCCGCCATGAAGCCGACGCCGAATGATTGTGACCTGCCACGAATCCGTGCGCAATTTGCAACCTTCAACGACGCTATCGACTATGCCGCGCAGAGCCTGAAGGGGCTTAATTTTCACGATATGCGTGGAGAACTTGCGCGGGTCTATCCCTATTCCGAAATGCGCGAGGATGCGCTGGTGATGGCGCAGCGCCTGATTGCGGCGGGTATCGGCAAGGAAGATCGCGTTGCCCTGATCGCAGAGACGGGTGCGGATTTCGCGGCGCTGTTCGGCGCCTGCGTCTATGCCGGGGCATGGCCGGTGCCGCTGCCGCTGCCGACCACCTTCGGCGGCAAGGAAAGCTTCATCGACCAGTTGACGGTGCAGTTGCAAAGCGCGGACCCCAAGCTGCTGCTCTATCCCGAAGAGATCGCGGAAATGGCCGGCGCTGCCGCAGGGCGGCAGGGGTGTGCTTCGGAAAGCTGGCAGGATTTCGCCCAGCGGCCCGCGCCCGCGTGCGACCTGCCGCAGGCCAGCCCGGACGATATCTGCTACCTGCAATATTCTTCCGGATCGACGCGCTTTCCCACCGGCGTCGCGGTCACGCACAAGGCGCTGCTGCACAATCTTTACGGCCATTCGACCACGATGGAACTGGGCGAAAACGACCGCTGCGTGAGCTGGCTACCGTGGTATCACGACATGGGGCTGGTGGGCTGCCTGCTGTCGCTGATCGCCAATCAGGTGTCGGGCGATTACCTGAAGCCCGACGCTTTCGCGCGCCGCCCGCTGGCATGGCTCGACATGATCAGCCGCAATCCGGGCAACACGCTCTCCTATTCGCCGACCTTCGGCTACGACATTTGCGCGCGCCGGATTTCCAGCCAGAGCAATGTTGCGGACCGGTTCGACCTGTCGCGCTGGCGGATTGCAGGCAATGGCGCGGACATGATCCGCCCCGACGTGATGCAGAACTTCGTCAACGCCTTTGCCGGTGCGGGATTTAGGGCTTCGTCCTTCACCCCCTCCTATGGCCTTGCCGAAGCGGTGCTGGCGGTGACGGTGATGCCGCCGGGCGAAGGCATCCGGGTGGAACTGGTCGAGGAGGAGCGCCTGTCGGGCGCGCCGCGCGATCTGTCGCGTCCGGCGCGTTACCGCGCCATCGTCAATTGCGGCAAGCCGCTGCCCGATATGGAAGTTGCGATCCTCGGCGAAGACGGGGCGGAGCGCGCCGATCACCAGATCGGCAAGGTCTGGTGCCGGGGCCCCAGCGTGATGCACTCCTATTTCCGCAATCCCGAAGCCACCGCCGACTGCCTCGTGCCGGGCGACGACGGCAAGGGCCCGTGGCTCGACACCGGGGACATGGGTTACACCGCCAAGGGTTATCTGTTCATCGTCGGCCGGGCGAAGGACATGATCATCATCAATGGCAAGAACCACTGGCCGCAGGATATCGAATGGGCGGTGGAACAGCTGCCCGGCTTCAACCACGGCGATATTGCCGCCTTCGCGATCGAGATGGAAAATGGCGAGGAAGCGCCCGCCGTGCTGGTGCATTGCAAGGTCAGCGATCCCGAGGAACGCGTGCGCCTGCGCGATCAAATCGCCGACAAGGTGCGTTCGGTCACCGGAATGAGCTGCATCGTTGAACTGGTGCCACCGCGCACCCTGCCGCGCACGTCGTCGGGCAAGCTCAGCCGCGCCAAGGCCAAGAAGCTGTATCTGGCGGGCGAGATCGTGCCGATCGACCTCGCCGCCTGAATTACGGTTGCTCCGCAGCCCACACCGCACGTAGCGGCGCGGGCGCGCTGCGAATACTGACCGGGACACCCTGACCGCGCAGGGCCTCGGCTGCGGGCTCGGCCTGCGCCGTCGGGCCTACCAGCACCACGCTCCGGTCAAGCCGCAGCGCGGCCCATTCGATCACGCTGAGCGCCTCTTCGCCTGTAGCTGTGGGCTCTCCCTCACTGAAGGGAATGGCTGAGGGCAGCGCAGCGGACGGCGGGATCAGCTGGATCGTCCATTCCGGCTCGCCCACCGCAATCCGGTCTTCCAACGCGCGGTAGGTCGCCAGGGTCGCCCCGTCGAGCCGCTTGGCCCGGACCAGCGCCCGCCGGCCACTGGTGTCGAGTAACACTTCACTGGTCGAAACACCGGCCGCAAGCGCCAGCCGCACGGCAAGCGCCTCGGCCCGAGCCGTCGCCTCCCGCTCCTCGCTGGCTCGCGCCGAAGAAAGCTGTGCGCGTTCCGCTGCCGAATCATTGGTGCCCACCTCGTATTGCACCAGATCCAGCTTGATCGGCTCGCCCAGCCGTTCGGTCAGGCCACGCTCGATCGCGCTTTCTATGCCGGGTTGCAGCCGGGGGGTGAAGACCACCGCATGAACCACGACCGGGGAGGCGGTGAATTCAAGCTCCAACGCATCAAGCTGCGTGCGCCCGTCGAACTGTTCGCGGATTTCGTTGCGCACGATGCGCTGGGCGTTGGTTTCCCAGGCAATCCGGTTGAGCGAAAAGGCGAGCGGCACCGCCAGCGCAAAGAACACCACCAGCAAGGCGATGTTCTGGAACATGGTGTTGCGCTTGCTCAGCGAATTGCGGAAGCCATACAGCTTGGCCATGCCGAACGCGGTCAGCGCGATGGTGATAAAGTTGGTGACGAACAGCAGGAGCGCGCCCGAAAACACCGTCCAGTTCCAGGTTGCCAAGCCAAAGCCTACCACCGCGATCGGCGGCATCAATGCGGTCGCAATCGCCACGCCGACGATCGCGCCTTCGCGCCCGCGGATCATCGCATAGGCGCCCGCAAGGGCCGAAAACAGCGCCACGAACAGATCGAACAGGTTCGGCCGGGTGCGCGCCGCGATTTCCGACGTGATCGTCTGGATCGGGGAAATGAACACCAGCAAGGCGCACAACAGCACCGCCATGACGCTGCCCAGCACCAGGGTCACGACCGATTGCTTGAGCCATTCCCAGTCCCCGATGGCGAGCGCAAAGCCCAGCCCCATGATCGGGCCCATCAGCGGCGACAGCAACATCGCCCCGATGACGACCGCCGGCGATGACAGCAGCAGGCCGAGGATCGCAATCCCGCCGCTCATCGCGGTCATGAACAGGTAGTGTTCGGACAGCTTGCCGTCTTCCCGGCGGCGTTCGATCACTTCGGCCTGATCGACCTGGCCGATGACATGGACCGTCCACCATTCGCGCACATTGCCGACTATAGTGCGCAAGTTCGCCGCGGCCGGGGCAGCCGCCGACTGGGCCGACGGCTTGGGCGCCGGCGTTGCGGCAGACGGACGATCGATACCGGCTTCCGCAGCGATGGCGGCTTCAGGCGATGCGCTCGGTCCGGACGTTTCGTTCATTAAGAGGCCCTTGGCGAAGTGGTCTGCCTTGCCCGATAGCCTGCAGCAACGCCGATTGCCAAGCAAACCCGCAAGGCCAGACCCTGTCGGGAGTGATGGACGCGATGGGCCAAGGTGGCTTACGATGCGATATGGGTTTACAAAGCACGCGCTTGAAAGGCGTGTTTTAGATCACTAATACAGTGAACATGGCCACGCCCGGTCGATGATCACCGGGCGCGCGCCGCGAGGGAGCACGAGACAAGGCATGAGCACCGAAACGCAAACGGCGACCGCAACCCCCTTCTCGCTCACACCGCCCGATCCGGTGCCGCAGGTCATGCCCGAACAGGCGGCAGGCCTGGTGCCCGTCACCACCGAACAGAAGTCGAAGCTCGACACCAAGGTCGATGCCTTCGTCAACGATCTGGTGTCGATTGACGCCAATTCGCCCGCGTTCGGCGAAAAGGTCGATCAGATCACCCGGATGGGGCAGGAACAGGTGCGCTCCGCCGCCGCGATGTCGAACCGCTTTCTCGATCGCCCGGTGCGCGCGATGGACGGCGATGGCAGCGTGGGCAAGGATCTGGCCGAACTGCGCCGCACGGTCGAGGATCTCGATCCGGGCCGTCAGGGCAAGCTTTCGGGCCCACGCAAGATTCTCGGGATCATTCCCTTCGGCAACAAGATCAAGAACTACTTCGACAGCTACACCAGCGCGCAGGGGCACATCGCGTCGATCCTGACGCGGCTGGAAAGCGGCAAGAAGGAACTGCACCTCGATAACGCCGCAATCGATACCGAGCGCCAGAAGCTGTGGGCGGCGATGGGTGAACTGGAGCAGATGATCCACATCGCCAAGACGCTGGATGCGCGGCTGGAGGCCAAGGCGCTGGAACTCGACAGCTCCGATCCGGCCAAGGCCAAAGCGCTGCGCGAATCGGCGCTGTTTTATGTCCGACAGCGCACGCAGGATCTGCTCACGCAGATGGCGGTCAGCGTGCAGGGTTATCTCGCGCTCGATCTGGTCAAGAAGAACAACGTCGAACTGGTGAAAGGTGTCGACCGCGCCAGCACCACCACTGTCGGCGCGCTGCGCACGGCGGTGACCGTGGCACAGGCGATGACCAACCAGCGCCTTGTGCTGGGCCAGATCACGGCGCTTAACAAGACCACCAGCGACATCATCGATTCGACCAGCACGCTGCTGCGCGAACAGACCGCGCAGATCCACGAACAGGCGGCGTCCGCCACGATCCCGCTGGAAACGCTGCAACGCGCCTTCCAGAACATCTATGACACGATGGACGAGGTCGACAGCTTCAAGATTCGCGCGCTCGATTCGATGAAGCAGACCGTGACCACGCTGTCTGCCGAGGTCGAGAAGTCCAAGGGCTACATCGCCCGCGCCGAGGGGCAAGCCCAGGCGCAGGCCAAGGTCGCCGCCAGCGGCCCCTCCTTGCTGACGCTGGATAGCTGATGGCTGACACGACCCGCGAATCCGACCGCATTCTGCGCGAGGCGAAGACCAGCCTTGCCGTGCAACGCGAAGGCGGGACACACCGCCCCGCGCCGCGCGGCCAGAGCATCGGCAAGGCTTCGGCGCAGCTCAAAATGAAGAGCCTGCTGAAGAAGGTGCGCAACATCGTGCTTGCGGTGTTTGCGTTGTGGGTGGCGGCCGGGATCACGGGCGCGATCATCGGCGGGATCGGCTTTTGGGGCGTGATGGCCGTCGTGACGCTGACGGCATTGATTTTTGCCATGTTCGCCGCAACCGGAAAGGTGAAGACGCCCAAGCGCGCCGAGCTGAAGCTGGGCAACCCGCAGCAAATGGTCGCGCGCACCGAATTGTGGCTCGAAGCCCAGCGCCCGGCCCTGCCGCCTCCGGCGCAGGCAATCGTCGATCAACTGGGTGTGCAGCTGGATGCGCTCGGCCTGCAATTGCAGGGATTGGAAGGCGCGCACCCCGCGATGGCGGAAGTGCGCGAGTTGGTGGGCGAATATATCCCCGAAACGATCGACAATTACCGCAAGATCCCCGCGCACCTGCGCAGCGAAGAACACACCGGCAAGACCGCCGATGAACGGCTGACCGAAAGCCTCGGCAAGCTGTCGAGCGAGGTTGACCGGGTCACGCGGCGGCTGGCCGAAGGCGCGCTCGATGATCTGGCGATCAAGAGCCGCTATCTCGAATACCGCTATGGCGGGGCCGATGCGCTTGGCGACATGCGCGATACAGGCGTGCCCGATACCGGCGTGCCGCTACCCGATTTTGCGGCTCAATCCATCAAGCAGGAACGCTGATCCATGCGCGTCACCCTTCCCCACGATCTCACCAAGGACGAAGTGCGCCGCCGGATGCGCGCGCATGCCGACGAGATCGGCAGCTTCTTTCCAGCCGGCCTTGCCTCGGTCACGACCGGTTGGCCAAGCGAAGACCGTATGACGATCACCGCGAATGTCGTCGGTCAGACGATCCCCGGCGGCGTCGAAATTCGCGATAATGATGTCGTGATCGAAATGGACTTGCCGCTCCTGCTCAGCGTCATGAAAGGCCCGCTGGAAGCGGCGGTCAAGAAGGAAGGCGGGCGGCTGCTCGCGCCCTGATGGGGCAAACTCTCGACCCCATCAGAACCACTGCTGGCGCCAGTAGAATGGTGCGGGCACCGGATTGCCGTTGGCATCGATCGCCGGGCGGAAGCCGAGCCGGGTTTCGACCAGTTGGCAGGTGATCCGGTCAGCCTCGGGATCGGGGCTTGGGCGAAAGATCGTGCAATCGCGCGCGCGCCCGTCCGTGCCGACCGTGACCTTCACGATGACCTGTGTGCCGCGCCGCGCCGACCGCCCGCCCGCAGGAATGGGATAATCGCGCGCGTTGTCGATACTGCCGCGGATGTGAACCGGCCTGGCGACCATCACGCCGCCCTGACCATTGCCGCGATTTCCGCTGCCTGTGCCCGCCCCGGTTCCGGCTGCCCCGGTCCCGTCGCCACTGGCAGATGCACCCGAATCGCTGGCCGTTCCGGTCGAGGCTGCGCGGGGGAGCGCCCTGTCCTGCTTGATCGGCACCCGCGGCGGCGGGCTTGTTACGGGCTGTGCCACTGATTCGCGACCCGGAGCCCCCTGCGCTCCTTCATCGGGTTCGGATTGATTTTCCGGCGGCGGCGGATCGGGCGGCACGGTCACAGTGACGGTGAAGGCCGACACCAGTTCGCGTTCAACCGAAGCCGTAAATGCAGGCGCGAGCGCCCAGGCGAGCCCGTAAAGCGCGGCCACATGGAACAGCACGATCCCGGCAATCAAGGGCCAACTGAACTTGCGCGGCCGTGTCTGGAAGCTGCGGTTGGTCGACATGGGCTCAGGCCTGCTCTTGCTTTGGGTCCATTGCGGATGCGGTTATCCCCGCAGGCCGCGCGTGTCGCTTATACCAGCGATCTAGCTATTGGCGATGGACCGCACTGATCGACCGCGCATTGGACCATGATCGGCATGGCGGCACCATACCGCCTGAGGCTGACGCAGACCTCGTCTTGGAAAGCGTGGTCCCCTTGGGCGCGCCCTTGTTTCCGCGCGCCTGGGGCGGTTCCCAACCGGATCCCGACATCGGGCGAGATGCTGACGCGACGGGGGCTGTCAAAGGGGAAACAGCCGCCGCGGGCCTGCGCTTCGATCGGATCGCTCCGCTGCGCTGGATCGGCCTCGACAGGATCGCCGCAGGACCAATCGACCGGCAAAGCCTGATTGCCGCCTTGTGTGGCGGTGTGATCTACCTTGCGGTTGCGATCCTCAGCCTGAGGCTGGCCGATGCGGGGGAGAGCGTCAGCCAGATCTGGCTGGCCAATGCCTGCGCAGCCGGTTTCCTTCTCCGAATCCGGCTGCGCTGCGAACTGCCTGTGCTGTTTGCCTGTTTTGCCGCCAGCCTTGCCAGCAACGTCGTGCAGCAGATGCCCGATCCCATCGCGGTGCTGTTCTCCCTTGCCAACGTGGCAGAGATTACGGCCGTGCTGGTGATCGCGCGCGGCGCGGCGAAGGTGCAGCCGGACATGACCCGGCTTGTCGATCTGGCGCGTTTTGTCTGGGCGGGCGGTCTTATCGGCCCGCTTGTTTCAGCCGTCATTACTGCGCCAGCGATGGGAAATACGCTTGAACAGGTGCGCGCAGGGGCCTTGACCTGGTTCCTGACCGATAGCATGGCGATGGTGCTGGTCGTGCCGACCATCCTGCTGATAATTGACCGAATGCGCTGCCCCCCCGCTCGCGCTTTGGCCCGGCCGTTTGAAAAGGCAGCTTTGCTGAGCGGCGGGATGGCCTGCGCGTTCCTGGTGTTCAACCAGACGCATTATCCGCTGATGTTTCTGATCCAGCCGATCACCTTGTTGCATGCCTTCCGGCTGGGCAGTCTCGGCACGGCGCTCAATGTCGGCGGCGCGGCGGTCGTAGCCACAGTGATGACCTGGGCGGGAATCGGCCCGATTGCCGATGCGAGCGGCGCGGGCATTGCCCAGCTTCATCTGTTGCAAGCGTTTATCGCCGCCAATTTTCTGACCGGGCTTCCCGTGGCCGCAATCCTGGCCGGGCGGGACCGGATGACGGCACGGCTGGAAATCGGGAAGCGTGAGGTTGATCTGCTGGCCGATAACATCAGCGATGCGATCCTGCGGTTCGACCTGGACGGGGTGTGCACCTATGCCTCACCCTCGGTGCGTGAGGTGATGGCGGTTTCGCCCGACATCATGCTGGGCCAGCACATCACCGCGCGGCTTCACCCTGATGCGCATGATCGCGCGCTCGAGGCGCTGGATCGGCTGCTGAGCGGCAGCAGTGAACACGAGCGCGTGACCTATCGCCGCTTTGCCGATGACGTTGATGGCTCGCCCGTCTTTCTCGAGGCCGATTGCGCACTCGTCCGCAATCCCGAAACCAGCGCGCCCGAAGGCGTGGTGGTGGCCGCGCGCGACGTGACCGAGCGGGTGGAACTGGAATTGCTGTTGACCCGCGCCCGCCGCAACGCCGAAAATGCCGCCCGCGCCAAGTCCGACTTCCTCGCCAACATGAGCCATGAAATTCGCACGCCGATGAACGGCGTTCTGGGCTTCGCGGAATTGATGCTGCAGGGTGACCTGGCCGATGATCAACGCCGCTTTGCCGAATTGATCGTCCAATCGGGCCGTTCGATGATGATGCTGCTGAACGACGTGCTCGATCTGTCCAAGATCGAAAGCGGGCAATTCACCATCGATCAGGCGCCGGTGAACCTTTACGCCAGCCTTGCCGAATGCGCGGCGCTGCATCGGCCTGCGGCTGAGCGCAAGGGCTTGCGACTGGAGTTGGCCGTCGAGGATGACGAGCCTGATTCCCGGCTGGACGAGCAATCGTCGCCATGGCTGCTGACCGACGGGCTGCGGCTGCGCCAAATCCTGCTCAACCTGATCAGCAATGCCGTGAAATTCACGGAAGTCGGTGGCATCCGCGTAAGTTGCCGCGTCGGCAGCCACGATGTCCGGATTACCGTTGCAGACAGCGGGATCGGGATCAGCCCACAACAGCTTGAAACGATTTTCAATGCCTTCACGCAAGGCGATGCGGACACGGCGCGGCGGTATGGCGGCACAGGGCTTGGCCTGTCGATCAGCCGCCAGCTTGCCGCTCTGCTGGGCGGGCAGATCGCGGTGGAAAGCACACCGGGCGAAGGGTCACGCTTCACGCTGGTGCTTCCCGCAGTGTTTGCCGCGCCGGCGCCCGATGCGCCGCTGCCCGACGCGCCGATAGCGCCTGCGCCCTTGCCTGCGCCCCTGGCCGCTTCACGCATCCTGCTGGTCGAAGACCACGACATCAACCGGCTGCTGGTCACCGAGATGCTCGAACGCTGCGGTCAGTCGGTGGAAGTGGCGCATGACGGGGCGGAAGGGATTGCGATGGTGATCGATTCGATCATGCGCGGCCGGCCTTATGATCTGGTGCTGATGGATATCCAGATGCCGGACTGCGACGGACTTGTCGCCACGCAGGCGATACGCGCCGAGGGGATCGGGCCGGGACTGCTGCCTGTCATCGCCCTGACAGCCAATGCCTTTCCCGAAGATATTGCCGAAGCGCGCGCGGCCGGGATGCAGGCGCATCTGGCGAAGCCTGTGGTTTTTGCCGAACTTGCCCGCGCCTTGCAACGCTGGCTTCCGACCCGCATCGTCGAGGATGCGCATCCCGGCGCGGCGCGATCGGACGCAAGCGCCCCGTCCATCGTCGATGCCGCCGCCAGAGCGTCTGCGCTCGCCCGATCGCCGCAGCTTATAGCCCGCTGGCTGGAACGGCGGCGCGAGGCTGTCAGTGCCGTCCGGGCGGCGTTGGATGGCGGCTGGTTGGCCGACACCAATCGCCCTTCTCACGACCGACGCAGCAATCTGGCGCGCCTTCTGCACAAACTGGCCGGCACGGCGGCACTGTTTGACGAACCCGCCCTGGGCGAGGCGGCAGCGACGCTTGAGCGGGCCATCAAAATCGGCGCGCCGGGTGAGACCCTGATCCCAGGCGCACGCGCGCTGTTGGCCCTCGCCGATGAATACGCCGCCGCTGCGGCGGCCCAGAGAAGCGACAACGTGCCCCGCTGAACCTTGGGCTGCACCGCAAAGCAAAAGGGCGACCCGTTGCCGGGCCGCCCTTTCGTGTTTGTACATTCGGTTCAGTGCAGCGAATTAGAATTCGTACCGCGCACCGACCTGGATCCGCCATGCCGATGGCGCTCCCGAAATCTGGTTCTGATCGTCCGGCGCGAAGCCGGTGATGATGTAGCGGCCCTGGGCATCCACACCGCCGTCAACCACATCGACAAATTCCGGACGCGAGCGCAGCACGTTCCAGTTGTTATCGAGCAAGTTCAGGAAGTTCTGGAAGTCAGCGAACAGCGTCACCTTGTCATTGGTCAAACCAGCGACCTTGGCGATGAACGGCAGTTCCTGAGCAAAGCGCAGGTCCATATCGAAGAACCAGTCCTGGTTGCAGGTGTTCCGCTCGATCGAAGCACCGGGGGTGAACTTGCACCCGCTGGCCGCTACATAATCGATCAGCGAAGCCACCGCAGCAGCATTCGACGAAGGCGAGACGTTCGGATCATTCGCGCCGCTCGGGACATAGAGCAGTGCGTTATCCGAACCTGACGCGGAGTCGTTGAACAGGCCGCCACCATCGAAGGTCAGGCTGTAAGGCTGACCCGAACGGGCGCGGAAGAACACGCCGAGGCTGGTGTCGTAATCGTCGATAAACTCTTCACGCAGGTTGAAGCTGGCGATGAAGTTGTGACGGGTTTCGAAGTTCGACGTGGAAACCGCGGGGTTCTGACGGTCGAAGGCTGCAGTGATGTCGTACGACGAGGTTGCAGTCGACGAACCGTTGTTGCGGTTGTTCTGCGAGTCGACGAACGTGTAGCCGAGGTTGATGTTGAACGAACCACCGGAGGTCAGCAGGCCCCCATCGAACTGCTTTGAAAGCAGAACCGATGCGGCATGGCTTTCGTAGCTCGGGCCGTTGGTCAGCTGGATGAAATCATCCTGGCCGGCGAGACGGTTGTTGCTGGTGTTGCGGAAACACGCCGCTGTTACGCCGGTATAGGTCGGCGGGGTGCCACCCGTGCCCTGCAAAACCGCGTCGCAACCCGGGAAGTTAACGTCGATCGCGGCGTAGATGGGACGACCATCAACCGTGAAGCCGTTCAGGCCGCGGGTGATGTTCGGCGTCTGCACCAGATCGACGAAGTTCAGCGTGTCGTTGAACCGCGAGTAGATATAATCGAGGTTCAGCTGCCAGTTGCTGAGGAAGCCGGTTTCCGTGCCGAAGCGGGTCGCGAAACCGAGGTTGGCACGCACCACCGTTGGCACATCGAACTGCGGATCGGTCGACTGGGTATCTGCCAAACCAGCTGCTGCCTGGGCCGAGCCCGCCGCCGCCGCACAAGCCGGGAAGCCGGTGAAGTTGCCGCTGGCATCAAGCACGTTGAACGAACCGTCGGGGTTGGTGAAACCGTCGCACTGCGCTCTGAAGGTGTTGCCTTCACCGGTCGAGAAACCGTTGTTCGAGAAGGCGTTGGAGAAATACACCACCGGGTCACCGCCGGTGAAGATGCCGACGCCGCCGGTCAGGCGCGAGTCCGAGAAGAAGCCGTCATTGTCGAATTCGTAGGTGGCCGAAAAACGCGGCAGAACCACGGTATCGATCGCGCTGAAAGGCACGCGGTTGGTGAAACCGAACCGCGACAGGAAAGCCGGGTTGGCAGTCGGTGCTTCTCCATCATACAGCTGAACGCGGATACCTGCATTGATCGACAGCTGATCGGTCGCCTGCCATTCGTCCTGCGCATAGACCGAATAGATTTGACGGCTGAACAGCGCCGCAGCTTGATTGATGTCACCGCTTGGTGTTGCGTTAATTGTGCCACCACCCAGGAACTCACCTCCGTCACCGAGGATAAGGTCGTCGGCAAGGTCGCCGAACACGCTGGAGAAGTCACCGCTGGCCACGATACCATTCTGGAAATCGGCAAGGCTGCGGAAGAACAGTGTACCCGTGGCGTTGACCGCGAACAGGTTGAACACTTCCAGATCGTTGAGTTCAGCACCGATCTTGAAGAAGTGGCCAGCGCCCGCATCGACGTTCATCTGGAAGCGGGCCTGATCGATCTTGGTGTCAAGCTGGTTGGCGGACCGGAAGATGCCCGGACCGGTGGACAGCAGGCCGTTCTGGGTCGTTTCGCCCGGAACGAGCGGAACGCCAACCGCAAGGCGGACGATCGGATTGTCCGACTGGGCTTCACCGCCACCGAACGGGCCCTGCACGTCGCCCACTTCGGCGCGGCTGAGACGCAGCTCGGTCGAGACCGAGTCGCTCCAATCGGAATACAGACGCACTGAATAATAGTCGGAGATCGTGCCTTCGTCTTCAAACGAGTTCAGACCGCCAAGGTTCTGGCCGCCAAAGTCGAGCTCGACATTGGTTTCCTCAAGGCGCTGATAGGTGCCTTCGATGCGGTGGTTGTCATTGATCACGGCATCGAGACGACCGAAGTAGCGCACCGAGGATTCGGGCAAGGTGGTTGGATAACCGCCCGTATCTTGGCCGTAGACATCGCTCGCGATGCGCGCGAATTCATCAAACTGGGCCTGCGTGACGAAGTTGGCTTCGTTGACAAAGCCGCCACCGGCCGGGCCGAAGTTGTTGGCGTCGGCAAGATCGGTTTCTTCGTAACCGAACGAGAAGAACAGGCGATCCTTGATGATCGGGCCGGACAGCGTGGCGCCCCAGCGCTTTTCCTGGCTGCCGCTATCAAGATCGCCGACCATGCCACCGTCGAAATAGGTGATGAAAGCCGAGCCATGGAAATCGTTGCCGCCGGCCTTGGTGACAACGTTGACGAGGCAACCGGTGAAGTCCGAATATTCAACATCGAACGGCGCGAATTCGACCGAGGTCTGATCGATGACGTCGAACGGAAGCGGCAGGGCGTTGCGCGCCGCGAACGGGGTGCCGTTCAGTCCGAAGACGTCGGCCTGCACAATACCATCGACGGTGAAGGTGTTCGACCGGTCGTTGCCGCCGATGCACGAAATACGGTCGACGCCGTCGCCCGACGTTTCAATGGTGACGCGCGGATCGAGACGGATAATGTCGCGGATGTCGCGCGTGATCGACGGGAAGCTTTCCAGTTCGCGCTGGCCGAAGGCCGCGCCCGGACCGACCGCAAGCTGTGTCACGCCGGCGCGCGCGCCGCTGACCACGATCGTGTTGGAAACGCCCTCGGTAAGTTCAAAGGTGAATGCAACGCGGCCGCCGATGCTGGTGAACACGTCTTCAACGGTCTGACCTTCATAGCCGTCTGCCTCAACCGTGAGCAGGTACGGGCCACCCGGCGGGAGCGACTGGACGCGGAAGGTGCCTTCAGCGCCTGTGGTCGCCGTGCTGACCGCATTGGTGCGGGTGTTGGTGATCGTGACCGTCGCGCCGTTCAGGGGCGCACCGTTCACGTCGGTCACTTCACCTTCTACGCCTGTGGTGATCTGCTGCGCAAACGCCGGGGTGGCGATGGTGGTGGTCGCGGCAAGGCTTACGATGCTTGCTGCGAGGAGATACTTAAGCTTCATGGATAGAGGCCCCTGGTCACGTTGGAGAGAAGTCGAATACGGTATCGAAGCCTGCCCTAGGCCCGAACGCTTGCGGCAAAGCGACTGTTCTGTGACGGTTTGATGAAATGTTCCGTCCCCGCGCAGCGATTACGCGGGACGGGCTTTTTTGAGCGTCGGAAAAACGCCGGTTTTACGGGAGTTCCACGCATCAGTGTTGCATCGCAGCAACGCTTGTGCGGAATTTCCCGAAACGTCGCAGTCGGCGAAAAAGGCGCCTGTCAGGCCAGGTTTATCTCGCGCAGACGCTGCATCAGGTAATCATGCGCGGTGATCGGTGCAGGCGGCGGAGTCGCGGCATCTGCATCTATGCATTCGGGCAAAGGCTCGATCATGAAATCCGGCCGGAAATGCAGGAAGAACGGCATCGAGAAGCGCGCGCGCCGGGCCGCGTCCCCGCGCGGATTCACCACCCGGTGCGTGGTCGAGCGCAGCCGCCCGTTGGTCTGGCGTTGCAGCATGTCGCCCACATTGATCACCAGCGCGCCCTCAGCCGCCGGAATCGGCAGCCACTCCCCCGAGCGTGTCAGCAGTTCCAGCCCCGCTTCCTCGGCCCCCAGCAGCAGGGTGATGGTGTTGATGTCTTCATGCCCGGCTGCACGAATCGCGCCTTCGGGTGCGCCCTCGCCCAGCGGCGGGTAATGGAGCAGCCGCATCACGGAATTGCCGTTTTCCACGCTGCCCGCGAAGAAATCGCGCGGGCGGCCGAGGTGTAGCGCGATCGCTTCGAGCACGCGCCCGCCGGCGGTCTCGAACGCGGCGAACAGTGCGCTCATCGTTTCGCGGAACCCGTCGACCTCGGCGGGCCACACGTTGGGGGCCATGAATTGTTCAAGCGGGTGGCCGGCGGGCAGATCGCGACCTACGTGCCAGAACTCCTTGAGATCGAAGACTTGCGCGTCCTTGGCCTTTTCGGTGCCGAACGGGGTGTATCCCCGCGCGCCGCCGCCGCCTTCGATCTTGTAGGCGCGCTTGACCGCATCGGGCAGCGCGAAGAACGCTCTGGACACCGCCTCAGCCTCGTCGATCAAGGCTTGCGGAATGCCGTGATCGCGGACCACGGCGAAGCCATTTTCGCGAAAGCTGCGGCCCAGTTCATCGGCGATGGTTTCGAGCGGCTGGGCCAGCGAGACAGAAGCAATGTTGGTCATGCCTGCGGCCTTACACGCGGCGCTGTGCGCCTGCCAAGCCCTTCACGCACGGGCGTCTAACGCGGCGCTCAGAGCGGTAGGAACAGGCTTGCCAAGGCGGCGCTCATGAGGTTGGCAAGGCTGCCCGCCGCCAGCGCCCGCAGCCCCAGCCGCGCAATCACCGGGCGTTGATTGGGCGCAAGCCCGCCAGTCACCGCCATCTGGATCGCGATCGAGGAGAAATTGGCAAAACCGCACAGCGCAAAGGTCACAATCGCCCGGCTGCGCGCGGTGAGTTCGCTCCCTTGCATCGCGCCCAGATCGATGAAAGCGACAAATTCGTTCAGCACAATCTTGGTGCCGAACAATCCGCCTGCGATCTGCGCCTGGTCCCAGTCGGATATGCCGATCAGGAACATCACGGGCGCGAACAGGTAGCCGAGCAGTGTCTGGAAGCTCATCGCCTCGAACCACGCCGCGGTTTCGGGGCTGAAGGGCGCGCCAATCCCGTCGGCAAGGTTCACAAGCCCGCCGCCGATTCCGGCGAGCATCCCGTTCGCCAGCGCCACCAGCGCAACGAACACCATCACCATCGCGCCCACCGCCACCGCCAGCTTTACGCCGGTCTGTGTGCCCTGCGCGGCCGCCTCGATGATGTTGGCGGGGCGCTGTCCTTCTTCAAAGGTTTCCGCCGCGCTGACCTCATCCGTCTTGAGACCGCCTTCAAGGATCGCTGCCGGCCCCACGGCACTGATGCGCGACTGGGGCAGTTCCACCTCCTGCCCGTTTTCGTCATACATCACCACGCGGGTGGCCTCGGCAACGCCGTTGCCGCGTCCGCGCGCGCGCGCCACTGCGGCAGCGGCGATACCGTGGTTTGGGTCGGGGGTGATCGGCGCATCGTCGGGCATCATGATCTTGGCCATCAGGATGCCGCCCGGTGCCGACATGAAGGCGGCCGCCAACAGGAAGGGCACGGCCTCTGCGCCGATGAAGCTTGCATAGGCCGCCAGGATGGTGCCCGCCACACCGGCCATGCCCACCGTCATCAGCGTGAACAGGCCCGACGGGCTGAGCGCAGCGAGATAGGGCCGGACCACCAGCGGGCTTTCCGACTGGCCGACGAAAATGTTGGCCGCAGCGCCCAGCGCCTCGACCCGGCTGATCCCGGTAATCCAGCCGATCGCGCCGCCGACCCAGCGCACCAGCCGCTGCATGATCCCGAGGTGGTAGAGGATCGAGACGATCGCAGCGAAAAACACGATGACGGGCAACGCGGCGATGACGAAGGTGTTGGCAAACGGATTGGTCTCCATCGGCCCGAACACGGATGCGATCCCGACCTTGGAGAAATCGAGCAGTGCGATCACGCCTTGCGAAAGCCCACCGATCACCGCGACACCCGCATCGGTGCGCAGCACGATCAACGCTGTAATCGCCTGAAGCGCAAAGGCCGATCCCACCACACGCAGGTTGATCCTGCGCCGCGCGGTCGACAGCGCAAAGGCAATCCCAAGAATGGCGAGCACACCTGCAAGGCTCAGCAGGATGGACGTGATACTCTCGTTCACGGCAGCAAATTGCCCTTCTTCATGTCGGAAGCGTTGGACCCCTGGGCGCGCAAAAACACTTGGCTTGCACGCGACGTGTAATCGGCGTGGCAGTTTGCGCGGGGCGTTGCAAGCCGCGATGCGAAGCACCTTGCGGCTAATGGCCAGCAAACCATTGGTGACAGCCGTATCCACGCCGCTTTTCTTTTGCAGCGGCGCTGGGTAGCTGTCGGCGATGCACCAGACCGAACCTGCCGCCGCGCCCGCGTCATTTCCGATGTCCTTGTTTGTCTTCTGCCTGCTTTATGGCGGCATGACAGTGCTTGCCGGATTTCTCGCGGTCAAACAGGTGCAGCTGTGGCCGACACAATTGGGCGTCGAGGCGGGCATTTTCGCGTTTCTGGTGTTGGTGGTGTTGTCGAGTTCGGTTGCCCAAATCCACGGCTCCCATATTGCCAAGCGATTGGTGTTCTGGGGCTTCTTGCCCCTCGCTGTATCGATCGCGCTGATTTTTGTGGTGTTGTCCTTGCCGGCCGATCCCAACATGTGGCCCGAAGGGTTGGACGCGTTTCAAATGATCCATGCGACAACGCCGCGGATCATGGCGGCAGGGCCCGCGGCCTATTTCGTGTCGCTGCTGCTCAACGTCTGGATTTTTGACAGGCTGAAGGGGAGCGGTGAGGCGACCACCCTGGGGCTGATGACCCGCGGCGCGGTCGCCTCGGCTTTGAGCCAGTCAGTGGATTCGGTCATCTTTATCACGTTGGCATTTTATGGCGAGCGCGATATCGGCAATCTGGTGATCGGGCAGGTCACGGCCAAGGTGGTGCTGAGCTTCGTGCTTGTCCCCTTCCTCATCACCGGCGGGGTGAAGGCAGCGCGGTGGCTGGATCGGCCGAAAGAGCCGGGGTGACACACGCCAACGCGATAAAGCAAAGGTAGCGCTGGCCGGTTGCGCAGCAACCGCAAGGGCGACCGCCCGCCCGCAGCGGGTCCGTAGCAAAGCGAAGGACGCAGAGCGAGGATGCAGCCGCGGAGGCGGCTGAAACATCGAAATTGGTGGACCCGTCGGGGCTCGAACCCGAGACCTACAGATTAAAAGTCCGTTGCTCTACCAACTGAGCTACGGGTCCACCGGATGCCGCGCCGCAGCGCGAAGGGCGCTCACCTAGGCAGGGGGCGGCTGCGGGTCAAGCGGGCATACGCTTGCGAAATCGTCAATCCGTGTGGCCCGGCACGCCAATCGGGGGCAATGGCCAGAGCCGGGGCCAGAACAAAGCGCCGCTGCGCAAACAGAGGGTGCGGAATTGTGAGGTCGCCCGAGCGCCCCTTCCCCCTGCCCCGGCTACGCCACGCACCGCCGCTCCACAGCACCACATCAAGATCGAGCACGCGGTCCCCCCAGCGCTGGCCCCGCCGACGACCGAAGGCGCGCTCGGTGTGCTTGAGCGCGGCCAGCAGCGCTGTGGGCGAAAGTTCGCTGTCCAGCACCAGCGCCGCGTTGGCAAAGCGGCGCCGCGCTGCGCCCATGGGCGGCGTGGCCATCACCGGCGCACGCGCTGTGACCGTGCCGAAGGCGGCGCATTCCTCCATCGCCGCCAGCACCACGCCTTGCGGCGGGCCATAGATATGGTGCCGCCGGTTGCTGCCCACGGCGATAAGATAGGTGCTGCTCACGCGCGTCAGATCTGCCCCATTAGATGTCCTGCGCGATCCGCCCATAAAGCTGCGGGCGACGGTCACGAAAAAAGCCCATCCCTGCGCGGTGTTTCGCGGCGCGTGCCAGATCGAGCCGCGCGGTCAGCACGCCTGTCTCAGCCGCGCCGTACTCAGCGAGATAATCGCCCCATTCATCGGTGATGAAGGAATGGCCGTAGAAGGACTGGGCGCGATCCTCTGGCCCTTCGTGGCCGATCCGGTTGCTGGCGATGACCGGCATGCAGTTCGACACGGAATGCCCCAGCATCGCGCGCCGCCACATCCGGCTGGTATCGAGATCGGCGTCGTAAGGTTCGGACCCGATCGCGGTGGGATACATCAGCACTTCGGCCCCCATCAGCGCCATGACGCGCGCGCATTCGGGATACCACTGGTCCCAGCAAATGCCGACGCCGACCTTGACTAGCGCGCCATCCTCGCCCGGCACGTCCCACACCTTGAAGCCGTCGTTACCGGGGCGGAAATAGTACTTTTCCTCGTATCCCGGTCCATCGGGGATGTGGCTCTTGCGGTAGGTGCCTTGCACAGCACCGTCCGGGCCGATCATCGCCAGCGTGTTGTAATAGTGGTGCCCATCACGCTCGAAGAAGCTGGTGGGGATCGTCACCTTCAGCTTTGCTGCGAGCGCCTGCATCGCAATCACGCTGGGGTGATCGAGCGTCGGGCGGGCAGCTGCGAACAGCGCCTCGTCCTCGTCGCGGCAGAAATAGGGGCCGCTGAACAATTCGGGCGGCAGGATCAGATGCGCGCCCTTGGCGGCGGCGTCTTCCACCAGCGCCGAAACAGCGGAGATATTGGTGGCCTCGTCCTCGGAACCGAGGGCAAGCTGAAGGGCGGCGACAGTGAGTGCGGTCATGCCGCCGCCCTTTATAGCGATTTCGAGTTCGGTGGAACACCGAACGGCTCGGAAATCGCGGTCAACAAGAAAGCTTACATCGCCTTCTTGAACAATAGAGTCATGCGGTCGCTTTCGCCCAGCCCGGCAAGGTCGGCGCGCTTGGTCGCCTGCACCGGCGGCATTTCCCAGACGCCTTCGGCGTGGTTGGCCGGATCCTTGGGATTGGCGTTGATTTCGCTTTCCGCCACCAGTTCAAAGCCGTTGAGGCGCATGAAATCGATCACGTCCTGCTGCTTGAGATAGCCCTTGGAGCCATTGGCGTAGGACCACGGTGCATCCGCCTTGGCGCGGTGCTGGACGATGCCGAGATAGCCATCATCCTTCAGCAGTTCGCGCATCGCCCGGATTTCGGTGTCGGCAATCCCGGCGCGGGTGATGCCGTGCATCGCGCGAATCACCAGGATGCGATCAAAGGTGCCCTTCTGTTCGGCCGCCTTGTCCAGCGTGAGGCCGCTGAACCGGTCGGCGGGAAGATTGGTGTAGCCCGCAACCTCGGCGCCAAAGCCGGCAGCCTGATCACGCACGCGCTGCTGGCGGGCGGGATCAGCGGTGGCGATCATCGGGTTGTTGTAGAGGCCAACCAACTGGCCTTCGCCGCCCAGATAATGACCCAAAAGACGCGAATACCAGCCGCCGCCGGGCGAATATTCGCCGACCTTCATTTCCGGGCCGACATGGAAGAAAGCGAGCACTTCGGCCGGGTTGCGGTGGACATCGCGCAGCCGGTCTTCGGCGCGGGTGGGGTGGTTGATCGCGCCCGATACCGCCTCGCCGTGCATCTGGTTGAAGGCGGCAGTGTCAAGCACGTGGGCTTCGCTGTGCGCGCTGTGGTCCATATGCTGATGGGCCAGCAACGGTGCGGCCAGCGCAAGGCCGCTGGCGGCGGCGATCAGGATCAGTTTTTTCATGGGGTCTCTCTCCGAATAGTGGAATTTTTGGGGCCGCTGTGTGTGGCAATCCCGCGTTGCTAGCCTATCTTCGGGAAATACCAACGGAGATTTCGATGAGCAACCTCGACACAGCAATCATAGCCGGCGGCTGCTTCTGGTGCACCGAAGCGGTGTTCCGCGACGTGGTGGGCGTGAGCCTGGTCGAAAGCGGCTATATCGGCGGCACCAAGGCAAACCCGACGTACAAGGAAGTGTGCACCGGCACCACCGGCCATGCCGAGGGCATCCGGGTGACCTTCGATACCGACGTGATAGGCCTGCCGCAGATTTATGATGTGTTCCTCGGCACGCATGATCCGACGCAGCTGAACCGTCAGGGCGGCGATGTGGGCACGCAGTACCGCAGCGCGATCTTCCCGCTGTCGGCCGAGCAGGGCGCCGAAGCCGAAGCCGCGATCGGGCGCTGGAATGCCGAGAACGGCAAGATGGCGGTCACCACGATCGAGGGCCTGTCGGACGGCGCGCAAGGCATGGAATGGTATCCGGCCGAGGATTACCACCAGGAATACTGGGACGGCGAAGGCCAGCGCAATCCCTATTGCCAGGCGGTGATCCCGCCCAAGCTGATGAAGCTGCGCAAGAGCTTTCAGAAATATGTGAAGGACTGAGAGAGAGACCAGATCCTCGACCCGCACTCGATCCGGCGGATATCGCCCCGGATGGCGCGGGTCGTGGAATGGCTGCTTTCGTGGTCATTCGGAAAAAAGGCGGCCGTTCGGCTATCGACCCCGTTGCGGTCATCAGTGCCTTCAGCCAGAATGAAGCCATGAGCGAGGCTGAAATCTTGGAGAAGCTGCAACGCCTTCAAGTGACTGATAGTCACTCAGAGAGAAACTCGCTGGCCCTCCAGCTATCTGATACGAAAGACCCAAGGCTATTCCGGCCACTCATAGAACTAATTCAACGGCCGGAACTCGTTAACAATCGCGGAACGCTGGTATATTGCCTCGAAAACTACGACTGTTCGCCGATCGTGGATCTACTGGTTGAACTCGCTGAAACCGGCAACTTCGAAGTCTCTGCAGGAGCGGAGACTATCTTAGATGAACAGCGACTCCGTTAACCGCAATCCCCTGTCCATTTTCCACCCAATTGCAGACATACGGTTGACGCTCGCCAAAGTCTGAAGGCGGAAAGGCAGGTATCAGGGTTTTTCAGATAAAAGCGGACTGCCTGCTATGCCTTCATTGGCGTAGGCTGAAACCAAAGCTCGCTTGTAAAGGCTGGCAAGCTCGCCACTTGTAACGGCAGGCTCGACCGATGAAGGAGAAAGCTCAATGGCAGGTGGATGGGCGCGCGATGGTGCCGTGCAAGATCAGATTGACGATACTATAACCGACGCTGTGAAGCGGGCGCGAAGCGATTTGCCATCAGGCGAAGCTGCAAAAATTTGCGCTGAATGCGGCGAGGAGATCCCCGAAGCGCGTCGCCGGGCACTGCCTGGAGTAAAGGTCTGCGTCGCATGTCAGTCCGCTCGTGATGCACTCAAGGCTACCGTCGGGATCAATCGACGAGGAAGCAAAGACAGTCACCTTCGTTAACCCCAGCGCACGAAACAATGCAGGACCCGCAACTGAACACATGCCACGCAGCTAGCTAGCTTTGCATACTATCGACGAATGCCCGATTTCCACCCACAATCAGACCTTCCAGCCGAGCGCAGCAAATCCCGACAGCGGCCAGTTTGACTAAGGGCCGGGCTGGCGGGAGCGGAAAGCGAGGCAAACCCCAGATCGGGTCCGGGGTGACGAAGGGGGTTACCGCTTCACCCACCGCCCGACGAAAAACCCGTCCATCCCGCCCTCGTCCGCCAGCATCCCCGGATGCGTGCGCAGCCAGCCTTCAGCGGTAGGGGCGAGACTGGCGGGCAGTTCCGCCGCCGTAATCGGCAAGGGCGTAAGGCCGCACTCCGCGTCAATCCACGCGGCCTGCTCCTCGCCCTCCTCGGCCTCCAGCGAGCATACCGCATAGACCAGCACCCCGCCGGGGTTGAGCCACTCGGCGGCCTTGGCTGCCAGCGCGCGTTGCAGTTCTACCATCTCGGGGATCTGCCGTGCACCGATGCGGTGGAGCACATCAGGATGGCGGCGACAGGTGCCGGTCGCGGTGCAGGGCGCGTCGATCAGGATCGCGTCGAAGCGGTGCTTGGGCTCCCACGTCAGCGCGTCGGCGCGGACGGGCGAGGCCTTGAGACCGGTGCGTTTCAGGTTGTCTTTCAGCAGTTCCAGCCGCCGCTTCGAGCTGTCGAGCGCGGTGACGTTCCAGCCGCTTGCGGCCAGCTGCATCGTCTTGCCGCCCGGCGCGGCGCACAGGTCGAGCGCGTGTCTGCCCGCCCCATCGCCCAACAGGCGCGCCGGGATCTGCGCGGCGAGGTCTTGCACCCACCAGTCGCCCGCCTTGTAATCGGCCAGACTGTCGACCGCCGCGCCACGCGGCAGGCGCACATGGCGCGGCGCCAGCGTCACCCCGCCCATCGCCACCGCGCGGGTCTCCGCTTCGGCAGCGTCCTTCAGCGCCAGATCGAGTTCGGGCGGGAAGGCGAGGCCCGGCGCGATCGCGGCGGCTTTGTCGGCGCCCCAGCGCGCGACCACGGCTTCAGGCATGGTCGGCACTTCGGGCAGCACGCTGCGGCCCGGCTTCACCAGCGCGGAGAAGACGCCATGCGCCAGCCGGCGCGGGCCGCCGGCGAGCAGTGGCAGCCCGGTCGCGATCACCGCGTGAGCCGGCGTGTCGAGCCGGAGCGCCTGGGCAAGCATGATCCGCAGCACCATCCGCGCCTTGGCATCATCGGGCAGGTTCTGCTGGGTCGCGCTGTCGATCAGCGCATCGAGATCGGTCAGCCAGCGCAAAGTCTCGCCCGCAATCGCCTTGGCCAGCGCGCGGTCGGGCGCCTTGCGGACATCGCCGAGCGCGCCGCCTTCGGCCTGCTCGAGCGTCTCGCCCCGCCGGAATACGGCATCGAGCAGGCGAAGCGCGGCGCGGCGCACGGGAAGTCCGGGGGTGGTTGGCATGGTGCGCCCTTAAAGCATTGCGCGAAAAAGTGGGAACCGGTTTTTCGCTCCGCGATAATGCACCCGCCCAAGGTGGTCTTGAAACCAAGTGCCGGCTTGCGCATTTGAACCCCATGACCAAGGAAAAGTGCGACGTCGCCAAGCAGTTCAAGAAACCACCGCACTGGACCAACGACCCAGTGCCCGCGCCCAAGAAAACCGATCCGATGAAAGGCGAACCCAAAGACCTGTCCCCCACCCGCTATGGCGATTGGGAAAAGGACGGGATCGCCTGGGATTTCTAGAAGCAGTGTCGGTCGATCCAGACCTCTCTTAGACCCCCGCTTGCCCGTGTTTCACATGAAACATTTTATAGGGGCGTGAAGGTGACCTTCATTCCATCCTTGGGCTGCGGGATCGGCCAATCCTGCCAGTCGGGATTGTAACCAGCCTCCGCCTCAATCCGGTAACGCTGGAGCAATTGCGCCAGCAGAATCTTGATCTGCATATAGGCAAAGTGCAGGCCAAGGCACATGTGCGCCCCGCCGCCAAACGGCACCCATGCGTATTTGTGGCGGGCCTTCACCAGTTCCGGCGTGAAGCGCATGGGATCGAAGGCCAGGGGATTGTCCCAATATTCCTCCGAATGGTGAGTCCAGTAGATATTGATCCCCACCATGGCGCCGGCCGGGATGCGATAGCCGCCGAATTCGAATTCGCGCAAAGCCCGGCGCGGCATCGAAGGAACAGGCGGGATCATCCGCAGCGATTCCTTGAACGCCATTTCGGTTAGATCGAGCTTGCCAAGGTCGTCATAGTGCAGCGCACGCGGTTCACCCGAACCGTCAGGGCCGCCGGTAACCGCCATGATTTCCGCGCGCAGTTTCTCCTGCCACACCGGATTGGTGGCGAGGTGGTAAATCAGCGATGTGGCAGACGACGTGATCGTGTCATGCGCGGCCATCATCAGGAAGTTCATGTGATCGACCACTTCGTCGACCGGCAGCAGCGAGCCATCCTCGCGCGTCGCGGTGGCGAACTGGCTGAACATGTCCTGCCCGCCGCCTTCGGCCCGCCGCCGCTGGGTTTCCCTGGTGAAATAGTCGACCAGAAACGCCCGGCCATCGACGCCCTTCTTCATCCGGGTGAAGGGCAGCGGCTTGCGCACTGGCGCGACCGAGGCCTGCACCATGTCGACGAAAGCCGCGTTGATCTTGTCGGCTTCCGGCCCCCACGGCAGGCCAATGAAGCTTTCGGCCGCGAGGTCGAGGGTGAGCTTCTTGATGTCCGGATAGAACAGGCGCGGCCCGGCCCAGCCCGATACTTCGCGGGCGATCCCGCGATTGAGCGCATTCGCATAATGGCGCATCGGTTCCGGTTTGAACGCGATCGAAAGCGCGCGGCGGTCGATCCGGTGGTGGTCGAAATCCAGCAGCATCAGCCCGCGCGGAAACAGTTGGTCGAGCACCGGGCCCCAGCCCTGCTGAGACGAAAAGATCTTGTCCTTGTTGAACAACAGCAGTTCATTCGCCTCTGCACCCAGCAACGCGATCTGCCAGCCGCCAAAAGCGCGGTTGCGGTAAACCTTGCCGAATTTGGCGATCCGTGCCGCCACAAAACCATGCGGATCGGCCAGCATCTTGAAGGTGTTGCCCACCAGCGGCCAACCGCCCTCACCGGGAATATGCGCCAGATCCGCTTCTGTCAGATTGCCTTCGCCCCAGTGCCGGAACGGCGCGGTTTCGGTCGTCTTCGGCGCGGCAAGGGTGGCCATATCAGTCTATGCTCCGGTGAAAGTTCGGATTCGCAACTGACTCTGATGTAAATAATCGAGGGCGTCAAATCCAGCCGGAAAGCTCGCGGTTCAGCAACGCTTCGATCATCACCAGCCCATCATCCGAGGTGTTGAGGCATTCCAGCACGGCGTAATCCTCGCCGCCATGCTCAACGAATTCGTCGCGGCCCTCCAGCGCCAGTTCTTCCAGCGTCTCGACACAGTCGGCGGCAAAGCCGGGGGCAGCCACCACCAATCGCTTGGTGCCCTTGTCACCTTCGGCCATCAAGGTCGTATCGGTGGAAGGCTCAAGCCAGGCCGCTGGGCCAAAGCGCGACTGGAAGGTGGTTTCGAACCGGACATCTTTGAACTCGGGCCGGGTTGCCAACTCCTCACGCAGCAGGCGCGCGGTCTTGGAGCAGTGGCAGTAATAGGGGTCGCCCTTTTCCAGCGTTTGCTGCGGCATCCCGTGGAAACTCAGCAGCATCACTTCGGGCGTAAAGGTGAGGTTGCGAACCTGACGCGTCAGATCATCGGCAAGCGCGGTCAGATAGGTCGGACTATCGTGATAGGGCGGCACAAAGCGCAAGGCGGGCTGCCACCGCTTGTTGGCGAGCACCCGGGCGACTTCGTCGAACACCGTCGCGGTGGTGGCGGCACAATATTGCGGATACATCGGGGCGATAAGGATACGGTCGCAACCCTCCCGCATCATGGCGTTAAGCCGGCTTTCGATCGAAGGGTTGCCATATCGCATCGCATAATCGACCTTCACCTTGTCGCCCAACCTGCCGACCATCGCTTCGGCCTGACGCGCCGTGATGTCGGCCAGAGGGGATCCCCGTTCGGTCCAGATCTTGGTGTAGGCTTCCGAGCTTTTGCGGGGCCGGGTGTTGAGGATGATTCCGCGCAGGATCAGTTGCCATACGATCGGCGGGATCTCCACCACCCGGCGGTCCGACAGGAACTGCTTGAGATATTTTTTTACCGAACCCGGATCGGGACCATCCGGCGTGCCAAGATTGATCAACAGCACCCCGATAAGGCCGCTGGATACAGGGGGGTGATCGCCCGGAAGGCGCTGGGTCTGCCAGGTCATAGCCCGCCTAACGGTCGGCAGGCGTTTCGTTTCCGGACAAAGTCGATCGTCCGAACGCAGTGTTGCAAAAATATGCGGGTCATATGCCGTCCGAAAGTAAGGGCAGTCGCCTCAGCCGCAAGCCTGTAGCCGAAAACAGCGCATTGGCAATCGCGGGCGGAGCAACGACAGCGCCCAGTTCGCCAGGGTCGGCAGGCAGCGCTTCGCTGGCGATGAATTCGATCCG
The DNA here is from genome assembly GCA_009995225.1 of Sphingomonadales bacterium. Taxonomy (GTDB): domain Bacteria; phylum Pseudomonadota; class Alphaproteobacteria; order Sphingomonadales; family Sphingomonadaceae; genus Erythrobacter. Next base: position 118,283 of record JAACPW010000007.1, on the reverse strand, counting down.
CATTTCCGGACAATCAGCAAGCGTCGGCAGGCCGAGCGCCGCCTCATCGCCGCCCTCGGGCAGACCCCCGCGCAGCCTGACCGCATTGCCCAGCGCGATGCCGATGCCGAACACCAGGCCGCCTTCGATCTGCTGCTTGGCGATGTCATGGTTGATGATCCGGCCAATATCCGCTGCCGCCGACAGCCGGACCACCCGCACGCCGCCTTCGCCCCGACGCGCGGTCGCGACACAGGCAATACGCGCAGCCTCTGGTCCTTCACCGATGCGGGCGCAGGCCAGGCCCTGCCCGCTCTGATCCGCGCCGCCATCCCACCCTGCCAGTTGCGCCGCGCGCTGAAGACACGCAGCGAGACGCACATCACTCCCCAGCATCGACATCCGGAAGGACAGCGGTTCTCGCCCGTTCTTCGCGGCAATTTCGTCAATGAAACTTTCGATCGCGAAAGTCGTGGGTCCGTAAGCATTGCCGCGCACGCGCCCCACCGGCAGGCCGATTTCAACCGGGACGTGCTCCACCAGCACGGCGGGCAGTTGATAGGGCGGCACCGCGCCTTCGCAGGCAAGCGGATCGGGCTTCCCGGCTGTCTCGCGGATCGCGGCCATGCTGGTGAGATTGCCGAACAAACGCTGGCCGAATTCGAGCATGGCGGGGGGCGTGGCAATGCGAATCCGCAAAGCGTCAATCGCGCCGCCTGTGCCATCAGCATCGCCCTTGGCGATTTGCGCGCCGAGCAGCATCCACACCGGCGCGCGCGGGCGCGAACGGATCAACGCGTCACGGCGCGGCCAGGTCAGTTGGACGGGTCGACCCAGTTCGCGCGCGATCAGCGCGATTTCGATGGCATGGTCATGTTCCAGCCGCGCATCGAAACTGCCCCCTGCGGGCATGGGATACAGTGCGACATCCTCGGTCGAAATGCCGATCGCGCGGGCCGCCGCAATCCGCGCCTGCTCTGGCGCCTGGGACGCGATCCACAGGTCGAGCCGTCCGTCTTCATAGCGTGCGGCGGCGCATGCGCTTTCGACCGGCGCGGCATAGGCAGGCTCCACCTCGTAACGCCGCCCGATGTCCACCCGGCGAAGCGCCTCTCTGCCAAAGCCGGTTTCTGCAATCGCAAAGGCTTCGCCGCCCGTCAGCACGGTATCCAATCGGGCGGCGATTTCGTTGCTGTTGACCGGATTGGCGGTCGCAAAGCGGGGCTTCATCGCGGCAAGCGCACTGTCTGCGCTCCACCATGTGTCAGCCGCCACAGCAAGCCACCGCTTGCTTTCGACAATCCCGGCCAGCCCCCGGAAGCCGGCGGCGGCTTCGCGGTCAAACCCGGTCAGTTCCGATCCGTCGGCCGGCCCGTGCCGGATCGAGGCGAACACCATCCCCGGCAGGCGCACATCACCGGCAAAGCGATAAGAACCATCGACCTTCGACGGCAAATCGATGCGCGGAAAAGCGGGCGCTGCGTCGACATCGGCCGACAGCGGCGTTTCGCGCGGCGGCTCGGGGCGTAGCGGCGCGGGATCGGGCGGGGTGTAATTGGCTGCGGCTTGGGCCAGCTCGCCAAAGCTTGCGCGTTGATCGTTGAACGTGACGAAACCGTTTTCGACCTGGCATTCTTCCCAGGCCACACCCCAGCGCGACGCGGCCTCCTGCGCCAGCATCGCCCGCGCCGCTGCGGCAGCTTCGCGGCAGGGCTGTTCGTAAGCCTCAAGCGCAGTGCCTGCGGCCGTTGCATTGAACCGCTGCGATTGGGCAAATCGTGTGGCCATCAGCGCATCGGCGTTGTCAGAAAGACCCGCAGCGATGGGATCCCACAGCGCCATCCATTTGCGCGCCAGCGGAATATTGGCGTAGGCGCCCGATATCGGCGCGGGCTCAACCGCCACCTGCCGCCAATCGGCGCCCAGTTCATAGGCGACGATCTGCGGTAGCAAGGTTGTAATCCCCTGTCCCATTTCGATCTGCGGCACGGCGACCGTCACCACACCGTCATTGGCGATCTTGAGCCAGGCGCCGAACACCTGTTCACCTCTGGCTGCCTCCAGCGGCGTGCGATAGCTGCGCGGCATCAGCCACCAGGCGACCACAAGCCCGCCGCCCGCCGCAGCGCCCGCCAGCAATCCGCGCCGCGAAACCTGCATCGCCTCTAAACCGTCCCGGTATCAAGCCAGCGCGCCAGCCGCTCGGCAATGGCGCGGAAGGGGGCGGCGGTTTCGTCATCACCGGCCGCAGGAGGCTCGCCCCTGTCACCTGCGATCCGGGTCGCGAGAGTCAGCGGCACCCGGCCAAGAAAGGGGATGTCCAACGCAGCGGCGAATTTTTCGACCCCGCCCTGTCCGAAGGGATCGCTGATCTCGCCGCAGTGGGGACAGGCATAGCCCGCCATGTTCTCGACCAGACCGATGATCGGCACCTCGCCTTGTTCGAACAGTTGCCCGGCCCGCGCAGCATCGATGAGCGCGAGATCCTGAGGGGTGGATACCAAGATTGCGCCATCGGGCTTGTGGGCCGAAAGCATGGACAATTGCACATCGCCCGTTCCCGGCGGCAGATCGACGAGCAGCAGATCGGTGTCGCCCCATTCGGCATCGACCAGCTGGGTCAGGGCCTTGCCCGTCATCGGTCCGCGCCATGCCAGCGCCTTTCCCGGAGCGACAATGTGACCCATCGACAGCACCTTGACCCCGTATGGACTGTCAATCGCCACCAGCTTGCTGCCGTCCGGCGTGGCGCCAGGCTTGATCCCTTCTGTCCTGAGCAATTTGGGCTGCGACGGGCCGTAGATGTCGCCATCGATCACGCCGACCTTGCGTCCCATCCGCGCCAGCGCCACGGCAAGATTTGTGGTCAGCGTCGATTTGCCGACCCCGCCCTTGCCAGACCCCACCGCGATCAGGCGGCGGCGGCGCCGTTCACCGGTCAGTGCCACGCGCACCTCGTCGATTTGCGGCAGGGGCATCAGGCTGGCGGTGATTGCGTCCTGCAACGCGGCGCGGGCCGTTTCGGACAGATCGCCTGCCTCGGCAACAATAACCGCGCGGCGTTCCACGATCCGGGCAGAACGCAACCGATGGTTGATTTCAGGGGTGAGAGCCGCCCGGATCAGCGCCTCTTCGGCGTCGGGTTGGCGAGCGGGCGAAGGGGACGAATTGCCGGACTTGTTCATTATGCCACGCCTCTACCACCAAATTCACGCAGGGGACCCCTGTTTTTCGCCGGAACGCGTGCCTATAAACACCGTATGCAAAGATTTGACGGCTGGAGAGAACGTCTTGGCGGTGGCTTTAAGGGCTTCGCTATGGCTGGAAAGAACAACCCCTGGGGCGGCGGCGGAAGCGGCGACGAACCCGGCGAAGGCGGGCCTTCGGGTGATGGCGGCGGCCCGCGTAACCCCTGGCTCCCCGGAGGCGGAGGCGGCGAGGGAAAGCGGCGTTCGGCCAGTATCGAAGACATTTTCAAAAACCGTGGCCCCGAAGGTCCGCGCCGCGCCGGTGGCGGAGGCGGTGGGCCGACCTTCCGGCTGCCTGAACGTCCCGGCGGCAAAAGCTGGGTGCCGCTGATCGTGGCCGGCGCCGCGCTGGTCTGGGTCGCGGCCAGCAGCGTTCATTTCATCCAGCCCGGCGAACAGGCGGTCGTCACCTGGTTCGGTGGCAAGTATTCGGCCACGCTCAATTCCGGGACGGCATTTTCCGCGCCTTGGCCGATCAACATGGTCGAAAAGGAAAATGTCACGCAGGTGCGGCTGGAAGAAGTTCCGGGCACCAACACGGAGAAGCTGATCCTGACCGGCGACCAGAATCTGGTCGATCTGTCCTATCTGATCCGCTGGAACATCTCGGACCTGACGCTGTACAAGTACCAGCTCAACGATCCGCGCAATGCCTTGCTTGAAATCGGGGAGGCCGCGATGCGTGCTGCCGTGGCACGGCAGAACCTTGATGCGGTGCTGACCGGCGCAGGCCGTGCGGAAATCGAGCAGGACGTGCGCACCGCGATGCAGGCGCGGCTTGATGCCTATCGTTCGGGCATCAGCGTGCAGGGTATCGAAATCAACAAGGTCGATCCGCCTGCGCAGGTCGAAGAGGCGTTCAAGGACGTATCCTCCGCCCAGCAGGACGCCGATGCCGCGATCAACCGGTCTCGCGCCGTAGCGCAGCAGACGCTTGCACGAGCACAAGGTGACGCCAGCGAATTCAACGACATCTACGAGGAATACCGGATGGCGCCCGAAGTGACGCGTCGTCGCCTCTATTACGAGACCATGGAGCAGATCCTGTCCAAGACCGACAAGACAATCGTAGAAGGTGGCAATGTCACCCCCTATTTGCCACTGCCTGAGCTGAAGCGCCGTGCGCAGCAGCCTGCACTGCCACAGGGGGAATAAGGACATGGCCAGCCTGTTCCAGAACCCCAAGGCCTTGCTGATCGGCGGCGCCGTGATCGTGATCGCGGCGCTGTCCAGCTTGGTGATCGTTCCTGAAACCCATCAGGCCGTGGTGATCCGCACCGGGGAACCGGTGCGTGTCATGAACCAGTTCCGGCCCGACGAGCCCTATGGTTCGACCGGCGCCGGCATCAGTCCGCGTATTCCCTTCGTTGAAGAGGTGCGCATGATCGACCGCCGCGTGCTCGATCTCGACATGGAACGCACGCAGGTGCTTTCCCGCGACCAGCAGCGCCTTCAGGTCGATGCCTATGCCCGGTACCGCATCATCGATCCGGTCAAACTGGTCGAACGCGCCGGTACCGAGGCCCAGCTTGAGGCGCAGTTGCTGCCGATCCTCACCTCGGTGCTGCGGCAGGAATTGGGCCGCGTTCCGTTTGCATCGCTGATCAATGCCGAGCGCGGCACATCGATGACCAACATCACCCGCACGCTTGACGCGCAGGCCCGCAATTACGGCGCGCAGGTGCTTGATGTGCGGATCAAGGCGGCCGATCTTCCCGAAGGCCGCCCGCTGGACGCTGCGTTCACGCGGATGGAAACCGATCGCCAGGAAGAGGCGACGACCATTCGTGCCGCAGGGCAACGCGATGCGCAGATCATTCAGGCCGAAGCGTCGGCAGAGGCTGCGCGCATCTATGCCGATGCCTACGGCAAGGATCCGCAGTTCTACGACTTCTATCGTGCCATGCAGAGCTACCGCAAAACCTTCCTTCAGGGTGAAGGCCAAAGCACCATGGTGCTGTCGGAAGACAGCGAGTATTTCCGCCAGTTCAAGGGTGAACGCTGAACAATCGACCAAGGGCTGACAGACCGCGCTGAACGGCGCGGACGTTCAATCACCGTTCAGCCCCAACAAGGGCATTTGGGGCAATCAACCAGCCCGTCAGGCTGGCCCCGTCAAAGGCTTTCTGGAACGCGATGGCGACCCCACGCATTCCTGCCAAGAACAAGGACCAAGAGGACGTGAACAAAGTGCGCTATGTATACGGACTGACAAGCGCGTTGCTGGTGGGCGGCGCGACGATTTCGCTGATAACCGGCTCGCCTGTCGGCGCGCAGGTTGCGCAGAACGACGATGCGGTGATGGAACGGGTGGTGCCGGTTGCCGGGGCCCCTGCCAGCTTCGCCGATCTCACCGCACAGTTGCAGCCCGCCGTGGTGAATATCGCCACGCGCCAGCGGGTCGAGGTGGCCAATAATCCCTTCGCAGGGACGCCCTTTGCCGAGCTGTTCAGTCGGCGCGGCGGCGGCGCAGGCCAACCGCAAACCCGTGAAGCGCAGTCGCTGGGATCAGGCTTCATCATTTCGGGCGATGGCTATGTGGTTACGAACAACCACGTGATTTCGCCGCCCGATACGCGCGCCAAGCTTGAATCGATCACTGTGACCCTGCCCGACGGCACCGAATACGAAGCCGATCTGGTCGGCGCGGATGCAGCGTCGGACCTTGCGGTTCTCAAAATCCGTTCCAACAAGACCTTCCCCTTCGTCCGGTTTGGGGACTCCAGCGCAACGCGCGTGGGCGAGTGGGTGGTTGCGATCGGCAATCCGTTCGGCCTTGGTGGCACAGTCACCAGCGGGATCATCTCGGCGGTGTATCGCAACACCGGCCAGGGCGGGCCGTATGATCGCTACATCCAGACCGATGCCAGCATCAACCGCGGCAATTCGGGCGGCCCGCTGTTCGACATGCGCGGCAATGTGATCGGGATCAACAATGCGATTTTCTCGCCCTCGGGCGGCAGTGTCGGCATCGGGTTCGCCATCCCGGCCGAAATCGCCGCTCCGATTGTCGAACAGCTGCGCGACGGCCGTGAGATCGAGCGCGGTTATCTCGGTGTCCGGCTCCAGCCCATCGACGAGGATCTTGCTGCTTCGCTCGGCTTGCCCAAGCGCCGCGGCGAACTGGCGCAAGTGGTCGAGGACGGCAGCCCCGCCGCGAGTGCCGGACTGCGTTCGGGCGACATCCTGACGAAGGTCAACGGCAAAGACGTGACGGCGGATCAGACTGTATCGTTCCTTGTCGCCAATCTCGAACCGGGCGCCACCATCCCGGTCGAAGTGCTGCGCAGCGGCAATCGGGTGAACATCAACGTGACGCTCGGCAAGCGCCCAAGCGAGGCGGAGCTGCAAGCCCGGGCGCAGACCTTCGACCCCGAGGCCGAAGAGCCCATGGCACCCGGCACATCTGACGGCACGATTGAACAGAAGCTGGGTCTGCAGGTCACTCCGATGACCCCTCAGATTGCCCGCTCGCTGGGCGTGCCTGCCGATCTTCAGGGTGTGGTGGTCGCTGCGGTCGATGCCAATGGCGATGCGGCCCGCAAGGGCCTGCGCCGCGGTGACATCATCCTGTCGGCCAATTATCAGGCCGTCACGTCGGTTGAAGAATTGCTGGCGCAGGTCGAGGCCGCGGTCACAGAAAATCGCGAGGCGTTGCTGCTGCGCGTTCAGCGCCGGACGCAACCGCCAGCCTTTATCGCTGTCCGGATGCGCTGATCCGCATCACCACTTCATAAGTCCAAAGAAAAAGGCGCCGGGAGCAGGTCCCGGCGCCTTTTACCTATCTGGCGCTGTCATTGTCCCTGGGGAAATACGGGCTGTTGCGGGACACGGCGCTGTTCGCGTTGAGACCGCGGGATCTGCTGGGGCGGCAGCGCGCCGCCGGTAGCTTCCTCGAGAAAATCCTGGCTGGCGGCAGGCGGCGCATCGGATTCGCGCTCGCCTTCCGGCCTGAAGGGATCATCGTCCGGCTCGCGCCTGCCAGGCTCGATCAGGTTGCCCTGCTCGTCGATGTAGTAATAATCCTCGGGCTCGCCGAACAACGCTTCCTCGTCAGGCTCCAGTTGCCATTCGGGCAGTTCGAGCGTGACATCGAATTCCTCGACCGGGCGCCCCCTGACAGCGTAGCGCATATAGGCGGCAAAGGCCTGCGCCGGAGCGCGCCCGCCCTGCAGGCCCGGCACCGCCTTGGCATCGTCACGTCCCATCCACACGCCGGTGGTTATGCCGCTGGAAAAGCCGATGAACCAGCCGTCCTTGTTGGAGCTGGTCGTGCCGGTCTTGCCGGCCACCGGACGCCCGATCTGGGCCGCACGGCCCGTGCCTGTCTGCACGGCGGCCTGCAGGAGATCGGTAATCCCGGCGACCACGTAATCGGGTATCACCGGGGAGTTTGTCGCAGCTTCACGCTGGTAAAGCAGCTCGCCGCTGGCGCCGGTCACCTTGGTGATTCCAAAGGGCGCGACGGTGACCCCCTTGGCGGCGATACCGGCAAAGGCCTGGGTCATCTCCATGACCCGCATTTCCGATGCGCCCAGCACCATCGACGGGTTGGTATCGACCTTCGAATTGATCCCGAACCGACGCGCCATCGACGCCACCGTGCCAAAGCCGACTTCGTTGCCAAGCTGGGCTGCAACCGTGTTGATCGAATAGGCGAAGGCGGTTCGCAAATCGGTTTCGCCGACATTGCGGCCGTTGGAATTGCGCGGGCTCCATCCATCGATCGTCACCGGCGTGTCGTTGACCGTATCCTCAGGCTTGTAGCCCGCCTCCAGCGCGGCGAGATAGACAAACAGCTTCCAGGCGGAACCGGGCTGCCGCATCGCAGTCGTGGCGCGGTTGAAGTTGCTGGCGACGTAATCGGTTCCGCCCACCAGCGCCAGAATCGCCCCGTCACGGTCAAGACTGACCAGGGCGCCCTGCGCGCTGCCCGGCGTATTGGCTTCGATCGCGGCGGTCGCGGCGCGCTGCATCCCGATATCGAGCGTGGTCCACACCTCGATCGGTTCGTAGGTTTCGGGCAGAATGATATCGAGCTGCGGCAGCACCCAATCCGTGAAATAGCGGACCGAGTTCTGCCCGGCCTGCTCCTTCAGCTGCACCGCGCTGACATCAACCCGGGCTTGGTCGGGTGTGACATACCCCTGCTCTTGCATCAGGCGAAGCACGACCTGGGCGCGGTCGACGGCGGCCTGAACATCGGCGGTGGGGGAATACTGGCTGGGTGCCTTGACCAGTCCGGCGATGATCGCGGCTTCTTCAATACTCAGTTCGGTCGCGGGATGGCTGAAGAACTTCCGGCTCGCGCTGTCGATGCCATAAGCGCCGCCGCCGAAATAGACCTTGTTGAGGTAAAGCTCGAGGATCTCCTCCTTGGAGAACTGCCATTCGAGCGCCATCGCCAACACCGCCTCACGCGCCTTGCGGTCGAGCGAACGGTTGTTGTTCAGAAACAGGTTGCGCGCCAGCTGCTGCGTGATGGTCGATGTGCCGCCAAACCGCGCGCGGGTGCCGGTCACGCCTTCGATCAGCGCCCCTGTCAGGCGCACAGGATCGACACCGAAGTGCGAATGAAAGCGTTTGTCTTCCACCGCGATCATCGCGTTGGTCATGTTGCGCGGAATTTCGTCGTAGGTGAGCCATTCGCCAAAGCTTGGCCCGATTTCGACCAACTCGCGCCCATCGCGGGCGCGGATTACAATGGTCTGGCCCGGTTGGGTCGCCTGAAGGGTCGCGTAGCTGGGCAGCGATTGCGCGGCGAAGCCGACCGCGAAGGCAAGAAAGACAGTGGCCAGCACGGCGAGGCCCGCACCCCAGACCACCAACCGCTTCATCCAGACCCAGCCGCGCCAACCCGGCGCGCCTTGGCGCTCCTTTGCGGACGAAGCGGATCGCTCGCTCGCAGCCCGCCTGTTTCCGCGCGCGCCTTTGTCCTGCAACCGCTCACCCCGTTTCGACATTGTCTGAGCCTATCTTGACCCCCACGACACCGCGGGGGGATGCGCGCCTTGCATAGGCAAGTTGTAACCGGGAATGAACCCGGCTTGGCAATGCTCTCCCCCGCCGACGGCGCGAGCGGCCTAATCGTTCGCGGGCGTGAAGATCAGCGCGGCCGAATTGATGCAGTAGCGAAGGCCGCCTTGTTCCGGCGGGCCGTCAGGAAACACATGGCCCAGATGTCCACCGCAAGTGCCGCAGCGCACTTCGGTCCGGACCATGCCGTAAGCCGTGTCGCGATGTTCCTCGACCACCTCTTCATCGGCAGGCTTGGTGAAGGCGGGCCAACCGCACCCGGAATTGTACTTCGCGGTCGAATAGAACAGCTGCGTGCCACACGCCGCACAGTGATATTCGCCCTCGTCATAGAACTTGTCATACTCGCCGGTGAAGGCACGTTCGGTGCCCGCTTCGCGCAGCACGTGATACTGCATCGGGCCCAGCTTATCGCGCCACTCGGCGTCGGTCAGGCTGCGGGGATCGGGGTTGTCCATGCGTTGTCCTCTCTGCTCGCGCCCAATATCGGCGCGGCAGGGGCAATGCGCAAGCGCCGGTTATTTTGCGCTATCCGTCCAGCTGAGCGTAGTGCGGCGGCGGCTTGATTGTTTCCATCCGCTCGGTGAGAAGCGGGCGGAAGCTTGGGCGGCTCTTGAATACCGCATACCAGCCGCGTGATTGTTCGTGCCCCGCCCAGTCGATCCCGCCAAGGTAGTCCGCCACCGAAATCTGCGCCGCGGCGGCCAGATCGGCAAGGCTCATGGTCGAACCCGCCACCCAGGGGCGGTTGTCGATCAGCCAGTCGAGATAATCGAGATGCCCGTGCGCCATCTTCATGGCATTGCGCAGCGCGCCGCTGTCAGGAGGCTGGCGCATGATACGCTTCTTCATACGTTCGGACAAAAGCGGCGCGGTGACATCGGCGTAGAAGTTTTCATCGAACAGCGCGACCAGTCGGCGGATTTCGGCACGCTGGGTGGCGGTGCCGTTGATCATCGGGCTGCGGTCGACCGTCTCTTCGAAATATTCCGCAATCGCCCGGCTATCGGGGATCGTGATATTCTTGTCCGGATTGACGATCACCGGCGTGCGCCCGGCCGGATTGAGATCGAAGAACGCGTCCGACGCCGACCACGGATCCTCACGCGCCAGATCGAAAGGCACGTTCTTTTCGCTCAGCAGCAGCCGGATCTTGCGGCTGAAGGGGCATAGCGGGAATTGATAGAGGAGCCACATAAGGCATCCAGCTCTGCCGTATTTTCCAAGGCAAATCCAGCGCGGGGCGTGCGCAACGGGGGAGTATTCAGAGCTTCGTCGCCTCGAGCATCAACAGGCACGTCGGCATGATCTTTTGCACCTCTGCGTTGGCGGAAAGCGCCTGCGCCTCGGCGTTGGCAAGTGCGGCGATGCCGGCGCGGTCGGCCCCGGTGGCATCCATCAGTTGCGCCAGCGCACGGACGAAGAATTCGCGGCCGCGTGACGACAGATCGGGCCACTCTTTCGCCGCGGGATCGCCCGCAGCCTGACCTTGCGCCACCAGCGCAAACGCCGCCGCGCACCGCAGCAACGCGCGGTTTTCCTGCGACAGCGGGGCAGGTTCGGGGCTGGCTGGGGCAGGCGCGGGTTGCAGGGCCAGCGCGGCGGCAAGAAACGGAGTAAGCATGGCCTCTCCTATGCCCTGCAAGATGAACCCGGCGCTACCGGAATCGACATTGCGGGCGCGGCAATTCCGTCCTAATCCGCAACCTGTCTTATGAGAGGAGACATATTTCGATGTTCAGTCACATCATGGTCGGGACCAACGATTTCGACCGTTCCAAGGCATTTTACGACACCGTGCTTGCCACGCTGGGCGCAGGCCCGGGCAACGTCAACGAAGCCGGCACCGGCCACAAGCGTGCGTTCTGGTTCCACAATGGCGGCATCTTTTCGATCAGCCAGCCGATCAACAACGAACCTGCCGCCTGCGCCAATGGCGCCACCATCGGCTTCGCCTGCGACAGCCTTGAGCAGGTGCAGGCCTTCCACGATGCGGCCGTGGCCGCTGGCGGCAGGTCGATCGAAGATCCGCCGGGCCCGCGCACCGGCGCGATGGGCACGCTGAACCTGGGCTATGTGCTTGATCCCGATGGCCACAAGCTGTGCATGCTGCACCGCGTGGGGTGATTAGCGACTGAGTTCGAACACCGCGAATTCGGCGCGCCAGTTAGCCGCTGGCGCGCCGATTTGTTTTTCGTTCGAGAAATACCAGGCGCGCTCGATCTTCGCGCCTTTCAGGCGCGCCAGATCGCGAAAATCCTCGACCGTGACGTGGTGGATATTTTCGGTTTCGTACCAGCTCACCGGCAAGGCCCGTGTCACCGGCATCCGCCCGCCCAGCATCAGCGCCGCCCGCGTGCGCCAGTGAGCAAAGTTGGGGAACGACACAAAGGCGCGCCGCCCCACCCGCAGCAGTTCGTCCATCATCAGGTCGGGCCGGGTTGCGGTCTGCAAGGTCTGGCTGAGGATCGCGTAATCGAAGGCCTTGTCGGGGTAGTTCGCCAGATCGAGATTGGCATCGCCCTGCACCACCGAAAGCCCGCGCGAGACGCAGCGTTCGACCAGCTCACCATCCAGCTCCATGCCCCGCGCATCGCAGCCGCTGGCGCTTTCCAAGGCCGCCATCAGCGCCCCGTCCCCGCAGCCGATATCCAGCACCCGGCTGCCGGGCGTTACGTGCGCTGCGATGGCGGCAAGGTCAGGGCGCAGGGTCATTCGACGAAGCCCTTCACCACCCGGTCAAGCTGGTCATGCTCCAGCAGGAAGCTGTCATGCCCGTGCGGCGCGCTCAGTTCCACGAAGCTGACCTTAGCCCCCGCCGCATTCAGCGCGTGGACAACATGGCGGCTTTCGGTGGTGGGATACAGCCAGTCGGTATCGAAGCTGACGATGCAGAACCGCGCCTGCGTGCCCGCAAAGGCGTTGGCGAGCTTGCCACCGTGTTCCTCGGCAATGTCGAGGTAATCCATCGCACGGGTGATGTAGAGGTAGCTGTTCGCATCGAACCGGCGGGTGAAGCCGCTGCCCTGATAGCGCAGGTAGCTTTCGACCTGAAACTCGGCGTCGAAACCAAACCCCTTGGCCTCGCGGTCCTGCAGGCGGCGACCGAACTTCTCGGTCAGCCCGGCTTCCGACAGATAGGTGATATGCGCCGCCATCCGCGCCACGGCGAGGCCGTTGTCGGGCCGCGCGTCGGCCGCGTAGTAATCGCCTGCCGCCCATGCCGGATCGGCCATGATCGCCTGGCGCCCCACCTCGTGAAAGGCGATGTTCTGCGCCGAGTGCCGCGCGGTCGACGCGATCACCAGCACGCGGGCGGCACGCTCGGGCCAGTTGGCGGCAAGGCTCAGCGCCTGCATCCCGCCCATCGACCCGCCGACCACGGCGTGCAACTGCGCGATGCCCAAGCCGTCGAGCATCGCCACCAACCCGCGCACCATGTCGCGGATGGTGATGACGGGGAAGCGCATGGCATAGGGCCGCCCATCGGGCGCAAGGCTCGCCGGACCGGTCGATCCCATGCAGCTGCCGATGACATTGGCGCAGATCACAAAGTGGCGGTCCGTGTCGATCGGCTTGCCTGGCCCCACCATGCGCTCCCACCAACCCGGCTTGCCGGTGATCGGGTGCGGGCTGGCGAGATACTGGTCGCCGGTCAGCGCGTGGCACACCAGCACGGCGTTGCTCTTGTCCGCAGCCAGCGTGCCGTAGGTCTCGTAGGCGATCTGCGCGCCCTCCAGCACCTGCCCGCTGTCCAGCGGCAGGGGTTGGGGGATGGTATAGGTGCGGGCGACGGGGGCGATGTTCATCTGGGGGAGCGAATTGGGGGAGCGCCCTGCCTGTGTCAATCATCGCCACGGGCCTTGCCGTTTTCGCGCTGTATTCGCAGGCCCAAACTGGCTATCGCGCCCGTCTTATGTCCAAGCCTCAAGCCAAACCCTGGATCAGCGCGATCCACGCCTATGTCCCCGGCAAGTCCAAGTCGGCGAGCGGCAAGCCACTGACCAAGCTTTCCGCGAACGAGAACCCGCTGGGCGCCAGTCCGGCGGCGCTGGCTGCGTTGTCTCAAGGCCACAATCCGGCTGACTACCCCGATCCCGACGCACGGACCCTGCGCGAGGCGATCGCCGCCGTGCACGGGCTGGACGCGGACCGGATCGTATGCGGAACCGGCTCGGGCGAACTGCTGCATTGCGCCGTGCAGGCGCTGGCAAGCGTGGGTGACGAGGTGCTGGCGTCGCGCTATTCCTTCTCGCTCTACCCGCTGCTGGCCCAGAAGGTCGGGGCGACGGCGGTGTTTGCCGATGATGATGGCTGTGCGGCGAGCGTGGACAAGCTGCTGGCAGCGGTGACGCCTGCTACCAGGGTGGTGCTGCTCGACAACCCCAACAACCCGGTCGGCAGCTACCTGCCGCCGGACGAGGTCGAACGGCTGCACGCGGGCCTGCCCGGCAACGTGCTGCTGATCGTTGACGAAGCCTATGGCGAGTATGTCGATCCGGCGCACCAGCACGCGGCCTTCGATCTGGCCGCGGCCTGTGAGAACGTGCTGGTCAGCCGCACCTTCTCCAAGGCCTATGGCCTGGCATCGGAACGGGTCGGCTGGGTGACAGGCGCGCCGCATCTGATCGATCTGGTCAACCGGCTGCGGGGCGCGTTCAACGTGTCGGTGAGCGGGCAGAAGGCGGCGCTGGCGGCGCTGGGCGATCAGGCGTTTGTGGCCGCCAGCCGCGAACACAACACCGCCGAACGCGCGCGACTGGCAGACGCTATCGCGGCGCTGGGCAATCACGGCCTCAGCACCTCGCCCAGCGAAGCCAACTTCCTGCTGGTGCACTTCGCGGGCGAAGTGACCGCAACGCAGGCGGTCGAGGCTTTGTCCGAGGCGGGTTACGCGGTGCGTCATCTGCCCTCCCAGGGCCTGCCCAATGCCTTGCGCATCACCATCGGCAAGACCGACGACATGACCCGCGTGATCGCCACGCTTCGCACGCTGTGCGGGGAGGCGGCGTGACCATCCGGCGGGTCGCGATCATCGGCCTCGGTCTGCTGGGCGGCTCGATCGGGCTGGCGGTGAAGGCACGCGGCCTTTCCATCGTTACAACCGGCTGGGACCGCGACCCCGACGTGCGGGCGCGTGCGGCGATACGCGGGCTGGTCGCCGAGGTGTACGAGACTGCCGAAGCGGCCGTGGCCGAGGCCGATCTCGTCATCCTGTGCGTCCCCGTTGGCGCGATGGGCGAAGCGGCGGCGGCGATTGCGCCGGGCCTGAAGCCTGATGCGATCATCAGCGATGTCGGCTCGTCCAAAGCCGCCGTCGCCGCCGCGCTCGCCGCCGCGCTGCCGGGCGCCTGCATCATCCCCGCCCACCCGGTTGCAGGCACCGAACAGAGCGGGCCGGACGCGGGCTTTGCCACGCTGTTCGCGGGCCGCTGGTGCATCGTCACCCCGCCCGAAGGCTGCGATCCGGCCCCGCTCGAAGCCCTGTCCGACTTCTGGACCGCGCTCGGCTCCAAGGTCGAGGTGATGGACGCCGCCCACCACGATCTCGTCCTGGCCGTCACCAGCCACATCCCCCACCTGATCGCCTACACCATCGTCGGCACGGCGAGCGATCTGGAGGACGTGACCCAGAGCGAGGTCATCAAGTACTCCGCCGGGGGCTTTCGCGATTTCACCCGCATCGCGGCCTCCGACCCGGTGATGTGGCGCGACGTGTTCCTGACCAACAAGGGCGCCGTTCTGGAGATGCTGGGGCGCTTCACCGAAGACCTCACCGCGATGCAGCGCGCGATCCGTTCGTCGGACGGAGAGGCGCTGTTCGACCTCTTCACCCGCACCCGCGCCATCCGCCGCCAGGTGATCGAGCAGGGACAGGACGACGAGCGCCCCGATTTCGGGCGCGAACACGGCGCCTGACTGCGCCGCCAATTGTGCCACCGGCCGGGGTCGTGCGCCTGTTGGAGACACATGAGACACTGTCCAGGAAACGAAAAAACAACCCGCCATGCGCGCCGCGTTCCTTGCGGATATGTACAATGATTGGCGAGGCTTGCCGGCGGGTCATGGTGCAACGCTGACAGGTCGCGCTCCGGTAGGAAAGCACGCCAGATTGGGCAGGCGCCCGCGGTGCGGAGGATGGCCCCTTGCTTGACAGCGTCCTTGTGGGGCTCCACGGCCAGCAAAGGGGGGGAGGGGTGAACAGCAATGCCTACCGACGGGTTTTCTCGCGGCCGCCGCGCACCGCAACGACTGCTGTCGCGTTCTTCGCTTTTCCGGCGCAACGCAGTGCTCGGTTATGCGGTCGGCCTTGCCACGTTCATCGTCGCGCTTGCTGCTCGCGTCATTCTCGACCACGCAATTCCGCAATTTCCTTTCATTACCTTCATTCCTGCGGTCATAATTTCCGCGTTCCTGGCGGGTTCTCGCGCGGGTTGGTTCTGCGGGGCCCTGTCCTTTGTGGCGACCTGGTACTGGTTTGTTCACCCGACGGATTCCTTCGCAACGGGCTTCAATGAAACCGTCGGGCTCAGCCTGTTCGTCTTTATTATCGTGATCGACATCGCTCTTATCGCCGTTGCTGCAAGAGCTGTCGAAGAACTGACGCAAAAGGAAGGGCAACTGAATATTATCGTCGAAGAGCAGCGCAAGACGCACATTGCTCTGGAAGAAGCATTAAAAGCCAAGGAACTGCTGTTACACGAAGTCAATCACAGGGTTAAGAACAGCCTCCATCTCGTCAATTCGTTTCTGTTTCTGGAAGCTCTGAAGATTGACGACAGCGAAGCGCAATCGGCCGTTATGGCCGCGCGCAGCAAGGTGGACCTGATTGCCCGTGTTCACCAGCTTCTCTACCTCAGCGGAAATCACAACCACGTTGATATGAAGACCGCTATCGAAGAGATTGTGACGGATCTGATCGGCTCTGCGGGAAGAGACGATGTCTCTGTGGAACAAAGCTTTTCCGGCGATCTGATGATGAGCATAGGTCAAGCCAGCCCCCTGGTTCTGGTCGTGAATGAAATCATCACGAACGCACTCAAATACGGGCTGAGCTCGAACCAGCCGAAATTGACGGTTTCCGCTGCAAGCTCAGGCGAAGAGGTGGTCCTGGTCATCAGCGACAATGGCCCTGGCATCGCACCGGCAACGCCCGACACCAAATCGGGTCTGGGAAGGCAGATTATGGACGGCCTTGTGCATCAAATGCGCGGCGAAATCGCCATCCAGAGCGATGGGTCCGGAACGACAATTACCCTGACGATCCCCACCAAACCTCTGTCATCTGACATACAAGGCGTGAGCTGATGAAGATATTGATCGTCGAAGACGAATTCATGGTCGCCATGACATTGAAGGTCTTGTTGCAACGGCAGGGGCACGAAGTTGTGGGCATTGCCGATGACGTTGTCTCGTCTGTCAAAGAGGCAGAGCGGACCCGTCCGGACATCGCGTTCGTGGATATCAATCTGGCCAATGGCACTTCGGGGCTCGACGCGGCGGCCGAACTTCAGAAGAGCGGCGTGATCTGCATTTTCCTGACCGGCACGCCGCCGAATGGGCCGCGGCCCGATCTTGCACTTGGCTGCCTGCCAAAGCCGTTTTCCGACAAATCCCTGGCAGCAACCGTAAAAATCGCCGAAGCGATGATCGAAGGATTGCCACTGCCCCCGCCGCCCTTCGGCCTCGAACTTTACTGCGCCTGAGGGTTCTTCAGAGCCATCGCGCCGTGGAGTGGTGAGGCGACGTTTTGTGATTTCGCGCGGAAAGCCTACCCGTTCAGCGCATTGATCGCAGCATGGACCCGCGCTTCGACATCCGCGCGCGGCAGGCCCGCCGGGATCGCCGCGCCCACCTTGTAAGTGATCCGGCCCGGACGTTTCACCGCGCGATGGTAGGCCCGCCCGCTATCCACGGCGATCGGCACCACTGGCAGGCGCAGCAGCTTGTACAACCCGGCAAACCCTGCCTGCAAAGGCTCCCTATGGCCATGCGCCACGCGCGTGCCTTCGGGAAAGATTATCAGCGGGCGCCCCTCGGCCACGCGCTGCTTGGCCAGTGCCAGCATGGCGCGCAGGGTCTTGGCCCCTTCGCCGCGTGCCACGGGGATCAGGCCATAGGTCAGCGCGGAATAGCCCCAGCCGGGAATGGCGAACAGTTCCTGCTTGGCGAACACCGCCGGGTGGGCAAACAGCCGCGGGGTGTCGATCGCCTCGAAAAAGCTTTCATGCTTCATCGCGATCAGCACCGGACCTTCAGGCAGCGCCCCGTCCAGCACCACCTGAATGCCGAGCAGGTTGCGGACGCACCACAGATGCCACCGGCCCCAGGTGGCGACCACGCCGCGCAGCCACGCCTTGCGGACAAGGATGGCCACCACCGACGCGATCACCAGCAGCACAGATCCGCCATAAAACAGCAGATAGAAGGCGAGCGAACGCAGTGCAGCCGCAACCCAGCTCAAAGGTCAGCCAGGCCCGCCGCGCGGCTTGCGATCAGCTTGTGATATTCCAGAAACAGCGTGCCCATGTCGGGCTGCGAGGGCACGGCATCGCGGATGACCGTCACCGACGCGGGCAGTGTCCGGTCAAGCTCGCCTGCCGCACGGCGCATGTGCCAGTCGGTTGTCACCAGACGCAACGATTGCACCTCGTTCTGCGCCACCCATTTGGCGGTTTCCGCGGCGTTGGAGCGGGTGTCGACCGCCGCAAAGCCGAGCGTGACGCAGCAGGTCATGTCCATGTTCGATACGCCGAACTCGGCGGCAAATTCGCCAGGCTTGACCTCGGGATCGACACCGCTGACCAGCATCTTGTCCGCAAGGTTCCTGTCCAGCACCTCAAGTCCGCGTGCAATCCGCCCCGGCCCGCCGGTGGGCACGATCACGGCATCGGTCGTCACGGCGTCCCCGGCCGGTTGCGGCAGGGCCACCACGAACCACAGGAAACCGATCACCCAGACCAGAAACACCAAGGACAAGACACGCCGGATCATTCTTCGCAGGCCTAAAGCATGTCGCGCAAGGCAAAGGCAATGGTGATCCGCGCTGTCACCAGCGCCAGCAGCACGCCGGCCAGGGGAATTGCGGCGATTGCGAGCCAATCCACCAGCGCCAGGCCCCCGCCGCCGACCATCCCGCTATCGAGCGCAGCGAATTGCTGACCGAGGAGCCACACGGCGCCCACGCCCAGCGCCGTGCCCGCAGCCGCGCCGAACACGGCCTCGCGCAGCACATCGCGCAAGAACACCGCCGACATCTGCCGTTCGCTCGCGCCCAGCAGGTGCATGATCTCGACCGTCTCGCGCGCCCCTGCAAAGGCATTGCGCGCCGCCAGCCACACCGCCGCCGCGGTCGCCAGCGCGACCAGTGCGATCAGGCCAAGCGCCAGATATTGCAGCGCCGCCAGCGCGTTATAGACCGGGCGCAGCCAGTCGCCCTGGGCATCGACGCGCACGCCCGGCACTTCGGCGGTGAGGGCGGCTTCGATCCGCGCGATCTCTGCGCGCCCTGCGCTGCCCGTCAGCTCGACATCGATCAGCGCGGGGATCGGCACATCCGCGCTCGTCACGCCCGCGCCCAGCCAGGGTTCGAGCAGCGCGGCAAGCTCGGCTTCGGGCACCAGTCTGACCGCCTGCACGCCTTCCATCCGGGTCAACACCTTCACCGCCGCCGCGCCGCGCTGAGCGCGCAGGTCGAGGTTGGGTTCGATCACTTGCACGCTCACCGCGCTGGAAAGATCGGCCTGCGCATTGTTGGCCAGATTGCGCAGCGCCAGCCCGCCCGCCGCCGCCATCACCACCAGCGCGATCAGGATCGCGATGACCCAGGGGATCGGCCCCGTCAGCCGCGCCGGGGGCAACAACCGCGCCGCGGCCCGCCCGCGCGGGCGCGCAGCAGGCAGGGCATCGGCCTCGTCACGATCGGGCGCGGCGGGGAGCGGCGGGAGCGTGCTCAAACGCCAGCGCCTCCGGTCGGCGTCACCGCCCGCGGTGGATAGCGCAGCGCGCCGGTGGGATCGGACAGCTGGCCCTTGTGCAGTCGCATGATCAGCGAATCCGGCACCTTCTTCAGCAGGTGGACGTCATGGGTCGCGACCACCACCGTCGTTCCCACACGGTTGTTGAGGGATTCGAACAACCGCAGCAGCTTCAGCGCCATTTCCGGATCGACATTGCCGGTCGGCTCGTCCGCGATCAGCATTTTGGGCCGGACGATTACGGCACGCGCGATGGCGACCCGCTGCTGCTCTCCGCCCGACATCGTGGCCGGCACGGCATGGGAACGGTGCGACAGGCCGACCCATTCGAGCATGTCGGTGACCGCTTTCACGACCTTTTTCTCATCCGTGCCGGCCAGTCGCAGGGGCAACGCGACATTATCGAACGCGGTCAGATAGGGCACCAGCCGGAAGTTCTGGAACACCACGCCCAGCCGTCGCCGCAAATCGGGCAGGCGGTCGCGCGGCATGGTGATGAGGTCCTGCCCGAACATGCGAATCCCGCCGCGCGATGGCCGCTGGGCGAGGTACAGCAGCTTGAGCAGGCTGGTCTTGCCCGCACCGCTGGCACCGGTCAGAAAGTAGAAGCTGCCAGGGTACAGCGTGAAGCTGAGATTGCTCAGCACTTCGGGATCAGTGCCGTAGCGGAGCCCGACATTGTCGAATTTCACGATCTCGGCAACGCGACTATTCATGCTGCGCACCTATCAGCGGGGCAGGCACGAAGGAAGCGGGAGATCGCAATCCCGGTCAAGATCGCACGATTTACGCCCCGCAATGTGGAAAACAGCGCGTAAATAGGGGGCACAGGCGCTGTTGCTCTTGTGCGCGGATGCGCGGCGACTATGCACTTTATGACATGATCATTGCTTGCCCAGCCTGCGGCACCCGTTACGCGGTTCCCGATACTGCCATCGGCAGCGAAGGGCGCACCGTGCGCTGTGCCAAGTGCAAGCACAGTTGGTTCCAGGAGCCTCTGGAACTGGCCGAAAGTGCCACGCCTCAGGCGGTGGCACCGACACCACAGCCCCAACCTGCGGCCCCGGCTGCGCAGACGCGGACGCAGACCCCTGCCCCGACACCGCCTGCCCCGCCGCCGCCTGCCCCGACACCGGTCCCGCCATCGCCCACACCCCCGCAGCCTTCACCGGCACCCGAGCCGCAGAGTGATGGCCCATCGGTCAGCCACTGGCGCACACCCGAAACGCCTCCGGTCGCGCCCTTCGACGAAACGTCTGCGCCGGTTGCGGCACGGGCGCTTCGCCGCGGCCTGAATGCGCGCGGGGAAGCGGAGGTCAAGGCGGAGCCGGCTGTCACGCAGCAGCCCGCCCCTGGCGAGGACATCACCGATCCGCCGGATGATGATGACGGCAACGGCGGCTCGCGCTTCGATTACCGTGCGCCCTTCACCCGGCGCCGCAACCCGCTGCGCATGTGGACGTTGGCAGCGGCCCTGTTTGCCGCGCTGGCGCTGGGCACGGTGGCGGCGGTCAATTATTACGGTCTGCCAGAGTGGGTGCCGGTCAGCCGCCCGACATTCGGTGTAAGCCGTCCGGGGCTCGAGCTCGATTTTCCCGCTGCCGATCAGAAAAAAAAGGTTCTCGAAACCGGGGAGGAAATCTTCGGCGTGCGCGGCACGATCACCAACAACGCGCGCGAAAGCATGGATGTGCCCAACCTGCTGGTGGTGTTCAGCGATCGCCGCGATCGCAATATCGGCGACTGGCCCGTCACCCCCGCCAAGCGCCGTCTGGCGCCGGGCGAGACTGTCATGGTGACGCAAGCCATCACCAATATACCGCCCGGCGCAGCCAAGGCAGCGATTGGCTGGGCGCCCAACTGACCCCCGGATGGGTCCGGTAACGCGACCCGTCTTCAAAGAGCTTGCGCAGCATCAAACCCCTTGCTAGGGGCCCGCTCCTACCGGAGGGCCAGCGTCTTGGCTGCCCTTACAAACCCGAGTGCGGTCGTGGCGGAACTGGTAGACGCGCAACGTTGAGGTCGTTGTGGGCGAAAGCCCGTGGAAGTTCGAGTCTTCTCGACCGCACCATTTCCAGACAAAGTTGGGTACCGACGCTTTATTGCTTGCAAGAGCGTCGGTGTGCCCTTCGATCTTGATTCGATCACTGGCTTTCACCACGCCCAGGTTCTGCACCCGCCAGCGTCTCAAAAAGGCAGATCGTCAGGATTTTGAATCCCCATGAATTATCGTCACTCCTTCCACGCTGGTAACAGCGCCGACGTTGTAAAGCACAGCCTGCTGATTGCCCTTGTGCAAGCCCTGCAGCACAAACCCGGCGCGCTGACCCTGATCGATACCCATGCCGGTTGCGGGCTCTACGATCTCGAGGGTGATGAGGCCGGACGTACCGGCGAAGCCGCGCAGGGCGTGCTGCGGGCGTTTGCTGATCGCAATCCCCTGCTCAACGATTACCGCGCTGCCGTAAACGCTGTGAATGGCGGGAACGATCCGCGTCTCTACCCCGGCTC
The DNA here is from genome assembly GCA_009995225.1 of Sphingomonadales bacterium. GTDB lineage: Bacteria > Pseudomonadota > Alphaproteobacteria > Sphingomonadales > Sphingomonadaceae > Erythrobacter. The sequence continues at coordinate 96,532 of JAACPW010000007.1, read as the reverse complement.
ACCGCAAATATTGTCGCAGCTTTTGCGGCCCCAGGATGCCCTGATCCTGAACGAAAAACATCCTGATGACGCCTATGCCCTGCGCGGCGCGATGCGCGGAACGCCCGCTGCCGTGCACGAACGCGACGCTTACGAGCTATGGCTGGCGATGCTGCCGACCCGAACGCCGCGCGGCGTGGTGGTGGTCGATCCGCCCTACGAGCAGACGGACGAACGCGCCCGTATCACAACCACGCTCGCCGCCGCTCATCGCAAATGGGCGCACGGCGTGACGGTGATCTGGTATCCGCTGAAAGATCGCGCCACACACCGGCGATGGAAGGAGCAGTTGGGCAAGCTGGGCATCCCGAAAATCCTGTGCGTGGAGCATTGGTTATACGATGAAGATCAGCCCGGCATCTATAACGGCGCGGGGCTTTTTATCGTCAACCCGCCCTATGCTTTTGCGCAAGGGCTGCCGCCTCTGCTTGAATCGCTGCGTGCCGCGCTGGCGCCCGAAGGGCATAGGGGCGAGATCTCGGCTGACTGGTTACACGATTGAAGCGCAGCCATGTCCCACGCGGCGCCCTGTTGCTAATTGCCATCAGCATTCACCACGAAAACCATCGGCTTGCCGCGGGTTTCAGGCTCCCAGCCGGCGTCTAACGCTGCCTGGATGCCCCTGCTGACAATCGCGTCGCTGATTTGGAGGCGGCCGCGTTGCATGCCTTTGAGCAGACGTGTCGGCGGAGGGAATTCCAGCAAGGCGCCGCGCTGGGTGTGCTTGCGCAGCAAAGCGACGGTCATGCCTCGCCAGCCGTCAAACTCGCTCCAGTGTGGCTCGCTGCGCAGCTCCCACTCATATTGAAAACCACCTACGCCGACGACACCGGAAAGCTTGGGGATGTTGGCCATGATGCGATGCCTAGCACGATTGCGGCTACACGCCACCGGGCACCCGTGCGGATCATCTCGCCGATCTGGTGATCGAAGGAATGACGAAGGCGCAAAAGACGCTTTGAATCCGCCGCGCCGAGATGCTTCATCTTGCGCCGGTAAACGACGACTTGTCGGTCGTTTTTGCAAGCGCACGGTAAAGCGGTAAAGGTGATGAGGGATCGAACCCCCAATGGCGAGGCAATGGCGGATGGTCACGCCAGCCCGCTGCACAGTCTCATCGATGTGCGTTGCGCCCGGCAAGGGCGATACCTGCCAGATTTTGCTGTCGGGGCGTCCATATCAGACGTCTGGGCCGCCCGGACTCTGCCAGTTCCTCGTATCGCGCGCGATGATCTGCGGCTGTCTTCGCATGACAGCGGGATAACCCGCTCGCCTGCCGGATGACCTCCAAAGAATCGCCAATCAGATCGAAGTCGGGCTCGCCCAGGGATTGTGCGAGCCGCAGTGCCAGCCAAAGAGCGCGCCATTCGGCGTCGCTGTTCGTACCGCACCCCAAGTTGTCGAAAAAATAGGTGTCACCGCGCGCGACCACGGCTGCCTCCATAACGCCGGGGTTGGGCCGACAACCGCCATCGAAATAGATTTTCAATCGTCGCCGTTGAAACACCTGGTCATACCTCTTGGCAAAACGCGGCCTCATGCGGTCCGGCAGGGCGCTCTATCATCCTAAAGCCTGGTGGCCAGCACCTGCTCCGCGCTAGGCTGTTATGATGCAGACAGACATCGAAATCGCCCGGGCGGCCACCGGCTGACTGCGGATGGGTGACTGCCGCCTTTTTTGCCTGTCGGGATGCTAGAACGCGTGCCCGATATTGAAAAGCAGGCGCCCTGACGTATCGCCGCTGTCAAAGCGGGGGCCGGTCAAGGGCAGCGCAAGCAGAACTTCGACGTCAAACCCTTTGGCCAGTGCTGTGCGTACGCCCCCGCCGCCCGATGCAAGCGAACCGCCTCCCCGCCCGCCATCGAGATTGCCGACCACCCCGCCATCGGCAAATGCATAGAATTGCAGGTCGCGGATCAACGCAAGATCCGTTTCCCAGTCGTAGCGCAACTCAACCAGCCCCGCGATCCCGCGGTCCCCGGAACGTTCGTTGAAATTGTACCCGCGCAAAAAGCGGGTGCCGCCAAGTCCGAAGTCTTCGGTTATCGGTAACGGCCCCGATGCGACCAGCCCCTGACCGGACAGGAACAGACTGATGCCATTCTCCAGCGGCCGGTTCCACTGGACATAGGCGGCCAGACTGGTGAAATCGGGCGCTGCGTCGGGCCGGGATGACAGCGAGCTGCCAAGCGGTGTCGCACCCAACGCATCGAGCCCTTGGGAAAGTGTCAGACTGGCAAATCCGTACCCGCCGGCAACCCGTGCGCGGCTGCGCACCCCGGTCCGAAGCGTTGCGACGCGATTGCGCCGGGCCAGATCGCCTGCGCGATCTTGCCGCAATTGCGTCCATTCAACCTCACTATCGAGCCAGACCGAAAGCTTTTGCGACCGTTGGAGCGGATGGCGCATGCGTATGGAAATGCGCGTTGCATCGCCCACAATCTCACGACTTTCCAGATAGGCGCCGGGTTCGATTGCGGAATGGGACGCCGCAAGGCTGATGACTGTCCCCTGCTTTCCGAACCGGAGGCCGTACCGGGCCGCAATACGCTGAAGTTCCTCCGGTGCGGTTGGGGTGACAGTGTAGGTCAGATCAACCGCGTCGCGCGAGCTGAACAGCGCATTGGCATCCAGCGCAATGCGCGCGCGCACCGGCCCGACCGGTTGCGTGCCTTCATTGGAAAGCTCGACGCGGCCAGCGAAGGCTTCGTGCGAGGTTTTGACCTCCAGCACCCGGCGCCCATCGTCTTCAAAATACCGCGGGCTCCGCAGCCGCACGCCCGCAACATCGCCGGCCAGCAGAAGGTTCCGCTCCAGCCGGTTGAGCGTGACAGGGTGGCCATCGGCCAGCACCTCAAGCTGGCGGCGAACCGCCGGGTGCTCGCTTCCCTTGATACGGATCGTATCAATCACGCCTTCTTCGATGCGCACCTTCAACACGCCTGCGCCAAGCGATTGGCGTTCGATCACGGCCGATGCGAACACGTAGCCACGTTCCCGCGCGCGCGCGGCGATGCGATTGACAAGCGTGCCGATCTCTTCGCGGCCAAGCGTCCGTGCCGCATAATCGCCAAGGATGTCGGTAAAATCGCTCGGCTTCAGGGCAACAAGGTTGTCCAGCACGATTGCACCGACATCGAATTCTTGCGCTTCCAAAGCAACCGTTTGATCCGATCGGCTTTGCGTGTTTGCAGTGTCGGCAGGGTCTGTCTGCTCCTGAGCCTTCGCCGATGGCGCGGCAAGGCAGCACATCAAAACCAAGCCAATCCCATAATACAGGTACATCGCAAACTCTCTGTCGGTTCGCTTCATGATGATGGGAATTGGTAAACCGAGTATTAGTGCCGGTGGGCTAATTGCAGAAACCTCAATCAATTGTTTAAGTTCAGGCTGCACAAGATAGCGTCAATGGGAGACTTTCCGTGCGCCTGTCCTGTGCCCGCCTTGCATCTTTTGTGTTTCTGCTGAGCAGTACGAGTGCACTTGCCCAAAACGGTGCGTGGACGATCAGCGAAACGCGCGGCGACGTGCGGATCGGTTCCGGATCCGACCTACAAAGCGCCCGCGTCGGCGCGCGTGTGCCTCCCGGCGCGTCGGTGGCCACCGGTGGCGATGGGTCAGCGGTGCTAGTTCGCGGCCGCGAGTTCGTGACGCTTCGGCGCAATTCGCGACTCAGAATACCCACCGAACCCGCGGAGAAAGGCATCTTCCAGGTTCTGCAGGATTGGGGGAGCGCCCTGTTTGATGTGGGCCGCCAGTCCGATCCGCATTTCGGCGTTCAAACACCCTATCTGGCCGCGGTCGTCAAAGGCACGCGCTTCACGGTTACGGTCGGGCCTGAGGGCGCATCGATGCAAGTGCTCGAAGGTGTGGTGGAAGCGGCCACGCTGGACGGCGGCGCGCGCGACCTGGTGGAGCCGGGCGGGGTCGCCATGATCGCTGCCGATGATCGCTTTCGGCTGATGATCGAGGGCGACGATCGCAAGGTCATCGATTCCCCCGCGCGGATTGCAACTGCGGTGGAGCCCAGCGGCAGCCAAGCGGTGCTGCAAGAAACATCCGTTCTTTTTGCTGCGGAATCATCGCAGACAGAACTGCCGCTGGCTCTGACCTTCGAAACAGCCAGCGAAGGGCTTGAGCTGGGCGATCTGACGGGGGGATTGATCAAGGGCGAAACAGCCGTGCTGGCAGGTGTGGCGGTAGCCGAACTGATCAGGGAAACGCCCGCAGAGGGTGCGCCGGAGCCGGTATCAGAGCTTGAGCCCGATCCCGTGCCGGAACCCGAGCCGGAACCCGAGCCAAGCGACGAAGACGACGGCGGCGGCGAAGGCGACAGCGGCGACGAAGACGACGGCGACGACGGCGGCGACGAAGACGACAGCGACGACGAAGACGACAGCGACGAAGACGACGAGGACGACAGCGGCGACGAAGACGACAGCGGCGAAGACGACGGCGGCGAAGACGACGGCGGCGGCGAGGACGGCGACGAAGACGACGGCGACGAGGATGACGGCGGCGACGAAGAGGACGGCGACGAAGACGACAGCGGCGACGATGACAGCGGCGACGAAGAGGACGGCGACGAAGACGACAGCGGCGACGACGACGGCGACGAAGACGACGGCGACGAAGACGACAGCGGCGAGGACGAAGGCGGCGAGGACGACGAGGACGACGGCGACGAAGACGACAGCGGCGACGATGACGATGACGATGATGACGATGACGATGATGACGATGACGATGATGACGATGACGATGATGACGATGACGACGACGACTGATTTCGCCTGAACGAATAAGGCTGACCGAAATGATCAAGAACAACGGGCAGGAATGGGGCGGCACAAGGCCCCTTCGTGTCCGTGTCATGGCCAGCCTCGCGGCTGCTATCGTCTTGTCGTTGGCTGTTTCGCTTGGCGCGACGGCAGGGGCCTTTCACGCGCTCGAAAATGCCGTGCAGGATGTCGGTTTCGGGCTTCGCGAGCGCAATGCCAGCGGGCAGATCCATATTGTCGAGATGGACGCCGCCAGTGTCGCTGCGATCAACCGGTGGCCGTGGCCGCGTGGCCATTATGCCCGTGTTGTCGATCAGCTTGATGCCGCGGGCGTACGGTCTGTCGCCTTCGATGTCGATCTCTCCGCCCCGTCCCGCGCGGTTGAGGACGCATTGCTTGCCCGGTCGTTGGAGCGGGCGCGCGCGGCAATCGTGCTCCCGGTCTTCAGTCAGAGCGCAAGTTTCGACAACACCAGGCAGATGGACACGCTTCCTCTTGAGGACTTCCGCAAAAATGTCCTGCTGGGGTCTGTGTCGGTCCTGCCTGATCCTGACGGACTCCTCAGGCACGCTTTTTTCGGGACAATCAACGATGGCGCCGCGCGCGCCTCGCTCGCCGCTCAGGTGGCTCAGCACAGCGGCGCTGCGGGCACACGGTTTCCGATCGATTTCGCGATCGCGCCCGCCACCATCCCGCGCCACAGCTTTATCGCAATAGAACAGGGGAAGTTCGATCCCGAGGCCTTGCGGGGCAAGGACGTGATTATCGGCGCGACTGCGATCGAACTGGGCGACCGCTATGCCGTGCCCACGCATGGCATCATGCCGGGCGTGGTGGTTCAGGCACTGGCTGCTGAAACGCTGGCGCGCGGAACGCCCGTGTCACTGGGATGGCTTCCGGCGGTGCTCCTCGCCGGGCTGGCGTCCTGTTGGATCCTGCTGGCGCGATCGGGTGTTCAGATCGGCTTGCGCTCCGTAGCGGTCGTCGCTGCAACCCTGATCGCCTGGCACATGGCGAGCCTTTACCTCGTCCTTACCGTCATGATCGTGCCGGCCATGCTTGTCGTTATCGCCGCAAGCGTACTTCGCGGTGCGATGCTGCTGCATCAGGTTTTCGAGAAAAACCGGATGACCGATACCGAAACGGGATTGCCCAATCTTCGCGCGATGCAAGCCCGGATCAGCACGAACACCGATATGCATCTGGTAGCGGCGATGATCGACGATTTTGACTCGCTCAAAGCCGTTATCGAGGGTGACGGGATCGTGACCTTGCTGGCAAGGATCGAGGACCGGTTGCTGGCCAGCGGCGTGGTGGCGCCCATTTACCGCATCGACGACCGTGTTCTCGCCTGGTTTACGCCACTGGGTTACAGCGCGATCGGGGATCAGGTCAAAGGCCTGGTCGCGATGATGCGCAGCCCTTTGGAAGTTAGCGGTCGGCGCGTTGACGTGCGGCTCGCGTTCGGGATTTCGGAGGCTTTCGCAGTATCGGGCGCGGTTCATGCGGCCAGCGTTGCGCTGCGCAAGGGCGATCCGTTCGCCTATCACGAGACGGCCGGCAAGGCGGCGCTGGAGCAGCAGATTTCGCTGATGGGCGAACTTGATGCGGCGCTGGACAATGATGAGCTGCACGTTCTCTATCAGCCCAAGCTCGATCTTGTGAGCGATCAGATCACAAGTGCAGAGGCACTAGTTCGCTGGCAGCATCCGCAGCGTGGATACATGAATCCTGACAGCTTCATCCCGCTTGCCGAAGAAATGGACCGGATTGAAGGGCTAACCCTGTTCGTGCTGAAGCGGGCCATCAGGGATCTGGGCGCATGGTGTGATCGCGGGTTCATTATCCAGGTGGCGGTGAACATTTCGGCCCGCATCATCTCGTCACCGGAATTTGTCGGACAGGTCGAGCGGCTTCTTCAGGCTAACGGAATGCCGCAGGGGCGGCTTACCTTCGAAATCACCGAATCCGCGACCATGCGCGATCCCGATAGCGCGCGCGCCGCGCTGCTGCGGTTCCGGCAGCTTGGCGTCAACATTTCAATGGATGATTACGGCACCGGTCAATCGACATTGTCGTATCTGCGGAACTTCCCCCTTGATGAGCTGAAGATTGACCGCAGCTTCGTTCAGCACGCCCACCGCGACAGCGACGATGCGCTCATGGTGCGCTCGACAGTCGGCCTTGCCCATGGCCTCGGGTTGAAGGTGGTGGCCGAAGGCGTCGAGGACGAAGCGTGTCTCGCCTTCCTGCGCGCGGCAGGGTGCGATTACGCGCAAGGCTATCATGTCGGAAGGCCGATGCCTGCCGACGAACTCGCAGACACCATTGCGCAAAAACGCGTGCGCGCGGCCTAGGGCAAGGATGTGGGCCTGATGCACGATTTCGTGCGAACCGGTGCGGCTGAGGCTCTGATGGCACACTTATCAATCCAGGGGCACCATCGTTGATCTGGCGTGCCCAAGCGGTGACGTGGACGGGAATATCGGCCTTCCTGATCCCCGGTGCCGTCAACATACCCTCCTTTCATCGTATTTTGCGCAAATACGCGGCGCTTCAACGACGCTTTATTAAGGCCTTTGGTGGCAAAGCTTCGGGCGTGCAGGACAAGTATCGCCTCGGCGTCATTCGCGATCTCAAGCTTCAGGCGATGCCTGATCGCGACGTTTTTTCCCGCATCACCTCGCTGGCAAGCACGATGCTCGATTGTCCGATGGCCCTGCTTTCGGTGGTCGAACAGGAACGGCAATGGTTCCTGGGGCGCACCGGCACGGATCTGATCGAAACCCCGATCGCGGATTCCTTTTGCGCCTATTGCGTGATGAACGAAGAGCCGCTGCTCATAGCCGATGCGCGGCTTGACCCGCGTTTGCGCAGCAATGCGCTGGTCCTGGCCGCGCCGTTCTTCCGGTCCTATCTCGGCGTGCCGATCCGTACCGACGATGGCCTGCTGCTGGGCGCCCTGTGTGCCATTTCGCCCAAGCCGGACGTTTTCCGGGCCGAACAGATCGCGCCCCTATCCATGCTTGCGCAGCTGGCCGAACAAAGTCTGGCGCTGCACGCCCGCACCCGCGCCTTGAGCCTTGCCAACGCCGCGCTTCAGCAATCCAGCCAGATATTCCGCCAGGCCGAACGCGCCGCCAATGTCGGCAGCTGGCGGATCGATATTGCCACCGGCGAACTCGACTGGTCCGATCAGGTTTATGCGATCAGCGGCAACATTCCCGGTCACATTCCCAGCATTGCCGAGGCGCTTGGGATGTATGAGCCCGATGACAGGGCGATGATCAGAAGGGGGCTCGAACAGACCATTGCCGATGGCAAGCCGATCATGTTTGAAACCAGCATCCGCCGCAGGGATGGCGAGGCCCGACGGATCCGCGTGGTGGGTGAGCGGGTCGATGTGGATGGCAAGCCGGACAGCGTCGCCGGGATCATTCTCGATTGCACGGACGAACATTTGCGCAATGTCGCTCTGAAACGCGCAGCCGAACGTGACCGGCTGACCGGGCTGTTCAACCGCGCTACCTTCGACCGGCGTCTGGCAGCGGCCATGCAGCGGGTCGAGAGTGATCCGGTGACGATCGCCCTGCTCGATCTGGATGGATTCAAGGAAGTCAACGACACGCTGGGCCACCTCGTTGGCGACCGTGTGCTGGAGACCATTTCCGAACAGCTCAAGATGCGCGTTGCGCCGGGCATGTTCCTGGCCCGGTGGGGCGGGGATGAATTCGCCTTGCTGTTCCCGTCCGCCATGGCGTTGGCGGATGTCACCGGGTTCCTTGAAGACCTGCTGGCCGAACTTGATGAAATGCCGCCGCTTGGCAGCACGTTGCTGAAGATTGGTGCCACCTGCGGGATCGCACAAATGACGACCGCTGCGAGCAGCGAAGAGATCATGCGCCGCGCCGATCTGGCGCTGTATCGCGGCAAGGAAACTGGGCGCGGTGCGGTGATATGCTGGGACCATCAGATCGAAGCGCGCCAGTCCGAACGCCAGACCGCAATCGCGCAGCTTCGCGGCGCCTTGAACGAAGGGCGCGCGATGGCGGCCTATCAGCCGATCGTGGATCTGGAATCCGGCGCCATTGTATCGGTCGAGGCTCTGCTGCGGCTGCGCGACGAAGATGGCCGCTTGCTCTCTGCCAGCGACATTTTCGCCGCGCTGCTCGATCCCGAATTGTCGCGCCGCGTCAGCCGGGTGATGCTTGATTCCGTGGTGGCCGACGGTCCGGCAATTCTCGCCCTGTTCGGGCCCGAAACGCGGATCGGTCTCAATCTGTCCGAAGCCGATCTGAGGCGCGGCGATTTCGTGCGCCACCTGATCGATGTGATCGATGACAGCGCGCTCAGTCCAAGCAATATCACCATCGAAGTGACCGAAACGATGCTGATTGATGCGGGCGGACAACTGCGCGCATCCTTGGCAATGCTGGACGAATGCGGCTTCACCATTTGTCTCGACGATTTCGGCACCGGATTCTCGTCGCTCACCCACCTGCGGGCTTTCCCGATCCAAAAGGTCAAGATTGATCGCGATTTCATCGCCGGGATTGACGAGGATCACCAGTCGCGCCTTATTATCCAGGCGATTGTGCAGATGGGCCATAGCCTTGGCCTGCGCGTGGTGGTCGAAGGCGTCGAGACGAGGGATCAGGAAACCTTCCTGCGCGCGATCGGTTGCCGGCATGTCCAGGGCTATCTCTACGGGCGTCCGGCGCTTCTGGCCGATCTGGAAACGCGCCATGCTGCCACTGCCCAAGGCGGAGCGCCGCAGCTCCGGTGCGCGTGATCAGCGCGTCAGCGGCGCTTCCTGCGGCGCGTCTCCGGACCGGAAGATGAAGGTGGTGGGGGCGGTGCCGCCGCCGACGTTGACGCGGTTTTCCTGCCGCGCCCAGACATCGGTCAAGATCTGCGAATTGATCCGTACATCCACCGCGCCCGCCGGGGCCGGAGCTTCCTGATAGACCCACAGACTGCCGCGGATGATTTCGCTGCCGACATATTCGGGCGCCACGATGTCACCGTTCACCGCCAGCAGGAACCGCCGGGTGACATAGCGGGCAAAGGCTTCGCGGCTGTCCTGACTGCCGATGATGTCGGGGGTATGAATGTCGGCGTTGCCCGTGCGCTGCACCACCAGCGCATGTTCGGCATCGTGGACGGGCACCTGATGCGCGATCTCGATCATGCCGGTGCGTTCGTTGACGCTGATGGTGCTGATCGCGATCTTCTGCTGGTGCGCGGCCACCGGCTCGGCCCCCAGGGGGGGCAAAACCAGCGCCAGCATTAACAGCAAGCGTCGCAACATCACTTCCGGTTCTTGACCGGCTCTGCGCCAGCGGCCTCACCCATCAGATCGCGGCTGACGCGCGATTTGCTGGCTTCGTCCTTGAAGGCTTCGATCCGGCTGGGGATGATCCGGCGCGGATAGTGGTTATTTTCCAGATCGGCGTCGCCCGTCTCCCAATCGGGATCGACCATCACTTGCACCAGCTCCTTGCCCTTGGGATAGACCAGCAGCTTGGCGACTTCACGCGCATTGCGGCGCCAGATTTCGGCCGGGATACTGAGTTTTTCGGTGCTGCCGTCCTTGAAGGTGAGGCCGAGGATGATCGGCATGACAAGGCCACCCTTGTTGCTGAAGTTGAGGACATAGTAGTTCGCATCCTCCTTCACTGCCCGGTCAAAGGCGGCACGTTCCCACGGGGCCAGGCCTTCAAGGAAATCGGTGTAGCCCTTGCGATCTTTGGGCGTGACGGTGAATTGATCGTTGTCGTCGTAGAAATCGGTGACGCCCGGATTTTCGAGCACCCAGATCGGCAGGTTCTGTTCGCGGTTGAGGCCGATGCCGACGACTTCGGGTTCCTCGGCGCGGTCGGCCCGGCGGCGGGGCAGATCGATATCCGGATTCTTCGTATCCATCTTCAGACTGTAGATCGAATCGAGGCTGATATCGACGTGATCGGTGGTGTAGAACCAGCCGCGCCAGAACCAGTCGAGATCGGTGCCGCTGGCTTCCTCGATGGTGCGGAAGAAATCGGACGGCGTCGGGCGCTTGAACTTCCAGCGGCGGGCATATTCCTTCAGCGCGAAATCGAAACGTTCACGCCCGATGATGGTGTCGCGCAGCAGGTGATAGGCGGCCGATGGCTTGCCATAGGCGTTCGCGCCGAGGTTGGTGACGGAATCCGACTGCGTCATGATCGGCTGCTGATCGTTCGACACCATGTAGCTGACCATGTCGCGCGGCAGGCTGCGGGTCCACGGCATGTCCGGATCCCATTCGTACCCGGCGACCGAATCGAGGAAGGAATTGATCCCTTCATCCATCCAGGTCCACTGACGTTCGTCCGAATTGACCGTCATCGGGAAATAGATATGCCCGATTTCGTGGATCACCACGCCCACCAGGAACATCTTTTCAGCGAGCGAATAGGTGCGGCTGCCATCCTTGTTAAGGATGGTGCGAGGTCCGTTGAAGGTGATCATCGGATATTCCATCCCGCCGACAGGGCCGTTGACGGACTGCGCGGTGGGATAGGGATAATCGAAGCTGAAGCGTGAATAGACCTTCATGGTGTGGACCACGGCGGCGGTGGAATACTTCTTCCACAGATCGCCGCCTTCCTTGGGCCAGAAGCTCATGGCGAGCACGGTTTCATGCTCGGCGCCGGGCTGCTTGTGGCCTTGCGCGTCCCACATGAACTTGCGGCTGGAGGCCCAGGCAAAATCGCGCACATTGGTGGCGGTAAACTGCCAGGTCTTGCTTCCGCGCGGATTGCCGGCTTCGGCCGCAGCGGCTTCCTGCGGGGTGACGATGAACATCGGTGCATCGGCGTCTTTCGCCTGTTCGAGCCGCTGGCGCTGCGCTGCGGTGAGCACGGTGTCCGGGTTCTGCAACACACCGGTCGATGCCACGATGTGATCGTCGGGCACGGTCATGCTGACATTGTAATCGCCGAATTCGAGCGTGAACTCGCCGCGACCCAGAAACTCCTTGTTGTGCCAGCCTTCATAGTCCGAATAGGCGACCATGCGCGGGAACCACTGCGCCATCAGGTAGATGTCATTGCCGCCCTTGCGCGGATCATCGGGAAAATGTTCATAGCCCGAGCGCGCGCTGACCGCGTCTTCCTCGACAATGTTGAACGCCCATTCGATGGTAAACTCGGTCGTCTCGCCCGAGGCCAGCGGCGCGGGCAGATCAATCCGCATCAGCGTGCCGACAATCGTGTGCGGCAATGGTGCCCCCGCCAAGGTGCGGACCGCGTTGATATCGTAACCGTACCGGTTGTCCGCCATGGATTGCTGGCGGCGCAGTTCTTCCATCGAAAGCCTGGTCGGCTCGCTTCCCGAACCCAGCGTGACCTTCGGCCCGCGCCGTCCGGGCCCACCGAACGCATCGGTCAGTTCGGCCATCGAATCATTGCGGAAGATGTTCTGATCCAGCTGCATCCACAGCCATGGCAGGCTGTCGGGCGAATTGTTGGTGTAACGGATGGTGGCCCGCGCGGTCAGGCGGCGCTTGCTTTCGTCCAGCTCGGCCTCGATCGCGTAATCGACCTTCTGCTGCCAGTACTCATGCCCCGGCGCGCCGCTGGCATTGCGATAGGTGTTCGGGGTGGGCAGCACTTCATCGAGCTGGCGGAACTTGTCTTCGTAACTGCCCTTGGTTTGTTCAATGCCCTGCGCATGGGCGGGAACGGCAAACAGCAAGGCGGCAAGACACAATACGAAACGCAAGGGCGCTCTCCGGGATAAAGACAGGAGGGTTTGAGAGCGCAAAATCCACAGGTGCGCAAGCGCGTATGCTGCTTTGCAAGGCAATTTTGTTTCAGGCATGGCATCATGAACACTTGTCCCCTATCGCCAACCGTGATGACCGAGCCCCTCTGGCACGCCCTGCACGCAGCCGCCTGCGACCGCGGAGAGACGACCTATTGCGATCCCGAAACAGGGTACACCGTGTTCACGCAGGTCGCCCATCTGAAACGCGGCAAATGCTGCGGTTCGGCCTGCCGCCATTGCCCTTACGGCCACGAAGCCGTGCCCGCTGCCAAAACCGATCCAAGGAGAATCGCCCCATGAAAACCCGCGCCGCCGTTGCCTTTGAAGCCAAAAAGCCGCTCGAAATCGTCGAGCTCGATCTCGAAGGCCCCAAGGCCGGTGAAGTGCTGGTCGAAATCATGGCGACCGGCATTTGCCATACCGATGCCTACACGCTCGACGGGCTGGACAGCGAAGGCATCTTCCCATCCGTGCTGGGCCATGAAGGCGCCGGCATCGTGCGCGAAGTTGGCGCAGGGGTTACCTCGGTGAAGCCGGGCGATCACGTGATCCCGCTCTACACGCCCGAATGCCGCCAGTGTAAGTCGTGCCTCAGCGGCAAGACCAACCTGTGCACCGCGATCCGCGCGACCCAAGGCAAGGGCCTGATGCCCGACGGCACCACGCGCTTCAGCTACAAGGGCGCGTCCGTCTATCATTACATGGGCTGTTCGACCTTCTCGAACTTCACCGTGCTGCCCGAAATCGCCGTCGCCAAGATCCGCGAAGACGCGCCGTTCCAGTCGGCCTGCTACATCGGTTGCGGCGTCACCACCGGCGTCGGCGCGGTCACCAACACGGCACGCGTGCAGGTGGGCGACAATGTGGTGGTGTTTGGCCTCGGCGGGATCGGCCTGAACGTGCTGCAGGGCGCGCGGCTGGCGGGCGCCAACACGATCATCGGCGTCGACATCAACCCGGATCGCGAGGAATGGGGCCGCAAGTTCGGCATGACCGACTTCCTCAACACCAAGGGCATGAGCCGCGAGGATACCGTCGCCAGGATCGTCGAAATGACCGATGGCGGCGCGGATTACACCTTCGATGCCACCGGCAACACCGAAGTGATGCGCACCGCCTTGGAAGCCTGCCACCGCGGCTGGGGCACCTCGATCATCATCGGGGTGGCCGAAGCGGGCAAGGAAATCGCCACCCGCCCGTTCCAGCTCGTCACGGGCCGCAACTGGCGCGGGACTGCGTTCGGCGGGGCCAAGGGCCGCACCGATGTGCCCAAGATCGTCGACATGTACATGACCGGTAAGATCGAGATCGACCCGATGATCACCCACGTCATGGGGCTTGAAGAGATCAACACCGCCTTCGATCTGATGCACGAAGGCAAGTCGATCCGGTCGGTTGTGGTGTTCTGATGCAGACCGTCTCGCAGAACCGCAGCCATGGCGGCACGCAGGGCGTCTATCGCCATGCGTCCGCGGTGACCGGCACCGACATGACCTTCGCGGTGTTCGTGCCCGATCATGCGCCCGGCACGAAGCTGCCGGTGGTGTGGTATCTGTCGGGTCTCACCTGCACCCATGCCAATGTCATGGAAAAGGGCGAATACCGCGCGGCTTGTGCCAAGCACGGCATCATACTGATCGCGCCCGACACGTCACCGCGCGGTGACGATGTGCCCGATGCCGAGGGCGAATACGACTTCGGCAAGGGCGCAGGCTTCTATCTGGATGCAACGCAGGAACCGTGGGCGCAGCACTACCGGATGCGCAGCTATATCGAGGATGAACTGCCCGCGCTGATCGCCCAACACTTCCCCGCCGACATGGCGCGGCAGGGGGTCACCGGGCATTCGATGGGCGGCCACGGCGCGCTCACCATCGCGCTTCGCAACCCGGACCGGTTCCGTTCGGTCAGCGCCTTCTCCCCGATCTGCGCGCCGTCCCGCGTGCCGTGGGGCGAAAAGGCGTTCAGCCGCTACCTAGGCGATGATCGCACCGCGTGGGCACAGCACGATGCTGTCGCCCTGATCGAAGCCGGCGCGCGGCTGCCCGATCTGCTGGTCGATCAGGGCAGCGCGGACAACTTTCTGGAGGAACAGCTTGGCACCCCGCTGCTTGTCGCCGCCTGCGAGGCTGCGGGGATCCCGGCCACTATCCGGATGCAGGAAGGCTACGATCATTCCTATTTCTTCATCTCGACCTTCATGGCCGATCATGTTGCATGGCACGCCAAGCGTCTTGCCTAGGCGCTGATCTGACCTGTGGTTAACCGGGTGGTTACGCCCTGCCTGCTAAAGCGGGGTGTCCGGCGTTTCCGCCCGGCGCCGCAGGTGAGGAATGTACGAAAGCAGGATTGCCGCTGACCGCCTGACGGTCGCCGCGGTCGAGGGTTTCCCGCCCGAGATCGACACGTTGGCCGCGCGCAACCTCGCTGGCCACGCGTTCCTGCGTGCGGCGTGGTACAGGGCCAGCGCGCCCAAAGGCGGACGAACGTTGCTGGTCCGGCGCGACACCGGCGCCGCCGTGCTGGCCGCGATCCCGACTGCGCCCTTTGGCCCGGCAATCGCCCGCGCACGCAAGGTGCCGGGATCCTATTGGCCCCTGCGCAGCCCCCTGATCGCCCCCGATTGCGATGTTCATGCGCTGGCTCACGGCCTCGATCACGCAGCTGCGCGGTGCCTTGGCCCGGTGTGGCGCGTGGGTCCGACCTGCGGCGAAAGTGAGGGCACCGCACTGCTGGTCGCCGCCGCGCAACTCGCCAACTGGACCGTGCTGTCGCGCCCCGCCGGCACAAGTTGGATGATCGATCTGGATGCGGCCCGCACCAAGGGCTGGCCCAGCGCTGCCGCTGCCCGGAAACTGCGCGCCGTGTGGCGCAAGCTGGCACAGCGCGGCCGCCCTTGCTGGCGCTATGTGCGCGGGGCAGACTGGAACGCCAAGGCGCTTGAAGACATGGGCGAGGTCGAAGCGCAAAGCTGGATCGCGCGCACCACCGATGGCAGCGGCGCCAAGTTCATGACGCAGGCTCAGCGCGCCGCATGGCACCACGCGCTGAGCGACCCCGTTATCGCCGCCCAGCTTTCCGCCACGATCCTGATGCTGGGCGATCGCCCGATCGCCTTCAGCTTCGATCTGGATGACGGCCCGGTGCAATACGGCATCGCCGGTAGCTATGTCGAAGACCTGAAATCGCTCGGCATCGGCAAACTCGCCAACACCCGCGCCATGCAGGACGCCATCGCCGATGGGCAAAGCGTCATGGACATGGGTGTGGGCGATTCGGGCTACAAACGCGAAATGGGCGCGGTCGCAGGCTATCCGATGGTCGATCTGCTGTTCGTGCGCAGCCGCACGATGGCGGCGATGCTGGCAAGGGCATGGGGCGACAAATGGCCGCCATCTGCGTCCACCGCCGCTCTGCTCAGGGACGGAACCTTGCATGGCTGAAGCCGATCCCGTTCCGCCGCTCGGCGCACAACCCGTCTCACCGGCACCCGCCGCCGTGCCGTCGCTCGCCGCGCAAGTACGCACCGCCGTCATCTGGCGTTCGGGCAGCCAGGTGCTCACCCAGATCGTGTCCTGGGCCTCGACCCTGATCGTGATCCGTCTGCTGGCGCCGCAGGATTACGGCCTGTTCGCGATGGCGCAGGTCATGCTGATGCTGCTCAACACCATGAACGGCTATGGCCTCGCCAGCGCGCTGATCCGCGAGGAGGAAGTGACCGAGGAACGCTTGCGTCAGACGCTGGGGATGCTGATCCTGCTGAATGGCGGCCTTGCCCTGATCCAGTTCGCCGCTGCGCCGCTGGTGGCTCTGTGGTTCGATGAACCGATGGTATCGGACCTGCTGCGGGTGCAATCGCTGCTGTATCTTGCCGTGCCGTTCTGCGCGCTGCCCCATGCCGTGCTGAGCCGCCGGATGGATTTCCGCCGCCCCGCGCAGGTGCGGCTGGTGGTGGCGCTGGCGGGGGCGATCACCGCGCTTACCGGCGCCTTGTCGGGCTGGGGCGTATGGACGCTGGTTGCGGCCCCGCTGGTGATGATCCTGACCGAAGCAGTCGGCATGACCTGGGCCGCACGCTCCCCGATCCGCCCGATCTTCCGCTTCAAGGGCGCAGGCCACATCGCCGGGTTCGGCGGCATGATGACCGCGACCCAGTTGTTCTGGTTCGTCCAGAGTCAGGCCGACGTGGTCATTGCGGGCCGCGTGCTCGATGCGCACGATCTGGGCGTTTACACCACCGGGCTGTTTCTGGCGCAATTGCTCGCCTCGAAATTCGTGCCGCCGATCAACGAAGTCGCCTATGCCGCCTATTCGCGCCAGCAAAGCGAGGGTGCAGCCGATCAGGGCTCCTCCGCGCTACTCGCGACGATCCGGCTGGTGATGATGGTGGGCCTGCCCGCCTATGCCGGGATCGCCGTGGTGGCCCCGGTGCTGGTGCCGGTGCTGCTGGGCGACAAATGGCTCGAAATCATCCCGCTGCTGCCGATCCTTGCTGCGGCAATGGCGATGCTGACGCTGCAGATCCTGTTCGCGCCGGCCACCAATGCGCGCGGCTTTCCGGGCATTCCGCTGAAAGTGACGATGCTGGGCAGCGTGGTGATGCCGCTGGCGTTCTTCGCTGGGTCGCACTGGGGCGTGACCGGCTTTGCCTGGGGCTGGGTTGGCGGAATGGCGGTGCTGACGGGGGCGACCATCGCTCTGTCGCGCACGGTGCTCGGCTTCAGCCTTGCCGGACTGGCCAGCGCAGTCGCGCCGCCGCTGGGCGCGGCGCTGGTGATGGGGGCCGGGGTTGCCCTGATGTTGCGCGCACTGCCGCCCGTGCCCGATCTGGTTGCGCTGGTAAGTGCAGTGATCCTAGGCATGGCGGTCTACCTTGGCACGCTCCACCTCATCGCGCCCACCCGCCTGGCCGAAGCCCTGCGTATCGCGCGCAACCGGGGCGAGGCCGCGCCTGATTTGGCCAAGTGACCCCTGATCCTGCTAGGCGATTGACTTGAGGCTGGCGATCCGGTTGGTCTGACGCATGAACACCGCCCGTCCCCAGCCCGCCACCTGTTACACTCGCGTCAATGGCATCGACCTTGCGGTGCATGAATGGGCGTCTGACGGCACCGCCGTGCCTCTCGTCTTCGCCCATGCCACCGGCTTTCAAGGGCGGGTGTTCGATGCCATTATTGAAGCTTTCCCGGATCATCCCGCCTATGCAGTCGATCTGCGCGGGCATGGCCTATCGCGCGCCGGACCGATCGACGACTGGCGGCTTCTTGCGAGCGATGTGGCTGATTTCCTTGCACAAGCAGGCATCACCGGCGCGGTCGGCATTGGCCATTCGATGGGCGCGCATACGCTGCTGCAAGTCGCCGCCGACGCCCCGGCGCGGTTCAGCCGGCTTGTCCTGTTCGATCCCGTCATTCTGGCACCGGCATTCTACGCGCCGGGCCAGCCGCTATATACTGCGGAAAACCCCCACCCCGCCATCCGCCGCAAACGTGACTTTGCCAGTGTCGAAGCGATGATCGAACGCTTCGGGACGCGTGATCCCTACAGCCTGTTCGACCGCCGCGTTTTTGCCGATTACTGTCGCCACGGCCTGACCCCGGCGGCCGCTGGACAGGGGCTGGAACTGGCCTGCGCCCCCGAAGTCGAAGCCAGCGTCTATGCCTCAAGCCGCAGCAACGGTGCCATTCTGGAGGCGGCCAGGCACGTAGACATCCCGGTACTGGTGGTGCGGGCGCAAGCCACCGATTTGAATGATTTCAAGAGTTCCCCGACCTGGCCCGACCTTGCGAGCATCCTGCCGCAGGGATCCGATCTCTACCGCCCGGACATGACGCATTTTCACCCGTTTCAAGATCCGCAAGATGCCGCCCGGATCATCGCGGAATGGATCGCCTGAACCTGATGTTCTGCAAATGTTTCACGTGAAACATTGCGCGGAACTACCCCGCAGCGGCCAGCACGTCTCTGATATCGCTTTGAATATTACCGATATGCCGGGCATCCGCCTGTAGGCAATTGGCGCTGATCTGGCTGGCCAGACCGCCATAGAATGCCTTGAGGCTGGACCCCAGCGGATGATCCGGCGCGACCGATTGGGCCAGCCACACCATGATCGTCTGCGCCCGCATCAAGGGCTCGCGCGGGATAGCCAGGGACCGGTCTAGCGCGACCAAAGCCTGACCTAGCGCGGCCACGGCCTCCTCAAGACAGATGCGGGTCAGGTCTGCACGGCCCGACGCTTCGATCCGTGCCTCCAACGCAACGCGGCGATAGGCGGCGGCGGGATTTTGGCCGAGCATCTGCATCATCGTCGCCCTTTCTTACTGGTCGCTGGCCGACCAGATATCGACCTGCTGGCGAATGAACGCCAGCGTCGATTGGGAAGCCGCCACGCGGCGTTCCGAAGCGGTGAATTCGCGGGTCAGGCGTTCGCGCAGGGCCTCCTGCTGTTCGGCGATTCGCGTCAGGCGTTCATCGCTGGCGGCCAGCTGCGCCTCGAACCGCCGCAGCGATCCGCCCAGCGTTCCGGGGTCGGCGGCAAAGCTGTTGTCACGCGCAAACCGGTCCATCGTGGCAAACACGCCCGAAACGCCGCTGGTAAACATCGCCGCGACGCCATCCGGGCTGGTTTCGATGGCGCGGTTCAGCCGTGCGCTGTCCAGCCGGAAGGTGCCATCGCGATTGAGCGCCAATCCCAGATCGGCCAGTGTGCGCGGTTCGCCTGTCGCCGCGCCCGGCATTACCACCTGACCCGCCAGCGCGGCGAGATCGCGGCGCAATTCGCGCGCGCCCGGATCATTGCCAAGCTCTCCACCAAGCGGCGCGGCCAGCGCGCTCACCTGCCCGGCAATATCGTTCAGCGCAGCGACGAAATCGGTCATCACGGCCGATATGGCGGGGGTGTTGTTGGCAAAGCTCAATGCGGTAGGCGCGCCCGCATTGGTGGCAGTGAGCGTGAGGCCGAACCCGCCCGGAAGGCCCGTGACACGGTTGGTCGGGCTGGTCATCGCCACGGTGTCGAGCCGGAAGGCCGCATCGCGCGCGGTGCTTTGCAGTTCGGCGGTGTTGGTCGCCGCAGTCCAACCCAGATAGCTGAGATCGCCGGGCGCTTGCGCCCCGCCCGCGCCTGCTGCTTCGATCTCGAAGCCGTTGGCTGCACCCTCGCGCCCCTTCATCACCAGTTGCGCGCCGCCTGTGCCATTGGCGACATAGGCCTGCACCGCGCCGCCGCTGGCCTGATTGAGCTTGGTGGCAAGGCTGGCAAGCGTGTCGGTGGCGGTGACAGCGATTGCAATGGTGTCGCGCGCACCATCGGCGGTGAAGCTTGCGCCGCTGACCGTGCCGAACCGCACCGTCAGCGTGCCTTCGCCCACCAGCGCATCGCCGCTGGCATAAGACCGGCCCACCAGAGTCTGACTTTGGGCAAGCGCGGTGACTTCGAGCGCGAAATTGCCCCGCGGCGACAAGCCGGCCGGCACCGTGACCTGCGCCACGGCCGTATTGGCCAGCGTGCCGCGCGGTGCCAGGTCTCCGCTGCGCACCCGGTCCCCCAGCGCGGCAGCAAGTTCGGTCATCGCGCCGCGCAACTGTCCGGCAGCGGAAATCTGGGCTTCAAGGCTGCTTTTGCGCGCGGCAATCGTATCGCGTTGCACTGCAAAGCTGGCGACGGAGATGTCCGTTGCCAACTGGGTGAAATTGACGCCGCTACCAGCGCCCAGCGCGGAGATGATCGAAGATCCTGCGTTTTCCATGACGATCAGAACGGGCGTTTGCGGGTGAGTTTAAGCATGGTGATCGGGCCTTCCGTCGCCATCGAACCGCAATGCCGCTGGCACGTCGATCACCGGACGACGCGGGCGGTTGCCGCGTTTCAGCGCGAGCACGAAGGCCACCAGCGATGCCAGCGCGATATACAATTCTTCGCGCACCATCTGATTGGGGCGGGTGGTGAAATAGACCGCGCGGGCCAGTGTGGGATATTCCAGCACCGGCAGGCCTTGCTCGGCCGCGATTTCGCGCATGGCAAGCGCGGTTTCCCCCCGCCCCTTGGCCAGCAGCAGCGGCGCGGGCGCACGCGCCGGATCGTACGTGAGCGCCACTGCGAAATGCAGCGGGTTGACGATGATAAACTGCGCCTCCTTCATCGCCTTGGCGACACCCCCGCGGGCCAGATCGCGCTGGCGCTGACGGCGGGCCGATTTCATCTCGGGCGAGCCTTCGGATTGCTTGTTTTCGTCGCGCATGTCCTGAAAACTCATCTTGAGCCGCTTGTCGCGCTGGAAGCGTTGCAGCGGGTAATCGATGCCCGCGATCACCGCGAGGCCGATCAGCAAGGCGCCGATCAGCGAGGTGAAGGCGTCCAGCGCCTGCCCCAATTGCGCTTCGAGCGGAAGGGCGCCCAGCGCGAGCAGGTGTGGCAGCTCGTCCCCTGCCCACCACCACGCGATCCCCCCCAGCAGCGCCAGCTTGGCCAGCCCCTTGCCCAGTTCGATCAGCCCCTGCCAGCCAAGGATGCGCTTGAACCCCGCCAGCGGATTGATGCGCGAAAGCTTGAACGCGGCATTGCCGGGAACGAAGCGCCCGTCCTGCCCCAGCGCCAGTTGCGACAGCGCGGTTGCTCCGGCCACGATCAGCCCCAGCGCCGCCACCGGCGGAAGCGCGGCCAATGCCGCATCGCCGATGGCCGCACCGGGGGCAAAGCCATCGAGCGCGGCGCGATCGAAGGTGAACCCGGCGCGCGCGACCCGGCCCATGCTGTCATTGAGCCACGATCCCAGCCCCATCAACGCCAAGGCGCCCGTGCCGGTTGCCGCCAGCGTGCCGAGTTCCTTGGAACGCAGCACATCGCCCTTTTTGGCGGCGTCCTGACGGCGTTTGGCGGTGGGGGCGAAGGTCTTTTCGCCCGGTGTCTCGTCGGCCATCTACGGCGCCTCCGCCGCAAGCAGGACCGCGGAGTGTTCCAGCGTCGTTTCGAGCACGCCCTTGAATTGCTGCACCATCACCGGGAGCGCGATGATCAGCGCGGCGATTCCGGCCAGCACGCCGGCGGGAAGGCCAAGCGCGAACAGGTTGAGCGCGGGGGCCGAACGGGCGATCAGGCCCGTCACCACTTGCACCAGCAGCAGCACCAGCACCACCGGCAATGCGATCGCAGCGGCGGTGGCGAGACCATAGCCCATGAACATCATCACGCTTTGCGCCCGCCATGCGCCAAGCACGAATTGCCCCGCAGGCAGCAGGCGGTAACTTTCGATCAGCAGTTCGAACCACAGCAGATGCGCGCCGATGGCGAAGAACAGCAGGCTGAGGACAAGGCCGAAGAAGGTGCCCAGCGCCCCCGATTGCGCGCCGCTGGCCGGGTCGATCGAGGTGGCGATGGCAAGGCCCATGGTGCCCGAAATCTGCTCGGCCGCGATCAGGGGAATGGCGAAGGCGAGTTGCAACACGAAGCCCAGCATCAGACCAACCGCGATTTCCTGAAGCACGGCAAGAATTGCGGCGAGGCTCATCATGGCGGGCGCAAGCGGGAGCGGCACCCAGGTCGCGATGAAATATCCCAGGACGAGGCTGAGCAGGATGCGCACCGGCGCTGGCACCGCGGTCCCGCCCACCATCGGCGCGGCCATCAGCGCCGCCCCGCAGCGGATCGACAGGAACAGGATCTGCCACAACTGCGCCTCAAGGCTGCCAAGGCCGAAATCGAGGACGTTCATGTGGACAGATTGGCGACCTGCGCCATGATCTCGGCCGTGAAATCGGCCAGCAGACCCATCATCGCCGCTCCGAGCACAACGAACACCAGCGCGGTGATCGCCAGCTTGGGAATGAAGGAAAGCGTTTGTTCGTTGACCGAGGTGGCGGCCTGGATGATCCCGACCACCAGACCCACCACCAGCGCCGCGATCAGCACCGGCCCGGCAATCAGCGCCGTGATCCATAGCGTCTGATCGGCCAGCGCGAGGAGAGCGGCATCTTCCTGCATCAGGCGAAACTCAGGGCAAGGCTGCCCATCAGCAGCGCCCAGCCATCGACCAGCACAAACAGCAGCAGCTTGAACGGCAGCGAGATGATCGTGGGTGACAGCATCATCATGCCAAGGCTCATCAGCACGCTTGCCACCACAAGGTCGATCACGAGAAACGGCAGGAAGATCATGAAGCCGATCTGGAACGCGGTTTCCAGCTCGCTGGTGACAAAGGCAGGGAGCAGGATCGAAAAGGGCACATCGGCGCCGCTGCGGAACGTGCCTCCGCCGGCAATGTCGGTGAACATCATCAGGTTTGCCTCGCGCGTCTGGGCGATCATGAAGGCGTGGAACGCTTCGCCCGCCTTGCCGATCGCGGCGTCGGCGCCGATGCTACCGGCGCCATAGGGCGCAATCGCCTGCGCGTTCACCAGGTCGAGCGTCGGCGCCATGACGAACAGGCTCAGGAACAGCGCAAGCCCTGCCAGCACCTGTCCGGGCGGCGAGCCTTGCAGCCCCAGCGCCTGCCGCAGGATCGACAGCACGACAAGGATGCGCAAGAAACTGGTCATCATCAGCACCAGCGCGGGCAGGATGGTGAGCAGGCCCATCACCACCAGCAGTTGCAAGGACATGCTCAAGGGGCTGTCCTCGCCCGCGCCCTGATCGCCCAGCGCGCGCTCGATCGCGGAACCGACGCCGGCAGCGACCGGGTCGGGCGCAGCAGCGGCAGCGTGAGCGGCTTCGGGAAACATGGTTAACGCCAGCAGGCACAGCAATGCCGCGCGCAGCAAGAAAAGGCATCGCATCACGGCTGCTCCAGCGTCGTTGCAGCAGGTGCCTCGCTCAGCCGCACAAGACCGTGTCGCGTGCAGCCCAGCAGGATCTCGCGATCATGAAAGCGAACCACGGCCAGTTTCATCCCCGGCGCAATCAGGCTGGTTTCCACCAGTTGCAACTGCCGCCCGCCCGCCTGCCCTGCGCCCGCACCATGAAGGCGCGTCTGCAGCCAGCGGGTCAGCCACAGGCTCCCCCAGATCAGGCCGCCCAGCAAGGGCAGCAGCAGCGCAAGGCGCAGGAGATATTCGATCATGGCCCGCTCGTTCCGCGCTTACAGCGTATCGTCGGCAGCGGGCGCTACGGTCATGACGGGTTCGGCGGGCGCGGCAGCAGGAGGCTCGTTCTGTCCTTCTTCGCCCACAAGGCTCACGATCCGCAGGGCGAAGCGGCCCTTTTCCGCCACCACTTCGCCGCGCGCGATCACGCGGCCATTGGCGGTCACATCGAGCAGTTCGTCCGTCAGCCGGTCCAGCACGACCGTGCTCCCCTCGCCCAGCGACAGCACATCGCGCAAGGGCATTTCCGTGCGGCCAAGCTCGACCGAAAGGCGCACGGCGACATCGCCGAAACGGGCAAAAGCGGCGGGTTGATAAGCGGTCATGGTGCGAGCCCTTCGATGGTCGTGGAAGCAGGAAAGCGGGTAAGACGGATCGCCATGCGATCCTCGGCCGTGCCGACCGCGCCGTGGGCGAGCACGGTATCGCCCACCATCAATGGCACCTGCCGGTCCATCGCCAGCGGGATGGTGTCGCCCGGCCCCAGCGTTTGCAGACGGGCCAGCGACAGGTCGAATTCGGCCAGCACCACATGCAGCGGCAGCGGCATGTCCGCAAAAGGCGCTTGCCTGCCGGTCGACGGCGCGCGCGGCGTGCGGGTGCGGTAACGCCGCCCGCCTCCTGGCAGCAGCCGGCCCATCCTGTCCGCTGCAATCGCAAGGCTCGCCCGCCAGGTGCAGCCCTGCCGGTTGGCGATATCGAGCGTGAACAGCAGCGTCTGCGCATCGAGCGCAAAGGGCTTCAGCCGGCTTGCGCTTTCGCTGCGCACGATGACTTCGCCTGCCATCGGCCCGCCACCAGACCGGCGCGGGGCCGTGCTCGCTGGCGGTGGCATATCGCCAAGGCTGGCGCGCGTGATGGCGCCGGCGATCATGGTTGCGGCTTCTTCGGCGAGCAGCGCCGCCGAGCGCGGCAGCGTTTCCGGCACGGCGCCGATGGCGCGTCCATCGCCGCCAAAGCTGCGGTCGGTCAATGCAATCGCCGTGGCGAAATCGAAGCTGAGCAAGGCAGTCTCGCCCCCCGGCTCGCCCGACATGCCCACGCGCAGGAGGCTGTTTGCGGCAACGGGTCCGATCCGCCGCAATGCATCCGCGCCTGTCATGTGTTCAGGCTCGGAAATGCTGACATCCAGCCGGTCGCCCGAAACCAGGCCCGACAGATCATCGGCTAGCAGCCGCGCCAGATCGCGCCGCCACGCTGCCATCAGCGCGGCGCGTTCTTCAGGGCGCGGTCCGCGTTGCGTCAGTTCTGCACAATGCACCGCCGCCGGGCGTGCGGCGGCAAAGGCGGGGTCCATCCTCATTGGACCAGAAACCCGCGGAAGTGCACGGCATCGATTCCGCCGAAGCCTTCATTTTCCTCCAGCACCTGATTGACCGCCTTGGTCAGTCGGCCGGCGAGCCGTTTCTTGCCTTCGACATCATAAACCTCGGCCTCGGTGGTGGCGGCAAGCTGGGCGAGGATTGCCGAACGGATCGCAAGTTCGTGGTTCTTGACCCATTGCAGCACGCGGCCATCGCGCCGGGTGGAAACAGCCAGTTCGACCTGCACCAGTCCCGGCGAATCCGCGAGGTTCGATGTGAAGCTGTCGGCAAAGGAATAATAGACCGTGCGATATTTGCTGCCGCCTTCGCCATACACCGGCGCGGCGGCGTCTTTCTCTTTTTCGGCGCCGGGCAGCGTGTAGGGGTCTTCTTCCCCCTTCACCACCAGCTTGGGTTCGTCCGGCTCGTGCGCGCCGTCGCCAGCGCCGATCAGACCCATCGCGAAAGCCCCATAGGCCCCGCCCGCGCCCACGCCGAGCAGCAGCACCGCGCCCAGCGCAATCTTGATGATCCCGCCCTTGCCCGATTTTCCGCCGCCGTCCCCGTCGGCCTTGTCCTTGCCCTTGGCCATGCCCTGTCAGCTCCTGTCTTCGTTTCCGCGCCGCACCCCCGGTAGGAGGGTCAGGCGAACATGCCGCGTGTCTGCCGGGCGGGGCTGCCTGCGGCCTCCTCCCCCTCCTCGGCGCGGGCCGCGAGAGCGGCGGCGGTCGAGGGGCGGCGGTGGTCCGGCGCAGCCTCGCCGTCTCGATGTGCGGAATGGCCCAGGTATGGTTGCGAGCCTGCTTGCCCCCCATTAGGGGAAGCTGCGTAGCGTTGATCCGATGTCCCATTCTGGCCCGTATTTTGACCTGAACTTTGGCCCGTATTCTGGCCTGAAAACGCGCCGCTGTCGGTGCTGGCAGACGCTGCCGCGGCCACGGCCCGGTCGGCCAGCGCAGCCTGGATCGCGGGCACGAAACCGGGATCGCGGCTCGCCAGAACAGCGCGCCAGCCTTCCGTGCCGGCGGCTTCAAGACGCAACGAGACAGCGCCGAATTCGGCATGGCGCAGCGTCAATTCGGGCCGCCCGGTGCGGGCCGCTTCACGCAGGGTTTCCACCTGAGCGATGCTTGATTCCATCTGCGGCGCAGGCGCGCGTGGTGCCTCAATGCGGTCGGCTATCGCGGCGGAGGCCACGGGGGCCGGGCCGATCGCGGGTACGGGCTGCGGGGCCGATGCCAAAAGATCGGGGGGAGCGTTGCTGGCAGGGGTGGTTTGCGATGGCGCCGATGATGCCGTTGCCAAGCCAGCAGGCGAGGCGTCATCAGACAGTGCCTTCGGCGCAGCGTCACCCAAGGGCAGCGACGCATCCCCCCGCCGGACGGGCAGCGTGGCGCGTGGGCCCGAAAGCGCGACCGCAGCAGGCGGCGTGTGAGCGGGCGCAGGTGCCGGTTGGGTCGCGGCAAGGAGAGTGGCGGCCAAGGCCCGATCGCCGGCAGGCGGTTCAGCGACCAGCCCTTCGCTTGGCGCCGGATCGGTCGCAGGCGTTCCGGCTTCAGCGTCCAGATGGGCCGGGGTGCCTGCCAGCGCCGGGGAAGGGTGCACAGGCTCCGCTATCGGCGGGTCGGCCGGGGATGCGAACGCAGACACGCGGCCGTCAGTGGCGTCCTCTTGCAGGGGCACCGACGCCAAATGGTCGCGGCCGGGAAGCGGCGCGTGCGAGAACGCGGCCTGCGGGCGCACGGGCAAAGCGCGCGCGATGTCCGGTTGCTGGCTCAGCAGGACGGGAGAGGATGCAGGTGGCGGCAATTGTGCGCCCGGTTCCGGCAGGATTCTGCCGCCCGGCAAGGAGTTGGCCGGCGCGGCGATGGTCATGGGATGCGCAAGCGGCACCGAGGGCAGCACCGGGAGCGTTGCGGGATCAGCCACGTCCGCAGCGGCGTCGCCTGTCAACGTGGTGCCCGGCACGCTGAACGCTGGCCCGCCATGCTCGGGCACGCGCACGCCCATGCCGTCGAACGTCAAATAGGGAGTCGCAGTCGCAGCCGCAGCCGCAGCCGCTGGCTGGGCAGCCCCCAGAAGGTCGGCAAAATCCAGCCCCGACCCCGGTGGCACGACGGCCTGCGGGATAGCCGGGCCACTGGCGGGGGTAGGCGAGACCAGCGCGCCGGACTTTTCGGGCAGGAACGGGGGCAATGGCGTCACGGGCGCGTCATCCTTGGCAATCGGGATCAGTCCTGCCCTCGGCTTTGCAACTTGCGTGCCAGCGGCAGATTGCGTGCGGCCTCGCGCTGGGCCTTGGCGGCGGTCAGCGCAGCGCGGGCATTATCGACACGCTCCGTCAGGCGCCTGGCGCGGGTTTCGGCGCGGGTCAGGCTTTCGGCCTGCCACGCCCGCTGACGCGCGGCATCGACGGCGGCGTCCCCGGCGTGGGCGGCAAGCTGGGCCAGACCGGCGGTGAAGCCCGCCCGCGCCTGCAAGGCCGCGCCGGTTGTCGGCCCCGCGCCCGGCGCGCTGGCAGCCACCAGGGCGCGGCTGCGCGTCGCAAGGGTATGGCTGCGCGCTTCGGCGGCGAGGGCTTCGGCCAGCCCGCGCAAGGCCTGCTTTCGCGCCACCTCGGCAATCAGGCTCTGTCGGCGCAGCAGCAGCAGACGGCGCGCCTCACGCTCCATCGCCGGCCTCGCCTGCGCCCATCAGTGCGGTCAGCGCAGCGTGGCTGGTGGCGAGCGGTTCGGCCGCGCCGCGTGCCTGCGTGAGGAAGGCGTCTATCGGGCCGCTGATCGCCAGCGCCTCATCCAGCAACGGATCGCCCCCTGCGCGATAGGCGCCCATCAGGACCAGGTCGCGCCCCGCCTCTCGTGCGGCAATCAGCGCCCGCAACCGGCGCGCGGCGTGGCGCACGGGCGGCGTGACCAGATCGTCCATCACCCGGCTGAGGCTCGCGGGAATATCGATGGCCGGATAATGCCCGCGCTGCGCCAGTTCACGCGACAGGACGATATGCCCGTCCAGAATGGCGCGGGCGGTATCGACCACCGGATCATTGGCATCATCGCCATCCGCCAACACGGTGTAGACCCCCGTCACCGCGCCGCCCGTGCGCGCCGAATTGCCCGCACGCTCGACCAGCCGCGTCACAGCCGCCAGTGCAGACGGCGGATAGCCCCGCGCGGCGCCGGGTTCGCCCAGCACCAGCGCCAGTTCGCGCGCCGCGTGAGCGACGCGGGTGAGGCTGTCGAGGATCAGCAGGACCCGCTTGCCCTGCGCCCTGAAATATTCGGCGATGGCGCTGGCATATTGCGCCGCGCGCAGGCGCAGGTTCGGCGCGTGATCGGCCGGCACAGCGACGACCACGATCGCGCCTTTATGATGGGTCCCCATGTGGCGGTTCACAAAGTCCGACACCTCGCGCGCGCGTTCGCCGATCAGCGCGACCACGGTGACATCGGCGACGGCGTGGCCCGCGATGGTATCGACCAGCACCGACTTGCCGACACCCGATCCCGCCATGATCCCGAGCCTCTGGCCGACGCCCATCGTGGCCAGCGCATTGATTGCGCGGACCCCGCAATCGAACGGCACTTCGACACTCGCTCGTTCCAGCGCGCCCTCGCGCTTGCCCGCCAGCGGCCAGACCTCGGGCAGGTCGAGCCGGGGGCCGCCGTCAATCGCCTCGCCCAGCGCATCCACCGCACGGCCCAGCAGCCCTGCGCCCACCCGCACTTCGCCCGGCTGCCCCAATGCCCGCACCCGCGCCTTGGGACGCAGCAGCATCGCATCGCCCAGCAGCATCATCAGCGAATGGCCTGCGCGAAAGCCGATGACCTCGGCCAGGCACTCCGCCCCGGAATCATTTTCGATGAGCCCCAGCGAACCGACCGGCAGCGGCAGGCCTTCGACCTCGATCAGGCCGCCATCGCAGGTGACCACACGCCCGGTCAGCACCGGTCCGCGCGCCACGGCGACACTGCGCATCCGCGCCAGATCAAGCTGCAATTCGGCGATCATCCCCGCACCGCAGCGGCAATCGCGCGGCGCCATTCGGCGGGGCCATCGCTGACCGATCCGTTTGCGCTTTCGATCAACACGGTGCCGCGTTCCAGCGCCGCATCGGGCATGACCTGCCAACCTGTCAGCGCATCCGGGCCGAGCAGCGCCATGTCATCGGGGTGAAGATGCAGCGTCAGGCTATCCGCCGCCCCGCCGATCCGCCGCGCCGCCGCATGGCAACGCGCAAGCAGTCCCTCGCGGTCAATCGCGGCATCGCCCAACACGCCCTCGCACAGCGCCATGACGGTCGCGGCCAGATCATCGGCCAGCACCTGCGACGCCGCTTCATCGAGCGCCCGGAAACTCAGTCGCAGCGCCCGCTGGCGCGCAGCCAGCGCCGCAGCGTCCGCTTCGGCCGCAGCGCGGCCCGCCGCCATGCCATCGGCATGAGCCTTGGCCAGCGTCGCTTCCACCGGATCGGGTGCAAGCGGTATGGGCGCCGGTTCGGGCAGCGGCTCCGTCGCTTCCGGTGCTGGCAGGCCGAACGGCAACGCAGCGCGGAAGGCCCCCGGTCCGCCATCCAGCAGCGCCAGCCAGCCGGGTGCGCCGGTTGTAGCCTTGTCGGGTTCGGTCAGGACGCCGATCCAGTCAGACGAAGTCGCCACTGCCGCTCCCGATCACGATTTCGCCCGCTTCGGCCAGACCCCGTGCAATGTCGACAATCGCCTTCTGCGCCGCGATGACCTCGCTCTTGGCGAGGCGTCCGCGCAGCTCGATCTCGTCACGCACGCCATCGGCGGCGCGGCTCGACATGGCGGCGAAGAACGGCGAACGGTCCGCTTCCTTGAGACCCTTGAGCGCATCGACCAGCTTTTCGTTGTCCACATCGCGCAGCAGGCGGCCCATCCCCATCGGATCGAGCACGAACAGCATTTCGAAGGTGAACAGCTCCTCTTCGATCTTCTCGGCCAGCGGCGCATCGCGTTCGGCAATCGCGGGCAGCACGGTGCCGCGCAATTCGCCCGCCGCGCGGTTGATGAGGTTGGCTGCATCGCGCGGCCCGCCCAGCATCAGCGCCGCGGTGCCGTAGGTCGCGGAAATGCGCTGGGTCAGCAGGGTGTCGATGGTGGCGATCGCGGTTTGCGAAATCGCGCCGCTTTTCGCCACGCGCTCCACCACCAGGGTCTGCAATTCCAGCGGAAGCATCGCCAGCACTTCGGCAGCAGGGTCCGGCTCGATCAGCAGCAGCAGCGCCGCGATCACCTGCGGGTGTTCATCCAGGATCAGGCGCACCAGCACACCGGGCGCAAGCCACTGCGCCAGTTCCAGACTGCGCGGATTGGCGTCCGGCTCGATCCGCTGCATCATCGAATCCGCGCGCGCAGGGCCCAGCGCCTTGTCAAGCAGATTGCGCACCCGATCGGTCCGCCCGCGCCGGGGCAGCATCTCACGCGCCGCCTCGTCCGCGAAATCGGCAAGGGCTTCGGCCATGTGCGGCTGCTCGATCTCGCCCAGCGCCATCATGGCGGCGCCCAGCTTTTCCAGCTCGGCCGGAGTCAATCGGCCCAGCAGGCTGCTGGCCTCCGCGTCATCCAGCAACATCAGGAACACCGCCGCCCGGTCAACCCGGCTCAGCAGGGCCAGGTTTGCAGCGGGTGCCGTGTCTGTCAGGGCGCTTTCTTGCGTCATGCGGCACCTGCCTCCGCACCACTGCGGGCGTCCGGCCCCTCCAGCATCCGCTGAAGCGCCTCGACCGCGCGTTCGGGCTGGCTCGCGGCAAGGCGGCGCGCAAGTTCGACCTGACGCGGCAGATCGGCCAGCGCGGTGCCTGCGTCCTTTGGCAGCGCGGCACCATCGGACTTGTCCTCGCTGCCATCATCGCCCATCGCGAGCGTTGCGTCAGCGGCGGGACCATCATCCGGCTTGCTCGGCCCGCCCTTCAGCTTGCCGATCAGGGGACGCACTGCCAGCAGCAACACCAGCAGCACCGCGATCAATGCGGTGCCGTATCGCACCAGCATCGCAAACCACGGCTCTTCGTAAAAGGCGGGGGGTTCCAGATCGACCGGTTCGAACTTGCTGGCCACCACTTCGACCAGATCGCCGCGCTGCGTGCTGGCGCCCACCGCCGCGCTGACCAGCGCCTCCAATTGCGGCGCGGTCAGCGGTGCAGCGGCTTTCAACGCCGCGTCGCTGACCGCCACCGCCACCGATAGCTTGCGCAAACCACCCGGCACCGCCGTGGTCACGGCAACCTCGCGGCCCAGTTCATAGCTGCGATCGGTTGCGGTTTCCGTATCGGTCGCAGGTGCGGGGGCGGGCGGTGCGGGGTTGGGCGCGCCATCGACCAGTTCGGCCTGCGGTGGCGGAGTATTGGCAGGCACACCGGGCACGCCGCCCACCGGCGCTACGCCCGCACGGCTCGAATTGCGTTCGCTTTCGGCGCGGATGACGCCTTCCTTCTCGTAGGTTTCGCGCGCTGTGGTGACTTCGTTGGTGTCAAGTTCCACCTGCACCTGCGCGCTGAAATTGCCTGCCCCCAGCAAAGGCAGCAACAAGGCATCGATCTGTTCGCGCAGCTTGCTCTCATGCTCGCGTTGCAGCGTAAGCCCCTCGCCCTGGTTGTTGCGCAAATCGGACAGCAGCCGTCCGTTCTGATCCACCACCCGCACCGAATCGGCGCTCAACCCCGGCACCGAGCCAGCGACCAGATTCACAATCGCGCTGACCTGATCTTGCGACAGGCTGCGGCCGCTTACCAGCCGCACCATCACCGAGGCCGACGGCGGGTTGTTCTCGCGCACGAACACCGATCGTTCGGGCGTCGCAAGGTGGACGCGCACGCTTTCGATCCCGTCGATCTCGCGGATCGTCAGCATCAATTCGCGTTCGCGCGCCAACCGCAGACGTTCGCCCTCCAGCGTGCGCGAGGTGCCCAGCGGCATCGCGTCCAGCATTGCCTCGGCGCCTTCCGGGGCGGCAATCCCGGCATCGCTGGCGACCAGCATCTTGGCGCGGTAGACATCGTCGTCGGCAACCGACAGGGCGCCGGTGGAATTGTCGATGGCGTAATCGATCCCGCCCGCCTCCAGGGTTTCCACCACCTTGGCGCGTTCGGCGTCGGTGAGGCTGGTATACAGCACGCGATCCGGCCCGGATGATATCGCCATCCACAAACCGCCCGCCGCCGCCAGCGCACCCACCCCCGCCAGTGCCGGCAGCGCGCGGGCGATCGCCGGCTGGCTGATGAAGCCTGCCACTTGCGGGGGCAACATGGCGCGCCAGGCTGTGCCAGCAGGCGCGGGCGCGAAAGGCAGGGCCACCGGATCGGCAGGCACGGGCAGAGCATCGGCCATTTATCAGCCCCCCATCCGCATGATGTCTTGATAGGCGTTCAGCAGCTTGTTGCGCACTTGCAGCGTGGCTTCAAAAGCCACACCCGCTTCCTGACGCGCCAGCATCACCTGAGCGATGTCCGTCACCTGTCCGCGTTCATAGGCGACCTGCATCTGCGAGGCGTGATCCTGCACCGCGCTGACCTGCTTTATGGCGGTGTTGAATGTGTCGGCAAAGGCTGTGCCGGGCGCCTGCGCCGGGGCAAAGATGCGCCCCGCCTCGCTGGCAGCCCGCACATCGCGCAAGGCCGCGCTGCGGGCGAGCACCTGGCTGCGCAGCGCCATCACGTCCGCGATCCCGAAGCTGGCGTTCATGCCGCACCTGCCGCTGTCATCAGGCCCGCGCCGCGCATCGAGGCGAGCCGGTATCGCAGCGTGCGTTCCGAAATGCCAAGGCTGCGCGCCGTCGCGGCGCGGTTGCCACCATTGCTGGCGAGGGTTTCAAGAATGGCGCGTGCCTCGGACGCGAAAGCAACGTCGGAAAGCGAGCGCGCGCCGGTGATGTGGCTTGGCGGAGCAATCATCGCAGCACCCCCTTCAGACGCGGCGCGCACGGCGGTGTCGAACACGATATGTTCGGGTGCGATTTCCGGCGCGCCATGACCCAGCAGGATCGCGCGCCGGATGACATTTTCCAGCTCGCGGACATTGCCGGGCCACGGGTGCGTTTCCAGCAAGGCCAGAGCTTCGTTGCCGATCCAGCCCGGACGGCCCGGCTGCGCAGCGTGGCGCAGCAGCATCGCAAAGGCGAGCGGGGCGATGTCTCCCGGCCGGTCACGCAAGGCGGGAAGCGTGAGGGGGAAGACATTGAGCCGGTAAAGCAGATCTTCGCGGAAGCGTCCGGCCTCAACCTCGGTGGCGAGATGACGGTTGGTGGCGGCGACCACGCGGACATCGACCTTCATCGGCCTGGTCGCGCCCAGCGGCAGTACCTCGCCTTCCTGAAGCGTCCGCAGCATCTTGGATTGCAGGGCGAGCGGCAATTCGCCGATCTCGTCAAGCAGCAGCGTACCGCCATCGGCGGCGCGGAACAGTCCCTCGGCCGCTTCGGCGGCGCCGGTGAACGCGCCCTTCTTGTGGCCGAATAACAGCGCCTCCAGCATCGCTTCGGGCATGGCTGCGCAATTGACTGCGACAAACGGGCCATCCTTGCGGGCCGAAAGCCGGTGGACGAACCGCGCCAGCACTTCCTTGCCTGTGCCGGTCGGCCCTTCGAGCAGGACAGGAATGGTGCTGGCCGCAATCCGCTCAGCAAGCGTCAGCAGCGCCAGCGATTGCGGATCGCCCGCCACTGGCCAACCGCCTTGCGCCGATGCCGCAATCAGCGCCGCACGCGCCTGCGGCAGGTGCGCCGGATCATAGGCCAGCGTGATCGGGCCGCTGGCGCTCGTCACAAGAGACGGTCTGGCGGCATGACCCAATGCAATGGCCACCTTGCCGCTGCGCGCAATCGCGGCGGCCATGGGTGGGCGCATCGCATCCCCCAGCACGATCCGGTCGCGCTGCCAGCTGCGGCCCATCAGCGGCACAGTCATGTTGACGAGAATATCGTGCAAGCCCTCGGGCGCCACAGCCGTTTGCACATTGGCGGGCACTGGGCCTTGCACCGTGTCATGCATCGTGCCGTGCATCGTGCTGATCGCCGGTTCCATCATGTCTGCCCCTGTCTGCGTTGGTCGGCAAAGCTGTGCCGCATCCACGTTGCAGATGTGGCAAATTTAAGCCCCCGTAGCTTTCCCTAGTCGGGGCCGGGAGAACACCTAGAGGGCCGCTGGCCTTCCAGTGGCCGCACAGGATAACTGCCCGCTATACCATTGTATTTATGGAGTTATATTTTTGGCTTAAACATCCGGGGAGATGGCCGCTCTAATGCCCAGCAGCGACGGGCCAGTTCGTCCTGCCTGACCATTCGGGAGTTTGAACCATGAACGTAGTGAACACCAATATCTCGGCCCTGCGCGCCAACAATGCCAGCGTCACCGCCGGCAAGATGCTCGGCACGGCCATGGAGCGCCTGTCGACCGGCAAGCGCATCAACAGCGCCGCCGACGATGCTGCCGGTCTTGCGATTGCCGCCAGCTTCACCTCGCAGATCCGCGGCATGAGCCAGGGGATCCGTAACGCCAATGACGGTATCAGCCTCGCCCAGACCGCAGAAGGTGCACTCGACGAAGTCACCAACATGCTGCAGCGGATGCGCGAACTGACCGTGCAGAGTGCAAACCAGACTTATTCTGCCAGCGACATCGCAAATATCAATTCGGAACGTAACGCGCTGGGCGCGCAAATCACCGCTGTCGTTAACAACACCTCTTTCAACGGCACCACCTTGTTCAATACGCCCCGCACAGTCGCGGTCCAAGCCGGCGCCGAGTCTGCCGATTCCCTTTCGATTACGATGCCACAGCTGAATGTTTCGGGTGGCGCAATGGAAGCCGTTGTCAACTTCGCTGGATCGCCCACAACCACTCTCGAAACGCGTACGGTCATTGATGACGGAACCAACACCTTTGTGCAGGTTGAAGGTAACCGTTACCGCCAAGCAACCGGCACCGGCCTGTCCGATGCCGCGCTGCAAAACGATGCCAGCTGGACCGAAGTCATCCTGACGACGCCGCCGACCGGAACTTCGAGCGCACGTACTGTGGCGACCGGCGTGACATCGGGTAATGCCGTGACCACTGCGACCCTTGATCAGTACGATTCCGCAATCGGTTCAGTCACGACAGCCCGCGCCGACCTTGGTGCGTTCCAGAACCGACTGCAGTCGGCGGTGAACAACCTCACCAACGTCTCGACCAACCTGACCGATGCGCGTTCGCGGATCATGGACACCGACTACTCGGCCGAAACGACCCAGCTCGCCAAGGCGCAGATCCTCGGCCAAGCGTCCACCGCGATGCTGGCACAGGCCAACCAGTCGCAGCAGAACGTGCTGTCGCTGCTGCGTTAAGTTCGCCCCCACGCAATCGTCCCCGCAGGCCCGCCCCGTTCCCCTGGGGGCAGGCCGGCAAGCCCGGAGCCACACGGCTCCGGGCTTTTTTGTGTAGGCACACGCGGTAAAAATGGCGGCCATCGGCAGCCGGAATGATCGCCGCGCTAGGGTCAATCGTCGTAAATGAAGGTCACCTGCGCCGCGTCCGTTACATGAACCCAGACCTGATAATAGCCGATCTCATGCTCGCCGCGCTTGTTGGCGACGGGCCGGGGTGAGCCGAGCGGGGAATCGATCCATTGCAGCTTCACCACGCCATCGACGATGATGCGCCGCCCGGACAACCGCTGCATCATCGTGAACATGTTGAGGTCCGAAATTGCAGGGCCGCGGCAGGCCTTCACGGTGATCTGCCCGTCGATCACATCAGCCGCACCGCACCCGCTCGGCCGCCGCAGCAGCGCATGCAGCGCGTCCGCGTCGAACGCGATGGTCAGGGTGCCAAGCGTGGCGTAATCGCGCCGCGAATTGACGAACAGCAGGCCCCCCAATTCGCCATGAAGGCTCTGCCCGCCGCCTTTGACATCAAGCAGGAAGCGTCCGGGCCGGGCCGCAGCTTCGCCCCCGTCCTCATTCGCAGCAAAGGCCAGAATGGTGGCCTCCCCCGGCGTGATACAGCCAGACTCGCAATCAATCAGAGCCGGTCGCGCCGCCTTGAGCGCCAGATCCGCCTGTTCGAGACCGGCACGGTCGAATTCGGCAGGGCTGACGGTTGTGACCGGATCAGCGGTGGCATCGTCGGCGGCAAGACCGTTCACCGGTAACGCAGCGAGCACGGCGATCGCCGCACGCCGCCTGCCTGATTTCCACGCTTTGCCCGGTCTTCGATGCATTCCGCCAGCGACCCTTTGCGGCGCGCCGTGAATGCGGGCTGAATTGCAACGAAACGGTGTCGCGCTCGGCCGCTTCAGCGCGGCGCGGTTGCGGCAGGCGCGGAGGGGGCAGCAGACCTGACCGGGGGCGGGGCGCGACCGGGCAACCCCCGCCCATCGAGCAGCAGCAGCGAAATGCGGCGGTTGCGCGGATCAGCGGGATTGTCGTTCACCAGCGGTTCGGTCTCGGCCACGCCTTCGATGCGCGCAATGCGTGTCTGCGGAACTCCGCCCAGCACGAGCGCCTGGCGCGTTGCTTCGGCACGGCCGGTGGATAGCGACCAGTTGTTCGCCGCCACCCCGCTGCGCCACGGCAGCGAATCGGTATGACCGCGCAGGATCAGCGGAGCGGCTTCGTCCTTCAACGTGTCGGCCATCACCTCCAGCAACCCGCGCGCTTCGCGGGTCAGGATCGTGGTGCCCAGTTCGAACATCGAGAAATCGGCATTGTCCATCAGATCGATGCGGATGCCTTCGGGCGCACGCATGACCCTGACCTGCCGGGCCAGGTGCGAAAGCTGGCGGCGCTGAACGAGCTTTTTCTCAATCTTGTCCTGAAGTTCTTTCAGCCGCTTTGCTTCAAGCTCACCGCGCCCGCCGCCCTCCACTGGCCCGCCCGTTACCCCGCGCGGCACCGTGATCGCACGCGTGCCGGTTTGGCCCATCGCATGAGGGTAATTGTCCACATCAGTGATCGAGCTTCCGCCCAGCAAGCCATTGGAGCCCGCGCTTTCCTTGCGCATCTTTACCAGCGTCGGGGCGAAGTAATCGGCAATGCCTTTGCGCTGCTTTTCCTCGGTCGCGCCGAGCAGCCACAGCAGCAGGAAAAACGCCATCATCGCGGTCACGAAGTCCGCATATGCCACCTTCCACGCTCCGCCGTGGTGCCCGCCTTCGATAATCGTCACCTTCTTGACGATGATCGGCGCGGGGATTGCAAGCTTGGGATCGGCCTCGGCCATTGAAGATCAACGCCCCCGCATCATGTCGAGCAGGTCGGTCAGCTTGGGCCGATGCGCCGGGGGCAGGCCCGACCGCGCCGCTTCGAGCACCAGTGGCTGCGGATAGCCGTGGAGCGAGGCGATGATGACCTGCTTGATCGAATGGAAGATCTGGCTGTCATGCACGTTGATCTGCTTCAGCCGGGTGCCCAGCGGGCCGGCAAAGCCATAGGCCAGCAGCACGCCCAGAAACGTGCCGACGAGCGCTGAACCGATCATCTTGCCCAGAATCTCCGGCGGTTCGTTGATCGCACCCATCGTCTTGATGATGCCGAGCACCGCCGCCACGATGCCGAGCGCGGGCAGCGCGTCGGCGAGCGACTGGATCATGTGCTGGGGTTCATCCATTTCGTGCAGCTGCGTTTTGATCGCGTTGTCGATCACCTCCTCGACCGCGTGCGTATCCAGCGTGCCCGATGACACCACCATCAACGTCAGCGGATCGCAGATCATCGCGGTGATGACCGGATCGGCCTGTAGGCGCGGATATTCGGAAAAGATCGTCGAACTGGCGGGTTCGGTGACATGGCTTTCCAGCGCCACCGCGCCCTCGGATCGCAGCAGCTTCATCAGCTTGGAGGTGAGCGCGATGGCGTCGATATGATCGTCATGGGTGTATTTGGGGCCCTTGAAAATCTTGCCCATCCCTGCGCCCAGCAGCTTGATTTCGTGCATCGAATTGCCGATCAGGGTGGCACCGATCGCTGCCCCGCCGATCATCATGAACTCCAGTGGGAGCGCGGCCAGCACCGGCCCCATGGCACCGCCGGCGAGCATGAACCCGCCGAACACCATGACCAGCAGCACGACAATGCCGATTGCGACGAACACGGCTACCCCTCCTTACCGCAGTGCGTCGAACAGCGTCAGCGCGCTGACACGGGCAAAGGCGGCCTGGCTGGCCTCCAACGCGGTCATCGTCTGCTGCAACCGCGCGATCGCATCGCCAATATCGGTATCACCCACCCGGCTGCGACGCTCGGCCAGCGCGATCTTGCGGTCGCCCTGCTGATCCTGCACCTGATCGACCCACGCCATGCGCGTGCCCAGAATGGTGGTCGCCCGGTTTGTGGTATCGAGCGCGGCATCAATCCCTTCCAGCGCGGCGTTGGCCGCCGCGACGGGATCGGGCGCGCCGCCCTGCAGGGCAGCCGTCAGCCCGCCCAGCACCGCAAAGGCGCTCGACGGCGTGCCATTGAGATCGAATTGGAACACTTCATTGCCCGGCAACCCGCGCTCGATCGCAGTGCCCGGCGCCACCGGCACCGCGCCGCTTTCCGGCGTGCCCGCGTAAGTGACCACGCCTGCCGCATCGCGCGTAAAGGCGACGCCGGAAGATTGCCCGGCAAACAGCGGTTCGCCCGTCAGCGATGTGCCATTGGCGCGGCTGAACAGTTCCTGTGACAGCTGTTCCAGTTCCGCAGCGATCGCTTGCCGCCCATCGGCGCCGGTGGGCGCATTGGCCGCCTGCAGGGCCAGTTCACGCGCGCGCTGCAGCAATGCGGTCACGGCTTCGACCTCGGTGGCCGCGGCGCCCAGATCCTGACCGAGCCGCGCGGCATTGTCGCCTTCCACGCTCGCCAGCGCCTCACGCTGGGCTACGCTGCGCAACTGCGCGGCGGCCGCCGGATCTTGCGAGCCGCGCTCGATCTTGCGCCCTGTCGCAATCTGGGAACGGGTGCGTTCAATCCCGCTGCGCAGGTCCGCCATCTGGGCGAGCGAACGGTTGAAGAACGAACCTGTCGAATTGGTTACGGAACTCATGGCGGCGCGCTCCCTTATCTGAGGCCGAGGATCGTATCGAACAGTTCGGCGGCGACCTGGATCACGCGGCTGTTCGCCTCGAAGGCTTGTTGCAGACGCACCAGATTGGCGGCCTCGCTGTCGAGATCGACACCGGTTTCGCGCAGCAGCTCGGCCTCGGCGCTGGAGGACACCACTGCGAGACCCTGACTGCGGGTTTCCAGCGCGGCGACCCGGCTCGACAGGCCCAGCAGCATCCGGTCGGCGCCGGACGATGGCCCGCTCGCCGCGCCAAGGCTGGCGAGCAGGGCGGCCAGATTGCCGGTATCGCGGCTGCCTGCGGGCGATCCGGCGGGCGCGGTTGCCAGCCCGTCTGCCGAGCCCAGCACCACGTCGATATCGCCCGCGCCCGATCCGCCAAACAGCGGTTGACCGGGCGTGCCGTCGGCAGCAGCGCCACCGGCTTGCGCGGCGTTGGACAAGGTTATGGCCGACCCGGCGAGCGCATCGAGTTCCACCTGCAAACCGGCCATTTCGGCCAGTGCGCTGGAACGCCCCGCCATCGCCCCGCCCGCAGGCACAAAGCTGGTCGCCCCGACCGCGAAACTCGCGGTGCCATCGGCCGCGTAAGTGACGCTGACAGCCGCGGCGGTCGCGCCTGTCACCAGCGCGACCGCCGGGGTTCCTGTGATTGACACATCGGCGGTGCCATTGGCGTTGATGGTCGGCTGGATACCGAACTCTTCGGCCAGCCCCCGCAGCGCCTTGTCGCGCGCATCGAGCAGCGCGGCCCGCCCCGCCGTACCTTCGCGAGCGCCGACCAGATCGGCGTTGATCGCGGCGAGTTCCTTGGCCAGCTCGTTCACGGTCAGCGTTTCGGCGCTGACTTCCGCCTGCACCAGCGACCGCGCATTGGCGAGCGTGCCGTTGGCGATGCGGAAATTGCCCGCCATCTTGCGTGCCGCCTCAACCGCCGACAGCCGCAGCGCCGGTTCGAGCGGGTTGTTCTGAAGCCGCGTCAGCGCGGCCTCGTAATCGACGATGCCGCCGAACACACCCGAAGTTTCCAGCGCGCTTTCCGCCTCGCGCAGCGCCTGAAACTCGGCTTCGGCAGCCGCCAGCGCCGACGATGCATCGCGCGCCTGTCGCTGCACCAGCCCGCTTTCGGCCCGTTCGATGATGCCGGGGCGCACCCCGCCCAGCGAATCCACGGCGTTGGTGCCGATCGATCCGG
Source organism: Sphingomonadales bacterium (assembly GCA_009995225.1). Lineage (GTDB taxonomy): Bacteria > Pseudomonadota > Alphaproteobacteria > Sphingomonadales > Sphingomonadaceae > Erythrobacter. The sequence goes on along the minus strand of JAACPW010000007.1, from coordinate 56,307 downwards.
TCATCACCAATTCGCCCTGGGTGAGGTTGCGGCGCGAATAATCGGGGTTCGCCGCATTGGCGATATTCTGCGCCGTCAGCTCAAGGCTGCGCCGCGACGCGGTCAGACCCGAACGGCCAATGGTGAAAATCGCGGTCGGCATCAGCTATCCCCTTGCATGGGTTCACTAGCGGGCAGGTGTTGCGCGAGACTGGCCTCGATACTCCGGGCAAACCCGAAGGCGCCCGAGCGCGCGGCCAGATCCGCGAAATGCTCGTCGCGCATCGCCTGGAACTGCTGCATCCCGCCGCCGGTCAGCGGGGTTTCCTCGGCAAAGCTGGACGCCCGCGCGCTGGCGAGCATCTTGCGCAGCATGATCGCTTCGAAGCCTTCGGCCGCTTCACGCAGCGCGGCACGCTCCCCGGAGACAGGGGGCTTTGGGGAGCGTGCCACGCCGCCGGGCTGGGGGGCGCCCGAGGGGGTAAAGCCAAAGGAAGAAAGAGCGGCCATCACAGCACCACCATTTCGGCTTGCAGGCTGCCCGCCTGCTTGAGGCTTTCAAGGATCACCACCAGATCCGATGCGCCCACACCGAGCAGGTTCAACGCATCAACAATCTCGGTCAGCGAGGCGGCGGCGGGCATATAGGCCACCCGGTCGGAGCGTTCCTCGATGGTGATATCGGACGATTCTTCCTGCGCGGTGACGCCATCGCTGAAGGGGGCGGGCTGCACGATCGCCGGGTTTTCATCGATGCGGATCACCAGCTTGCCGTGGCTGACGGCAGCAGGCGCAAGCCGCACCGCATCGTTGATGACGACGGTGCCGGTGCGACTGTTGATAATGACCCGTGCCGCCACGGGCGCTGGACTGACGCCGAGCATCTCGATTTCGGCCATGATCCCCGACCGCGCATCATTGCCCGGCGGCAGCGCCAGTTCGATGCTGACCCCGTCGGCGATGCTGGCGGTGCCAGGGTAACGTCCGTTGATCGCGTCGCGCACGCGGGCGGCGGTGAGGAAATCGGCTTTGTGCAGATTGAAGCGCAGTGTCGGCGACAGATCGAACCCGGTGGCAACCGCGCGTTCGACGCTCGCCCCGTCAGCTATCCGGCCCACGGTGGCGACATTGACGCTGACCTGCGATCCGTCCCGCCCCGTGACGCCAAGACCGCCCACCGCGACATTGCCCTGCGCCATCGCGTAGATCTGCCCGTCCGCACCATAGAGCGGGGTGAGGATCAGCGCCCCGCCGCGCAAGGACAGCGCCTGACCAAGGGTCGAAACCGTAATGTCGATCCGTTGACCCGGCTTGGCGAAGGGCGGCAGTTCGGCGGTCACGATCACGGCGGCGGCATTGCGCAGGATGGGCGAGACGCCGGGCGGCAATTGCAGACCCAGCCTGCCGGACACGCCGCGCATCGCCTCGGTTACGTATTGCAGGTTGTTGTCGCCCGTCCCTTGCAGGCCGACAACGACGCCGTAGCCGGTCAGCTGGTTAGCGCGCAGGCCTTCGAACTGGCCGAGATCGCGGATCCGTTCGGCATGGGCGGGCGCGGCCACTTGCCCTGCGATCATGGCGATCAACAGATAGAGGATCGGTGCGAGGATACGGATGCGAATCACGGCAAAGCCTTCCATCAGAACGGCGAAATCAGATTGAAGAAGCGGCTGAGCCAGCCCGGACGGCTCGCCTGCTGCACCGCACCCTTGCCCGAATAGATGATCCGGGCATTGGCGACCTGCGAGGAGGCCAGGCGGTTGTCACTATCGATATCGACCAGCCGGATGCGGCCGGCGAATTGCACCCATTCATCGCCCTGGCTGAACATCATCTGCTTTTCTCCGACCACTTCGGCGGTGCCGTTGGAGTAGATTGCGGCAATGGTTACAGCGACCGCACCGTTGAGGCGGCTTTGCTGCGCGGCATTGCCTCCCCCTGTGAACGACCCTTCGGCCGCAGCTTTAAGGGCATCGGGGTTGAGGAAATCGAGCGGGCCAGCGGCAGGGGGCGTGATCCCGAAGCTGCCTTCGCGGGCCGTGCGGCCCGAAGTGCTCTTGGTGGTGGTGGTCGCTTCGGTCAGGATGATCGTCACCATGTCGCCCAAGCTGCGCGCGCGGGTGCCGGTGACAAGCGCGGCGTAGCCGTTGCCCGCCTGAAAGATCGCGCCGGTGTTATGGGCCTGCGCCACCGGCTGCGGCGCGGCGACCAACAGTGGATCGCTGGCGCTGGCAGACACCATCGCAGCGCCCGGCGGAGGCGGCGCGGTAAAGCCGGCCTGCGGCCCCTTGCTGCCCAATCCACCACAGGCGGACAGCAGCAACGGCGCGGCGAGAATGGTGATGCGGCCCGTCATGCGTGTCCTCACAAGGTCTGGTTGGCGTTGCGCAGCATTTCATCCACCGCGCTCACCATCTTGGAATTGATTTCATAGGCGCGCTGGGCCTCGATCATCTCGACCAGCTCCTCGACCACGTTGACGTTCGAGGATTCCAGCATCCCCTGCCGGATCTGCCCACGCCCGTTCTCGCCTGCAAAGCCCAGTTCGGCTGGGCCGGAGGCGGCTGTTTCGACAAGGAAGTTGTCGCCGATCGCCCGCAGCCCCGCCGGATTGACGAAGCTGGCGACTGTCAGTTGTCCCAGCAGCGTCGGCTCGGCATTGCCGGGCGTGAGCGCGCTCACCGTGCCATCGGGCGCGATGGTGATGGTCTGCGCGCCCGCAGGCACCTGAAGCGGCGGCTGCAAGGCATAGCCCTGCGCGGTGATCAGCGTGCCATCGTTCGACAGCGCGAAATTGCCGGCGCGGGTAAAGCCGATCTGACCGCCCGGCGGCAGTTCGACCTGAAAGAACCCGTCGCCATCCAGCGCCAGATCAAACACGTTGTCGGTGCGGCTCAGCGTGCCTTGCGTGTTGATCCGGCTGGTGCCCTGCACCTGCACGCCCGTGCCCAGGTTAAGGCCGACCGCAAAGGCCGTCTGACCGGTCGAGGCTTGTCCGGCAACGCGCTGTTCCTGGTAGGCGAGCGTCGCGAAATCCGCGCGATCGCGCTTGAAACCCGTGGTGCCGATATTGGCAAGGTTGTTGGCGATGACGCGCATCCGCGCATCCTGGGCCTCGAGTCCGGTGCGGGCGACGTGGAGGGCGGAGGTGGGCATGGGTCAGGTCTCCTGTAAATTATCGCAGCGCCATGAGGTCGCTGCCCGCTTCATCGAGCGTGCCGGCGGTGGCGATGATCTTGGCGCGCTGTTCGAAGGCGCGCTGCGCCTCGATCATTTGCACCAGCGTGTCAGCGGTCTCGACGTTCGACATTTCCAGCGCGCCGGGGGTGAGCCGAGCGGTGGGATCGGGGGGCAGGACGCCTCCGTTCGGCACCTTCAGAAAGCCGTCGATCCCCTTGGCGAGCGGGCTGCCTTCTGCGTTCACCAGCCGGATGCGGTCAATCGCTTCGGCAGGCGCATTGGGCGCAGCGGGGTCGTTGGCCAGCACCGTGCCATCGGCGGCCAGGCTGATACTGAAGCCGAGCGGCACGGTGATCGGTGTCCCGCCCTCGCCCAGCACCGCGAGCCCTTCGCCGTTCTCCAGCACGCCGGAAGCCGCCACGCGCAGATCGCCGCGCCGCGCATAAATCTCCCCCTGCCGATCAGGCGACTGGTAGGCGATCAGCGCCTTGCCTTCGAGCGACACGTCGAGCGGATTGCCGGTCGGCACCACGCGGGCGGTTGTCATATCCGCGCCGCGCACATTGCCGCGCGCCATGGCGCGGGCTTCGAGCGAGCCGTCCTTGAGCGTGGCGGGCGTGACCGCAAAGATTTCCTGCCGAAAGCCCGGCGTGCTGGCGTTGGCGAGGTTGTTCGCCACCACTCGCTGCCGGTCCATCGCCGCGTTCATCGCGGTCATCGCGGTGTAGATCATCCGGTCCATGGCAGTTTACTGCTGGCGCAGGTTGATGACGGTGGTCGAAATCTGCGTCGCGGTGTCGATGGCGCGGGCGTTCGCCTGGAAATTGCGCTGCGCGGTGAGCAGCGAGACCATTTCCTCGGCCAGATCGACGTTGGAGCGTTCCAGCGCGCCGCTGATCATCTCGCCGTAGGAACCGATGCCAGGGTTGCCATAGACCGCGACGCCCGAATCCCCGGTCGCCTGCCATTTGGTCTGCCCGATCGACCGCAGGCCGTTGGGGGCGGGGAAGGTTGCAAGCGCCACCTGACCGACCGGCTCGGTCGTTCCATCAGCATAGGCTGCGTTGATGATCCCGCGCACGTCGATGGTGACATTGGCCAGCGAAGAGCCAGCCCCGTTGGCAATCGGCACGTCAACATCGGCCGCCACCGTGGCGGTCGGGTTGCCAGCCGCATCGACCGGATAGGCCTGCAAGCGATTGCCCCATGCGTCTTCCAGCTCGCCCGCCGCCGTCAATCGGAAATTGCCGTTGCGGCTGAAGGTGACATCGCCCGAAAACGGGTTGGCGAGCGCGAAGAACCCATCGCCGTCAATCGCCAGGTCAAGGCTGCGGCCGGTCTGTTCCAGCGGGCCGAGCACGAAATCCTGCGTGATTCCCGCCACCGCCGCGCCAATACCGGGGCTGCGGCGCGGATCGGTGGCGGAGCCGGTGGCGACCAGATCGGCAAATTGCGCCGAGCTTTTCTTGAAGCCCACGGTTTCGGCATTGGCGATGTTGTTGGCGATGACACGCAGATCGGTTTCGGCATTCTTGAGGCCGGACAGCGAGGTGAAGAACGACATGAGGCTGTGATCCTTTCAGCGGGGTAGAAATCAGGGTTGCGGGGTCGTGACGGCGCGGGCGGTGGCCTCCTGCGCGGCAATCAGGCGGTCGAGCTTGGCGGAGATGTCCTCCAGCGTGGCACCGCTTTCGGTGGTCGCCGCCAGCGCGGAAAATTGCGCCATCTGGGCCAACATTTCCTTGTTGTCGGCCGGCTCCAGCGGGTCCTGAAAGGTCAGCTGGGTAGTCAGCAGCCGCAGGAAATCGCCCTGGTCGAGCGTTTCCAGCCCGTTGCCCTTGAGCTGTGACGGTGTGTTAAGCCGGTCGAGTGTCGACTGCGCGGCGGGATTGATGGTGTTGCTGGTGGTCATCACTGGCTCCTCAGGGTTTCGAGCATCAGTTGCTTGGCGGTCTGGAGCGCCTGCACCAGGTTCTGGTACTGGCGCGAGGCGTCCATGATCTCGACCATCTCGGCGGTCTCATCGACGGGGGCTTCGAAGACGTAGCCATCCTTGTCGGCCAGTGGGTGCGACGGATCGTGGCGCCGGGTGGGTGCGGTCTCTGCGCGCACAAGGCCGCTGGTGGTCACCCCCGTAAGGCCCGAAGCACGATCCAACTCGGTCGCGAACACCGCGCGGATCGGGCGATAGGCGCCCTCGTCGGTGGTGGAAACGGAACCTGCATTGGCAAGGTTCGATGTCGCCGCGTTCATCCGCACCATCTGCGCGCTCATGGCGCGGGTAGTCATGGAAAACAGGGTCGAGGGGGCGCGTTCGGGCATCGGCCTCACTCGCCCTTCAGCGCGCGGGTAATGGTGCTGACCTTGCCCTGCACAAAGCTGAGCGTGGCGGAATAGGCCACGGCATTTTCGGCAAAGGCGACCTGTTCGCGGTTCAGTTCAACCGTGTTGCCGTCCATCGACGGCATCGTGGGGCTGCGCCACACCATTCCGGCGTCCGGGTTGGTACGGGTCGCGCCCCGCCCGGCGGCCAGCCGGGCATCAAGGGCGGCGTTGAAATCGATGTCGCGCGCCTTGTAACCGGGGGTGGCGGCGTTGGCGATATTCGATGCGATCACGCCCATGCGCTGCGAACGCAGGGTCAGCGCAGCGCCATGGATACCAAAAAGTCGCTCGTTCACGTCGGCAAGCTCCTGTCAGATGCGGGGCAAGCCCGCGTTCGGATCACCGATCAGCATGAAGCGTGCCAAACCCGTATCAGCCCCAGCGCATCAGGGCGGGGCAGTGTCACAATCAGCGCGCTGCCCGGCAGGCTTTTGCCGGGCACAGCGCGCCTTGTGGCAAGCCGCTGCCGGCGCGATGCCTTGGCTTAATCCGCGGTTTTCCCCGCCGTTCTGCAAGGCATCACCTGTGCAAAGGAACTGCCATGCCAACCGCCATTTCCACTCTGTTCGATCCGGGCGCGATTGCCATCGTGGTGGTTGGCACTGTGCTTGCGACTGTGGCCCGCTGCGGGTGGAGCGATTTTGGCGGGGCCGTAAAGGCGGCAAGCCGGCTGGTGCGGCGCAAGTTTCAACGGGAAGCCAATCGCAAAGCCATGGCGATGGCCGTCAGTGCGATCCAGCGCGACGGGCACCACCGTGCCAGCCCCGCCCTGCCGCCAGACCGCGCACTTGGGCTGATGCTGGAAACCTATCTGCGCCACGGGACGCCTGACGCCCTGGGCCAGATCCGCCGGTCCGAACGGGCGCTGGATGAAGCGCGGCGGATCACTGCTGCGCAGGTGTTCATCTGGGCGGGCGAACTTGCGCCGGTGTTCGGCCTGATCGGCACACTTTATGGTCTCACCCAGCTTGCCCCCACTGACAATGCGACTGCCACCGCAGCGATCATGGGCGCCGTTTCAAGCGCGGTGCTGACTTCGCTTTACGGCGCGCTGCTGGCGCACCTGGTGTGTTACCCCCTGGCAAGCGCGATCGAGCGCCGCGGGCTCATCGAGGAACAGGCCCGCGAGGCGCTGGCCGAATGGTTCGTAACGCAAATCGATCGCACCGATGCCGCGGCGAGAGCCCGCCGTGCGCATTTGCGAGGGGTTGCATGACCCGCACATCAACACCCCCGCGCGCAGGCCAAGGATGGCAGCTGATCCTTGCCGATCTGGCGCTGATCCTGTTCCTGCTGGCGCTTTCCGCCCTGCCCGCCGCCGAGTCCGAAAAAGGGCGCCGCCTGGCAGATGATAAAGCGCGCAAAAAGGACGCCCTTGGCACAGCGCAGCTCATGGTCGCCCCGGCGCAAGCCTTGTATCGCCCTCTATCCGGCGGGCCGAGCCTTGGCGCATGGCTGGACGCGCAAGCCCCCGATCCGCGCGCAACGCTGACGATCTTTGCGACCCATACCCAGGGCGAGGAAGCTGCTGCGTGGGCGCAGGCCGAGGCGCTGGCCGCTGAAGCGCGCGCGCGCGGCGCACAGGTCCGCACAATCATCACCGTGGGCCCGGCCCCGGATGTCTATGCCAGCCTCGCCTATGATACGGTGATCGCTAAACACGAAGACGCGGGCGACACGTCCTGAACGGCGCATCGTGCTGAAATGCCGCCGCAGCGCACCTTAGCAACCATACCTGACCCGCTGCTTGGCATGGCACTTGCTGATCATGCGGCAGCGCAATCGCGCTTGCATCAAGGAGCGTAGCACAATGGATACCACCTTTTCCTGGAAAGCGGGCTGGAGGCTCAGCCCGCTGGCCCTGCCGATCCTGCTGCCAATGTGCGATCCGGCGGCGCAAGCACGCGGGATGACCGATCCGGCGATGATCGACCGCGCCGTTGCGGCGTTCACCGGCGCTGCGATCGGCGCACCGGGCGGGGCGCGGGTCCAAAGCGATGCCCGCCTGCAACTGGCCGCCTGTGATGGCCCCTTGGCCGTGAGCTGGCACACCGCGGCACGCAACGCGGTGCAGGTGCAATGCCCCGGACCATCGCAATGGCGCATTTTCGTCGCCGTTACGCCTGCCGCGGGCACCCCCGGCGCTGCCAGATCCGCCCCCGCCATCAAGCGCGGCGATGCCCTCACCATCGTGGTGCGCGGGCGCGGCTTCAGCGTGCAGCAGGCGGGCGAAGCGATGGAGGCAGGTGCCGTGGGCGATTGGATCGAGGTGCGCACCAGCCGCAAGGCCGAACCCCTGCGCGCCCGGATTGAACGCCCCGGCCTGGCGGTTGTCCCCGCCGATTGAGGATGATCGCAAGGCCCCCTTAAACCCGGCCTTGCAGTGCCGTTCTCCACCACAGGAACCCCATCGAAGGACATCATCATGCCCTCTGTCGAACTGAGCAAATTGCCGAGCGTCAGCGCCGCCCGCGCCGTGACCCTTGGTGAGCGCGCGCAGATCGAAACGCGCGCCCGGCCCGCCCCGTCCGGCGGCACCATCACGAATTCCGGCATCAGCGTCGAAGTCAGCGGTGGCAGCGAAGCGGCGGCCCCGCCGGTCGATGCCGAGCGTGTCGCGCAAATCCGCAACGCGCTGCGCGACGGCTCGTACCCGCTGGTGCCGACCCGCATTGTCGATGCGATGATCGCCGCGCAGGTCAGCCTTTCCCTGCCCGAACGGAGCTGAGCCGGTGGCCGAAGCCCTTGCCCCCCTTGCATCGCTTTCGCTGAACCTGCGGCAAATGATTGCCGTGCTGGAGCGCGAACGGCAGGCGCTTGCCGCGCTCGATGCCGACGGGCTGGTCGGCGCAGCGCGCGACAAGGACGTGCTGTGCGATGCCCTGGCCACCATCGGCCCGCAGCTGCTCGACAACGAAACCCGCAGCCTTGCCGAAACCGCGCGCCAACTGAACGACGTCAATCGCCGCGTGCGCAATCTGCTGGCCGCCAACGTCGCGGCCCGGATCGAAGCGCTGGGCGGGCCGCGACGTCTGCCACGCGCCACCTACGCCCCATCCCGCGCCTAGGGGTTCTTGCGGAGGCGCAGCTCGCGCGCTTCTGGCACGGCGTTTGCATCATCTTCCTGTGAAAGCGCCGCGCACTCCTGCGGCGCTCGTCACCGGGCGGAGGATGCGTGAACCAGTCTGCTTCATCATTGGGTCTGCCCTCAGGGTCGATCCGCGCCGGGTTTGAAACCGCTGCACGCTCCCACGCCGCAGCGCGGGCGTCGATTGAAGGCGGCGCCTTGCCTGCCGCGCGCCAGATCGCCGCGCCGGGCACGCCTGTCGAAGCCGCGATTGCCCATGCCGCGCAGACCACCACGGTCGATTTCAATTACCTGCTTGCCCAGGCCGAAGTCGAATCCGCCATGAACCCCAACGCCCGCGCCGCCACGTCGAGCGCAACCGGGCTTTACCAGTTCATCGAAAGCACCTGGCTCGATACCGTGAAGAAGCACGGTGATCGCTTCGGTCTGGGCGCGGTGGCCGATCAGATCGGCGTGACGGCATCGGGCAGTGCCTATGTCAGCGATCCTGCCCAGCGTGAGGCAATACTCGCGCTGCGCCATGATCCGCACACGGCATCGCTGATGGCGGCGGGCTTGGCGGAGGACAACCGCGCGCATCTCATGCCCATTCTTGGCCGCCAGCCGAGCCATGCCGAACTCTACCTCGCGCACTTTCTGGGCGCAGGCGGTGCGGGGCGGTTTCTGAGCGCCTTGCAAGCCGACCCCAACCAAAGCGCAGCCGCCCTGTTCGCCCGCCCTGCGGCCGCCAATCGCGGTATCTTCTTCACATCCGACGGCAGCCCGCGCAGCCTGACGCAGGTGATGGACGTGATCGGCGGCAAGCTTGATCGCGCCTTGAACCGGATCAGCGACGGGAAGGGATTGCGCTTTGCCCGCGCCGATTATGCCGCCAGCCCAACGGTCAGCCAAAGCGGCTTGACCCCTTCTCCCTACCTGATCGCGGACGAGGCGGTGTTTGGCCCCGGCATGCCGCCTGCGCTGACGCAGGCTTCGCTCCCCGCGCCCGAGGTTCGGTTATTGAAGCGCCCCCCCATGTCGCAGGTTCTGGGTGCAGCCTTCGGCAGCGATCCTGCCGCCGCCCCGCGCCAGGTGCGCCGCGCCTATGATCGGCTGAAGGCGCTTGGCCTGTGACGCAAGCAAGGCTTTCCCCCTCGCCGCTCGCCCGGTTCGGCACGGCATCCGCCGCGCTGGCGCTGCCGGTCGGCATTTTTGCGCTGCTGGCGCTGATGGTGCTGCCGATCCCCGCGCTGTTGCTCGACATCTTCTTCGTGCTCAACATCGCCATCTCGATTGCCGTGCTGATGGTGGCGCTGAACGCCCGCCGCCCGCTCGATTTCTCCAGCTTCCCTTCGGTATTGCTGTTCGCGACCCTGCTGCGGCTTGCCCTCAACGTTGCCTCGACCCGCGTGGTGCTGGTCCACGGGCACGAAGGCGGCGCGGCGGCGGGCGAAGTGATCGAAAGCTTCGCCGCCTTCCTCGTGGGCGGCAATTTTGCGGTCGGCCTGTTCGTCTTTGCGATCCTGATGATCATCAACATGATCGTGATCACCAAAGGCGCGGGCCGCGTGTCGGAAGTTTCCGCCCGCTTCGTGCTCGATGCCTTGCCGGGCAAGCAAATGGCGATCGATGCGGACATTGCCGCCGGCCTCGTCACCGCCGACGAAGCGCGCGAACGCCGGCGCGAGGTCACGGTCGAAGCGGATTTCTACGGCTCGATGGACGGGGCCTCCAAGTTCGTGAAGGGCGATGCGGTCGCCGCGCTACTGATCCTGGGCGTCAACATCATCGCCGGCTTCGCCATCGGCATGGTCAGCCACGGCCTTTCCGCGGCGCAAGCAGGCGAGGCTTATGTCACGCTGGCGGTGGGCGACGCGCTGGTGGCGCAGGTGCCATCGCTGCTGCTCTCCATTGCAGCGGCCGCGATCGTCACCCGCGTATCGGACACGCGCGACCTTTCGGGCCAGATCGGCGGGCAATTCGCCGATCCGCGTGGCTGGCTGCCGGTCGCGCTGATCCTGGGCGCGGTGGGGCTGGTGCCCGCCATGCCGCAAATGTTCTTCCTGCCCGGCGCCGCCATTGCAGGCGCGATCTGGTGGCACCTCAAACGCCGCGCCGCCGCACCGGCGCCTGTCATCGAGGAAGCAGATGACATCGCCCCCGATCACATCGCGCTGGCTGATGTGGCCGACGCGACGCTTGTCACGATCGAACTGGGCTACGGCCTTGTAGGCTTGGTCGACGCAGCCCAAGGCGCGCCGCTGATCACCCGCATCACCGGCATCCGCAAGCAGCTTTCGCGCGATCTCGGCTTTGTGCTGCCGCAGTTCCGGATCCGCGATTCACTCGACATGATGGCGCAGGATTATGCGGTGCTGATGGGGGGAGTCAGTATCGCACGCGGGCAAGTGCGTCCCGGCAAACTGCTCGCCATCGACGCGGGCGAGGTGCGTCCCGGATCCAATGGCTATGGGGGGTTGACCGGCGAGCCGACCCGCGACCCCAGCTTCGATTGCCCCGCCCTGTGGATCGCGCCCTCCGCGCGCGATCATGCCGTGGCCGAAGGGTTTCTGGTGGTCGACCCCGCCACTGTCATTGCCACCCATGCCAATCAGGTTTTGCTCGCCCAAGCGCACCAGTTGCTAGGCCCCGACGAGGTGCGCGAATGGGTCGACGGGCTCAAGTCCCGCGCGCCCGCGCTGGTCGAGGCGGTGACGCCCGATCCGCTGCCGCTGCCTGCGCTGACCCGCACGCTGCGCGCGCTGATGGCCGACGGGATCGGGCTTGCCCATCCGCAGCCCCTGTTCACCGCGCTGGCGCTGGCCTTGCAACGCACCACCGATTTCGACGCGGTGATCGATGCCGTGCGGGCCGACATGGCCGCACGGCTGGTCGCCTGCATCGCCGCGCCGGGGGAGACGCTGAAGGTCGTCACGCTGGATGCGGGTCTCGAAAGCGCGATTCTGGGCGGGATGATCGATCCGGCCACCGGCCAGCCGCTGATCGAGCCCGACTGCGGCAGCATGATCGTGCGCGAGGCCAGCCGCATCGCCGAAGCGGAAGGCGGGCCGATTGCGCTGATCGTCCAGCCGCCCGCACGCCGCGCGCTGGCCGCCCTGCTCAAGGCGCGCAGCCCGCGCTGTCTGGTGCTTTCCATCGCCGAACTGCCCGCCGCCCAGCCCATCGCCGTAGTCGGCGTGATCGGTGCGCCCGAAGATGCCCAGACGCTGACCCAGCAGGACATCGCGGCATGAAACACGATCCTGTCAGCTTTGCACACGGGGCCCCTTACGCCCCCTCTCGCGCCGAGGTCGAAGACCGTGTGCGGCGGTTCCTGCCGCTGGTGCGCCGCACCGCATGGCACATCAATGGCAGGGGCCGGGAAGGCCTGGAGATCGAGGATCTGGTGCAGGCCGGCATTCTCGCGCTGACCGAATGTGCCCAGCGCCACGCCGGCCCGACCGAGGACGGGTTCGCCGCCTATGCCAAGATCCGGGTGCGCGGGGCGATGCTGGATGAAGTGCGCCGTATCGCCCACGACAGCCGCACTGCCCGCACCAAACGCTCAGGGTACGAACATGCGCTGTCCGCCCTGCGCGGACAATTGGGCCGAGAGCCGAGCCGCGCTGAACTCGCTCACGCGATGGAGGTCAGCGATAGCGAACTGCGCGCCATCGAAGCCTCGGGCGTGAAGCTGACCCCGATTGACGACGCCTATGACGAAACCAGCCTGGCCTTTGCCTGCGACGATCCCGATCCGTTCGAGGCGCTGTGCGCATCCGAGGACCGCGACCGGTTGCTGCACGCGATGATCCAGCTGCCTGACCGGCTGAAACTGGTGCTGCAACTGTTCTTCGTCGAGGAGTTGAACCTGACCGAAATCGCCGCCGTGCTTGATGTGAGCGTGCCGCGTGTGCACCAGCTGCGCGCCAAGGCGCTGAAAGACTTGCGCACGTTGCTGGAGGCGGGCGGCTAAGCGTTCAGGTGAACATCCCGCGCTTTGGCCCAAGGTAGCCGAACAGGTACGCCCCCACCTTGCGCATCTGGATTTCCTCGCTGCCTTCGGTGATCCGATAGCGGCGGTGGTGGCGGTAGATGTGTTCGAAGGGCTTGTGGCGTGAATAGCCGATGCCGCCGTGGACCTGCATCGCGCGGTCCGCCGCCTCGCACACAAGCCGGTTCGCCCAATAATTGCACATCGAGACTTTGTCCGAGATGGTCCGCTCGATCTGTTCGTGGGGCATATTGTCCATCTCCCACGCGGTCTTGAAGATCAGAAGGCGCAGCATTTCCGCCTGCGTCGCCAGCTCTACCAGCGGGAACTGGATCGCCTGATTGCGCGCCAGTTCCTCGCCGAAGGGCTTGCGTTCCCGCGCATATTTCACGCTTTCGTCGATGCAATACAGCGCCGCGCCGCAGCTTGAGGCCGCCTGCCGGATACGATTCTGGTGGACGAAGCTTTGCGCCAGCGCGAGGCCCCGGCCCTCGACGCCCAGCACGGCAGAATCCGGCACCCAGACGTTCGTCACCGACAGGCGCGGGTGATCGGTGGGCATGTTGAAGGTCCACAGCCACTCCTCGATTTCGAGGCCTTCCGTGGGGTTGGGGACGAGGAAGCAGGTGATCCCGCTGGCCTCACCCGCCTTGCCGCTGGTGCGCGCGAACATCGCGCAGTGGGTGGCGGTGTGCATCCCGGTGATCCACATCTTCTCGCCATCGATCCGCCAGCCGTCGACACCGTCGCGGGTCTCTCGCACCGCGACCGTCTCCATGTGGGTGGCGTCCGATCCGTGGTCGGGTTCGGTCAGCCCGAAGGCGACGCGCCGTGTGCGTTCAAACCCGCCGGCGATGAATTCGGCTTTCTGTTCTTCCGTCCCCCACTGGTCGAACATGGCGACAAAGGGGAAGTTGCCGACAATGCTGTGTTCGTTCTGCAAGTCATTGTGCAGGCCAAGCCCTTGGCGCGCAAAATGCTCGCGGATCACCGCCATCCACAGGTTGCTGCCGTCCTTGCCGCCGTAGCGTTTGGGCGCAGAGAAGCGCCAATGCCCGGCCTTGTCGGCGCGGGCCGTGGCTTCCTTGAGCAACTCCTCCCACTCATGCCGGGGCAACCCGCCCGCCTCGAAGTCCGTGCGCGCATATTCGCGGCGGTGGTCGAAGAAGCGGATATTGTCGTCCTGCGCTTCGAGCGGCTTGATCTCGGCGGCGATGAAGGCGTCGAGTTCGTCGAGGTACGCCTGAAGGTCGGCGGGGATGGCGAAGTCCATTAGTCATGCCTCGTGAAGTTGTTGACCCATCGCTGCTCGGCCTCTGCCAATGCCGGGTATTTTGGTGCATCGACCAGGCACTTTTCGAAAGCACGCTGGCGCAGATCATAAAGCAGTCCGGACGTGGCAAGGTGCTGTTTTCCAGACAATATATCACAAGCCAGAGCTTCCTGACGCGGCCACAGCGGCCGGATGGAATCGTCCCGGGCGATAATGCCAAGCGCATTGCGGGCAACGGCCAATTGAAAGCGGTCATGCCCCCCAAGCCGGTCCTTGATGGTGACGAGCCATTCCGAAACGGCTTGGGCAAGCTCACCCGCGCTGGCATCGCCGGGCACGGTCCAGGAACGCGGAACCCGGTTGCGGAACGCCCGCTCCGCCTCTGGCGCATCTTCCTCCAGCAGCAGCAGCAGATCGAGTTCCTGCTCGCTCGTCCGGCGCGAGATCACCACGCGTTCGAGCATCCGGTCGGCGCCCGAGCGCCACTGCGCCGCCATTTTGAGGCACCCGAGCGCCCACCATACGGTGCGGTAGATCGTCCAGAAGCGGAAGCGTGCCGGGTCAAGGCGCACGCCCGCCTCGACCTCGTAGGCGGCGAGGTAGTCCGCGATGCTCCCCAGCCCCAGCGCGGGGCGATCATAACGGGCGAAGCGCCACACCGCCATGCAGCCGAAGGCGAGGTCTTCGTGCGGGTCGCCGAAATGGGCGAGTTCCCAGTCGAGCACCCCGGTCAGCGCCGAGCCCTCCACCAGCAGATTGCCCATGCGGTAGTCGCCGTGGTTGAGCACGGGTTCGACTGGCGGGGGGCAGTTGTCCTCCAGCCACTTCAGGCCCAACGCGATGATCGGCCGGTCGCCGCCCGCCTCCATGAACTGCGCCTTGAGGTCGGCGATGGCCGCGCGGGTATCCATCACAGGCACACCCGCCGGCACATCGCACTGCCGCAGCCGATGGATGCGCGCCAAATCCCGCGCAGCCTCGCGCAGCAATCCCGCCGAATCATCGCATGTCAGAATGACCTTGGGGTCCGCCGTCCCCGGCAGGGCGCGCATGACAAAGCCGGAACCCAACCCGTCCGCCTCATCCAGCACCGCCACCACTTCCGGAGCCGTCACACCCTTGGCGCGGGCAGCTTCGACCAGCGCCGCTTCGACGGCGTGCCCGTAAGCCCGCCCTTCCATGAAGGCGAGGCTCGGCGCACGGCGCAGTACGAAAGGTTGGTCGCCAGCCGCAAACCGCCAGCTTTCCATCACCGCCCCGCCGGTCAGCCGCTGCGGCGCGCCGTCCGACAGCGCGCCCAGACGCGCGCGGGCACACACCCGCGCCAACCCCGCCATCAAAGCTTCGGGATCGATCACCCGATCTGCTTGCGCATCCGCTTCGCGCGGGCCGCCGGATTGGGGTGGGTTTGCAGCAAGGCAATTCCGCCCCCCCCGCCCAGCGCCGCCAGCTTGTCCATCGCGGACGGGCAGCCTTGCTGGTTGTAGCCATTGGCCGCCATGAAGGTCAGCGCGTAATCATCCGACGCGGTTTCGGCTGATTGCGAATGCTGGGCGTGCATCACGTTCTGGAGCAGTCCGCCCAGCTGCGAATTGGCCAACTGCCGCACGTCGCCGCTGGCGGTGCCAGCGATGCTGAGCGCCGCATCCTGTTGCAGCGCGCGCTTCAGCCGCTTTTGCCCGTGCTCCAGCTTCACATGGCCGATTTCATGGCCGATCACGCAGCGCACTTCGTCGTCGGTCATCGCGTCCATCAGGCCCGAATAGACCCGCACCGTGCCGTCGCCCATGGCAAAGGCGTTCACCTCGTCCACCAGATAGGCCCGGATATCGAGGGTGAGCCCGTCATAACGATCGAGCCCGCGGGTCAGCTTGGCCAGCCGCACGGCATAGGCATTGCTTGCCGGGGCAAGCGGGTTCTGCTGATCCATCTGATCGGACATCTGCCCGAAATAGGCGACGATCTGCTGATCGGAAACGGTCGCAGCCTGCAACACCTTCTTGGCCGACCCCATGATGTCGCCCAGGCTTTGCGAATGGGCCGGGGCTGCCGGAGCGAGCATGGCCGCCCCGGCCAGCCCCGCAACGGCGAGCATCGGTGAAAGCGCCAAAAGCCTGAGATGTTTACGCATAATCATCCTCCTTTGGCCGCGATGATGCTCGCCGCGCGTGCTGAGATCAAGCGGGGACATTGTCCTTCTTGACGGTGATCACCTGCGCATAGGTGAATTCCTTGAGGCCTTCCTTGCCGTATTCGGCGCCGAAGCCCGACTGCTTGTGCCCGCCGAACGGCGCGAAGGGCGACAGGTGCAGGTATTCGTTGACCCACACCGTCCCGGTTTCAAGCTGCTCGGCGATCTTCACGCCGTTATCCGGATTGCCGGTCCACACCGCGCCCGCGAGGCCATATTCGCTGGCATTCGCCCGCGCGATGACTTCCTCTTCAGTCGAGAACTTCATCAGCGGCATGACCGGGCCAAACTGCTCCTCGGCCACGATCCGCGCATCTTCGGGCGGGTTGTCGATGATGGTGAGCGGCACGAAGTAGCCGGTGCCGCTCGGGTCGACATTGCCGCCGAGCAGAAACTTGTAGCCGTTGTCCTTGGCATCCTCGATCAGCTCGACCACCCGGTCGAACTGCTTCTTGTTCTGGATCGGGCCGACGCCTGTGCCCTGCTGCGCGCCGTCGCCCACGGTGACGGTCTTGGCAAATTCGACGATCGCTGCCGAAAGCTCGTCATAGATATCCTCGTGGATATAGACGCGCTTTGCCGCGACGCAGATCTGGCCCGCATTGGAGAAGCTTGACCAGAACAGCTGTTCGGCGACCTTCTTGGGATCGGCGTCGGGCAGCACGATCGAGGCGTCGTTGCCGCCCAGCTCCAGCGTGATGCGCTTCAGATCGGCGCTCGCGCCTTCCATGATCTTCTTGCCGGTCGCGGTCGATCCGGTGAAGGTGATCTTGTTGATATCGGGGTGCGAGGTCATCAGCGGGCCAAGCGAATCTTCGCCCGTGATGATGTTGACGACGCCCGCCGGAACCTTGTCCGCAATCAGTTCGGCAATGCGCAGGGTGGTCAGCGGGGTAAAGGGCGAAGGCTTCAGCACGATGGTGCAGCCTGAAAGCATCGCAGGCGCGATCTTCTGGATCGCCATCATCACCGGGAAGTTCCACGGCACGATGCCCGCAACCACGCCCACCGGCACGCGGCGGGTGCGCGAAAGGCGGGTGTCGCTGTCCTCGGTCACTTCGTCATCGAGGCTGAGGGTCGATTGCGCCGCGCTCATCCCGGCCGCGCCGTAGATTTCGCCCTTGGCCTGATCGTGCGGCTTGCCCTGTTCGCTGGTCAGCAGGCGGTAGAGTTCATCGGCATTGGCCTTGATCGCGCCCGAAATCGCCATGATCGCGGCGCGGCGTTCTTCGATGGGGGTGTTTTTCCACGTCGTGAACGCGGTGCGGGCGGCGGCAACGGCTTGGTCCAGCTCGGTCTTGCCGCAGGCCGGGACCTGGCCGATCACCTGCTCGGTGGCGGGGTTCACGACATCGAGCCAGCGGTCGGCCGCGACCATCTTGCCGCCGATCAGATTCTTGTACTGGGTGACCATGTGTATTCCTCTCGTCGAATGGGGAGTCGTCTCTCTCCCACGTAGGTTGGCGCGTTGCATCGGAAAACGCAATCACTGCTGTACTGCCTTGACCAGGCCGCCGTGCGACACCTCGTGCCTGGCGATTGCGCTATCGCTGGCGGCCCCTATGGAGGCTGCGAGAGATGCCTTGGAGGAGAGCAAGCATGACTGATTCCCGCCCCGATCTGGTGATTTACGGCAGCCCGGTCTCTCCCTTTCTGCGCAAGATCGAAGGGGTCTGCATCGCCAAGGGCGTGGCATATGAGGTCGAGGCGGTAAACGTGTTCGCCCCGCCGCAGTGGTTCCGCGATATCTCCCCGATGAAACGCATTCCGGTGCTGCGTGACCGGTCTGTGGCAGAGGAAGGGATAGCAGGCACGCTGCCCGATTCGTCCGCGATATGCGCTTTTATCGAGAAGAAGCATCCGGCGCCTGCGCTGTACCCGGACAGCCCGATGGCGCTGGGCGAGGCACTTTTTATCGAGGAATATGCCGACACCGCGCTCGCCATTGCCGGGGGTATGGGCATTTTCCGCCCGATCTTCTTCGCGATCAGCAAAGGGCAGGAACCCGATCTCGACAAGGCGCGCGATGCCTGGGCGAACCAGTTGCCGCCGGTCTTCGATGTCTTGGAGGCGCGACTTGCCGGGCGGCAATATTTTGCGGGCGATGCGCTTTCGATTGCGGACATCACCGTGGCAACCGTGCTGATGCAGGTTGCGCTGGTCGCCGAGACACCGCTGGATCGCTGGCCTGCGCTGGAGGCCCATTTCACCGCCATGCAGGCCCTGCCGCTGATCGCCGAGCCCTACAAGGCAGCAGAAACAATCATCCGCAAAGCCTTGCCCACCCGCTTCGACCTGACCTAAGCCCCACACCCCACGCCCCCAACCGGGCGGCGAGCAAAGAACAGGCGACACGCATGGCCAGCGAATGGTGCATCGGGATCATCGGCGGATCGGGGCTTTATGCCATCGACGGGATCGAGGACGCGCAGTGGATCGCGATTGAAACGCCGTGGGGCGACCCGTCGGACGAGATTTTGTGCGGCACGCTTGACGGGGTGAAGGTGCGCTTTCTCCCGCGCCATGGCCGGGGGCACCCGATCACGCCGACTGAACTGAATTCACGCGCCAATATCGACGCATTGAAGCGCGCCGGGTGCACCGATATTCTGGCCATCTCGGCGGTGGGGAGCCTGCGCGAGGAGCTGGAGCCGGGGCGCTTTGCGGTAGTCGAACAATTTATCGACCGCACTGTTCACCGCCCCAGCACCTTTTACACCAGCGGCTTCGTGACTCATGTGTCGATGGCCGATCCGGTCTGCCCGCGCCTGTCGGACATGGCCGCGCAGGCGATTGCCGCCGCCAAGGGCAAGGTTGCGGTCGGCGCGACCTATCTCGCCATGGAAGGCCCGCAATTTTCGACCCGCGCCGAAAGCCGGATGTACCGGCAATGGGGCGCGGATGTGATCGGCATGACGGCCATGCCCGAAGCGAAACTGGCCCGCGAGGCGGAGCTGCCCTACGCGCTGATCGGCATGGTGACGGATTACGACTGCTGGCGCGATGGCGAGGCTGTGGACGTGGCGCAGGTGGTCGGCCAGATGCAGGCCAATGGCGCTCTCGCCCGCGCGATGGTGACCAACTTCATCGCCGCGTTGCCCGAAACGCGCGAGCCTTCTCCCATCGACTTTGCGCTCGATGATGCCGTCATTACGGCGCCGGACGAGCATGATCCGGCCGTGATGGCAAAGCTCGACGCGGTGGCGCGGCGTCTGTTTGCGTAAAGCTCTGGACCTTCCTGCCTGCCAAGGAATGGCGATTGCCAATCCCCCGCGCCGCGCCGATGAAGGCGAGGAATCATGAGCTTGTTCTACACCCTTCTTTTCGGCGGATTTCTCGTGGGCGCGTGGCGGCGGCTCGGCAGGCTTGAACGCCAGGTCGCTGACCTCGCACGGCAACTGGACGCGGTGCGTGATGCTTCGCGTCCCATTGCCGCAGCGCCGTTCGCGGCACCCCCGGTGGCAGAAGCCGTTGCCGAAGCGGCTGAAGCTTTACCCGATCTGGAACCTGCCACTACCGCCCCGTCGCCCCCGTCGCCCGTGCCGGAAGACCTGCAAACCCCTGCTGCCGCACCTTATGAAAGCGCGCCGGACGCGGTAACGACGCCGGCGAAAGCGCGCCGCGGCTTTTCCTTCGATTTCGAGGACATTTTCGGGCGCCGCCTGCCGATCTGGGGCGGCGGCTTCGCGCTGGCGATCGCAGGGATTTTCCTTGTACGCTTCTCGATCGAGGCGGGCCTGCTGACCCCGCTGGTCCGGGTGGCGATGAGCTTCATCTTCGGACTTTCGCTGCTGGCGGGCGCGGAAGCTGCCTTCCGGTTCGACGCACGGCTGGCCGATCCGCGTGTGCGGCAGGCGCTTGCCGGCGCGGGGCTGGCCACGCTGTACGGCGCCTTCTACCTCGCGGGCACATCTTATGGCCTGATCGGCGCGGGCGGGGCCTTTATCGGACTCGCCAGCGTGACGGCGGTTGCGATCGGTCTGTCGTTCCGGTTCGGCCTGCCGAGCGCGGTGATCGGGCTGGTAGGCGGCTTTGCCGCGCCGCTGCTGGTCGACAGCGACAGCGCCAATGTCCCGCTTCTGTCCTTCTACCTCGCGCTGATCTGCGGCGGGTTGACGTGGAGCGGGCAGACGCAAGGGCGGCGCTGGCTCAGCTATGCCGCGCTCGCAGCGGGGCTAGGCTGGGGCGCGCTGATGATGCTGACGGGCGTCTCCAGCACTTCTGATTTCGCGGCGCTCGGAGTCTATCTGGTGGTGCTGGGAACCGTCCTGCCCGCCTTCCTGCATGCCAAGGGCGGGCCGCGCCTGCCGCATCTGGCCGCAGGGGCGCTGGCGGCGTTGCAGATGGCGGTGCTGGTCAGCAATGCAGGCTTCGTGCCGCTGACGTGGGGGCTTTATCTTCTGATCGCTGCGGCGCTTTCGGGCCTTGGCTGGCGCTTTGAAATGCTGCGGCCGGGGACGCTGGTGGCGGCGGGTCTGGGGCTGTGGCTGCTGATCATCTGGCCCGATCCCGATGCCCGGTTCTTCGCGCTGGTCGCAGCGGTGCAGGTGGCGATCTTTGCCGGCGTGCCACTCGCCCATCAACTGCGGTCGCGGGCCGGGCTGCTCGACCTGGCACAGCTTGGCGCTGTCAGCCTGATCGTCGCAGGTGCCGCCTATGTCCGCTATGGCAGCTGGAGCGCAGATGAAAGCGAGCCTCTGCTGGCAGCCGTTTGCGCTGGCCTCGCCCTGCTTCCCGCAGCAGCCTTCGCGTTGCTCTGGCGGCGCGGGCAGGAGGCACGGACGCGCGACGTGCTGGTCGTGCTGGCGCCTGCGGCCTTGCTGGCCTTTGCGGCGCTGCTCCTGATGAGCCAGGCGTGGCTTGCCCCGGTCATGGCCGCAATCGTGAGCGCGCCCCTGCTATGGTGCCATGCGCGGCGCGATGCAGTGGCCCTGCATGGCGCTGCCTGGGCGGGGGCTGCGTTGACGCTGCTCGCGCTGGCCGCAACACCGGGATTTGAAAACGAATTCACCCAATTGGGCGATCTGGCCCTGCCTGCCGAAAGCTTGCGTGCCATTGTGCGCTGGGCAGCCGCGGCGGCGCCCTTTGCCGCCGTGGCCCTGATTGCCCGAACCCTGACTCCTCGCCATGTGGCTGAGGTGTTCACCGTCGGCCTGGGCTATGGCCTCCTTGCACAGGTTTTGCCCAGCGCAGCCCTGGCATGGGCCGCCGCCGTGGGTGCGATGGCGCTGTTCATGACCCAGCCTGCCCGCGTCGCTGCGTGGACGGCAGCCCTGGTGATCGCGGCCGCGTGGTCGACCGTGCCGCTGGCGTCATGGGTGACAGCCGGTATGCTCGCACTGACCGGCGCGCCGTTCATGGCGACCTCCGTCGTGCCTCCGGCCGATCTGATCTTGCGGATCGCCCCGCTCTGGACCGCGATCGCGGCGCTGTGGTGGAGCGGCCAGACCTTGCGCCGCGAAATCCGCGCCGCTGCCTTGCTCGGCCTCGGGATCATCGGTGCGGTGGTGCTTCACAGCCTTTACAAGCAGATTTTCGGGATCACCTCGCTGTCCCAGTTCGAACACTACGGTATGGCAGAACGCAGCACCTGGCAGGGCCTGCTGGTAGCGACCGCCTTTGCCGTGAGACAGAGGCTGGCAGTCGAGGCGCGGCGTCCTGTCATCCTTGGCCTGGTTGCCGCTGCGCTCGCGCATTTCGGCGTGTTCACGCTGATCCTTCACAATCCGCTGCTCAGCGTGCAGCACGTCGGCCCCACCCCGATCGCCAATTGGCTGACACCCGCCTACCTTATCGCGATTGCCGCGGTGTGGCATGTGCAGAGCCAATGGGACAACATCCCTGCCGCCGTCCGCACAGCGGGCGAGGCGGCCAAGATGACCTTGATCGCGCTGCTGGCCTATTCGCTGCTGCGCCACGCCTTTGCCGGATCGGTGCTGACCGCCAGCACCGTTGGCCAGACAGAAAGCCTGCTGATCTCGCTGCTCGGCATCGTTCTTGCGCTGGGTTTCCTGGTGTGGGGATCGTGGCGCGCGGCGCGCAGCTGGCGGATCGGTTCGCTGGTGCTGATGCTGGTTGCCGTGATCAAGGTGTTCCTGATCGACGCGGCGGGCCTCGAAGGCCTGCTGCGGATCGCAAGCTTCATGGCGCTGGGCTTCAGCCTGATCGGCATCGGGTGGGTCTATTCACGCCAGCTTTCACAGGCCAAGGGCGGCCAGGATACCACTCAAGGATGAGGGCTTAGGGACGAGCGCGGCGCATCACGCCCACAGCCTCTGCGCCAGTTCGGGCAACGCGGCGACATAGCGCGCCACATCCTCGATCCGTCCCGTGCTCACCCGCGAATAGCCTTTCCACGGGCCGTAAGCCCCGCGGATGGATATGCCGCGCTGTCCCATGGCATCGCGCAACGCATCGGCATCGGGCACCTTCACGAAGACGAAATTGGTCTGCGATGGCAGCGCGGTCAGCCCGGCGCGGGCGACGGCGTCCATGATCATCGCCCGGCCTTCCAGCACCGCGGCACGCGACTGGTCGAGGAACGCCGTATCGTCATAACTGGCGATCGCTGCCGCAAGCCCCGCCAGATTGCCGCCGAAGCTCATCAGGTGCGATTCGATCCGCTTGGCATTGGCCTCGCTGGTGATGGCATAGCCCACCCGGAGTCCCGCCATGCCGTAGATCTTCGAAAAGGTGCGGCATACGATCACATCGGCGCCGCTGCGCACCAGATCGATCATGGCGTTATCTTCAGGCCGGTCGGTCAGCTCGTTATAGGCTTCGTCCACCAGCAGGGTCGCGTGCGGTGTCACCTGCGCTGCAAAACTGCGCAGCGCAGCAGGCGCGATCAGCACGCCGGTGGGATTGTTGGGGTTGCACAATTGCACCAGCGCCGCGCCCTTGGCCGCCATGGCCGCCATGGCCGCAAGGTCGACCGTCATGTCGGCAGACAGCGGCACCCGGATCGACTCTACGCCCTGCCGTTCGCCATACAGAACCGTGGTATCCCAGAACAGATCGGGACACAGGATCGGGCCATCGCGTCCCCATGCCAGCGCGATCGCGCACAGGATCTCGGTCGATCCGGACCCGACCACCACCTGCGCGGGCGCAACGCCATGCCGTTCGGCAATCATTGCGGTCAGCCGTTGCAGGCCGCGGTCTGCGTAATAGCATCCCATTTTCGACGTCTCGGCAATTGCACGCAGCGCCGACGGCGCCGGACCATAGGGATTCTCGTTCCGGCTGAGCAGCGCCTGCCCGATCTTCGGTCCGAAATCGGGCTCGACCATCGGCATGGCTGTCGCAGTGCCCAGCGCAGATAGCGGCGCGGATAGCGGCAGGGCGCCAAGCCCGGCGGTCAGACCAGCGCCGGCAATGAAGGATCGGCGAGTGGTCGGCACGGGCAGCGTCCTTTCGATGAGAGGATAGAAGGCGTCAGAACTTGGCGATCATCAACACGCCAATGAATGTCAGGTAGAAGCCGAACACCCGGCGCAAGATGGCAGGCGACAGCGTGTGCGCCGCTGCCACACCGATCGGCGCAAACAGCACCGAAGTGGCTATCAGCACGGCAGCAGTGGGCAGGTTGATAAAGCCGAGCGAACCCCAGCCGCGCCCGGCCTGGTACAGGCCGATGACCACAAAGCCGAGCGTTGCGGGGATCGCGATGACCGCGCCCATCCCTGCCGCGGTACCGATCGCGCGGTGGATCGGCGTGCCGCAGACGGTCATGGTGACGGTGGTGAGCGTCCCGCCGCCAATGCCGAGCACGGTTGAAAACGCGCCGAGCGCGCTGGCGATTCCCGCGCGTGGCAGGCCGGATGGCAGCCCGGCAAACAGCGGCGCGCCCTGCCGCTCTGGCATCAGGAAATAGACGGCAAAGGCCAGCACGCCCGTGCCGAAGATGACAGCCAGGTTCGCGCCCGACACCCAATCGGCAAACACCGTGCCCATGGCTGTCCCCAGCACCACCCAGATCGCCCAGCCCTTCAGCAGCCCGAAATCGACCGATCCGCGCTTGGCATGGCTGCTGGTGGACCGGATCGAGGTAAAGATGATCGACGCAAGCGAAGTGCCCACCGCGACATGCGCCGTCTGCTCTGGCGTCACACCCAGCACCGGCAGCAGAAACATCAGCGCCGGAACGACCACAAACCCGCCGCCGATGCCGAACAGGCCGCCGGCAAAACCGGCCGCTGCTCCGGCCATGGCAAGAGCCGGCAGCGCAAGGGCGAGTGGAGTGGAAATGCTCATTCGTGGCAAAGAATACGCCACACGCGGTGTGCGCCAAGCAGAATATTGCGGTGCAGCATGGGGTAAATGCCCCATACGACGCCTTAAAATACGGCCTCGGTATCTTTAAATCTTCGGCACGCTTGGTTTGTGGCGGTCGATGACGTCCCGACCTCTTCCGGATGATTGCAACCGGGCCTTCACCCGCCTGAAGGCCGCGCGATGATCATTTGGGCAGCGGCTCCAGAGTAGCCGGTTCCGATCCCATCGCCGCCAAGTATCCGAAAAAGCTGGTGCACCCGACATGAAAGCGATGGGCACTCAAAACAATGGGAAATTACCGTGTCTCGCTAATAACATCTGCGATTCGGCCCGGCGGGTGAATCGGCGCTGTCTAAAGAAGCAGGAACGCATCCTAAGGAATGCATCCCAACTCAACGAATCAATCGAAGCCGCTAAGCCGCCAATTCGCGCAGTCCGGCTTCAAGCTCCATCACGTAATCGATGATCATTGGAGCCATGATATGCTGCGGCCGCTTGCGGAGGAATGCAGCACACAAAGCTATGGCCGCAGGCCCGAACCGTAGGGCATCGGTGCCCTGCGCGCCCAACCAAGCCGTCTTAGCCAGTGCCAGCAGCAGACAGTCCAACTCAACATGATCGCGGAGGGTCAACCACTCGGCATCAAGCTTGGGACGCGAGACCCCCGGTTTGGCGACGACCAGTTCGTCCGGAATTCCCATGCGCAGGAGGACCTGACTCAAGTGGGACCAAGTCCGCCCGCCCCCACGAATCATCAAGCCGAGATCAAGATGCGGGCGCGGTCCCTTCCGGCCCGGCTGGTCGATGAGCTGCGGCGGCAACGATACGCCGTATTGCATCGCTGCCAGCACGAGAACCGGAATGTCCGTGGCCAAACCTCCGAAGGTCAGGACAGGAATGTGACTGCGGGCACGCAGGTGATCGAAGAGCTGATGCAGCAATGCTTCTTCATCGCCCCAGCCGAACTCGGTCCAGGATACGATGTCGCCAGTGGAGACACGCCCTTCCCCATCGATCGAGAATTCGAATACGGATGCGGCCATAACGCGTTTCACGGCGGTGGCTCTTCGGTCGGATTTTGGATCCATCGCGCGGTGCGCTTCGTGAAGGTTCTCGTCCCAGAAGAGTTCGAGATCGAGAGCGAGATACGTCTTTGTGTTCATGTGCCTTTTCCTTTCAAATAGCTTTCGGCACTTTCATTTCCTTTAGATGGTCTGCGGGCTTACCCGCCTCAAACCGCTGGGCGGGGACGGCGGCGATCAACAAGGTTCGCTCGACAAGGCGGCGATGCAGTGACGGAGGGGCCGGCTACCAACCGCGCTGCTGTTGCTGCGCCGCCTGCCGGTTCAACAATGCTTGATGCCTTGCTGCGTCGTCATCCAGATGCTGGCGCGTTTGCGAGGCTAGGTCCGTCGGCCAACGTTCGAATTGTCGCTGCGCATGCCATGCCATTTGGAAACGACGCTGCGTTTTGGCCCGATCTTCAGCCTGCCATCTGTTGATAGCAGCATCGGTGCGCCGCTTGCCGGCCTCACGCAGCCGCTGCAGCAGGAGCTGCCAGAGGTGATGGGCTGTCCATTTACGCGCCTCGGCCTGCTGATCTTGAGCGAGTTTGGCGATAACAGCTTCATCGCCCGCATCGACCGCTTCCGCGTCAACATTTTTGACCAGGCGTGGGATTGCAGATCTGCAAAACGCCACATCGTCTTCGGTCATGGTGCTGTGACTTCGACCGCTTGGTGATCGCCTTGGTGCTGCCTGTTTGTTGTCGCCTTTTGCCCCACCGACGGCGCGACGCGATAAGCCTTGCTGGTCGTCAAATTCGTCATCGAGCCAATCATCGATTTCATCCTGAATAGCAGGGGCTTTGTCTGGCTGTTTGGCAGCCGAAGTAATCGCCCCGTCAGCCGGATTCGCAGGATGGCGATAATTACCGACAGGAGCATCGTCGCCAGAGCTTCCATCTGCAGGCAACTTTGGCCGTGAGGCGTTCGCGCGGCCCTTCTCAGCGTCCGCACGAAGCGCTTGGAGCGTGCTGAACTCGTGGTTGTTGGGCCACCGCTGTTGCCAATTATGCGCCCGAACGGCCAGTTCGAACCGAAGCAAGCTATCGTTCGTGGCGGATTGCCAGTCATATACCGCCAAGTTCGCTTTCTTGCGGCCCTCGCCCTCTGCCCGTGTGCGAATACGCTCGGCAAACGGCGTCGCAAGCCAAGCTTTGGCTGCATCTTGCTGGGCCAGCGGCACACTTCTGATGACGGCGAGGTCGTCATGTGTGGACTTATGATTGAGCTTTCTCACGAGAAACGGCAGCGCTTGGCGAAGGAAGGTTTCCTGGTCATCAAACCTGTCCTTCAATTCGCGCTGAGTATCGTGGCCGCCAAACTCTTCAACCTTCAGGTTCAATGCATTTCTGTAAGCCTCATGTGGCAGATAAATGCCATTCGCTGACCGGGTGACGCACATGATTTTGCCCTTTTGGAGGGCAAGGAATTTCGCTGCCGACGACGTCGGCGCTGGCTTGGCACGCTCAGAATCCGGCGTCGTGGCCGCATCGTTATGTGCGCCAGATGCTTCCTCCATTGGCGGCGAAACGCTTGATGGAAGCGACCTTGCAGCTTGCGCCGACCGTTCGGTCATGGGGCTATTGGCCTCTCTTTTAGGCTCTTCAACCTTATGGCCGTCAGGGGGGAATCCTAGAGGAGACGAAGCTGTTTGGTTTGTCGTTGAACGCCCATAATCCGCACTTGGCGACGCTTGAACGTTGTCGCGGGTGGCGTCCGATTTGCCTGACTCTGGTTCTGATGTAACGGCTTTCAGGGCGGCAAGGCGCTTTCCAATTTCGCGCACTGCCGCGGCTTCGGCCGCGAAATCCTGAGCCTGTAACGGCTCTGGTATTTCTGATTTCTGTGTCACCAAATCGGCAATGGCCGAACGTAGGACTACACTGATTTTTCGTTGGGTTGACGCCGGACGGCCAATGGCGGCAATCGCCTGCAATCTGTGCAGAACAGCGCTACTGACGTGAGCTTTCTGCTCAGTCGAATTGTGGTCCAATGCGTCTGCTGCGAGCATTGCAATGCGATCCAAACGGTTGCGGACAACCGATGGAATAGGCTCCTGCCAACTGGGTTCTTGTGCGGCTCTCCGCGCCTTTTCCATGACTATCTGGAGCTGAGCGTGCAGCAATGAAGGCATCCGCCGAACTGAATTCGTATTGTTCGCGGCCTGAACATTTTCAGCTTTTTTATTGACCCCAGAGAGGTGGCTTATAGCTGCCCGAGATATCCTCTGCGGCCGGCCGGCACCTTGGCCCACATCTTTCATGACCGCGCTCATGCTAGCGATCCGTTTGACCGTTGCCACGATCTTGGCGTCAATTCGTCTTGCCGTTGGGCGATGGTCGGACGGCATGGATCCGTCGGTTAGCGTTGTGCTTGCTGACCCTTCGTTCGTTGCTGAGGCACCTGGCACTTGCCCGGAGTTCGTTCGCAACACTTGCTCCGCAGCTAATGCGATCGTGGCAATCTTTGCCTTCAATTCGCCCATCATCGCAGCACTGGCGATTTGGTCTTTTAATCGCCTTGCCTCAGCCGCTGTGGCTTCGGCCAAGGCAATTTGGCCACGAAGGAACTGCGCCCGCACGCCAGCCATATTCGCAGTTATTCTTGCCGAATTGCGTTCGGCCATCGCAACGGGTTCACCGTTGCGAAATGCCGCTGTGCGCGCTGGGCCAAGCTTCTCCGTTGCGATCGCATCGAGCCCGCGCTCACGGTAAGATTTATGCGTAAAGCGCCTGCTCAAACCCGCTTTATGGCACTGCCGGTTGAGTGCGGCGGCGAGGATGAAGCGCACTTCTTTCAAGCCCTCTGGTGTAAAAATCTCGGTGACTTTCTCTTCGGATATCGCCCATTCGTTGGCCCCAATGCGGACGCATTGGCGCTGGGAAACCAGCGCGTGGAAGTGAAAATTACGGCTATCGCCGTCAGCGTCTGGCTCATGCACAAATGCCGTATAAGCCAAGCCATAACGCCCAAAAGCTTGTTCACAGAATCGCCGCACAGCTTCGCGCCGTTGCTCGGCATTGAGCTCATGAGGGAGCGCCCCGACGAACCTGTATTGCACCTTCGCATTGGCGCGATATCCGAGTTCGACAGGCTCGGCCGCGTTCCAAAAATTTGTGCACTCACCCATGTTTCGAGCGATGTTCGCGATGGGCTCGGCAAGCTGACTTTCAGGATCTTCAAGGGCCTCTAGCCGCCCGCAATATTCGGCGTGATCGGCTGCAAGGCCCGGGCGCCATCCTTTCGATCTTTGCCCAAGATAGCTGATGTTGAGATACACGGCTTCTCGGCCGCGGGCGTCTAGCAACGCCATTTTGTATGCTGGCAGGAGCGGCATCCGTGATGGCTTGATGGTGCGAGTTCGAGACTTTCTTCCCGATTTAGTATCAATGCGGCCAGCCCGAACAATGAAGGTCCGGCCCCACGCATGGTCCGGCTTGTCTAGACCAAGTTCACGCATAATTTGGCGCACCGCTCTGCGGTGGTCTGCTTCGGCCTTTGAATTCCGTAGGATCTCCATTTTTGCGGCTCTGGCCCGCGCCATTTCCTTTCGACGATCTTGTGCGGCAAGCCGGCGCTGTGTCCGACCATCCTTCATCAATTCGCCGAGAGCTTCGGGTGTCGCCGTC
This sequence comes from Sphingomonadales bacterium, assembly GCA_009995225.1. Classification (GTDB taxonomy): domain Bacteria; phylum Pseudomonadota; class Alphaproteobacteria; order Sphingomonadales; family Sphingomonadaceae; genus Erythrobacter. The sequence continues at coordinate 27,268 of JAACPW010000007.1, read as the reverse complement.
TGCCAAAACTTATCTATGTAGACCTGTGCCAATGTGCCTGCCTCGATTGCGACAGGGGGGTGGGGATCGGAAGCGCCAGCTTTGTTGACCCCGTGAAACAGGGGTCAACGTTTCTTGCGCATCCCCACCCCCAAGAAACTTCCTGTCGGGTTTAAGGCTTCCTCACTGGCGGTTTGGATTGATCGAGTTTCCGTAACAAAACCCGAGAATCGTGGCTTTGGTCGTTTGTGTACGGTTAAGCCGAAATCCCGAGGCAGACGCATTCGGAGAGGGCGGGTGCGCTGGATGTCCTGTGCAACGACCCGGGCCTTAGCTGAGGTGAGCTTTGCGCTCTCATATCGGTCATGGTTTATCGCCGCTCAGTCGCCTCAAGGCGGACGAGGTTAAACACCTGGAAATGATAGCCGGGTCTGGGACATTAATAATTTTTGCCCGCGATGCGTCGACCGGCGGATCCTGTCGGGAGTGGGCGCCCAACAGCTACGCGACGCGGCAGACGACATGCCGATATCGTCATCATACTCACGCTTGCCGCAAGGCAAGCCACGCATTGCGGACTCCCTTGGCGATGCAACGAGAGTTGTCTAGACGGGTCAACAATATATTGGACGGGGGACAGAATTGCCGAAGCTCACTCCCAACATAGAGAACAGGGTGCGCAAGCTCCCGAAACCGTCGAACGCCACGCAAAGCCTGCAGCCATTGTTCGAGGCGGTCAGTAACGCGATGTTCGGCATTGAGGATCGTTACGGAGACGATGTCGCGAAAGGGCGCATCAACATCACCGTCACAAAGCTATCAGATCCGCCCAACATCGAAATCCTTATCGCTGACGACGGTATCGGCCTCGACGCCGATCGCTATGCGGCCTTCTGCGAAATCGATACCGACTTCAAAAAGAAGAAGGGCGGCAAGGGCGTCGGTCGCCTATTTTGGCTCGACGCTTTCGATCAGATCGACATCGAGAGCACTTACAGCTTTAGTGGCGGTATCGCCAAGCGCGCGTTCACGTTTGTGTTGAACAATGCGGAGCAGGTCGTCCCGACCATCGAAGACCAGATCGCGTCCTCGCAAGAGGACCGCGGCGCGCGGGTGCACTTTCGAGGCATCCGGATAAAAGAATACGCGGACCCCTTCCCCAAGCGGTCCGACACATTCTTACGATATTTCAGCGCGCACTTCATCGCCGACTTCTTGATTGGCGGTGGCCCGACAATCGTGCTCGACGTCGATGGCGATGCCGTCGAGTATCCCAAAGCGGTGTCCGACCTAGTAGTCGGGACGAAATTAGAGACCACGGCGGTCAGCGATGAGTTCGGTGAACTTCGCATCGTGGGGTTCGTCTGTCGCCCCGAGGCGAGCACCGGACTGGAAGGGCTGCATCAGCTTCACCTCCTGGCAAACGGCCGCACGGTCGAGACACGTAAAGTCGACAACCTTCTCGGCATAGAGTCCCTTGAACGAGATGGCGAAACTGACCTTGCCTTCCACGGATGTGTCTCCGGTGACTACCTAGATCTCCGGGTGAACGAGGGGCGGACGGCGTTTAACCTGACAGAGCGCATGCTCAAGCAGATCAGTCGGCTCTGCATGGACGCGGTCAGGGAACGGATGTTTCCAGACCAAGTCCGCAAGTTTGTAGAAAAGCGGCGCAGGCGCTACGAATCGTTTGTCGAGCGATACCCGACCTACGGCTTTGATGACGATGATACGCAGCTAGGGCGGGTCCCTCTCCACGCCGCCACGCCCGAAGAGTTTGCCTCCTACCTCGTGAAGTTCCAGATCCGGCGCGACGAGGAGCGGCAAGACACGCTGCAGAAGCTAATCGACGCGCTAGACTCGGGCAAACGGTTCGACTTCCAGAAATCCATTGTTGAAGCGGCTCGCGGTATCCAAGCGTCTGAGCAGCTTGCACTTGCGCAACACGTCGTTCGACGGAAACTGGCGCTCGAACTTCTGGAGAAGCTCATCTCCCGGATCCGGTCGAGGGAAGGTGCGTCTGACGACTTTCATCTAGAACGCACGCTTCACTCGTTCATTTGCCCGATGAATGTCCGAGGAGATGATCCTTCGCGGCTCGAAGGCCGAGCTCACGAGCTCTGGGTGGTCGACGAGCGGCTAGCGTTCACACGGGCCTTCTCGTCCGACAAGCGGTTGGACGACATACTAGTGGCGCCTGGTTCAGCCGATAGGCCTGATTTATTCCTGTGGGACCTCGCCCATGGACTAGGTTCGATTGATCCCGACTATCCCGACGCCGTCGATGTATCGGAACCGTTACGCACCGTGATGGTCGTAGAGTTCAAGAAGCCGGGACGAAGAACCTACGGCGGCGCCAAGGATCAGATCGAGCACCAGATCACTCGCTATCTCGCTCAGCTACAGGACGGGGAAATCGAGTCGTTCGGCCGGACAAACGTGAGGATCGCGAAGGACTGTGTATTTCATTGCTACGTTGTCGCCGACATCGTCGGCGATTTGGTCCTCCAACTCTCCGGATGGGATACGACGTCAAATGGGCAAGGGCGTATTCGTCCGCTGAAGGGGGATTACCGCGGTCAAATTGAAGTAGTTCAGTGGCAGGACCTCATCAACGACGCTTGGTTGCGAAACAGCGCAACCATCCACGCAGCTGGCCTCAGTCGTAAACGGTTGACGCCATTCCAGCCAAAACCGGAAATCGTCAATTCGCCTAATGGCGGCGACGGGGCAGAGTGATAACAGCCTTTATGAATTCCGGACATGAAGCGACGGCATAGTGGGAGGCAGGCTCCTAATTCGGCAGCCGACACCGCCCAACTATAGCGGCGAATGGCGGCTTTTGTAGGTGCGTTTCCCAAGAGCCGTCATTCTGGAATCGACCCCATACCGGTCATCCCGCGATGGAGGCTTTACCTGAAATCGGCCCTTCAAATCCGCCCCACGTCAACAACTACACAGGGAGGCACGCGTGTCTCATTTCCTATCGACGACGTCGGGCGAATGCTGGAGGCTCGTCCCCTAGATTTTTATCGCTGCGACGAGCCTGCCGGCAATTACCTTGTCTGCGGAACGACCCTGACTTCCACTGCCGCTTTGCCCGCAAGATAGCGCTTGGCTGCGGCTTGGATGTCGGCGGGCGTCACCGCATCGAGCACGCCCTTTCGCGCCCGCCACTGGTCGAGCTTAACGGGATCGCTCTGCCCGCCTGCTACCACGCCCAGCCAGCTGCCGTTCTGGGTCTCGGCGCGCTCGTAGCGCGTGCGGATCGGGTTACGGGCGCGGTCGAGCCGATCGGCGTCGACTGGATTTGCTGCCAGTTTGGCCGCGATCTCGCGGATCACCCCGGCCGCCGCATCCATCGCCTCCGGAGGCACGGTGGCATAAGCGGTGATGTAGCCGAAGCCCGGGAAGGTGCGCTGCGAGAAGCTGCTGGAGACTGGCGAATAGGTGGTGCCAAGCTCCTCGCGCAGCACCTCGGTCAGGTGCAGGGCCATCACTTCGGCCAGCAGATCGCGGGTCAGATCGTCGCGCAGATCATCGCCGTCATCGGTCTGCCAGCTCAGCGCGACGGCGCCCTGATCCGCCTTACCGGAGTGGGTAAGGGTGCGCAGGGCCGGTTCAGGCACGAAGGTGAGCGGTGTTGCAACGGGGCTCGGCTCGCGCCGGACGTTGCGGGCGGGAAGGGCACCGAGGCTGCTGGCGACCGCCGCGATCGCAGCTTCGGGGTCAAAATCCCCCACCAGTCCGAGCGCCAGCGGGCCGCTTTCAAGCTGCGGAGCGACCACCGCGCGTAGATCGTCGATCGAGATCGTGGTGAGCTGACCGATGTCTGTCAGCCCTAGCCTTGCATCCCCGCCAGCCAACAAAGCGGAAAGAGCAAGGTTTAGCACCTGCGAAGGGTCGGCTCGCAGGTTTTCAGCCGCGACAGGGGCGACCCCGGCCCACTGCGCTTGCGTTTCTGGGCGCCACGCCGTCGCGGTCAGCCGTGCGGCGAGCAGATCGAGCTGGAGTTCGAGATCGGCCGGCGTCGTCTGGCCACTGGCGACCAGCGCATCCTCGTCCGCGCCTAACCCGAGTCCAACTGCCTTGCCCGCCAGCACCCGGCGCAGCTCGTCGGCGTCATGGGCGGCAAGACCGTCCACTCCGGCGACGAAGGGCAGCATATCGCGTAGGCCCTGCCGTTCGGCCGGGAAACCCGCCAGTCCTTCCCCGATCCGCAGCGCGAACGCGACCTTGCCCGGCTCAAATTCGGTGCGTTTGAGGTTAAGTTGCAGGCCGTTCTCAAAGCGCACTGTGCGGATGCCAAGATCGGCCACGGTGGTGTCGGCCACAACCTTGCCCGGCGCACCCCAGTCGCCATAGGCGAATTGCACCGCAGCCGTTTCGGCCGGGGGTGTCACTGCCACAGCGGCGCTTTCGGCCAGCGCAGCGGCAATCGCCCCGGTGTCGCCCTCGAGCGGCTGCTTAGTCGAGACGTGGACGACACTCGGCCCGCCTTGCCAGCCGGCGCGGAAAGCTTCGCTGACGGCCTCGGGTGTGAGGGCCGGCTCGATCGCGCGATAGAAGGCAAGATCGAAGTCGGGCGCGCTCCAAACCGAATCCTCGAGGCTGGCGGACACCAGCCCTTCGGCTAGCGCCACGCTGCTGCGGCCTGGCGCTTGAGTCACCGCATTTTCCAGTGCGGTGGCGATATTGGCCTTGATCTCGGCAATTTCAGCGGCGGTGAAACCGAACTGGTGCGCCCGGCGCAACTCGCGCTCGGCAAGGGCCAGCGTGTCGCGCCATTGTCCGTCCTTGGCGACGATGCTAAGCCCGTAGGACCGAGCCGAGCGGAATAGCGCTTCCTCGGCTGCACCGCCGCCCAGAGTCGGCGAATCCGCCGCGCGCGATAGAGCGTTGATACGGTTCGACAGCGCGGCTCCGGCAACCGCGCGCAGCAACTGATCTCGTCCGGAGGCGACCGTGTTCTGGGATGGCTCCCAAGGCGCAATGCGTTGCAGCCGGATGATCTCCGGGGTCGCCGGATCGACGAAGCTGCCAAGCCCGACAGGGCTGTCTGCCGCCGGGACCGGCCCGGCATAGATGTCGCGTGCAGGGCCCTGGCCCTGCCAGTCGGCGAAAACCGCCTCGATTTTGCCCTGCATCTCGGCCACATCGAAATCGCCCACGATCACCAGCGTTGCGCGTTCGGGCCGGTAATAGGCATGATAGAATGCTTTGAGATCGGCCGCCGAGATGTTGCGGATGCGCTCCTCGTCGGCGCGCACGCTCGCCCCAATGCGCGAGCCCGGCAGCGCGGCCTCGATGTAATCGGACAGTTGCCGCCGCTGCGGATTGTTGCGCACCTGCGCCTCGCTGAGGATGATGCCACGCTCGCGATCAACTGCTGCCGGATCGAACAGCAGATTGCCGGCCATTTCGCGCATCACCATCAGCGCGGTGTCGACCGTCGCATCGTCGGTCCGCGGCAGTTGCAGCTTGTAGGTGGTGAAATCGACTGCGGTGGTCGCGTTGGTATCCGCCCCGAAGGCGAGCCCGAGCCGTTCCAGCATCGGCAGCAGCTGGCCTTCGGGGATATTGGTTGATCCATTGAAGGCCATGTGTTCGACGAAATGCGCGGCCCCGCTTTCGCCTTCGGATTCCTCGCGGAAACCGACTTCGATGTTGAATCGCACGGTGGCCTCGCCTGCAGGGTTGCCGTTGCGCATCAGGGCATAACGCATTCCGTTGGCAAGGCGGCCGAAGGTGACCTGCGGGTCTGCCGGGACATCATCGCTGGCTATGTCCCACGCGGGGATTCCGCGCACATCGGTGGCAGTTGCAGCGGCGGGCGCGGCAGCATCCTGGGCCAGTGCAGCAGGCGCAGCGGCAAGGGCCAGTCCTGTTGCAACGGCAAGGCAAGATACGGCGCGGAACGACAGACGAAGGGTGCGGCCCAAGATTGCTCTCCTAAAGGATCGGGGACAGTTCAGCGAAGGTTAGCAAATGGGCAAAATTACTGCCTTACCGACAGAAGACAAGAAAGATTCTGTCGCTTTTTCCGATTTTTGTTCGAATTGCACGGCCGTAGCCGGGGACGGAAATTCAGCCTTCGCCCGGCGCGCTGCGCAAGCGTTGCCACACTTTGGCCAGCGTCGGTTTCTGGCCGCTTGCCAGCAGACTGGCCCGGAACAATCGTCCCACCAGCACAAGCTCGGCCACGATCGCCAGCACCAGCAAGGCCCCGGCCCCGATCAGTTCCCATGCCTCGATCCCCGACCCCAGACGGGCCAGGACGGCAAAGGGCGTCCACAAGGGCACCCAGGTGAATATCTTCACCGCAATCCCGTCACTGCCTGCCAGAACCGCTTGCAGCAGGAAGGTGATCGGAAGCAGGATCAGCAGGATCACTGGCATCATGTAACCCTGCGCCTCGCTCATCGAATCGGCCATCGAGCCGATCGCGACAAAGATCGCCGATATCATGACGTAGCCGGCGATGAAAAAGAACATGATCGCGAAGATGATGCCTGGCGACGAGATCGGCTCGAGCGCGGGACGGATCATGTCTGCAATCGACCCTTGCGTCGCATAGGCTGCCACCCCGGCACAGCCTGCCCAGACCGACAGCATCATCAATCCGACCACCAGCCCGCCGAGCAGCTTGCCAAACATCAGTTCTTCGGGGCTGATGCAGGCCAGCAGACCTTCGATCAGCTTGTTCGAGCGTTCCTCGACCGATCCTTGCAACATCCAGCTGCCCGACAGCATCAGGCTCATCATCAGCACATAGGCAAGCGCGATCGGCACGATTGAGCGCACAAGCAGCACCTCGCGCGCGCCGCCCCCGGGCGGGGGCGTGTCGATGGCGATGGCCGGCGCGATGTTCTGCACCAGCACCGCGCGCTCGCCGGTGATGCCTGCTTCGGCCAACAAGCGTGTGCGCAGGTCGCCTGTCATAACCTCCTGAAGCTTTGTGATGAAACTGCTGCGCACATTGTCCCCGGAATAGAGTGCGATCCGGGTGTCGCCTGGATAGCCTTCGGGGATGAGCACGATGATCTCTGGATTTGTGCCTTTGGCATCGTCGGCGAACAGGCCTCGCGCGGCGGTCACGAAGGCATCGCCGCTTGCTGATGTCAGCGCAGCGGGCGGGGCGATGAAGCTGTAGTCGCGGGACGGCACTTCGTATTGCGGAACACCTTCGGGCCGCACGGCCTCGATTTTTCCGACTGCCGCATCGATGCCGCCACCAGCCTCGAACGCGGCCATTTCCTCCACCGTATACCAGTGCCCCTGCCGCGCCCACACGGCTTCGCGGTCGGCTGCCTCGAGTCCGTAACGCTGCACATAGCGCGAAAGATCGCGCAGCAGAAACTGGGTCTCGTCCGCATCGAAACGCGCCTGGAGCGCCTCGGCCAGGCCCGCGCCCGACCGGTCGACCACCGCAACCCGGGTGGGCTCGTTATCTTCAAGAGTTTCACCCAGCAGCGGCCCTACCGCCAGCGCAACCGGCAGGATCAGCAGCGTCAGCCAGAAGCTGCGCATCTTGAGAATCTGCAACATCTCGCGCCGGGCAATCAGCCAGATCTTGGCGCGGTTCATGGCTTGACCTCCTCGGTCCCGACAAGCTGCACAAAGACATCGTGCAAGCTTGCCTGGCGATGATCCCAGCGCCTCAGGGCAATCCCCTGTGAGGAACAATGCTCCAGAACCGCCCCCGGATCGATGCCGGGCGCCAGCGTCAGCTCCCACTCGCGCCAGCCCGCGTTATCGGCAGGCGCAGAAGTTGCCGATGTCGCGCCGGGCAGGCCGGACAGATCGGCCGTGGTTGTCGCGATCAGGCTGGCGGGCAACTGCGCCCGCGCCTCGGTAATGGTGCCTTCGAACCGCTTGCGCCCTTTCCTGAGCAGCAGCAGCCGGTCGCACAACCTTTCGGCGTGCTGCATCACATGGGTCGAAAAAATCACTGCCACGCCGCGCTGCGATGCGTGCAGGATTTCGTTCTCCAGCAAGCCCTGATTGACCGGGTCGAGGCCCGAGAACGGTTCGTCAAGCATCAGCAGCTCCGGCTCGTTCACCAGCGCGGTGGCCAGCTGGACCTTTTGCGCCATGCCCTTCGACATATCGCCGATCTTGCTTTTCGCACGTTCGGCCAGATCGAAACGGGCAAGGAGGTCCATCCCCCGGCTGCGGGCAAGCGGTTCGTCCAGCCCCTTCAGTCTGCCGAAATAGACGATCGTTTCGATCGCGCTCATTCCAGCATAAAGCCCGCGTTCCTCTGGCAGAAATCCGATCGTGGCGGCGGCGCGCCGGTCGGGCGTTGCGCCCAGAACCCTGATCGTGCCCGATGTGGGGCGGATGATGTCCAGCACCATGCGCAAGGTTGTGGTCTTGCCCGCGCCATTGCCGCCCAGAAATCCGAAGATTTCCCCAGGGGCAACAGAAAAGGTCAGGTCATCAACCGCCAAGACGGCATCGAAACGCTTAACGAGCTGGTCGATTTCAAGGACAGACATGAACGACGGACCCGCTTTCTCATTCGACCTGCCGCTCGCCATGCGCAGATCGCGGCAAAGGTTGGCAAGTTTCCCAAGGCCTTGTAATTCCATCGCGCGCCAGCACAACACACAATTGCCACTTGCGCCGCTTCCTCTTAAGCCGACCCCAATTCAGACAGCCGCACTCCACCCGTAGCCACTATCAGTTCTTATGCTGGCTTGGCCGCCTACTGGGCAATTTCAACGTCAACTGCTCTCAACGTATAACGGCCGGGAGGCAGCAAAAGGGCCACGGGTTCGCCTGGACGGATAGCGACCCTATCCATCGGAACTGATGTATTAGGTTCGCCGACGAGGCGCGCTTCGATCAATGGCCACCCTTCTTTAGGCAGCAATGCTTTGGCGATAGGGACCAGCTGATCGCCTACGTTGACACAGACTGATCAGAGCACTTCAAAATCACCCTTGCAAATGGGGCAGGCCGTACGTTTTTTGCTGACAATCACACCAGACGCTCCACGTTCCTTACAGAGTATCAAAGTTCCGCCAAATAAACCGGTGCTGGTCTGTCCGCTGTCAGATCATTTGCCGCAGATCTTTGCGTAGATTAGCAGAGAGCGGACCTCGTCGGTGGGTTGATGTTACCGGGGGTTGACAGGCCAAGGGCGATCCGGCGCTGATTGCGACTATCTGAGCATAGAGCACAAGTTGGCCCGGGCATTGCGGTTGTCGCAGATAACAATCTGATTTACCGATCTATCCAGAACGAGGGAAGTCATGAACACCGGGTCAATCCAGCCGCTCTTCCGCAAAGAAGTCGCGAAACATCGCGCCGATCGATTGCATGGCGATGTCAATATGGCGATGCCGGTGCGGTGGCAGGTAATCGGGGGCCTGTTCTTCGTCATCGTTGTGATCGCGAGCTTGTTTCTTTCACTAGCGGGCTATTCACGGATTGAAACCGTGGGGGGCCTGATCGCGCCCGAAGGGGGCATCGCGCAAATCGTGCCGACCCGCGCGGGTATCATCGCCAATCTTTCGGTTGAAGCAGGCCAACGGGTGGGAAGCCGGGCCGCGCTTGCGATCATCACAACCGAAGAAAGCCTGGCCGGCGGCGCCGCCAGCTCGGCGCAGATTCTCGAATCGCTGAATGCTCAAGAACAGGGCCTGCGTCGTCAGGAAGAGCAAATCTCTGCCGCTGCCAACGCCGAGCGCGCCCGGCTGGAGGCGCGAATATTGGGGTTCGAGGCGGAGGTTTCGGGTTTGCGCAACCGGATTAGGGTTCAGGATGGGCTGGTGAAAAGCGCTCGCGACGAATTGGAGGCTGCCCGGGGGATTGCTGAGCGAGGCTTCATCAGCCGGCGCGACATTCTTCAGCGAGAGGAAGTATGGCTGGGCCGGGAGCAGCAATTGAGCCTGCTGCGACAGACGCTGGCGATGCAGCAGGCCGCGATCGGCGAGGCGAGCGCAGCGATGCGTCAGACCAGTGCATCATCTGGCGCACAGATCGCTGCCCTCGCAGGACAGCGATCCGACATCGCGCAGCGCCGCACAGGTGCGGCAGCCTCCCGCGCTTATCGGCTGGAAGCGCCGGTTGCGGGAACGGTCACCGCGCTTACTGCGCGAGTAGGGCAGGCGGTGTCGCCGCAAGCGCCGATCATGGCGATCTTGCCTGATGGATCCGAACTTCGCGCTGAACTCTACGTCCCCAGCAACGCCATCGGTTTTCTCGAGGTGGGACAGGAAGTCGCACTTGCGCTAGACGCCTTTCCCTACCAGCGGTTTGGCACTACCCCCGCGCGGGTCACCGCGATCGCGGCGGCGCCGGTCGTGCAAGCCGGTGCTGACGGGAACGCGATTCCGGCTTACCTTGTTATTGCGGCGCTCGAACGCAACCGCGTCAGCGCCTATGGCGATCAGCGCGAACTGATCGCTGGCATGACCCTGACCGCGCGTATTACTACTGAGCGACAGAGTCTCTTCGAATGGCTTTTCGAGCCGCTTTTCGCGGTCAGGAGGCGCTGATGGACAGCCCGCTCAATCTCAGTTTTCTTTCGCGCGGTCGGGTTCGTCTGCTACGCCAGACCGAAATTGCAGAATGCGGCCTCGCTAGTCTGGCAATGGTTGCCAATTTCCACGGTCTCAGAGTTGATCTCGGAACTATGCGCCGCCGTTTTGCGCCCAGTCTGCGCGGCGCTCCGCTTAAGGCGCTGATGGCAACCGCCGACCGGATCGGGCTAGTGCCGCGCGCGGTCAAGCTGCCACTGAAGGAACTGGGCAATCTCCACCTACCCGCGGTCATCCATTGGGACCTCAACCATTACGTCGTGCTCGAAAAGGTCGAACGCGGACGTGCGTTGATCCACAACCCCGCTAGCAGCAGCAAATGGATCCCGCTCGAAGAGGTCTCAAACCATTTCTCCGGGGTCGCGCTCGAGTTGCGGGCGACCAGCGATTTCACCAAAAGCGACGAGCGCGAGCGCCTGAAGCTGTCGCAGCTGTGGCGGAGTATGACCGGGTTCAAGCGCGCGCTGGTCCAGACATTGCTGCTCAGCGTGGTCCTTCAGGCCTTCGTACTGGCATTGCCCTATTACATGCAGCTGGCGGTCGATCGTGTATTGCCGGCGCAGGATCGCGACCTGCTGGTGGTGCTGGCGCTTGGCTTCGGGCTGTTCATGTTGATCAACGTCGGTGCCACCTTGCTGCGCTCTTTCGTCCTGCTGTGGGCGGGCACTTCGCTTGGCTTCGGGCTTGCTACTAATATCGCACGAAGGTTGTTCCGTCTGCCCATCGGCTGGTTCGAGAAACGCCACGTCGGCGATATCCTGTCGCGTTTCCAGTCGATCGGACCGATCCAGGATCTGCTGCTGACCGGCGCTATCGCTGCACTGATCGATGGCGTCATGGCGATCCTGACTCTGACGGTGATGTTCTTTTACTCGCCAACGCTGGCGCTAATCGCGCTAGCCGCCTTCGGTCTCTATCTGATAGTTCGGATCGTCTCTTTCGCTTTCGAACGCGATGCTATCGAGGAGGTCATCACCACCGGTGCGGCAGAGCAATCGACCATGATCGAAACCTTACGCGGGATGACTGCGTTGCGCCTCTTCAACCGCGAGACGTTGCGCCACGCGGTATGGCAGGGCAAGCTGACAGACCGCGTCAACGCCGATGTCCGCCGCGCCCGCATCGGCATCTGGCAACAGACCGCCAACAGCCTGATGTTTGGGATCGAGAACATCCTGACGGTCTATCTGGCGATTGGCTTCGTGATTGACGGCGGGTTCAGTGTTGGTATGGTCTTCGCTTACATCGCCTACAAGGTTCAATTCACGCAGAAGTCTGCAGCTCTGGTGGATCAGTTCGTCGCCTTCCGGCTGATTGGTCTGCACCTTGAGCGCATCTCGGACATCGCACTCACGGGCGAGGATGTGAGCTTTGGGCCGAGCGCCGAGGCTGTCACCGAATTCAAGGGCCAGATCGAACTCAAGGACATCCGCTACCGCTACGCGCCCAGCGACCCGCTCGTTCTCGACGGGGTAAACCTCGTCGTCGCGCCGGGCAATCATATCGCGATCACCGGACCGTCCGGTGGCGGCAAGACCACGCTGGTGAAGATCTTGCTCGGGCTAGTCGAACCCGATGGCGGGAAGATGCTGATCGATGGAATGCCGCTCAAGCAGTTCGGCTACAAAAGCTATCACGACCAGATCGCGGCAGTGCTGCAGGACGACACGCTATTTGCTGGAACGCTAGCGGACAATATCGCGCTATTCGACGATGCGCCAGACATGCAACTGGTGATGGGAGCTGCCCACGCCGCTTCGATCCATAACGACATTGCGCGGATGCCGATGCAATACGAAACCCTGGTCGGCGACATGGGCTCGACGCTGTCCGGAGGACAGAAGCAGCGCGTTTTGCTGGCCCGTGCGCTATATCGTCGGCCGAAACTACTTATTATGGACGAAGGAACAGCGCATCTCGACACAGCGAACGAAAAGGCGGTCAATGCTGCAATTGGTGCACTCGGCATAACACGGATCATTATCGCACATCGCGCCGAAACTATCGCAGCTGCGCACGAAATATATATGATCGAAAACGGGCAGATAAGTGAAATCCGCAAAAGAAATTGATAGATCTGTTCTCGATAATCTTCATTAGCGCTGCCGAAGCGATTTGCGTGTTGGTTGCTAGATAGTGGAGAGGGAAGGCATGATTGATTTACATACTGCCGGTTCCGTTGTGCGCGCTGGCATTCGAGAAGTGAACTTGAATGAAATCGAGCTCGTGGACGGGGCGTTGTTCAATCTCGCTAAGAGCCTGATTCATAATTAACCAATGTGATTGCAATGCCTTGCGATGCGGCATGCGAAGCGCTGGATGGAAGCGATGAACAACCATGCGGTAGCTAAGGCGATGGTTTGCTCGAAGTCCTTGGCGAGCCGACGGTTGCGGCTGAGCCATGCAAAGGTTCGTTTCACCACCCAGCGGCGCGGCAGCGCTTCGAAGCCCTTTGCGGTGTCGGACCGCTTGAAGATTGCGACCGTCCACTTGGCGGTGCCGATCTTGCGCAGTGCCTCCCGGAGCTTGTCACCGGCGTAGCCGCCATCGGCGAAGACGTACCGCAGCCACGGGAAGCGCCAGATTATTTCGGCCAGCAAGAGCGGTGCGCCGTCGCGATCCTGAATATCAGAGGTGTGGATCACAGCGTGCACGAGATCGCCCTCAGTATCTGTCAGGATGTGACACTTGCGCCGTTTGATCTTCTTGCCTGCATCGTAGCCCCGAGGCCCGCCGCTCTCGGTGGTATTGACGCTCTGGCTATCGATCACCCCTGCGCTGGGCGAGGCCTCGCGTCCTACCGCTTCCCGGCCGATCAGCAGCAAAGCGTGATTGAGCGAGAGCCAAAGCCCATTGTCGCGCCACAGGTAGAACCAGCGTCGCACCGTCGAGAACGGAGGAAAACACGGCGGCAATATTCGCCATGGCAGCCCGCCGCGCAGCCGATACAGGATCGCTTCGACGATACGCCGTAGACGCCATTTGCGCGAACGCCCCACGTGGGAAGGCTGCGGAAAGAAGGGTTCCAGAACGGCCCATTCGGCGCCGGTCAAATCGCTTGGCAAAATCAGCTGTGCACGGGCATACTGCGCCCGGGCGGTGTTGGTCCACATCGTTGATGTCCATCGGTCTGTAGCAAAACCGTTGGAAACGAAGATGTGCAAAGCACAGTCAACAACTTGGGATGGCGTCAAGCTAAACCGCTGACACCTCTTACCTTAATTTCGGATCAGGCTCTGAGGGTGTGATATCTATTGGCCTTAGTGCAGGTGCGGTAGCAGCTGCCCCTGTGCTAGGCGCTAGGGATGTTACAACGTTCGGAAACGCTTACGCGGGTCGAATATCGGCCACCGTTGGAGCTTCCCTCGTTGCTTCCTCTTCCCTATCCTCCTAACTGGAATTATTCCCATCTGGACATTGCTGTTTGCCGCTGAGGTCATCGCTGCCTTGCGAATGAAGCCAGAGCGCCGATCGATGCTGATATCTGACTTGTAGCCAAACACGGGCGTGGCGATCGGCGGCAGAGGTGTGCCGTCGGTGCGATAGCGGACCTTGCCGCCGATCTTGATCGTCCAGCGCGCATCGACATCCTTCTGGTGCGCCTTGTTCGGCTTGCCGCGCCAGATCTGCTTTGCCGACTTCCCCGCATTGATGGCGGTCTTCTCGTCCTCGGTATTGCGCTGCTTGGGCGCGGGCACCAATGTCGCGTCGACGATCTGGCCACCCATCGTCAGATACCCAGCCTCACGCAGTTGCTCCTCGAACGCCTGCATCAGAGCCTCGAGGGTGCTGCTCTCGGTCAACCGATTACGATAATGACGGATGGTGTTCTCGTCCGGCATCGCGCTGCCAAGTTCGAAGCCGAAGAAGCGCATCCATGACAGCCGATCTCTGATCATGAACTCCATGCGCGCATCCGACAGATTATGCTGCGCCTGGACCACCAGTACCTTGAACATCGCGATCGGATCAAAGGCCGGCCGACCGTCCTTGGCGCCGTCGCCATAGCCTAGCCCGCGGGTCAGAAGCGGCCGGAACCGTTCAAACTCTACCGCGCCCGCCAACACCTCCAGAGGATCGCCGTTCTTGCTCAGCCGCTCCAGGTACTCCGCCAGCGAAAACAGGCTGCGTGGGTGCATCAAACCTCTCCGTCCACTTCTCCGAGTGAATCAGATCATGGCCCCAAACGCGAGAGGTTTTTGCGGGTGTCCAGCTGCTCGCGGAGCAGCGACAGTGTGTTCGCGTCCGGGATGATGCCATCGAGCCCCAGCCCAAGGAACTGCTGGAATGACACGCGGTCCTTCATCTAGAACTCGCACCCCTCGTCCGCCAGCGAATAGAGTGCCTGCAACACCAAGATCTTGAACATCATTTCCGGATCACACGGTGGCCGGCCGCCCTTGCTGAGAGCGCTCCGGCGCAGCTCTGCCACCAGCGGCCCGGGAACACCTCAAACTCTACCACCGACGACAAACGCTCCAGCGGATCGCCCGCCGCGCTCAACGCCGCATAACGATCCCACAAATCAAAGAAACCAGGTTGACCCAACATTATCGCTTCCGCTCATCGCAAAGACGAACGAATCAGATCGGCGCCTCAAAGGCGAGACATTTTTTGAGGCGTGTTGACCGCATATGGGGATACATGCTTTTCTACCCGCGGCCAAAGCTTTGGTTCGACGGTAAATTTAAGGAGAATCTTATGACCTTTCAGGCAACTTCAGGTAATTTTGAAGTGAACGGAATTCAGGACCTTAACTTAAATGAAATCGATCTTGTAGGCGGCGGTGAATTATCTACAGATCTCGAGACAGTTTCCCTTGCCGCTGGTGCGGCCGCGCTTGGTGCAACGTTCGCTCCCATTCCAGGCGCAAGATTTGTAGCGGCTGGCCTAGCTGCGGTGTCTCTCGTGAGCTACGCAGCCGCGCAAATCATCGATTGAATTTTTGAGGGCTATTTTATGAAGATTGATAACGCTAATTTTTCAACTGGAATCACCGAGCTTTCGGTAAATGAGATTGAGCAAGTCGACGGTGCCGAGCTGACGGCGCGGGAGGTGGCCGAAATTGGGTTGGTTGCTATTGCACTCTCGCCCTTTTTTGGCCCAGCGGGCCCAGCGGTTGCAGCGGCCGGAGCAACTGCGGCGTATTTAGGTGGCGCGATTGCGGCAATAGAAGCAGATTGAAGAAAGGCCGCCGATTGAAGATAAATTATGGTGAAGCTTAGATTGGCTGAGCTTATTTTCGATCGGCGGGCTACAAAAGCGGAGCCATTATGGTATATCAAAAAAAGCTGATTTTCATTGCGTCAATTCCGCTCCTGGCATTCCTTGCCACTAAAGTCTTTGGCGTAGAAGCGGGCGGATACGAAATTGCGTTGCTTATGGGTGCCGCCGCCCTTGGAATGCTTGCAGCGATTACTCCCCCCGGCGAACAAACGAAAGCAACAGATAGGCAATAAAACCTCAGAACGGGTTTAAGGGTCCTGTCAGACTAACGTGGCACCTCGCGTGGAGCCCTGCTAGCCAGTGGTGGTGCAGCGCAAATCTCGAGCCCTTCCGCCAAGCCCTTTCCGCCGTTTCAATTCTTCGCCCGAGGTAATCCGGCTGGTGGTGATGATGTACGTCCGCTTCCCGCAGTCGTTGCGGAACGTCGAAGACCTGCTCTTTGAGCGCGGGATTGATATCTGCCACGAAACGGTTCGGCACTGGTGGAACCGGTTCGGCCCGCTGTTTGCCAGTGATATTCGCCGCCAGCGGGTGTGCCGGATGAAGGGCTTCCGGCATTGGAAATGGCACCTCGATGAGGTGTATGTGAAGATCAACGGCGAGATGCATTACCTCTGGCGCGCAGTCGACCAGGAGGGCGAGGTGCTCGAGAGCTACGTCACCAAGACCCGAGACAAACAGGCTGCTCTCACCTTCATGAAGAAGGCGCTCAAGCGGCATGGATCACCAGAGAAAATCACCACCGACGGGCTGCGTTCCTATAAGGCGGCAATGACTACCCTTGGTAACACCGAAAAGCAGGAGGTGGGGCGCTGGGCCAACAACCGGGTGGAGAACAGCCACCTGCCGTTCCGACGACGAGAACGGGCTATGCTTCGGTTTCGACAGATGAAGTCGTTACAGAAGTTCGCCTCGGTCCATGCCAACGTCCACAACCACTTCAACCTTGATCGTCACCTCACCGACCGCCAGACCTACAAGACCGCCCGCTCAGCCGCACTGGCTGAGTGGCAGAACCTCATGGCCTGATCCACCAACGGGGAAGGGCGGACTTCGCCAATCGGAGACGAGTTGCGATTAGACTGACAGCACCCTCAGGCGATAGACGCCGACTGACTGGGTAAGGCATATGCAGACAATCACGATCCACGACTTAGATGATGATCGCAATGTCCTCGCGTTCGACCTGCGTGACCTTCTGGCGCTTCTCGCCCCCGCATCATTGGAAGCAGAATGGACAGTGACAAATCCTGCAACGAGGAGTTCTTCGCAACAGCTGAGGGCGGAGCGGCGCTTGAGAAGCTCGCTGCCGAATCAGCGACGGTCAATGGCAAGGAACTTTTGGCGCTGGCAAATGAAACTCAACAAGTCATCTGGGGTGACTTCATGGGAGCCTTCCAAAACAGGCCGGGACAGATTTGGGCAATTATTCGTGCAGTCGATAGCTCATTCTATGAAGTCACGACTTCCGACAGTGAGGTGCTCGAAAAGGTGAAGCGTCACTTTAATGACGTTCGATTTGCTGATTGAACGATCAAAAGCCCACAGGCAGGAAACCACCCACGAGCCGCCATGAGCGGGGCCGATACGCGGTCCCGAAATCTGCCTGGCAGCTTCGACGGATTTCTCTCCGAAAGCCGAAATTCTGAAACCGACCCCATTCCGGCCATCAAGTCACAACCAGTAGTTCGGCGTTAAGATCTTGTTCGATCACTTCAGCTAAACGGAGGTATTCAGGGACGCGCATTGGAGCTTTTTTGCCTGTGACAAAGCAGACAAAACGTCCGCGCGCGGCATCTGCTGCCAAACCACTGGTCAGCGCCAGTTGGCTGAAGCCATCGAGCTGGGCCTATTCGACCGACCCTGACGTTCTGATCGGGCAATATGCCAACCTCAAGCGGCAAGTGCCGCTGCTTTATCTCCTGTTGATCATCATCGCGATTGCAAGCCTTTATCTGATGGCTGGCGCCGGCCCCTTTCTGATTATCGGAACGGTCGCGGGGCTTTTTGTGGCCGTTGGCACAGTCCGGATGGTGTGGTGGATCTGGTTCCTGCCCGAACCGGATCAGATCAGCGTGGCCGAAGCCCGCTCGCTGCTCCACCGCACCACCCTTGCAGTTCTCCCGATCTGCATATCCTATGTTGCATACTCCTTCCTGCTCGATGCTTACGGCGATCCTACCCAGCGTGCGGGCGTGGCGATTTGCCTGGTGATGACCGCGACCGGCTGCATCTTCTGCCTGATGCATCTGCCTCAGGCCGCGTTGCTGGTAAATCTCACGACGATGGTGCCCTATTCGATCTATCAGGTCGTCAGCGGCAATGAGACGTTTTTGATGGTTGCGTTGATCGCCGCGATGGTAACAACATTGATGATCCGCGTTTCGCTCAACGCACATGAAGCCTTCACCGAGCTGATAACATCGAGGGCCGAGCTTGCGCAGCAACGGGGCAAGGCAGAGCGGCTCGCCGTCGAAAACGCCCGCCTTGCGATGACCGATGTGCTGACGGGTATGCCCAACCGGCGCCTGTTTCTGTCTTATCTGGAAGACCGCGTTCAAAGATCCGCATCGGCAGGGAGTGGCTTTGTGGTCGGGGTGCTGGATCTGGATCGCTTCAAGCCGGTGAATGACATCCACGGCCATGCGACAGGGGATTATCTGCTGGTCGAGGTCGGCAAACGGCTGCAATCGATTGCCAGCGACACATTGCTGGTGGCCCGGCTCGGCGGTGACGAATTCGGGCTGCTGATCGATGGTGACGATGCCACCGCCTCGGCCATCGGGTCAGAGGTCATCACCCTGCTGCATCAACCATTCCTGATAGACGGACATCGCTTGTCACTGGGGTGTTCCATCGGCTTTGCCTCGTTCCCCTTCGCCGGGACAACAGCAATCTCGATTTTCGACCGCGCTGATTATGCGCTTTACGATGTAAAGGCGGAAAGGCGCGGCGCCTACGCCTTCTTCACGCCCGAGCTTGAAACCCATCTGCGCGCCGAGACCGAGCTTGAGTCCGCCCTTTTGTCCGCCGACCTTGCCAGCGAGCTTGCGGTCGAACTGCAGCCGATCATCTGTCTCGACACGGCGAAAGTGCGCGGCGTCGAAGCTCTGGCGCGCTGGAACAGCGCCTTGGTCGGCCAAGTCGATCCGACACGCTTCATCAAAGTGGCCGAGCGGCTGAACATAATGGGCAATATCACCACGACATTATTCGCGAAGTTGCTCGCCTATGCGGTGGTGCTGCCCGGCGATCTTGGCCTGTCGTTCAATCTTTCTACCTGCGACATCGTCAGCCCCGGCACAATCGATATGCTTATCGCGACGATTGTGGATCAGGGCATTGCCCCGGAACGCGTGACCTTCGAGATCACGGAAACCGCATGGATGCAGGATTACCAGACCGCGATTACGCATATCGAGCGCCTGCGCAGCATGGGGGTCGCGATTGCTCTTGACGATTTCGGCACCGGCTTTTCGAGCCTGAGCTATCTCAGCCGCCTTCCCATCGACAAGATCAAGATCGACCGCAGCTTCGTCTGTAATCTTGCAGAGCCGGGAGTAGGAAAGATCGTCACCGCGATTATGAGCATGTGCGAAACGCTTGGCGTGGAATGCATCGCGGAAGGGGTTGAATCGATGGAAGATTGCCTCACCCTCAAGCGCATGGGATGCAGCCTGGCACAAGGATATGCGTTAGCGCGTCCGATGGACATAGCGAACCTGCAGGCGTGGCTGGAGGACGGAAACTGTCAGCCGGGTGATGGCTGCCTTCAGCCAGGGTTGCTGGCACTTCCGGCCTTTGCCGAGCTGCAGAACCGATACCCCCCGCCCAGAAAGGCCAGCTGAGCGCACGCAGCCATTGCAGTTCGGCGATAGGCGCCGGTAATAGCACAAGCCGCCATTCGCCTTTCCACCCACTTCTGGTCATCAAATGCCCATCGGAAGTTACCTGAAAGCCGACATGCGGCTTTGGCCCATTCGGCAATCGAAGAACGGGGGTTAGTTTTGGTTTGGTTCGAACGATCACCAGAGAGAATAGCACTAGCAAGTGCGGTGAATGGCTGAGCGTAATGCCTTTAGGCAAAGGCAGGCGGGCAGCACTCCGCTTGAGAGCACTGCCCGCCTGATGGGGGAACAATGTTGTGTTGGTGGCTGGTCAGTGGCTGGTCGAATTGGCCGGCGTGAGGTGAATCTCCCAGCTTTCGTATCGAAACTGGCCGTTGGCAGCTGTGAGCAAGCGCATCCGGCGTACGAGTTCGGCCCAGGCACGCTCGATGCCTTCCTTCACACGTGCAGGCCGGGGCACTTGACGATCAACAAGCCGGCCCGCAGCGGTCATTTCGAAGCACCGCGTGCGATCGGTGCTTACCAAAAGAATCGGTGCACCTGGCCGGAGCAAGCACGGTTCGACCATGCCAATCAAGATTCCTTGTTCGACGGGACGAAGCAAAACGAGACCGCGGCACTCTGTAGTGACGTCGTCCTGGAAGTTCGCCATCAGCCAGCTGCGGCCGGAGCGCAGGGCAGCATTGCCGAGCATCTCGATCGCTTCCGACATAGAGCCGCCGGTCGCGACCACGCCGAGGTCGCAGTCGCCGAGTGGCACATCGACCGGTGCATTGGGATATTTCATCGCCCTGCTGAGAGCATAGGTCAGTGGTCGCCGGGGGCAGGCCCCGACGTCGGTCAAATCAATCATTTGTATTTCCTTATTGGAGTGACGGCCCGCCCATCGCCGGGCGGACCCAAGCCCTTTTTTCCTTCTCTAAAGGAGGCTCACTTCACTGGACTTCAGCCAAATATCTTGCCTTGCGTTCGACCGGCTTCCAGCTGCGCTCGTATCGATACCGCTCGTTCACGGGCAGTTCGACGACCGTCGGCTTCTCGCCGAAGGTATCGACATACCACTGCAATTCCGCATCGAAATCAGCCTCGCGCACATGCTTGTGCCAGACGCCGCTGCGCCCTTCGGAACGCCAGCGATATCGCCTGTCCTTGAGCAGTTCTCGTTGGTGATACGGCGCATAGGTAGCTTCGAAGCGCCACGCCTTGCCGTCCATTGCGGCCAAAACCTTGGCAATGACGCTTTCGCCGTCGCGGCACACATGATCCAGTAATTCGATGAGCGACAACACATCGTCCCGTGCCCGGTGAGCGTCGGCGTTGAAGCGGCCCATCTGCATCAACTGGTAATTTTGTGGTCCCGGCTCGAACCCAAGGCGGCGCCAGGGGACATCGACCATTGCGCACCCCCACGGCATCAGCGGCAGGCTTGGCAGTAGCGCCTCCGCAAATGGCCGATCGAAGCCACTATTGAACGCGATCACCCCCTCGCAGCCGGCGATGAACGCGGTGAGTTTCTCGCGCAGGATCTCCTTGCCCTGCACCATAGCGTCGGTGAGGCCAGTCAATTCGACGATTTCCGGTGGGAGCGGATGGCCGGGATCCTCAACGCCAGAGCCCATCCCTTCGATCGCTGCAATCCGCCCGTTCGCATCAACATTCACGATGGCTGCACAGATCTCGATGGTCTTGTGCCGGATCCAATCGAGGCCAGTGGTTTCTGTATCGAGCACGGCAATTCGCCGCAGCTGCTGATTACCGACTGCCTCCCGCGGCCAGTCTTCGCGCTGCCGCACCGGGGTAAGCACGCGCTGTTCTTGCTGGTTGCGTATTTCTTGGCTGCCGCCCGGGTCGATCCCTGCCGCAGCGCTATTCTGGTTTACGTCATTCATAGTCTACCTCGTTTCAACGAGGCCGGCCGAAGGGCCTTTTCCCTTCTCCTACCGACCTCGCTCCACGAGATTCAAGGCGGAGGCTTTTCCTGAAGTAGTGGCATGCGTGGCGCCCATGCAAAGTAAACAACTCCAAAGGCACCCAATCCGGGTCGAACGACCATAACAAAGACCAAATCAATGCCTGCATTAATAGTATTTGACACCCAGATCTAAGTAACGTAGCTAAATTACGCCCCGCTATCTTATTTGGCGAGTCGCCCTGCAGTCCGAGCGGTGTTTCCGCGATGCAGATGCGCTGGGAACGCATGCGCTAGCGTGCGTTAGTTGGGTGGTTCGGACAGCCACCAGCTAGTCTGCGGTGGAGCGCCGCAGGCTTGATCCCCGGGGCAGGAGTTGCCCCATCCCCCGACCTTTTAACAGGTCGTTCCCGAAACAAAGAACGGTCCCGTTGAGCGGGCTCGTCGGGAGCGGCTTGGGCTTTTTCGATACAAGGCCCGCGATCTCGTTTGGCGTGTTCGCTCACCATGAGCCGAACTCCGTCATGGAGCGCGAGCCGCCATCGGATGGCTCATGATCATCGAAAATCCGCATTGCCAGAGGGTAAGGAGCTAAAATGCTATACGATCTCAATTATTTGCGAGCAGTTAAGGCTGCGCAAGCCGAAGAGCAAAAGGTTCAAAGGCTCAAGGATCAACTCGCCAAGGCTGAAGCTGAAAAGCGAGAAGCTGAAAAGCGCACCAAGGCTATCGCGACCAGCGATACTGCAGTCGGAATGGCGCTGTCGGCCCCATTCCGCACCGCTGGCCTGACTGCCGATACCGCGGACGCACTCAACTATGTGCTCTCATTGCCGCTCAAGCAATTCGGTGAATTGATCGAGGCCGCAGTCGCTGTTGAACCTGAAACCAGTGTGATTTCATTCATCTGTAACTCGATAGAAAAACAGCCTGATGAACTGAACGAAAAAGGCAGGCGGCTTGCGCTCGCTCGGGAATGGTTTGCTTACAAGAAGGACTGCGAAAGCTTTGTTGCTTGGCAAAAAGCCAATCCGGACAAGCTCAGCTGGCGAACAAAGCCGGCTTCGAATGCGCAGTATTTCCTTATGTGGCGCACCGCCCAATATCTCGGGATCGAACAACCATTTAATTGCAAGAGCGGCGAGGCGCATGATTGGCTCATGGAGCACGGTGCCAACCTGCGTCTGAAATCGGTGGCGGAAGCGATCCAGCTGATCGAGGAGGCGTTCCATGGCTGATCCTACCGACGAGCGCACGATCAACGTTGATGGCGAAGATCATACCTTCGAAAACATTGCGCACCTCGAGAAGCGGATAAGTTTCAAATACAAGACTTTCTTAGGCTACCAATCCTTAGATGAAGATTGTCTGTCGGATGATGTCGCCCGGGACATATATCGCATTGCCCAACAGCTCCTCAAGTTTATGGACCACCATGCTTCTTGGGCAGCCGACATTGATCAGTGGCAAAAGGAGCAGAACGAGAGGGCTCGCAGCGATTTATGGCGCAGCATCTGCAATCTGCCGCCTGACCCGTTCAATTCAGGACGCTCCCAATGAGCATCCTTCACGATATCAATGCCTGCATGGCCCGCGTGTCCATCGAACAGGGTCTCACAGATTCGTCCTGCCTCAGATCCTATCGAAGCGCGCTAATGCCTGGTTGGGATTTCATTGAGAATCTGAAGGCCGTTGATCAGCCCTGCAACGGGATCTGGCGAACGACGCACCTTGATGTGCGGCAGTTCTTCGACGCGAACGAGACCAGATCACTGGGCATGTTTGAAAATGTCGGGACCGTCCACGACATCGAAGCGCGGCTCTGGAGGCTATTGAAAATATTTCCTGACCCTTTTGATCATCGACATATCCCGCTGCCGAACGGAACCTTTGGGAAGTCACCAGAGGCTGAGGAGCAAGACGACATCTTTGCGCCGTTGTTAAGCGTCGGCGAAGGCCCTGAACGAGGGTCTCTTGTCGAAGTGATCATCGGTTGCAGCCTTCGCGATATCGCGAGGTTTTGCCAACAGTTGCTTAGGAGCGAACCTCAATTGGGCAGCATGGTGCTCGCAAAGAGATTTCGCGAAGTGCGGCACCTCGATCCTGAAATTGTTGGGAGACCCTTGGCGTCAACCGTCTCATCGAGAAACAACTATCTACCTGGGTTTTTAGCGTGCGTTCTTCTCGCCGAGATGCAGCGTTTGGCCCAGAATGTTTGCAGCCAAATTGTGTATTCTTTCTTTGATAACGGCAGCGAGGCGACGATCGCGAAGGTGGTTCAAGCCTGCTTGAGATATCAGAAGAAGGAGAACACGCGGCGTCAGTCTTCAGAACTCTACAAACCCTGGATCACGCAGCAAATGTTACACGCTCCGTTTCAAACCCGCCTTCATCAGTCTGGGCTGAATTCAGACCCCGACCTTGGGCTGCAGAAGGTTTACATAACGTCTCGCGAGCTATTCCGCGAATTGATGCAACATGGCGAGCCGTTGATAGGCTTCATCACAGGGCTAGATCCTTCGTCCCCGTCGCCGGGTTTGGCGAAAAATATGCAGGCCCATATCGACTGGTTGCCCAATCGCATGGCGAAGCAAAACAGTCAGGCGCGCGCTCCCGCCAATGCCATGCGCTTCTGGGGCATGGAATGGCATGATCATGCGGTTCTGGGTCTTGCACAAATCCATCATGCGGCTCGAAAGTGGAACCGCCAGTATTGCCCAGACAACCCATGGCCGCTTCAAACCTCGGAGTCATCGTGGGGACTGCAACAGGCGATCGCGCGGATCCCTTACTGTTGGCTTGAGACGATCAAACCTAAAGCCTTCGAGTATGAAGCAACCAAACTCTTCCGCGCCAAGGAGAGGAACAGCACTGGGCGCAAGGCCGATCCAATCATAAAGCAAGCAGTTACGTTGCCTGCCGATGATGTGATCCAGTTGGATGATGGGGAGAAATTGATCGCTACGCTTGCAGCGTTTGATGATCCTACGACGAAGATCAGGGACCGCGCCGTAATGAGCGCGCGAAAGCAGGCAGCCGAAACACCGCCAGATGGATATCCAGGCTATTCGGCTCAATATCGGCCACACCTATGGCTGGACCGTGCCAATGACGACGTCGGCTTCTGGATTGGGCGCGAGAGGGAAATCTGCTCCAGCCTGTGCCCCTTAACCGATCTGAAGATTTCCAGTTTGAAAGCAACGATCGTCTATCAGGCGCTTCTGACCAACATCGAGCGCTACCGGGACGCGCCACCAAGCATTTCTGCAAAGGTGGCGCAGAATCTGGCGATGACGATCAGCTCTTTTGCTGCCGACCCAATTCACATCCGCAAGCTGGGGCGGTGTAAAAAGCGCCAGAACACCAAATCCGTATTTTGTTGCGGAACGAGGATCGAACCGGTCCGGCAGAAGCGTCGTCATGGAGACGACAGATGCCACCAGCCGTGACGGCCAGAACGAGAGAGGAAAGCCCAGCGCTATCCGCTCAGCTTTGCAGGTGGAAGCATCGTTCTCGCATGAAGGCGATTTGGTCAGCGAGGCTCGCCTGCTGGATCGCTTCATCGGAGACAAGATCGCGGATCTGTTCAACCAGCGCCGCTGATCGCATGACATCAGGAGATCAAAAGTGAGAACGATCAGAAATAGGCGCGTGGCAATCTATGCCCGCGTCGCTCCATCCAGTCAGGCTGAGGCCGATCACACCGGGGCAGAATGCTTGGACGAGGTTCGTCATTTTGTCATTTCGCGGGGCGGGCTGCCCGTCGCAGAATACATCGATGTGTCTACGGGCACCTCAACGGCAGCTAGACCTCAATATGACCGAATGCTTGCCGATGCGCAGGCGGCCAGCTTCGAGGTGATCGCAATTCACTCACCCTCGCGGCTCTTCCGCGACCACATCGATTACATCACCCAATCCGCAAGGCTAGTCTCGATGGGGATCAAGGTTGTGATTGCCGACTCGGGTCAATACGATAAATTTTCGGGCGATCTGCCGACTTGATTGCACCACGTTGCCGCAATGGCTCTCGATGGTGCCTCTGTGCAATACGGGTGAGGATGTGCAGTGCTGAACAATGGCACGCGCTCAACAGAGCACGGCGCTGTTGGCTCGACGGCACAATAGAGTAAAATTCGTTCGGGAGAACCAACTTGCAGGATATCAAGGGCAAAAAGGTCGTCATCTATGCCCGAGTGAGCACCGTTCGGCAGGCCGACAACGAAGTTTCTATACACGACCAGATTGATCGCGTTGAGCAGTTCGTCACTGCGCGCGGCGGTGTGGTGGTGGACAAACGAATAGAGCCTGGGGCGAGCGCCACAAATACAGCTCGGCCGGAATATCAGCGAATGATTGCCGATGCGCTCGACGGCAAATTTGAAGTGATCGCGGCTTTCTCGCTCTCGCGCCTGTTTCGCAATGCACTCGATTATCTGCAAGCCCGTGCACAGCTGCGTGCGGCAGGAATCAAGCTTGTCTCCGTTACGCAAGACTTCGCTGACGATCCGACGGGCGAACTCGCTCTGTCTATGGTCGCTTTGTTCGACGAATATCAAAGCGCCGAGAATGCTAAGCACGTCAAGCGGACAATGTTGGCGAACGCCAAAGCAGGATATTGGAACGGTCAGACCCCGCCAATCGGCTACAAAACCGTTTCGGTGCCGCAGCCAAAGGGCAAGGACCGCAAGAAGCTCGTCATTGACGAAGCAACCGCTCACCTCCCGCGTTTAATCTTCGAAACTTATGTCAACGGCACCCTAGATGGTCCGATTGGGATTGTGCGACTTGCGGCGTTTTTGAACGGACGAGGCGAAACCCTTCGGGGTCGCAAGTTCCACGTCTCGAACGTCCATGCCATCCTCAGCAACACCGCCTACGTCGGCTGCGCATTCTTCAACAAGCGTTGTTCGAAAACCCGCGCGGCAAGGCCAAGCGAGGAATGGGTGCCAATCTCTGTTCCGCAATTGATCCCAGAGGACCTCTTTTACCAGGCGCAGGCTCAGATGGCCGCACGGGACCCAAAAATGGGCCGTCATGCACACAAAACGAATACCAATCTTCTGACCAGCAAAGTTCTTTGCGGCACCAATTCTAGCAACGGTTGCGGCGGGGGCATGACAACTGCCACCGGCAAGAGCGGCCTTCACAGTTATTACTCATGCAATACCCGGAGAACATCCGGCAAGCATTTCTGCAAAGGCCGTTGGGTGCGAATGGACGACCTTGACGATCTCGTCGTCGATAAGGTCATCGAGCAAGTCCTTCAGCCTGATCGCTTGAAAGGCTTGCTGTCATCATGGTTGGATCAGAATAGCGTCGCGGAGGGGCTCGACCGCAATGAACTCAAATCTCTGCGGTCTCGACTAACGATGCTTGATGGAGAAAGCGCGAATGTCATCGGTCTTGTCAGGAAAGGATTGCTGACCGCCGATGATCCTCAAATTGAGCGGGAACTTGCACAAATTGCTAGCCAGAAGCGTGCGATCAATGCCGACATCGAGCTCTTGGAGCGCAAACTGGCTGATCCGTCACGTAAGATCACGCCTGATATACTAAGGCGTTTTGGAGAATTGGTCAGCGGATCGTTGCGGGAACGAGGCAACCCGCTGCGCAAGGGATATGTCGACTTGTTAGTGGACAAGGTCGAAGTCGGTGATGACCTGATCCGCATAAGCGGCGATCGGACGAGGCTTGCAAGAGCAGCCTCTGGGACACCACCACATATGGTGCCCAAAGCTATACGTGAATGGCGC
>JAACPW010000032.1 GCA_009995225.1 Sphingomonadales bacterium | reverse complement strand
TCGCCACCCGCTACGACAAGACAATCCTATCCTTCGAAAGCTTCCTCAACCTCGCCGCCACTCGCCTATGGCTGAAGTCTTTTGTCAACACAGCCTAGCCTTCATCCGACCGACCGGGATTTGCCAGACGGCCTTGTCGAGGTCGAACTCTCCCCATTCCGCAAGCCTTAATTCACCGGGACGCACGAACACACGAGGTAGGATCCTCAGGGCATACATGGTCGGCGGGTATCCATCGTAGGCTTCGATTGCCCTCAGCAGCTCGCCAACCTGCTCGGACTCCACAATAGCCGCATAGGACTTGGGCAAAGGTGCGAGCAAAGACCCGCTCAGCAGATGGGCTGGATCAGCGTCACACCGGGCTGTGGCCACACCGAACCGGAACACGCGGCTTGCGAACGACCTGGTTCGTTTGGCACTCTCCCTGTGGCCTTTGCGTTCAATCTTCCTAAGGGCTGCAAGCAGCTCATGCGGGGTGATTTCTGCAATAGGTCGTTTGCCAATGGGAGCGCGAAGCTGGTCGAGGAAGTACCGGAGCTTTTTGAGGGTTGCCGGCGCCATGTCCTCGGCCACACGCTTGGAGATGAACTCCTCGGCCACATCCTCGAACAGATTGCCGGCCCTGACTTTGGCGGCCAGCTTTTCCTGACGCCGACGTTGGACGGGA
This sequence comes from Sphingomonadales bacterium, assembly GCA_009995225.1. Classification (GTDB taxonomy): domain Bacteria; phylum Pseudomonadota; class Alphaproteobacteria; order Sphingomonadales; family Sphingomonadaceae; genus Erythrobacter. The sequence goes on along the minus strand of JAACPW010000032.1, from coordinate 14,156 downwards.
TCTCCACCACGCATCATCTCTAGTTTGGCCTCGTCACGGCGAGCCCGTGCTTCCTTCAAGCTCATCTGCGGGTAGGTTCCGAAAGTGAGTCTCTGCTCCTTGCCATTGATCGTGAGCTTGCAGATCCAGCTCTTGGTTCCGGTTGGTCGAACCAGCAGACTCAGGCCGCCTCCATCGTTCAGCTTGTATTGCTTATCCGACGGAATTGCCTTGCGAATTTGGATGTCGGTGAGGGGCATTTGGGGTTTCGCTTTCAGAAATCGCCGTTCCGAAGGCTAATTCCGGGGTTCGGACCCCTTCCTGAACCCCGCCGAACCCCTGAATCGGGGTGAACACGGCTGAACGAACATGAACACTGGAAGCAAATATATAGCTGTTTTCGGCGGTTTTTTCAACCGAACACAGCCATATATGGATAGGTAGATGGTGCCCAGAAGAGGACTCGAACCTCCACGCCCTTGCGAGCGCCAGCACCTGAAGCTGGTGCGTCTACCAATTCCGCCATCTGGGCACGGGGCCTTCGATCATCGCAGTCGAAGGCTGGGTAGGCGCGGGCCACTAGCTGGGGTGTGGGGGGGTGTCAATGCAAACATTGCAGTCTGTGCACCGGCGCTGATCCTGATTGGCGCTGACGACGGGCAAGAGGGTGCAAGGCAGGAGCCATCGCCCGCTGGAACCCTTGCCTCTGCGACTGCGTTGTCGCAAAGCCTGCCCTGACATTTTCCCGCTATCAAGAGCACCCAAACCATGCCCATCTCCTCTCCGCTTTCCGGCCAGCTGGTCACAATTTTTGGCGGCACCGGCTATATTGGCAATTATGTCGCGCAAAGCCTGCTGGCGCGCGGAGCGCGGTTGCGGCTGGCCAGCCGCTCGCCCGGTAAAGCGCAGGATCTCAAGCCCCTCGCCAATCTGGGCCAGATGCAGCTGATGCCTTGCGATATCACGCGTGAGGAGCACGTGGCGGCTGCGCTGGAAGGCGCGAGTTACGTGGTGAACCTGGTCGGCGCGTTCGATGGCGATCTGGTCAAGCTGATGGGCGAGGCGCCCGGCACCATGGCGCGGCTGGCTGCTGCGAACGGGGTCAAGTCCTTCGTCCAGATCAGCGCGATCGGCGCGGATGCAGGCTCGCCCACCGCCTATGCGCGCGGGAAGGCGCTGGGCGAGGAGCGGGTTCTGGCCGCGTTTCCGAAGGCGACAGTGCTGCGCCCCTCAATCGTGTTCGGCAAGGACGACAACTTCCTCAATCTGTTTGGCGGAATGATCGAAATGCTCCCGATCCTTCCAGTCTTCGGGCCGGAGGCAAAATTGCAGCTTGTCTATGCCGACGATGTGGCCGAGGCGGTCGCTGTCGCGCTGGAGCACCCGGAACGGCATGGGGGCTACACCTATGAACTGGGTGGGCCAGAGCAACTCAGCATGATGCAGATCCACGAGCGGATCGCCGCCGCCCAAGGCCGCAAGCGCACCTTCCTTCCCGTGCCCGATGGCCTGAGCGCGACCTTCGCCGCGCTTCCCGGTACCCCGATGAGCCGTGACCAGTGGACCCTGCTCAAGCCCGGCAGTACGGTTGCGCCGGGCGCGCGCGGTTTTGATGAACTGGGCATCGAACCCAAGCCTCTCGGCCTGTTCCTCGATAAGTGGATGCTGCGCTATCGCAAGCACGGGCGGTTTGGCGCCGCCAATGATCGTGCCAAGGCGCAAAAGACCAAATGAAACAGGGCGGGCACCGGCGGGGGAACTCACCCCCATCCGGTGCCCGCACAAAAATTTTACGCCAGCGCGGCCGCGTAGAGCGCTTTCAGATCCGCCTCGCCCCGCGCAGCCGCGGTCGAATCGTAAGCGGGGCTGTCGGCCACCATCCAACCGTGATCACCGGGAAAGACCGTAACCGTCACCGGGACGTCTGCGGCCTTGGCCGCGTCAGCAAACACGGTCTTGTCCGTTGGGGCTTCGGCGTCGTCGTCCTGCGCCACTGCGATCAGCAGGCTGGCATCGACCTTGTCCAGCACCTTGTGCGGGCTCATCGCATTGTCAGGGCGCACCAGGCCGCCACCGTGGAAGCTGGCTGCGGCCTTGATCCGTTTTGGCACGGCGGCCGCGCTCCAGATCGTGAAGGGGCCTCCCATGCAATAGCCTTGAGTGCCGATTCCATGGGCCTGATCGACCCCTTCCTGTCGGTCGAGCCATTCGACGATGGCGGACGCATCGCGCATGATTGTTTCGGCATTCAACTTGCCGCGCCACGGCCCAACCTTTTGAAAGCCGCCGCCGGACACGAAAGCGGCGAAATCGGGGAACTGCTCTCCGGTTACGTCGCGGTAATACGGGTTCACCACCAGCACGGCGTAGCCGGCGCCTGCCAGCTTGCGGGCAATGTTGCGCTTGGCTTCGCGGATGCCGGCAATATCGGGCCACAGGATCACGGCAGGATGCGTGCCGCTTTCGGGTTGAACGAAGAAACCGTCGAGCGTGCCGTCAGCCGTGGGGAAATTGACCCCACGTTCCTTGAGCCCCGGCGCAGAGTTCTGCGCTATGCTTTCCCCTTCACCCGATGCGCAGGCGGCCAGCGCGGCGGCGCCGGTGGGGGCGCCAAACTGGCGGCGGCTGATCGTGGTTCGGGCCCATTCGGCCAGCTTGTTTTCTTCGCACATGATTGACTCTCCTGGCTCCCGCTCGCCACCTTGATAGGCGTGAGCGGTAGGCATGGACAAGCCCGGTGTGAAGCGGCAACATGCGGCAAAAGACAACGGCACGGCAAAACAGGTCGAAACGCAACGGGGAGAGCGGGAAACATGGATATCAAGCGGTGGGCGTTCGGTGCAGCTTTGTTGCTGTCAGCAGGAACGCTAGCGAATTGCAGCGAGGTTTTCGCAAGCGCGGATGCAGCCGGTGCGGGGATCACCACGGCGATGCTGGTGGGCGCCGATCGCGATTCGGCCAACTGGATCAGCCACGGGCGCACCTATTCCGAACAACGCTACTCCCCCCTGGACGGGGTCAACCGCGAAAACGTGGGCGCGTTGGGCCTTGCCTGGTTTGCCGACATGGACACCGGGCGCGGGCAGGAAGCGACCCCGCTGGTAATCGACGGCAGGCTTTATCTCACTACGGCGTGGAGCAAGGTGAAGGCTTTCGACGCGACCACAGGCGAAAAGCTGTGGGAATATGATCCGCAGGTTCCCGGCGAGACAGCGGTCAAGGCCTGCTGCGATGTAGTCAACCGCGGCTTGGCGACGTGGGGCGACAAGCTGTTCTTCGGGACGCTGGATGGCCGTCTGGTCGCGCTGGACCGGGATACCGGCACTGTGGCGTGGGAGACGGTCACAGTCGACCAGTCCAAAAGCTACACCATCACCGGCGCGCCGCGCGTAATCGACGGCAAGGTCATTATCGGCAACGGCGGCGCCGAGTTTGGCGTGCGCGGCTATGTCGCGGCCTATGATGCGAATGACGGCAAGGAACTGTGGCGGTTCTACACCGTGCCCGAAGGCGGAGATGCGAAAGACCAGCCCGCCTATCTCCAGAAGGCCGCCGAAACCTGGAACATGGACGTGCTGGGAGCATCGGATGCGATCGGCGGCGGCGGGACGGTGTGGGACTCGATGGCCTATGATCCCGATCTTGACCTGCTGTATATCGGCGTGGGCAATGGCAGCCCATGGAACCGCGCCTATCGCAGCCCCGGCAAGGACGGGACGGGGGAGGGCGACAACCTCTATCTGTCGAGCATCGTCGCCGTGCGGCCCTCGACCGGCGAATATGTCTGGCACTACCAGACCACACCGGGCGAAACCTGGGACTACACCGCCACGCAGCACATCATGCTCGCCGACATGGAGATCGAAGGTCAGCCCCGCAAAGTGCTGATGCAGGCACCCAAGAACGGCTTTTTCTACGTGATCGACCGCGAGACGGGAAAGTTCATCTCCGCCAAGCCCTATGTCAGCGTGAACTGGGCCAGCGGGATCGACCCCGAAACGGGCCGCCCGATAGAGAACCCCGAAACCCGCGTCGACAAGACCGGCAAGCCTGCCATGGTGACGCCGGGCGCGCTGGGCGGGCACAACTGGCACCCGATGGCCTACAGCCCGACCGAAAATCTCGTCTACATCCCGGCCTTCGAAGCGGGGATGATGTACGCGCCTGAAGTCGACTGGAAGCCCGACACCGCACGCGGCTTCAACGTCGGCTTCAACCTTGGCGCAGGCGACTTGCCGCCGGACGGGGGCTTCCGCAAGGAGGTCGCCGGCACTCTCAAGGGGATGCTGGTGGCCTGGGATCCGGTCGCGCAGAAGGCGCGCTGGACGGTCGAGCATCCCGGCCCCTGGAACGGCGGCCTGCTGGCCACTGGAGGGGGTCTGGTGTTTCAGGGGACCACGGGCAGCGAGTTCAACGCCTATGACGCCTCAAACGGCAAGAAGCTGTGGAGCTTCGCCGCCCAGACCGGCGTGGTCGCGCCGCCTGTGACCTATACAGTAAACGGCGAGCAATATGTCGCGGTGCTGGCGGGCTGGGGCGGGGCCTATGCCCTGTCGGTCGATGGCGATCTCATCAACCGCAAGGCACCCGTGCGCAACATCAGCCGCCTGCTGGTGTTCAAGATCGGCGGCACGGCCAAGCTGCCGCCAGAGCCGGAACTTGCCGACCTCCCGCTCGACCCGCCGCCCAGCAAGGCCTCAGCGCAAGTAATTGCCGTAGGCCAGACCAAGTATGGCCGCTATTGCGCGGTGTGCCATGCGCCCGGCGCGGTGGGCTCAACCGTGCTGCCTGACCTGCGCCGCGCCGGATCGCTGGAAAGCGCGCAGGCATGGAGCGCCGTGGTGCATGACGGGGTGCTGAAGTCCAACGGCATGGCAAGCTTTGCAGGATCCTTGAACAAGGAGGAGATCGAGGCGATCCGCGCCTACGTAATCCACCGCGCTAACGAGGATAAGGCGCTGGAACGCCCAGCGAAGATCGCGCAGCGTTAGCCTCTGAACACGACGGTCCGTCCGCCGTTCATCAGCACGCGTTCCTGCGCGAACAGGCGCACGGCCTCGGCCAGGACGCGGCGTTCGATGTCGCGGCCCTTGCGCACGAGGTCTTCGGGGCTGTCGGCATGGGTGATTCGCTCAACATCCTGATGGATGATCGGGCCTTCATCGAGATCGGCGGTGACGAAATGCGCGGTCGCGCCGATGATCTTGACTCCGCGCGCGTGGGCCTGGTGGTACGGGCGCGCGCCCTTGAAGCCTGGCAGAAAGCTGTGATGGATGTTGATGCAGCGCCCGGCGAAATGGGCGGACTGTTCATCGGAGAACACCTGCATGTAGCGCGCCAGCACGATCAGCTCGGCATCGGTTTCTGCGGCGAGCGCGCGCAACGCGGCCTCGGCGGCGGGTTTGGTGTCCGGCGTCACGGGGATATGATGGAACGGAACGTCGCCAATTGCCTCCCGAATGGCCGCATCGCGCGGATGGTTGGAGACAATCGCGACCGGATCGATCGGCAATTCGCCCATTCGCCAGCGGTAAAGCAGATCGACGAGGCAGTGATCGAACTTGCTGACGAGGATGATGGTGCGGCACGGGCGGTTTCCCGTCGCCATTGTCCATTCCAGAGCGTATTCCTGCGCCAAGGCCGCAAATTCGGCGCGCAAGGTATCGGCGCTGGCGCTGTCGGCGTCAAAAACGACCCGCATGAAGAACCGGTCGGTTCCGCCGTTCCCCGCGCGGTCGTTGAACTGCTGCGCATCGAGGATGTTGCACCCGCGTGCATACAGGAAGCCCGTGACCCGCGCCGTGATCCCTGGCCGGTCAGCACAGGTGAGGGTAAGGATCAGCGGCGTGGTCATTTTACGGGGTGAGAGCCGCCTCGCACTGGGACATCAGTTGCGCAATGATGTCGGCGGCGGGTTCTTCCTTCGTCACCATGCCGACTGATTGCCCCGCCATCACGCTGCCGTTTTCGACATCGCCGTCCACCACTGCGCGGCGCAGGGCGCCCGCCCAGAAATGTTCGATCTGCAGTTGCGCCTCGCGCATGTCGACCGTGCCGGCATCCAGCAGCGCGGCGACTTCGCGCTGCTTGGCGGTAAACTCTTCGGTGCCCTTGTTCTTCAAGGCGCGTACCGGGATCACGGGCAGACGCGGATCGACCTGCACCGATGCAACGGCCTCGCGCGCATTGGCGCGGAAGAAGGCTTTTTTGAAATCGGGATGGGCAATGCTTTCGGTCGCGCAGGCAAACCGTGTGCCCAGCTGTACCCCTGCCGCGCCCATTTCGAGATAGCTGGCAATCGCCTCACCGCGGCCGATCCCGCCCGCCACGAAGACCAGGTGATCGGGGCTGAGTTCGGGCAGAATTTCTTGGGCCAGCACGCTGGTGGAGACAGGGCCGATATGGCCGCCTGCTTCGCTCCCTTCGATCACCATGGCATCCGCGCCCGACCGCAGCAGCTTTTTCGCTAACGCTAGTGTGGGGGCAAAGCAGATCACCTTGGTATCGCCACCCTCTTTGATGGCTTCGACAGATCCCTTGGGCGGGATGCCGCCTGCCAGCACCACATGGGTCACGCCGTGCGTGCGGCACACGTCGATCAGGTCGAACAGTGCGGGGTGCATGGTGATGAGATTGACGCCGAAGGGCTTGCTGGTCAGCGCCTTGGTCGCAGCGATTTCGCGATCGAGAATATCGGGCGTCATCGCCCCGCACGCGATCACGCCAAAGCCGCCCGCGTTGGAGATCGCGGCAACGAGGTTGCGTTCCGATACCCAGCTCATCGCACCGCACATAATTGCGGTGTCGCAGCCGAGGAAGTCCGTGCCGCGCTGCATCATGGCAGCGGTGTTGGGGTGATGATTCATGGCCGCGCCCTAGTCCGAGTTGGGGGAATAGACAATCCGCACGGCCTGGGCGGCCTGCTTGGCAAGGTCGACAGCGGCGGCTGCGGTGTCGGCGCGGGCCAGCGCCACGCCCATGCGGCGCCAGGGGCGGGTGACAGGCTTGCCGAAGAGCCGCACCTCAACATCCGGCGCAATGGCGAGCGCATCGACCAGTCCTTCAAATGTGAAAGTGTCGCAATCCCGGTCGGCCAAGATCACGGCAGACGCGGCAGGACGGGCGATAATTGCATCCGGCACCGGCAGGCCCAGAATGGCGCGCGCGTGAAGATCGAATTCGTTGAGATCCTGGCTGGCAAGCGTCACCATGCCGGTATCGTGCGGGCGGGGGGAGAGTTCGGAGAAAATCACGTCCTCGGTGCCATCCGCGTTCCGGACAACAAAAAACTCCACGCCATACAGGCCCCAGCCGCGCCCGCTGCCTTGCAGTGCCATGACCACCTTGGCGGCCATCTCCTGCGCCTTGGCCAAGGCCCCTTTGGACATTGCGGCCGGCTGCCAGCTTTCGCGGTAGTCGCCGCGTTCTTGCCGGTGGCCGATCGGCGGGCAAAACGTGATGCCGCCGGCGTGGCGCACGGTCAGCAGCGTGATTTCATAGTCGAAGGCGATGAACTGTTCGCAGATCACCCGCGCCCGGTCCCCGCGCATGTTGGCGACGGCATACGCCCATGCCGCTTCCAGTGCCGCGGCGTCATCGACCTTGCTCTGGCCCTTGCCCGAAGAGGACATCACCGGCTTCATCACCAAGGGGTAACCGATGCGCGTCGCCACGTCATGTGCTTGGGCGAGGCTTTCGGCATAGCCATATTGCGAGGTGACGAGACCCAGTTCGGTGGCCGCCAGATCGCGGATGGCATCGCGGTTCATGGTCAGTTGCGCGGCGCGGGCCGAGGGTACCACCCGCCAGCTATCCCGCTCCAGTTCCGCCAGCATTTCGGTACGGATCGCTTCGATTTCGGGGACGATCAGATCGGGCCGGTGCTTTTCGACCGCGGCCCTTAGCGCCGCGCCATCAAGCATGGAGAACACTTCGCGCCCATCTGCCATCTGCATCGCGGGTGCGTTGTCGTAGTTGTCACAGGCAATTACTCGCGCACCCAGGCGCTTGGCAGCAATCACGAATTCGCGGCCCAGTTCGCCCGAACCGAGCAGCAGGATGGTGGCAATATGACTCATAGGCGGGGTTTAGCCGCCTCGTCTGCCAAGTCCAGTGGGCGCTATGCCACTCGCCTGTACCCCGCCACGGCCACTTGTTGCCCACCGCCGGCCCGCGCAAGCACAAGGCCCAGTTCCGCCTCCCGCAAGGTCCAATCGACTGTGCATTCCACCCGTGCAAGCCCGGCGCTGGCGGAAAGCTGCGGTGCCTTTGCAAACGCCGGAGCGGCGAGGCGCGCGAAGGTCGTTATGACATCTTCCCCCCATTCGCGCGCGCCGCGTGACGTCATTTCGGGCAACAGCACGGCAAACCGTTCACCATCCAGCTGCGCCAATTCATGCCCCGGCAGCGCCATGGTTTCGAGGAACTTGGCAAAGCCCCACAGCACCTCGTCTGCCGTGCGCTGGCCGTAGCGCATCAGCAGCGCACGCATCGCATCGACCGCGAACACCGCGACCATCTGCCCGCCGCCCCTGGCAAGATGGCGACGCAAGCTGGCGCAGAAGGCCTGACGGTTGGCGAGGCCGGTCAAAGGGTCAGTGACGGCGCGAGCATGCAATTCACCTTCGAGGCTGCGCACGTGCTGGACCGAGCGCATCAAGCACATGGCGCCATCGGGCGCACCACGGGAATCGATCATCGCCCGCAGATTCAAGGCGTACCAGCGCTGGCATTCAATTTCGCGGCACGTGTCGCGCTCGGGGCAAGCGATGATGGGAAACTCCGCCCAACCAATCTGCGCCTGTCCGGCCAAGGCCGCTTCCACGTGATCACCCAGAAAGGCGGCATGTCCTGGATCGGCCAGGTCCGTAATGTGCGGCAGCAGCAAGGCGTCCGAAAAATTGAAACCCAGTTCGGCAATGTTGGCCGATGTGTGAATTATGAATCCGCGCCGGTCGAGCCGGATCACGATGTCACCGGAAGATTCTTCCAGCAAACCCTTCAAGACGTGTCCTTCGACGTCACTTAAACCAATTTTCATGCCGACAGTGCCCCAGCGGTCCAACGATAAATTCGTCAACTCGCCCTTAGTCAGATTTACTTGGTAACTAACGATTTTCGATTTTCACGAAGCCTTTTGGCTAAATCTTCAAAAATAACTTATGTTATTGTTAGTTAGGTAAACATACTCGACTAAAAAACGAATCGCCTCCTGGTTTCGTTTACCATATTTCCTCGTCAGGTCAGTCCAACCAATACGTAATGCACGCAGTACGTAGGCGCTTTAAGTGGTGTGAGCGGAGTGGCGTTTACAATTCAATCATGATTTTGACCGCCGCCGGGGAGATTTCGCAAGCTTCGGCAATACGTTCGCGGCATGCGGTGATGATTGTCTCGATGTCGCCGGTTTCGTTGGGGCTGGAGAGCAGGACGTCCGGAGCGACGTTGAGCGTGGCCGCAATTGCATCGAGCCGTTCGGGCAGGGGTCGGGCCTTGCCCTTTTCCCATGCCCATACGGTCGGCTTGCTGACTCCGAGCACGGCGGCCACATCGGCAAGCGTCAATCCCGCCTCGCGCCGCAGCCGGTTGATCCGTGAACCCAGTGCTTCACCGGACGCGATCGACGGCGGCGTTCGCGCCGGTTTGGCTGGTTCATCGACGCTAACGCCCTGCAACTGAACCGCTGCCAATCCTGCGGGGCTGATCGCCTGTTCGAAGGCACAGCCATAAAGTTGGTCGCTGCGCCAGACCACTACTGCTGTGACGACGCCCGCCTGTGGAAGGTCGAGCGTAAGCCCTTCCCCTTCGGCGAGCGCGAGTTCCGTTTCAAGCAGGAGCCCGGCCGCAGAAATATTGTGGATGGTTACGTTTGCCTCTCCGGTCGCGCCGAAAGTGCCGCTCGTAGCGAACCGCAATGCGCGCCGGTCTGTCCTGCGGGGATCTTGCGAGGTTGAACGCTCGACGCCGTCCGCTGCCGGCTGGTCGAGGTGGGCTTTGATGGCCATGGTGTGCGCCCTTTTGCTCTTTGGTAGAGCGCACACAGTCCGACCCCAAAGATTAAAGCGCCTTTAGCGAAATTGGTTAATTCCGGCGAACCGGGCTACCTTTCAGCTAACCGCGTCCAACCCATACGCCGTGTGCAGCACGCGCACGGCCAATTCGGTCTCGTCCTCGTCGATCATGACGCTGACCTTGATTTCGCTGGTGGAAATCGCCTGGATGTTGATCCCGCGATCCGACAGCGCCCGGAACATCGTGCTGGCGACGCCGGCGTGGCTTTTCATGCCGACGCCCACGACGCTGATCTTGGCAATCTTGCTGTCGGTGATGATGCGATTGAAGCCGATTGCGTCGCGGCGATCCTCCAGCAGCGCCTGCGCGCGGGCGAGGTCGGACTGAGGCACGGTGAAGGTCACGTCGGTCTCGCCCTTGTCGCGCCCGACGTTCTGAATGATCATGTCGACATTGATCGACGCCGCGGCCAGCGGCTCGAAGATGTTGGCGACCGCGCCGGGCCGGTCGGGCACGCGGGTGAGAATCACCTTGGCCTCGTTCTTGTCATGTGCGATGCCGGTCACAAGCTGGCGTTCCATCAGGCCATTCTCCACCAATTCGTCCATTTCCTGTTCCGAAACGATCATCGTTCCGGGCAGATCGTCGGCGGGCGGGGCGCCTTCGCCGATAAAGCTCGACAGCACCTGCACCCGCACCTTTTCCTTCATCGCAAGGCCCACGGAGCGAGTCTGAAGCACCTTGGCGCCCACGGAAGCGAGTTCGAGCATTTCCTCGTATGTCACCGCCTTCTGCTTGCGTGCCTTGGCGACAATGCGCGGGTCTGTGGTGTAGACGCCATCGACATCGGTGTAGATGTCGCAGCGATCCGCGCCGATCGCGGCGGCGACAGCCACGGCCGAGGTGTCAGACCCGCCGCGCCCCAGAGTCGTGATGCGGCCATCGCCTGACACGCCTTGAAAGCCCGGAATGACCGCAATCTCGCCCGCGTCCAGTGCCGCAGTCAGCGCCGGCGCATCGATGGCGTCAATGCGGGCTTTGGCGTGGGCTTCGACGGTCTGGATCGGCAGTTGCCAGCCGAGCCAGCTTCGGGCCTTGCAGCCCAGCGCCTGCAAGGTCAGCGCCAGCAACCCGCTGGTCACCTGTTCGCCACTGGCGACGACCACATCATATTCCGCCGGGTCATACAGCGGGTTGGCCTCACGGCAGAAGTTGACCAGCCGGTCCGTCTCCCCCGCCATCGCGCTGACGACCACAACGACCGAATCGCAGGTGCCGTCGGGCTTGGGCGCGGCCTGCGCGCGCACGAGATTGGCCACGCGGCGAATGCGTTCCGTCCCGGCCATCGACGTGCCGCCGAATTTCATCACAATGCGGGCCAAGATGCAGCTCCTGCTGGTGAGTGTTCGCGGGCGCTGTTAAGGGGCGTTCATGGGAAACGCAAACGTATCAGCCAGGAACTCCAATGTAACGATCCGTCCCGAGGAAGCCGATTTCTTCGCAGGGCTCGCGCGCGACTGGTGGAACCCCAAAGGGCCGATGGCCAGCCTGCATCAGGTCAACCCGGTGCGCATGGCGTTCATCCGCGATGCGATCGATGCGCATTGGCCAGACACGGCGGCGCAGGCAAAGCCGCTAGCGGGCAAATCCGCGCTGGATATCGGCTGCGGGGCCGGGCTGGTATGCGAACCGCTGACACGGCTCGGCGCCAATGTGACAGGCGTTGATGCGGCGGCGGAGAACGTGTCGGCGGCGGCGGCCCATGCGGAGGCGATGGGCCTCGGTATCCGCTATATGGCGGGCGAGGTTGCGGGGCTGGATATCGGCACCTTCGACCTTGTCACCTGTGTCGAGGTGATCGAGCACGTGGCGGACAAGACGGCCTTCCTGCGCGATGTGACGGCGCGTTTGGCGCCAGATGGCTTGCTGGTCATGTCCACCCCCAACCGCACCGCCACAAGCCGCGTATTGCTCGTCGGCGCTGCCGAAGCGGTGGGCTACGTTCCCAAGGGTACGCACCACTGGGAGGATTTCATCACGCCTGACGAGTTCGAGGCACTGCTGGCAGACGCAGGCCTGACGGTAACGGCGAAACGCGGCATCGCGTGGCGGCCGGGCAAGGGGCTGCACCTGTCGGACGATATGGCGCTGAACTACATTCTGAGCGCGCAGCGGGCTTAGGGGCAGCTGCGGCCCTTCAGCGGCCCGTCGCTGAACACGCCTGCTACCCCTGCATCCTTCAGCATCGCTGCCAGCTGCACATCGCCGCAACCGCGGGCCTTTGGATCATCGCCGGTTCGCAGCGCCGCAGGCAGGAATTCGTTCTCCGGCCGCACGGTCCATGCGTGGACGGGTAGCCCCGCCGCCTTGGCATCGGCCACCAGCGACGTCGGCGTGCCATCTGCGCCGAGGATCATCAGGATATTGGCCCCCACGCCGTCGGCATATTTGGCGACATCGGCCAGCCCCGTCGGCGTCACCATGTCGGCATAGCGCATCGCCGGTTCGTCCGCCGGGCCACCGACAGGCAAGACGAGCTGCACCAGTTTGAAGCCGTCGCCGCGCTGCTTGAGGCGTTGCAGGGGCGCAATTTCGAAGCTCTGGATGAAGACTGGATCGGCGGGCGTGATGCCCAAGGTCTGCAATTCGCGCAGCAGCAGATCGACCATGTCGATCCCTTCGTTCTGCAACAGGAAATTGGGGTGCTTCAATTCGGGATAGAGCCCGATCCGCCTGCCGGTCGCTGCCTCCTTGGCGCGAACGAGGGTGACGATCTCGGCCAGCGTCGGCACCTGATAGAGCCCGTCAAACCGCGCATTGGCGGGCCTTAAGCCGGGGATACGCTCCTTCACGCGCAGTGTGCGCAGTTCGGCGAGGGTGAAGTCCTCGGCAAACCAGCCGGCCACCTTCTGCCCGTCGATGGTCTTGTCGCGGCGGCGATCCTCGAATTCCTCGCGGCTCGCCACATCTGTGGTGCCCGACAGTTCGTTTTCGTGGCGCGAGACCAGCACCAGATCCTTCGTCGAGACCAGATCGGGCTCGATGTAATCCACGCCCTGATCGATCGCGAGCTCATAGGCGGCGAGCGTGTGCTCGGGCCGCTCGGCACTGGCTCCGCGGTGCGCGATGATCAGCATATCCTGCGCCGCCACCGGAACCGGCGCCAGCGCCAGAGCGACAATCAAAGCAAGGCTGCGGACCATTCGTCTTCCTTGAAACCGACCAGAATTCCGTGGGCGTGTTCCACGATAGGCCGCTTGATGATGGAGGGCTGCTGAACCAGCAAAGCGACAGCCGTGTGACTGTCCGCCGCCAGCGCCTTCTCGGCGTCCGACAGCTTGCGAAAGGTGGTGCCTTTGCGGTTCACCACCGCATCGAGCCCCGCCGCCGCGATCCACGCTTCGATCTTCGCGGGATCGGCGCCTTCCTTCTTGTAGTCGTGGAAGGTGCAGGCGAGGCCGTTCCGGTCGAGCCAGGCGCGGGCCTTCTTCACCGTATCGCAATTGGGAATGCCGTAGATGTCGATGTTACCCATTGAAATCCTGATCGTTTGTTTCACTTTATGAGGGATTGGGCCGCAAAGGCGCGTGCCGGAGGAATATGGCTGCTTTTTTAGGTCTCTTAGCAAAAAGCAGCCGTTCGGCTAGCGACCCCATTTCCGCCATGAAGCTTTTCCTCTAGAAAGAGCACTGAAGCTGAAAGGGTTTTTTCGATGAAGGCGTTCTTTCTCGCGATTGTCACCGGGTTCGCGGTTGGCTTGGTAGTGCTGTTTATCGGGCGGACGCTTTTCGATTGGACCAGTGGAGGGGCCGCAGCAGCAGTTGGCGGCGCGGTCTGCGGTCTGATGATCACACGTTCTTGGAGGCAGCGCGCGGCGCAGCATTCAGCCGTGTCTTAAACCGACCCAATGTCGGTAATAGGCCCGAACGCTGGGCTCGCCGGAGGCGGACGTTCAGACGATAGAATTTCGCGTCGACTGGCGCCTTGATGCCGCACATAATCATCGAAGTCTTCAGCCGGAAATCCCGAAGATGCGTTGACCAGGGCTGAACTGGATGAGGATGAGATGATCTAGGCTGTGTTGACAAAAGAGATTCCCATTTGCCCTGAGTTCTGATTCAAGACTGCTTTTTGAGGAGCAGTCATGGGTCGCGGAGACTTGTCGG